>NZ_JACHNH010000001.1:0-1200000 GCF_014205335.1 Amorphoplanes digitatis | reverse complement strand
GCGCCATGACCGCGGTGACAAACGTCGCCGGCGGCATCGCCATGGGCGCCTACGACGTCGCCATCGCCGGCGGCGTCGAGCACATGGGCCGGCACCCGATGGGCGAGGGCGTCGACCCCAACCCGCGGATCCTGGCCGAGAAGCTGGTCGACCCGTCCGCACTCGTGATGGGCTCCACCGCCGAGAACCTGCACGACCGCCTCCCGAACATCACCAAGGAGCGGGTCGACGCGTTCGGTCTCGCCTCGCAGGAGAAGACCGCGAAGGCGTACGCGAACGGCAAGCTGCAGCCCGACATGGTGCCCGTCGCGATCCGCAACGCGGAGCAGGGCTGGGGCCTGGCCACCGTCGACGAGGCGCCGCGCGCCACGTCGCTGGAGAAGCTCGCCACCCTCAAGACGCCGTTCCGTCCGCACGGCCGGGTCACCGCGGGCAACGCGGCCGGCCTCAACGACGGCGCCACCGCCGCCATCCTCGCCGACGAGGACACCGCCCGCGAGCTGGGCCTGCCGGTCGCCATGCGGCTGGTCTCGTACGGCTTCGTCGGCGTCGAGCCGGAGATCATGGGCTACGGCCCGATCCCGTCGACCGAGAAGGCGCTGCGCCTCGCCGGCCTGACCATCGACGACATCGGCCTGTTCGAGCTGAACGAGGCCTTCGCCGTCCAGGTGCTCGCGTTCCTCGACCACTACGGCATCGCCGACGACGACCCGCGGGTGAACCCGTGGGGCGGCGCGATCGCCATCGGGCACCCGCTCGCCAGCTCCGGTGTCCGGCTCATGACCCAGCTGGCCCGGCACTTCGAGGAGCACCCCGAGGTCCGGTACGGCATCAACGCCATGTGCATCGGCATCGGCATGGGCGGCACGGTCATCTGGGAGAACCCCCACTGGGAAGGTGCGGACAAGTGACGGCTCTGCCTGACTACCCCAACGAGGTCGTGACCAAGGCGCTCGTACGCCTGGTCCGGGTTCCCGGGCTGGACAAGCCCGCCGCGATCATCACCCTCGACAACGGCCTGGACTACAAGAAGCCGAACAGCTTCGGCCCGGCCGGGCTGCGCTCGCTCGACGAGGCCATCACCACGGCCACCGAGGCCGACCCGGCGTTCATCGCGCTGACCGGCAAGCCGTACATCTTCTGCGTCGGCGCCGACATCACCGGCATGCCGTTCATCACCGAGCGGGAGCAGGCCGTCGCGCTCGGCGAGCTGGGCCACTCGGTCTTCGCCCGCCTGAAGAACTCCGCCATCCCGACGTTCGCGTTCATCAACGGCGCGGCGCTCGGCGGCGGCCTCGAGTCCGCCCTGCACTGCCACTACCGCACCGTCTCCAGCGGCGCGGCGGCCCTCGGCCTGCCCGAGGTCGCGATCGGCCTGGTGCCCGGCTGGGGCGGCAGCCAGCTGCTGCCCAACCTCATCGGCCTGCCGGGCGCGGCGCAGGTCATCCTCCAGAACCCGCTGACCCAGAAGGTGCTCCGGCCGAAGCAGGCCGCCGAGCTGGGCCTCGCCGACGCGCTCTTCGAGGCGGCCGACTTCCTCGAGCACTCGCTCGAGTGGGCCGCCGGCGTCGTCAAGGGCGAGATCACGGTCACCCGCCCCGAGGTCGACAGGGACATGTGGGAGGGCGTGCTCTTCTTCGTCAAGCAGCAGCTCGACGAGAAGCTGCACGGCGCGGTCCCGTCGGCCAACAAGGCCCTCGAGCTGCTCGCGCTGGCGAAGGAGGCGTCCTTCGAGGACGGCACCGCCGCTGAGACCCAGGCGCTCGCCGACCTGATCCTGGGCGACGAGTCCCGCGCCAGCCTGTACGCGTTCGACCTGGTGCAGCGCCGCGCGAAGCGCCCGGTCGGCGTGCCGGACAAGTCGCTGGCCCGCAAGGTCACCAAGGTCGGCATCATCGGCGCCGGCCTGATGGCCTCCCAGCTCGCCCTGCTCTTCGCCCGCCGCCTTCAGGTGCCGGTCGTGCTGACCGACCTGGACCAGACCCGGGTCGACAAGGGCGTCGGCTACGTGCACGGCCAGATCGACAAGCTGGTCGGCAAGGGCCGGATGGACGAGGGCACCGCGGCCAAGCTGCGCGGCCTGGTCAGCGGCTCGGTCGACAAGTCCGTCTTCGCCGACGCCGACTTCGTGATCGAGGCTGTCTTCGAGAACCTCGAGCTCAAGAAGCAGATCTGGGCCGAGCTGGAGAAGATCGTCACTCCCGAGGCGATCCTGGCGACGAACACCTCCTCGCTGTCGGTGACCGAGATGGCCGCCGACCTCGAGCACCCCGAGCGGGTCGTCGGCTTCCACTTCTTCAACCCGGTCGCCGTGCTGCCGCTGCTCGAGATCATCAAGGGCGAGCGGACCGACGACGCGGCGGTGGCCACGGCGTTCGCCGTCGGCAAGGAGCTGCGCAAGTCCTCGGTGCTGGTCAAGGACGCCCCGGCGTTCGTGGTCAACCGGCTGCTGACCCGCTTCACCAGCGAGGTCTTCAACGCCATCGACGCCGGCACGCCGCTGTCGGTCGTCGACTCGGCGCTGGACCCGCTGGGCCTGCCGATGCGGCCGATCGCGCTGCTCCAGCTCGTCGGCCCCGCGGTCGCCTACCACGTGGGCGGCACGCTGCACAGCGCGTTCCCGGACCGCTTCGGCGACAGCCCCAACCTCAAGAAGATCGTCGACGCCGGCCTGCCGCTCATGGTCGACGACGAGATCAACCCCGAGGTGGTCAAGCTGGTCGAGGGCGGTTCCGCCCCGCTGACCGCCGAAGAGGTACGCACAAAGGCGCTCGAGGCGCTGGCGCAGGAGATCCGGCTGATGCTGGACGAGGGCGTCGTCGCCGAGGCGCAGGACATCGACCTGTGCATGATCCTGGGCGCCGGCTGGCCGTTCCACCTGGGCGGCGTGACGCCGTACCTGGACCGCAGCGGCACCTCGGAGCGGGTCACCGGCAAGCGGTTCCTGCCGCGGGGCGTGGCCAGCCTGCCCGCCTGACGCTTTCTCCGCACATCGTCCCCGCGCTGGTCCCGGCGCGGGGACGATGGTCTTACGGCACTCATTTCAAAGAGTGACGGGTTCGCGACGCCACGAGTTGACCGGGGTCGGTAGGCTCCGGCGGCCGACGTCTTTAGCTCTGGAGTTTCCATGTCACAACCGCCGTACCAGCCACCCGCTCCCGGGGAGCCGGGTCCCGAAGGCGGTTACCAGCCGCCGGCGGCACCCGGTTACCCGCCGCCCGCGCAGCCCTCGTACCCGCCGCCTCCCGGCCACGGCGCCTATCCGCCGCCGCCCGGCGCGGGCTCCTACCCGCCACCCGGCCCGGGTTCCTACCCGCCGCCGGGCCAGCCCGGGTACCCGCCGCCCGCCGACCAGGGCGCGTACCCGCCTCCGGGTAGCGGAGCCCCGATGTACGGCACGCCCGTCGCCCCGAAGAAGAAGTCCTCGGCGCTGAAGATCGTGCTCATCTCGATCGGCGTCGTCATGCTGCTCTGCATCGCCGGCGGCGTCGCCATCTTCTTCGTCTCCAAGGACAAGATCGAAGAGGTCGTCGACGCCTCCAAGATCACCGTGGTCGAGCCGGAGACGCTGGGCGGCCGCCCCAAGACCACCGACGCCGGCCTGCAGAGCAGCGTCGAGGGCCTGGACGGCCAGATGGCCCAGCTCCCGGGCGCCACCGGCGCGGTCGGCGCGGTCTACGGCGACCCGACCGAGCAGGACCTCGTCATGGTCGCCGCGGCGTCCTCGCTCAACGGCTCCGCGCAGAGCCGCTTCGACGAGTTCACCTCCGGCCTCGGCCAGGGCGGCATCAACGTCACCGCCATGACCGACACCGACCCGGGCCCGCTCGGCGGCATCGCGAAGTGCGGCGACAGCGACACCGCCGGCGTACCGATGGCCGTCTGCGTCTGGTCCGACAACGGCAGCGTCGGCATGATCACGATGATGTTCAAGAAGAAGGCCGACCTCGAGAAGGAATTCGTCGCCATGCGCGGCGAGATCGAGCAGAAGTCCTGACCCCGTACCGCGAGCCCCGCCGTGGCGACCAGCCCGGCGCGGCTCGCGGATTCACGGACCCCACCGGCCCACCGCCCGCCTCGGACGGGCGGTCCAGGCCGCGCGGCCCAGCCGCCGCCCGCCCCACACACCGGCACCGCCGGCAACAGCCCAGCCACCACGTGCTTGTACATCGGCACCGCCCGGCACGGCCCATCCACCGCCTGTCCGTACACCGGAATCGGGTTGTCGCATCGGTGTCCGGATAGTCCCGGCGTTCACCCGGGCCTCGCCTCACCTCGGCTCCCGTCCGATACAGACGCTAGGGTCGGTCCTACCGATCGAGTCGTCGCCGGGGCCGGACCAAGGGTTCGTCACGCGCGTGACGAGATCGGATAACGGTGTCATGTCCCGGCATGTCCGCGCCGCCAAGGTGCGGGCCGGGCGCGGCGCGGCCCCTGCCGTTGCCCGATCGATGGAGCGTTGATGTCGCAGCCGCCGAACCAGCCTCAACCGGGCCCGCCCCACCCCGAACAGCCCGGCGCCGCGGGCCTGCCGGACCATCCACCGACCCAGCCCTATCCGAGCGAGGCCGGCCTCCCCTATCAGGGCCAGCCGAACCCGGATGTGCCGTCCTCGGTCCCGCCGCAGCCCGGCTTCCCGCCGCCACCACCAGACGCGCAACCCGCCGTGACTCAGCCCGGCTACGGCCAGCCGGGCTATGCAGATCCTGAGCAGACACGCCTTGGGCAGCCGTATCCCGGCCCTGCCCAGCCCGGATATACACAGCCTGAGCAGACACAGCCGGGCTATGCACAGCCCGAGCAGACACAGCCCGCATACGCACAGCCCGGTTATCCACAGCCCGAACAGACTCAGCCAGGCTATGCACAGCCCGAGCAGACACAGCCCGGATACCCACAGCCCGGTTATCCACAGCCCGAACAGACACAGCCAGGCTATGCACAGCCCGAGCAGACACAGCCCGGATACCCACAGCCCAGTTACACACAGCCCGGTTACACACAGCCCGGATATGCACCGCCCGGCTTCGCGCCGCCCGGGCAGGGACAGCCCGGCTACCCGCCATCTGGGCAGGGACAACCCGGCTACCCGCCGCCCGGGCAAGGACAACCCGGCTACCCGCCGCCCGGGCAAGGACAACCCGGCTACCCGCCGGCCGGGCAGCCGATGCCGGGCTACCCTCCCCCGCCCAAGGCGAAGTCGAGGGTGGTGCCGATCACCCTGATGTCGATCGCCGTCGTCCTGGTGCTCTGCGTCGGCGGCAGCACGGCCGTCTACCTCGCGGGCCGCAACGCCGCCAAGGATCTAGGGGGCGCGCTGGCGACACCCACGCCGACCACAACCACCGAGGCACCCACGATCACCGTGGTGGAGCCGAAGACGCTGGGCAGCCGGCCCAAGCTGACCGACCCGAAGTTCCTGGCCGTCGGCGAGCAGCTGCGCGAGGGCCCCGCCAACGTCCCGGGCGCCACGCAGCGGATCGGCGCCCTCTACGGCACCGTGGCGAAGCGGGACATCGTCATCGTCGCGGCCGCCGCGGCCCCGCTCGAGGACCCGCAGCGCGAGTTCGAGACCGCCTTCGCCGACGGCATCAAGGAGCTGAAGCTGACCGGCGTCACCCGCGCCGATCCGGGCACGCTCGGCGGCGTGGCCAGGTGCGGCAAGGGCGAGGCCGACGGCGACCGCCTGATCATGTGCGGCTGGGCCGACGAGGGCAGCATCGGCTGGGTGATCTGGTATTTCACGTCGCTGAGCAAGGCAAAGGGCGAATTCCCCAAAATCCGAGCAGAGGTCGAGAAGAAGTCAAACTGACACGCCGGACGACCGCGTTACGCGTTCGCATCGCTCCCGACACGAACGCGACGCGGTCGGTGACGATCGCCTCACCGATGCCGTAACGAAACATCGAGCCGACAGGATGATTCGCCGGGTCCCCTCCGGGGTCCGGCTTTCGGTTCGACTGGCAGAGGAGCGTCCGGTGTTACTCCCGCAACTTCGCCGTGTCCGCTGGGCCGTGCGAGCGACCCTCGTCCTGGGCGTCGCGGCCTCCGTGGTCGCGAATGTCCTGCACGCACAGGACAACCCGATCAGCCAGGCAATCGCCGCCTGGCCGCCGCTCGCCCTGCTGCTCACGGTCGAACTGATCTCGAGGGTCCCGGTACACCGTCGCTCCCTGGCCTTCGCCCGGCTGTTCGCGACCGCGACGATCGCGGGCATCGCGGCCTGGGTCTCCTACTGGCACATGGCCGGCGTCGCCGCCCGATACGGCGAGACCGGGGCGTCGCCCTACCTGCTGCCGCTGTCGGTCGACGGGCTGATCGTGGTCGCGAGCATCTGCCTGGTCGAGCTGGGCGGCCGCATCTCGTCGCTGGAGCCCGCCGCGATCGCCACGACGAATGCGGCACCGGCCCTGACCCCGGTTCCGGCGGTCGCCGCCGCCGGCGGACCGGCGGTCGCCGGCGTCCGGCGCAACCGCGCCACCGCCGCCGCGCTGGCCGAGGTCGCCGCCGCCCTCCCCCGCACCGGCCTGCCCAAGACCCGCGGCGCCGAGGTGTCCGCCTTCGCACCGACGCTGACCCGCCAGGCCGCCCGCGCCGCCGTTCCCGCGCAGCCGACGAAGGCCGCAACGGCGGCCGCCAAGGGCCGGGCACCGGCGAAGGCCGCCGCCAAGCCCGCCCAGCGGACCCGCCGGACCCCCGCCGAGACCATCAAGACCGCCGTGGAGATCAAGTCCCGCCGCCCGAAGATCACCGATGCGGAGCTGGCGGCAGAGCTGGGCATCAGCGTCTCGCGCTGGCGCACCATCCGCCGCGAGGCGGGCCACGGCGACGACCTCCGCCTGGCGGCCTAGCCAAGGCCAGCCGACCTCCGGCCCAGACCAGCCGGCTCCGCCCGGCGGCCGGCCTAGCCAAGACCAGTCGGCCTCCGGCCCGGGCTGGCCGGGGCTCAGCTCGGGGCGATTCCCAGTCCCTTGGCGCGGGGCACGGAAGCGGTGGCCGCCACCACCGGCGTCTTGTCCGCCGCCGGCAGGCTCACCGTCACCTCCAGGCCGCCGCCCTCCTGCGCCACGGCCGACACCGTCCCGCCGTGCGCGTCGCAGACCGCCCGCACGATCGACAGGCCGAGCCCCGACCCGCGCGACCCGGTCCGCTCCCAGCCGCCGCGGCGGAACGGCTCGAACAGCCCCGGCACGTCGCCCGGATCGACCTCGTAGCCGGTGTTGCCCACCACCAGCCGGGCCTGACCGTCCACGTTCTCCGTGCGCAGCCAGAGCCGGCCCATCAGGTGGTTGTAGCGGATCGCGTTCTCGATCAGGTTGCCGGCCAGCCGGTCCAGCAGACTCGGGTCGCCGACCACCGGCGCCGCCCGCAGGTCGGTTGTCACGTCGAGCTTCATCCGCTCCGCCTCGGCCTTCACCGCCGACAGCGCGTTGTAGACGCTCGTCGCCAGGTCGGCCGGCACTTTGCGCACCAGCCGCCGGCCGGACTGCGCCTCGCTGCGCGCCAGCACCAGCAGCGCGTCGACCAGGCCGTTCGCGCGTTCGGAGGCGTTGCGCACGACCTTGGCCATGCGGCGGTACTCGGCAACGTCGGCCTCGTCGTCGGTGAGCGTCACGTCGATCTCGGTGCGCATCACCGCCAGCGGCGTGCGCAGCTCGTGCGACGCGTTCGCCACGAAGCGTTTCTGTGACTCGAACGCCGCGGCCAGCCGGTCCAGCATCGCGTCGAACGTGCCGGCCAGCTCCGCCACCTCGTCGTCCGCGCCGGAGTAGCGGATGCGCTGGTCCAGCGTCTCCTCGCCGAGGCGCTGCGCGGTCGCCGTGACGAAGTGCAGCGGGCGCAGCGCCCGGCCGGCCACCGCGTACGCGCCCGCGATGCCGATCAGTCCGATGGCGAAGAGCGCGATCAGGCCCTTGACCAGCAACTCCTGCGAGGCGCGGTCGACGAGTTGGCTCTGCCAGGTGAGCGCGTCGAGCCGGGTGCCGTCGGTGAGCACCACCTGGGTGCCCGCCTGGAGCTCATCGGCCGGGTGCAGGGCGTCGCCGACCAGGAGCCAGGCCAGCAGCACCAGGATCGCGCCCGCGCCGACCAGCAGGATGCCGTTGAGCAGGGTGAGCCGCAGCCGCAGCGTCGGCCGCAGCCGCAGCCGTTCGCGCCGGCTCGCGTAGACGGTCACGCCCCGCCGCCGGCGGGCATCACGACGACCGGTTCGGGTACGCGGTAGCCCGCGCCGACCACCGTCTCGATGAGCGGCGGGTCGCCCATCTTCTTGCGCAGCGTCATCACCGTCACCCGGACCGTCGTCGTGAACGGGTCGGTGTTGGCGTCCCAGACCCGTTCGAGCAGCTCCTCGCTGGACACCACGCCGCCGCGGGCCTTGAGCAGCTCCTCGAGGACGCCGAACTCCTTGTTTGTCAGGTCGATCGGCGCGCCGCCGCGGGTCACCACCCGGCGGGCCTGGTCGAGGATCAGGTCGCCGACGGTCAGCACCGGCGGCGCCGCCGGCGTGGCCCGCCGGCCCAGTGCCTGCACCCGGGCCACCAGCTCCTCGAACGCGAACGGCTTCGGCAGGTAGTCGTCGGCGCCGAGTTGCAGGCCCTCGACGCGCTCGGCGACGGTGACGCTGGCCGTCAGCATCAGCACCCGGGTCAGGGCACCGGAGGCGACGAGCGCCGCGCAGATCTCGTCGCCGTGCATGCCCGGAAGGTCCCGGTCCAGCACGACCACGTCGTAGCGCGTCACGTACGCCATCTCGTGGCCGGTCAGGCCGTCGTACGCGACGTCGACCGCCATCCCCTTGCGGCGCAGCCCCCGCGCGATCGCGTCGCAGAGGTTCCGCTCGTCTTCCACCACCAGCACGCGCACCCGCGGTCCTCCGAAGTCAAAGTCAGTTCGCCGCCAAGCCTCCCCGCCAGTGTGTGAAGAGGCCGTAAGTGCAGGCTACCGGTCGGTCACGACTCGGTAAGGGGCCAGACCGCGACGGACGCGTCGATGCGGCGGCAGACGAGCACGTCGGTGGTGGGCTGGCAGTCGCCGGAGACGAAGGTGGCCGAGCCCAGCACCCGCACGGCCAGCGTCGCCGGGTTCAGCATGGCGTAGAAGACCACGTCGTCGCCGAGCCGCTGGCGCAGGCCGACGATTGTGCCGTCGGCCCGGACCGCCCCGGCCGAGCGCCATTCGCCGAAGTCGCCGTGCAGCAGGCCGGTGTCCGGTTCGACGACGGCGAGCGGGTACCGCCCCTCCAGCCCTTCGTTGCCGTTGACCAGCAGGTAGCCGCCGGCCGGGTCTGCCGCGGTCCAGTGGTCCGCCGCCCAGCGCACCCGTCCGGTGACCGGGTCGAGCACCCGCACGCCGCCGCGGTAGCCGAACACGCAGACGGCGACGCAGTCCTGCACCCAGCTTCCGGACAGCTCGACGCTGCTGTGCCAGCGCGGGCTCAGGTCGGCCAGCGCGTACGCGGTGATCCCGCCGAGCCCACCGACCAGCACGAGGTCGCCGGCGGTCCAGACGCTGACGCCGCGCCGCGCCCACTCGGCCGGCGCGGGCACGTCGACGGCGGAGACCAGGGTGCCGGTGACGGTGTCGCGCACCTCGAGGTGCCCGGTCGCGGTGGCGGTGATGAGCCGGTGCGGGAAGCCGGCGAGGTACGCGGCCTCGGTCGTATAGCCCTGCGCCGGCTGCTCGAACGTCCACCGCGGGCGCCCGGTGGCCAGGTCGACGCCGTACCAGTTCAGGTCGCCGGGGTGCGGCCGGTTCTGCCGCAGCAGGACCAGGCCGTCCCGCGGGTCGACGCTGAGCAGCCGGGCCGGGGCGCGCCAGAGCGCCCGGTCGGTGCCGGCCGCGAGCGCGACGGTGGCCTCCGCGCCGACGGTGTCGGCCTGGTAGGAGACCAGGACCGTGTCCCCGGCCGACGTGACCTGGACGACCGCGCCGGTGACGGCGACGGTGGTGCGGGAGAGCAGTCGGCCGGCGGGCAGCGCGTAGCTGCTGACGATCTTGTGCTGCACCGCGGCGTCGCGCGGGCCGGTGCCGGAGCTGACCACGTACAGGCGGTCCTGCTCGACGAACATGTTGTCGCCGAGCCGGGCGGGCACGATCACCGGCGTGGCGGGGGCCGAGTGCGACGCCGCCCCGGTGAGGGTCATCAACAGGGCGGCGGAGAGGGCGGTGAGGAAAGCCCGGTGGCGGCTCGGCTCGGCGACGTCCGGCAGCCGCCCGTGCTGCTCACCCAGGTCGATCAGGACGTCGCGCACGCCCTCATTGTGCGCCGGGACACCGTTGATCGGCGGATCAGCCGCGGTACGCCCACACCTCGACGTGATCCAGCGTCGGACAGGCGACGACGCCCGGCACGGACGTGCAGTTCAGGACCGGGCCAGGTATCCGGCCGAGCGGCTGTACCGCGGCCCGTCCCGGCCGTAGCAGACCGAAGGCGGTGCTCCGGCCCTTGTCGGGCCGCCTCAGTACATAGCCGTCACCGCCGTTCACCTGGGAGAACTCCCGCCAGCCGGCCAGCTCGACCTGGGTCCGTCCGGTGTCGAGGCTGACGGCGCGCAGCGGGATCGACCCGTCCTCCACCTGGAGCGCCGAGTCCGTACCGAGGGAGAAGACGTCGGCGCCCGCCACCCGCCAGCGGGATGTCCCGGTTCGGGGGTCGAGCACTGTGAGGTCGTCGTGGCCCACCGCACACGTCAGTCCGGAGCAGATTGCGGAGTTGCCGGCCGGGTCGGAGCGGTTCTGCCGCCAGCGCTCGTCCAGGGTGTTCAGCTCATACGCGATGACCGGGCCGCCCTCGCGGAAGTCACCGAACTGGACCAGGACCATGTCCTCGACCACCTCGCCCATGGCCGGATCCCGCCCGTCGACCCGGGGCACCGCCCGCTCGCGCAGGACGGCGCCGGTGGCGGGCGAGAGCAGGGTCAGTTTCCGCGCCGAGAGGAGTACCAGGCCGGATACGGGCGGATCCGGCCACGCGGTGAACACCGAGCCGGGAACGGTGACGGACCAGATCTGCCGGCCGCCGGCGAGCTCGACGCCGCGCAGCTCGGTGCTGAGCGCCGGCTCGGTGTGCAGCGCGCCGCCGTTTGTGCCGTAGAGCCGGCCGGGATCGCCGGACTCCGGGTCGTACTCGGTGCCGGGCCGGAAGCGCTGCTGCTGTATCACGCCGATACGGTCGTTGAGCGGCTGCACCGGGGCGGGTGAGACCCAGCGGACGGCCCCGGTGCGGGAGTCGCGCACGGAGACGCCGTCCCCTTCCGCCACCGTGACGAGACCGCCGGGTAGTTCCCGCACGACGAGCGGGTCATCCTCCCCGGCGGTGGTCTTGATGCTCCAGAGCCGGCGGACCGGGTCGGTCTGCCAGGCCGTGACCACGCGGGGGTCCGCCTCGAGATCCGTGGTGTATATCCGGTCGGCAGTCACCCCGAAGTCGCCGCCGGCCGGCAGCGGGACCGCGCCGAGGCGCCACCAGAGCGCCGACGAGGCCGGCGCGGCCCCGCCCAGCACGAGCACGAGCAGTGCGGCGAGCGCGAGACCGAGGCGGCGATAGCGGTACGGGGGCGGCGGTGCGGCTGCTGCGAGCGGAACCGGCGTCTCCGGGCTCAGCTCGATCAGCGCCACGCTCATCCCTTCTGTCGATACGACCAGACGATCAGATCGCCGGAGGTGGAGCGGCAGACCAGCCGGGCGGGTGCGGCCTGGCAGTCGCCGGTGCCCGCGGGCAGGTCGGCAAGCAGTTCGGGCCGGGCGGCGCCGGGACCGACGACCGCGACCATGGTACGACCACCCGCGCCGACCATCCTGGTCACCAGCATCCGGTCACCGCCGCCGGGCGCCGGTACGGGCCGCCAGCCGTGCAGGTCGGTCAGCACCGCACCGGTGGCCGGGTCGATCACGCCGACCGGATCGCCCTCCCCGGCCGGCGTCCCGTACGCGACGATCAGCCCGTTGCGCTGGTCGACGCTGCGCCACCCGGCCCGGAACCAGCGCTGCGCGCCGGTGGACGGCTCGATCGCGCGGACGCCGTCGGGACCGGTGAGGCAGGCCAGGTCGCCGCAGGGCGTCACGCCGAACGCGAAGCCCGCCGGCCGGGTCCAGCGGGGCGCGAGGGTCACCGGGTCGAAGGCGCTGACCATCCGGCCGCTGGTCGTCGGGTGGCGCAGCAGCAGGGAGCCGCCGGCGACCACCGGGTTGTCCGGGCCGTAGTCGGCGGGCGGCAGCGCGGCGCGGGCGAGCAGGGCGCCAGTGCCGACGTCGTGGACGGCGGCGGTCCGGTCGTCGTGCACGAGCATCATCCGGGCCCGCTGCCCGGCCGGGCCCGGCACGCCGAGCAGCACCGCGGTCGAGGGGACGTCCACCTGCCAGCGGGTGGTGCCGCCGACGGGGTCGACGGCGTCGACGGGCCCCTGCACCCGGCGGCCCGAGCCGGAGATGCTGCGGACGCCGGAGACCGCGAGCAGGGTGGTCGAGCCGGCGATCGTGACGACGTTGCCCGAGCGCCGCCACTGCGCCGCGCCGCTGCGCAGGGAGAGGGCGGTGGTGCCGGGGTCGGCCCGGTCGGCGCTCCATGGGCGCAACAGCACGAGCCCGCCGCCGGTGCGCAGCCGGTAGGTGGGCGAGGCCGACCCGGCCTCCCACCGCAGCCGGCCGTCACGCAGCGAGTACGCGCTGAGCCGTCCGTAGGTCTGCGCGAGCAGGTCGCCGCCGTCGGTCAGCACGTACGGGTCGCCGGGCCCGACGCGCAGCGTGAGCACGGTGGTCAGCGCCGGTGGCGGCGGCGCGGCCGAGGCGGCCGACGACAGCAGCACGACCAGTGCGAGGACAAGCGGAGCGAACCAGTCCGGCACGGTGGAGCGCTGGGGCCGGGCGTATTCGTCGGGTTCGCCCCGGGCCAGGCCGAGGTCGATGACTACCGTCGCGCCGCCGAACGTCTCCGCCGCCATCCATCAAAGGTAACGGATGGATAACGAAACGGCTTGTCGACTGTCAGCCTTGCGGCTGATGCTCGGTGGCCGGGTCCTCCAGCTGCGAGACCCACTCCGTCACGTCGCGGGCGATGTCCTGCGCGGTCAGGCCGAGCGCGGTCAGGATCTCGGCCCGGGTGCCGTGCGGGTGGAAGCCGGCCGGAACCCCGAAGTCGCGCAGCGGCACGGCCACGCCGGCGTCGCGCAGCGCGCTCGCCACCGCGTCGCCGACGCCGCCGGCCCGGATGCCGTCCTCGAGGGTCACCACGAGGCGATGGCCCCGGCTCAGCGCGGCGAGCTCGATCGGGACCGGGCGGACCCAGCGCGGGTCGACGACGGTCACGCCGTAGCCCTGCTCGGCGACCCGGTCGGCGACCTCCATGCCCAGCTTGGCGAAGGCGCCGACCGCGACGAGCAGGATGTCCTTGCGGTCGTCCTCGCGCAGCACGTCCACCGGGCCGACCCGGCGCAGCGCGGGCAGGTCGGCGGCGACCGATCCGGTCGGGAAGCGCACGATCGTCGGGCCGTCGTCGACGGCGACCGCCTCGCGCAGCTCCTCGCGCAGGGTGGCGGCGTCGCGCGGCGCGGCGATCCGCAGCCCGGGCACCGCGCCGAAGACGCTCATGTCCCAGATGCCGTAGTGGCTCGGGCCGTCGGGCCCGGTGATGCCGGCCCGGTCGAGCACGATCGTCAGCGGCAGCCCGTGCATCGCCACGTCGAGCAGGACCTGGTCGAACGCGCGGTTGAGGAACGTCGCGTACACGGCGACGACCGGGTGCAGGCCGCCCATCGCCAGGCCGGCCGCCGAGGTGATGGCGTGCTGCTCGGCGATGCCGACGTCGTAGGTGCGCTCCGGGTACTTCGTCTGGAGGGCGGCGATGCCGGTCGGCTCGGCCATCGCAGCGGTGATGCCGACGACGTCGGGCCGCTCGTCGGCGATCGCGACGAGCTCCTCGGCGAAGACGTTCGTCCACTTGACGCTCGGCGCGGCGAGCAGCTTGCCGGTCTCGACGCTGAACGCGCCGGGGCCGTGGAAGCAGTCCGCCTCGTCGTCCTCGGCCGGCCGGTAGCCGTAGCCCTTGCGGGTCACGGCGTGCACAATGACCGGCGCGTTGAAGCCCTTGGCCCGGCGCAGCGCGGACTCCATGGCCTGCACGTCGTGCCCGTCGACCGGGCCGATGTACTTGATGCCGAGGTCCTCGAACATCGGCTGCGGGCTGACCGCGTCCTTGATGCCCTTCTTGACCGCGTGCAGCACCTCGTAGACCGGCTTGCCGACCACCGGTGTCGAGCCGAGGGCGTCCTTGACCAGGTCGAGGACGCGCTCGTAGCCGGGGTTGAGGCGCAGCGTGGAGAGGTGGTCGGCCAGGCCGCCGATGGTCGGCGCGTAGGACCGGCCGTTGTCGTTGACGACGATGACCAGGCGGTTCTTCGCCGCCGCGATGTTGTTGAGCGCCTCCCAGCACATGCCGCCGGTCAGGGCGCCGTCGCCGACGACCGCGACCGTGTGCCGGTCCTCGCCGCGCAGCGCGTAGGCCTTGGAGATGCCGTCCGCGTACGACAGGGCGGTGGAGGCGTGCGAGTTCTCGATCAGGTCGTGCTCGCTCTCGGCCTGGCTCGGGTAGCCGGAGAGCCCGCCGCGCTGGCGCAGCCGCTCGAATCCGTCCTGCCGTCCGGTCACGATCTTGTGCACATATGCCTGGTGGCCGGTGTCGAAGAGGATCCGGTCGCGCGGCGAGTCGAAGACCCGGTGCAGCGCGAGAGTGGTCTCCACGACGCCGAGGTTGGGGCCGAGATGGCCGCCGGTGCGGGACACCTTGGCGACCAGGAAGTCGCGGATCTCCGCGGCGAGCAGGGTCAGTTGATCAGGACCGAGGCTCTTGAGGTCACCGGGCGTCTTGATGCCCGGGAGGATGCCGGTCGTCGTTTGATCACTGCGCTCGCTCATGAGGAGTCAGTCTATCGGCGGAACGCTCCCCTGCATCCGGCGCGAACGGATACAGAGACCTCCTCCACAAAATCTCCACACGGGCGCGAAGGTGTCCTGGGTCACAACCGGGGGTACGGGAAAGCCATGACCGTCGATGCACCGAGGGTGCGGCGCCGCGACCGCAGCCACTACCTCTACCTTTCCGTGCTGATCGCCATGGTGCTGGGCATCGCGGTCGGCTTCCTCTTCCCGGACGTCGGCAAGGCGCTGCGCCCGCTGGGCACCGGGTTCGTCGCGCTGATCCAGATGATGATCGCGCCGGTGATCTTCTGCACGATCGTGCTGGGCGTCGGGTCGATCCGCAGGGCCGCGCAGGTCGGCCGGGTCGGCGGCCTCGCGCTGGGCTACTTCCTGATCATGTCGACCGTGGCGCTCACCATCGGCCTGGTGGTCGGCAACCTCCTGCACCCGGGCGCCGGGCTCCACCTGGACGAGGAGCTCGCCGCCACCGGCGCCGCCCAGGTCAGCGCGGAGGCGGAGTCGGGCGTCGACTTCGTGCTCGGCATCATCCCGGAGTCGCTGTTCGGCGCGCTGGCCACCCAGGAGGTGTTGCAGACCCTGCTGGTCGCGCTGCTGGTCGGCTTCGCGGTGCAGTCGCTGGGCGAGCGGGGCGAGCCGGTCATCCGGGTGGTGACGGTCCTCCAGCGACTGGTCTTCAAGATCCTGTCGATGATCATGTGGCTGGCCCCGGTCGGCGCGTTCGGCGCGATGGCCGCCGTGGTCGGCGCGACCGGCTTCGACGCGCTCAAGAGCCTTGCCGGGCTCATGGTCGGCTTCTACATCACCTGCCTGCTCTTCGTCTTCGTCGTGCTGGGCCTGCTGCTGCGCCTGGTGGCCCACATGTCGATCTTCAAGCTGTTCCGCTACCTGGCCCGCGAGTTCCTGCTGATTCTGGCCACCTCCTCGTCGGAGTCGGCGCTGCCGCGGCTGATCGCCAAGATGGGGCACCTCGGCGTGAGCCGCCCGGTCGTCGGCATCGTGGTGCCGACCGGCTACTCGTTCAACCTCGACGGCACCGCGATCTACCTGACCATGGCGTCGCTGTTCATCGCCGACGCCATGGACGACCCGCTGTCGGTCGGCGAGCAGATCTCCCTGCTGCTCTTCATGATCCTCGCGTCGAAGGGCGCCGCGGGCGTGACCGGCGCGGGCCTGGCGACCCTGGCCGGCGGCCTGCAGAGCCACCGCCCCGAGCTGGTGCCCGGCGTCGGCCTTATCGTCGGCATCGACCGGCTGATGTCCGAGGCGCGGGCGCTCACCAACTTCTCCGGCAACGCCGTCGCGACGGTCCTGGTCGGCACCTGGACCCGGGAGATCGACAACGAGCAGGCCCGGGCGGTGCTGTCCGGCGCGGCGCCGTTCGACGAGAGCACCTACGACGACGACCCGCACGACGCGCACGAGCCCGAGCCGGAACCCGAGCCCGAGCCCGAGCCGGCACGCTAGTCGTCAGGCAGCAGGAGGGCGACGCACTCGATGTGCTGGGTCATCGGGAAGCAGTCGTAGGCGCGCAGCTCGGCCAGCCGCCAGCCCTCGGCCGCGAACGTCTGCACGTCCCGGGAGAGCGCCGCCGGGTCGCAGGCCACGTAGGCCACCGCCCGGGGCCGCGCCGCCGCGATCGCCCGCACCACCTTGGCGCCCGCGCCGGCCCGCGGCGGGTCCAGCACGACCAGATCCACCGGTGCGGTGATCCGGCGCCGGCTCAGCGCCACGTCCACCCGGGCCGCCACCACCTCGACGCCGCTGAGATCGGCCAGGTTGCGGCGCGCCGCGGCCACCGCGTCCGGCGACGACTCGACGACGGTGGTCCGCGCGCCGGTCCGCGCGCAGAGCGCGGCCGCGAAGAGGCCCGCGCCGCCGTACAGGTCCCAGGAGACCTCGCCCGGTGCCGGCCGCAGCAGCTCCAGCACGGCCGTGACCAGGGTGTCGGCCGCGGCGGGGTGCACCTGCCAGAAGCCGTCCGGCGGCAGCAGCCACTCCCGGCCCGCCGCGAGCTCGCGAATCTCGGCCGGGCCGTCGACGAGCACGCCCGCCCCGCCGTTGTCCTCGTCCACCAGCGGATCCGCGGCCGCCGCCGGGTCGAGCGCCGGCGCGCCGGCCGGCCGGGACAGGACGCTGACGTCGCCACCGGTCGACGCCACCACCTCCACCGCGGCCGCATCGGGCCAGAGCCGGGCGGTCACCTCGAGCTTCTGCAACTCCGGGCGGGCGATCAGACACCGATCCACCGGTACGACCTGATGCGAGCGGTGTTGCAGCAGGCCGGGCCGCCCGGCGGCGTCGACCGCGTACCGGACCCGGGACCGCCAGCCGAGCGGGCCGCCGGGCAGCGGGCGTACCCGCACGTCCAGCTCGTCGATCCGCTCGGTGCTCAGGCCGCCCATCCGGCCGAGCAGCTCACGCACGACGGCGGCCTTCCACCGCAGCTGCGCGTCCGGCGCCACGTGCTGGAGGTCGCAGCCGCCGCAGCCGCCGGGGTGCGCGAAGGCGCACGGCGCGGCCACCCGGTCCGCGGAGGCCTCGTGCACGTCGACCGCGTCCCCGCGCAGGTAGCCCTTGTGCAGCTCGGTCAGCTCGACCGTGACCCGCTCGCCCGGCAGCGCGTGCCGGACGAACACCACCCGGCCGTGCGGCCCGCCGATGCGTGCCACGCAGTGCCCGCCGTGGGCCGGTGCGCCGACCGTCACCTCGACGCGGTCGCCCTCGATCGGTTCGTCGATCGGTTCGTCGGTCACTTCGGGTCATCCTCCGGCTCGATGGTCTGCTCCGGCCGGGGCTGCGCGGCGACCTCGGCGAACGGCGCGTCCGTCCGGCGGGTTCGCGGGCCGCGGGCCGGCGCACGGCTCAGGTCGCGGTCCAGGCGCTCGAGGTCGCGGTCCTGGCTGGACTGGAGCTGCCACGGCACGCTCGTCACCATCACGCCGGGCTCGAAGAGCAGCCGGCCCTTGATCCGCAGGGCGCTCTGGTTGTGCAGCAGGTGCTCCCACCAGCGGCCGACCACGTACTCGGGCACGAAGACCGTGACCACGTCGCGCGGGGAGCTGCGGCGCACGCTCTTCACGAAGTCGATGATGGGCCGGGTGATCTCCCGGTAGGGCGAGTCCACCACCGTCAGCGACACCGGGATCTGGTGGCGCTCCCACTCCTCCTGTATTCGGCGGGTGTCCTTGTCGTCGACGTTCACCGTGACCGCCGTCAGCGTGTCTGGCCTGGTCGCCCGCGCGTACGCCAGAGCACGCAGCGTCGGCTTGTGCACCTTGCTGACCAGCACGACGGCGTGGTTGCGCGAGGGCAGGACCGGGCCCTCGTCGCCCGGCTCCAGCTCCGCCGAGACCCGGGTGTAGTGCTTGCGGATGCCCAGCATGACCACGTAGATCACGAGCATCGCGGCGATCGCGATCCACGCGCCGAGCATGAACTTGGTGATCAGCACGACGATCAGCACCGCGCCGGTGAGCACCATGCCGAAGCCGTTGATCGCCCGGGACCGGAACATCTGGCGCCGCACGTCCGGATCCCGCTGCGTCCTCAGCAGCCGGTTCCAGTGCCGCAGCATGCCGGCCTGCGACAGCGTGAACGACACGAACACGCCGACGATGTAGAGCTGGATCAGGCGGGTCACCTCGGCCTCGAACGCCACGATCAGCACCATCGCGGCGACGGACAGGAAGATGATCCCGTTGCTGAACGCCAGCCGGTCGCCGCGGGTGTGCAGCTGGCGCGGCAGGTAGCGGTCCTGGGCGAGGATCGAGCCCAGCACCGGGAAGCCGTTGAAGGCGGTGTTCGCGGCGAGGAAGAGGATGAGGGCGGTGACCGCGCCGACCAGGTAGAGCATGATCGAGCCGCTGCCGAAGACGGTCTCGCCGAGCTGGGTGGTGACCGTCTTCTGGACGTAGTTCTCCGGGCCGCCGATGATCTGCGTCGCCGGATCCTCGACGTACTGGAGATGGGTCGCCTTGGCGAGCATCACGATGCCGACCAGCATGAGGATCGCGATGCCGCCGAGCAGCATCAGCGTGGTGGCGGCGTTCCGGCTCTTCGGCGGCTTGAAGGCGGGCACACCGTTGGAGATGGCCTCGACACCGGTGAGCGCCGCGCAGCCGGACGAGAACGTCCGCAACAGCAGGAACGCGAAGGCCAGGCTGGTCAGGTGGTGCTCCTCAGCATCGATGAGGATGTCCGCGCTGGGCGCGCGCAGGTCCTGGCCGAGGACGAAGACGCGTACCAGCCCGGTGATGATCATCCCGACGATGACGACGATGAACAGGTAGGTGGGTACGGCGAAGGCGGTGCCGGACTCCCGCAGGCCGCGCAGGTTGAGCGCGGCCAGCAGGCCGATCGCGACGAGCGCGATGCCGATCTTGTTCTCGGCGACGAACGGCACCACGGAGCCCAGGTTGGAGACGCCCGCGCTGACCGAGACCGCCACCGTGAGGATGTAGTCGACGAGCAGGGCACTGGCCACCGCGACGCCGAAGCGCGGGCCGAGGTTGACCGTCGCCACCTCGTAGTCGCCGCCGCCCGACGGGTACGCGTGCACGTTCTGCCGGTAGCTGGCCACGACGGTGACCATCACGACCGCGACCGCCAGCGTCACCCAGGGCGCGAACACGAACGCGCCGGCCCCCGCGATGGAGAGCGTCAGCAGGATCTCGTCGGGCGCGTACGCGACGCTGGACAGCGCGTCCGACGCGAAGACCGGTAGCGCGATGCGCTTCGGCAGCAGGGTGTGCTGGAGCCGGTCGGAGCGGAAGGGCCGGCCGAGGAGCAACCGCTTCGCGAGGGACGTCGAACTTGCCACAAGCGCCAAGCGTACGGGCGCGGCCGCCACGCCGCCGGGCGCCCCGGCCACCATCACTCGCGACCTCATGGCACGCTCTGCTAGGTACGCATCCAGCGGGAAGGCGCAAAACCTTGCACGTGGTGATCATGGGCTGCGGTCGGCTCGGCTCGACGCTCGCCCACAAGCTCGACGCCCGCGGCCACTCGGTCGCGGTGATCGACCAGAACGCCGACGCCTTCCGCAGGCTGGGCGCGGAGTACGGCGGCATCACCGTCACCGGGATCGGCTTCGACCGCGACGTGCTGCGGTCGGCCGGCATCGAGCGGGCGGACGCGTTCGCCGCCGTCTCCAGCGGCGACAACTCGAACATCATCTCGGCCCGGCTGGCACGGGAGACGTTCGGCGTCTCGCGGGTCGTCGCCCGCATCTACGACGCCAAGCGGGCCCTGGTCTACGAGCGGCTCGGCATCCCGACGGTGGCCACGATCCGCTGGGCCGCCGACCGGATGGTGCGCCACCTCGTGCCGGAGGGCACGGTCGAGGTCTTCCGCGACCCGACCAGCTCGGTGTCGATCGTCGAGGCGCCGCTGCACCCCGACTGGGTCGGGCAGACCGTCCGGTCGCTGGAGGACGCCACGGGCGCCCGGGTCGCGTACCTGATGCGCTTCGGCATCGGCTCGCTGGCCTCGCCGTCCACCGTGTTGCAGGACGGTGACCAGGTCTTCATGGTGGTCACCGACGACATCGTCAACGACGTGCTGGGTGGCGCGGCCCGCGCCGGGCTTGGGGGGCTCTGACCATGCGGATCGCCATCGCGGGCGCCGGCAACGTCGGCCGCTCGATCGCACAGGAACTGATCGGCAACGGCCACCAGGTGATGCTGATCGAGCGCCAGCCGCGCCAGCTGCGCCCGGAGCGGGTGCCGGAGGCCGAGTGGGTGCTGGCCGACGCCTGCGAGCTGAGCAGCCTCGAGGAGGCCGACGTGGCCGGCTGCGACGTGGTCGTGGCCGCGACCGGCGACGACAAGGCCAACCTGGTCTGCTCGCTGCTGGCCAAGACGGAGTTCGCGGTCAACCGGGTGGTCGCCCGGGTCAACCGCGCCGAGAACGAGTGGCTCTTCACCGAGCAGTGGGGCGTCGACGTGGCGGTCAGCAAGCCGCGCCTGATGGCGGCGCTGGTCGAGGAGGCGGTCACCGTCGGCGACCTGGTCCGGATCATGACGTTCCGGCAGGGCGAGGCGAACCTGGTGGAGATCACCCTGCCGCCGACGGCGCCGTACGTCGGCAAGCCGATCCGCGCGGTGCCGATGCCGCGCGACTCCGCCCTGGTGGCCATCGTGCGCGGCAAGCGGGTGCTGGTGCCGACGCCCGACGACCCGCTGGAGGCCGGCGACGAGCTGATCTTCGTCTGCACCACCGAGGTCGAGGGCGCGGTCCGCGCGGTGGTGCTGGGCGACGCCCGCGAGATCGGCTAGGCCTGGGGGGCCTTGGCCTCCTCGAGCTCCTCGTCGGCGGGCCGGGTGGCCGAGGTCACCCGGTGCACCGCCCAGGCGGTGTACGCGAACGTCGCGGCGTAGATGGGCCAGCTGATCAGGATCCGCACGACGCCGATGGCGTTCGCCTCGTCCGCCAGCCAGAGCCAGCCCTGCACGCCCGCCCGGACGAACAGCGACGCCGCCCAGACCAGGGTCAGCCACTGGAACGTGCGGAACAGCCGGGGGTTGTCGAACCAGTCGTGCTTGCCGCCGTTGGCCAGCACGCCCCAGACGTACCCGATGATCGGCCGGCGGACCGCGACCGACACGATCAGGACGACCACCTGGCCGAGGGTCAGCAGGATGCCCGGCAGGTAGAAGTTCTTGGCGTCGCCGGTGCGCCAGGCCAGGAACGCGCCGATCGCGACGCCGAGGACGCCGTTGACCGCGTGCCGCACCGACTGCTTACGGGCCAGCCGGTACACGCCGATGGCCACCGCCGAGCCGAGGCTGCCGCCGATCGCCCAGTACAGCGCCGTCTTCTTGCCCAGGTCCAGGCCGTTCTCCCCGAGCAGCACATTGAGCAGCACGAACGCGAGCACCGGGATGCTCGACTCGATGAGTCCCCGCACACCGCCGAGCTGCTCGGAGATCTGCTCGCTCATCGACGGGAACGGCTCCTCGTCCGGCTCCTCCTTGACCGGGTGAAGCTCGAGCTCTTCGACGAACTCCTCGGCGACCCTCTCTTCAACGGACTCGTGCGCGACGTGACGGGGCTCGCTGCCGGGTGTCACCGGGGCGCCTCCAGCTCGTAGTACGGGTTGTAGATGACCTTGCGGTCGTCGCGCAGGGCGATGCGGCCGCGGGCGGTGAGCTGACGGCCCGGTTCGATGCCGACGATGGAGCGGCGGCCCAGGAAGACGAGCGTGACCACGTCGCTGCCGTCGTAGAGGTCCGCTTCGAGCGTCGGCAGGTTCGTGCGCGGAGTGTACGCCACCGTGCGCAGTCGGCCGGACACGGAGACGACCTCGCCGCGGTGGCACTGACCGGCCGGCATCGCTCCGCACTTGGCGCTGTCGCGCTGCAACTCCTGCGCGTTCAGCTCCTCCTCGGAGGCGGTCAGCCGTTCGAAGAACCGGCGCAGGCCGGTGGTGCGCTCATCGGTCGACATGACCTCGGTGCCACCTTCCTCGGCAAGCCGTGGAATACGCCGGCGGGGACCCGGCGGACGGCACACAGTGTGGGCAGGTGCCGTCCGTCAACGGTACGCCGGAACGGCCACCGGTGACGTATCTCACCGGGGCCGCCCTCGATCAGTGCGCGTGGCGCCCGTTGGTCTGCGGCGGCAGCGCGTGGTCGTGCCCGGCGTGGTCGTGGTCGTGGGCGGCGTGGTCGTGCCCGGCGTGCTGCGCCTCGGCCTGCTCGGCCATCTCCCGGGGCAGCCGCAGCGGCAGCGCCTCGCGGACCGGCCGGGCCTCCTCGTCGCGGACGACCACGAGGCCACGCAGGCACTCGCCGAGCACGCCCTCCGCGCTCGGCTGGGCGGCCGCCTGGCCCTGGAAGAGGGCGCGGACCATCCAGCGCGGCCCGTCGACGCCGACGAACCGGACGTCCGCCGGCCCCTCGGGCGTCTCGACCCGGGCGGCCAGCTCGACGCCGTACGGCCCGTCGAACTCCTGCGGCGCGGCGCCGTCGGACTTCATCGCCGTGGCGATCTCGGCACGCACCTCGTCCCAGATGCCCTCGCTGCGGGGCGCGGCGAAGACGCCGAGCTGCAGCGCGCTGTCGCCGTGCACGAGCACGATCTGCTCGATGCCGCCGTCCGGGTTCGCCTGCACCCGCACCTCGACGCCCTCGACCGCCGGGATCAGCAGGCTACCGAGGTCGAGTCGCTGCACCCCGTCGGGCGCCTGCGAGCTGTCGTAGGGGCCGAACTCGGGCGGCGGGCCGTCGCCCATGCTCTTGGCGAGCGCCGCCGACTGTGGTGCGTCGTCCGGGCGCACGTGCTTCGGGCCGCCGCGCTTGCGGGAGAACATCTGCGTTGCCACCTTCTTCGACTAGAACTGCTTCTGCTGCGCCGGCAGGGCGACGTGTCCGCCGGTCGAGCCGTGCCCACCGGCACCGCGCGCGGTGTCGGAGAGCTCGTCGACCACCTGGAAGACCGCCCGCTCGACCCGCTGCACGACCAATTGGGCGATGCGGTCACCCCGGCAGATCTTCGCGGTGTCCGCCGGGTCGTGATTGACCAGGTTCACCAGAATTTCGCCGCGGTAACCGGCGTCGACCGTACCGGGCGCGTTGAGGACGGTCACGCCGAGGCGGACGGCCAGCCCGGAGCGGGGGTGCACGAGGCCGACGTAGCCCTCGGGCAGGGCGATGGCGATGCCCGTACGCACCAACCGCCGCTCGCCCGGCGCCAGCTCGACGTCCTCGGCGGCGACCAGGTCGGCGCCCGCGTCGCCCGGGTGGGCGTACGCCGGCAGCGGCAGGTCGGGGTCGAGCCGGCGGAGCTGCACGGCCACGGTCTCGGTCACGATCGCTTCCTCGGTTTCTCGTCGGGTGAGCGGCACCCACCCTGCCATCCTGCCGTGGCCGGAAGCGGAGGCGCGCCGTACCGTAACCAGGGTGACAGCAGAGCCCTCCGCACGCACCACCGCGCCCGCCCGCCCGGTGTACGCCGAGCGCCTGCGCATCCCGTGGTTCGCGTGGGTGGCCGGGCCCGCCGTGGCCGCGCTGCTCGCCGCCGAGATCTGGCTGGGCGGCACCGGGCTGCGCGCCTGGGTGCCGTTCGCGGTCCTGCTGCCGGTGTCACTGCTGCTGCTGTGGCGCACGGACCGGATCCGGGTCGCGGTGACGGCGACGGAGTTCCAGGTCGACGACGCGCGGCTGCCGCTGGACGTGATCGCCGACGTCGTGCCGCTGGACGCGGACGGCAAGCGCGAGGTGCTCGGCGTCGGCTCGCACCCGCTGGCGTTCGTCGTGCAGCGCCCATGGATCAAGGGCGCGGTGCAGGTGCTGCTCGACGACCCGGCCGACCCGACGCCGTTCTGGGTGGTCAGCACCCGGCACCCGGTCGAGCTGGCGACCGCCCTGCTGCGGCCTAGGAGCTGATCTCCGGGACCCCGGCGTCGATGACCGCCGGGCCCTTGCGGCGCAGGTCCTTGATCATCTGCTCGCCCAGGCGCAGGGTCGCGCGCCGGTTCAGATAGCTCGCCACGGCCGCGCCCGTGAGCAACGGTCCCAGCGTGGTCAGATTGCGCCCGAAGCGGCGCAGCAGCGTGCCCTGGAGCTCCCGGCGGGCCGTGGTGCCGAGCACCGTGGCGACGCCGATGCCGGGCACGAACGGGTTGACGCCGCGCTGGCCGGCCCAGGACTGGATGAGCGCCGAGGCGCGCTGAACGGCGCTGCCGGCGACCGGCCTGCCGTACACCTCGTGCAGCTCGCCGACGAGCTTGAGCTCGATGCCGACCACGGCGACGGTCTCCGCGGCCAGCAGGACCGGCACGGAGAGCAGGGTCGGTGTCGCGGCCCACTCCAGGGACGCCACGCCGCCGCCGGCCGCGCCGACCCCGGCCGCGGCGAGTGCCGCGTTACGCACCAGGCGCTCGGCGAGCGCGTCGCCCTCCAGGCCGTCGTAGTGGCGGCGCAGGGTGGCCAGGTCGCGGACCGGCACGTGCGGCGCTATGTCGGCGACCGCCTCGGTCATCCAGCGCATGGCGGAACCGGGCCGGAACAGCTGGCCCAGCCCGCGCCGGCGGACGTCGCCGACGAGCCTCGCGAGCAGGTGCCGGCGCTTGGCCGGCTCGAGGTCGCCGGCGGACAGCGCGGCAACGGTGGCGCCGATGCCGGAGCCGGCCTCGGCGCCGTCGGCCGCCTCGGCGGGATCGACCTTGACGAGCTCACGCCCCGGATCCGCGGACTGTGCCGAGTCGTCATCTGGGCGGCTCATCGTCGACCTCCCGCATCCACTGTCGGATCTTTCGCGTACCCCTGGTCAGGGTCCGATACCCAGTCAAGGCTGCCCGCCAAACGGGCACCGGAGGGTATCGGGGGTCGTTGCTTGACCCGGCCGTCGGCGACGGCCGGGGGTCCTGCTCGCGAGCGCGCCGGTCAGGCGCACTCGCGGCAGATCAGTTCCCCGTTGCGTTCGACCGCGAGCTGGCTGCGGTGATGCACGAGGAAACAGCGGGCGCAGCGGAACTCGTCGGTCTGCATCGGCAGCACCTTGACGGTCAGTTCCTCGTCGGCCAGGTCGGCACCGGGGAGCTCAAAGCTCTCCGCCACCTCGACCTCGTCGACGTCCACTGCGCCCGACTGCGAGTCGGCGCGGCGGGCCTTGAGCTCCTCGAGGCTGTCCTCGCCGAGGTCGACCTCGTCGCGACGCGGAGCGTCGTAGTCGGTGGCCATCGGTTTTCACTCTCCTGTATCGATGTGTCACTTGGCGTAAGTAACGCCCGCGACGACGTTTCGGTTCCCGGTTCCGGCGGACTTTTCTCCCGGCCCTGGTCGGCTGGGAGAAATCCGTCCGCCGAGGTGCCCCATCCCCCTCGATGAAACTGCCCCGGCAAACGCGGCACCATACCGCCCCCGTGCGTGGCTTGTACGCGCGCGGGCGGCCAATTGTTCCCGATGTGACTGAGGCGACATCAAAGTAGGGGTATGAGCGCGTGGATCATCGTCGGCGCGCCGGGAGCATTCCCTCTTTCCGCAGGCTTGGCGGACAGACGCTAACCTCACCGCATACCCCGTCCGGTACTGGACGGTGGCCGATCGAGCTGACCCCGGGAGCCGGTTCCATGAGCTTTGCCCGCGTCCGAGCACTCGTCGTGGTCGGCGTGCTCGCCGTGGCCGCGGTGATCTTCGTAGTCGTGGCCCTGGTCCGCGACACGCAGGGCGACGCCGTCGTCGGCGGTGGCTGCCCCGACGGCTCGGTCATGGCCAACGTGACCCTGCCGGACGACCCCGAGCAGGTCACCGTCAAGGTCTTCAACGGCACGGACACGGCGGGGCTGGCCGACAGCGTCACCAACGAGTTCAAGAACCGGCGGTTCAAGGCGCAGAAGCCGGCCGAGAACAAGAAGAAGGTCGACGGCGTCGCGGTCATGCGGTACGGCCCCGAGGCGGTCGGCTCGGCGTGGCTGCTGCGGGCGTACTTCCTGAACCAGGCCGACGTGCAGTACGACGCCAAGCGCAAGGGCGCGATCGTCGACATCGTGGTCGGCAGCGACTTCCAGCAGCTCGCCACCACCACCGAGGTCAACCAGTCGCTGGTCGAGCTCGGCGAGCCCGAGCTGCCGGTCGGCGCGTGCGTCGCGCCCAAGAAGAACTCCTGAGGGCTCACGGGCCGCCGGCGGCGTCCAGCTCGACGAGCGCGTCGTGCAGGGCGTCGAACAGCGCCGGCGGGGCCGCCACGAGCATGTCCCCGCCCGCGGCGGCGCCGCCGAGTCCGGAGACCCGCAGGCCCGCCTCCGCGGCGACCAGGCCGCCCGCGGCGTGGTCCCACGGGTTCAGCCCCTTCTCGAAGTACGCGTCGACGCCGCCCTCCGCCGCCAGGCAGAGGTCGATCGCGGCCGCGCCGAGGCGGCGGATGTCACGCACCCGGGTGATCAACCCGGCCAGCACCGCGCCCTGGTGAGCGCGCCGGGCCGGGTCGTAGCCGAACCCGGTGGCGACCAGCGCCTGGTCCAGGCCGGTACGCACCGAGCCGCTCAGCCGCCGGCCGTCGCGCCAGGCGCCGCCGCCGAGGGTGGCCGTCCACTCCTCGCCGGTCGCCGCGTTGCGCACCACGCCGGCCACCACGACGCCGTCCACCTCGGCGGCGAGCGAGACCGCGTACTGGGGCAGGCCGTAGAGGTAGTTCACGGTGCCGTCGATGGGGTCCAGGATCCACCGGACGGCGCCGGCGGAGTCGGAGGCGCCGTACTCCTCGCCGAGCACGCCGTCGCCCGGGCGCTCGGCCGCCAGCGCGTCGACCACCTGCCGCTCGACCGCGCGATCGGCCGCCGTCACCACGTCGGTGTCGGTGCTCTTGGTCCGCACGTCGGTGATCGCCTCGGCGCGCATCCGCCGGGCGGTGCCGGCCGCCTCCCGCGCGATCCGCACGGCGATCTCGAGCAACGCGTCCGGCGTCGATGCCCCGGATTCCACAGCCACCATGACCGTCCTCTCAGCCGATATCATTCTCCCGACAGGTACCTACATCGAGCCCGGCGACCCCCTCGGGAGCACCCGCGGCGTGCCGGTGGCGTGCTGCGGCGGGAGGATCTCGCCGGACGGCGCTACAATTCACCCCTGCCCACGCTTCACGGACAGCCGCCAGCGGGCCAGTCCGCGTCCCGAGGGCTCCCACACCACACCGGCCAGCCTCGTTCCGCCGCGCGCTGCGCTGGGCACACGGCCGTGTTTCATCGCCCTCCGGAAGGTCATTCGTGACAGAAGCCCACCAGACCGGTGCCGACGTTCGCTCTCTCACCGAGGCCCTGATCGCCCATGCTCAGGGTGCGGGCGGGCAGATCACGTCAGCCGAGGTCGTGCAGACGGTCGAGTCCGCCGAGGTGACGCCGGCCCAGGCCAAGAAGATCCTCCGTGCCCTCGTGGACGCGGGAGTCACGGTCGTCGTCGACGGATCGGCGAGCACCCGCCGCCGGGTCTCCGCCGCGCGCGCCGCGACGCCCGCCTCCAAGGCCACCACGGCCAAGGCGACCCGGCCTCCGGCGGCGAAGAAGGCCGCACCGGCGCCCAAGCAGGCCGCCGCCGACGGCGACGCGCCCGCGGCGCCGACGGCCGCCAAGAAGGCCGCGCCCGCCAAGAAGGCCGCCGCTCCGCGCAAGGCCGCCGCCGGCGCCGCCAAGGCCGCACCGGCGAAGGCCGCGAAGCCCGGCGAGGCACCCGCCGAGGGCGAGGAGATCGACCCCGAGGAGCTCGCCGCCGCGATCGAGGACGTCGTCGTGGAGGAGCCGGCCGCCATGGTCCAGGCCGCCGCGACCGACGCCGCCGCGACCGCGACCGACGGCGACTTCGAGTGGGACGACGAGGAGTCGGAGGCGCTCAAGCAGGCGCGCCGCGACGCCGAGCTGACCGCGTCCGCCGACTCGGTGCGCGCCTACCTGAAGCAGATCGGCAAGGTTCCGCTGCTGAACGCGGAGCAGGAGGTCGAGCTCGCCAAGCGGATCGAGGCCGGGCTCTACGCGGCCGAGCGGCTGCGGGCCTGCGACGACGGCGAGGAGAAGCTCGACCGTAACTTCGAGCGCGACCTGCGCTGGATCGGCCGTGACGGCGAGCGGGCGAAGAACCACCTGCTCGAGGCCAACCTGCGACTCGTCGTCTCGCTGGCCAAGCGCTATACCGGCCGCGGCATGGCGTTCCTGGACCTGATCCAGGAGGGCAACCTGGGCCTGATCCGCGCCGTCGAGAAGTTCGACTACACCAAGGGCTACAAGTTCTCCACGTACGCCACCTGGTGGATCCGCCAGGCCATCACCCGCGCCATGGCCGACCAGGCCCGCACCATCCGCATCCCGGTGCACATGGTGGAGGTCATCAACAAGCTCGGCCGCATACAGCGTGAGCTGCTCCAGGACCTGGGCCGCGAGCCCACTCCGGAAGAGCTGGCCAAGGAGATGGACATCACTCCGGAGAAGGTTCTGGAGATCCAGCAGTACGCCCGGGAGCCCATCTCGCTGGACCAGACCATCGGCGACGAGGGTGACAGCCAGCTCGGCGACTTCATCGAGGACTCCGAGGCGGTCGTCGCGGTCGACGCGGTCTCGTTCTCGCTGCTCCAGGACCAGCTACAGCAGGTGCTGCAGACGCTCTCCGAGCGCGAGGCCGGCGTGGTCCGGCTGCGCTTCGGCCTGACCGACGGCCAGCCGCGCACGCTGGACGAGATCGGCCAGGTCTACGGCGTCACCCGCGAGCGCATCCGGCAGATCGAGTCGAAGACGATGTCCAAGCTGCGGCACCCGTCGCGGTCGCAGGTTCTTCGCGATTACCTGGACTGAGAGGTTCGTTGCGGGCACGGACACCTTGATCAATACTGGAAGGCGGGCCCTCCAGTCAACCGTCCGTGCCTGTTTGGTCACCAGCCGTACATCGTTCGGTGGTGAACAGACCGTAGTGCAGAAGTGATCGTTGACGTGGCACCCTTGGAGCACGGCACACTAGCCCAACCACGTGTGACTTGGGTCCCCCCGGGGCACTGTGGGAAGGCTGCAACGGCCAGAGGTGTTGCACGATGGGTGAGCAGTAGCCGAGGAACATGTTCATCGGTGACGACCAGAGGAGGAAGGCGATGACCCCGACTCTCACGCCGCCGGCGGGAACGGTGGCCGGACCAGCAGCCGATGAACGGTGCGACCGCTGCAATGCAGCCGGAAAGCTCCGTTTGACCCTGGCTGGTGGCAGCGAGCTGGTGTTCTGCGGACACCACGCCAACAGGTACGCCGAGGACCTGGTGAAGATCACGGTTCAGTACGTGGCGGACCCTGAGTTCGTTTGGCGCGGCGCGGACATGATGTCTAACTCCAACTAACCCCTCAGCAACCGAAAGGGGCGTTCCGCATGGGACGCCCCTTTTTTGTGTCCCCGGCCGGGTCAGAACGTCTGGATGGTGGCGATGCGCTCCTCGAGCTGCTCGATCGTCGCCTGAGCGCTCGGCGGGCCGCCGCAGAGGCGGCGGAGCTCGGCGTGGATCTTTCCGTGCGGCAGGTCGGTCCGGTGGTGGTGCGCCGCCACGAGCGTGTTCAGCCGGCGGCGGAGGCTGTTGCGGCGCTCGCCCGCGCTCAGCGTGGCCACCGGCTCGGGATCGGCCGAAACCGGCTCAGCGGCCTTCTGCCGCTTCTGGGCGGCCATCTGCTCACTCTGCCGCCGGTTGAGCAGAACGGCGACCTGGTCGGGCGTCAGGAGGCCCGGAAGGCCCAGGTATTCCTCCTCCTCGGGCGTGCCGGTGCGGGCACCCGTGCCGAACGACGTGCCGTCGAAGATCACCTGGTCCAGCTCGGCCGTCGCCGACAGGGCCTCGAAACGCTTCTCGAGGTCGCCCTCGGCGTCCTCCGCGCGCTGTGCGCGCTCGAGCAGGTCGTCGTCGAGGCCGTCCGGGTCCTTCCGCGCGCCGAGGATGTGGTCGCGCTCGGCCTCCATCTCGCTGGCCAGACCCAGCAGGTGCGGCACGCTCGGCACGAACACCGTCGCCGTCTCGCCGGTGCGCCGGGCGCGGACGAACCGGCCGATCGCCTGCGCGAAGTAGAGCGGGGTCGAGGCGCTCGTCGCGTAGACGCCGACGGCCAGGCGGGGGATGTCGACGCCCTCCGAGACCATCCGGACCGCGACCATCCAGCGCTGCTCGGACTGCGCGAACGAGGCGATCCGCGACGAGGCGCCCTGGTCGTCGGAGAGGACCACCACGGCCGGCTCGCCGCTGATCTCGCTGATCAGCTTCGCGTACGCCCGGGCGGTCTGCTGGTCGCTCGCGATGACCAGGCCGCCCGCGTCGGGGATGCCGTCCTCGCGCAGCCGGGAGAGCCGCGCGTCGGCCGCCCTGAGCACCTGCGGCATCCAGTCGCCACGGTGGTCGAGGGCGGTGCGCCAGGCCTGCGCGACCAGGTCCTTGGTCATCGGCTCGCCGAGGCGGGCCGCGAGCTCGTCGCCCGCGCTGGTGCGCCACCGGGTCTCGCCGGAGTAGGCCAGGAAGATGACCGGGCGCACGACGCCGTCGCGCAGCGCGTCGGAGTAGCCGTAGACCGAGTCGGAGCGAGAGCGCTGGAGGCCGTCGCTGCCGCGCTCGTAGGCGACGAACGGGATCGGGTTGTCGTCGGAGCGGAACGGGGTGCCGGTGAGCATCAGCCGGCGCTCGGCCTCCTCGAAGGCCGACTTCACGCCGTCGCCCCAGGTGCGCGAGTCGCCGGCGTGGTGGATCTCGTCGAGGATGACCATCGTCGGGCGGGTCATGGTGCGCCGCCGGTGCACCGCCGGCGCCATGCCCACCTGCGCGTACGTCAGCACGGCGCCGTGGAAGTCGCGGGACGAGTGCACGTCGGAGTTGCGGAACGACGGGTCCAGCTGGATGCCGACCCGGGCCGCCGCCTGCGCCCACTGCGTCTTCAGGTGCTCGGTCGGGCAGACCACCGTGACCGCCTCGACCGTGCCGTCGGCGAGCAGCTCCGCCGCGATCCGCAGCGCGAACGTGGTCTTGCCGGCGCCGGGGGTCGCGACCGCCATGAAGTCGGGGCTGCGCCGGCGCAGGTATTCGACGAGTGCCTTGCGCTGCCAGGCACGCAGCGCCGGGAAGGTCTCCAGGTTCGGCAGAGGCGGACTCAAGCTGCGACGATCCTCTCCACTCACACAAATGCCCCCGCGCAACAGCCGCAGAGGCGGGACCCAGCATAGCGGCGGGCTACGACATCCGCGGCTACGGAGCCGCGACCGGCGCCGACCACCGCCGGTACAGCGCGAGCAGGCGTACGCCCGTCATGGCGGCCGCCGCGATCGCCAGCGGGACGCGTCCGGCCAGGTCAAGCCAGGTCAGACCGGTGACGACGGCCGCGCCGCCGAGGGCGACCACCGCGTAGATGTCGCGCTGGAGCACGACCGGGATCTCGCCGGTGAGCAGGTCGCGGGCGAGACCACCGCCGATGGCTGTGAGCATCCCCACCAGGCAGGAGCCGACCGGCGGCACCCCGGCGTCGAGGGCCTTCAGGGTGCCGGTGACGGTGAACAGGCCCAGTCCGGCCGCGTCGAGCAGCAGGACGGCGCGCCGCAGCCGGTTGAACTGCGGGTGCAGGTAGAAGACCGCCACCGACACGAACACGGCCGTGACGGGATAACGCCAGTCGGAGAAGGCCAGCGGCGGCACCGAGCCGATCACGAGATCGCGCAGAATGCCGCCGCCGAGCGCCGCCACGAAGCCGACGAAGCCCACGCCGAAGAGGTCGAGGCGCTTCGCGACGGCGGCGCTGGCGCCGGAGGCCGCGAAGGCCGCCACCCCGATCAGGTCCGCGGCCAGCAGGCTGTAGCTGCCGGTCATCGGGCCACCCGGGTGGTCAGTGCTTCATCGACTCGTAGATCTCCTTGCACTGCGGGCACACGGGAGAGCCCGGCTTCGGTGACTTGGTCACGGGGAACTTCTCCCCGCACAGAGCGACCACGAAGGTGCCCATGACGGCACTCTCGGCGATCTTCTCCTTGCGCACGTAGTGGAACATCTCGGGACCGGTGTCTGCGTCCTTGGTCTCCGGACGCTCCAGAATCTGCGTGCTCACGGCATCTGCCCTTCATCTGTCTCAAGACTGTGCCCAACAAAGCTGGGGTCGACCCGCGTGCCCCCCGGTCAGCGCGGAAGAAGCTTCAACCCACAAGTCTGACACCTCTCGCCTGGTCGGTCCAACGACAACGGATCGGCACGGCACCGTACCGTTGCAATCGTGACCGATTCCACGCGGCAGATGGGCCGCTTCGCCATCCGTTACGGCGACCACGTGACCCGGGCGCGCCGCGACCGCCGTCCGGTGGTGGCGCTGGAGAGCACGATCGTCTCGCATGGCCTGCCCCGGCCGGACAACCTGCGGGTGGCCCGGGAGATCGAACAAACCGTACGCGACAACGGCGCCGTTCCCGCCACCATCGGGATGATCGGCGGCGAGCTGATCGTCGGCCTCGAGGACCCGCAGATCGAGCAGCTGGCCGGCGCCGACGGTGTGGCCAAGCTCTCCGTCCGCGATCTCGCCGTCGCGGCGGCGACCGGCGTCGACGGCGCGACCACCGTCGCCGCCACCAGCGCCGTGGCGGCGGCGGCCGGCATCGGCGTCTTCGCCACCGGCGGCCTCGGCGGCGTGCACCGCGACGCCGGCGCGACCTTCGACGAGTCGAACGACCTGACCACGCTGGCCCGTACCCCGATCGTCGTGGTCTGCGCCGGCGTCAAGTCGATCCTCGACGTCGGCGCGACGCTGGAGCGGCTGGAGACGCTCGGCGTCTCCGTCGCCGGCTACGGCACCCACCGCTTCCCGGGCTTCTTCGTCACCGACGGCGGCTTCGACGTCGACTGGCGGCTGGACTCGCCGGAGCAGGTCGCCGACGTGATCGCCGCCCGCGCGGACCAGGGCGTCGGCGCCGGCGCGCTGGTGCTCGGCAACCCGCTGCCCACCGACGAGCAGCTCGACCCGGAGGTGCACGACCGCGCGCTCGCCGAGGGCCTGGAGCTGCTGGCCCGCGACGGCATCAGCGGCAAGGCCGTCACGCCGTTCCTGCTGGCGCACTTCCACGGCAGCACGCACGGCCGGAGCCTGGAGGTCAACGTCCGGATCATCCTGCGCAACGCCGCCCTGGCCGCCCGGATCGCGGCGGCCGCGACCCCGGCGAGCGTCGCCCTCGGCTTCGCCCTGCCCGGATGACCGTCCTGGTCGTCGGCGACCTGGTGACCGACGTGCTGGTCACGCACGCCGGCAGCATCGCCGTTGGCTCGGACACCCCGGCGCGGATCACCGTCGGCGGGGGCGGGCAGGCGGCGAACACGGCCGCCTGGCTCGCCCGGGCCGGCGCCGGCGTGACGCTCGTCGCCGCGGTCGGCGGCGACCACGCCGGCCGGGAGCGGATCTCCGAGCTGGTCGCGGTCGGGGTCCGCTGCACGGTGCGCGCGCACCCGGGCACGGTGACCGGCAGCGTCGTCGTGCTGAGCTCGGCGCACGAGCGCACGATGATCACCGACCGGGGCGCGGCGCTGCTGCTGGACCCGGCGGACGTCACGGCGGCGGTCAAGGCCGCGCCCGGCGCGACCCACCTGCACCTCTCCGGCTATCCGCTGCTGCACGCCGGCTCGCGGCCCGCCGGCCGGGCCGCGCTGGCCGCGGCCGCCGAACGCGGCCTGACCACAAGCGTCGACGTGGCCTCCGCCGAACCGCTGCGGCAGCTGGGTGCCCCGGCCTTCCTCGACCTGGTACGCGGTACGGACCTGCTGCTGTGCAACTCCGACGAGGCTGAGGTGCTCGCGGGCGCCGGTACCGCGCGGGAGCAGGCGGCGCAGCTGACCGCGTACGCCCGCAACGTGGTGGTCAAGCTCGGGTCGGACGGTGCCGTCTGGTGCACCCGGGACGGGGTGACGCGGTCGGTCGCGGCTGCCCGCGTACCGGTGCTGGATCCGACCGGTGCCGGCGACGCCTTCGCGGCCGGCCTGCTCACCGCGTGGTGTTCCGGCGCGGAGCCGGACGCCGCGCTGGCCGCCGGCACCGAGCTCGGCGCGGCGGCAGTGCAGACCCTCGGTGCGCGGCCGATCCTCTAGGGCTCGGCGTCTCCTCTAGGGCTCGGCGTTCTCCTCTAGGCTCGGCGTTCTCCTCTAGGGCTCGGCGTCGATGGTGCGGTGCTCGGTCTCCTCGGCGGACTCAGACGCCAGGACCCGTTGCGGGTTGACCGGCTGGGGCACCGCCGGGTTCGCCCTGCTCTTGGGCGGGCGGTCGTTGGCGATCAGCACCGCCGCCCAGGGCAGGAACACCATGCCGGCCGCGCAGAGGATCAACCAGAGCGGCAGCAGGGGCGGTTTCACGCTGATCAGGATCGCGCCCAGGATCAGGCAGCCGGCGCGCACGCTCATCATGCTCACGTAGCGGATCTGACGGCTGCGAAGCTGGTCGCTCTGGCTGCGGGCGGCGTTGGTGATCAACACCGGCCGTTCCGGCTGCTTCTTCACCTTGGCACTCCGATCGACCAGCCCATCCTCGCACTGCGCCCGCGACGCGACCACCGCCGCCCCGAACACCTTCAGAAACGGGCGGCGCAACCGATGGGGAATCCCGTGCGGGCGACGTTTCTGAGGTCGAACCGGCGACGCTGGTCGGGCGTCGCCCTCGTCATCGTGGTCGCGATACTCGGCGGCGCCGGCTCGTGCTACGCCACGCAGAACGCGCGCGGTGCCGAGCAGCGCTACGCGGCCCAGCGCATGGACCGCTACGCCGGCGACGTCACGCGGGCGATCACCAACGAGATCCAGCGCTACGACGACACACTCACGGACCTGTCCATCGCGCTGGGCGCGCAGACCGACCTGACCTCCGACGACATCACCTGGATCACCAACAAGGTCGGTAAGCGCGGCCTGCCCGGCGCCGCCTCGCTCGGATTCGTCGTCGGCACCCACGACAGCGGGGTCGCGGCCCTTGAGTCGTTCTGGCGGTCGCGCGGCGAGAAGGGCCTCAAGCTGCGGCCGGCACCCACCGGCGGCCAGCACGCCTTCGCGATCATCACCCGCTCGTACGGCGGCCTGCCCATCGAACCCGGCACGGACGTCTCCACCACGCCGGAGATCGCCGACACCCTGCGCGACGCCAAGCTGTACGGCTTCGCGGTCAGCCGGCCGCACGTGCTGCTCAAGGACCGCGCGCTGCCCGCGGCCCAGCAGCAGCCCTCGTTCCTGTTCGCCGTGCCGGTATTCCACATGGGCGGCGGCATCCGCGGCTGGATCACCATGGGTGTGCACGGCCGCGATCTGCTCACCGAGGCGCTGCGCAACCATGCGCACGGCGCGGTGACCGCCGACCTGGCCGACGCCGCCGACGGCTCCGCACAGGTCATCGCCGACGCCTCCGCGAGCGCGGCCGAGGACTACCCCGCCTCGCTCGACCGGGTCGTGCAGGTCACCGCCGGCCTGCGCACCTGGGAGCTGCGGGTGCGGCCGACCGATCGGCTGCTGGAGGAGACCGACCGCGGGTTCGTCCGGAACACGTTCGCCGTGTCGATCACGATCACCCTGCTGCTGACCCTGCTGATCGGCCTGCTCGCCGACGCCCGCAACCGGGCGATGAGCCGGGTCGACGCCGCGACCGCCGCGCTGCGCGGCGACATCGTGCGCCGCCAGGAGATCGAGACGCGGCTCCGCGAGCGCGAGCTCGAACTCGAACAGCTGGCCCTGCACGACTCGCTGACCGGCCTGGCCAACCGGGCCGGGCTGGACGCCGTCCTCGCCGACGTGGTCGGCGCCCGCACGGACATCGCCCTGCTGCTCATCGACCTGGACGACTTCAAGCTGGTCAACGACGCGTACGGGCACGCGGCCGGCGACACGATGCTGGCCGCGTTCGCGCAGATCCTGCTCGCCGGCGTGCGCGCCGAGGACGTGGCCGCCCGGATCGGCGGGGACGAGTTCGTCGTCCTGGTCACCGACGTGCCCGACGAGCCGAGCGCGGTCGCGGCCGCGCAGCGCATCCTCGCCACGGCCGCCGCCACCCCGGTCCGGCTCGGCGACGACACCGTCGCCGTGCGCGCCAGCGTCGGCGTGGCCACCGGCCGCGAAAGCGACACACCGAAGGAACTGCTCCGCCGCGCCGACGTCGCCATGTACCAGGCCAAGCACCTGGGCACGCACGGCGTACAGCTGCACGACCCATCGATGATCGACCGGCGCGCCGCGGACGCCCAGCTCTCCGACGACCTGGCCGGCGCGCTCGACCGCGGCGAACTGCACGTGCTCTACCAGCCGCTTGTCGACCTCGCGGGCAGCCGCCCGGTCGGCGTCGAGGCGCTGGTCCGCTGGCAGCACCCCCGGCTCGGCCCGGTGTCGCCGGCGCAGTTCATTCCGATCGCCGAGCGCAGCGGCACGATCACGAGCATCGGCCTGTTCGTGCTGGAGACGGCGTGCCGCCAGGTCGCCGGCTGGGACGGCCTCTACGTCAGCGTCAACCTGTCGCCGCGCCAGCTACAGGAGCCCACGCTGGTGCAGGACGTGCTCGACGTGCTGGCGCGTACCGGCCTGGCCCCGCACCGGCTGGTCCTGGAGATCACCGAGTCGGCGCTCGTCGACGAGAGCGCGGGCATCGCGATGCTGAGCGAGTTCCGCGCGCACGGCATCCGGGTGGCGATCGACGACTTCGGCACCGGCTACTCATCGCTGCACTACCTGACCCGGCTGCCGGTGGACATCCTCAAGATCGACCGCAGCTTCGTGGCCGAGCTGAACGGCACGCCCGAGGGCTCCGGCATCACCGAGGCCGTGCTGCGGCTCAGCCAGGTCCTGCACCTGACCACGGTCGCCGAGGGCATCGAGACGACCGAGCAGGCGGCGGAGCTTCAGACGCTGGGCTGCGGCATCGGTCAGGGCTACCTCTTCGCCCGGCCGCTGCCGCCGGCCGAGCTGCTCGAAATGCTGGTCACCACCGCGTCCTGACCACCGCGGTCAGGCCTTCGCCGCCCGCGCCTCGGCCTTCATCTGCTTCTTGTTCGCCCGGACCTTGTTCAGGGACTCGTCGTCGACGATGTCCGCGACCGACCGGTACGAGTCCGCCTCGCCGTATCCACCGGCCGCCTCGCGCCAGCCGGGCGGCTGCACGCCGTACTGCTTGCCCAGCAGCGCGACGAAGATCTGTGCCTTCTGCTTACCGAAGCCGGGCAGCGCGAAGATCCGCTTGTACAGCTCGGCGCCGGTGGGCACGTCCCGCCAGAGCGCGGCCGCCTCCCCGTCGTAGCGGTCGACAAGCACCCGGCAGACCTCCTGCACCCGCGCGGCCATGGCCTTCGGGAAGCGGTGCAGCGCCGGCGGCTTCGCGAAGATCGCGATCAGCTCGTCCGGGTCGAAGTCGGCGAGCTCCACCGCCGTCGGCTCGTGCCCGAGGCGCTGAGCGAGCACGTACGGCGAGGTGAACGCCTTCTCCATGGTGATCTGCTGATCCAGCGTCAGCCCGATCAGCACCGCCAGCGGGTCGCGGTCGAGGAGCGCGTTGGCCTCAGCGTCGATGGGCAGCGAGAACGTCATGACGCCATCTTGGCAGGTACGCATCCCCTCCGGCGACGCCTCCACCGCCCCGCCCGGCTCACGTATCGTCGGCAGGTGACCGCCCCGCCGTCCTCCCCCGGCCGTCCGCCCACCCCCGGCCCTGCGCCCGCCACCGGCTCTCCACCCGCCACCGGCCCCGCGCCCGCCACCGGCTCTCCGCTTGCCACCGGCCCCGCGCCCACCTCCGGCTCTCCGCTTGCCACCGGCCCTGCACCCACCGCCGGCTCTCCGCTCGCCACCGGCCCCGCGCCCACCGCCGGCTCTCCGCTTGCCTCCGGCCGGGAGGCTGACGTTTTCGCGCTCGATGAGGGGCGTGTGCTGCGCCGCTACCGGCGAGCGGCCGATGTGACGGCGGAGATCGCCGTGATGCGCCACGTCGCCGGCCTCGGCTACCCGGTACCCGCCGTGTACGAGGCCGGCGGCAGCGACATGATCATGGAACGCCTCGACGGCCCGACCATGGCCCAGGCCCTCGCCCGTGGCTCGCTGGGCATCGAGGAGGGCGCCGCGCACCTGGCCGGGCTGCTGCGCCGCCTGCACGAGCTGCCGCCCGGGCCCGGCGCGGCCCCCGTGCTGCACCTCGACCTGCACCCGGAGAATGTGCTGATGACGTCCCGCGGCCCTGTGGTGATCGACTGGTGCAACGCCCGGCCCGGCGAGCCCGACCTGGACACCGGCCTCACCGCGCTGATCCTGGCCCAGGTCGCCGTCGACGAGAGGCACGAGTGGTCCGACGGCGCCGGCCGGCTGCTGGCCGCGTTCCTGGCGGCCGCGCCCGGCCGGCCGGCCCGCCTGCTCGACCAGGTGGTCAGCTTCCGGGACCGGCAGCTGTCCGGCACCGAGCCGCTGAACGCCGCCGCGGAAAGGGTGCTCGCATGCGCGCGCTGATACAGACCGTCAGCAGGGCCAGCGTGACGGTCGGCGACGAGGTCGTCGGCAAGATCGAGGACGGGCTGCTGGTGCTGCTCGGCGTCACGCACGACGACACCGCCGAGATCGCCGCGAACCTGGCCCGCAAGGTCCATGAGCTGCGCATCCTCGACGGGGACGCCTCGGCCGCCGACACCGGCGCGCCGTTGCTCGTGGTCAGCCAGTTCACCCTCTACGGCGACGCCCGCAAGGGCCGCCGGCCCACCTGGTCCGCGGCCGCGCCGGCCGAGGTCGCCGAGCCGCTGGTCACCGCGTTCGCCGAGGCGCTGCGGTCACGCGGCGCCATGGTGGAGACCGGCCGGTTCCGGGCCCACATGCTCGTGGAGAGCGTGAACGTGGGCCCGCGAACCGTCTGGTTGGAGATCTAGCCGGGCGCTGTGCCTGCCAGCCCCGGGTCTGCCGGCGTTGGGCCTGCCGGCGTCGGGCCTAGAAGAAGCCGCGACGCTGCGCGGACTGCTGGAGCCAGCCGTTGAGCTGCGCGGTCCAGTCGGTCTGGTCGACGGTGTGGTAGTCCACGTCGAAGCGGCCGAACGCGTCGTGACCCTCGGTGAAGAGGCCGCCACGCTTGTCGATCTCCAGCACCACCTGCAGGTTGTGCGGAGTGGGGATGAACGTGACCTCGAGCTGGTTGATGCCGCTCGCGTACTGCGCCGGCGGATAGAACTCGATCTCCTGGTAGAACGGCAGCGTCTGCTGCACGCCGTACACCCTGCCCCGCTCCACATCGGCGCGGCTGAACCGGAAGCCCAGGCGCAGGAAAGCGTCCAGGATCCGCTCCTGTGCCGGCAGCGGGTGAACGGCCACCGCGTCCAGGTCGCTCTTGTCGACCGCCCGGGCCACCTCGAGCTCGGTACGCAGGCCCATCGTCATGCCGTGCAGGTGCTGCCCGTACACCTCGGTGATGGGGGTCTCCCACGGCACGTCGAAGCGGAACGGCACGTCGTGGCGGGCGCCGGCGTCCAGCTTGAAGGAGCCGGTCAGCCGCTGCCGGTGGAACTCCTGATCGGTGTTGTACTCGCTGTCGCCGCTCTCCACCTCGACCCGGGTCATCAGCCCGAGCGCGACGTACTCGATGTCGACGGAGTGGTCGCCGCCGATGACGTGCACCTGGCCTTCCAGGTAGCCCCCGGGGCGGCAGTTGGGGTTGGCGAGCACCGTTTCCACGGACGGGCCCCCCACGCCCATCGCCTGCATCATGCGCTTGAAGACCACGAAGACTCCTCCTAGATATGTTCCTGCCGCAGATTATCGGCCCTCGACAACGCATTCGGAATTACGTCTGCGTCAGTAAATGTCCCACCAATCCGGGCACCCTGTCGGGTTCACGACCTCAGGGTTCTCCCCGATTCATGCCACCTGGACGCTTGCCTCACCTCCGCTTAACGCGCCTGCCGCCAAGCTAGTGATCACCGGCACGAATGCGGCTGGGAATGCACGACTCGGGTGAACGCGGGGAGGGGACTGAAAGGTGGTCCTGCAGATGAAGGCGACGGAGTCCACGGCGGCGGTTGCTGCTGAGCACATCATGACCGACGGTGTCGAGCCCTTGGCTGACCTGGACGCCACCGACGAGCGCGGCGTATCGGCCGACCTCGTCCGGGCGTACCTGAACGGCATCGGCCGCACGCGTCTGCTCACCGCGGTCGAGGAGGTGACCCTCTCCAAGCGGATCGAGGCCGGCCTCTACGCACAGGAGAAGCTTTCCGAGGCGAGCGACGACCTGGCGCCGCTGCTACAGATCCTCATCACCGAGGGCCGCGCCGCGAAGAACCACCTGCTCGAGGCCAACCTGCGGCTGGTGGTCAGCATCGCGAAGCGCTACACGGGCCGCGGCATGGCGTTCCTGGACCTGATCCAGGAGGGCAACCTGGGCCTGATCCGCGCCGTCGAGAAGTTCGACTACACCAAGGGCTACAAGTTCTCCACGTACGCCACCTGGTGGATCCGCCAGGCCATCACCCGCGCCATGGCCGACCAGGCCCGCACCATCCGCATCCCGGTGCACATGGTCGAGCAGGTCAACCGCATGGTCCGGGCCCGCCGGGACCTCGCCACCACGCTGGGCCGCGAGCCGAGCGTCGCCGAGATCGCCAAGGCGATGGGCGTGCCGGAGTTCCAGGTCATCGAGCTCATCTCCTACGACCGCGAGCCGGTCAGCCTGGACCAGGCGGTCGGCGAGGACGGCGAGAGCGCCCTCGGCGACTTCGTCGCGGCGGTCGACCCCCGCGGCGAGCCCGGCGACACCGTCGGCCGCGGCGAACTGCGCAGCGAGGTCGAGATCGTGCTCGCCACCCTCTCGGAGCGCGAGTCCGCGGTGATCCGCCTCCGCTTCGGCCTGGACGACGGCCGCCAGCGCACCCTGGACGAGGTCGGCCGCGAGTTCGGCCTGAGCCGCGAGCGAATCCGCCAGATCGAGAAGGTCACGATGTCCAAGCTGCGCGACCCGCAGCGCGCGTCCCGCCTGGAGGCATACGCCAGCTGACACCCACCCGAACGCAGAGGCCGGTCGCAAAGCGACCGGCCTTCGCCATGTCCCGCCCCCCGTAACCACACCCAGCCCCGACCACGACCCCCAAACCTGGTCACCAACTCATGCCCGGCCACCACCGCAAGGCCCCGCCGCCAACTCACGCCCGGCCGCCACCGCACGGTCCCGCCGCCACCCCCGGCCAGCAGCCACCGCAAGGCCGGGCGGCCAAATCATGGCCCACCGCCACCGCACAGCCCTGCCGCCAACTCACAGCCGGCAGCTACCGCGTGGGCCTGATCGCCAACTCGCGGCCTGGCTTCTCTTGCTGGTCCCATGTCGACTGCGCCAAGATTCGGATGATGCCGGGCTGCCGCCCGGAGGGACCAAACGGTGCGCCACCGGCCGGCCTGCGCCCGGCCCCGGCGTGTTTGCCGATGTGATCGGCTTCCGGGAGGCGAGATGAGAACCGCCAACCTGCTGCTGCGGTTCGTGCTCGAGGTTTGCGCCCTTGCCGCCCTGTCCTATGGCGGCTGGCAGGCGCCGGGTCCGGTCTGGGTGCGGCTGCTGCTGGCGATCGCGCTGCCGCTCGCCGCCGCCACCATCTGGGCACAGTGGGTGGCGCCCAAGGCCCGCACGCCGATCCCGGACCCGCTCCGGCTCGTGCCCGAGTGGGTGGTCTTCGGTGGAGCCACGATCGCGCTCGTGGTGACCGAACACCCTGTACCCGCGGCACTGCTGGCGATCCTGGCCGCGCTGAACCGCCTCGCCCTGCACCTGCTGGGCACCACCACGGGCGGCCAGCCCGCAGTCTGACCAGACCCTCCACGCGGCGATCCGATCCAGGGCTGAGCCCAGCCATCCGCGGTCCTGATGACCTTGAGGCGTCCACCACCATCGCGGAGGTCGGGGAAGCGCCGGCTCCGCACCTCACCCCCCAACCTGTAGTGCGCCGTCGGCCCGGCCGAGGACATCGTCCGCCACCATCGGGGAGGTCGGTGAGGGCGACAGACCACACGGGCCTGTGCGGCAGAGGCGGTCGCATTCCCAAACACCCACGCACTCCCCCGATACTCCTCCGAACCAAACCTCAGCCCACGCCCGCCGAGGCCACAGGCAGCCGGCGGAGGCAGGGCTTGGCCGGAGGCCGAACCGGGCCGGGCAGAACCGGGCAAGGTCAGGTCAGGTCAGGTCGGGCCAGACCGGGCCGAGCCGAGCCGAGCCAGACCGAGCCGAGCCAGACCGAGCCGGGCCAGACCGAGCCGGGCCAGACCGGGCCGGGCCAGACCGGGCCGGGCCAGACCGGGCCGGGCCAACCCAAACCAAACCATCCCAAAGCCCGAACCAACCGGAAGCCGGGCTGGTCAGGTGTTTTGGAGGCGGCGGGGGCCGGTGTCTGGGCGGGCGCCTGCCTCGCCCATTTCGATCGAGGCGTGCAGGATTGTGAGGCCGTCGGGGCGGGACAGGACCGGGTTCAGGGAGAGGGCGCGGACGTGGGGGTGTTCGTCGGCTAGGCGGCCCACGCGGAGTAGGAGGTCGATCAGGGCGGCGCGGTCGACTGGTTCCGAGCCGCGGTAGCCGTGTAGTAGGGGCGCTGCGCGGGGCTCGTCGACCAAGGCCGCGGCGGCGCGGTCGGTGAGGGGGGCCGCGCGCCAGGCGAGGTCGCCTAGCAGTTCGCTGGCTACGCCGCTGAGGCCGAAGCCGATTACCGGGCCGAACGCCGGGTCCTCGACGACCTCGATCGTGCAGGCGACGCCGGGCGGGACCATCGACTGGACCAGCAGGGGTTGGCCGAAGGCCGTCACCAGTTCCTGGTGTGCGGCGCGCAGGTCGTCCTCGTCGGCGAGGGCCAGGCGGACCGCGCCGAGGTCGAGGCGGTGTCGTAGGGCGCCGCCTGCCGCCTTCAGGGCGACCGGGTAGCCGAGGTCGGTGGCGGCGGCCAGGGCCTCGTCGAGGGACGCGGCGGAGCGTGACGGCTGGACCCGGATGCCGTATGCCTCTAGCAGGGCCGAAGGCGGGCCTTCCAGTTCGTGTGCCGACGGGTCCACTCCGGACAGGGGCGGGAGCACGCCCGGTGGGTGGCGTAGCCAGTCCGCGTAGCCGACCACGCGGGACAGGGCGCGGACGGCCTCCTCCACCGACGGGTATGCCGGGACGCCGGGTGGGAGGCGGCCCAGCAGGAAGGTCGCCACGGTCGGCTTCTCCCCCGCCAGCGCGACGCTGCCCAGCGCGGCGGCGAAGTCGGCGTCCTCGTCCGGGAGTTGGCCGGGCAGGGGCGGCGCGAAGACCACGACCAGGGCGTCGACGCGGTCGTCGACGGCGGCGTCGGCGAGGGCGTCGGCGAAGTCGTGTGCGCCCGCCTGTGGGCTGATGTCGCACGGGTAGCCCTCGGCGACGGTCAGGCCGGTGGCGTGGCAGGCGGCGATGGCCAGGCCGGAGAGCGCCGACGAGTTTCCGACGACCGCCACCCGCCGGCCGGCCGGCAGCGGCTGGTGCGCCAGCAGGAGGCCCACGTCGAAGAGTTCGGCGACGGTGTCGACGCGGATGACGCCGGAGCGGGCGAACAGGGCCGTCACCGCCCTGGTGTCGGGGCCGGGCAGGTCGCCGGCGAGCCCCGCCGGGCGGCTCGCCGAGGCGACCGCGACGACGGGCTTGACCCGGCTCATCCGGCGGGCGAGCCGGGCGAACTTGCGCGGGTTGCCGAACGTCTCGAGGTAGAGCAGGACCGCGTCGGTGCCGGGGTCGTCCTGCCAGTACTGGAGCAGGTCGTTGCCCGAGACGTCCGCGCGGTTGCCCGCCGACACGAAGCTGGACAGGCCGAGGCCGCGCCGGTCCGCCTCGGCCAGCAGGGCGACGCCGAGCGCGCCGGACTGGCTGAAGAAACCCACTCGGCCCGCCGCCGGCAGCCTCGGCGCGAGCGTGGCGTTCAGCCGCACGGTGGGGTCGGTGTTGGCGATGCCAAGGCAGTTGGGGCCGACCACGCGCAGGCCTGCCCCGTGTGCCGCGTCGAGCAGCGCGCGCTGGGCGAGCGCGCCCTGCTCGCCCGCCTCGGCGAAGCCGGCGGAGACGACGACGAGGCCGCCCGCGCCCGCCGCCGCCGCGTCCGCCACCGCGTCGGCTACGCCCTCCGGCGGGACGGCGATGATCGCCAGGTCGACCGGGGTGCCGGCCGCGGCCGCCGAGCGGTGTGCGGTAAGCCCCGCCACCCGGTCGGCGCTGCGGTGCACCGGGATGATGTCGCCGGTGTAGCCGCCGTCGCGCAGGTGGCCCAGCATCGCCGCGCCGATGCCCTGGCCGCTGGCGCTCGCGCCGTAGACGGCGACGGCGCGCGGGTGCAGCAGGCGGGAGATGGACTTCGCCTCGGTCCGCTGCTCGCGGCTCTCCTGCACCTCCCGGGACTTCTCCGTGGGGGCGATCGGGAACTCGAGGTGCACGACCCCGTCGGCGTATTGGCGCTGGATCTGGTAGCCGAAGTCGCTGAAGACGCGGAGCATCCCGGCGTTCTGCGGCAGGACCTCGGCGACGAAGCGGGTGATGCCGCACTCCTGTGCCGCGTCGGCGAGGTGCTCGAGCAGCACCGACCCGATGCCGCGGCCCTGGTGCGCGTCCTCGACGACGAAGGCGACCTCTGCCTCGGGGGAATCGGGGCCGAGCCGCTCGTAGCGGCCGACGCCCATGATGCGCGGGCCGCTGACGATGACGAAGGCCTCGCGGTCGCGGTGGTCGACGTTGACGAAGCGGGCGAGATCGCGCTCCGGAATGCGGGGATAGGGCGAGAAGTAGCGCAGGTAGCGGGTGCGGTCGCTCATCCGCGAGTGGAGCTCCACGATGGCCGGTGCGTCGTCGGGGTGTATCGGGCGCAGTTGCACGGCGCTGCCGTCGGAGAGCAGCACGTCCGCCTCTCTGGTCACCGCGATCCCCTCTCAGTCCCGGGCATCATGCGGGTCCAGCCCGTGCAGCGGGAAGACCGCCATGCGGGTCGCCATGATGGCCTTGTCGACCGGGTCCGCGGTGGTGCCCGGCTCCCAGTGCTCGACCGGCGGCTCGATGCCGTCGGTCAGGGTGGCCGGGATCTCGGTGCCGGGGCGGCGCTCGGCGGCGAGCTTGCGCCAGGCCGGCGGCGTCTGCGTGCCGGGGTCCAGCGGCGCGCCGGTGGCCACCGCCAGCAGGTGGGTCCAGGCCCGGGGCACGACCTCGACCAGCGCGTATCCGCCGCCGCCTGTCGCCACCCAGCGGCCGTCGCAGAGCTCGTCGGCGAGCCCGCGCAGCGCGATGTATGCGGCGCGCTGGCCGTCGACGGAGAGCCGAAGGTCGGCGAGGGGGTCGAGGCGGTGCGCGTCGGCGCCGCACTGGGTGACGAGGATCTGCGGCGCGAAGGCGCGCAGCACCGAGGGCACGACCGCCCGGAACGCACGCAGCCAGCCGGCGTCGCCGGTGCCGGGCGGCAGCGCGACGTTTACCGAGGTGCCCTCGGCACCGGCGCCGCCGCACTCCTCGGGGAAGCCCGTGCCGGGGAAGAGCGTGAGCGGCGACTCGTGCAGGCTGACGGTCAGCACCCGGGGATCGTCGTAGAACGCCGCCTGCACGCCGTCGCCGTGATGGACATCGATGTCGACGTAGGCCACCCGCCGCGCGCCGAGGTCGAGCAGGCGCGCGATCGCGACCGCCGGGTCGTTGTAGACGCAGAAGCCGGAGGCGCGGGCCGCCATCGCGTGATGCAGCCCACCGGAGACGTTGACGGCGCGGGTGGCGGCGCCGCTCCAGACCGCCTCGGCGGCGGCCAGCGTGGCGCCGCAGATCCGGGCGCTCGCCTCGTGCATGCCGTCGAAGACGGGGTTGTCCGGGGTGTTGAGGCCCCAGCCGCGGAAGAACGGATCGTTCGGTGCGAGCCGGACCGCATCCAGGTAGTCGGCCCGGTGTATGCGGGTCAGCGCCGCGTCGCCGGCCGGCTCCGGCACCACAAGGCGCACGCCGGGCCGGTCAAGAACGCCGAGCTCGCGGGCGAGCGCCATGGTCAGCTCGACCCGCACGGGGTTCATCGGGTGATCGCCCATGTCGTAGGAGAGCAGGGCCTTGTCCCACACCACCGCCGTCGACTCCGCCATGACGGTCATGCTGCCATGGTGGGCCGACATTTTCGGCCGGGTGCCGGTCTCACCCCTCGCACCTACCGGACGACTGTCACCCGGGTCCGGTAGGGTCACTTGACCCACCTCGTCGGCGCGAAGTCAACCCCCGGCTGCGAGGTAATATCGCTGCTGGGAGGGCCGCATTGTGAATGATCTCGTCGACACCACCGAGATGTACCTGCGCACGATCCTCGAGCTCGAGGAGGAGGGCGTTCCGCCCCTGCGCGCCAGGATCGCCGAGCGCCTGCACCAGAGTGGCCCCACCGTCAGCCAGACCGTCGCCCGGATGGAGCGGGACGGCCTGCTCACGGTCGAGAACGACCGGCACCTGCTGCTCACCGAGGAGGGCCGGGTGGCCGCCGTCGCGGTGATGCGCAAGCACCGGCTCGCCGAGCTGCTGCTGGTCAACGTCATCGGCATGCCCTACGAGGAGGCGCACGAGGAGGCCTGCCGGTGGGAGCACGTGATGAGCGACTCGGTCGAGCGCAAGGTCTACGAGCTTCTCAACAGGCCGACCCGGTCGCCCTACGGCAACCCGATTCCCGGCCTCGAGGTGCTCGGCCTCCCGTCCGACGAGCCGATCAGCACCAGCTCCACTGTGATCAATTCGGGTGAGCGCAACCTCGCGTTCCCCGGCCTGAGCGGCAGCGTGGTCGTCCGGCGGATCTGCGAGAGCGTGCAGACCAACGCGGGCGTGCTGCGGCAGCTGCACGCGGCGGGCATCGACCCGGGCGCGACCGTCACGGTGGCGCAGGAGCGCGACGGCGTGACGATCGACCGCTCCGGCGACAAGATCCGGCTGCCGCGCGAGGTCGCGTCACGGGTGTTCGTCGACGCCCGCTGAGAACGGCACCCGCCGATGCGGGCGGGGGTCAGCCGTTGGTGGTGTCCATGGCCTTGGCGAGGGCGAGCAGCTTCGTCGACATCTTGGTGACCTCGGCGCCGGCGGCGCCCTTGGCGAAGGTGTAGCGCAGCGTCTGAAGCTGGGCGGCCTCGCTGAGCCAGCCGATCTCCACCGTCGGGCCGTGGCCGCCGGACGCCTTGGAGACGAGCCGGTAGCCGGCCTTGCCGAGGCCCTTGAGCTTCGTGGCCTTCGCCGGGATGTTCTCCGCGGCGAACGTGCTCGCGTCGGCCTTGGTGCTCTCGACGACGGAGAGTGCGAGGTACGGCCACTCCTCGCGCTCCGTCTGCACCACGCAGGTCGAGGTGATGTCGACCTGGTCGGCGGCGGCGACGCTGAACCGTACGCCGATCTTCTCCTCGATGAACTCGTAGTCCCAGAGGATGCAGGCTCCGCCGGCCGAGGCCGCGGGCTGCTGCACGATCTGCACAGGTGGCAGGCCGGCCGCCTCGCTCCGGTGGTCACTGCAGCCCGCAACGGCGAGCAACGCCACGGCAGTGCCGAGGGCGAAGAGACGCGAACCCACGAGTTCCTCCACTAATTCGGGGCACACCGTACTTCGCGCGAGGGTCGCGGCGAAAGTCCGACTCAGACACCATCGACGTACGGACAGTGACGACAGCCGCGACTACAGCAGGTGCCGCGCGCGGCGAGGAATCCGGCAGTGAGCACGAAGAGTCCGGTTTCCGGATCGAGGTAGCCGGCCTGGCCCGCGGCGAGCGCGGCGGCGTGGGCGGCGAGGATCTCGGCGCGGCGCGGGTGATCGGGGGCGAGACGACTCGGATGCGGCTCGGTGAGAGCGCGCGGCGCCGGCTGGTCCACGACCGGAGCCTAGTGACTTGACAGTCGACGTCAAGCGGGGCGACGATGATCTGGTGCCGTCGAAGAGCGAGCTGGTCGAGCAGATCGTCCGGCTTCTCGACATCCGCCTGCTGGACCCGCTCGAGGTCCTGTTGGAGGGCGACGACGCGGTCGAGGCGCTGCGCCGGCTGGTCCGGATCCGCGCCGGCGGGTGGGCCGGCCAGATGGTCGACGGCGACGACGCCGCGGCGGCCGGCGCGGCGATCCGGCTGATCGCCATGCTCTACCCGGACGACCGGGCCTTCGACCCGCCGGTGCAGTGGTGGCGGACCCCGCTCGGCGCGGTGGTCGCCCGCCGGGTCGGCCATCCGGCCGCCGAGTCGGTCTCGTACGCGACCGCCGGCGCGATGCTCGGCATCACCCGGCAGGGTGTGCACGACCTGGTCCGGCGCGGCCGACTGCCCCGCCATCCCGACGGCGGCGTGCCGTCGTCAGCGATCCGCGACCGACTCCGTGGACGGCCGGAATGATCCGCCAGCCGACCCCGTCCGCGCCACCGCTTGAAGAGACGCGACCGACCCCGTCGGCACCACCGCCAGGAGAGACGCGACCGACCCCGTCGGCACCACCGCCAGGAGAGACGCGACCGACGCCGTCGGCGCCACCGCTTGAAGAGATGCGACCGACCCCGTCGGCGCTACCGGTTGGAGAGATGCTGTGATCAACGATCGACTGGTCGATGCGGGAGAGCTGCCCATCGCCGTCCGGGACTTCGGGGGCGATCAGCCCCCGCTGCTGCTCCTGCACGGCGCCGGCGGGAACCTCTCGATGATGACGACGCTGGCCCGGGCGCTGCGGCCGCGGCACCGGGTCATCACCATGGATCTGCGCGGGCACGGACGCTCTGGCGACGGCACCTGGTCCTGGGACGCCGCGCTCGGAGACATCGCCGCGGTGACCGTACAGATGGAGTTGAAACAGCCCTCGGTGGTCGGGAACTCGCTCGGCGGGATGCTCGCCACGCTCTGGGGGCAGCGGCACCCCGAGTCGCCCGGTGTGGTCAGCCTCGACGGCAGTCCGCCGCCCAGCCGGCCCGAGCAGCTGCCCGGCCTCGAACCCGGGGTGGCGGCGGCGGAGCTGGCCCGGCTGCAAGCGGTGTTCGACACGCTGCACGCCGGGATGGGGCGCACGATCCCGGCCGAGGAGCTGCCCGACCTGGTCGAACGGCAGCAGATGGCGGCCCGGGACATGGGCGCCAACGAGAAGGTGTGGATCGAGGGCTTCCGGCGTAACCTGGCGCACCGGGACGGCGAGACGACAATGCGGCCGTCCGCCGAGACCGCGGGCGAGCTGCGTACGCTGATGAATGGACTTGATCTTGGTCCGGTCTACGCCGCGACGCCCACGCACACCCTCGCCGTGCTCGCGACCCGGAACCTGCCGGAGCAGGAGCCGTTCGCGGACCTCTACGCGGCGCACCGGAGCTTCCTGCTCGATCAGGCCGAGGCCGGCGCGAAGGCGAATCCGCGGATGCGCTACCTGCAACTCGAGGACGCCTCGCACGCCATGGTGATCGAGCAGCCCGAACTCCTGGCGTCGCTGATCGGCGACTTCCTCACCGGCGGCCACTGACCGGGGCGGATCAGGGCGTGGCGACCGGCTCGTCCCGCGCGGCGCGGCCGATCGGGAGCGGCCGGGCCGCGGCCGAGGCCGCCAGCCCGAGGCCGATCGCCACCAGCACCACCAGCAGCGCCCGCAGCACCCCGAAGTGCTCCGCGAGTACGCCGATCAGCGGCGGGCCGGCGAGGAAGGCGGCGTAGCCGATCGAGCCCGCCACCGACACCCGGATCGCGGCGCGGAGCGGGTCGTCCGCGGCCGCGCTCATGCCGATCGGGAAGCCCAGCGAGGCGCCCGCGCCCCAGAGCAGCGCGCCGACCAGCACCACCGGCACGCCGATGCCGGAGACCGCCAGCAGCAGGCCGAGCAACGCCGACACCGCCGTGGCGCGCAGCACCGTCACGCGGCCCCAGCGCTCGATCGCGGAGCCGCCGAAGAGGCGGCCCAGGGTCATCGCCACCACGAAGAAGCCGAAGCCGATGGCGCCGACCGTCTCCGTGGCGTGGTAGCCGTCGACCAGGCCGATCGCCAGCCAGTCGTTCGCCGCGCCCTCCGTGAAGCCGAAGCCCAGCATGATCACGCCGATCAGCAGGGTGCGCGGCTCGCGCCAGGCGTCACGGACGCGACCTGCCGTGCGCTGCTCCGCCGTCGCCGGTGCGTGCGGCAGGAAGCGGCGGACCGTCAGGGTCATCACGATCGCGGCCAGTGCCGCCATGAGGAAGAGCTGCGTCGACAACGCGACGCCGATCGCCGCGGCGGCGGCGCTGACACCCGCGCCGGCCACGGTGCCGAGGCTGAAGCCGGCATGGAAACGGGGCATGAGGGTGCGCCCGAGGCGCCGTTCGACGTCCGCGCCCTCGACGTTCATCGCCACGTCCCAGGTGCTGTTGCCGACGCCGAGCAGCATCAGGCCCACGCCCGCCAGCGGCACCGAGCCGAACATCGTTCCGCACGCCAGGCCGAGCAGGCCCAGCACCACGGCCATGCTGCCGATCAGGACCGAGCGGGCCGGGCCGAGGCGCTGCACCAGCGGCCCGGCCAGCGGGATCGCCGCGATGGCCGCGCCGGAGAGGCAGAGCAGCAGCAGGCCGAGCCCGGCCGAGCTCAGTCCGAGGTCCTCGCGGACCGCGGGCACCCTCGCGAACCAGCCCGCGAACCCGAGGCCGTTGATGGCGAAGGTGATGCCGACGGCGACCTTGGCGGCTTCGAGGCGGCGGCGGTCGTCTGTCACGCCCCGAACTTAACCGTTAAAGTTACGAATCGTAACCCTTCCGATCAGTGACGCTGCTCCCTACCGCTCCGGATAGCGCTGGGCGTACACGGTCGGCGGCTCGCCGAACATGGCGGTGAAGTCGCGGGTGAAGTGCGCCTGGTCGGCGTAGCCGAGCTCGCCGGCCAGCCGGGCCCAGTCGATGTCCGCGCCGGCGGCGAGCCGCTCGCCGACCTCGTGCAGGCGGTAGCGGCGGATCACCCACTTCGGACCGAGCCCGACATAGTCGGCGAACAGGCGCTGCAACCGGCGTACGCCAAGGCCGGCCCGGGCGGCGAGCTCGTCGACGCGGGTGAGCCGCGGCTCGGCCTGCACCTGGGCCACCACGGCGCCGGCCAGCTCGGCCAGCGGATCGGCCGCCGGAAGGACGGCACGCAGGAAGGCGTCGACCTCCTCGACCGTGCCCCGCGGCAGGTCCGGCCCGAACACCTCGGCGGCGGGCAGCGAGCGGCCGGTGATGGTCGAGACCGGTACGCCGAGGAACGGACGGAAGCAGCCGGGGCGGAAGGTCACGCCGAACACCCGGCCACGCCCCTCGAGGACGCGGACGACGTGCCCGCGCTCCGGGCCGCGCACGATCGCGGCACCGTCCAGGAAGGTCAGGTACACGCTCGGATAGGGCACGATCTTCTGCCGGTACGGCTCCTGGCCGCGCAGATCCCACTCGGCGAACCAGTACCGGGACACGAAGGCGGCGAGGTCCGGCGGCGGGTCGGCGTACCCGTGGCTCTGGAAGGCGGCCCACGCGCCGCGCAGCTCGCGCGCGTCCCTGACCATCGATGCAGCTTAGCGTCGCGTTCCTTCAAGACGGCCCGGCGGAGAACGCCTACCCTCGGTGGGCATGCGGGAACACGAACTCATCGCCCTCGCGGCGCCGCCGACGGCGGCCGTCGTCCGCGCCATCCGGCCCGAGCAGTTCGGCGCGCGGACGCCGTGCGACGAATTCGACGTCGGCGGCCTGATCGAGCACCTGCTGCACTGGGGGCCGGCGCTCGCCCGGGCCAGCCGCAACTCGGACGGCGAGATGTCGCCGGACGGCGATCCGCTGGTGCGGCTGGAACGCCAGATCGAGCAGCTCGTCGCGGCCTGGTCGGCGCCGTCGGCGTGGGAGGGCACGGCCACGATGGGCGGGCCGCACGTGATGCCCGCGCGGATGATCGGCGGGATGGTCCTCGTCGAGTACGTGGTGCACGGGTGGGACCTGGCCCGCGCCGCCGGCCAGGACGTGAGCTGGGATCCGGGGCTGCTGGAATTCCTGCGCGAGGAGGTCGCGGCGACGGCCGGACTCGGGCGCGAGATGAAGGCGTACGGGGACGAGGTGCCGGTGCCCCCGACGGCGCCGGTGCTGGACCGGATGCTCGGCCTGACCGGCCGCGATCCCGCCTGGACCGACCGGTCCGAGTAGAACGAACGGATGCCTCCCACCCTGGTCGGGCGGGAGGCATCCGTTACTCGTAGCTCAGCTGCAGCCCGAGGTGGAGCCGCAGCCCTCGCAGACGTAGCAGCTTCCGGCCGGGCGCATCTTCGTGCCGCAGGTGAAGCAGAGCGGCGCGTCGGCCGAGGTGCCCAGGACGACCTCCAGGAGCTCGGTCGACGAGCCGACCGCCGACGGGGTGCCCTTGCCGGCCTCGACCTCGGTCGCGGGGGCCGTGGCCGCCGGGGCGGAGGCCGCGCCGACCGGGGCGGACACCGGGGCGGACGCGGCCATGCCGGCCAGGTCGACGCCGGCGGCCTCGGCCGCGGCCTCGGCCTGGATCTGCGCGGCGCGCTCCTTGGCGGTGAAGATGCCCAGTTCGGCACGGGTGTCGTACGGCAGGAAGTCCAGCGCGAGGCGACGGAAGATGTAGTCCATCACCGACGCCGCCATGCGGATGTCCGGGTCGTCGGTCATGCCGGCCGGCTCGAAGCGCATGTTCGTGAACTTGCTGACGTAGGTCTCCAGCGGCACGCCGTATTGCAGGCCGATGGAGATCGCCACCGAGAAGGCGTCCATGACGCCGGCCAGGGTCGAGCCCTGCTTCGACATCTTCAGGAAGACCTCGCCGAGGCCGTCGTCCGGGTAGGACGAAGCGGTCAGGTAGCCCTCGGCGCCGCCGACCGAGAAGGAGACCGTCTCGGACGGGCGCTTCTTCGGCAGGCGCTTGCGGACCGGGCGGTACTCGATGACCTTCTCGACGACCGGCTCGACCACCGCGGCGGGCGCCACGGCGGCGGTCACCTTCGGCTTGGCCGCCGAGAGCGGCTGGCCGACCTTGCAGTTGTCGCGGTAGATCGCGAGTGCCTTGAGGCCGAGCTTCCAGCCCTGGTAGTGCACGTTCTCGATGTCCTCGACGGTCGCCGACTCCGGCATGTTGATCGTCTTGGAGATCGCGCCGGAGATGAACGGCTGCACGGCCGCCATCATCCGCACGTGGCCCATCGGGGCGATGGACCGCTCGCCCATTGCGCAGTCGAAGACCGGGTAGTGCTCCGGCTTGAGGCCGGGCGCGTCGACGACGATGCCGTGGTCGGCGATGTGCTCGACGATCGCCTCGACCTGCTCCTCGGGGTAGCCGAGGCTGCGCAGGGCGCGCGGGACCGTCTGGTTGACGATCTGCATCGAGCCGCCGCCGACGAGCTTCTTGAACTTGACAAGGGCCAGGTCGGGCTCGACGCCGGTGGTGTCGCAGTCCATCATCAGGCCGATGGTGCCGGTCGGCGCGAGCACGGAGGCCTGCGCGTTGCGCCAGCCGTTCTTCTCACCGATCTTGTTGCCCTGCTGCCACTGCTTGGTGGCCTCGCGGACCAGCGCGGTGGCGACGGTGCCCGACGGGCGGATCTCGTCGTTCGCCGCGGCGTGCTTGCGCATGACCCGCTTGTGCGCGTCCGCGTTGCGGGCGTAGCCGTCGTACGCGCCGACGACGCCGGCGACCTCGGCGGAGCGGCGGTAGGCCACACCGGTCATCAGCGAGGTGATGGCGGCGGCCAGGCTGCGGCCACCCTCCGAGTCGTACGGCAGGCCGGAGGCCATCAGCAGCGCGCCGAGGTTCGCGTAGCCGATGCCGAGCTGGCGGTAGGCGCGCGTGGTCTCGCCGATCCGCTTGGTCGGGAAGTCGGCGAAGCAGATCGAGATGTCCATCGCGGTGATGACGAACTCGACGCTCTTGACGAACTTCTCGACCTCGAAGCCGCCGTCGGCCCGGAGGAACTTCATCAGGTTGAGCGAGGCCAGGTTGCAGGACGAGTCGTCCAGCGACATGTACTCCGAACACGGGTTGGACGCGGTGATGCGGCCGGTCTCCGGGTTGGTGTGCCAGTCGTTGATCGTGTCGTCGTACTGGAGGCCGGGGTCGGCGCACTCCCACGCGGCCTTGGCGATCTCGGTGAACAGCCGCTTGGCGTCGATGGTCTCGATCGTCTCGCCGTTCATCCGGCCGCGGAGGTCGAACGTGCCGCCCTCCTCGACCGCCCGCATGAACTCGTCGCTGACGCGGACCGAGTTGTTGGCGTTCTGGTACTGCACCGAGACGATGTCGCTGCCGCCGAGGTCCATGTCGAACCCGGCGTCGCGCAGGGCCCGGATCTTGTCCTCCTCGCGGGCCTTGGTGGTGACGAACTCCTCGATGTCGGGGTGGTCGACGTCGAGGATCACCATCTTGGCCGCGCGGCGGGTCGCACCGCCGGACTTGATCGTGCCGGCGCTGGCGTCCGCGCCGCGCATGAAGCTGACCGGGCCGCTGGCCGTGCCGCCGGAGGAGAGCAGCTCCTTGGAGGAGCGGATCCGGGACAGGTTGACCCCGGAGCCGGAGCCGCCCTTGAAGATCAGCCCCTCCTCCTTGTACCAGTCGAGGATCGAGTCCATCGAGTCGTCGACGGACAGGATGAAGCAGGCGCTGACCTGCTGCGGCGAGGCCGTGCCGACGTTGAACCAGACCGGCGAGTTGAAGCTGAACACCTGGTGCAGCAGCATCCAGGTCAGCTCGTGGTCGAAGAGCTCGGCGTCGCCCGGGTTGGCGAAGTAGCCGTGCTCCTCGCCCGCCTTGCGGTAGGTCTGCACGACCCGGTCGATGAGCTGCTTGAGCGACCACTCGCGCTCCGGCGTGCCGACCGCACCCCGGAAGTACTTCGTGGTGACGATGTTGGCGGCGTTGACGCTCCACGCGGTGGGGTACTCGACGCCGCGCTGCTCGAAGTTGATCGAGCCGTCCCGCCAGTTCGTCATGACGACGTCGCGGCGCTCCCACTCGACCTCGTCGTACGGGTGGACGCCCTCGGTCGTCCAGACCCGCTCGATCCGCAGCCCCCCGGCCGTGGCGCCCCCGCTGCTCGCGCGATTGCGCTGCCTGCCTGCTGTCATGCCGTCACCGGCCATTTGGTGCTCCCCCTCGATTGCTTCCTGCATCAAGCTTTTCCTGTGCGCCGGCCTTCGGCGGCCGGTTGCCGGACCGCGCGGCGACCAGGTGCCGCTCGGCCGCCTCGCCGGCGGTGGCCGCCTCGCGCAGCTCGGTGATCTCACGTTCGAACTCGTCCAGCGAGTCGAAGGACTTGTAGACGCTCGCGAAGCGGAGGTAGGCCACCTGGTCCAGCTCGCGCAGCGGCGTGAGGATGGCGAGGCCAACGTCGTGGCTCGGCACCTCCGCCGCGCCCTTGGCCCGGATGGTCTCCTCGACCTTCTGTGCGAGCAGCGCGATCGAGTCCTCGTCGACCGGCCGGCCCTGACAGGCCTTGCGAACGCCACTCATGATCTTGGTCCTGCTGAAGGGTTCGGTGACGCCGTTGCGCTTCACGATCGCCAGCACGGCCTCCTCGACCGTGGTGAACCGCTTACCGCACTCGGGGCACGACCGCCGACGACGGATCAACTGGCCGTCGTCAGCCTCTCGCGAATCGACCACCCGCGAGTCGGCGTGCCGGCAGTACGGACACCGCACCGAAACTCCCCCTGTCACCGGGCCCGGCCACCCGGGCAGGGAGCGGGCCGGCAGAGCGCCTCACGGGCACGCCGAACGACAGCCCCGCGGCGGTGGATCCCGCCTCGTGGCTGTGCACGAACCCGTGGTGTGCGGGGCTGCCTGACCCCAACCTGTGGATGACTTACACCCTTGTAACTACTAGATGTTGGGGTTGACGTTATGCCGCTGCCGACGTCGATGCAAGTTCACCGGCGCGTCGGCGCGCCGTATTTTCTACCTCAACACGACCGGTACCGCGCCGGTCACGGGCAGCACCGAAACGTCTTGATCAACAATGTGTTTCAGCGCTCGCGCGGAAGGATCAGAGTCTCACCGGCGTGGATGTAGTAGCCGTCGAGACCGTTGAGGTGGCGGATCTCCGCGACGACCTCCCACGGGCTGCGATCGGGGGCCGCGCGGCCCGCGATCGACCAGAGCGTGTCGTGCGGCTGGACGACGACGCTAGGCGCCGGGCCGGCATCGGGATCGCCGGCCCTGGACGCAGTGGTCCACAACACGGCACTCGCGAGAGACGCGAGCAGGATGAAGAAGGTCAGCACGACGACGCGCCCCCGCCGGGTCAGCCGCAACGGGGCCGGCTGCCGGCGCGCACCAGTGGTCACCACGGCATATTCCTTTCCTCGCATACGTCTCTCGGACATGCGTTCTATCGAACGTCCGTACGACGGTGTATCAGAACAGGCGTACGGAAGTCGAGCACTTACGGGCGACACGCCGAGAGAAAGTCGTACAGATGTTTGAATATGTCGTACGCCGCAGTTACCGTTCTCGGTCAAGAGGGGTCAGCCGGGCATAAGTCCATCCCCACGGCGACTGCCCGGCTCCGCGAGCGCACCACGTGCCGATGAGGCACTGGCCGACAGGGAGGGCGGACGTGTCGACCGACGACCGGACGAGCCGGCAACACCAGAAGGATCCGCAGCCCGAGCCCGCCAACACCAAGGCGGCCATCCGCCGCCGGACGCCGTCGCGCGCCCGTGGCGGCGAGGCACCGCAGCTGCGGGCCGTGACACCGGTGGTCAGTCAGTTCCCCGACCTGGTCACCGCCGACCTGACCGCCCGCCAGCGCCGGATCCTCGAGTTCATCCGGGACTGGGTGGAGCGCTACGGCTACCCGCCGAGCGTGCGCGAGATCGGCGAGGCGGTCGGCCTCGTGTCGCCGTCAAGCGTCGCCTACCAGCTCAAGGAGCTGGAGAAGAAGGGCTTCCTGCGGCGTGATCCCAACCGGCCGCGCGCGGTCGACGTGCGGGCGCCCAGCGAGATGGTCGACGACGAGACGCTGCGCTCGGCCCGGCCGACCCCGGCCTACGTGCCGCTGCTGGGCCGGATCGCCGCCGGCGGGCCGATCCTGGCCGAGCAGGCGGTGGAGGAGTTCTTCCCGCTGCCGCGCGAGCTGGTCGGCGAGGGCGACGTCTTCATGCTCGAGGTCAAGGGCGACTCGATGATCGACGCCGCGATCTGCAACGGCGACTGGGTGGTGGTCCGCCAGCAGCCGACGGCGAACGTCGGCGAGATAGTGGCGGCGATGATCGACGGCGAGGCGACCGTCAAGAGCTACCGGCAGCGGGACGGGCACGTGTGGCTGATGCCGGCCAACCCGGCGTTCGACCCGATCCCGGGTGACGACGCCACGATCATGGGCCGCGTGGTCGCGGTCCTGCGCCGGGTCTGACGACCCGGCACAGGCGGATCAGACGCCGTAAGGCGGACGGCCGTCCGGGCGACCGGGCTGCCGGTTGCCGCCCTGCGGGCCGGTGAATCCGGACGGACGCTGCGACCCACCGCCGGGCGGGCGGCCGGTGGGCGGTGGCGGAGCGGGCGGAGCGCCGTAGACGCCGCCGCCGGGGCGGCCACCGCCGCCCTGACCCGGGCGACCCTGCTGGCCGCCACGGCCGGGCTGGGCACCGCCGGGGCGACCGGGCTGGACAACACCGGGACGACCGGGCTGCACCGGCGGCGGGCCGCCGGGGCGACCCCCACCCGGGCGACCGGCCGGCGGCGGTGCGGGGCGACCCGCGGGCTGGCCCTGCGGCGGACGGCCGCCGCCACCGCCGTAGACGCCGCCCTTCTGCGGCGCCGACGGCTGGGCTCCGTAGACACCCGGGCCGGACGGTGCTCCGACAGGTGCACGGTTGCCGCCGTAGACGCCCGGGCGCTCGGCCGGTCCGCCGACCGACAGCAGCTCGGTCCGGGCGTCGATCGGCTTGGGTCCGTTCGGGTCGACGCTCTTGCCGGCGGGCGGCTCCAGCAGGGCCTTCTTGCGGGACCGCATGATGCCGAAGACGCCCGCGCCGACCAGGATCGCGCCGAGCACTCCGACGCCGCCCACCATGTAGGTGATGTCGGACAGGCTCAGATCCGCGAGCCAGGAGCCGCCGCTCGCCGCGCCGTCCTCGTCGCCGGACGCCTTGGCCTCGAGGACCTTCGTCGCCGGGGTGTAGCCCAGGATGTAGTTGGTGGCCTCCTCGTCCGAGGAGGAGCCGACGTCGGAGACCGTGTTGAACTGCTTGCCGTCGGGGCTGTAGGTGATCGCCTCGCCGAACGGCTCGTTGGGCAGGCCGGTCTGGCGCGGCTTGTTCTTGAGGGCAGCCAGCACGTCGCCGTTCGACACGTCCCACTCGAAGGCGTCGAGGTAGGTGCGGAGCACGACCTTCGTCCCGCCCGGCGCGACGGCGCCGCCCGTGACGATGCCCTGCGCGAGGCGGGCGAGCGGGTTGCCCTGCGTGTCCGAGCGCGGCAGTGTGACCTCGCCGACCTTCTGGAGCGGCACGCCCTCTTCGTTGTTGGCCTTCAGGGGCGCCTTCGGCACGTAGATGGCGGCCGGCTTGCCGACCGTCTCCTTGGTCACGATGATCGGCGTGCCGTCGCCGTTGAGGAGCAGCGCCTCGGCGTCGTGGTTGTCGCCCTGTGGGTACGCCAGGCGGTGCAGCTTCGGCTTCTTGGAGCCGTCGACCGGCATGCTCCAGAGGCCGACGGTCGGGCGCGGGTCGTCGGGGTTGTCCCGGACGTTGTTGTCACCGATGTCGGCGATCCAGATCGTCTTGCCGTCCGGCGACAGCGCCATGTCCTCGGTGTCGAGGGGCCCCTTGCCGCTGTAGTCGACGCGCTTTGTGATCTCGCACTCGTCGTCGAGGAAGAAGACCTTCTTCTGGCTCTCCAGGTCGGCGCTGTCGTTGACGACCACGTAGCCGTTCTTGACGGCGACCATCCCGGAGAGCTCGGGCAGGGCCGAGTCGGTGACCTTACAAAGCTTCTTGCCGGCCGCTGCCTTCGCCGGGTCCGCCGCGGGGGCGGGTTCGGCAGAGGCGGGCACGGCCCCCAACATCACAAGCCCGGAGGCAAGGATGACCGGGAACACGAGACGCCGCATCCGATCAGTGTCGCATGCGGCGTCTCTAATCCGTGTTTCGCGTGGATCACCTTGGTGCGGCTTACGAATCCGACAACCACGCCGTTACATGCGGAAAGCCGCAAGATCGGCGGCCAACTGCTCGCCCACCCGCACCCGGAGCTCGGTGCCCTCCTCGGTGTGGCGGGTCTCCAGCACCTGCCCGACGCGGTGGATCCGGGCCACCAGGTCACCCCGGTCGTAGGGCAGCAGCACCCGCAGGTCGACCGCCGGGCGCGGCAGCCGCTCCGCGATGGCCACGTGCAGCTCGGCGATGCCCAGGCCCGAGCGCGCCGACACGAACACCGCGTCCGGCCAGGCCCGCTTGAGCCGCAGGATGGTCTCCTCGTCGGCCGCGTCCATCTTGTTGACGACCAGCAGCTCCGGGATCCGGTCGGCGCCGACGTCGCCGAGCACCTCCCGGACGGCCGTCACCTGGCCCTCGGGGTCCGGATGCGCCCCGTCGACCACGTGCACGACCAGGTCGGAGTAGGCCACCTCCTCCAGCGTCGAGCGGAACGCCTCGACGATGTGGTGCGGCAGGTGCCGGACGAAGCCGACCGTGTCGGAGATCGTGAACACCCGCCCGTCCTCGGCCGCCGTGCGGCGGGTGGTCGGATCCAGCGTCGCGAACAGCGCGTCCTCGACCAGCACGCCCGCCGAGGTGAGGCTGTTCAGCAGGCTGGACTTGCCGGCGTTGGTGTAGCCGGCGATGGCGACCGCGGGCACGCCACTGCTGGTGCGCTTGGAGCGCTTCGTCTGGCGTACCGTCCGCAGGGCCTTGATCTCGCGCTTGAGGCGCGAGATGCGGGTGTTGATCCGCCGCCGGTCGGTCTCGATCTTGGTTTCACCGGGGCCACGCGTGCCGACGCCGCCGCCCGAGCCGCCACCCGCGCCGCCGCCCTGACGGGACAGCGACTCACCCCAGCCGCGCAGGCGGGGCAGCAGGTACTGGAGTTGCGCCAGCTCGACCTGCGCTTTGCCTTCCTTGCTCTTCGCGTGCTGGGCGAAGATGTCCAGGATCAGCGCGGTGCGGTCGACGACCTTGACCTTGACCTGCTGCTCGAGCTTGCGCAGCTGCGAGGGCGACAGCTCGCCGTCGCAGATGACCGTGTCGGCGCCGGTGGCGACGACAACGTCGCGCAGCTCGTCGACCTTGCCCCGGCCGATGAAGGTGGCCGAGTCGGGGCGGCTACGCCGCTGGATCAGGCCCTCGAGCACCTCGGACCCGGCCGTCTCGGCGAGCGCGGCGAGCTCCGTGAGGGAGTTCTCCGCATCGGCGATGGTGCCCTCGGTCCAGACACCGACCAGCACGACACGTTCGAGTCGCAGCTGCCGGTACTCGACCTCGGTGACGTCCGTGAGCTCGGTGGAGAGACCGGCGACCCGACGCAGGGAGTGGCGCTCCTCGAGCTCCAGCTCACCGGTGGTGACGTCCGGTTCGAATACCTCAGTACGCAAAAGTGACCTCCTCCGCCCGATCGTGGCACGCCCGGGGCGTCGAGCGCATCCACATAACGGTGCGGGGCGTTTGTCGCAGAGTGTCTGACGTATCAGTAACCACCGGATTGGTGTCCGGTATTCCCGAAGAGCAAGATTGCGGGTACGCACCCGCCAACGACGGAGGGAACACCGTGGTGACCACCCGCCTGCCCAGTGCAGGATTCTCGATCACGATCCGCATCGCTGTGACCGCCGACGCCTCCTCCATCGGCCGGCTCACCACCTGCGTCGGCGAGGCCGGCGCGATCGTGACGGCGCTCGACGTGGTGGACTCCGACCCCACCCACGTGCTCGTCGACCTCACCTGCGACACCGCCGACTCCGGCCACGCCGACCAGGTCGTCAAGCAGCTGGAGGCGCAGGACGGCGTCGACGTCCGCAAGGTCTCCGACCGCACGTTCCTCCTGCACCTGGGCGGCAAGATCGAGGTCAGCTCCAAGGTGGCACTGCGCAACCGCGACGAGCTGTCCCGGGCGTACACGCCGGGGGTGGCGCGGGTCTGCATGGCGATCGCGGAGAATCCCGCCGACGCGCGCCGGCTCACCATCAAGCGCAACACGGTCGCCGTGGTCAGCGACGGCTCGGCGGTGCTGGGCCTGGGCAACATCGGACCGGCCGCGGCGATGCCGGTGATGGAGGGCAAGGCCGCCCTCTTCAAGCGCTTCGGCGGGGTGGACGCCTGGCCGGTGGTGCTGGACACACAGGACACCGACGAGATCGTGGCGATCGTCAAGGCGATCGCGCCGGCCTACGGCGGCATCAACCTGGAGGACATCGCCGCGCCGCGGTGCTTCGAGATCGAGATGCGGCTGCGCGAGCTGCTCGACATCCCGGTCTTCCACGACGATCAGCACGGCACCGCGATCTGCGTGCTTGCCGCGCTGACCAACGCGCTGCGGGTGGTGGGCAAGGAACTCGCGAACGTCCGGGTCGTGGTCTCCGGCGCCGGCGCGGCGGGCACCGCGATCATGAAGCTGCTGCTGCGCCAGGGCGTCGGCGACATCATCGCGTACGACCGCAGGGGCGCCCTGCACCGCGGCATGGACGACCTCACCCCGACCTGGCAGTGGCTCGCCGAGCACACCAACCGCGGCAACTACTCCGGCGACCTGGCCGGCGCGATCGTCGGCGCGGACGTGTTCATCGGCGTGAGCGCGCCGAACCTGCTGACCGGCGACGACATCGCCAAGATGGCGGACAGGTCGATCGTCTTCGCGCTGGCCAACCCGGACCCCGAGGTGGACCCGCGCGCGGCGCGGCAGCACGCGGCCGTGGTCGCCACCGGCCGCTCGGACCAGCCCAACCAGATCAACAACGTGCTGGCCTTCCCGGGCGTCTTCCGCGGCATGCTCGACGCCAGCGCCGAGGAGTTCACCGAGGAGATGGCGCTGGCCGCGGCGGTGGCGATCGCGAACGTCGTCGGCGAGGACAAGCTCAACCCGACAGTCATCGTGCCCAGCGTCTTCGACCCGCGGGTGACCCCGGCGGTGGCCGCGGCGATCCGTCAGGTGGTCAAGGGCGCACCGGCACACCCGAACTCGGCGGCAATGCCCGACGCGGAACTGGACGAGGCGCCCGGCGACACGTTCTGAACCGCCGCCGCCCAGCCGGTCAGCTCGCCCGTCCGGTCCGAGATGATGCCGGCCACACCGGCGTCGACCAGGGCGGGCCAGAGCGCGATGTCGTTTGCCGTCCACGGCATCACCGCCACCCCGGCGCCGGCCAGGGCGGCGACGGTGCCGGGCGCGGCCAGCACCGCGTCCGTCGACGGGTTGCAGTAGCTGATGCCGAGTTCGAGGGCGACCGCCAGCTGCCCGGCGTCGAAGCCGTCGCGCAGCAGCCCGCGCCGGGTGTCCGGGGCCGCCTCCGCCACCAGCGCGACGACGGCCGGGTCGAAGCTCTGCACGACCGTGCGGCCCAGCAGGCCCGCGCCCGCCACCAGGCCGATGATGTTCTTCACCTGTTCGAGGGTGGCCGGCGGCTTGATCTCCAGCAGCAGCTCGGCGGCGGGCGCGGCGTGCGGGCGCAGCAGGTCAAGGACCTCGGTCAGGCGGGGAATCCGCGTGCCCGCGTACGCCGGGGAGAACCAGGAGCCCGCGTCCAGCGCGGAGACCTCGTCAAGGGTCAGCTCCCAGACCTTGCCGGTCCCGTCGGTGGTGCGGTCGACCGTGCGGTCGTGGATCACCACCGGCACGCCGTCGGCGGTGGTCCGCACGTCGAACTCGATGAACGTGGCGCCGGCGAGGACACCGGCGGCGAGCGCGGGCAGGGTGTTCTCGGGCGCGACGGCGGAGTAACCGCGGTGCGCCACCCGGTGCAGGGCCGTCATCGGGTGAGCGCCGCCGGGTCGACCTCACCGGTCGCCACCAGCACCGCCGGCCCCGCCAGCCACCATGACGCGCCGTCGTAGGTGACCGTCAGCCGGCCGCCGGGCAGGTCGACGGCGACCACGCCGGCGCGCAACCCGGCGTCGCGCAGCGCGACCGCGCCGACCGCGAGCGCGCCCGAGCCGCAGGACAGCGTCTCGGCCGAGCCGCGCTCGTAGACCCGCATCCGCATGTGCATGTCGGCGCCCTCGACCGGGTCACCCACAGTGGTGAATTCGACGTTCACTCCCCCGGGGAAAAGTGCCGTGTCGTAGCCGGGCGCCGCGTGCAGGTCCAGGGAGCCCAGCGGCAGGCCGTCGTGCACGCCGCAGACCAGGTGCGGGTTGCCGCAGTCGACCGCGACGCCGGGGAAGGTGAGCTGGCCGACGGTCGCGGTGCTCGCCGCGTACACCTCGGGGGCGCGCATCTGCACGGAGATGATCGGGTCGCCGACCCGCGCGCGCACGACGCCGGCCCGGGTCGCGACCGGCAGGTCCTCGCCGCCGGGGTCGGCCAGGCCGTTGGCGACCAGGTAGCGGGCGAAGACCCGGACGCCGTTGCCGCACATCTCGGCGAACGAGCCGTCCGCGTTCCAGTAGTCCATGAACCACTCGGCATCGCCCGCGTGGCCGGCGCCGTCCGGATCCTTGGCGCTGCGCACCACGCGCAGCACGCCGTCCGCGCCGATGCCGCGGTGCCGGTCGCAGAGCGCCGCGACCAGCGCGGGGGTCAGCGCCAGCGCCCCGTCGGGGTCGCCGAGGATGACGAAGTCGTTTCCGGTGCCGTGGCCCTTGGTGAACAACACGCGTCCATCATCGCGCAGCCGCCGCGCAGGCCGCCAACGCCTCCTCCGTAAGAGCGGCCGACGCGCCGTCGAGCCAGGTGATCCGCGGGTCGCGGCGGAACCAGGAGCGCTGCCTGCGCACGAAGCGGCGGGTCGCCCGCACGGTCTCGTCCTTGGCCTGCTCCTCGGTCAGTTCGCCGTCGAGCTGGGCCAGCGCCTGCTGGTAGCCCAGCGCCCGGCTCGCCGTGCGGCCCTCCCGCAGGCCGTCCAGCCCCCGCACCTCGTCGAGCAGGCCCGCGGCCCACATCAGGTCCACCCGGTCGGCGATCCGCTTGTCGAGCTCGGCGGTCTCGCGGTCCACGCCGATCTGCACCGACTCGTAGTACGGGGTCGGCGCGGGCAGGGCGGCGGTGAACGGCTCGCCGGTCAGCTCGATGACCTCCAGCGCCCGGACGATGCGCCGCCCGTTCGACGGCAGGATCTTCGCGGCGGCGCTCGCGTCGAGCGTCGCGAGCCGGGCGTACAGCGGCGCCGGGCCCGCCGCGGCCAGCTCCAGCTCCAGCCGCTCCCGAATGGCGGGATCCGTGCCGGGAAATTCGAACTCCTCGAGAACCGCCCGGACGTAGAGCCCGGAGCCCCCGACGAGCAGCGGCACCCGGCCCCGGGCGGCGATGTCGTCGACCGCGGCCCGGGCCAGCTCCTGGTACTCCTTCGCGCTCGCCGGCCGCGTCACGTCCCAGACGTCCAGGACGTGGTGCGGAACGCCTTCCCGCTCGTCAGCGGTGAGCTTGGCCGTGCCGATGTCCATACCCCGGTAGAGCTGCATGGAGTCGGCGTTGACGACCTCGCCGCCGAGGGCCCGTGCGAGCGCGATGCTGAGGGCGGATTTCCCTGCGGCGGTGGGCCCGACGACCGCGATGACTCCTGGAGATGGGAGCAAAGGCACGGAGCCACCGTAACGGGCTGGTCACGGTCATCGGCGGGCGCTTCCCCGGAACCGGGTTGGACCTGTGACAATGCGCGAGAAAGAATGCCGATGGAACAATGGCATTCGACTGCGCTATGGCGGTGGTCGCGGGCAGCGAGGCCCGCACCGCCGGGAGAACGAGGGTGGGCTCATGAACGACTGGACGGCCTTCGGGCGCGTGGATGCCGACGGCACCGTGTATGTGAAGACGGCCGAGGGCGACCGCGTGGTCGGCTCGTGGCAGGCGGGCACGCCCGAGGAGGGCCTGGCCCACTTCGCCCGGCGCTTCGCGGACCTGGTGACCGAGGTCGACCTCATCGAGGCCCGGCTCAAGTCCGGCGCCGCCGACGCCGCGCACTCGCTGACCAGCGTCAAACGGATCCGCGCGAGCCTCGATGAGGCACACGTGGTCGGCGACATCGACGGGCTCGCCGCCCGCCTCGACCGGCTGACCACGGTCGCCGACGAGAAGGCCGGCGAGGCCCGGGCCGCCCGCGAGGCGGCCCGCGGCGAGGCGCTGGCGCGCAAGACCGCCCTGGTCGAGGAGGCGGAGACGATCGCCGCCGAGTCGACGGGCTGGAAGAGCGCGGGCGACCGGCTCAAGGAGATCCTCGACGAGTGGAAGACCATCCGCGGCGTCGACAAGAAGACCGACGGCGAGCTGTGGAAGCGGTTCGCGGCCGCCCGCGACGGCTTCACCCGCCGCCGCGGCGCGCACTTCGCCACCCTTGACGGGCAGCGCAAGCAGGCGCAGACGGCCAAGGAGGAGCTGGTCAAGGAGGCCGAGGGCCTGGCCGACTCGACGGAGTGGTCGTCGACGGCCAACCGGCTCAAGGACCTGATGAACGAGTGGAAGGCCGCGCCACGGGCGGCCAAGGAGGCCGAGCAGCGCCTCTGGGAACGCTTCCGCGCGGCTCAGGACGCCTTCTTCACCCGCCGCAGCGAGGTCTTCTCGGCCCGCGACGCGGAATACAAGGGCAACCTCGACCGCAAGCAGGCGATCCTGACCGAGATCGAGGCGCTCGACGTCGACGCCGACCCGCGCGGCGCGCAGAACAAGCTGCGTGACGCCCAGGCCGCCTGGCACGACGCGGGCCGGGTGCCGCGCGAGGCGACGGCGAGCCTGGACCGCCGCTGGCGGGCCGCCGAGGAGCGCATCCGGGTGGCGATGGACTCGGCGTGGCGCAAGACCACGCCGCAGGACAACCCGCTGCTGCGCCAGATGCGTGAGCAGGTCGCCGAGGCCGAGCAGCGGCTGGCCCGGGCGCAGGCGGCGGGCGACACCCGCCGCATCAAGGAGGCGGAGCTGGCGCTCTCCTCCAAGCGCCAGTTCCTCGCCCTGGCCGAACAGGCGAATTGATCATTTAGATCCGGCAGCGGCGGTGGGCTCCGGCCCGCCGCCGCTCCGGCTTTGAAGATCAAAACCCTTTTCCCTTACGCGCACAGCGGCACCGCCCCCGGCAGGGCACCGTGGCGACGGGGTCCAGCGCCTCGCGATTGGCATCGGACGCCCCGAGCCGCGCCGGGGATGATGGCGGCATGGACCTCAGCTTCGCCGACGTGGCCGCCGCCCGGGACATCGTCTACCGGCACCTGCCGCCGACCCCGATGTGGTCGTACCCGCTGCTGGACGCGGCCGTCGGCGCGACCGTGTTCGTCAAGCACGAGAACGTCCAGCCGGTCGGCGCGTTCAAGGTGCGCGGCGGGTTCACCCTGCTGGAGGCGATGTCGGCGGCGGAGCGGGCCCGGGGCACGGTCAGCTACTCGACCGGCAACCACGCGCAGTCGATGGCCTACGCGAGCGCGATCTACGGCGCACCGTGCCGGGTGGTGATGCCGGAGTCGGCAAGTCCGGCGAAGGCCGAGGCGACGGCGGCGTTGGGCGCCGAGGTGATCCTGCACGGCCCCGATCTCGAGACGGCGCAGCGGCACGCCGAGGACCTGGCGCGGTCCACCGGCGCGCGGCTGATCAGCCCCGGCGACACCCCGGAACTGCTCGCCGGCGTCGGCACGCTGTACCTCGAGATCCTGGAGGCCGAGCCGGACCTGGACGCCATCCTGGTGCCGATCGGCAGCGGCACCGGCGCGGCCGCGGCGGCCGTCGTGGCTAGCAAGCTCGCCCCGAACTGCCGGGTCATCGGCGTCCAGTCGGACGCGTCCCGGGCCGCCTACGACTCCTGGCGGTCAGGCGAGCTCGTCAAGCGCCCGAACCGCACCCGCGTGGACGGTCTGGCCACCGGGCGCGGCTTCGACCTGCCGCAGCGCCTGATGCGCGACGGCCTCAGCGACTTCCTGCTGGTGACCGACGACGCGATCACCGAGGCGCAGCGGCTGATGGCGAGCAGGGCGCATACCCTCGCCGAGGGCGCCGGCGCCGCGCCGCTGGCGGGCGTGTTGAGCCGGCCGGACGAGTTCGCCGGCAAGCGGGTCGCGGTGGTCTGCACGGGCGGCAACGCGAACGCCGGAGAGCTGGCCACGCTGGGGTGACCCCGTCGCCACGGTGCTCTGCTGGTGGCGGTGCGGCTGTGCGCGTACGGGAAAAGGATTTTGACCTTAAAAGCCGGAGAGGCTGAGGGCGCCAACCGACTTCGACCGCTTGGCCTCGTACATGGCGAGGTCCGCGCGGCCGATCAGGTCGTCGATGCAGCTTCCCGGTTCGGCGAAGGCCACACCGACGCTCATGCCGATGCGGACGCTCTCCCCGCCGACGGTGAGCGGCTGCGAGACCATCTCGCGGATCCGGCCGCACACCGCGTCGACCGCCCTGTGGGGGTCGTCGTCGCGGCACACCACGACGAACTCGTCGCCGCCGAAGCGGCTCACCAGGTCCTGCTCGCGGATGCAGCCGCGCAACCGCGTGGCGACCGCGATCAGCAGCTCGTCGCCGGCCGCGTGGCCGAGCCGGTCGTTGACCGGCTTGAAGCCGTCGAGGTCGCAGAAGAGCACGGCGACGCCGGGCCGGTCCAGCTCGGCCGCGAGCCGTTCGAGGCACCCGGCCCGGTTCGGCAGTCCGGTGAGCGGGTCACGGTTGACCATCCGAAGCAGCGCCCGTTCCGCCCGGCGGCGCTGGTTGGCGAGCCGGGCCACCCGGACCATGACCAGCGGGATCACCACGGCCGAGCCGAGCGCGACGAGGAGCCCGTCGGTCGGCAGCTTGAGGATCGCCCGGCCGCCGCCGACGATCGGGATCAGCGCGGTCATGATGCCGAGGAATGTCAGCCGGCCCGCCGTCAGGTCGTCCTTGGGTTCCGGTCCGGGTCTGGTGGCGTCCGCCGCCGAGGGATGCAGCGCCGCGCAGCCGAGGAACGTGTACCCGGCCATGAAGATCATGGTGGTCCAGTCTGGGCGGGTACCCGTCGCCGGGTCGACGGCGAAGGCCGCCACGAGGTTGCCGGCGAGACCTGTTCCCATGCTGAGCGTCATCAGCCATAGGGCGGGAACCTGCCGGCCGGAGACCGTCGACACCCGCAGCAGGGCACCAAGCCCGCCCGCCATGACCAGGACGTTGACGAAGAGGGCGGCCTGGCGTGACATCGGGGTGTCGGCGGCGGTGAGCTGAGGAAGCACGAAGGCGTCCCACAAAAGCCCGCCGAGGGCGAACGCGGTGATCCCGGCGTCGATGAGGCCGCCGATGTCGCGCCGGCCCCGGCGCAGCACCACCGTCATCGCCCCGGCGAGCATGAGCAGGTTCGCCAGGTTGTACAGCAGGTCCGCGAGCGTGCCGTCGCCGGTCGCCCGCCCCTGCACATAGAAGTACCAGAGCCAGGCGAGGTTGCCGACGTTGAATACCACCAGTCCGGCCAGCACCCACCACCATGGAGCGCGCGCGGCGGCCGGGCTGCTCCGCATGCCGACGATCACGGCGGGAATGGCGCCGAAGGTGACGGCCAGGAACGGGATCGGCCGCAGGTCGGCGGGGAACGCCAGGTACCCCGCCACCAGGGCGAAGGAGACCGTGGCATACCAACGCAGAGCCATAGCCCCCGGATCGACCCGGTCCGCCGATACGTGAGACCTTTTCCAGTACGTGGGACGTTATAGAGCGCAACCGCCGGCCGCGGCGGGCAGCGGCGCCGGCACGCCGACGCTCGGCAGGCCCAGCGAGACGCCGGCCGTGCGCGGTGCCCGGCCCGCCTCGTGGGCGTCGCCGGCCCGGGTGCGGCGGTGGCCCAGCGGCGCGCCGTCGGCGTTCAGGTGGTGCGGCGCCGCGTACGTGATCTCGGTGTGCACGATGTCGCCCGGCCGGATGCCGGTCAGCCCGCCGGTCGCGAAGTGCACCAGCCGGCCGTCCCGGGCCCGGCCGCTCATCCGGCCCGTACGCTCGTCCTTGCGGCCCTCGCCGGTCGCGACCAGGACCTCGACCGCGCGGCCGACCTGCCGCTTGTTCTCCGCCCAGGTGATGTCCTCGAGCGTGGCGATCAGGCGCTCGTAGCGTTCCTGGACGACCTGCTTGGGCAGCTGGTCGTCCATCGTCGCGGCCGGTGTGCCGGGGCGCTTCGAATATTGGAAAGTGAAGGCGCTGGAGAAGCGGGCCTGCCGGACCACGTCGAGGGTGCACTCGAAGTCGTCCTCGGTCTCGCCCGGGAAGCCCACGATGATGTCCGTGGTGATCGCCGCGTCCGGCATGGCGGCGCGGACCTTGTCGATGATGCCGAGGTACTTCTCCGAGCGGTAGCTGCGGCGCATCGCCCGCAGCACCCGGTCGGAGCCGGACTGGAGCGGCATGTGCAGCGAGTGGCACACGTTCGGCGTCTCGGCCATCGCGGCGATCACGTCGTCGGTGAAGTCCTTCGGGTGCGGGCTGGTGAAGCGGACCCGCTCCAGGCCGGAGACGTCGCCGCAGGCGCGCAGCAGCTTGCCGAACGCGAGCCGGTCGCCGAACTCGGCGCCGTAGGAGTTGACGTTCTGGCCCAGCAGGGTGACCTCGAGGACGCCCTCGGCGACCAGCGCCTCGACCTCGGCGAGCACGTCGCCCGGGCGGCGGTCCTTCTCCTTGCCGCGCAGCGACGGCACGATGCAGAACGTGCACGTGTTGTTGCAGCCCACCGAGATCGACACCCAGCCGGCGTAGGTCGACTCGCGGCGGGTCGGCAGGGTCGACGGGAAGACCTCGAGCGACTCGAGGATCTCGACCTCGGCCTCCTGGTTGTGCCGGGCGCGCTCCAGCAGCGCCGGCAGCGAGCCGATGTTGTGTGTGCCGAAGACCACATCGACCCAGGGCGCGCGCTTGACGATGTCGCCGCGGTCCTTCTGCGCCAGGCAGCCGCCGACCGCGATCTGCATGCCGGGGTTCCTGAGCTTGGTGGGGCGCAGGTGACCGAGGTTGCCGTAGAGGCGGTTGTCGGCGTTCTCCCGGACCGCGCAGGTGTTGAACACGACAACGTCAGCCGCGTCCGCGTCGGCCGCGCGGACGTATCCGGCGCCCTCCATCAGGCCGGAGATGCGCTCGCTGTCGTGCACGTTCATCTGGCAGCCGTAGGTGCGCACGTCGTACGTGCGGGCGGCGCCTGCGTCAGGGGCTGGGCCCCGGGTCTCGGTAGTCATGGCAGTTGACCAGGATAGTCCCTAGGCCGCCGCGGGTCGTTCCGGAGTAGGTGCCGGCTTCCACCGCGAACGGCCGCAGCCCGGCCCGCGTGCGCAGTCCGGGTCGTCGCCCGTGCAGGGGCGCAGGTGGCTGCGCTCCGTACCGTCGTCGGTCTCGACCTCCTCGACGTGCACGGCCCGTAGCGTGCCGTCCGGCTCCGCGAGCACGTACCGGGTCGGGTTGAGGGTGTCGTCGGGCAGCAGCAGGTCGGCGCCGAGCCGGACCGAGACGGCGCTGGCGATCGTCGCCTCGGCGACGTCGCCCGGCGCGAGGAAGCATTCGATCAAGGTCGGGAACTCGCCGCCGACGTGCCATACGTCACAGAGAACCGCGCCGTCCACGGGTGCGTCCAGTGTCGCCACCGGAAGCCGCAGTGCGCCCGATACGGCGGTGCGGACGTGCACCGCCTCCAGGCGCTCGGACGCGCACCAGCTCCAGAGTCCGGCTGTCGGATCGGCGTCAGCCATATCGCTCATCGTGGACATCCCTTCGGCCTCACACCTGCACAGTTACCGCTCCGTGACCAATCTCGGTGTGAACCGATATGTCCACGCCCATAGAGTGACCCCATCGAGTAACCCAACGACGGGACGGTGGTCCGACGGTGCCCACAAGCGAGCCTCTCATCGTTCTCGAGGGCGTCAACAAACACTTCGGCCCGCTCCACGTCTTGCAGGATGTCAGCCTTTCGGTCGACCGCGGCGAGGTGGTCGTCGTGATCGGACCGTCGGGCTCGGGCAAGTCGACGCTGTGCCGGGCGATCAACCGGCTCGAACCGATCGACTCGGGCACGATCACGTTCGACGGCCAGGCGCTGCCCGCCGAGGGCAAGGCCCTGGCGCGGCTGCGCAGCGAGGTCGGCATGGTCTTCCAGTCGTTCAACCTCTTCGCGCACAAGACGATCCTCCAGAACGTGATGCTGGGTCCGGTCAAGGTGCGCGGCGACAAGGCCTCCGTCGCCCGCGAGCGCGCGATGGGCCTGCTCGACCGGGTCGGCATCGCCAGCCAGTCGGAGAAGTACCCCGCTCAGCTCTCCGGCGGCCAGCAGCAGCGCGTCGCCATCGCCCGCGCCCTGGCCATGCAGCCCAAGGCGATGCTCTTCGACGAGCCGACCAGCGCGCTCGACCCCGAGATGGTCGGCGAGGTGCTCGACGTCATGACCTCGCTCGCCCGCGAGGGCATGACGATGGTCGTCGTCACCCACGAGATGGGCTTCGCGCGGCACGCCGCGAACCGGGTCGTCTTCATGGCCGACGGCCAGCTTGTCGAGTCGGCGCCGCCCGCCGAGTTCTTCGAGAACCCCAAGAGCGAGCGGGCCCGGGACTTCCTCTCCAAGATCCTCACTCATTGAGTGTCCACACCGGACACCCCTCTTCCGGTTTCCGACAAGTCACTTGAAGCATCAGCACGATACGAGCACGTTCACGTTGTTGCAGTTTCCAGCAGGAGGAGCAGGACGATGCGCATCAACCGTATGACGGCAGTGGCCGGGGCGTTCGCTCTGGTAATGGCCGCCGCAGCATGTGGCGGGGACGACAGCGGGTCGGACACGGCGGCCAGCGGCATCGTCGGCAAGGCCGGCAGCGACAAGAAGCTGGTCTTCGGTGTGAAGGCCGACCAGCCGGGCCTCGGCCTCCAGACCGGCAGCACCTACACCGGCTTCGACATCGAGATCGCGAAGATCATCGCGAAGGGCCTCGGCGTACCGGAGTCCGGCATCGAATACAAGACGACCGTGTCGTCCAACCGTGAGCCCTTCATCCAGCAGGGCCAGGTCGACGTGGTCGTGGCGACCTACACGATCAACGACGAGCGCAAGAAGGTCGTCAACTTCGGCGGCCCCTACTACGTCGCCGGCCAGGACCTGCTCGTCCCGGTCAACTCGACGATCACCGGCCCCGAGTCGCTGGCCGGCAAGAAGGTCTGCTCCGTCTCCGGCTCCACGCCGGCCAAGCGGATCCAGACCGAGTACAAGGACGCCAAGCTCCAGCAGTTCGACTCGTACTCCAAGTGCGTGACGGCGCTGGCCGGCGGCCAGGTGGACGCGGTCACCACCGACGACATCATCCTGGCGGGCTACGCCGCACAGGACCAGTACGCGGGCAAGTTCAAGGTCGTCGGCAAGCCCTTCAGCTCGGAGCCGTACGGCATCGGCGTCAAGAAGGAGGACTCCGAGGGCTGCAACAAGATCAACGAGATCCTGAAGGCCGCCGCGGCCGACGGTTCCTACAAGGCCGCGTGGGACAACACGCTCGGCAAGAGCGGCAAGCCGGCGCCGGAACTCGACGTCACCAAGCTCACCAACTGCAGCTGATCTTCATCTGAGCGGGCGGGGCCGGCAGCGCCGGCCCCGCCCGCCTGCCGCGGCGCGAGGAAGCGAGGACGATGGACGTCTTCTCCGACCCCACAAACTTCGACGTGTACGTGACGGGATTCCTCTGGATCCTGAAGCTGACCGCGGCCGGCACCGTGGGCGCCCTCATTCTCGGCGTCCTGCTCGCCGCGATGCGGGTGTCGCCGGTGCCCGTGCTGCGCGGCTTCGGCACCACCTGGGTCAACACGTTCCGGAACACACCACTGACGCTGATCATCTTCTTCTGCTACTTCGGCCTGTTCTCGACGCTCGGCGTCAAGCTGTCGGACGACATCGACCGCAACAACTACTGGCTCGGCGTGATCGGCCTGTCGGTGTACACCGCCGCGTTCGTCTGTGAGGCGATCCGCTCGGGCATCAACACCGTCCCGCCCGGGCAGGCCGAGGCGGCCCGCGCGATCGGCATGTCCTTCTTCCAGACCCTGACGATCATCGTCCTCCCGCAGGCGGCCCGGGCGGTGATCGCGCCGCTGGGCAGCATCTTCATCGCCCTGGCGAAGAACTCGACGATCGTCGGCACGATCGGCCTCGCGGAGTCCTCGAACGCGATGAAGGAACTCATCAACGCGAACGGCGACCAGGTCATCGCGATCTTCCTCGTCTTCGCGGGAACGTTCGCGGCCGTCCTGATCCCCACCGGCTACGCCTTCGGCTGGCTGGCCAACCGGATGGCGGTCAAGCGATGAGCGAGCTTGCGAGCGAATCATCAACTCCGTCCAAGGCTCATGACATCGCCGGAGCGCTAGCGGAGGCGATGGCATGAGCACCGACGCCGTCCTGTACGACCACCCGGGGCCAAGGGCGAAGATCCGCAACGGGATCCTGACCGTGGTGTTCGGCATCGCCCTGCTGGCGCTGCTGTACTGGGTCTACCTGAAGTTCGACGAGAAGGGTCAGTGGGCGGCGGCGCTGTGGGAGCCGTTCACCGAGTCGTCGACCTGGACGGACTACCTGCTGCCCGGCCTCTGGAAGACGGTGAGCGCCGCCGCCGTCGCGATGGTGCTCTCGCTGATCTTCGGCCTGGTCTTCTCGGTCGGGCGGCTCTCCGACCACCGGTGGCTCAGCGTGCCGTCCGGCATGGTCGTGGAGTTCTTCCGCGCCGTACCGCTGCTGCTGCTGATGTTCTTCATCTTCTACGGCGTCCCGTTCATCACCGAGTCGCCGATGCCGCCGTTCTGGGCCGTGGTCGCCGGCCTCACGCTCTACAACGGTTCGGTGCTGGCGGAGGCGTTCCGCGCCGGCATCAAGTCGGTGCCGCGCGGGCAGAGCGAGGCCGGCTACGCGATCGGCTTGCGCAAGAGCCAGGTGATGCAGGAGATCCTGATGCCGCAGGCGGCCCGGGCGATGCTCCCGGTGATCGTCAGCCAGCTGGTCGTCCTGGTGAAGGACACGGCGCTCGGCTACATCATCGGCTACGCGGAGCTGCTCCAGAGCGTGAACAACCTGGCGGCGAACTTCGGCAACATCGTCGCGGCCGCCATCGTCGCGGCGATCATCTACATCGCCGTGAACGCGTCACTGACGGCCTTCGCCGGCTGGCTGGAGCGCCGCACCCGGCGCAAGGGCAAGGCCCCGAAGTCCGCCGACCCGGTACCGGTCGGCGCCGTCGAGCCCATCGGCGACTAGCGGTTTCGTTGCTGACGCCGGGCGCCTACGCGTCCGGCGTCAGCGCGCCAGCTCGGTGACCCGCGACTCCCGGACGACCGTAACCCGGATCTGACCCGGATAGGTCAGCTCCTCCTCGATCTGCTTCGCCACATCCCGGGCCAGAACAGCCGCGCCGATGTCGTCCACGTCCTCCGGCCGCACCATCACCCGGATCTCGCGGCCCGCCTGCATCGCGAAGACCTTGTCGACGCCGACCTTCCCGGCGGCGATCTCCTCGATCCGCTCGAGGCGCTTCACGTACGCCTCCAGGCTCTCCCGCCGCGCGCCCGGCCGGCCGCCGGAGCACGCGTCCGAGGCCTGCGTCAGCACCGCCTCGATCGTCTGCGGCGGCACCTCGTTGTGGTGCGCCTCGATCGCGTGCACGACGTCCTCGGACTCGCCGTACTTGCGGGCCAGGTCCGCCCCGATCAGCGCATGGCTGCCCTCGACCTCGTGGGTCAGTGCCTTGCCGATGTCGTGCAGGAACGCCGACCGCTTGATCGTCGGAACGTCGAGGCGCAGCTCGGCGGCCATGATGCCGGCGATGTGCGCCGTCTCGACCAGGTGCTTGAGCACGTTCTGGCCGTAGCTGGTGCGGTACCGCAGCCGCCCGAGCAGCGTCGCCAGCTCGGGGTGGATGTCGGTGATGCCGACGTCGACGAGCGCCTCCTCGGCCGCGCGCTCGCAGAGCCGCTCGACCTCGTTCTTGGCGCTGTCGAAGACCTCCTCGATGCGGTGCGGATGGATCCGGCCGTCCAGCACCAGCTTCTCCAGCGTCAGCCGGCCCACCTCACGGCGTACCGGATCGAAGCAGGAGAGAAGGACCGCCTCGGGGGTGTCATCGATGATCAGATTGACCCCGGTCGTCGATTCGAACGCCCGGATGTTGCGGCCCTCGCGGCCGATGATCCGGCCCTTCATCTCGTCGCTCGGCAGGTGCAGGACGCTGACCACGCTCTCCGCGGTCTGTTCGCTGGCGATGCGCTGGATCGCGTCGACGACGATGTGCCGGGCCCGGGTGTCGGCGGTGTGCTTCGCCTCGCTCTCGATGTCGCGCACCAGGATCGCCGCCTCGCGCTTCGCCTGGTTCTCGATGTTCTCGATCAGCTCGACCCGGGCCGCGTCCGCGGTCAGCCCGGCGACCCGCTCGAGCTCGCGGCGGCGAGCCTCCTCGGCGCCGGTGAGCGCGGACTCCCGGACGGTCAGCGCGGCCTCGCGGGCCGACAGATCGGTGTCCATCGCGACGAGCCGCCGCTCCCGCTCGACGAGCCGCTCGACCTCGTCGGCGTGCAACCGCTCCCGCTCGTCGATCCGGGCGGCGCGCCGCTCGACCTCGGCGGCCTGTTCCTTGGCCGTGGCGTTCAGCAGGGCGACCTCGCGCTCGCCGCTGCGCCGGGCGGCGGTACGCACCTGCTCCGCGTCGGACTCGGCCTGGCGGTGTGCGTGCTCGAGGATCGTGTCGGCCTCGCCGTGCGCGTCCTCGAGGACCCGGCGTGCCTCGGCCCGCGCCGCGGTCGCCTCGGCCTTGGCGGCGGCGGCCTCCGCCCGTACGGATGCGGCCTTGGCGTTCGCGTCGTCGACCTTGGCCATGGCATCGTCGACGGTCTGCTCACGACGGTCCCGGTCGGCGGTCTTGCTCTCCTGGAGTTGACGCAGCGCGCGAGCGCCGAGCACCAGTCCGACCACCACGAAGGCTGCGAGGACGACGACCGCCATCACGAGCACCCAGATCACGCTCGTGGTCATCTCGCCGCGTCTCCCCTCGCTGCGGCGCATGGCTGCGCCGGCTGTGTAGGGATGCCCGACCAAAGGCGGCTGAGCGCGGGCATGTTCAGCCAACGGCGCCTATCTCAGCGTCGAGGACCGACCGCCGGGCATGTCTGGCCACCGCCCGCGCGGTCTGCGGGCGGAGGAGGCATCGATGGCGCCCCACGCCGTAAGTGATGCCGTAATGTGATGCGATCTATATTGTGCGCTTAGCCTGCGATGGTCGAGCAAACCTTGTGTAACGCGAGGCTAGGTCGCGAGTGCCGGTTCGGTCAAGGACTCATGATTCGGCAGAGGACGGGACGCTTGGCACAGACCCGCTCACGCCCTGCTCAAGTACGTTGGGGGGCAATTCAGGCGTAGCGGGCCCAGATGTCACGCATGGGTTCCCATTTCTCCCCGCTGCCTTCCTTCCAGAACGCCAGCAGGTAGGCGGCTATGGGGGTGGAGCTGTCGTCCCACCAGATGCCGCTGACGGTCTTGCCCGACGCTTGGTAGGCGAACTCCACGTAGTTGCCGTTCGTCCGCCCGGATGGAGTCGCCCGCTCCACGGCGGGGCCGACCCCTGGGGTGAGCTCGCGGGCATCGACGTTCTGCCCGAGCGTCTCGACGCGCGCCTTGTCCCGGTCGGCGGTGGTGGCGTACTCCACGAAGATGACGCTCATGGCGTCCATCTCGCAGCGGACCCGGGCCTTCTCGGCCTTGTTGACCGTGGGGCCGTCCGGGTCGCCGCTGCGGAGACAGCCGGAGAGGTGAGGAAGCCAGCCCTGTGCGAGGGGAGCCAGGCCGCCGGACAGCTTCGGCTGGTTGATGGCGATCTGATTCTGCTCGTACGGCCCCAGGGCCGGTGCGGCGCCGGCGGTCGCCGCCGGGGCACCGGCGCCGGCCGGCTCACGACCGCCGGCGGTCGACCGGCCGAGGAACCAGCCGCCGGTGCCGAAGACAAGCAGGCCGACCGCGAGGCCGGCGAGGGCTGGGAGCACGAAGCGGCCGCGGGGCTGCTTCGGGGTGGGCTCGATACGCGGGCCACTGCCGAACGCCGGCGCCACCGAGAAACCGTAGGGGTCTGATGGGCCACTGCCTGAGACCGGATCTGCGCCGGACCAGCTCGGCGGGCTTGAGGCGCTGTAGTCCTCCCCGTAAGCCGGACCACCACCCGAGGTCGGGGCCGCACCATATGCCGGGCCGCCACCCGAAGTCGGGGCCGCACCGTAAGCCGGGCCGCCACCCGAAGTCGGGGCCGCACCATATGCCGGGCCGCCACCCGAAGTCGGGGCCGCACCGTAAGCCGGGCCGCCACCCGAAGTCGGGGCCGCACCATATGCCGGGCCGCCACCCGAAGTCGGGGCCGCACCGTAAGCCGGGCCGCCACCCGAAGTCGGGGCCGCACCGTAAGCCGGGCCGCCACCCGAAGTCGGGGCCGCATCATGTGCCGGGCCGCCACCCGAAGTCGGGTGGGGTTCGTTCGGCTGTTGCGGGCCTCGGTGGAACGGGCCGTATGCCGGACCGCTACCCGAGGCCCGGGCCGCACCGTATCCCGGAACCACTCCCGAAGTCGGGGTCGCACCGTGAGCCAGATCCCCGGCCGAAGTCGGATTCGGACCATGCGCCGGGCCGCCACCCGAGGCTGGGGCCGCACTGTGTGCCGGACCCCCGCCAGTAGTCGGATGGGGTTCGGTCGGCTGTCGCGGGCCGCGGTGGAACGGGCCGTAGCCGTATTGCTGATTGCTCCCGGCGTTGTCGCCGGTGAGGTTCGGAGAGGGCTGGTTCTCGGCGGCGGCGAACCGCGGGCCGTAGTGCGGGGTGGCGGTCGCGGGGTCGGTCGTCGGCACTGCGTCCCCCGCTGGACTACCTGTCGGGGAGAATTCGGCTGCCTGACCAGCGATGGGAGCCGTCACGCCCGCCGGGCCAGTGACCGGAGCCGTCACGCCCGCCGGGCCAGTGACCGGAGCCGTCACGCCCGCCGGGCCAATCGCCGGACCCGTCACGCCCGCCGGGCCGGTCGCCGGCGCTGGCTCGTAGGTCGGTGCAGGCCCGGATGTCGGCACGGCCAGAGACGTCGGCGCGGGCCCGATGGTCGGGCCGCTTGGAGGTACGGATCCGCCGTAGGGCGCAGTGACCGGCGGGTGGGCGACTGGCGAGTGAGCGATCGGCGAGTGAGCGACCGGCGGCTGCCCAACCGGCGGGTGATTGACCGGCGGGTGATTGACCGGCGGGTGATTGACCGGCGCGGTCGGGTCTTCCTCGCCAGGCCTCCGAATATCCATCGACACTCTCAGATTGGCAGTGACGTCTGCCGGATCGTCGGGCATCGGTGCGGGAGTTCCGTCTTGGCGCTCTTCCGGTGGATACCCGGAGGGCGCCGCGTGCACATGGCCCTCCCTTGGACCGGACAGGGCCTGGCTGTCCGGCGGGACAGAATGCTGACCAGGGATTTCGTCGCCGGAGTGCGGTGGCGAAACGGCGCCCTCGGGCGAACCGCCGGGCGCGACCTGCGGGACGACCTGAGCCGTCGCGTCGGGGCTCTCGTGGAGGGAGCCACCATCGCGCCGAGCTGGGTGGAAGTCGTCTGTCACCACGCAGCAGATTACCAGTCCGAGGCCATTGGCGACGCCCTGCGAGATCCACCGGCGACAATGGACCCGCAGCCCGGGAGGGGACCACGGGTCCGCTGTCGTACAGGTGTCACCCGAGTCGATCGAGCCGAACACCAACGCATCTGGCCTCGTCAGCGCCCCTGTACCGACGATGCGAAGCGAGGAACATTGCCCGGGAGGACAGCAAGCAGGTCACGCGATGCCATCACAACCCCAACAGGGAAAGCGAATCCAACATCTCAGCGAACACTTATCGCGAGACCGAAATATCAACCGCAGCGCGACGGCTGGACAGTTCGGACGGCCTCGATGTTCGTCTCGATAGGACGCACAAAAGCGAGATTTCTGGCCGCACTCGAACGGGGTCGCAGTGGACCGGGCACCTTCACGACACATATGGCCGAATTGGGCGATCGTTCACCTCCGCAGATCCCGCCCACCATCCGAACCTCGTCCGGCACTCACACCGGCCGAATGCCACCTCGGGCACCTCCAACCCGCAGGACAACGTTCGCCCGCACCGCACCGCACCGCACCGCACCGCACCGCACCGCACCGCACCGCACCGCACCGCACCGCACCGCACCGCACCGCACCGCACCGCACCGCACCGCACCGCACCGCACCGCACCGCACCGCACCGCACCGAAAGAATCGCGCCCAGCCGCACCGAGCCGAAGAATTACGCTTCGCCGCACTCAGCCGAAGAACCAGGCCATGTGCGATGACCACCAACACCGACGGGGTCAACGGCCGGTATCGGGTCGACTCCACGATGTTGCGGGTTTCGATCGGCCATATTCCCTAAAGGCTTGCGGTGCGAAGCCGACCTGAACCCGCCAAGCGGCAGGTTCTCGGGTCGACATCGGAGCCACCTGGCGATTTGGACCCGGCGGTTGGTCGAAATGTAAGAGCGACATCAACCGTTGAGCGCGTGGCATACCAGCGCCCAACTCGTGCAAGCGCCCAGCCCGAGAGCGCACGCAACTCACATCCAAACCCAGACCAGCACCCAGCCTGAGGACGCACACGACCCACACCCAAACCCAGACCAGCACCCAGCCCGAGGACGCACACGACCCACACCCAAACCCAGACCAGCACCCAGCCTGAGGACGCACACGACCCACACTCGGACCCGGGCCAAAGCCCTGGTCCGCGCTCGGCTTGCGGGCTCGGTCGGGCTTGCGTGCGATCAGGAGAGTGGGTCGGCGGCTTCGTCTGCCAGGGCGTCGGGGTCGATCTGATCGGCGAACTCGGCCGCCTCGGCGTCGCGGGCCGCCAGGGCGTCCTTTACCGCTCGGATCGCCACGCCGGCCGGGTAGCCCTTGCGGGCCAGCATTCCTACCAGTCGGCGGAATACCTGGTCGGGGGTGCCTCGCGCGGACCGCAGCTTGCGGTCGACCAGGGCGCGGGCCGTGGTGGCCTCGGCGTCGTCGTCCAAGGTCTCCAGGGCCTCCGTGGCCACCTCGGCTTCCACCCCGTGCAGGCGTAGCTCGTTGGCCAGCGCCCGGCGGGCCAGGCCCCGCCCCTGATGACGGGTCGACACCCACATCCGGGCGAACGCGGCGTCGTCGATGATGCCGACCTCGTCGTAACGGTCGAGGACCTCGGCGATCACCTCGTCGGAGATCTCCTTGCGGGCCAGGGTCTTGGCTAGTTCGGCCCGGGTGCGGGGGCGCACCGCCAACTGGCGCAGGCAGATCTCGCGCGCGGTCTCGGACTCGCTGCGCGGCGGCTCGGGCGGCCGCTCCGCGGCCCGGCCACGACGAGCGCGGCCCGGCCCTCCCCCGCGCTGCGCGTCACCGCCGAGCGGGTAGCCACCGCCGGACCGGCCACCACCAAGCGAATCACCGCCACCAGAGCGGCCGCCACCAAGCGGATCACCGCCACTAGACCGGCTACCACCAGCGGGCGCGTCACCGCCACCAGAGCGGCCGCCCTCAGGCGAGTAGCCGCCGCCAAACCGGCCACCAGCGGGCGGATGGCCGTCGAGCGCGCCGAGGCTGCGATCGGGATGGCTGGGGTCGAAGAACAGGTCGTCGTCGGCCAGGTCGGACCGGCTTGCGTTGCTGTCGGAGGCTGCGCCCGACATCGGTCGGGTTCCGCTGCTTCCGAAAGCGCGGTCGCCGCGCGCCGTATCGCGGGTGTTGTAGGGCGGTCCGCCCGGCGAGCTCCGGCGGCGACGGCCCGTCACGTTGCCGCGTTCCGGGTCGTCGGGCCGGAGCTCGCCACCAGAGGGGTCCTCTTCTGTGGGCCGGGGCGGGATCGCATCCCAGCCCCGCCCTGACCGCGCGCCGCGTCGTCCAGCCACCCGGGCTCAGCCCCTCGCCGGGACGATCGGGGCGGCAGCCCGGGCCAGCCGTGAAGCAGCTGGCCGGGCCAGCCGTGAAGCAACAACCCCGGCCGGCCGTGAAGTAGCAGCCCGGGCCGGCCGTGAAGTAGCAGCCCGGGCTCTTGGGACGGAAGCTCTCGACCGTTTTGGCCCGTGGAATTGTGCGGGGTCTCGGCCGCCGCCGGGTTGGTGTGGCGGCGGTGAGGGGTCACCCGGCCCGGGTGGGCTGGGTGCGTCGGATCGCCTCGTCGTCGGAGGTTGCATCGGTCAGAAGTCGACCGGGGGCAGGTCCGGACCGCCGGCGGCGTCACCGGTGGTCTGGCCCACGCCGAGCTTCTCCAGGATCTTCTTCTCGATCTCGGCGGCGACGTCCGGGTTCTCCTTCAGGAACTCGCGCGCCTTCTCCTTGCCCTGGCCCAGCTGGTCACCGTCGTACGTGTACCAGGCGCCGGACTTGCGGACGATGCTCTGCTCGACGCCGACGTCGATCAGCGAGCCCTCGCGGGAGATGCCCTTGCCGTACATGATGTCGAACTCGGCCTGCTTGAACGGCGCCGCGACCTTGTTCTTCACGACCTTGACGCGGGTGCGGTTGCCCACGATGTCGGTGCCGTCCTTGAGGCTTTCGATGCGGCGCACGTCGAGGCGCACCGACGAGTAGAACTTCAGCGCGCGGCCGCCCGTCGTCGTCTCGGGCGAGCCGAACATGACGCCGATCTTCTCGCGGAGCTGGTTGATGAAGATCGCGGTCGTGCCGGAGTTGTTCAGGATGCCGGTGATCTTTCGCAGGGCCTGGCTCATCAGGCGGGCCTGCAGACCCACGTGGCTGTCGCCCATCTCGCCCTCGATCTCGGCGCGCGGCACGAGGGCCGCCACCGAGTCGATGACGATGATGTCGAGCGCGCCGGAGCGGATCAGCATGTCCGCGATCTCGAGCGCCTGCTCGCCGGTGTCCGGCTGGGAAACCAGCAGGGCGTCGGTGTCGACGCCGAGTGCCTGGGCGTAGTCGGGGTCGAGCGCGTGCTCCGCGTCGATGAAGGCCGCGATGCCGCCGTTGCGCTGGGCGTTGGCCACCGCGTGCAGGGCGACCGTCGTCTTACCGCTGGACTCCGGTCCGTAGATCTCGATGACCCGGCCGCGCGGCAGACCGCCGACGCCGAGCGCGATGTCGAGGGCAATGGAGCCGGTGGGGATGATGGCCATCTGTGTGACCGGCCGCTCCCCGAGGCGCATCACCGAGCCCTTGCCGAACTGCTTGTCGATCTGCGCGAGAGCAAGGTCTAGCGCCTTGTCCCGATCAGGTCCTGCCACCATGTCCGCCACCCCTGTACTCGACTTCCCAGGCGTCTTCGCCGAAGCGTTTCTGTTCACCACGCGGGTCACGCTAGACGTTGGGTCTGACAGAAAACGACCGCCGGGTCGTGAGCTGCGGATGACCACGCCGCTGAGGACGATAGCCGAACACGTGTACGACTATCGAGTGACACGCCAGAACAAACGTACGAAAGACGGGTCAGTGCAGGCGCGAAGGCACCCGATCGGGGTACTCGGCCACCACCGCGCGCCAGATGGTAGCGGTGTCCACACCCTGAGCGATGGATTGGTCGATCGTGCGGCCCTGTAGCGCCGAGAAACTCTGATCGCTGGCCAGGCTCCTCGCATATGCGGGGCCGAACGCCTGCTCGAGGCGCCCCCAGAAATCCGTCAACCGCACGGGCAAAAGAGTACCCGCGGCCCGTAGGCGACCCCGCCGCGCGCAACACTGAGACGCACATCACTATCTACATCGATGCGCCGAGATCAGGCCAGGGTCGCCGCCGCGACCTTGAGGTCGTCGACCAGGCCCTGGTAGGCAGCGTCCCGGTCGTCGGCCCGCAGCACCGCCGACGGATGGATCGTCGCGAGCGCCCGGGCCTCGGCCGCCGGGAAGTCCTGCGGGCGCTGCGCCGCCGCCGGCCACGGCAGCAGTTCGCCGCGTGATCTCGTGACGCGGAACGAGGGTCCGAAGAGGGCCTTGGCCGCTGTCGCGCCGAGCGCCACGATCAGGTCCGGCTCGAGCAGCGAGAATTCGGCGACCAGCCAGGGCCGGCAGGCGGCGATGTGCGCCGGGCCGGGCGTCTGATGGATGCGCCGCCGGCCGCGCAGTTCGAAGCGGAAGTGTTTCACGGTGTTGGTCAGGTAGATCACCGACGGGTCGATGCCGGCGTCGCCGACCGCGTCGCGCAGCAGCCGGCCGGCCGGGCCGACGAAGGGCAGGCCCTTCTGGTCCTCGATGTCGCCGGGCTGCTCGCCGACCAGCACCAGCCGGGCATGTGCGGCGCCGCGACCGAAGACCACCTGGGTGGCGTTCTCGTGCAGTTCGCAGCCGCGGCAGCCGGGCGCGGCGGCCTTGAGTTCGTCGAGGTCGTGCGCATCGGCGGGAATGAACCCCTGAGCCCCGGGCGGGGCTTGCGTCATTGCCATGCAGAGGTTCTACCCCTTGCCGTCCCGTCCCCGCGCGGGGCCTCACCCGAACGAGCATGATCCGACACGCCGACACGACATGTGGGGTTGCGCGTTTCGAGTCGCACCTAGATATGGTGTTGCCCGCAGCTGGTTCGGCCGTCTCTCCAGGACGGCCGAGGCAAGAGGGAATCCGGTGGAAGACCGGAACTGCCCCGCAGCGGTGAGTGGGAACGACCGCCGTCATCAGCACTGGGCCCCGGCCTGGGAAGCGACGGCCAGTAGGAGACCGAAGACCGGTCAGGCCCGCGAGTCCGAAGACCTGCCAGCGCGCCGCACGCTCCGCGTGCGGCGGTCCGAGGCCGCGTGGGACGGCCGACGCCCTTCAGGTGTACGCGTACAGCCGCGTCCACCGGCGTCCTCCTGCGCGCCCGGAGACCACTTCGGAACGGGCTCGCGAGGAGAGAGAGTTCATGACGGTCACGCAGGAGCAGACTGCGTCCGATCCCGCCGTACCGGAGCAGCGCAGGCATGCGATGCAGGTGCGCAAGCGCAACGGTGACGCGGAGTCGGTCGACGTCAACAAGATCGTTAAGGCGGTGGAGCGGTGGGTCGCCGACCTGGACGAGGTCGACCCGCTGCGGGTGGCGACCAAGACCATCAGTGGTCTCTACGACGGCGCTACCACCGCCGAGCTCGACCGGCTGTCGATCCAGACGGCGGCGGAGCTGATCGGCGAGGAGCCGCAGTACTCGCGGCTGGCGGCCCGGCTGCTCGCGGCGTTCGTCGACAAGGAGGTCCGCGGTCAGGGCATCGCGAGCTTCAGCCAGTCCATCGCCCGCGGTCACGCGGAGGGGCTGATCGGGGACGACACGGCCGCGTTCGTGGCGAGGAACGCCCGCAAGCTCGACGACGCCGTCGACCCGGCCGGTGACCTGCGGTTCGAGTACTTCGGCCTGCGTACGGTCGCCGACCGCTATCTGCTGCGGCATCCGCGGACGCGGCTGGTCGTGGAGACGCCGCAGTACTGGCTGCTGCGGGTCGCCTGCGGACTGTCGACCAGCGCGGGTGAGGCGATCGCGTTCTACCGGCTCATGTCGTCGCTCGCCTACCTGCCGAGCTCGCCGACGTTGTTCAACTCGGGCACCCGGCACACCCAGATGTCGTCGTGCTTCCTCGTGGACTCGCCGAAGGACGAGCTTGATTCGATCTACGAGCGCTATCAGCAGGTGGCGCGGCTGTCGAAGTTCGCCGGCGGCATCGGCATCTCCTGGTCTCGGGTGCGTGGCCGGGGGGCGCTGATCCGCGGCACGAACGGCCGGTCCAACGGCATCGTGCCGTTCCTGCGCACGCTCGACGCCAGCGTCGCGGCGGTCAACCAGGGCGGCCGGCGCAAGGGCGCGGCCTGCGTCTACCTGGAGCCGTGGCACCCGGACATCGAGGAATTCCTCGAGCTGCGGGACAACACGGGCGAGGACGCCCGGCGCACGCACAACCTGAACCTGGCCAACTGGATCCCGGACGAGTTCATGCGCCGGGTCGAGGCCGATGAGGACTGGTCGCTGATCGACCCGTCCGACGCCCCCGAGCTGCCGGACCTCTACGGCGAGGAGTTCGAGGCCGCGTACCGGATCGCGGAGAGCAAGGCGGTCAAGACCGTCAAGGCGCGCGACCTGTATGGCCGGATGATGCGCACGCTGGCACAGACCGGCAACGGCTGGATGACCTTCAAGGACCCCTCGAACCGGCTGAGCAACCAGACCGGCCACCCGGGCAACACCATCCACCTGTCGAACCTGTGCACCGAGATCCTCGAGGTCAGCGCCGACGACGAGACGGCGGTCTGCAACCTCGGCTCGATCAACCTCGGCGCCCACCTGACCGGCGACGACGTCGACTGGGCGAAGCTGCGCGAGACCGCGCGGACCGCCGTCGTGTTCCTGGACCGGGTCATCGACATCAACTACTACCCGAGCGAGCAGGCGGCGGCGAGCAACCCGCGGTGGCGCCCGGTCGGGCTCGGCCTGATGGGCCTCCAGGACGCGTTCTTCGCGCTGGGGCTGCCGTTCGACTCCGCCGCCGCCCGGGAGCTCTCGACCCGGGTCTCGGAGGAGATCTATCTGACCGCCCTGGAGACCTCGGCGTCGCTCGCCGAACGCTTCGGCACGCACCCCGCGTACCCGGAGACCAGGGCCGCCCGCGGTGACCTGCAACCGGATCTGTGGGGCGTGACCCCCACGCAGTCTGCCCGGTGGGCGGCGGTGCGCGCGCGGATCGCGGACACCGGCCTGCGCAATTCGCTGCTGATCGCGATCGCGCCGACGGCGACGATCGCCTCCATCGCCGGCTGCTACGAGTGCATCGAACCGCAGGTCAGCAACCTTTTCAAGCGCGAGACCCTGAGCGGCGAGTTCCTTCAGATCAACACCTATCTGGTACGCGAGCTGAAGGCGCGCGGCCTCTGGACGTCGGCGGTGCGCGAGCAGATCAAGCGTGCCGAGGGCTCGGTGCAGGGCGTCGAGACGCTGCCGGCGGAGATCCGGGAGCTCTTCCGGACCGCGTGGGAGCTGCCGCAGAAGGCGCTCATTGATCTGGCCGCGGCCCGGTCCCCCTACATCGACCAGTCGCAGTCGCTGAACCTCTTCATGAGCGCTCCCACCATCGGCAAGGTCTCGTCGATGTACCTCTACGCCTGGAAAGCCGGGTTGAAGACCACGTACTACCTGCGCTCGCGGCCCGCGACGCGCATCCAGCAGGCCACGGTCTCCGCCGCGCCGGCCGCGGCGCCGACGCTCCCGGCGGTGGTGCTCCCCGCGCCGGTCGCGGACGAGGACGCCCTGGCCTGCTCCCTCGAGAACCCCGAGTCGTGTGAGGCGTGTCAGTAGATGCTGCTTGATCCTGGAATGGACCTGACCCTGCGGCCGATGAAGTATCCGCACTTCTTCGACCGATTCAAGGACGCGATCAAGAACACCTGGACGGTCGAGGAGGTCGACCTGCACTCCGACCTCGCCGACCTCGCCGAGCTGTCGGCCGCCGAGCAGCACCTGGTCAGCCGGCTGGTCGCCTTCTTCGCCACGGGCGACACCATCGTCGCCAACAACCTGGTGCTCAACCTCTATCAGCACATCAACTCCCCCGAGGGGCGGCTGTATCTCTCCCGGCAGCTCTTCGAGGAGGCGGTGCACGTCCAGTTCTATCTGAATCTGCTGGACACCTATGTGCCGGACGAGACCGAGCGGGCGGCCGCCTTCGACGCGGTGGAGAACATCCCGTCGATCGCGCGCAAGGCGGACTTCTGCTTCCGCTGGATCGACTCGGTCTTCGACCTGCGCGAGCTGCGGACCAAGGACGACCGGCGTGCGTTCCTGCTCAACGTGATCTGCTTCGCCGCCTGCATCGAGGGGCTGTTCTTCTACGGCGCCTTCGCCTACGTCTACTACCTGCGCTCGCGGGGGTTGCTGCACGGGCTCGCGTCCGGGACCAACTGGGTGTTCCGCGACGAGTCGATGCACATGGCGTTCGCCTTCGACGTGGTGGAGCAGGTGCGTGCCGAGGAGCCGGACCTGTTCGACGACAAGATGGAACGGCAGGTCCGCGACATGCTGGCCGAGGCCGTCGAGTGCGAGGTGCAGTTCGCGGCGGACCTGCTGGAGCAGGGCGTCTCGGGCATGTCGCTGACCGACATGCGCACCTATCTGCAGCATGTGGCGGACCGCCGGCTCATCCAGCTCGGCATCGCGCCGCTTTACGGCTCGCCGAACCCGTTCGCCTTCATGGAGCTCCAGGACGTGCAGGAGCTGTCGAACTTCTTCGAGCGCCGGGTGTCGGCCTATCAGGTCGGCGTCACCGGCACCGTGAGCTTCGACGACGACTTCTGACGGCTGGGACCGGCGCCACCACTCGCCGCACGGCGCGCGGTGGTGCCGGTCCGCGCCGATCGTCGAGGTCATCGCGACGGGGCGGGCACGGTCGCCGGGTAGGCCGCGGCCGCCACGTCGTCGGCGAGGCCCTCGATGGAATCGTCGTCGATCTGGCTCACCGTCATCCGGATGCCGGGCGGCGCCTCGACGCGGAACAGGGAGCCGGGCGCCACCGCGTATCCCGCGTCGCGCAGGGCAGTGACCATGCGGGTCTCGTCCTCGACCCTTACCCAAAGGTTGATGCCCGTGGTGCCGTGCGCGCGCACGCCCCGCGCCGCGAGGGCGTCGCGCAGCGCGAGACGACGGCGGTCGTAACTCTCGCCCGCCGCGGCGATCCGGGCCGCGACGTCCTCGTCGCGCCACAGCCGGAGCAGCAGACGTTGCAGCACCGTGGACACCCAGCCGGTGCCGATCCGCATGCGGCCGACCACGCGGGCGATCGTCACCTCGTCGCCCGCCAGCACCGCGATGCGCAGATCGGGTCCGAACGGCTTGGACGCCGAACGGACGAACGCCCACGACGTCGTCGCCCCGCCGAGGCTGTGCAGCGGCACGCCTGACAGCTCCGCGGCATGGTCGTCCTCGATGAGCAGGACGTCGGGACTGTCGGCGAGAACCGCCCGCAGTTCGGCGGCGCGCTGGGCGCTGATGGCGGCACCGGTGGGATTCTGCGCGCGGGCGGTGACCACGACCGCGCGCACGCCCTTGGCCAGGGCGGCGGCGAGCCGGTCGGGCAGCGGGCCCTCGTCGTCGACCGCGACCGGCACCGCGGTGATGTCGAGCGCCCCGAGAAGATCGAGCAGGTTGGCCCAGCCCGGATCCTCGACCGCCACCGAGTCACCCGCGCGCAGATGCGCCGAGAGCAGCCGCTCGATCGCATCGAGCGTGCCGCTTGTCACCGTGATGGCGGCGCCCTCGACGGGCACGCCGTCGGCCGCGAGGCGGGGCCGGGCCGCATCGATGAGCTCCGGCATGGCTCCGGCGGCCGCGTACCCCATGGGTGGGCCGACCTCGTCGGAGACCGCGCGGAGATGCGGAGCGAGACCCGGCAGCAGCCGGGTGTCGGGGTCGCCGGCCGACAGGTCGAGCGCGCCCGCCGGCACCGGCAGACGCAGCGCGGAGCGCGGGCTGGCGACCGCCGGCCGGGTGCGGACACGGGTGCCGCTGCGGCCGACGGACTCGACGATCCCGCGCTGGCGGAGCTCCTGATAGGCCTTCGACACCGTGGCCGGGCTGACGTGCAGCTCGAAGGCGAGCACCCGGATCGGCGGCAGTCGCTCGCCCCACACCCAGTCGCCCGCGCGGACGCCCGCCTCGATGCTCGCGGAAATCGAGGCGGCAGAGGAACCGGTGACCTGATACTGTCCTGACACAGGATTGATTCTGTACTAGCACAGACTTGTTGGCAAGGAGGGACCCGTGACCGACCTCTACCAGCCCACCGCCCGCACCACGGCGACCCGCAGCCGCGACCGCATGCGATACGACCGCGAGGCGGCGCACGCCATCCTCGACGAGGCGTATGACTGTTCGGTGGCGTTCGTGGTGGACGGGGAGCCACGCGTGCTGCCGACGCTGCACGTCAGGGTCGGGGACACCCTCTACGTGCACGCCTCTACCGGCGGGCGGCTCGGCCTCGATGCGCGCGCGGACGGCATTCCGGTCGCGGTGTCGGTGACGCTGCTCGACGGCATCGTCTACGCCCGGTCGCAGTTCCACCACAGCGCCAACTACCGGTCCCTGGTGGCGCACGGCCGGGCTCGGCCGGTGACCGGCGACGCGGAGAAGCGCGCGGCGATGGTCGCCCTGGTGGAGAAGGTGGGCCGTGGCCGTGAGGCCGAGACCCGGCCGCCGACGAATCGCGAGCTGGCGACGACCAGTGTGCTGGCGCTGCCGCTGGTGGAGGTCTCCGTGCGGGCACGCACGGGTGGCGTCGCGGAGGATCCCGAGGATCTGACGCTGCCGTGCTGGGCGGGCGTGCTGCCCATCCGCCGGGTGGCCGGACCGCCCGAGCCGGACGCGGGAGTTACCGCGCCGCCGCCCGCCTACCTGCCGGGGCCGGCGTCGCCGTGGCACACCGCCGCGCCGATGCGTGGCCGGCACGTCTCGCTGGAGCCGCTCGCGCCCGGTCATGCGGACGGGCTGTTGGCAGCGACCGGGGACGACGAGGTGTGGCGGTTCCTGCCCAGCCTGCGCCCGCGGAGTTCCGCGGAGATGGCCGAGCACATCACCGCCGCGGCCCGAGGGCAGTGGGCGGGCGAGCGGGTCGCCTGGGCGCAGTGTGACCCGGAGACCGGCGAGGTGATGGGCATGACGAGCTATCACGACATCGACGTGGCGAACCGGGCCGTCGGCATCGGCCACACCATCCTGGGACGGCGGTGGTGGCGCACCGGCGTGAACACGGAGGCGAAGCTGTTGCTGCTCGAGCGGGCGTTCGAGGTGCTGGAGGCCGAGCGGGTGTTCTGGTACACGGACATACGCAACGAGCGGTCACAGCGGGCGATCGCCCGGCTGGGCGCCAGCCGGGACGGGATGATCCGGCGACACCGGCTGCGACCGGACGGCACGTGGCGGGACACGGTGATCTTCGCGATGACGGTCGACGAATGGCCGGCGGCGGCCGAGCGGCTCCGCGCCCGGCTCGCGGCAGCCTGATCACCCGCAACCCGGCCCGTCAGCCCAGCTCGCGGCAGCCTGACCACCCGGAACCCCGGCCCGGCTCCCGGCTCCCAGCTCCCAGCTCCCAGCTCCCAGCTCCCAGCGAGCTGACCACCCGGAATCCCAGCCCGTCAGCCCGGCTCGCGGCGGTCGGCCGGGCGGAATCCCGGCCGGGGGCCAGCGGCCGGGGGCCCGGGGCCGGGGGCCCGGGGCCGGGGGCCAGGGCCGTCACGGCGGCACGCTCGGGCGATGGCGTGGACCTCGTGCGGCGGATCGCGCACCTCGACGGCGGCGTGGCCCGCTCGCCGGACGCGGCGAGCAGGCTGAGCAGCTGCGCGGTCAGCTGCTCCGGGTTGCGGGACCGGGTCGGAACGGTGGAGCCGTGCGGTGGGCAAGGCCACAGGTTTCTGTCCGCACGACCAATCCCGGGTCGGCGGCCGTTACGCACAGGATGGGGTGGTGCTGGGAATCACCGACTTCTGGACATACGTGCTGGGCACCGTGGCGATCGTGCTGCTGCCCGGGCCTAACTCGATCTTCGTGCTGACCGTTGGCGCGCAGCGCGGGGTGCGGATGGGCTATCGGGCCGCCGCTGGGGTGTTCGTCGGCGACACCGTTCTCATGGTGCTCGCGGCCGCCGGCGTCGCGTCGCTGCTCCGGACATATCCCCCGGTGTTCATGGTCATCAAGTACGCGGGCGCGGCCTACCTCGCCTGGGTCGGTTTCGGCATCATCCGGAGCGGCTGGCGCAAGCTGCGCAACCGCGGCGCGGAACCGGCCGCCCGGGCGGCGAGCGGTCCCACCGGCGAGATCACCGGCCCGGCCGGCGTAGCGACGAACGGCATGGCGGCGAACAGTCCGGCCGGCATGGGAGCGAACGGTCCGGCCGGCATGGCGAGTGACCCGGCGAGTGGAGCGGGCGTCCCGGCTGGGATGCGGCGGCCCTTCCGGCGTGCGCTGGTCGTCAGCCTGCTCAATCCGAAGGCCATTCTGTTCGTGGTCTCGTTCTTCATCCAGTTCGTGGAGCCCGGATACGCGCATCCCGCGCTGTCGTTCCTGATCCTCGGCGCGGTGCTACAGGTGTTCAGCGTGCTCTACCTGACCGCGTTGATCTTCGGCGGGCAGTTCCTCGCGGGACAGTTCCGGCGGCGGCGCCGCCTCGCCGCGGGCGCCTCCGCCGGCATCGGCGCGGTGTTCGTCGGGTTCGGCATCAAGCTCGCCACGGCCAGCGTCAGCTGACCAACCGGGTCCATCCCCGGACGCGGCAGCGCCGACGGAGCGCGACCGGACCGCCTCAGGAACTGGCGAAATGCGATGCGGCCGCATTCGGAACTGACGGAGTGCGACGGGAGTGCCTCAGGGGCTGGCGGAGTGTGACGTGACCGCCTGGTGAATCCACTTCTGCACCGATGATGTCCAGTCGGCGGTCTGCGCGTCGGTGTGTTCCACGCGGTACCGGGCGTAGGTGTCACGGCCCTCCGCCAGCAGGCCGCCGCGCTTGTCGAACTCGAGGATCACCTCGGTGCCCGTTGCATCGGCTACGAAGGTCACTTCCACTTCGTCCATCGACTTCGCGTACTCCGGTGGGGCGGCGAATTCGATTTCCTGATAGAACGGCAGCTCCTGGCGTACGCCATAAATGCCGCCGCGTTCGAGATCGGCGTGCCGTAGTCGGAAGCCGAGGCGGTCGAAGGCCGCCAGGATCTGTTCCTGTACCGGCAGCGGATGGATCTCGACCTCGTCGAGGTCGCCCTGGTCCACGGCCTTGGCCACCGACAGTTCGGTGCGCACGCCCATGGTCATCCCCGCGAGCCGCCTGCCTTGCAGGTGGGTCACCGGCGTCTCCCACGGCACCGAGAGCTGGAAGGCGATGTCCTCCCGCTCGCCGGCGGCCAGCGTGAAGTTGCCGGCGACGGACGCGCGGTGGAATTCGAGCAGGGCGTCGCCGTCCCCGGCCTCGACCCTCGTGACCAGGCTCAGCACGATGTTGTCGATCACCACGTCGTAGTCGCCGCCGGCGATCCGGACCTCTCCGGTGAGTCTTCCGCCTGGGCGGCCGGTGGGGTCGGGCAGCACCGTGTCCACCGTGGGGCCGCCCACCCCGAACGCCCGGAGGACTCTTTTGAAGACCAATCGACTGCCTCTCAGCGCATGCGCCGGCCGACCGGCACCGGATCCGTCTCGTCGTCGAACTCGCCGATCACCTGCTCCAGCAGGTCCTCCAGCGCGACGAAGCCGACGCGGTCGCTCCCGCGGACCACTATCGCCAGCTGGACGCGGGCCGCGCGCATCTGTGTCACCGCGTCGGTCACCGTCACCAGCGCGTCGAGGAGGAACGGCGGGTCCATCAGGTCAGCGGCCGTCGCGTCCCGGCCGGCGGTCGTGACGCGGACGGCGTCGCGGACGTGGACCACGCCGACCACCTCGCCCGACGTCTCCGAGACCACCGCCAGGCGGGAGCGGCCGCTGCTCAGCGACGCCGCCTCGATGTCCAGGGCCGCCGCCTGCGGCGCCACCGTGACCAGTTGGTCGTCGGGGATCAGGACGTCGGCGACCTTGGTCTCCTGGAGCTTGAGCATGCTGGTCAGCAGCTCCGTCTGCTCCGCGCCGATCAGGCCCTCCGCCCGGGAACGTTCCAGCAGGATGTGCATCTCCTGCGGGCCGTGCGCCTGGGCCAGCTGGTCCTGCGGGTGCACGCCGAACGGCTTCAGGGCCGCGTTCGCCAGGACGTTCAGGCCGAGCAGCGCCGGGCGGACCAGCCGGACGTAGCCGCGGAACGGCAGGGCCAGCAGCGTCGCCGAGCGTTCCGGGTCGGTGATCGCCCACGACTTGGGCATCATCTCGCCGATCACCAGGTGCAGGAACGTCACGATGGTCAGCGCGAAGAGGAACGCGATGATCTCGCTCGGCACGTCCGGCAGGCCGAGCGTGTGCAGCAGCGGGTGCACCAGGTGCTCGATGGCCGGCTCGGCGAGGGCGCCCAGGCCCAGCGAGCACAGGGTGATGCCGAGCTGGGCGCCGGCCAGCATCAGGGACAGCTCGCGGCTGCCTTCGAGGGCCGCGCGGGCGGCGCGGCTGCCCTCGGCCGCGGCGTGTTCGAGCCGGTAGCGTTTGCTCGCGACCAGAGCGAACTCGGCGGCGACGAAGAACGCGTTCCCGGCGAGCAGGAGCAGGGAGAGGGTCACGGCCCAGGTCGTGCTCATCGAGATCCCCCGGTGAGGCGTACGGAGCCGGGCACGTGCCGTTTCACCGAGAGCACGGCCAGCGCCGCGCCGGAGGCCAGCAGCACAGAGTCGCCGACCTGCGGCACCCGGCCGAGCTCGGACATCACCAAACCCGACACGGTGTCGTATTCGGAGCTTTCCGGCAACTCGACGCCGGTCGCGTCGGTGACCTCGTCGATGCGCCAGCGGGCCGGCACGATCCACGAGCCGTCGTCCTGGCGGGCGGGGGACGGCTCGGGCAGGTCGTCCTCGTCGCGGATCGGCCCGACCAGCTCCTCCGCGATGTCCTCGAGGGTGATGATGCCGGCGAAGCCCCCGAATTCGTCGACGACGCAGGCGAGCTGGCGGTGGTCGCCGCGCAGCCGGTCCAGCACGGCCGGCAGCCGCAGCGAGGCCGGTACGAAGAGCGGCGGGGCCATCAGCGTCTCGGCCTGGACCGTCGGGCGCGCGGCCGGCGGCACCGGTAGCACGTCCGTGATGCCGACCACGCCGATGATCTCGTCGACGCCGGTGCCCGCGCGTACCGGGAAACGCGACCGGCCGGTGTCCAGCAGCGCGACGACCCGCGACGCCGGGTCGGTGGCGCGGACCGTGACCACGTCCACTCGCGGGACCATCACCTCGGACGCCGTCCGGCGGCGGAAGTCGAGGCCGCGGTCGAGCAGCGCCGACAGCTCCGGGTCGAGGTGTCCCCCGGCCCGGGACTCGGCGATGATCTGCTCGAGGTCCTCCTCGGTGGCGCCCTCGGGCAGCTCCTCGATCGGCTCGATGCCGATCCGGCGCAGCAGCCCGGCCGCCGCCTTGTCGAAGAGCTTGATGATCGGCCCGAAGACGGCCAGGTAGAACAGGGTCGACCGGCCGAGCGCCTTCGCCAGGGCCTCCGAGCGGACGATCGCGAGGTTCTTGGGCGCCAGCTCACCGAGGACCATCTGCACGACGGTCGCGATGAGCAGCGCCAGCACGAACGAGAGCGGACCGGTGACCGCGGTGGGCACGCCGGCCTGGCCGAACAGGTCGGCCATGCCCTCGCCGAGGTACGGCTGGGCGACGTAACCGACGATCAGCGCGGTGACGGTGATGCCGAGCTGCGCGCCGGACAGCACGAAGGAGAGGCGTTCGGTGACCTTCAGGGCGCGGGCAGACGCCTTGTCGCCGCGCTCGGCCTGCTGGCGCAGGCGGCTGCGGTCGACGGCGACGTAGCCGAACTCCTGGGCCACGAAATAGCCGGTCACCGCCGTGACCAGGATGACGAGCAGTAGACCGACCAGGATCAACATGGTGGTTCCGCAAGGACTGCAAGCCGGGCCGAGCCCGGCCGGATACTGCCGATCATGCGCAAAAGATATCAGCGATCGCTGGACACCTGCTGTGAGAAACCCGAGCGAGGGTACGACCGAAGCCGTACCCTCGCCCGTCGGACGGTCAGCCCTGCGTGATCAGGACGTTGTCCACGGCCGCCTCGACGAGGCTGGCCGTGCCGGTGTCGGCGGTCTCCACCTGCAGCCGGATCGACTGCCCGGAGTACGCGGAGAGGTCGACGGTCGCGCTCTGCCAGGCGGCCGCCCGGTTGGTGGCCGCGCCGGCCTGGTTGAACACCGTGGTGGTGGTCGTGCCGGAGATGACGCGCACCCGGAAGTAGTCGCCGCTGCTGGAGTTGTTCAGGTGCGACAGGTACCAGGAGAACTTCAGGCTCAGGCCGCCGCCGCTGGGCAGCGTGATCGCGGGCGACCGGATGGTCGTCGCGCCGCCGTCGACGTCGTTCGCACCGGCGCTGGCGCCGGCCGTCGCGCCGGTGACCAGGTCGAAGGTGCCGCTCACCGTGGTGCCGAGCTGGGTCGCCACGCCGGAGCTGGTCGCGGCCGGGTCGCCCCGCTCGAACAGGCCGGCGGTGGCGGTGTCGGTCGCGCCGGCGTTGACGGTCCAGCCGGTCGCGGTCTCGAACGTGTCCGAGTAGACGGTGGTGCCGGGCGGCGGCTCGGTGGTGCCCTCGGCGAGGGTCCACACCGCGTACGCGATGGCGTCCGAGTTGCGGTCCAGCGCGGTGTCGTTGATGTTCGACGTGGTGTCGCACGACGCGTGGTAGCACGGGTCGAACGTGGTGGCCGTGCCGCCCCAGAGGGTGACCTGGGCCGCGGTCTTGCGGCCCTCCGCGCCGGTGAAGATGCCGCCGGCCGGGATGCCCGCCGCGATGAACGGGCCGTAGTCGCTGCGGCCGTCGAAGTCGGTGCCGCGGGTCGGCACGCCGATCGACGTGAAGTACGCCTCCAGCGTGTCCTCGATCTCGGCGGAACCCGTGGGGCCGGGGCCCGAGCCGGTGCCATCCGAGTTGTCCCCGTCGTACAGGAAATATCCGGGGTTGGGGGATCCGACCATGTCGAAGTTCAGGTAGCCGGTGATGGCCGCCTTCTGCGCCGAGCTCAGCGAGTTCACGTACGCGGTCGAGCCGCGCAGGCCCAGTTCCTCGGCGCCCCACCAGCCGAAACGCAGGTGCCGGTCGGGCTGGAAGCCCGAGCGGGCGACCTGGAGCGCGACCTCGAGGTTGGCCGCCGAGCCGGAGCCGTTGTCGTTGATACCCGGTCCGGCGGTGACGCTGTCCAGGTGCGCGCCGATCATCAGGGTGTCGGACGTGTCGCCGCCCGGCCAGTCGGCGATCAGGTTGTAGCCGGTCGCGCCGTTGTAGGTGAACGACTGCTGCTGCGTCGTGAAGCCGGCCGAGTCGAGCAGATTCTTGACGTAGGTGACGGATGCGAGGTAGCCGGGGCGGCCGTGCGCGCGGTTGCCGCCGTTCGCCGTGGCGATCGACTGCAACTGGGTCAGGTGGGCCTTCACGCTCGCGACCGGGATGTCAGGCGCGGCCAGGGCGACGGCCGGGGCCGCCTGCGCCGGGGCAGCGAAAAGCGCGGCGACCAGGGCCGTCGCGCCTATGAAGGGAACTGCTCTCACGGGGGTCCTCCGCGGGGCTCGTGGGTGCGCCGTCGCCGAGGGTGTAGCGACGGCCACGCCGAGCATTGCAGAGAGAAGCGTCTATGGACTCATATCGGTTGAGCCATAATTCAGCCGTCCGTGTAGAACGTGCTCTGGATCATGCCCCATTTCTCGAAATTGCCAGGCCAGTCCAGTTCGCGGGTCATCAGGCCGATCGCGTACGCCTTGCCGTCGTTCGCCGCCCGCCACCGGGTCATCGCGTGCATCCGCCCGCCGGTACTGCCGTCGTATGTGTACTCCCAGTCCGCCGCCCGGGCCAGGCCGGGCACCCGGTCGATCCGCAGCTGCCGGTAGCCCGGCAGGTCGCCCGCGGCCCGCAGCCGGGCCGCCTCCTTGCGGCAGGCCTGCACCGGGTCGCCCTGCGGGCTGCGCGCGGGATCGACGCTGAGGATCCGGACGCTGCCCGGGTCGCGGAAACAGATCGTCGTGCCGATGGTCTCGTAGGTCCAGCCGTCCGGAACCGCGATGTGGAACCCGGACGGGTCGGTGAAGTAGGACCAGCCGTCGTAGAGCGCCCATCCGCCGCGCAGCTTGGCCGCGCCCGCCAGGGGCGTGGTGGGCAGCTCGGCGCGGACCGGACTCTCGCAGTTGACCGGGCTGAAACCGCCCGCGCCGCCGCCCGCGCCGGAGGTCGTCGCGACGCTCGGCGTGACGCCGCGGGCGAGGCCGGGGTCCGCGTCGCCGCGCAGCGCCATCCCGGCGGCGACGCCGCCACCGGCGAGCATGACAAGCGCGACCAGCCCGGCGACGGCGAGTCGCCGCCGCGGACGGGACGGGACCCGCGGCGGTCCGCCGCGCTGCGCCGGGATGTGCGTACCCTCCGGCTCGGTGGTGGGTCCGGGCAGGGCCAAGGCAGACGATCGCGCGGGCTCGTCGTCGGGCGGCCTCCGCGGCGACGGTACGGCCACACGACCGCTCGTGGGCTGCGCGGCCAGCACGACGGCGTCCTGCGCGACGACCACGCGCAGCAGCATCTCCGCCTCGCGGGCGGTCAGCCGCTCGACCGGCTCGCGCCGCAGCAGGCCGGTGAGCACCGGCGCCAGCGGCCCGGCCAGGCGCGGCGGATCGGGCTCCTCCGTGGCCAGCGCCATCAGCGTCGCCATGGCGTTGTCGCGGGCGAACGGCGAGCGCCCCTCGACGGCCGCGTACAGGGTCGCGCCGAAGGACCACAGGTCGGACTCCACCGTGGAGGCGCCGTCGCGGGCGCGCTCCGGCGAGACGTACTGCGGCGAGCCGACGACCAGGCCCGGGCCCGTCACCGAGCCGTCGTCGACGAACGTGGCGAGGCCGAAGTCGGTGAGCACCACCCGGCCGTCGTGGCCGATCAGGACGTTGTGCGGCTTCACGTCGCGGTGCAGCACGCCGGCCCGGTGCGCGGCGGTGATCGCCTCCAGCACGTCGAGGCCGATCCGGGCGGCCTCCGCCGGCGCGAACGGGCCGTCCTCGCCGAGCACCTGGTAGAGCGAGCGCGACGGCACGTACTCCATCACGATCCAGGGCAGGTCCCGGGCGTGCACGACGTCGTAGATGCGGATCACGTGCGGGTGGTTGAGGCGGGCGGCGCTGCGGGCCTCGCGCAGCGTACGGGTGCGGAGCCGGGCCTTCTCGTCGTCGGTCATCCAGTTCGGAGGAACGAACTCCTTGACGGCGACGTCGCGGTCCAGCATCTCGTCGCGGGCGAGCCAGACCCGGCCCATGCCGCCGGAGCCGACCGGCTCGAGGAGACGATACCGACCGGCGATGAGCATTCGCCTGACCGCCATCAGCCTCCACCCGTCGCTTCCCGACCAGGATAGTCACCGGCGCCCGGCCGGGGGAACGCCGATCACCCGGCCGCCGCGTAGACCACCAGGTTGTCCCGGTAGGACCTCAGGCTCCGGTCGAAGACGCCGCCGCAGGTGATCAGCCGTAACTGCCGGTCGGGGGTCGGGCCGTAGACCTTTTCGGAGGGAAAGGCGGTCTTCGGGTACCAGGCCGTCGTGGTGACGGTGAAGCTCAGCGTACGGCCGCCGCGGACCACCTCGATGCGGTCGCCGGGCCGGAGCTCGCGGAGCCGGAAGAAGATCGCCGGGCCGCGCTTGGAGTCGACGTGACCGGCGAGGACGGCAGGGCCGAGGTCGCCCGGTGCGGTGCCGTCGGCGTACCAGCCTGCCCGGTCGTAGTCCCGGGGCGGCTGCAGCTCGCCGCCGGTGCCGAGGCGCAGGGTCTCCAGGGCGGTGTCGATGCCGATCGACCTGACCCGCAGCCGGGTGGGCGGACCGCTGAGATCCTGGGGAACGGTACGGAACGGGTTGGGCGCCACCGTCGCCGGGCTCGCGGAGCCGGGCGCCGCGGACGTCGGCTCGGCGGCCGGCGGGGCCGGGCTCGCGGAGGCGCCCCAGCGAACGGTGCCGCCGGCGTTCGGTCCCTCCGTGGCGACGACGAGTCCCACCAGCAGGGGGATCGCGATCGCGAGGGCGACGCGCAGCGCCGCCCGGCGTACGGGTGAATGGACGGTCCCGGCCGGCACGGACTCATCTTCCGGCCCGGCCGGGTCTGCGGCGGCCATCGGGTACGGCGTCAGTCGTCGCGCGGGTGCCGCCGGAGCGCGTCCTCGCGCGGGTGTCGCCGGAGCGCCAGGAACAGCGCGCCGGTGAGCGACGCGGCGAGGCCCACGAGGATCAGCGCGGCCGGCAGCGGGGACCGCGGCCGGGTGCCGCCACCGCCGGTGGCGACGCCGCCGCGCGGCACCGTGCCCTGGCGGGCTGCGTCGATGTGCAGCTCGGGCTTCAGGCCGCCGCTCTTGTCGTCGAGGACGAGCAGGGAATAGACGTTGCCGGCGCCGAGCGTGCACGGCAGGTCGCTGGTCTCGCCGCCACCGCTCGGCGTCACCCGGACCGTCCATTTGCCGGGGTTGACCTCGCGGTACGCGGTCGTGGTGGCGAACTGGACGGCGTCCGCGATGGTCTTGCCGTTCGCGCCGCCGACGTCGAGGACCGGCGCCTTCACCGATGCCTGGATGATTCGGATCTTGGACTCGCCGGCGTCCGGCAACCGGAGGTCGTCCTTGAGGACGCGCAGGCCGAGGTCGGCATACCGGCCGACCCCGGCGACCGTGTACGCGGCGCCGGCGGTGACCGTCACCTGCGTGGTCAGCACCGGCGGGGTGCTCGCGACCGCGCCGGCCCGGCGCATCGCCACCGAGTACATGCCGGTGGGCAGGCGCAGGTAGTCGGACATCGCGCCGTACGCGACGCCGTCGAACTTCTGGTCCCGGACCGCTCCCGAGTCGGACTTGAGGTAGACGTCGACGGCGGGCGTGTCGGGCGAGAGGTGCGCCAGGCGGACGTAGCCGGCGCCGGCCGCCCTCGCCGGGGTCGCGGCGAGGACGACGGCGGCCAGCGCGGCCAGCGCCGCCACCGCGCCGGCGAGGCGCCGTACGGGATCGACGTGCTCGGACACGGCGCCTCCTGTCGTTCGGCATCGTCGATGCCTGCCTTCGAGCCCTCAATGTGCCGTACGTCACTGGAAGACCACCATGGCCCGTCCGGTCAAGCGCAAGTGCCCGCCGTGTCCGCTGACGTCTGTTTGGTTCCCGCCTCGGTCGTCGGCCCGCCCGGCGGATGTTTCGCCCGGCCGCCGGTTTCTGTCACACCCGGGGAGCACCATGGGATCCGTGCCAGACGTGCTGGAGCAGTTCGGCCTCGCGACCCGGGAGTGGTTCCGGGCCGCCTTCGCCGCGCCGACGGCCGCGCAGACCGGCGCGTGGCGCTCCATCGGGGCGGGGAGAAACGCGCTGGTCGTGGCGCCGACCGGCTCCGGCAAGACGCTTGCCGCGTTCCTCTGGTCGATCGACCGGCTGGCACACGAGCCCACGCCCGCCGAGCCCCGGCGCCGCTGCCGGGTGCTCTACGTCAGCCCGCTGAAGGCCCTGGCCGTCGACGTCGAGCGCAACCTGCGCGGGCCGCTGACCGGCATCCGGCAGGCGTCCGGCCGGCTCGGCCTGCCCCCGCCGGACATCACCGTCGGCATGCGGACCGGCGACACACCCGCCGACGAGCGGCGGCTGTTCTCCCGCACCCCGCCCGACATCCTCATCACCACGCCTGAGTCGCTGTTCCTGCTGCTCACCTCCGCCGCCCGGGATTCGCTGCGCGGCGTCGAGACGGTGATCATCGACGAGGTGCACGCCGTCGCGGCGACCAAGCGCGGCGCGCACCTGGCGCTCTCCCTCGAACGGCTCGACGCGCTGCTGGGCCGGCCGGCCCAGCGGGTCGGGCTGTCCGCGACCGTGCGGCCGATCGACGAGACGGCCCGCTTCCTCGGCGGGGCCGCCGACGTCGAGATCGTCCAGCCGCGCAGCGCCAAGACCATCGAGGTCTCGGTCCAGGTGCCGGTCGAGGACATGACCCGGCTGGACGAGTTGCCCGACGACGCCGACGACCCCGGTGCCGGGCGGCACTCGCCGTCGATCTGGCCCGCGGTCGAGGAGCGGGTGCTCGACCTGATCTCCGCGCACCGCTCGACGATCGTCTTCACCAACTCACGCCGCGGCGCCGAAAGACTGTGCGCCCGCATCAACGAGCTCGCCCTCGAGCGGGCCGAGCCGGGCGCCGCTCCCCCGCCCCGCCCGCCGGCGACGCGCCCGCCGGCACAGGTGATGGCGCAGTCGGGCGAGGCCGGCGGCGCGCCGCCGGTCGTGGCCCGGGCACACCACGGGAGCGTCTCGCGCGAGGAGCGCAAGCAGATCGAGGAGGCGCTCAAGTCCGGGCGGCTGCCGGCCGTTGTCGCCACCTCCAGCCTGGAGCTGGGCATCGACATGGGCGCCGTCGACCTGGTCGTCCAGATCGAGGCACCGCCCTCGGTCTCCGCCGGGCTGCAACGCATCGGCCGCGCCGGGCACCAGGTCGGCGCCGTGTCCCGCGGTGTCGTCTTCCCGAAGCACCGCGGCGACCTCGTCTCCTGCGCTGTCGTCGCCGAGCGGATGAGCGAGGGCGCGATCGAGGAGCTGCGCTACCCGCGCAACCCGCTCGACGTGCTGGCACAGCAGATCGTGGCCATGACCGCGCTGGACGCCTGGCAGGTCGACGAGCTGGCCGCGCTGGTCCGCCGCGCGGCGCCCTACGCGGAGCTGCCGGACTCCGCCCTGCACGCCGTCCTCGACATGCTGTCGGGGCGTTACCCGTCGACGGCCTTCGCCGAGCTGCGGCCCCGCCTGGTCTGGGACCGCACGACCGACGAGCTGACCGGCCGCCCCGGCGCCCAGCGGCTCGCCGTGACCAGCGGCGGCACGATCCCCGACCGCGGCATGTTCGGCGTCTTCCTGGCCGGCTCCGAGCGCGCGTCCCGGGTCGGCGAGCTCGACGAGGAGATGGTCTACGAGTCCCGCGTCGGCGACGTCTTCCTGCTCGGCTCCACGTCCTGGCGGATCGAGGACATCACCCCCGACCGGGTGCTGGTCTCGCCCGCGCCGGGCGCACCGGCCCGGATGCCGTTCTGGAAGGGCGACGCCCTGGGCCGCCCGGTCGAGCTGGGCCGGGCGATCGGCGCCCGGCTGCGCGCGCTGACCCGCGCCGGGGACCCGGCCGCGATCGAGTCGCTGCGCGCGTCGGGGCTGGACGAGTGGGCGGCCGGCAACCTGATGGCCTACCTGCGCGAGCAGCGCGAGTCGACCCGCAACCTGCCCGACGACCGCACGATCGTGGTGGAACGCTTCCGCGACGAGCTGGGCGACTGGCGGATGACCGTGCACTGCGTGCTCGGTGCCCGGGTCAACGCGCCCTGGTCGCTCGCGATCGCCCGCCGGCTCTCCGAGCGCTACGGCGTGGACGGCCAGGTGATGCCCTCCGACGACGGCATCGTGGTGCGCCTGCCGGATACCGCCGAGGAGCCGCCCGGCGCCGAGCTGGTCGCGTTCGACCCCGAGGAGATCGCCCAGCTGATCGAGGAGTCGGTCGGCACGTCGGCGCTGTTCGCCTCCCGGTTCCGCGAGTGCGCGGCCCGGTCCCTGCTGCTGCCGCGCCGCGACCCGCGCCGCCGCCAGCCACTCTGGCAGCAGCGCCAGCGGTCGGCGCAGCTGCTCGACGTGGCCCGCGAGTTCGCCGACTTCCCGGTGACGCTCGAGGCCGCGCGCGAGTGCCTACAGGACGTCTTCGACCTGCCCGGCCTGGTCGGGCTGATGCGCGAGATCGCCGGCCGCAAGGTGCGCCTGGTCGAGGCCGACACGGCGCGGCCGTCGCCGTTCGCCCGTTCCCTGCTCTTCGGCTACGTCGGCGCGTTCCTCTACGAGGGCGACGCGCCGCTGGCCGAGCGCCGGGCCGCCGCGCTGGCGCTGGACTCGACCCTGCTCGGCGAGCTGCTCGGCCGCGTCGACCTGCGCGAGCTGCTCGACCCGACGGTGGTGGCCGAGACCGAGAGCCAGCTGCAGTGGCTGACCAGCACGCGCAGCCCCCGCGACGCCGAGGACGCGGCCGAGCTGCTGCGGCTGCTCGGCGACCTGTCCCCCGCCGAGCTGACCGCCCGCGGCGTCGACCTCGACTGGATGGACACCCTGGCCCGGCGCGCCATCCGGGTCCGGATCGCGGGCGAGGAGCGCTGGATCGGCGTCGAGGACGCGGGCCGCTACCGCGACGCGCTCGGCGCGGCCCTGCCGGTCGGCGTGGCGGAGGCCTACCTGGAGCCGGTCACCGACCCGCTCGGCGACCTCGTCGCCCGCTACGCCCGCACGCACGCCCCGTTCGCCGCGGCGACCTGCGCGGCCCGCTTCGGCCTCGGGGTGTTCGTGGTCGAGCAGGCCCTCAAGCGACTCAGCGCGACCGGACGCGTGGTGTCGGGCGAGTTCTCGCCGGGCGGCGCGGGCGCGGAGTGGTGCGACGCCGAGGTGCTGCGCATGCTGCGCCGTCGTTCGCTGGCCGCGCTGCGCCGCGAGATCGAGCCGGTTCCGCCGCGCGTGCTGGCGGCGTTCCTGCCGCGCTGGCACCAGATCGGCGGCAACGCCCGGGGCGTCGACGCCCTGGCCGCGTCGATCGAGCAGCTCCAGGGCGTGGCGGCACCCGCATCGGCCTGGGAGCGGCTGCTGCTCCCCGCGCGGGTCGCCGACTACGCCCCGCCGCAGCTCGACGAGCTCTGCGCGAGCGGCGAGGTGCTGTGGGCCGGCTCGGGCTCCATCCCCGGCGGCGACGGCTGGGTAACCCTGGCGTATTCGGACAGCGCCCCGCTGCTGCTCCCGCCCCCCGACGACGACCTGCCGCTGTCGCCGCTGCACCACGCGGTGCTGGCGGCGCTCGGTGACGCACAGGCGCTGTTCTTCCGGGACCTCTCCGACCGCGCCGGGTCAACGGACGACCCGGAGTTGATCTCGGCGATCTGGGACCTGGTCTGGGCGGGACACCTCACCAACGACACGTTCGCCCCGCTGCGGGGCCTGCTGGGCGGCAGCGGCGCGCACCGGGCGAAGGCGGCACCGGCCCGGACCCGCTACCGCCGCCCCGGACGCCCCGCCATGCCGAGCCGATCGGGCCCACCAGCGATGGCCGGCCGCTGGTCCCGCCTGCCGGACCGGGATCTGGACCCGACCCGCCGCGCGGCGGCCCTCGCTGACCTCCTGCTCGAACGACACGGCGTGGTCACCCGCGGCGCGGTGATGGCCGAGGGCGTCACGGGCGGCTTCGCGGCCGTATACCCGGTGCTCGGAGCCCTGGAGGAACGCGGCGCGGCCCGCCGCGGCTACTTCGTGGAGGGCCTGGGCGCGGCCCAGTTCGCGGTGCCGGGCGCGGTCGACCGGCTACGCGCCCTGGCCGAGCCCGCGGAACTGGCAAAACGCGCGGGCACCACGGCAGTGGTACTGGCCGCAACCGACCCGGCGAACCCCTACGGCGCCGCCCTACCCTGGCCGGACCGAGTCGTCGACAGCGGCAACGGCGAAACGATCCCCGCCGCCGGCCACCGCGCGGGCCGCAAGGCGGGCGCCCTGGTAGTCCTGGTCGGCGGCGACCTGATCCTGTATGTCGAACGGGGCGGCAAGACGCTGCTGTCCTTCATGGACGACTCTGACGCCCTGGCGGCGGCGGGGCAGGCACTGGCGGGGGCGGTGCGCTCGGGCGCACTGGGCGCCATGTCGGTGGAACGGGCCGACGGCGAGTCCGTGCACTCCTCGCCCCTGCGAGACGCACTCACCACGGCCGGATTCCGCACCACACCACGGGGGCTGCGACTACGCGGCTGACCTGCCAACCACGCCACCCTGTCACCCACCACCGTGCCGACCGCTGCCGCCCACCACCGCCATGTCACCCACCGCCGCCCACCACCGCCGTGCCACCCACCACCCGTCAGCCATCGCCGTGCCACCCACCACCGCCCAACATCGCCATGCCACCCACCGCCATCAGCCATCGCCACGCCGACCACCGCCGTCAGCCACCACCCAGCCGACCACCGCCTCCGGGCCTCCGGTGCCGGACAGCGGTGCCGTCCGCCGACAACGTCGATCAGCTCGTCGGGGGCTGGGCTGGCTGTTCGCCGCAGGCGCGGGGTGGTGGGGGCGGGTCTGCCTGGGCCGTTGGGCGGCGGTGGGTGGGTCGGCTGTCGGCACGGGGTGCACGGGATACTGCCCGCGTGGCGATCAAGGCATTGATCTTTGACTTCGACGGTCTGCTGATGGACACGGAGAGCACGCTGCTGGAGAGCTGGCGTTGGGAGTGGCGGCGGCATGGGCTCGAACTCGACCCGGCCGGTTTTTTCGCCGACCACGGTGGCGACGCAAACGAGCCGCGTTACGCGGCGCTCGCCGGGGCGGTCGGGGCTGCCTACGACCGGGGGTCCAGCCACGCGCTGCGGATGGCGTACCGGGCAGATCTGAATGCGGCGCTCCGGCCGGAGCCTGGCGTCGTCGGGTGGTTGGACCGGGCCGCGGAGCTGGGGCTGCGGCTGGCGGTGGCGAGCAGTTCTCCGATCACCCACGTGGGTGCGATGTTGGATCAGGCGGGGCTGCGAGCGCGGTTCGAGGTGCTGGCGACCGGCGAGCAGGTGGCGGCGCACAAGCCGGATCCGGCCGTCTACCTGCTGGCGCTGGATCGGCTTGGGCTGCCTGCGGAAGAGGCGATCGCGTTCGAGGACACCGCGCACGGCGTGGCGGCGGCGCAGGCGGCCGGGCTGCGCTGCGTGGCGGTACCGAACCCGCACGCCGACCCCGCCCGCTTCGGGGCGGCGGACCTGCTCCTATCGAGCGCCGCCGACCTGCCCCTGGACAAGATTCTGGCCAAGCTGGATCGATAACCGACCGTCCCCAGTAAACGAAGTACAGCGCGGTCGCGCCGGTAGCCGGACCCGCTCGACCCGCCGGACCCGCCTGGCGGGCCAGACCTGCCGGACCCGCCCCACCCGCTGGCCTGCCAGACCTGCCAGACCTGCCGGACCCGCCCAACCCGCCTGGCCTGCCAGAACGGCCCGACCCGCCGGACCCGCCCAACCCGCCTGGCCTGCCAGACCCGCCCAACCCGCCTGGCCTGCCAGACCCGCCCAACCCGCCCAACCCGCCCGACCCGCCCGACCCGCCGGGCCTGCTGGACCCGCCCAACCCACCTGACCTGCCAGACCTGCCCAACTCGCCTGGCCTGCCAGAACTGCCCAACCCGCCCCAAAGCCGCTCGGCATTACCGCGCAGCTCTCGCAGAAGTGGCGGGGGACGGCATGTTGTGCTGATCGGGGAAGCCGGACTCGGCCGCGGGCGATGCGTCAGGCCGTCGTCGCGGGCTCGACCGGGTCGTAAGGCCAGCGGAGGACGAAGATCCAGTCGAGGCCGTCCTCGCCCTGGTCGTCGAGGTGTTCGGCGCGGGCCAGGCCAGCCCGGAACGCCACGCGCTGGGAGGCCACATTGTCCGGGCGGACGCGGGCCACGACCGTCCACTCCGGCAGGTGCTCGCTCGCCCACGCCACCACGGCCTGGGCCGCCTCGCTGGCCACGCCGGCACCCCACGCCCGGGTGTCCAGGCGGTAGAACAGGTTCAGCACCTCGATCTCGCGGAAGCGGACCACCTTCACCCCCGCGAAGCCAAGGATCTTCTCCGGTTCACGGTCCCGGATGACCCAGTAGCCGAACCCGTGCCGGCGCCAGTGCTCGTCCCAGCGGCCGTACAGGTGCTCGGCGTCGTCGCGAGTGGCGAGCAGGTCCGAAGGGTTGTGCAGGCAGGCTTTCGGATCATGGTGTATCGCGAAGATCGTTTCGAGGTCGGCGGGAACGGGCCGACGCAAAGTGAGCCGCGCGGTGACAATCTCCACGCATCAGACTTTACGAGAGGACCCGGGTCAGTCCAGCCGCGCCGTCACCCTTCCGCGCACCCGCCGGCCCGACGCCAGGTCAGACCCCGGACGCGAGACCATCACGCCCCGAGACCACTGCCACGGCAACTCCCGCGCTGCGCCATCAGCCCCGACGCAGCGCCCATCGCGGCCGGGGAGCACTGCCTCGGCGACTCGCGCCGTGGGTATTCGGGACCGATCGCAGCGCCGCCGCGGTCGCCGCCAGTTGACGGGACCGGCACGGCCCGGCAGCTGGCGCCGGGAGGGTTCAGGTCAGTTGGGGTGCGACCTCGGTCGCTACCAGCTCGACGTGGTGTAGGTCGTTCAGGTCCAGTAGTTGCAGGTACATCCGGGAGGCGCCGGCTTCGGCGTAGCGGCCGAGGATCTCGACTGCCTGGTCGGGGGTGCCTACCACGCCGCCGTTGCCGCGCATCTCGTCCACGTCGCGGCCGATCGCGGTGGCGCGGCGGCGTACCTCGGCGTCGTCGCGGCCGACGCAGAGGACGGCTGCGGCCGAGAATGCCGGGGGTCGGGGGCGGCCGATCTCCGAGCTCGCCGCGCGGACCCGGTCGTAGCGGGCCGGCAGGTCTTCGATCTTGGTGAACGGGGCGTTGAACTCGTCCGCGAATCTGGCCGCCAGGGCCGGGGTGCGCTTCTTGCCGGAACCGCCCAGGATGATCGGCGGGCGGGGCGACTGGGCCGGCTTCGGCAGGGCCGGGGAGTCGACCACCTGGTAGTGCTTGCCGGTGAAGGAGTACGTCGCTCCGACCGGGGTCGTCCACAGGCCTTCGATGATCTCCAGCTGCTCCTCCAGGCGATCGAAGCGCTCGCCCAGCGGCGGGAACGGGATCGCGTAGGCCTCGTGTTCGCGTTCGAACCAGCCGGCGCCCAGGCCCAGCTCCACCCGGCCGCCGCTCATCGCGTCGACCTGGGCCACGCCGATCGCCAGCGGGCCCGGCAGGCGGAACGTCGCCGAGGTCACCAGGGTGCCCAGCCGGATGGTCGACGTCTGCACGGCCAGCGCCGCGAGGGTCAGCCAGGCGTCCGTGGGACCGGGCAGGCCGTCGCCGCCCATCGCCACGTAGTGGTCGGAGCGGAAGAAGCCGTCGAAGCCCGTCTCCTCGGCGAGCTGGGCCACCCGCCGCAGGTCGTCGTAGCCGGCACCCTGCTGGGGTTCGGTGAAGATCACAAGACGCATGGGTCCCAGCCTGCCAGACGGGCCGCGACGCGCCCGGTCGCATGGCGCGCGCGGAGCGTGCCAGGGCAGTAACGTTGACCACCATGGGCGGCTATAAATGGATCAGCCTCACCACCGACTACGGCACATTCGACGGATTTGCCGCAGCGTGTCACGGTGCGATCGCGCGTATCGCTCCTGAGGTGCGGGTCATCGACATCACACACCATGTGCCGCCCGCCGACGTGGCGCGGGGCGCGGCGGTGCTCGCGCAGACCGCGCCGCACCTGCCGGCGTCCGTGCACGTCGGGGTCGTCGATCCGGGCGTCGGCTCGGATCGCCGGGGCATCGCGATCGGCACGCCGGGCGGCGTCCTGGTCGGGCCCGACAACGGGTTGCTGGTCTGGGCCGCGGAGGCGCTCGGCGGCATCGACTCCGTGGTCGAGCTGACCAATAAGGACTGGCTGCTCGGCGACGTCTCGCGGACGTTCCACGGCCGGGACGTGTTCTCGCCGGCCGCCGCACGCCTCGCGCTCGGGGCGCCGCTGAACGACGCCGGGCCGGCGGTCGACGCCGGCACGATCGTCCGGCTGCCCGACCCGATGGTGGCGGTCGGTGACGGCTGGCTCGAGGCCGAGGTCGTCACCGTCGACCGGTTCGGCAACGTGCAGCTCGCCGCGGGCGGCGCGATGCTCTCCGGGCTCAGTCCCGAGCTGGTGGTCGGCGGGGTGAAGGCCCGCCGGGCGCAGACGTTCGCGGACGCACAGCCCGGCGAGCTGATCGTCTACGAGGACTCGGCCCAGCGGGTAGCGATCGCCGTCAACGGCGGCCGCGCGGTCGTCGTCCTCTCGGTCCGCCCCGGCGACATCGTCCGCGTCGCCGAACGCTGACCACACAGCGCCACACGGCGCGCCCAGCGCCCAGCGCCCAGCGCCAACGGCATCACCCGGCCGCGCCCAGCCACAACGGCATCGCCGGCGGCACGGTCGAACTGGAGCCGATCACCGGGACCGGGCGGACCCCGAGGTGGCGCGTGTGTCCCGCGTCGATGGGTTTGCCTCGGGCGCCGGTCGGCCGGACCGGCGCGACTAGGTCCGTGAAGCCGCGGGCGGCGACGTTGGCGCGCACGGCCGCCGGCATCCGGCCACACAACCCGCTGCCCGCAGGTCCGGCCGGATGGCGATCTCCAGGGCGGAGACCATCAACGCCGCGGAGCCGGCCGTGTGCGGCCCGCCGGATGGCCCAGCCCCAGCCGTCCTCGGGCAGCCCGTCCTCGATCCTGTCGTCGAAGCTGACCGGGACCGGGTGCACCTTCGCCACGGCCCAGAACAGCAACCCCGTTGTCGGGCCCGGTCAGCACGCCGCGCGGGGTGCCGACCGCGATCCGAGCCGGTGTCTGGGTCGACGGCCAGCAGCCGGCCGTAGAAGAGCGCGCCGCCGGTCACAGTCCGTCGAGCTCGGACCGGAGCGGGACGAAGCACGGCGCCAAGATCCATAGCCGGACGATGGGCGAGACGGGGGCGTGGGCGGGCAGGATGGGTTGCATGCCCGAGGGTGACACCGTGTGGAACACGGCGCGTGTGCTGGAGCGCGCGCTGCTCGGCGACGTGCTCACCGGCTGCGACCTGCGCGTGCCGCAGCTCGCGACGACCGACCTGACCGGGTGGACGGTCGCCGAGTCCGGGAGCCGGGGCAAGCATCTGCTGCTGCGCCTGACCAACGGCGACCGGGCCATGACGCTGCATTCGCACCTGCGGATGGACGGTGCCTGGCGGACCTACCCGACCGGCGAGCGGTGGAGCGGGCGGCCCGCACACCTGATCCGGGTGGTGCTGCGGACCGACCGCGCGGCGGCGGTCGGCTATCACCTGCACGAGGTGGCGCTGCTGCCGACAGCGCACGAGGGCGCCCTGCTCGGACACCTCGGGCCGGATCTGCTGGGCGCGGACTGGGACGAGGCCGAGGCCGCCCGGCGGATCGCCGCGAGCCCGGACGCCCCGATCGGCGAGGCGCTGCTGGATCAGCGCAACCTGGCCGGGATCGGCAACCTCTACAAGGCCGAGATCCTGTTCCTGCGGGGGCTGTGGCCGTGGACGCCGGTCTCGGCGGTGCCGGACATCGAGGGCACGGTGCGGCTGGCGCAGAAGCTTGTCGCGTCGAACCGCGGTCGCTGGACGCAGACGACCACGGGTTCCCTGCGCCGCGGCGAGACCAACTACGTCTACGGCCGGCGGGCGCAGCCGTGCCGGCGCTGCGGCTCGGCCATCCAGAAGGAGGATCAGGAGGAGCGGGTCACCTACTGGTGCCCGCGGTGTCAGCCGAAGCCCTAGGCGGCCGGGGTGCTGGGGCGGCGCAGCTCCGAGAGGCCCTCGGCCACGCCACGGAGGCGGTCGGCCGCCTCGACCAGGCCGGTCAGCGCCGGGTGCTGGTCCGCCACCGGGTGGCCGTCCTCGGCGACGTAGCTGGCCGCGGCCGCGACCAGTCGTTCGTAGGCGCCGACGCCCTCGGTGAACTGCTTCGCGAGGCTCTCGTGCGCGTGCGCGATCCCCGGTCGCTGGTCGGGCGGGCTGAGCGGGATGGCCCGCTCCACGCTCGCCACCCGCTGGCCGAGGTCGCGCAGCCACTGCTCGGCGACCGCCGCCTCGAGCATCGCGGACTCGCCGGGGCCGGTCAGCCGGCCGGCCAGGCCGACGAGCGTCGCGGACGCGCGGTCGAGCCGGTCCCAGGCCTGGACGACGGCGGAGCCCCGCACGGCGTAGCGGTCCTTGTGCCGGCGCATCTCCTGGAGGACCTGACGCCCGGCCGGGAACCGCTCGACGGCGGCCATCAGCCGCTGGCCGGGGATGCCCGGCTGGGGAGGGGGCGGCGCGGGCAGCGCGGCCAGCGCCCGGTAGTCGCCCCAGCGCCACCAGGCCAGCGCCGCGGAAGCCCCCGCGGACGCCGCCCAGACCGCGTCGGCCACGCCTATCCCCGCGTACGGGGTGAGGACAGCGGTGGCGGCGACCAGCCCGCCCCCGACGACGCTCCACCGCCGTGCCGAGCCGCGCAGCCGCCTGAGCCGCCGGAAGTACCGGGTCCGCTCGTCCACCGTCTGGTCCTCTCCCCGCGTACGCGGTGTCAGCCGGCGGCCGACGTGTCTCCCCGCTTGGCATTCATGCTGGCCCGGATCTCGTCGAGCCGGGCGACGCTGGCCGGGTCGGCGGCCGGGGTCGCCGGCTTGCCCTGCTCCACGGCCGGCTGCGCCGGGGTGCCACCGAGCTTCTCGCCGGCCATGCTGGCCCGGATCTGCTCAAGACGGGACGAACCCGCCATGTCGAGGCTCGACTTCTGCACCTCGAGCATGCGTCCCTCGACGGAGTTCGACGCCAGCTCGGCGCGGCCCATCGCGTTCGCGTAGCGCTGCTCGATCTTGTCGCGCACCTCGTCCAGCGACGGGGTGTTGCCGGGCGCCGAGAGCGACGACATCGACTCGAGCGACTTGGCGACGGTCTCCTGCATCTTGGCCTGCTCGAGCTGGCTCAGCAGGCGGGAACGCTCGGCGATGCGCTGCTGGAGCACCATCGCGTTGTTCTCCACCGCCTTGCGGGCCTGGCCGGCCGCCGAGAGCGCCTGGTCGTGCAGCGTCTTCAGGTCTTCCATCGACTGCTCGCCGGAGACCAGCTGGGTGGCGAGCGTCTGCGCGGTCGACTCGTACTTCTGCGCCTCGGACTCGTCACCGCCCGCCCGGGCCCGGTCGGCCAGCACGAGGGCCTGGCGCGCCATGCCCTGAAGCTTCTCGACCTCGGACATCTGCCGGGACAGCTTCATCTCGAGCTGCCGCTGGTTGCCGATCACGGCCGCGGCCTGCTGCACGAGGGCCTGGTGCTGCCGCTGCGCGTCCTCGATGGCCTGCTGGATCTGCACCTTGGGGTCGGCGTACTCGTCGATCTTCGCGCCGAAGAGCGCCATCATGTAACGCCAGCCCTTGACGAACGGGTTCGCCATATCCGCGGTATCCCCTCAATGTCGCTCAGTCGGACGCGCCACCGACGCGGGACCGAGGGGTCTTCACGATGGCGCGGAGTCCATCGTGTCAGCTCCATGCCACCGGCGTCACGTGACCTCGGGGGGATCTCAGGGTCTTGCGAGGGTTCCCCCGAGGTCGAGGCTACGCGCCGACAGGCGTTCCGGCGACGGCCGGAACGCCTGCGATCGGTCTGAGGTCAGGCTGCGTAGACGATGTCGCGGTCGCGCTTGCGAGTGGTGCGCAGGGTCGCCCTGAGCGGGGAGTCCTGGCGCACCGAGACGGAGACGGATCCGTCGGAGGTGAGCTGGCGCACGGCCGGGGCGTCGGTGCCCTTGGCCGGGGCGGGCTTGACCGCACCCGCACCGCTGGAATCCAGCGGGGTCGGTTCGAGCGGGACGAGCACGCCGTCCATGCCCTCGGCGAGCGCGAGCGTGCCGCTCACCTCGCCCAGCACCTCGGAGAGGCGGGCACCCAGGGCCTCACAGATCGCCGCGAGCAGTTCGCTGGACGCTTCCTTCTGGCCACGTTCGATTTCGGAGAGATACCCGAGGCTGACGTTGGCGGCGGTCGACACCTCACGCAGCGTGCGATGCTGACCCTGCCGGCGCGCCCGAAGTGCGTCACCGATAACCCGGCGTAGCAGGACCATGGCACCTCCTCCTGCGGCGGGGCCGCCGGCATCCGCCGGAGGCTTCCCGCAACCGTACCCGTTGCGGGCGACACCGACATCCCGCCCCGCCGAATTCCGGGCCCACCCGGGAACAGGGTCCGTCCCCGGGGCTACTGATGCGTGGGTGTCAGCCCGCCACCGCCGCAGTCGATCCGCGCACCTCGTCGGCGAGCAGGCCGAGAACCGAGGCCACCGTCTGGGTGCGGACGTCGTCGCGTGAGCCGCTCAGCCGCAGTTCCCGCACGGTGGCCCGGCCCGGCCCCGCGACGGCGACATAGACCAGGCCGACCGGCCTGCCGTCCTGCGGTTCCGGCCCGGCGACGCCGGTCGTGGCCAGCCCCCAGTCGGCGCCGCAGCGCGCCCGGGCGCCCTCGGCGAGCGCCAGGGCGACGTCCGGGTCGACGGGTCCGCGGTCGGCGAGCAGCGCCTCCGGCACCCCGGCGAGCGAGTGTTTGAGGTCGGTGGCGTACACCACAAATCCGCCCCGGAAAACCCGGCTCACCCCGGCGATGTCGACGAGCGTGGCCGCGAGCAGGCCGCCGGTGAGCGACTCGGCGACGGCCAGGGTCTCCCCCCGGTCGACGAGCGCGTGCACGACCGCCGCGGCGGCCACAGCTGTCTCCACTTCCTCACCCCTAGGGTCTGCCGCGCATCCGCAGGGCCTGGAGCACGTAGTCGACGCCGGTCACCACCGTCACGATGAGGGCGGCGACCATGAGGCCGGTGCCGATGACGTCGAACGGCTCGGGTACCGGCCACAGCAGCCAGGCGATCGCCGCGGTCTGCAACGCCGTCTTCAGCTTGCCACCCCGGCTGGCCGGGATGATCCCGTACCGGATGACCCAGAACCGCAGCGCGGTGACGCCCCACTCGCGGACCAGGATCACGATGGTCACCCACCAGGGAAGCATGTCGTACGCCGACAGCAGGATCAGCGCGCTCCCGGTGAGCGTCTTGTCCGCGATCGGGTCGGCGACCTTGCCGAACGAGGTCACCAGCTCGTAGCGCCGGGCGATCCAGCCGTCGGCGAAGTCGGTGGCCGAGGCCACGCAGAAGGTCAGGCAGGCCGCCATCCGCCAGCCCGGCTCGGTCATCCCGGACATGATCACGATGACCACGAAGACCGGGACGAGCACGATGCGGACGGCCGTCAGCAGGTTGGCCGGGTTGTACAGCGATACCGGCCGGGGCCCGGCCACCGGGACCGGCTCGTCGGTCACGACGCGGCCGTCGCTGCCACTGCCGAAGGGGCTGCGGAGATCATCTCGACCGGCACGGCGACCAGGTCGACGCCCTCGGTGGCGGTGACCCGGGCCCGGACGAAGTCGCCGGGACGCAGCGCGGCGAGGTCGGCGCCCTCGTCGCCGGCGACGAGCGTGGTGGAGCCGTCGACCTCGGGGGCCTGGTGCGCGGCCCGGCCCTCGATCTCACCGCCGGCGACGGTGTCGACGAGCACCTCGACGATCGAGCCGAGCCGGTCCTCCGCGCGCTGGGCGCACAGCTCGTCGGCGAGGTCGCTGATCCGACCGAAGCGCCGCTTGATCGTGTCCTCGCTGACCTTGCCGGGCAGGCCGGCGGCCTCGGTGCCGTCCTCGTCGCTGTAGTCGAAGACACCGATGGCGTCGAGCCGGGCCTCGGTCAGGAACCGGACCAGCTCGTCGACGTCCTGGCGGGTCTCGCCGGGGAAGCCGACGATGAAGTTGCTCCGGGCGCCGGCCTCGGGCGCGAGCGCGCGGGCGGTGGCGAGCAGCTCCAGGAAACGGTCGGTGGAGCCGAAACGCCGCATCCGGCGCAGCACCGGCTCGCTGGAGTGCTGGAAGGAGAGGTCGTAGTACGCGGCGACGCCGGGCGTGGTGGCGATGACCTCGACCAGGCCGGGCCGCGTCTCGGCCGGCTGGAGGTAGCTGGCCCGCACCCGCACGATGCCGTCGACGGCGGCGAGCTGCGGCAGCAGCTTCTCCAGTGCGCGGGGGTCCCCCAGGTCCTTGCCGTAGGAGGTGCTGTTCTCGCTGACCAGGACGAGCTCGCGGACGCCGGAGCGGGCCAGCCACTCGGCCTCGGCCAGCAGCTCCTGCGGGTCCCGCGAGACGAACGCGCCCCGGAAGGCGGGGATGGCGCAGAACGAGCACCGCCGGTCGCAGCCGCTGGCGAGCTTGAGGCTGGCGACGGGCCCGTTGTCGAGCCGGCGGCGCAGCACCTGCCGCAGGTGTGCGGGCGTGTGCTCGTCGACGGTGGCGTGTCCGGGCACGACGACCTTGGCGGCCTGCCGCGCGACCGGGGTCAGCGGCAGCAGCTCGCGCCGGTCCCGCGGGGTGTGCGCGTCGAACCGCTCCCCCGCCAGCACGCCGTCGAGCCGGGCGGCGATGTCGGTGTAGTCGTCGAACCCGAGCACGGCCTGCGCCTCCGGCAGGCTCTCGGCGAGCTCCTTGCCGTAGCGCTCGGCCATGCAGCCGGCGGCGACGACCTTCGCACCGGTGTCGGCGGCGGCCAGCAGCGTCTCGATCGAGTCCTGCTTGGCCTTCTCGACGAAGCCACAGGTGTTGACAAGAACCACATCTGCGCCGTCGGCGTCGGTGCTGACCTGCCAGCCCCCGGCGTCGAGGCGGGCGGCCAGCTCCTCGGAGTCGACCTCGTTACGGGCACATCCGAGGGTCAGAAGCGCTACTCGGCGCGGAGCGGGAGTCGTGGACACTCTGCAAAGGTTACCGGGCTACTGACGGTGACCCGTCCCCCGCACGGCCGGTATGCCATCGCGCGGTAACCCTGAGGGCGGCTCACGTTCACCCCGGCTCGGTAGCGTCCCGTGCTCGGCTCGACATGGGGGAACAGACGTGCGCCGGGTGCAGCCCGAATGGATATTGATCGCCGTGCTCGCCGTGCTGGCGGTGGCGGTCCGCTGGATCGGCCGGCACGAGATGACGGCGGACATGCGGATCTTCTTCGTCTGGTACGGCAAGCTCGACGCGGCCGGCGGCTGGTCCGGTCTGGGCAAGGAGATCGGCAACTACAACGCGCCGTTCCTCTACATCCTCGCGCTGCTGACCTATCTGCCCGGCCCGACGCTCATGAAGATCAAGATGGCCTGGGTCCTGTTCGACGTCCTGCTCGTGTACTTCGGCTACCGGATCGTGGCGCTGCGCCGGCCGGGCCGGCGCATCCCGGTGCTCGCGGCGCTGGTGCTGGCCTTCCTGCCGACCGTGGTGATCAACAGCTCGCTGTACGGGCAGTGCGACGCGATGTGGGCCGCTTTCGCGCTCGGCGGGGTCTACTACCTGCTCCGCGAGCGCCCGTGGCTGGCCGTGACCATGTTCACGGTGGCGCTTTCGTTCAAGCCACAGGCGATCTTCATCTTCCCGCTGCTGGCCCTGCTGGTGCTGGCCGGGTCGCTGCGCTGGCGGACGCTGCTGGCCGTACCCCTGGTCTATGTCGTTCTCGATCTGCCGGCGATCCTCGCCGGCCGCGACCCGGTCGAGCTGCTCACGCTCTACAGCCCGGCCCGGCAGGCCGCGTACGTGCCGGCGCTGACCTCGAACGCCGCGAGCATCTACGCCTACCTGCCGGTGCATACGCGGCTGGACACCCTCAAGACCCTCGGGTACGTCTTCGCCGCGGTCCTGGTGGTCGGGGTGATCTACACGCTGGTCGCCGCCCGGGCCCGCATGGACGCCGAACGGATCGTGACCGCCGCCACGTTCTTCGTCATCCTCGTCCCGTTCCTGCTGCCGGGGATGCACGAGCGGTACTTCTTCCTGGCCGACGTGATGACCGTCGTGCTGGCGTTCTACCGGCCCCGGCTGTGGCCGGTCGCCCTGCTGGTGCAGGCCGCGTCGCTGCTGTCGTACCTGCCGTTCCTGTTCATCGGTACCGGGCACGGGCAGTTCGTCCCGCTGCCGGTGCTGGCCACGATGATGCTGGCGGCCCTGCTGATCACCGGCTACGCCCTGCTGGGCGACCTGCGCCCGGTCAGTCGACCCGCAGCGTCGACAGCGCCTCTTCCAACTCGTCCGGCTTGATCAGCACGTCGCGGGCCTTGGAGCCCTCGGACGGGCCGACGATGCCGCGGCTCTCCATCAGGTCCATCAGCCGCCCCGCCTTGGCGAAGCCGACCCGCAGCTTGCGCTGGAGCATCGAGGTCGAGCCGAACTGCGAGGTGACCACCAGCTCGATCGCCTGGATGAGCACCTCGAGGTCGTCGCCGACCTCCTCGTCGATCTGCTTCTTCTTGTTCTCCGGCGGCGCCGTCACGTCCGGGCGGAACTCCGGCTCGCGCTGGTCCTTGCAGAACTTGACGACGTCGTTGATCTCTTTTTCGTCGACCCAGGCGCCCTGGAACCGCGCGGGCTTCGAGGCGCCCATCGGCAGGAAGAGGCCGTCGCCCCGGCCCAGGAGCTTCTCGGCGCCCGGCTGGTCGAGGATGACCCGGGAGTCCGCCAGCGAGGACGTCGCGAACGCCAGGCGGGACGGGACGTTGGCCTTGATCAGGCCGGTCACCACGTCGACCGACGGGCGCTGGGTGGCCAGCACCAGGTGGATGCCCGCCGCGCGGGCCAGCTGGGTGATGCGGACGACCGAGTCCTCGACGTCGCGTGGGGCGACCATCATCAGGTCGGCCAGCTCGTCCACGATCACCAGCAGGTAGGGGTACGGCTTCATCACCCGGTCGACGCCGGGCGGCGCGGTGATCTCGCCGCTGCGGACCTTGCGGTTGAAGTCGTCGACGTGGCGTACCCCGTTGGCGGCGAGGTCGTCGTAGCGCATGTCCATCTCGCGGACGACCCACTCCAGCGCGTCGGCCGCCTTCTTCGCGTTCGTCACGATCGGCGTGACCAGGTGCGGGATGCCCTCGTACGCGGTCATCTCGACCCGCTTCGGGTCGACGAGCAGCAGCCGCACCTCGTCCGGGGTGGCCCGGGTCAGGATCGACACCAGCAGCGAGTTCAGGCAGGAGCTCTTGCCCGCGCCGGTCGCGCCCGCGATCAGGATGTGCGGCATCTTCGCGAGGTTGGCCACCACGAAGCGGCCCTCGATGTCCTTGCCGAGCGCCACCAGCATCGGGTGGTGGTCGGCGGTGGCCGCGTGCGAGCGCAGCACGTCGCCGAGCGACACGTTCTCCGGGTCGGTGTTGGGGATCTCCACGCCGACCGCGCTCTTGCCCGGGATCGGGCTGAGGATGCGCACGTCCGGCGACTTCACCGCGTACGCGATGTTGCGCGAGAGCTGGGTGATCCGCTCGACCTTGACGCCCGGGCCGACCTCGACCTCGTAGCGGGTGACCGTCGGGCCACGGGTGAAGCCGGTGACCGCCGCGTCGAGGTTGAACTGGTCGAAGACGCCGGTCAGCGCCGTCATGATCTCGTCGTTGGCCTTGCTGCGGGACTTCGGCGCCGCGCCCTTGCCGAGCAGGCTCGGCGGCGGCAGCCGGTAGTCGCCCTCGACCGCGGAGATGTCGAGCTGCTCGGCCCGGGTCGGCAGCGGCGAGTGCTCGGGCGGCTCGGGGGTCTTGCGGCTGGCCGGCACCTTCTTGCCGCGCGGCACCAGGACGGTGTCGTGGACGATGGGGTCCTCGGCGTCCTCGGCGTCGGGCGCCAGGCCGATGTCGGAGAGCGAGCCCTGGCGACGGCGGGCGGGGCTGCGGCGCTTGGGCGCCTCGTCGCCGGCGTCGTCCAGGTCGGACAGGTCCAGTTCGGGCAGCGGCGCGCGCTCGGTCGAGCGGCCCAGCAGCACGTCGATCAGGAGCATGAGCCGCTCGGGGATCCGATTGATCGGCGTCGCGGTGATGACAAGCAGACCGAAGATCAACAGCAGGATCAGCAACGGTACGGCGACCCAGGCGGTCACGGCGCGCTCCAGCAGCGCGCCGACGCCGTAGCCGATGAGCCCGCCGGAGCGGTCCATCTCGAGGTCGTCGGCGGGGCGCTGCGCCAGGTGCAGCAGGCTCGCGGTCGACACGACGAGTGCGGTCCAGCCCACCACCGACCGGCCGCGGTGCTCCGGGTCGGCGGGCCGGCGCATGAAGCGCACCGCGCCGTAGAGCAGCAGCAGCGGCAGCAGCACGGACAGGCCGCCGAAGAAGAGCCGCACGGCGTCGGCAAGGCGGGCGCCGACCGGCCCCGCCGAGCCGGCCCAGACCGCGACACCGACGAGGATCGCGAGGCCGAGCATGAGCAGGCCGGCACCGTCGCGGCGGTGCTCGGGATCGATCTCCTTGGCCGTCGCCGCCTGGCGGCCGACGCCCCGGGCCACCCAGCCGACGCCGTGCGCGACGCCCATCCAGAGGGTGCCGACGCCGCGGCCGAGGCCGGCGACGAGGACCGCGGAGACGCTGGGCCGGGCCCGGGTCGCGCTCCTGGCCCGGGTGCGCGCGGCGGGCCGGGCGGCGGCCTTGCGGGCGGTCTTGCGCGCCGGTTGGCGGGCGGGCTGACGGGCACGCGTCGTCGCGGCGCCGCGCGTGGTTCCCGCGGCGCGGCCCCGGCTCGCCGGAGGAGTTCGGCCCGCCATGTCCAATACCGTAACGGCGCCGCGCCCGCGAGCCCGCGCGCCGCACCGTGACCGGGTTTCGCTTTTCCTCGGCTTAGGATCAAGACCATGTCCGTTCTGCCCAAGCCGCTCAGCCAGCAGATGCTCGTCGAGGCGCTGAATGCTCGCGGGTTCGCACACTTCGTCGACGCCGACGGCGACATCGGCGGCAACTGGCAGGGCTGCCTTATCTACTTCTTCCTACTGGGCCGGGAGCAGGAGGTGCTCCAGGTCCGGACGCTGACCCGGACCGTCTTCAGCACGGACGACGTCCACCGGCTGTACGAGTTCTGCAACGCCTGGAACCACGACCAGCTCTGGCCCAAGGCGTACGTGCACACGGCAGACGACGGCGCGGTGCGGGTGGTCGGCGAGGTCTCCGGCGACTGGGAGCACGGCGTGACGCCGGAGCAGCTCGACCAGATGATGATCTGCGGGATCGCGACCGGCTGCGAGCTAGCTGACGCGGTCGCGGCGCTTCAGCCGTAGCACCAGCAGCCCGGCCCACGAGGTCAGGATGATCACGGCGACCACGATCTGGGCCGCCCACTCGTAGCCGTGCGGGTAGAAGACGCCCTCGGCGTGGCTGTCCAGGAACCCGCCGTTGAGCGGCGCGAGGCCGGCGCCCTCCCGGCCCCGGTCCTCGAGCCAGGTCAGCGGGCAGGTCAGCCCGGCGACGACGATCACCAGCAGCCAGCCGGCGCAGATCGCCTGTAGCCAGATCAGCCGGGGCCGGCGCCAGGCGAGGAAGCCGCCGAAGATGCCGAAGGCCAGGAACGCGAAGTGCGCGCACACGGCGGCGGCGATCAGTGCTCGGTAGCCCACGTGGTTACGGTAGCCAGACGCAGCGCTGCCCGCGCAGGACGGAGGATGGCCCGCGCGGGCAGCACGTCTTCAAGGCGCGTCAGCCGCGGTGGTGACCGCGGCGGTGGTGGCCGCTGCGCTGCTGCTGACCGGCGTCGTCGTCGGCCGGCGGCTCGGTCGCCTCGGCCGGCGGTGCCGTGGTGGCCTCGGCCGGCGGTGCGGCGTCGTCGCCGGCACCGCCCGCGGCCCCGCCCGTGGTGAGCAGGGTGAGGTTGTTCGTCTCCAGGATCTCGGTGATCGGCTGGAAGAACGTCTCGCCGCCGACCGTGCAGTCGCCGGAGCCGCCGGAGGTCACGCCCTGTGCCTGGTCGCCCGAGAGCCACGGGCCGCCGGAGTCACCGCCCTCGGCGCAGACGTCCGTCCGGGTCAGGCCGGTGACGGCGCCCTCCGGGTAGTTCACCGTCTGGTTCTTCGCCAGGATGGTGCCGCAGAACGTGCCGGTGGTGGAGCCGGAGCGGCAGACCGCGGCGCCGACGGGCGCCTCCGTGCTGCCGCCGACCGGCAGCGCGTTGCCGTCGAAGTCGTTGACGAACGGCTGCAGCGTCACGCCGGCGTTTGTCTGCACCACGCCCATGTCGGCGTTGCCGGGGAAGACGGACGCGACGACCACGCCCTGGTCCAGATTCTCCCGGTCGGTGGTCTGGGTGCCCTCGGCGCCGCAGTGCCCGGCGGTGACGAAGCCGCCCTCGACCGCGAACCCGATGGAGCAGCGGGCCTGCCCGCCGCCGATGTTGACGAAGTAGGGCTCGGCGCCGATGACGTCCGCGAGAATCCGGGGCGCGCGCTTGGTGACGACGACCTTCACCGCGGCGCGCGAGATGCCGGCGTCCTCGGCGAGTTCGCGCGCGTGGTCGGTGTCGCCGGGCAGCGCCTGCACCACGACCTTGTTGGCCGCGACGTCGACGTACCAGCCGGGCAGGTCACGGTCGGACCGGGAGGCCTCGCTGTCCAGCGCCTGCTTCGCCCGGTCCAGCTCGGCCACGCTGCGCTCGACCAGCCGCGGCACCGCACCCGCCGCGCGCACCTGCGCGACCAGGCCGGGGTCGGTGACGCCGATGTTGAGCGTGGTGCCGTCCCCGCCGAGCCAGGAGCCGGCGTACGAGTCACCGGCGGCGGCGCGCAGCTGTGCGGCGACGCCGCTGGCCCACGCCGCCCGCCGCACCCGCGCCGCGGCCTCGTCGGTGCTCACACCGAGGTCCCGCTTCATCGCGGCGAGCAGCTGTGGGGCCACCGCGCCGGTCGCCTGCGGCGTGGAGCGGCGCGGCGTGTTGGTACCCGCCATCGACGGCAGGGTGAATGCCACCGCCGCGCCTGCCGCCGTCACCGTCGCCGCGATCGCGACAACTGTTCTCCGCTGCATCCGAAACTCCCCTCGCATCGAGTGCCGTGGGGGCGGCACCGTGCCCTCAGATACGCAGGGAGGTCTCGGCCGGATCAAAAAATCCGGTATTCACAGAAAACAATGCCTCCGGGTTACACCTCGACCACGGTAGGAACGATCATCGGACGCCGCCGGTATGCGTCGTTCACCCAGCGCCCGACCGTGCGCCGGACCACCTGTTGCAGCTGGTGGGTGTCGGTGATGCCGTCCTCCGCCGAGCGGTGCAGCGCGGCGGTGAGCAGCGGGATGACCGGGTTGAACGCGTCCGGGTCCTCCGAGAAGCCCTTCGCCGAGATGCTCGGCTCGCCGACCACCTTGCCGGTCACCGAGTCGATCACCACGGTGGCGGAGATGAAGCCGCCGTCGCCCAGGATCCGGCGCTCGGTGAGCAGCGACTCGCTGACGTCGCCGACGGCGAGGCCGTCGACGTACACGTAGCGGTTCTTGACCCGGCCCACGTGCCGGGCGTGGCCCTCGACGAGGTCGACGACGTCGCCGTCCTCGCAGAGCACCACCCGGTCCGGCGCGACGCCGGACTCGATGCCGAGCTGTGCGTGCGCCCGCAGGTGCCGCCACTCGCCGTGCACCGGCATCAGGTTGCTCGGGCGCACGACGTTGAGCAGGTAGAGCAGCTCACCGGCCGGGGCGTGCCCGGAGACGTGCACCTTGGCGGTGTCCTTGTGGACGACCGTCGCGCCGGCGCGGGCCAGCTGGTTGATCACCCGGTAGACCGAGGTCTCGTTGCCGGGCACCAGCGAGCTGGCCAGCACGACGGTGTCGCCGGACTCGATGGTGATGTGCCGGTGGTCGCCGGTCGACATGCGACCGAGCGCGCTCATCGGCTCGCCCTGCGAACCTGTCGACATGAAGACGATCTCGTCGTGCGGCATCGAGGCGGCCTCGTCGAGACTGACAAGCAGACCGTCCGGGATGCGCAGCAGGCCAAGATCGCGGGCAATGCCCATGTTCCGCACCATCGAGCGCCCGATCAGCGCCACCTTGCGCTCGTACTCGTACGCCGCATCCAACACCTGCTGGACTCGGTGCACGTGCGAGGCGAAGCTGGCCACGATGATCCGGCCGCGGGCCTTCGCGAAGATGCCGCCGATCACCGGGCCGATGTCGCGCTCGGGCGTCACGAAGCCGGGGACCTCGGCGTTCGTCGAGTCGGAGAGCAGCAGGTCGACGCCCTCGGCGCCGAGCCGGGCGAAGCCGGCCAGGTCGGTGATGCGCCCGTCCAGCGGCACCTGGTCCATCTTGAAGTCGCCGGTGTGCAGCACCAGCCCGGCCGGGGTGCGCACGGCGACCGCGAGCGCGTCCGGGATGGAGTGGTTGACCGCGAAGAACTCGCACTCGAACGGGCCGAGCCGCTCGGTCTGCCCCTCGCGCACGGTCAGCGTGTAGGGGTCCAGCCGCCGCTCCGCCAGCTTCGCCTCGACCAGCGCGAGGGTGAACTCGGAGCCGACCAGCGGGATGTCGGGCTTGAGCGCGAGCAGGTAGGGAACCGCGCCGATGTGGTCCTCGTGCCCGTGGGTGAGCACGATCGCCTGCACGTCACCGAGGCGGTCCCGTATCGACGTGAAGTCGGGCAGGATCAGGTCGACGCCCGGCTGCTCGACGTCGGGGAATAGAACTCCGCAGTCGATGACGAGCAGCTTGCCGTCGAATTCGAAGACGGTCATGTTGCGGCCGATGGCGCCGAGACCTCCCAGCGGGGTGACGCGCAGTGCGCCCTCCGGAAGCGGGGGTGGCGGTTCCAGTTCGACGTGTGCCTGGCTCAAATGCGAGGCCTCTCTAATTGGTGCCGAGGGGCTGTCCCGCCGCGGCGGCGTCCTCGTGCAGTTGGTTCGTTTCGGCCTCGGTGGCGTCGACAAGCGGCGAGCGCACGGGGCCGGCGGGCAGCCCGAGGGCGCGCAGGCCGGCCTTCACGAGGATGGTGCCCTGAGTCCGGAAGATGCCGGTGAACAGCGGCAGCAGCTGCCGGTGCAGCGCGAGCGCCCCGGCGTTGTCCCCGCGCTCGTACGCCTCGATCATGGCCTTGGTCCGCGGGCCGATGAAGTGGGTCGAGGTGCCGACCACGCCGACCGCGCCGATCGACAGCAGCGGCAGGATGGCGGCGTCCTCGCCCGAGTAGTACGCGAGATCGGTGCGGCGCAGCACGTCGGCGCTCGCGGCGAAGTCGCCCTTGGCGTCCTTCACGGCGACGATGTTGGGGTGCTCGGCGAGGCGGACCAGCGACTCGGTCGCGATCGGCACGCCGGAGCGGTGCGGAATGTCGTAGAGCATGACCGGCAGGCCGACGGAGTCGGCGACGGTCGTGAAGTGCCTGATCAGGCCCGCCTGCGGCGGCTTGTTGTAATACGGCGTCACGACCAGCAGGCCGTGTGCGCCCGCCTTCTCGGCCGCGCGCGACAGCTCGACCGTGTGTGCGGTGTTGTTGGTGCCGACACCCGCCACGATCCGGGCCCGGTCGCCGACGGCCTCGACGACGACGCGGAGCAGGGTCTCCTTCTCGGCGTCGGTCGTGGTCGGCGACTCGCCGCCGGTCCCGCTGATCACCAGCGCGTCGTGGCCCTGCTCGTCCACCAGCCACGTCGCCAGCCTGGCAGCGCCCTCGACGTCGAGGGAGCCGTCCGCGTGGAACGGGGTCACCATGGCCGAGAGCAGCCTGCCGAAGGGCCGCGGGTGGTCGTGCGTCATACCGACAACTTATCGGACGGCCGGAGTGCTTTCCCCGTCGCCGGTGTGCGGGTGCCCCAGGCCTCAGACGTAGAAGGCGGTGAAGGGCGCCCAGGGCAGGTTGCGCAGGACGCTGAAGACGCCCCAGGCGGCGATGAATGTGCCGATCACCCCGGGACTCAGGCTGAGCTGCGGAACCTTCCAGCCGAAGAGCCGGCGCCCGGCCCAGGCAAAGTACATGTAAAGGAGGAAGGGGACGGCGAAGACGAACAGCGCGTGGTGCCGGGCGGCCGCCGGGACGTCGCCATGCAGCAGATACCAGGCGGCGCGGGTGCCGCCGCAGCCCGGGCAGATGAAGCCGGTCGCGTACTTGAGCAGGCAGCTGGGTGCCGCGCCGGCGTTCGCCTCGGTGGGGCTGGTGACGAACGTGTAGCCGACCGCGCCGGCCATGCAGACCATCATCGCCGCCGGGGCGACCCAGACCGGCGAATCGCGCCACCTGCGCTGGATGAAGCGGGTCACGCGGTCCTGCTTGGGCTCCTCATACTGCGGGTACGGCGGGGGGCCCGTGACCGTGCTGCTCATGGCCGTCACGGTACACCGACGGAGGCAACCTTCAGCGCCGCCGTAAGCGGGCCGGCCAGATCGCCGCGGTCCGGCACCGCGATGGCGCCCAAGCCCAGCCAGCCGGCCAGCCGGCGCAGCTCGGCCGCCAGCGCGATGGCCGTCTCCTCCTGGTCGGCGGCGGGCTCGATCCAGGCCGCCGGGATGCGCAGCACGCCGGCCTTGCGGTCGGCCTTGAGGTCGACCCGGGCGGCGAAGGCGTCGCCGAGCAGGAACGGGAGCACGTAGTAGCCGTAGAGCCGCTGTTCGGCCGGCACGTAGATCTCGATGCGGTACTTCATGTCGAAGAGCCGCTCGGTGCGGGCGCGCTCCCAGATCAGCGGGTCGAACGGGCTGACAAGCGTGGCGGCGCTCACCCGGCGCGGCAGCCGCGCCTCGTGGTGCAGGTAGGCCGGGCCCTTCCAGCCCCGGACCGTGACCGGCAGCAGCACCCTGTCCTCGATCAGCTCGGCGACGGCCTGTTTGAAGCCGGCCGCCGGCAGCCGGAAGTAGTCGCGCAGCTCCGGCTCCGCGGCGACGCCGAGCGAGCGGGCCGCGAGCCCGACCAGCGCCCGGAAGGCGTCCTGCGGGTCCGGGGTCGGCGCGTCGATCACCTGCTTGGGCAGCACCCGCTCGGTCAGGTCGTAGCGCCGCGCGAACGAGGTCGTGCGTTCGGCGGCGGTCACCTCGCCGCTGTAGAAGAGGTATTCGAGGGCCGTCTTGGTGGACGACCAGTTCCAGCCCCAGTTGTCCTTCTTGCGGGGCACGTCCTGCTCGATCTCGGCGGCGGTCACCGGACCCCGGTCGGCCACCTCGTCGCGCACCCAGGCGACGAGGTCGGGCTGCTCCTCGATGACGCGCCGGATGCCGCCCCACGCGTAGCTGCGCGCATTGTCCATGCGCCAGCGGAAGAGCGGCTGGAGCTCGACGTTGATCAGCGAGGCCTCGTGGCCCCAGAACTCGAACAGCTCGCGGGGATCGCGGTAGGCGGCGCGGTCGAGCAGCGCCGGCGGGTAGGGCCCGAGCCGGCTGTAGAGCGGCATGAAATGCGCGCGCTGCAACACGTTCACCGAGTCCATCTGGATCAGGTGCAGGCGGCGCAGCACCCGGCGCAGGTGGCGCATGTCGGTGGCGCCGCCCGGCGCGGGATCGGCGAAACCCTGCGCGGCCAGCGTGATGCGCCGGGCCTGCGCGACGGAGAGACTGTCAGGTACTGCCACAGCTCCGCACGCTAGCCCAGGGGTCTGACAGAGTGCGCGTCTGTAGGCTGCCGGGCATGGCACTCGGCTTCGTCCGTCCGGCCCGTCCCGAGGACGCCGGAGAGATCGCCCGCATCCAGCTCTCGACCTGGCGGACCGCCTACCGGCGGATGTTCCCGCCGCATGTGCTGGCCAACCTCGACGAGGCCTACCTGGCCCGTGGCTGGTCCGAGGCGATCACCGCCACGCCCTCGCCGCGGCACCGGGTCCTCATCGCGGTCGAGCAGGGCGAGGCCGCGTCCCATGTGGTCGGCTTCGTGGCCGCCGGACCGGCCGACGAACAGGCGCTGGCGCCGGAGGAGCCCCCGCTCGGCGACGATGTCGCGGCGATCACGGACCTGCTGGTCGAGCCGCGCTGGGGTCGGCGCGGGCACGGCAGCCGGCTGCTCGCGGCCACCGTCGACCTGTGGCGCGAGGACGGCTTCAAGGCCGCCGTGGCCTGGGCATACGACGCGGACGACGCGATGCGCAAGTTCCTGGTCTCGACCGGCTGGGAGCCGGACGGCGCCGCCCGCGCGCTGGACGTCGACGACATGCTGGTCCCGCAGCTGCGCCTGCACGTCGCGATCGACCAGCAGCCGCCACCGGATTGAGCAGCGCTCAGCCGCCGACGTTCGACCTCGTCGTCACGCTCGCCGCGCCGACCTTCGCGCTGGCCGACACCGACGGGCAGATCCGCGCGGGCGGCGCGCAGGGGGTCTTCCACGCCGACGCGCGGATGCTCTCCGAGGCCGTCCTGCGCCTGGACGGCGGCGAGGCCGAGCCGATCGGCCACGACGAGGGTTCCGGCACCGCGCGGTTCGACTCGCTGGCACGCCCGGCCGTGCGGGTCCGGCGCACCCGCGAGGTCTCCGCGGGCCGGGTCGCCGAAACGATCACCCTCCGCTCGGACGCGCCGGATCCGGTCGGCGTCGCGGTCACCCTCGACCTCGCGGTGGACCTCGCCCCCATCGAGGTGGTCCGGTCCGGCGGCCGGGGCACACCGGTGCCCGCCCGCCGCGCCGCGGACGGCACCCTGCTCTTCCGGCGCGACGGCATCACCGTCACGGTCACCGCCGAGCGGGCCGACACCGACGACCGCGGGCGGCTGGCCTGGCCGGTCACCCTCGCGCCGGGGACGGACACGACCCTGACCTTCACGGTACGCGTGGACGACCCGACCGCCGCCGTGCACGCACCCGCCCGTACGCGGGACCGGCCCGCCGCCGAGGTGCGCTGCGGCGACCGCCGCCTGGACCGCCTCGTCGCCCGCTCGATCGACGACCTGCACGCCCTGCGGCTGGCCGACGGCGACGACGCCTACCTCGCCGCCGGCGCGCCCTGGTACCTGACCCTGTTCGGCCGCGACAGCATCTGGGCCGCCCGGATGCTGCTGCCGCTGGGCACCCGCCTCGCCGCCGGGACGCTGCGGGTGCTCGCCCGCCGGCAGGGCACCCGGGTGGACCCGGTCACCGGCGAGGCGCCCGGCAAGATCATGCACGAGCTGCGCCGGCCGGAGTCCGCCCTCTCCGGCGGCGGCCCGCGCCTGCCCGCGGCCTACTACGGCACGGTCGACGCCACCCCGCTCTGGATCAGCCTGCTGCACGACGCCTGGCGCTGGGGCCTGCCCGAGCGCGAGGTCGGCGTGCTGCTGCCGCACCTCGAGGCCGCGCTCGGCTGGCTGGCCGGGCACGCCGACCCGGACGGCGACGGCTTCGTGGAGTACCTCGACGCCGGCGGCCGCGGCCTGGCCAACCAGGGCTGGAAGGACTCCGCCGACGCGGTCCGTTTCCACGACGGCCGGCTGGCCGAGCCGCCCATCGCGCTGTCCGAGGTGCAGGGGTACGCCTACCGCGCGGCCCTGGACGGCGCCGCGCTGCTGGACGCGTTCGGGCGGCCCGGCGCGCGCTGGCGCGAGTACGCCGCCGCGCTGGCGGAGCGGTTCCGCGCGAGGTTCTGGGTACCCGCGGGCCACCCGGCGCTGGCCCTGGACCGCGACAAGCGGCCGGTCGACTCGCTGACCAGCAACATCGGCCACCTGCTCGGCACCGGCATGCTGACCGCGGCCGAGGAGCGGGCGGTCGCCGCCGCGCTGGGCGGCGCGGCGATGTCCGGCGGGTACGGGCTGCGCACGATGTCCGCGCTCGACGGCGGCTTCGACCCGCTGTCGTACCACTGCGGTTCGGTGTGGGCGCACGACACCGCGATCGTGGCGGCGGGGCTGGCCGGCGCGGGCTTCCCGGCCGAGGCGGCGCGGCTGATCGACGGGCTGCTGGCGGCCGGTGAGGCGTTCGGCCACCGGCTGCCCGAGCTGCACGCCGGCAACGCGCGCTCGGCGGGCGGCCGCCCGGAGCCCTATCCCACCGCGTGCCGGCCGCAGGCCTGGTCGGCGGCGGCCGCGGTGCTGATGCTGCGGACGGCGATCGGCCTGGAGCCCGACGTGCCGGGCGGCACCGTGCGGCTGCGCCCGCTCGCCGGGCTGCCCTTCGGGCCGCTGCGGGCCGACGGCCTGGAGATCGCGGGACGGCCGGTCTCCGTCACCGTCGACGTCGACGGATCCGAGACGATCGAGGGCCTGCCGGCCGACCTGACGGTGTCCTGACCGGGGCGGATCAGCTGAGCAGCGAGTCGAGGCCGATCGTGAGTCCCGGGCGGCTCTCGATCGAGCGGACGGCGAGCAGCACGCCCGGCATGAAGGAGGCGCGATCCAGGCTGTCGTGCCGGATGGTGAGCGTCTCGCCCTGAGTGCCGAAGAGGACCTCCTGGTGGGCGACCAGGCCCGCCGCCCGCACGGAGTGGATCCGCACGCCGTCGATCTCCGCGCCGCGCGCACCGGCGACCTCGTCCTCGGTCGCGTCCGGCATCGGACCGCAGCCGGCCTCGGCCCGGGCACCGGCGATCAGCCTCGCCGTGTGCGTCGCCGTGCCGCTCGGCGCGTCCAGCTTGCGCGGGTGGTGCTGCTCGATGATCTCGACGGACTCGAAGTAGCGGGCCGCCTTCGCCGCGAACTGCATCATCAGCACCGCGCCGATGCCGAAGTTCGGGGCGATCAGCACGCCGACCCCGGGCTTGTGTGACAGCCAGGACCGCACCCGGTCGAGGCGCTGCTCGGTGAAGCCGCTGGTGCCGACGACCACGCTGATGCCCTGGTCGACGGCCCAGTGCAGGTTGTCCATGACCACGTCGGGGGTGGTGAAGTCGACGAGCACCTGCGCGCCCGCGTCCGCGGCGTTGAACAGCCAGTCGCCCTGGTCGACCATCGCCACGAGCTCGAGGTCGGGGGCGGCGTCGACGGCCTTGCACACCTCGAGGCCCATGCGTCCCCGGGCGCCGAGAACGCCGACGCGGATCGGTTCTACGTCTGTCACGCCGACAACTTAACGTACCGGCTCGGGGCCCGAGGCGCTGACCGCGTGCCTCGCCCGCCACCAGCGCTCGGCGAATCCGACGACCAGGAAGACCCCGCCGACGTACGCCCAGCCGACCAGCACGTCGATCACGTAGTGCTCGCCGGAGTAGACCAGCGTGAACGTCATGGCCAGCGGATATGCCAGCATCAGCGGCCACCAGCGCCTCGCGACCATCGGCAGGAAGAAGACCACCGCCATCAACGCGTACGCGGTGTGCAGCGACGGCATGGCCGCGACCGGGTTGGAGGCCTCGACCTGGAGGGCGTTGAGGGTGTTGCCGGCGCTGTGCAGCCCGATCGCGTTCCACCCGTTTGTGGAGATGCGCTCGACGTGCTCGGGCAGGAAGCCGTACTTGTAGGCCCACCACGGCGGGGCGGCCGGGTAGAGGAAGTAGGTGATCAGCCCGGCCACGCTGAGAGTGAACCAGCGCCGCATGAAGCGGCCCCACTGCTCGCGCCACCGCAGCCAGAGGATCACGCCGATGGTCGGCACCGCGAGGAAGTGCGAGACGTAGATCAGGGAGACGACCACCTCCCACCACTGCACCGCGTCCGGCCGGTACAGGTGCTGTTGCAGCCAGACCGTCGGCACCTCGCCGCCGGTGAACCAGCCGAACATCCACTCATCAGCGTGGATGAGCTCGGTGACGTGCGGGTCGAACAGGTCGTCGGCGTAGCCCCGGGAGACGTTGTAGACGACGAGCAGCAGCGAGATCGGCAGCCAGTCGCGCAGGAACAGCAGGTGCCGGCGCCACGGCAGGTCGCTGCGCCAGGCGATGGTGGCCAGCCACAGCCAGCCGAAGGCGATCAGCGGGTCGCTGGTCGGCACGCCGATGAAGTACGTGCCGACCGCGAACACCGCCGCCCAGATCAGCATGCCGATGAGCCGGCGCCGGCGCGGTGTCGGCGTCGCGGTTTCCTGAACGGGCGGTGGGCTGAGGATGGTCACGGCGTCCCAGGTTAGCGAGGGTTGGCGAAGGCGGTCTCGTCGAACGGCCCGACGACGGCGAGGGACATCGGCCTCGACAGCAGGTCCGCCGCGAGCAGGTTCACCTCTTCGAGGGTGACCGCGTCGACCCGCGCCAGCAGCTCGTCGACGCCCATCAGGTCGCCGTGCAGCAGCTCGGACTTGGCCAGCCGGCTCATCCGCGAGCCGGTGTCCTCCAGGCCCAGCACGTACGAGCCCTTGACCATGCCCTGGCCGCGGGCCAGTTCGTCGGCCGTGATGCCCTCGGCCGCGACCACCGCCAGCTCGGCGCGGATCAGGGCCAGCACCTCCTCGGCCTTGCCGGGCGCGCAGCCCGCGTAGACCGCGAAGAGGCCGGCGTCGGCGTACTGGCTGCCGTACGAGTAGACCGAGTACGCCAGGCCGCGCTTCTCCCGGATCTCCTGGAAGAGCCGGCTCGACATGCCGCCGCCGAGCACGTTGTTGAGCACGCCGAGCGCGAAGCGCCGCTCGTCGCCCCGGTTGATGCCCGCGCAGCCGAGCACGATGTGCGCCTGCTCGGTGTCGCGGTGCCGCACCACCGTTACCGGCTTCCGCGGCCGGGGCGCGGGCGATGCGCCCCGCTTCGGCGCGGGCGAGCCCGGCTCCTGCGCGAACGGGCTGCCGGCCAGCCCCGCCCGGATCAGCCGGACGACGCGGGCGTGGTCAAGGTTGCCCGCGGCGGTGATGACGATCTGCGGCGCCTTGTAGCGGGTGCGGTAGAAGCGGTTGATCTGGGTGCGGGTCATCGGGGAGATGGTCTCCGCCGTGCCCGAGATCAGCCGGCCCAGCGGGGTCTCCGCGCCGAAGACGGCCTCGGTGAAGACGTCGTGCACCTCGTCGCCGGGCTCGTCGTCGTGCATCGCGATCTCTTCGAGGATCACCCCGCGCTCGGTCTCGACGTCCTCCGGATCGAGGATCGAGGACGAGACGGCGTCACAGAGCACGTCGACGGCGAGCGGCAGGTCGACGTCGAGCACCCGCGCGTAGAAGCAGGTGTACTCCTTCGTGGTGAAGGCGTTGGTCTCGCCGCCGACGGCCTCGATCTCCGCGGAGATCTGCAGGGCCGTGCGCTTCTCGGTGCCCTTGAAGAGCAGGTGCTCGAGGAAGTGCGAGGCGCCCGACATCGCCGGGGTCTCGTCGCGGGAGCCGACACCCACCCACACGCCGAGCGCGGCGCTGCGGGTCGTCGGGATCGACTCGGTGAGGATGCGCAGGCCGCTGGGGAGGACGGTGCGGCGTACGCCGCCCTGCAGGGTCCGGGTGACAACGCGGGCCGGCCTCTCGGCCGGCCCGCGGGAACTCGCTGTCATTCGTTAATCAGCTGCGGTCGCCGCTGGGACGCTGCCGGCGCCGGCGGGGCTCGCCGCCACCCTCGCCACGAGGACCGCGGTCCTCGCGCGGCGGGCGGCCGCCGTTGTCCGCGGCGTCGGCCGAGGCGGCCGGGGCCTCCTCGCCCTCGGGGCGGACCTTGTCCAGGTAGATCTTGCCGCGGTTGTCGATGTCCGCGATCGAGACCTCGACCTTGTCGCCGACGTTGAGGTAGTCCTCGACCTTGTCGACGCGCTTGCCGTCGCCGACCTTGGAGATGTGCAGCAGGCCGTCGCGGCCCGGCAGCAGCGAGATGAACGCGCCGAACGCGGCCGTCTTCACCACCGTGCCGAGGAACTTGTCGCCGGCCTTCGGCATCGTCGGGTTGGCGATGGCGTTGATCCGCTCCACCGCGGCCTCGGCCGCCGGGCCGTTGGTCGCGCCGACGTAGATCGTGCCGTCGTCCTCGATCGAGATGTCGGCGCCGGTCTCGTCCTGGATCGCGTTGATCGTCTGGCCCTTGGGGCCGATGACCATGCCGATCTTGTCGACCGGGATCTTCACGCTGGTGACCCGCGGCGCGTACTCGGACATCTCGGCCGGGCTGTTGATGGCCTCGTCCATGACGCCGAGGATCGTCGTCCGGGCGTCGTGCGCCTGCTGCAACGCGGCGGCCAGCACGTCCGACGGGATGCCGTCGAGCTTGGTGTCGAGCTGAAGCGCGGTGACGAACTCCGGCGTGCCGGCGACCTTGAAGTCCATGTCGCCGAACGCGTCCTCGGCGCCGAGGATGTCGGTGAGCGTCACGTACTGGGTCTTGCCGTCGACCTCGTCGGAGATGAGGCCCATCGCGATGCCGGCGACCCGCGCCTTCAGCGGAACACCCGCGCTGAGCAGGGCCAGCGTCGAGGCGCAGACCGAGCCCATCGAGGTCGAGCCGTTCGAGCTCAGCGCCTCGGAGACCTGGCGGATCGCGTACGGGAACTCCTCGCGCGTCGGCAGCACCGGCACGAGGGCGCGCTCGGCGAGCGCGCCGTGGCCGATCTCGCGGCGCTTCGGCGAACCGACCCGGCCGGTCTCACCGGTCGAGTAGGGCGGGAAGTTGTAGTTGTGCATGTAGCGCTTGGACTTCTCGGGAGCGAGGGTGTCCAGCGACTGCTCGAGGCGCAGCATGTTCAGCGTGGTGACGCCCAGGATCTGGGTCTCGCCGCGCTCGAACAGGGCCGAGCCGTGCACCCGGGGCAGGACGCCGACCTCGGCGCTCAGCGGCCGGATGTCGCGCGGCCCGCGGCCGTCCATGCGGACCTGGTCGCGGAGCACGCGGTTGCGCACCTCGGACTTGGTGACCGAGCGGAACGCGGCGCTGATCTCCTTCTCGCGGCCCTCGAACTGCGGGCCGACGGCCTCGACGACCTTGGCCTTGATGCGGTCCAGGGCCTCCTCGCGGTCCGCCTTCTGGACGATCTTCAGCGCCTCGACGAGCTCGCCCTTGGCGGCCTCGGAGACGGCGGAGTAGACGTCGTCCTGGTAGTCCAGGAAGACCGGGAACTCCTGCACGGGCTTCGCGGCGACCTCGGCCAGCTCGCTCTGCGCGCGGCAGAGCTCGCGGATGGCCGGCTTGGCGGCCTCGAGGCCGCTGGCGACGACCTCCTCGGTCGGCTTCGGCGCACCGGACGCGATCAGAGTCAGCGCGTGCGGGGTGGCCTCGGCCTCGACCATCATGATCGCGACCTCACCGTCGGCCAGCGTGCGACCGGCGACGATCATGTCGAAGGTGGCGCGGGCCAACTCGTCGAGGGTGGGGAAGTTGACCCACTGGCCCTCGACGTGCGCGACGCGGGTCGAGCCGACCGGGCCGCTGAACGGCAGGCCCGAGAGCTTGGTCGACATCGAGGCGCCGTTCATGGCGACGACATCGTAGGGGTGCTGCGGGTCGAGCGCGAGGATGGTCTCGACGACCTGGACCTCGTTGCGCAGGCCCTTGGTGAACGACGGGCGCAGCGGCCGGTCGATCAGGCGGCAGGTGAGGATCGCGTCCTCGCTGGGGCGGCCCTCGCGGCGGAAGAACGAGCCGGGGATGCGGCCGACGGCGTACATCCGCTCCTCGACGTCGACCGTCAGCGGGAAGAAGTCGAAGTGGTCCTTCGGCGTCTTGCCGGCCGTGGTGGCGGAGAGAACGGTGGTCTCGCCCAGCTGGACGATGACCGAGCCGGCGGCCTGGCGGGCCAGCTTGCCGGTGGAGAAGGTTACCTCTCGCGTGCCGAACACACCGTTGTCGATGACGGCGGTGCGAGATTCGGTGCCGAGAGCATTCTGCTCTGTCATGTGGTGCGGTACTCCTTCGTCGAGGACCCGGCGGTTCACACAGCGCGGAACGGGCTGGCCGGTCTTCGATCGAAGTGCCCGAGCAGAGCCTGTAGGAAAATCGGGCGTGCTCGGGAACCACTACCGAGGACCGGGGCCGTGGCCTGGTGCCGCGCGGGTCCGTGGGTAAAGCTCGGGGGAGCGGCCAGGCGGCCACTCCCCCGTCGAATCAGCGGCGCAGGCCGAGACGCTCGATCAGCGTCCGGTAGCGCGCGATGTCCTTCTTCTGGACGTAGTTGAGCAGGCGGCGGCGACGGCCGACCAGCAGCAGCAGACCACGACGGCTGTGGTGGTCGTGCTTGTGCGCCTTGAGGTGCTCGGTGAGGTCGGCGATCCGCTTGGTGAGCATCGCGACCTGCACCTCGGGCGAACCGGTGTCGCCCTCGACGGTCGCGTACTCGGTCATGATCTTGGTCTTGGTCTCTTGATCGAGCGCCATGTTCTCCGTGATTCTGTGTTGCCGGTGAATTCGGTGCCCCGCGACGGGGGCCAAGCTCGCGGCCCGCGGCGTCGGGCAGGCAGGCGAGTCCGGTCGTCGGATGAGCCGACGTCCCGGCAAGCTTATCAGCAGCTTAGATCCCGGGTCGGGCGAGCACGCTCCGCGTCTGCTCGACGTCCTCGCGGATCTGCGCGACCAGCGGCTCGATGCCCGGGTAGACCCGCTGTTCCCGCAGGTGGGCGATGAAGTCGAGGCTGACGCGCTCGCCGTACAGGTCGCCGGCGAAGTCGAGGACGTATGCCTCGACCCGGCGCTCGCGGCCGGAGAACGTCGGGTTCGTGCCGACCGAGACCGAGGCCGGCAGCGGGCCGCCGTGCCGGCCGCCGCGGATCAGCCGCGCCGCGTAGACGCCGTCGGCCGGTATCGCCGCGTACCGGTGGCACATGAGGTTGGCCGTCGGGAAGCCGATCTCGCGGCCGCGCTGGTCGCCCCGCACGATGACGCCACCCAGGCGGTGCGGCCGGCCGAGCGCGGCGGCCGCGGCCGCGACGTCCCCGGCGTCGACACAGCTGCGGATGTACGTGGAGGAGAAGACCAGCCCGTCCTGCGCCACCAGGGGCGCCTGCTCGACCGTGAAGCCGAAGGTGCGCCCGAGGCTGGTGAGCATGGCCAGGTCGCCGGCCGCCCGGTGGCCGAAGCGGAAGTTGTCGCCCTCGACCACGACGGCCGCGTGCAGCGCCTCGACCAGCACGTCGTGCACGAAGGCCTCGGCGCTGAGCTGCGAGAACGCCGGGGTGAACGGGACGACGCAGAGCGCGTCGACGCCGAGCTGCTCGATCAGCTCGGCCTTGCGCACCGGCTCGGTCAGCACGGCCGGGTGCGAGCCGGGCCGCACGACCTCGGCCGGGTGCGGGTCGAAGGTCACGACGACCGAGTGCAGGCCGAGGTCGCGGGCCCGCTTCACGGCGTGCCCGATGATCGCCTGGTGGCCGCGGTGCACGCCGTCGAAGACGCCGATCGTCACCACCGATCGGCCGAATCCGCCCGGCACCGCCTCGTACCCCCGCCACCGCTGCATTCCGCCGCCTCCCCTGGCCCAGATCTCGCGGGTAAGCGTATCGGTCACTCAAGGTGCCTGAAACGCTACAGTTGATGCCGATATGAGCATCGACTGGAGTCCCCTAGTCCTGCTCGCGGCCGAGTTCATGTTCGCCGTGCTGTTCGTGCGCGCCCTGAGTGGCTACCTCCGCCGCCGGGACCCGCTGCAACGCGACGTCACCCTGGTCTTCGCGCCCTTCGCGGTGCTGTTCGTCACCGACGTGATCCGGCGGATCGTCGGCGGGATGCTGCCGTACTGGCTCGGCGCGTTCGCCCTGCTGGCACTGCTGATCCAGCCCTACCTCACGGTCCGGCTGGCCGCCCGCCTGCGTACGGTGCCCCGGTGGCTGAACCTGGCCGTGCTGGCCACCTTCGTCGTCACCGCCGCGCCGCTCGCGTTCTCCGACCGGCCACGCCCGCCCGAGGCCTGGGTCCTCGCCGTGGTCGGCTTCGTCGCCGCCGAGATCGTCGCCGCCTGGCTGCTCCTCGGCAAGGCGCGGACCCGCTCCGGCGCGAACCGGGCCCGGCTGATGACCGCCGCCTTCGCCACCCTCGCCATCGGCGCGATGATCGTGCTGCTCGGCATCGGCTCGCTGCACGGCGCAGACTCCGGGTTCCGGACCGCGAGCCGGGTGCTGGCGCTGGTCAGCGCCGCCGGCTACCTGATCGCGTTCCTGCCGCCGCGCTGGCTGCGCCGGGCCTTCTCCGCCTCGGCCGCCCAGTCGGTGACCGAGCGCCTGCTGCGCACGCCGGTGGAGTCGCCCGAGCAGGTGTGGCAGACCTACGCCGAGATCATGCGGGTGCAGACCGGCGCCGACGCGGTCACGGTGCTCATGCCGTGCGCCGACGGCCTGCTCGCGCCCGCCGCGTACTCCGGCCCGCCGACCGCCGCACCCTACGAACTCGCCTACGAGGACATCACGGCGCTCGTCCGCGAAGGGCAGCCGGCGCGGCTGCGCGATGGCGGTACGGCGCTTGTCACCCACTACGGCGACGACCTCGGCGACGACTTCGTGACCGTCCTGAGCATGCCGGTGCCGCCGGACGCCGAGGGCGCGGTGCTGCTCTTCAACCGGCACCGCAGCCTGTTCCGGGACGACGACCTGCGGCTGCTGGCCGCGCTGGGCGGTCAGGCCGGCATCATCGCCGAGCGGCAGGCCGTCACGTCGGCGCACCGGCGCATGGCCGTCGAGCTGAGCGCCTCCGTCGAGGCGCTCACCCGGGCCAGCCAGGCGAAGAGCTCGTTCCTGGCGAACATGAGCCACGAGTTGCGTACCCCGCTCAACGCCATCATCGGCTTCAGCGACCTCATGCGGCTCGAGGAGCCGGACGGCGACCGCCGCCGGGTGCCGGCCGACTGGATCGAGCACGTGCACAGCAGCGGCCGGCACCTGCTCGGCCTCATCAACGACATCCTGGACCTCGCCAAGATCGAGGCGGGCCGGCTCGACCTGCGGCTCGCGCCGCTGCGGGTCGACACCGCGGTCGTCGACCTGCTGACCGGGCTCTCGCCGCTGCTGACCTCCAAGCGCCTGACCGTCACCACGAAGCTGCCCGAGGTCACCGTGCTGGCCGACCGGGTGCGCTTCCGGCAGATCGTGGAGAACCTGCTCTCCAACGCGATCAAGTTCACCCCGGAGGGCGGGTCGATCTTCGTCGCGGCGGCCGCGGCGGCCGACGACTTCGTCGACATCACGGTGGCCGACACCGGTGTGGGCATCGCCCAGGCCGACCACGGCCGGGTCTTCGAGGAGTTTCAGCAGGTCGGCGACCCGGAACGGCATCGCGCCGGCACCGGCCTCGGGCTGGCGCTGACCAAGCGGCTGGTCACCGCGCACGGCGGCGAGATCATCCTGGATTCGGCGCCCGGCGAGGGCAGCGCCTTCACCGTACGGCTGCCGGCCGCGGCGATCCTCAGCTTCGAGGAGGGGCCGGCCGCGGGCGCCCGGGTGCTGCTCGTCGAGGACGACCCGCAGTCGGCGGAGCTGCTCAGCACCCAGCTGGTCGGCGCGGGCTACCACGTCGACGTCGCCGGCACCGGCGAGGCCGGGCTCATCGCGGCCGGCGCGCACCCGCCGGACGCGATCGTGCTGGACGTTCACCTGCCGGGCATCGACGGCTTCGAGGTCATCCGGCGGCTCAAGGCGGACCCGCGGCTCGCGCCCATCCCGGTCTTCTTCGCCACCATCATCGACGAGCGCCAGGCCGGGCTGGCGCTGGGCGCGCACGACTACTTCGTCAAGCCGGTCGACCAGGCCGCCCTGCTGGGCGCCCTGGCCAAGGTGACCGCGCACCGGCCGACGCCCCGGGTGCTCGTCGTCGACCACGACGACGAGGTGCGGCAGGCGATCGAGCAGGGCCTGCGCGCGGGCGGGGCCGACGTGGTCGCGGTCGCCGACGGCCGCAACGGGCTGGCGCTGAGCCGAGAGGGCCACTTCGACCTGATCGTCTGCGACATGCAGTCGCCGGAGGTGGACGGCTTCAACCTGCTGGCCGCCATCGAGCAGGACCCGGCCACCCGGCACACCCCGGTGCTCGGGCTGACCGCGGCCGCCGGCGGCGTGCGCGCGCCGGGTGACGCCGGCCCGCTGGTCGCGACCGCGATGGCCGGCGGCGTGGTGGCCACCGCGATGGCCGGCGGCGCCGGCTGGGAAACCCTGGCGCCGCTGCTCTGCGGCTCCGCGAAGGCCGCGAACGACGAGGAGGACACCCCGTGACGGCAGCGAACCCGCGCATCCTGCTGGTCGAGGACGAGGAGCTGAACAGGACCCTGGTGAAGGCGGTGCTCTCCCGGGCCGGGATCGCCGCGGTCCGCGAGGCGGAGGTGCTGGACGCCTCCTCGATCGCCGCCGCGCGCGAACAGCTCAACACCGAGGACGTCGACCTGGTCCTGCTCGACATGAACCTGCCGGACGGCAACGGCCTGACCCTGGCCAGCGAGCTGGCGGCGGGCACGGTGGCGACGGGCCGCCGCCGGCCGACGGTGGTCGCGGTCACCGCGAGCGTGCTGCCCCAGGACCGCGCGGCGGCGCTCCAGGCCGGGTGCGACGGCTTCCTGGACAAGCCGTACGCGGCGGCGGACCTGGTGGCGACCGTCGCCGAGCACCTCTCCCACCGCCCTTAGCGGCCGAACACCGGAGCGGACGCTAGGCGGGTGCGAGGACGATCTCGGCGCGGGCCTTGCCGTCGCGCTCCGAGACGATCGCGAGCACCTCACCGGCGGCGTCGAAGACCGCGTACGGCCCCTCGATGCCCACCGGTTCGAGCGGGCCGCCGTGGCTGAGCACCCGCGCCTCCTCCGCGTCCGCCGCGCGCTGCGGAAAGGCGCGCCGGGCCGCGTCGGCCATCGGCAGGCCGATCACGTCGGGGGCGCGCTCCTCCAGCTCCGCCAGCGTGGCCGCCTCCGCGAGCGACAGGCCGCCGACGGCCGTACGCCGCAGCGCGGTGAGGTGGCCGCCGACGCCGAGCGCGCGGCCGAGGTCCCGGGCGATGGCCCGGATGTAGGTGCCGCTCGAACAGGTCACGTCGACGTCGACGTCGACGACGTCGGCCTCCCGCCGGATGTCGAGCACGTCGAGCCGCGAGACGGTGACCCGGCGCGCGGCCAGCTCGACCTCCTCGCCGTCGCGGACCCGCTTGTACGCCCGCTGCCCGTTGACCTTGATGGCGCTGACCGCGCTGGGCACCTGGTCGATCTCGCCCGTCTGCGCGCCGAGGCCGGCCCGGATCCCGTCGTCGGTGACCCCGGCGGCCGGGACGGTCGCGGTGACGTCGCCCTCGGCGTCGTCGGTGACGGTGGACTGCCCGAGCCGGATCGTGGCGGTGTAGCTCTTGCTCGAACCGATCACGTAGGTGAGCAGCCGGGTCGCCCGGTTGACGCCGATGATGAGCACCCCGGTGGCCATCGGGTCGAGCGTGCCGCCGTGCCCGACCCGCCGGGTCCTGGCCAGCCGGCGCACCCGCGCGACAACGTCGTGCGAGGTCATCCCGGCCGGCTTGTCCACGACGATGAGCCCGTCTGTATTGATGGTCTCGCTCCGCTCGACGGGCAGTGCGCCCTGTAGGTCACTGCGACTTTCGTTGCGGTCAAACCTAGTTGGGCGCCGTCAGCGGGTCACGCCCAGTACGGTCCAGTGGGTGCCGCGCCAGCGGATGACGATGAAGACCAGCCTGATCAGCATGAACAGCGCCAGGCCGCACCAGACGCCGGCCAGGCCCCAGTCCAGGGCGTAGGCCAGCCAGATCGCCGGCAGGAAGCCGAACAGGGCCGCCGCCAGCGTCATCGTGCGCAGGAACCCCACGTCCCCCGCGCCGATCAGCACGCCGTCCAGCGCGTAGACGACCCCGGCGAACGGCAGCATGCCGACGAACCACGGCCAGACGATCGCCGCCTGCTCCAGCACCGCCGGGTCGCCGGTGAACAGGCTCGGCACCACGCCCGCGCCCGCCGCCGCCAGCGCGGCGAAGGCCAGCCCCGCCACCGCACCGACCGCGGTCACCCGGCGGGCGACCGCGCGGGCGCCGGCACCGTCGCTCGCGCCCAGCGCCGCGCCGACCAGCGACTGGGCCGCGATCGCCACCGCGTCCAGCGCCAGGGCGCAGAAGAACCAGAGCTGAAGGCCGATCTGGTGGGCGCCGAGCGCCGCGACACCGAAGCGGGCCGCCACCGCCGTGGCCGACAGCCAGCAGGCCTGGAACGCCGCGCCGCGGATCAGCAGGTCCCGGCCCAGAACGAGCTGGCGCACGATGATCGCGGGGCTGGGCCGCAGCGGCGCCCGCTGGCGCAGAAGCGCCAGGAGGAAGAGGCCGCCGGAGAGCGACTGCGCCACCACGTTCGCGACCGCGGAGCCGGTCAGGCCCCAGCCGGCGGTGTAGACGAGCAGCGGGCAGAGCACCGCGGAGAGCACGTTCGCGCCGAGCACGAAGATCAGCGGACGCCGGGTGTCCTGCACCCCGCGCATCCAGCCGTTGCCGGCCGCCGCCAGCAGCAGGCCCGGCGCGCCGAGGGCCGCGATGCGCAGCCAGCCGGCGGCGGCCTCGGCGGTCGCCGGATCGCCGGCCAGCGCCCGGGCGATCGGGTCCGCGAAGAGCTGCGCGAGCAGCACCAGCAGCACACCGACGGCAAGGGCCAGCCAGGTGGCCTGCGCGCCCTCGGCGACGGCGGCGGCACGGTCTCCCGCGCCGAAGCGGCGGGCGGCCCGGCCGGTGGTGCCGTAGGCCATCAGCGTGCCGAACCACACGGCGACCGACATCACGGTGCCGCCGACGGCGACAGCGGCCAGCGGTACGCGGCCGAGATGGCCGACCACCGCCGTGTCGACAAGCACATACAGCGGCTCGGCGGCCAGCACGACCAGGGCCGGGAGGGCGAGGGCGACGATCCGCCGCGTCAGCGTGCGCTCGTCAACCGCGGCGGGCGGGCTCATGACTCACCATGATGCCCGCCGAGCCGTAAGGAGCGCAATGCGCTCGAAGACTTACCTACTGGCGCGTGTCCATGGACGTCTGGAGCGCACGGCGGGCCTGCTCGCGGGCGTCGTCGGACGGCTGGGGCTTGGGCTTGGGCATGGCGGCCATGATCGTGGTCCTTCCACGGCGGGACGGGTGCACGGCACCCAATGATCGATCGAGCGGGGCGTCGCGGGAGGCCGGCCCGGGATCACCGGACGGGCAGCGAAGCGACGCGCCCCGGGAGGATGCGCCCGGGTGGCTCGAGGCAGCTGCGACGTGCGGTGGTAGCGCCCGTGCAGAAACCAAATCACCGTTCAAACAAACTATCGTTCAGTCCCGCTTTTTGCGATTGGCATCCCGCCGTACGGGACACGAAAGAATGACAAAAGGCCGACCCGCGGGTCGGCCTTTCTGGGGGAAAATCGACTAAATGAGACTATTGTCCAGTTTGCCGTAAACGGCGGACACGATCTCGTCGGGCGTTCCGTGGCCGGTGAAGCCCGCCGCCAGCCGGTGCCCGCCGCCGCCCAGCGCGACCGCGACGGCGCTCACGTCGACCGCGCCCTTGCTGCGCATCGACACCGCCCACACGCCGTCGGCCTGCTGCTTGACCACGACGGACACGTCGACCTCGGCCACGCACCGGACCGGGTCGATGAGGGCGTCCAGCACGTACGGCCGCTGGCCGTGCCGCTCGAGGTCCGCCAGCGTCGCGTAGGTCCACACCAGGCCGTGCCCGCCCGCCGCCGCGGGATCGAGCCGCGCGCGGCCCAGCACGTCGGCGAAGAGCTTCATCGCGCCGAACGGCCGGCTGTCGAAGATGCGCCGGGAGATCTCACCCGGCCGCAGCCCGGTCGCGATCAGCCGGGCGGCCATCTCGTGCACCTGCGGCGTGGTCATGTCGAAGCGGAACGAGCCGGTGTCGGTCGCCAGGGCGACGTACAGGCACTCCGCGATCTCCACGTCCAGCGGCACGTCGAGGCGGCCGAGCAGCTCCTCGACGACCACGGAGGTGGCGGCCGCGGCGCCGTCGACCAGGTTGACGGCGCCGAAGCCGGAGTTCGAGACGTGGTGGTCGAGCACGACCGTCGCCCGTGCCGCCGGCAGCCGGTCGGCGAGCCCGCCGAGCCGGGACTCGGCGGCCACGTCGAAGACCAGGACCAGGTCGGGATCCCGCCACGCCTGCTCCTCCGGCACCAGCAGGTCGAGACCCGGAAGCGCGGCGAACGGCTCCGGAATCTCGAACTCACCGGGAAACGTCGCCTGTAGCCGCGCCACGCCGAGCCGGCGCAGCCCCAGCGCGAAGCCGAGCATGCTGCCCAGCGCGTCGCCGTCCGGGTTGACGTGGCAGATCAGCAGGACCCGCCCGGTCGGGGCCAGCTCGCGGATCGTCGTGACGGCCGCCGTCCAGTCGGCGGCCGCAGGCTTGACCGAAGCGGCGACCGCCTCGGTCACCCCTGATCCTCGCGGGCGCCGACCCGCTCGTCGGCGTCCTCCAGGTCCTCCTCGTCGACCTTGTACGGGTCCGGGTCGCCGGCGTACTGCTTGCCGGCGGCGAGCCGCTGCACCTCTTCGTCGCGGTGCCGGGCCGCGGCCAGCAGATCGTCGATCTCCTTGGCGTGGTCCAGGACGTTGTCCAGCACGAAGGTCAGGCTCGGCGAGTGCCGCAGCCCCAGGGCGTGGCCGACCCGGGTGCGGAGCATGCCCTTGGCGCTCTCCAGCGCCGCCGCGGTGGCGGCCTGCTCGGTCTGGTCACCGAGCACGGTGTAGTACACGTGCGCGTCGCGGAGGTCGCCCGTGATCCGGGCGTCGGTGATCGTCACCATGCCGAGCCGGGGATCCTTGATCTCGCGTACCAGCGATGCCACCAGCTCGCGGATGCGCTCCGCGTGCCGACGCGTCTTGGCCGGATCTGACATATCGCCCACCTCCGACAATCTTTCCTGCGGGTGAAACCACCCCGCCCAACGCCTGAAGCCTACCCATGACGGCCCCGCGCCGAACGTCCCGGCCGTCCGTCACCGACCCGGTCCCGACCAGCCCGGATCAGTCATCGTCACCGTGTAGCCGCCGCTTCACGGAGAGCAGTTCGATCTCCGGGCGGCCGGCCACCTGGTTCTCACAGGTGTCGATCACCGCACGCGCCTGGTGCGCCTCGGCGGCGACCACGGCCACCCCGATCTGTGCCCGCCCGTGCAGATCGTGCGCGCCGACCTCGGCGACGCTGACCTCGTATCGGCGCAGCATCGCGATGATCGGTCGGACATAGGAGCGCTTCTGCTTGAGCGAGTGGGAGTCGCCGGGCAGGAGCAGGTCGAAGAGCGCGGTTTCGGTATACATCAGCGAGCAGGGTACGCCCGCCGGCCGCCGGGATCAGCCTCTTTTCCGGGCCACCACGACGTCGCGCTCGATGCCCTGATCGACCCGGTGGCTCAGCTCCTCGTGCACGACGAGGTCGAGGCCGTTGGCGAGCAGGATGTCCTCGGCGAGCTCCCGCCGGGCCACCTTGGTGTTCCAGGACAGCCCGATGGCGCCGCCGGGGCGCAGCAGCGCCAGCCACTGCGGCACGGCCCGCTCCAACAGGTCCAGCGGACGGCGGGACATCCCGCCCTCGTCGTCGTAGCTGCCGTGCGCGACGCCGTACGGCAGGTCCGCTACCAGCACGTCGACGGTGTTGGCCCGGATCAGGCCGTCCAGCGCCGTGGTGTCGGCGTTGAGCACCGTCAGCCGCTGCACCACGCCGGCCTTGTGATCCTCCTTGCTGGCGGCCATCGTGATTTCCAGGCGGCGGGCGGCGCGGCGGCCCTGGCGGCGTACCGGCACCAGCTCGGCGGTGTGCTTGAGGCGCTTGCGCTTCAGCCAGGTCTGCAGGAACAGCTTGTACGCCTCGACGTCCTTGCCGTCGATCTCCACGCCGACGGCGTCGTAGCCGTACATGAGCGCCTGGTTGAGCGTGGTGCCGCGGCCCGCAAGCGGGTCACCCACGACGAGGTGGCCGTCGAGCATCCGCGACGCGGACTTCGAGGCCAGCAGCGTGAGGTTGAGCAGCAGCTTGGTGAACTGCTCGTTGGTCTTGCCGGCGTACTTCGGAATGGTGATCAGGTCGCTGTCGTAGCGGGCCAGCGGGGTGAGCTCGACCGGGCGCAGCAGGTCGTCGCCGGCCCGCTCGAAGAGGGCGTACGCCGCCGACATGTTCGACAGGTAGGCGACGTCGCGAGGCTGCAGGTCGGCGTCGAAGGTCAGGTACTCCACCCCGCCGATCGCCTCGGCGCCGACATCGGTGACGTCCCCGGAGAGCACCGGCCGGAACGCGGCCAGCTCGGCCCGGGAGAGGCGGCCGGCCTGATCGGCGTACACACGGTTGGCGGAGGGCGCGAGCAGCAAGGCATAGCGAGACATTCCAGTAGTAAAGACAACGGCCCCCGGCGCCGAAGCGCCGGGGGCCGTCAGCCGGGGTTGTTAGGCCCGCACCTTCTCACGCATCTCGAAGGTCTCGATCACGTCGCCGGGCTGCGGCGACCCGAAACCGGCCAAGGTGAGACCACACTCGAAGCCCTCGCGGACCTCGGTGGCGTCGTCCTTGAACCGCTTCAGCGAGCTGATCGTGACGTTGTCCGCCACCACGGTGCCCTCGCGCAGGATGCGCGCCTTGGCGTTGCGGCGGATGAGACCGGAGCGGACCAGACAGCCGGCGATGAGACCGATCTTGGACGAACGGAACACCTCGCGGATCTCCGCGGAGCCCAGCTCGACCTCCTCGTACTCCGGCTTGAGCAGGCCCTTGAGCGCCGCCTCGATCTCCTCGATGGCCTGGTAGATCACGCTGTAGTAGCGGATCTCCACGCCGGCGCGGTCGGCCATCTCCTTGACCTTGTTGCTGGCCCGGACATTGAAGCCGATGATCGTTGCGGTCTGGTCCGAGGAAGCCGACGCCAGGTTGACGTCGCTCTCGGTGATCGCACCGACGCCGCGGTGGATGACCTTGAGCTGCACCTCGTCCGGAATCTCGATCTTGAACAGCGCGTCCTCGAGCGCCTCGACCGAACCCGAACCGTCGCCCTTGAGCACCAGGGTGAGCGAGGTCTTCTCGCCCTCCTTGAGCTGCTCCATGAGCGTCTCGAGCGTGGCCTTGCCCTTCGAGTTCGCGAAGCTCGCCGCACGGCGGCGTGCCTGCCGCTGCTCGGCGATCTGCCGGACCGTGCGGTCGTCCTCGGCCGCCAGGAACGTGTCGCCGGCGCCAGGCACCGACGTCAGGCCCAGGACCAGGACCGGACGGGCCGGGCCCGCCTCGCTGACCTGGTTGCCGTTCTCGTCGAGCATGGCGCGGACGCGACCATGCGCGCCACCCGCCACGATCGAGTCGCCGGCACGCAGCGTGCCCTTCTGGACCAGAACCGTGGCAACCGCGCCCCGGCCCTTGTCGAGGTGGGCCTCGACCGCGACACCCTGCGCCGGCCCGTCGATCGGAGCGGTGAGCTCCAGCGACGCGTCGGCGGTCAGCAGCACGGCCTCGAGCAGGTCCTCGATGCCGATACCGGGCTTGGCGGCCACGTTCACGAACATCGTGTCGCCGCCGTACTCCTCGGCGAGCAGGCCGTAGTCCGTCAGCTGCTGGCGGACCTTGTCCGGGTTGGCGTCCGGCTTGTCGACCTTGTTGACCGCGACCACGATCGGCACCTCGGCCGCCTTGGCGTGGTTCAACGCCTCGACCGTCTGCGGCATGACGCCGTCGTCGGCCGCGACCACGAGGATCACGATGTCCGTCACCTGGGCACCACGGGCACGCATGGCGGTGAACGCCTCGTGGCCCGGGGTGTCGATGAAGGTGATCGCGCGGTCTTCGCCCTGGTGCGGGACGACGACCTGGTAGGCGCCGATGTGCTGGGTGATGCCACCCGCCTCGCCGGCGACCACGTTGGTCTTGCGGATCGCGTCGAGCAGCTTCGTCTTACCGTGGTCGACGTGACCCATGACGGTCACGACCGGCGGACGGGTGACGAGGCGGTCCTCGGCGATCTCGGCGTCGAGGTCGATGTTGAACCGCGACAACAGCTCGCGGTCCTCGTCCTCGGGGCTGACGATCTGCACGTCGAAGCCCAGGTGCTCGCCCAGCAGCAGCAACGTGTCGTCAGAGCACGACTGCGTCGCCGTCACCATCTCGCCCAGGTTGAACATCTCCTGGACCAGCGAGCCGGGGTTGGCGTTGATCTTGTCGGCGAAGTCGGAGAGGGACGCACCACGCGACAGCCGGACCTCCTGGCCCTGGCCGCGGGGCGCACCCGACGACATCTGCGGAGCCGACAGGTTGTCGAACTCCTGACGCCGCTGCTTCTTCGACTTGCGGCCACGCGTCGGCCGGCCACCGGGACGCCCGAAGGCACCCGCGGCACCGCCGCCACGACCGCGACCGCCACCACCCGGACGACCGGGAGCACCGGCACCGACCGGGCCGCCGCCACCGGGACGGAAGCCGCCACCGGCGCCACCGCCACCGCCGCCGGGACCGCCGCGGTAACCGCCACCGCCGCCGGCGCCACCGCCGGGACCGCCGCGGTAACCACCGCCACCGCCGGCGCCACCGGCGCCACCGGGACGGAAGCCGCCACCTGCGCCGCCACCGGGACCGCCACGACCGCCACCGGGGCCGCCGGGACGGCCTGCGCCGCCGCCGGGACCGCCACGACCGCCGCCGGGACCGGCGGGGCGCTGTGCGGGCATGGACGCGGGGCTGGGACGCGGCGGCATCGAGGCAGGGCTCGGCCGCGGCGGCATGCCGGGCTGGTTGGGCCGGGGCATCGCCGACGGGGTCGGACGCTGTGCGCCACCGGAGACGCCGAACGGGTTGTTACCGGGGCTGCGGGCCGGCGGGCGCGGTGCGCCACCCGGACCGGGCCGACCGGTGGTCGGCGCGCCCGGGGCTCCGGGACGCGTAGCCGCTGGCGAACCGGGACGCGGCGGAACCGTGCCCGGGCCCGGGGGCCGCGGACGGGAGGTCCCGTCGGCCGGAGGCTGCTGCGCCCGGCGCTCGGTGTCGCGCTGGCGAGCAGCCTGTGCCGCCTTGACGGCGGCCTCCTGCTCGGCCTTCAGCGCCGAGGCGCGCGCCTCGGCGGCCGCCACCTCGATGTCATGGGCACTCGCCGGCTTGGCGACCGGACCGGGCGTGGGGCTCGGTCGGACGGGAACCGGCGGCTTGGGCCGGACCATCGAGCCGGGTGACGGCGCCGGGGACGTGGGTGCGCTGGTGGGCGCTCCCTCGGCCGGGGCGGCGGCGGGCCGGCGCGGCGGCTGCGGCCGCGCGGTCGATGGGGTGGCTCGGGGGGCGCTGGGCGCGCTCGGGGCGCTCGGCGCGGCAGCGGCGGGTGCCGCAGGGGCGCCACCGCCCTGTGCGTCGAGGGCACCACGAAGTCGCCGGGCCACCGGGGCCTCGACCGTGCTGGATGCGGATTTGACGAACTCGCCCATCTCTTTGAGCTTGGCGAGAACGGTCTTGCTGTCGACCCCGAGCTCTTTGGCGAGCTCGTGAACGCGGGCCTTGCCTGGCACTGCACTCCTCACTTCGAGGTCGTGCGAGCAGCGCCCGCCGACCTCACTCGTGCACTAGAAGCCTGGTCATTTCAGGGACTTCATCGTGTGCTCATCTGGGTCGTCCTACCTTGCTGGACATGGATGGGGCACTTACCGCTCCATCATCGGTTGTTCCACGCGGAATGGAGACCGCGCGGATGTGTTCGGCAAGCAATCCGGTGTCAGCAACACCGGTTAGTCGCAGCGCGCGCCCGAAGGCACGGCGCCGCTCCGCCTGCGCGAAGCAGGCCGGATCAGGATGCAGATGCGCTCCCCGACCCGGCAGTCGGCGACTCGGATCGGGCTGGAGCCGGAGGTTGCCCTCCGCCCCGACCGCGACGAACCGCAGTAAATCGGAGGCCGGCACGCGTGAGCGACACCCAACACAGGTTCGTGTCGGACCGGCCACCCGAAAGTCTACCCCCCGTACCGGACGCTCGCGTATCCGGTCAGCTTCCGGTCTCTGCGGCATCGCGCTCCACGGCCGGGTCCGGGTCGTTGTCCGGGCGGATGTCGATGCGCCAGCCGGTCAGCCGCGCGGCCAGCCGGGCGTTCTGACCTTCCCGCCCGATCGCGAGGGAGAGCTGGAAGTCCGGAACGGTCACCCGGGCGGTCCGGGTGGCCGCGTCGACCACCTCGACCCGCAGCGCCTTGGCCGGCGAGAGAGCGTTGCCGACGAAGTGCGCCGGGTTCTCCGAGTAGTCGATGATATCGATCTTCTCGCCGTGCAGCTCGCTCATGACGGCCCGGACGCGCTGGCCCATCGGGCCGATGCAGGCGCCCTTCGCGTTGACGCCGGTCACCCGCGAATGCACCGCGATCTTCGTACGGTGACCTGCCTCACGTGCGATCGCGGCGATCTCCACCGTGCCGTCGGCGATCTCCGGCACCTCGAGGGCGAAGAGCTTCTTCACCAGCGCCGGGTGGGTGCGCGACAGGGTGATCTGCGGTCCGCGGAAGCCCTTCGCGACGTGCACCACGACGCAGCGGATCCGGGCACCGTGCTCGTATGTCTCGCCCGGCACCTGCTCGGCCTGCGGCAGGACCGCCTCGAGCTTGCCGAGGTCGACGATGACGATGCCCTTCTCGGCGCGGGCGGCGTCGGCCTGCACGATGCCGGTGACCAGGTCACCGTCCCGGCCCGCGTACTCGCCGAAGTGCACCTCGTCGGTGGCCTCGCGCAGCCGCTGGAGGATGACCTGCTTGGCGGTCATCGCGGCGATGCGGCCGAAGTCGTGCGGTGTGTCGTCCCACTCACGTACCACCGTGCCGTCGGCGTCCAGCTCCTGTGCGAAGACCTGGGCTGCGCCGTTCTTGCGGTCGATCTCCACCCGGGCGTGGCCCTCGGCCCCGTCCGTGTGCCGGTATGCGGTCAGCAGCGCCGTCTCGATCGCCGCGAGGATCGTCTCGAACGGGATCTCCCGCTCGCGCTCCAGGGCGCGCAGCGCCGCGAGGTCGATGTTCATCTCTCCTCGCCCTCCCCATTCTCGTCGTCGTCTTCATCTTCATCTTCGTCATCGGGCTCGTCTTCCGGCTCTTCCTCGTCCGGGAAGACGGCCTCGTCCAGCCGCTTGAACTCGATCTGGACCCGGCCGGGCCCGAGGTCGGCGTACGGGACCTCGCTGGTCCTGCCGTCGACGTCCAGGGTGATGCCGGTCTCGTCGGTGGCCTTCACGCGCCCGGTCAGCGATTTGCCCGCGACGGTGACCGTCACCAGCCGGCTCACGTTGCGCCGCCAGTGGCGGGGCTGGGTCAGCGGCCGGTCCACGCCGGGCGAGCCGACCTCCAGCTGGTATTCGCCCGCCAGCACCTCGCCGCCGGCCTCCTCGGCCGCGTCCAGGGCCTGGGAGATCTCCCGGGACACCGCGGCGACGTCGTCCAGGCCGATGCCGCCGTCGGCGTCGACGAGCACGCGGACCACGTGCCGCCGGCCCGCGCGGGACAGGCTGACGTCCTCCAGGTCGAAACCCGCGCCGGCGATGACCGGTTCGATCACCGCGCGCACGCGGGATCCCGCGGCCGCCAGGTCGATGCGCGGAGCGGCGGGGGTCCGCGTCTCCGCGACGGCATCGCGTCCGCGACCGGCACTGCGGCGGTTGGCCGCCCGGGCACCGCCGCGATCACGCTGCGTCATCGGGCCCAACCCTTCTGCTCGATTTCGGCGGGCGGAGAGGGCTCCGCACGCCGATCGCCGGGAACACCGGGATGCCACCGGGGCGAAATCCCCGGCGGCTGACGCAGAGCGTAACGCGCCGCTGGCTCCGCCCGGCCGCCGCCGCACCGAATCCGCGCCATGCGCAGGTCAGCGGCGTGGGCATCGGGGCTTGGCCACGATGGTGTTGACTTACCACGTGAAAAGACGTCAGCTGATCCGCTTGGCGGCCGGCACGGCACTGAGCGCCACGACGCTGGCGGGCTGCGGGCTCCTCGACAACGATCCGGACCCCGTCCCGCCGCCCGACGCGTTGCAGCCGGTGCTGGACGAGGCGCTGCAGCTCGCGGCGGCGTACGACCGGGCGGTGCTGGCCGAGCCCGGGCTCGCGAAGCGGCTCCAGCCGCTGGCCGAGGACCACCGGGCACACGCCGCCGAGCTGGCCCGGGTGATCGGCGTGACGCTGCCCTCGGGCGCGCCCGCGTCGAGCGCGCCGGTGGCGGGTGGTGACGCGGCCGACTCGGTGGCGACCCTGCGCAAGGCCGAGCTGGCGGCGCTGAAGACCGCGTCGACGGCCTGCCGCACCGCACCGGCCGACCGCGCCGGCCTCACCGGCTCGATCGCTGCCGCCCGCGCCTCCCACGCGGAGGCGCTCCGATGAGTGAACAGCTCACTGCCGCTTTGGCCGCGGAAGAGGCGGCCATCTACGCGTACGGGATTCTCGGGGTGCGGCTGACCGGCGAGGGTGACCTGACCGAGGCCCGCGCGGCCGAGGCGGCGCACCGGGCCCGGCGGGACGCGCTGATCAGCCGCCTGTCGGCGCTGAAGGCGAGCGCCGCGCCCGCGCCGGCCGGCTACGAACTGCCGTTCGAGGTCACCGACCGGGCCGCCGCGCTGAAGCTGGCCATCCAGGTCGAGGACGGCGTCGCGCAGGCGTGGCGCGCGGTGCTGCCGGCCAGCGAGGGCGCCGACCGGGCGACCGCGCTGAACGCATTGATCGAGTCCGCCGTCCGCGCGACCCGGTGGCGGCGCCTCGCCGAGGTCACCCCGGCGACGATGGCCTGGCCGGGAAAGGCCTGAGGAGCTTTCACACTTCAGGTTCTTGCCCGAGAATGACGCAGTGTCGCAGGACGAGTACGACCTGGCCAACCCCCGCTGGCACCTGGCCACCCGGCTCCGTGACGTGATACTGCGCCGCTGGTCGGCCGACGTGCGGGCCATCGGCGTGCACGGATCGATGGCGCACGGCGACGACTCCGACAGCAGCGACCTCAACCTCCAGGTCGTCACGTACAAGCCGAACGCCGGGCCGCACGCCACCCTGCGCCGGGTCGACGGCATCCTGGTCGACCTCAGCGTCGGCAGCGCCGACGACAGCATGCGCCGGGCCACGGAGCTGACCCCGCGCTGGCCGCTGGAGGCGGACCGCTACCTGACCACCCGCGACCTGTACGACCCGCGCGGCTGGTTCGGCGGGCAGCGCGACGCGCACCTGGCCCGGCTCGCCGAGACCCGGCCGGCCGAGTTCTCCGGGCTCGCCCGGCGCAACTGGTGCGTGGCCTCGGCCGCGCACGCCCGGGCGGTACGGCTGGCCGAGTGGTACGAGATCGACGCCGCCCTGGTCCTGCTGGCCGAGGCGCGGCTGCACGCCGCCATGGTCGCCGGCCTGCTCAGCCGCACGTACTTCCGCAACCGGGCCGACGCGGTCAAGCGCACCGGCCTCGCCGGGGCCGACGCCACCGAGCTGGCCGCGGTCCTGCACACGCAGGCGGAGGAGCTGACCGCCCGGGGCCGCCCGGTCGACGGCCCGCTGGGCGCCCTCTTCGAATAAGAGCTAGGCGACGCCGACGCCGATCAGCGCACCGACCACATAGGTCGCGCCGGCCGCCGCGGCGCCGAGCGCCAGCTGCCACAGGCCGCCGCGCCACCAGGCGCGGCCGGTGAAGCGCGCGAACAGGACCCCGGCCGCGAACAGGCCCGCGCCGCCGGCCAGGAGGGCGGCGGCCAGGCTGTCGAAGCCCAGCAGGTACGGCAGCAGCGGCACCACGGCGCCGACCGCGAAGCACCCGAACGAGGACACCGCGGCCGTGAGCGGGCTGGGCAGCTCGTCCGGGACGACGCCGAGCTCCTCCTGCGCGTGCACCCGCAGCGCCTGCTCCGGGTTCGCCTTCAGCACGTCGGCCACCTGGCGTGCGAGCGGCTCGGGCAGCCCTCGGGCGGTCCACATGCCGACCAGCTCGTCGGCCTCGCCCTCCGGGTTGACCCGCAGCTCGTGCCGCTCCTTGTCCAGCTCCGCCGCGACCTGGTCGTTCTGGGTGCGGACGCTGGTGTACTCGCCGATGCCCATCGAGATCGCGCCCGCCACCAGGCCGGCCACGCCGGTGAGGACCAGCGCCTGCCGGCCGACGCCGCCACCGCCGACGCCGGCGATCAGGGCGATGTTGGTGACCAGGCCGTCCATCGCGCCGAAGGTGGCCGCGCGCAGCCAGCCGCCGGAGACGTCCGCGTGATGCTCGGGCGTCGTCACGGCAGGGTCAGGATCTCGTAACCCTCCTCGGTCACCACCAGCGTGTGCTCGAACTGCGCGGTCCACTTGCGATCCTTGGTGACGACCGTCCAGCCGTCGTCCCACGTCTCGTACTCGTGGGTGCCGAGGGTGATCATCGGCTCGATGGTGAAGGTCATCCCGGGCTCCATCACCACGTCGAGCCGCGGGTTGTCGTAGTGCGGGATGTACAGCCCGCTGTGGAACGTCTCGCCGATGCCGTGGCCGGTGAAGTCGCGGACCACGCCGTAGCCGAAGCGGCGCGCGTACGCCTCGATGACCCGGCCGATGGCGTTGATCTGCCGACCGGGCGCGACCGCCCGGATGCCGCGCATCATCGCCTCGTGGGTGCGCTCGACCAGCAGCCGGGCCTCGTCGCTGACGTCGCCGACGCAGAACGTCGCGTCGGTGTCGCCGTGCACCCCGTCGATGTACGCGGTCACGTCGACGTTGACGATGTCCCCGTCCTCGAGCACCGTCGAGTCGGGGATGCCGTGGCAGATGACCTCGTTGAGCGAGGTGCAGCACGACTTGGGGAAGCCCTTGTAGCCCAGCGTCGACGGGTACGCCCGGTGGTCGCAGAGGAACTCGTGCACCACCCGGTCGATCTCGTCGGTCGTCACGCCCGGTTTGCAGTGCTCACCGGCGAGCTGGGTCGCCTGCGCGGCGATCCGCCCGGCGACGCGCATCCGCTCGATGATCTCGGGGGTCTGCACGTGCGAGCCGCGCCACTGGGCCGGGCGCTTCTTCCCGACGTACTCGGGGCGGGTGATCTGCGGCGGCACCGCCCGCCACGGCGACTGCTTTCCCGGCACGAGAGGGGCGCGAACGGTCATCGGCTCAGCTTATCGCCGCCCGCACCCGGCGCCCCCCGGGGCGTGACGGGAGATAACAGCTCGGTTGACCCGGATGACCGGTTGTTGCCGCCCCTGGGCCGCTGTGTAATCGTGTCAGCGTGGATCAAGATGGCGCCGAGACGATCTTCTCGGTCAGCACCTCGACGGACGGCGACCGGGCCACCGTGGTGGTCAGCGGCGAGGTCGACATGTCCACGGCCGATGCCATGTTCGAGGCCGCGACCGGCGCCGGCTTCGGCGGCGTCGTCCTCGACCTGCGCGATGTCACGTTCTTCGACTCCGCCGCGATCCACGCGCTGGTCAGGCTCGCGGAGCGCTATCCGGGCGCCCTCGAGGTGATCCCGTCGCGACAGGTGCACCGGGTGCTCGACATCTCCGGCCTGGCAAGCCAGCCCTGGCTGCTCCAGCGCGGCTGAGCGGGCCCGTCAGTCCCGGCTGATCGGCCGCCGCAGGGTCACGGCCGTGCCGGCCTCCGAGCGGTCGACCGACAGCTGCGACAGCGCGCCGATCAGCGCCAGCCCGCGCCCGCGGAAGCCGGCCGCGGTGGCCGGCTTCCAGCTACCGGTGTCCCGTACGGTCGCCGTCACCGCGTCGTCGCCGACGGACACCTCCACTGTGATCACCGCCTCGACGGGCTCGACGGGGTGCTCGATCGCGTTCGCCGCGGCCTCCGAGACCGCGACGGTCAGGTCGAAGACGTCGTTCTCGGGCACGCCGTTCGCGGCCAGGAAGTCCTCGAGCCGGCGCCGCAGCACGCGCAGCCGGGTCGGGTCGGCGGGCAGCCGCAGCACGAACTCGCGCGGCTCGGTGGCCTGCAGCACCAGCAGCGCGATGTCGTCGCGGCGGGTCTGCCGCGCGGCGCCGGCCAGCAGGCTGTCCAGCAGGTCCTCGACGTGCTCGGCCGGCTTGGCCAGCTCGGTACGCAGCTCGGCCAGGCCCGCGTCGATGCCCCGGCGCCGGTCCTCGATCAGCCCGTCGGTGTAGAGCAGCAGCCGCTGCCCGGGAGCCAGCTCCGACTCGTGGGTGGGGTAGCTGACGTCGCCGAGCGCCCCGATCGGCGGCCCGAGGGCCTTCGCATAGAGCAGCTCGCCCTCCTCGCCCGGCGCGGCCACCATCGGCGACGGGTGCCCGGCCGAGGAGTAGTGCAGCCTCCGGGTGCGCGGGTCGAAGCGGACGCAGACGACGGTCGCGAACTGGTGCCCGCCGAGGTTGTCCACCAGCCGGTTGAGCCGGGTCAGCGACTCGCCGCAGTCGAACCCCTCCAGGATGTACGCCCGCAGCGCGTTCCGGAGCTGCCCCATGCCGGCCGCGGCCTGCACGCCCTTGCCGACCACGTCCCCGATCACCAGGAAGAGCGAGTCGTCCGGCGCCAGGAAGACGTCGTACCAGTCGCCGCCGACCTCGGCCTCGGTGCTGCCGGGCAGATAGCGGCTGCCCACTATCGCACCGGGCACCCGCGGCAGCGAGTGCGGCAGCAGGCTGTGCTGGAGCGTGCTGGCGATGCGGTGCTCCGCCTCGTAGAGCCGGGCGTTCTCCAGCCGCAGGCCGATGAGCCGGGCGAGCTGGGTCAGCAGCGCCGGCTCGGGCGGGCCGTCGGTACCGGACCAGACGCTCAGCTCGCCGAGCGCCGCACCGGACGTGTCCGGCAGCGGCAGGACGACGACCGCGGCGTCCGCGGCGGCACCGCCGTCCAGCTCGGCCCGGGCGCCCGGCGCGGTGATCACCACGCGGCCCGCCGAGGTCATCGCCCGCACGTGCCGGGCGGCGACGTCGAGCACCTCGGCGGTGGTGCGTACGGTGTCGACCGCCGCGGCCGCGTCGACGAGCCCGCGCAGCCGGCTGATGATCTGCCGGCGTGCCTGGCCCAGCTCCAGGTTGGCCCGGACCCGCGCGGTCAAGTCACGCACCGAGAACGGCTTGACCAGGTAGTCGTCAGCGCCGGCCGAGAGACCCTCCACGGAGGACTCCTCGCCGGCCCGGGCGGAGAGCACCACGATCGGCACGTCCCGGGTGCGCTCGTTGGCCCGCAGCGCCTTGATCAGGCCGAAGCCGTCCAGCCGCGGCATCATCACGTCCGTCAGCACCAGGTCGAAATGCTCCGCCAGGGCCCGGTCCAGCGCGTCGACGCCGTCCACCGCGGCCGTGACGTCCCAGTACGGCCGGAGCAGCCGGGCGACGTGATCGCGCAGATCGGCGTTGTCGTCCACCAGCAGCACCCGGCCCCGGCGGGCGTCCTGCACCTCGCCCGGCTCGGCCGGCGCGGGCGGCGTCTCGTCCAGCCACCAGTGCGCCTCCTCGACGTAGAGGCGGGCCTGCTCGTCCGGCGCGGCCGTGGTGCCCTTGTCGATGACCCGGTCGGCGGGCAGGTGCGCCGTCCCGAACGGGATCACGACCGTGAACGTGCTGCCGGCGCCCGGCTCGCTGCGCGCGGTCGCCGTGCCGTCGTGCAGCTCGGCCAGCTCGCGGACCAGGGCCAGGCCGATGCCCGTGCCCTCGTGGCTGCGGGACCAGGCACCGGTGACCCGGTGGAAGCGGTCGAACAGCAGCCGCTGCTCCGCGGCGGAGATGCCGACGCCGGTGTCGGTGACCTCGAGAACGGCGCAGCCCTCGCGCTCGGCGACGCGTATCGAGATGCCGCCGGCGGGCGTGAACTTCACCGCGTTCGAGAGCAGGTTGAAGACGATCTTCTCCCACATCTCACGGTCGACGTACACCGGCGCGGACAGCGGCGGGCAGTCGACGTCGAGCCGCAGCCCCGCCCGCTCGGCCGCGGAGCGGAACGTGCTGGCCAGCCGGGCGGTGTAGTCGGCCAGGTCGGTGGGCCGGTACGCGGCGCTGAGCCGGCCGGACTCCAGCCGGGAAAAGTCGAGCACCGTGTTGACCAGCTTGAGCAGCCGCAGTCCGTTGCGCTGCATCGGCAGCAGGCGCTCCCGCTGGTCGTCGGTGAGGCCGGCACCGGCGAGCAGCTCCTCGAGCGGACCGAGGATCAGGGTCAGCGGCGTGCGGAACTCGTGGCTCACGTTCGAGAAGAAGTTCGTCTTCGCCGCGTCAAGGGCGGCCAGCTCCGCGGCCCGCCGGCGTTCCTGCTCGTACGCACGCAGGTTGGCCACCGCGCGGGAGATCTGTGCGGTGGCCAGGTCGAGGAAGTCCCGGTAACCGCGGTCCATCGCCAGGAAGCGGCTGACCCCGACGACCAGCACCCCGGCGTCGCCGGTGCCGGCGCCGACCGGCAGCACGAGCGCCTCGGGCGCGGCGGACGCCGGTGGCGGGTCGGCCAGGTCGGCGACCGGAAGGGTGCCCGGCTGGTGTGAGTTCATGACCGCGTCGACGACCCGCCGCGCCTCGGCGCCGATCGGCCAGGACGCGGACGTCGGCAGGCCGCAGACCCCGGCCAGGGTCAGCTCGCCGCCGTCCTCGGGATCGTCGAGGTAGAGGGCGGCGAACGGCACGTCCGCCTCGTTCTCGCCGAGGACCCGCGCGACCTGGATGCCGAGCGCGGCCTGGTCGGGCGAGTCGGCCAGCCGGGAGCCGAGAGCGCTGAGCGTACGCACGCGCCGGTCGGCGAGCACCCGGCGGGTGGTGTCGCTGACGATGCAGAAGACGCCGCCGACGCTGCCGTCGCCGCGCCGGATCGGGTCGTAGGAGACGTCGAAGTACGTCTCCTCGAGGAAGCCGTAGCGCTCCAGCATGAACAGGTGGTCGGCGGCGTAGAACGACTCGTCGCGGGCCACCACGTCGTGGAAGAGCTCCTCCAGCACCGACCAGGTCTCGGCCCACATCTCCCGGCCCGGGCGGGCCAGGTGGCCGGGGTGCTTGCCGCCCATGGTCGGCAGGTAGGCGTCGTTGTAGAGCGCGCAGTACTCCGGGCCCCAGAAGAGAACGATCTGCGCCTTGGAGGCGAGCATCGTGCAGACGGCGCCGACCAGCTCCGGCGCCCAGCCGGCCGGCTCGCCGAGCGGCGTCGCCGCCCAGTCCAGCTCGAGCATGCGGCCGCCCATCTCGCCACCGCGCTCGAACGCCGCTCGCAGCCGCTCCGGCTGGGCGCCGTCCGCGCTCGCCCGCATGCGTCCTCCCGCGGCTGGTTCGCCCGTCAAGTCCTCGGCACGGTAACACCCACCGGTCGGGCTTTTCAGCGGTAGCTAGCCTTGCGCCGTGACGTCCCAGGTACTCGATCTGGCCCTGACCGAATCGTCGCTGCGCCCGCTTCCCGGGCCGGCCGCCGAGCTGCTGCGTGAGCTGGACGCCCCGCCGCGGCTTGGCGCGCACCTGCGGATCGTGCACGACGTGGCGTGGTCGCTCACCGACGCCCTGGGACGCCGCCGGCCGGACCTGGAGTTCGACACCACCGCGGTGCTGTTCGGCGCCGCGACGCACGACATCGGCAAGGTCGTGCACGTCGAGGAGCTCTCCGCGCCCGGCCACGCGCACGAGGAGGCGGGCCGCGACCTGCTCCTGCGGTACGGCGTGCCGGCGCACCTGGCGCGTTTCGCGGGCAGCCACGCGTCCTGGGACGACCCGCACGTCACCCTCGACGACCTGCTGGTGAGCCTCGCGGACAAGGTGTGGCGGGCGGCCCGGGTGGAGGACCTGGAGAAGCTGGTCTGCGCCCGGTTGGGCGGGGCGCCGTGGGAGGCGTTCCTGGAGCTGGACGACGTGCTCCGGCAGCTCGCGGCGGGCGCGGACGCCCGGCTCGCGTTCCAGGCGGCGTACCCGATCACGGCCTGACCCCGGTCAGGCCGCGATCGCGGTCTCGCCCAGGCCGGACCGGTCGGCCGCGGCGTCGACCAGGGCCGCGAAGACGCGCAGGTCGGCGGTGCGCTCCGGGTGCCACTGCACGCCGAGGGCGAAGTACCGGTCGCGGTGCTCGATGATCTCCACGACCCGGTCCTCCGGGCACCGCCCGACGACGGTGAAGCCGCCCGGGTCGTCGACCGCCTGGTGGTGGAACGAGTTCACGGTCAGCCTCGCGCCGAGCAGCGCCCGGGCGGCCGAGCCGGGCCTGAGCACCACGTCGTGGCGTCCGAAGTCCGAGGAGCCGGCGGCGAGCGGGTCGGTGCCGGGCGCGGCCCGGTGCCGCTCGTGGCCGACCAGGTCGGGCAGGTGCTGGTGCAGGGAGCCGCCGGTGGCCACGGCCATCACCTGCAGGCCCCGGCAGACGCCGAGCACGGGCAGGTCGGCGTCGAGGGCGGCGCGCATCAGCATCAGCTCGGAGGCGTCCCGGACCGGGTCGGACTCGGTGGCGGGGTGCGGCGCGGCGCCCCAGTTGGCCGGGTCGACGTCGCCGCCGCCGGCGAAGACGATGCCGTCGAGCGACTCGAGCACGTCGATGCCGGGGTCGTCAGGCGTGATCAGGACCGCGCGGCCGCCGCTGGCGTGCACCGCCTTGACGTAGGACATCGGCAGCATCCCGACCATCTGGTCGTGGGCGCCGTACGTCGCCTGCTGGGCGTACGCGGTCAATCCGATCAGGGGCCTGCGCATCTTCCTGCGATCCTCCTTTGCCTGCTTGAACCTGCGTATCGGCTACCCCCGGCCGTTCCTTAGCCCCCGGCGGCGGCCACCAGGGCGCCGAACAGCCGCTTGTCGCGCGTCACCTCCGGGTGCCACTGCACGCCGAGCACGAATCTCCGCGCCGGATCCTCGACCGCCTCCGGGGTGCCGTCCTCTGCCCGGCCGGTGATCGTCAGCGAGCCCGGATCGTCGACACCCTGGTGGTGGAAGCAGTGCACCCGGGTGTCCTCGCCCATCAGGCCGGCGATCCGGCTGCCCTCGGTGAACCGGGCCTCGTGCATCCCGTAGACGCCCGGCGCGGGCCGGTGCCGCTCGTGCCCGAGCACGTCCGGCAGGTGCTGGTGCAGCGTGCCGCCCGCGGCGACCGTCAGCAGTTGCATGCCCCGGCAGACGCCGAGGATGGGCAGGTCGCGGGCCAGCGCGGCGCGGGCCAGCAGCATCTCCCCCGAGTCCCGGTCCGGCCGGGAGATCGTCAGCGGTCCCGGCTCGGCGCCGTACAGCTCGGGGCCGAGGTCGGCGCCGCCGCTGAGCACCAGCCCGTCGAGCACCCGCAGCACGTCGGCGTCGAGATCGTCGGGCGGGATCAGGACGGCCCGGCCGCCGGCCTGGGTCACGGCGGCGTCGTAGTCGTGCGGCACCAGGGTGGTGGGCAGTTCGTGCCAGACACCCCAGGTGGCGGGCTCCACATAGGTGGTGATGCCGATGACGGGTCGCATGATTCCACGGTATCCAGGTCCGGTTATGGATCAGGTCGCCCGAGCGGATGACGCGGACGCCGAACCGGCCGCGTCCGCGCACCACTCGGGTACCGGGTGCGCGGCGCCCGCCCCGGAGGACGAACGCCGCGACCGGGCCCTCCGACCCGCCAGCGCAGCGATTGCAGCGTGCAAAAGCGGAGATACGGCCCCTACGCCCGGTGTGAGCCGGGCGTACCGGGTTCGTTCCCCGTGTCGTCGATCGCTAAACCGTTACAGCGGTGTCACATAGGCGCCGGTGATGCCGCCGTCGACGACGAACTGCGAGGCGGTCATGAAGGACGCGTCGTCGCTGGCCAGGAACGCCACCGCCGCCGCGATCTCCGCGGGCTCCGCGAACCGGCCCATCGGCACGTGCACCAGGCGTCGCGCCGCACGCTCGGGGTCCTTGGCGAAGAGCTCCATCAGCAGCGGCGTCGCGACCGGGCCGGGGCAGAGCGCGTTGATCCGGATGCCCTCCCGGGCGAACTGCACGCCCAGCTCACGGGTCATCGCGAGCACGCCGCCCTTGCTGGCCGTGTACGCGATCTGCGACGTCGCCGCGCCGAGCAGCGCCACGAACGACGCGGTGTTGATGATCGAGCCCTTGCCCTGACGCTGCATGTGCGGGATCGCGTACTTGCAGCAGAAGAAGACGCTCGTGGTGTTGACCCGCAGCACGCGCTCCCACGCGTCCAGGCCGGTGACCAGGATCGAGTCGTCGTCCGGCGGCGAGATGCCGGCGTTGTTGAAGGCGATGTCGACCCGGCCGTGCCGCTCGGCCACCCCGTCGAAGAGCGCCCGGACCGCGTCCTCGTCGCTGACGTCGCAGGCGACGAACTCGCCACCCACCTCCTCGGCCGCGGCCTTGCCGGCGTCCGCCGAGATGTCGACGCAGACGACCCTGGCACCCTCGGCGGCGAAGCGCCGCGCGGTGGCCAGTCCGATGCCGCTACCGGCGCCGGTGATGACGGCGACCCGATCCTGCAAACGTTCCACAGATGACCTCTCAGCTGTCCGTCGAGATGAAGACGTTCTTGACGTCGGTGAACGACAGCAGCGCGTCGGGGCCCAGCTCCCGGCCGAGGCCGGACTGCTTCATGCCACCGAACGGCGTCCAGTAGCGCACCGACGAGTGTGAGTTGACGCTGAGGTTCCCGGTCTCGACACCCCGCGAGACGCGCAGCGCCCGGCCCAGGTCACGGGTCCAGATCGAGCCGGAGAGGCCGTACTCGGTGTCGTTGGCGAGCCTGACCGCCTCGGCCTCGTCGCGGAACGGCAGCACCGAGAGCACCGGCCCGAACACCTCCTCGCGCCAGTGCGGGTCGGCGGTCGAGTGGGCCAGCAGCACGGTCGGCGGGAACCACCAGCCGTCGCCGGACGGCGCCGAGCCGGCGAACGCGACGTCGGCGCCGTCGGTGTAGGACGCCACCGTCGCGCGCTGCTCGGCGGAGATCAGCGGGCCCATCTCGGCCGTCTCCAGCGCGGGGTCGGACACCCGGAACGCCTTGACCGCCGGCTCCAGCAGCCCGAGGAAGCGCTCGTAGACCGAGTCCTGCACGAGCAGCCGGGACCGGGCGCAGCAGTCCTGGCCCGCGTTGTCGAAGACGCTCGCCGGCGCACTCGCGGCCGCGCGTTCCAGATCGGCGTCCGCGAAGACGATGTTGGCGCTCTTGCCGCCCAGCTCGAGGGTCACCCGCTTCACCTGGTCGGCGCAGCCCGCCATGATCGACTTGCCGACCGGGGTCGAGCCGGTGAAGCAGACCTTGCGCACCAGGGGGTGCGTGACGAAGCGCTGCCCGACCACCCGGCCCTTGCCGGGCAGCACCGTGAAGACGTCCTCGGGCAGGCCGGCCTCGAGCGCCAGCTCGCCGAGGCGGATGGCGGTCAGCGGGGTCAGCTCGGCCGGCTTGAGCACCACGGTGTTGCCCGCGGCGAGCGCGGGCGCGAAGCCCCAGCCGGCGATCGGCATCGGGAAGTTCCACGGCACGATGATGCCGACCACGCCGAGCGGCTCGTGGAATGTGACGTCGAGGCCGCCGGCCACCGGTATCTGGCGCCCGGACAGCCGCTCCGGCGCGCCCGCGTAGAAGTCGAGCACGTCGCGGACGTTGCCCGCCTCCCAGCGCGCGTTGCCGACGGTGTGGCCCGAGTTGCGCACCTCCAGCCCGGCGAGCTGCTCGATGTGCGCGTCGACCACCGCGGCGAAGCGCCGCAGCAGGCGCGCCCGGTCGCCCGGCGCGACCTGGCGCCACGAGAGGAAGGCGCGGTGCGCCCTCTCGATCGCGGCATCGGTCTCGTCGGGGCCGTTGGACGGAACCGTCTGGAACGCCGCGCCGGTCGCCGGATTGATCACCACTGTGCTGTCCACCCGCCACCTCCCCCGATGATCATCACACGCCGCGGGTCAGAGCCGCTCGAAGCCACGGCGGAGCTCCCAGTCGGTGACCGCGGCGTCGAACGCGGCGACCTCGACCTTCGCCATATTCGTGTAATGGGCGACCACGTCGGCGCCGAAGGCCTCCGCCGCGACCGGGCTCAGGTCCCACAGCTCCAGGGCGTCCCGCAGCGTGCCGGGCACCCGCGGCGCGGCGGCGTCCTCGTAGGCGTTGCCCCGGAACTCCTCCTCCAGCTCCAGCTCGTGCTCCAGCCCGTGCACCGCGCCCGCGACCAGCGCGGCGATCGCCAGGTAGGGGTTCACGTCGCCGCCGGGCACCCGGTTCTCCACCCGCATGCCCTGGCCGTGCCCGGCCATCCGCAGCGCGCAGGTGCGGTTGTCGACGCCCCAGCGCAGCGCGGTCGGCGCGAACGAGCCCGGCTGGTAGCGCTTGTATGAGTTGATGTTCGGCGCGAAGAGCAGGCTGAACTCGCGCATGGTGGCGAGCAGGCCGGCCATGACCCGCTGCCCGGTGACGCTCAGGTGCGCCGGCCCGTCGCCGAGCATCGCCGAGCGGCCGTCGGCGCCGCGCAGCGAGAAGTGGATGTGGCAGGAGTTGCCCTCGCGCTCGTTCGGCTTGGCCATGAAGCTGAGCGCCATGCCCTCCTGCGCGGCGATCTCCTTGGCCCCGTTCTTGTAGACGACGTGGTTGTCGGCGCAGGTCAGCGCGTCCGCGTAGCGGAAGGCGATCTCGTGCTGGCCGAAGTTGCACTCGCCCTTGGCGCTCTCCGGCACCAGGCCGGCGCCGTACATCTCGTTGCGGATGCGGCGCAGCAGCGGCTCGACCCGGGCGGTGCCGAGCAGCGAGTAGTCCACGTTGTACTGATTGGCCGGGGTGAGCTGGCGGTAGTTGCGGTTGAAGGCCTGCTCGTAGCTGTCCTTGTAGAGCACGAACTCGAGCTCGGTGCCCGCGAACGCGGTAAGGCCGTGGTCGGCGAGCCGGTCGAGCTGCCGGCGCAGGATCTGCCGGGGCGACGCGTAGACGGCGTCGCCGCCGGTGGTCTCCAGGTCCGCGAGGACCATGGCCGTGCCGGGCTGCCAGGGCACCCGGCGCAGCGTGGCGAAGTCGGGCCGCATCACGAAGTCGCCGTAGCCGCTGCTCCACGACGACATCGCGTAGCCGTCGACGGTGTTCATGTCGACGTCGACCGCGAGCAGGTAGTTGCAGCCCTCGCTGCCGCCCGTGACGACCTCGTCCATGAAGAAGCGGCCGTGCAGCCGCTTGCCCTGGAGCCGCCCCTGCATGTCGGTGAGCGCGAGCAGGACGGTGTCGATGCTGCCGTTCGCGACGGCGACGTCCAGGTCCTCTAATTCCATAGCAGAAGTCCTATCGCATGGGGCCGACGTTTGGGGGCCGAGCCGGCAGGCCCGGCCCCCGCGTGCTGAGTCATTCGGTCGGCAGGGTCGGCTCCCCGTGCGCGGCCTTCTCGATCAGGTTCGACTTCGGGCCGGTGAACCACTTCCGGGCGCTCGCGAACCACCAGATGGTGGCCGCGCCGACCACGGCCGCCACGGCGACGATCGTGTAGTTGAACGTGGTCGCCGTGATCGGGCTGGCCGTCGGCAGGACGAACAGGACACAGATGACGACGACCCAGACGATCGCTATCCAGCCGACCGGCGCGCTCCACTTGCCGAGGCTCCACGGCCCGGGCTGGAACTCCGGGTTCAGCCGGCGCAGCAGCACGGGGCCGACGTAGGCGATGTACAGCCCGATGACGGCGATGGAGGTGGCCGCCAGGTAGGCGGTGGTGTTCCACAGCGACGGCAGCACCAGCAGCGAGGAGATCGCCACGCAGAGCCAGATCGAGTTCGTCGGGGTGCCGGTGCGGGGGTTCACCTTCTTCCAGATCGAGGAGCCCGGCAGCGCGCCGTCGCGGGAGAACGCGTACGCCATCCGCGAGTTGGCGGTGACCGAGGCCATGCCGCAGAACCACTGGGCGACCATGCAGATGAAGAGCAGGAAGGTGCCCGAGTTGTGGCCGACCGCGTCGATGAAGATCTGTGCGGGCGGCAGACCGAGCGCGGTCGTCCGCGCGGTCTCGTAGTCCTGGATCGACCAGGTGATGGCGACCAGCAGGACGAAGCCGGCGATCACCGAGACCACCACGGAGAGCACGATGCCCCGGGGAGCCGCCCGCGCCGCGTCGTGGGTCTCCTCCGCCACGTGCGCGGAGGCGTCGTAGCCGGTGTACGTGTACTGGGCCATCAACAGGCCGATGAGGACGGCGTAGACGCCGGCGCCGGCGAAGGTGAAGCCGGTCTCGTTGCGTACCTCGAAGAACACCTCGGAGATCGGCTTGTGCTGGTCGGGCAGCACGGTGAGCATCACCACGATGACCGCGACGCCGATCAGGTGCCACCAGGCGCTGACGTCGGAGAGCAGCCGGACCAGGCTCACGCCGAACGTGTTCAGCAGGCCGTGCACCAGGATGATGATCAGGAAGATCACGAAGGTGCGGGCCTTGGTGACCTCCATGTCGAAGGTCAGGCTGAGGAACGCCGCGGTGGTGATGGCCGCGCCGAAGTCGATGGCCGCGGTGACGGCGACCTCGCCGAGGAAGTTGAACCAGCCGATGAACCAGGCCCAGGCTGCCTTGTTCTTCCTCGCGAGCGCGGCCGCCCACCAGTAGAGGGCGCCGGCCGTCGGATAGGCGGAGCAGACCTCGGCCATCGCGAGCGCCACGAACGTGACCATGATGCCGATGAAGAGCCAGCCGAGGGTGATGGCCAGTGGCCCGCCCGCGGTCATCGCGATGCCGTACGACGTGATCGCACCGGCCAGAATGGAAATGATCGAGAAGGAGACCGCGAAGTTGGAGAAGCCGGACAGTCGGCGGTGCAGTTCCTGCTGGTAGCCGAGCTGGGCGAGTCGTTCTTCGTCGGTACTGGGTGCAGGGTTAACGCTCATTGCGACTCCCTTGACCGAGGGGCAGCTGTGACCTGGGCCACTGCTGTTCGGTGATGATCTACCCGTAGCGTTACGGCCGTCAATGAGCTGCGTTAATTGTGTTGCCCGGCGCGGAGCGCAACCCGCACACTCGTAGACATGTCAGGGCATCGGAACGCGGAGCGCGGCTCATCCCGCCAGAACTCCCGCGCGGCCCTGCCGGTGTTCTGACCGCTGCGCGCAGCGGCCGGGCCCTCGGCAGGCTCGGCGAACACCCGGGGCGCCTCCGGCGCCCCACACCCGCGGCGACGCGGGGCGCGGTCACCTCTCTCTCGACGCGGCATCGCGCTGCGCCATGCGCCCGCCCCGCATCGCCGCCCCATTCGCCCTAAAAATCTACAGCGGCGAGGCTAGAAATTCGCAGGTGACCGGCCTAACATGGGGGAGGTCGGCAACGCACAGCCGACACGCAACTGGCAAGGACGCTGAGTTGGTTAAGGAGGACGAGATACCGCAGCAACGCGTAATCGCAACGTCCCCGACCCGACAAGAGGTGATCGCAGCCGATGCCCATCACTCAGCCCGTCCGCTAGCGGCACGCAGGCGGATGGACGGCGCCGACGACGGTCGGCCGCAGAATTGAACAGCCAGGGCCCCGGTAACCCGCCGGGGCCCTGGACTGCGTCCACGGCGTTGACGAAAGGAAGCATGGGTACCGCGTTCGACGACGCCGACTTCCCGGCGTACACGATGGGTCGCGCCGCCGACATCATCGGCGTGACGCCGGCCTTCCTGCGCAGCCTGGGCACGGCCGGCCTGATCGAGCCGGAACGCTCCCTCGGCGGCCACCGCAGGTACTCCCGGCACCAGCTCCAGCTGGCCGTCCGGGTCCGGCAGCTGCTCGACGAGGGCATCCTGCTGACCGCGGCGTGCCGCATCGTAATGCTCGAGGACCGGCTGGCGGCGGCGCACCGCCGCATCGTCGCCCTCGGCGGCACCCTCACCGCCGACGACGACGCCGACCTGCCCACGCAGACCCACCCGGCCGTCTACTATCCGTCGGCCCGCCAGGACCTCTCCCCCTCGACGTCCTGATCGACCCGCCGACCGGGCCGTCCCCGCACCGGCGTTAGCGTGTACGCATGCCGCACCGCACCGTCCCCGCCGCGTGGCTCGAATCGCCCGCGGCCGAGCGTGGGCAGGGCGGCTCCGCCGTCGCGGCGGTCGCGGGGTGCGCGAGCCTCGTCGGCGTACTGATCATGCTGTTCGCCCTGGTCGCCGCGCCCGGTTCGTGGCTGCTGGGCTACATCAGCGAGGCCGGCACGCCCGGGCTGCCGCTCGCCGCGCCGTACCGGGCCGGGCTGGTCCTGCTCGCCGCCGGCGCCGGGCTCCTCGGCCTCGCCCTGCGGCGGCGGTCCCGCCTCCTCGCGCCGCTACTCGGCGCCGCCGCCTTCGCCGCGACCTCCGGCGTCGTGCCGTGCAGCAGCGGTTGCCCGCTGCCGCCCTTCGAGCCGACGACCGCCGGCGACGTGGTGCACGCGGCGGCCACCATCGTCGCGGCGGTGCTGGCGCTCGGCGCGATGGTCACCGTCGCGCTCTGCCGCGCCCTGCGCCCCGCCGTCCGCCGGCTCGCCACCGCCGCGGCGGCGCTCATCGTGCCGCTCGGCGCCGCCCTCGGCGCGGTCATGCTGCTGGCCGGCCGCGGCCCGGCGAGCGCCACGCTGGAACGGCTCGTCGTGCTCGTCGGTGTCGGCTGGATCGTCGGCACCTCCCTGCTGACGGCGCTGGCTCCCGATCCGGCCTAGGCCACCCGGCGGACCAGGCCCAGCAGGGACCGCTCGACGTCCTCGATCGGGCGGTCCGGCTGGAACACGAGCCAGTCGACCGCCACGACCAGGCCGACCCCGAACAGCGCCGACGCGGCCACCCGGACGTCGAGGTCGGCCGGCAGGTCACCGGAGTCGACGCCGGCCCGGACGGTCTCCGCGATGGTCCCGATCGCCTCCTCCCGCAGCAGCACCAGGGTCTGCTGCCACTCCCGGTTGGTGCGCCACATCTCCGAGAGCAGCAGCTGCGCGAACGACCGGTACCGGCGGATGTACTCCAGCTGCGCCCGGATCAGGGCCGCCACCGCGTCCCGGGGCGGCAGGCCCTTGACCGCCGCACGGAAGTCCTCGGTCAGCAGGCCGATGCCGTGCCGGAGCAGCTCCTCGAAGAGCGCCGTCTTCGAGGCGAAGTTGTAGTAGACGGTGCCCTTGGCGACCTTCGCCCGCAGGGCGATGTCGTCGACCGTCGTCGCCGAGAAGCCCTGCTCCGCGATCAGCTCCACCGCCGCCTCGAACAGGCGCTGCCGGGTGTCCTCGCGCCTGCGGGTCCTACCGTCCACGTCGTCAGATCACCAGCTCCGGATGCAGGGCGGACGGGGTCAGGCGGCGGGCCCGGCCGGCGACCGCCACGGTCAGTGCCAGCGCGCCGAGCGCGAAGCCCAGCAGCACCAGCGCGCCCCTGCTCACCGTACCGGCCGAGCCGCCGTCGATCGCGTGCCGGAGCGCCTCGACGACGTATGTCATCGGCAGTAGCGGGTGGGCCGCCTGGAAGAAGGCCGGCGAGGTCTGCACCGGGTAGGTGCCGCCCGAGGACGTCAGCTGCAACATCAGCAGGGCCAGCGCGACGACCCGGCCGGCCGCGCCGAGCGCGGCGCCGAGCAGCTGCATGATCGCGGCGAACGTCGTCGCGGTCAGCATCATCAGCCCGAGGGTGACCAGCGGGTTCACCGGGCTCAGGCCGAGCCCGAACACCACCACCGCGAAGAGCAGCACGGCCTGCGCCAGCCCGACCGCCACCGCTGGCAACAGGCCGGCGAGGGCGACCCGGTACGCGGGTGCGGCCGAGACGACGTACCGCCGGTTCAGCGGGCGCAGCACCATGAAGCTGATCATCGCGCCGACCCAGAGGGCCAGGGCCAGGAAGTACGGCGCGAAGCCGACGCCGTAGGTGGCGGCCGGGTGGCGCACCGTCCGATCGAGACCGACCGGTTCGCTCAGCGCCTCCGCCCGGTCCGAGGTGTCCTCGCCGTACCCGGGGATCTGATCCGCCCCGTCCGCCAGCCCGGAGGCCAGCTCGGCGGCGCCGCCCTGGAGGTCGCCGATGCCAGTGGCGAGCTGACGGCCACCGGTGGACAGCCGGTCGAGCCCGCCGTCGAGGCGACGAGCGCCGGAGGCCAGCTGGTAGATGCCGCCGCGCAGGTCGGTGGCGCCGGCCGCGGCGTCGGCGGTGCCGTTGTTCAGCCGCTGCGCGCCCGTCGCGAGCTCGCCGAGGCCGGTGGCCAGGTCGTCGATGTTCCGGCGGGCGGAGGCGACGTCGTCGGCCAGGCGCGGCGCCGCGTCGGCGACCTTGCGCGCCGTCACGGCGACGTCGTGCAGGCGCTCGCTCAGCCCGTCCAGGTCGGCGGCGCGGATCGTGGACTGCACCCGCTTCGCGGCGGCGACCAGCTCACCGGCGGTCGCGCGCGCCTCGCCGATCCCGGCGGTGTCGTCGGGCAGCCCGTCCAGGTACGCCTTCAGCTGCTCGGCGCGCTCCACCGCGTCGTCGGCGGCGGCGCTCAGCTTGCCGACGTTGCTGGCGAGCAGGTCGGCGCCGTCCGCGGCCTTGTTCGCGGCGTCCTCGATGCGCTTGGCGTTGTTACGCAGCATCGGCTCGATCCGGTCGGCGGCGGTGTCGACCGCGGTCGCCAGCCGCTTGCCGCCGTCGGCGGCCTGTCGCGTGCCCGAGGCGAGCTGCGCCGCGCCGGACTGCAGCGAGGCCAGCCCGTCGGCGAGGTCGCCCGCGCCGCGCGCGGCGCTGCCGAGGCCGCCGGAGAGCTGGCCTGCCCCCCGGCTGGCGTTGTTCAGCCCGCCCTCGAGCCGGTCGGCGCCCGTGCTCGCGTCGGTCAGGCCGTCATCGAGCTTCCCGGCGCCGTCGGCGGCCTCCTGCGTCTGCTTCTTCAGATCGGTGAAGCCGATGAGCATCTTGTCGAAGTAGCCGGCCTGCGCGCTCTGCGCGGCGGCGACCCGCACCTCCTCGAAGGCGGTACGGGAGAAGACGCCCGAGAGGTAGTTCGTGGCGTCGTCGCTGAGGACGATGAGCTGCGCGGACTTCGGCACGGCGTCGGCGTCGGGCCCGGTGGTCAGGTTGGCGGAGAAGTCACGCGGGATGCGCAGCGCGATCTGATAGCTGCCGTCGGCGAGGCCGGCCTCGGCGCCGCGCGCGTCGGTCACGTGCCAGTCGAAGACCTCGCGCTCGATCAGCTCGTCGGCGAGGTCCCGTCCGGCCTGGACCTTGGTGCCGTCGGTCGCGGTGGCCTGGATGTCCTCGACGACCAGGGCGGCGGGGATGTGGTTGAGGTGGCCGTAGGGATCCCAGAAGGCGTAGAGGTAGAGCGCGCCGTAGAGCAGCGGGATGACGGCGACGACGACGAGGGCGGCCGCGGGCAGCCGGCCCCGGAAGAAGCGGCGCAGCTCGAAGCCGGCGAGCCGCACACTGGAAAACCTGGTCATGACTTCTCCCCACCCCGCGCGTCTTCGTCTTCCACGACCACTTCGCCCTCCACGACCGCCCCACCCACCCCGGCGCCAACCAGCTCCGCCTCGACCGCCTCGCCGTCCACCAGCTCCGCCTCCGCGTCAACCGGCTCGGCGTCAACCAGCTCGGCATCCACCGGCTCCGCGTCCACCACCTCTGCGTCTACCGGCTCCGCGTCAACCACCTCTGCGTCCACCGGCTCCGCGTCCACCAACGCCGCGTCAACCACCTCCGCGTCCACCAGCGCCACGTCCACCGGCTCCGCTTCGACGACCTCCGCCTCGACCAGCTCCGTTTCGACCGGCTCTGCTTCGACCGGCTCTGCTTCGACCGGCTCTGCTTCGGCCTCCGGCAGGGCTGCCGCGGCCGGCTCGCTCTCCGCCGGCGGCTGTTCGGCGGCGGGGCCGCCGCCCAGGCGTACCGACGTGGAGACCCGGGCCGGATCGACCTCCCGGGCGGTCACCAGGACCGCGATGCCGTCGGCGGCGATGTCGTCGAGCAGGCCCCAGAGCGCCTCCGACTCCCGCCGGTCCAGCCCCTCGTCCACCCCGTCGAGCGCCACCGCCCGCGGGTTCTCCAGCCGGGCCAGCACCAGCCCGAGCACGTGACGCTGATAGGGGCTGAGCTCGAAGCCCTTCAGCGCCGGGTCGAGACCCAGCAGCGGCACCGCCGCGGCCTCCCGCGGCGACCGGCCGACGAGCAGCAGCCGCTCCCGGACGTGCTCCAGCACCGTCAGCACCGGCTCGGGCGAGGTGACCTCGGGCACATAGCCCAGCGCGGCCGAACCCACCACGCGCCCGGCCGACAGCCTGAAGCGCCGGGCGAGCGCGAGCAGCACCGTCGTCCGGCCGCTGCCCGGCGGCCCGACGATCGCGACGATCTCGCCCGGTTCGGCGGCGACGTCGAGGTCGCGGAAGAGCCATCGGCGGCGGCGACGTACGCCCGCCCCGGTCGCGGTCAGCACCGGCATCAGACACCCAACTTTTAAGACTGACTGGTCAGTTCAAAAACTTACCGCCAGACGCCCGTCGATGGCTGCACCTCGTGGTGGACCTCACGGCCGGGACAGGGCAGTATCGGGACATGTCGACGCGATGGGGCATGACCGTACCGCTGGGCGGGGTTCCGCTGGCCGATCACGCCGCGGTCTTCGCAGCCCTGACCGACGCGGGCTTCACCGACCTGTGGAGCTCCGAGGTGGCCGGCACCGACGCCTTCACCCCGTTGACGCTGGCGGCCGCGTGGCAGCCGCGGGCGCGGCTCGGCACGGCGATCACCCCGGTCTTCACCCGCGGCCCCGGGCTGCTGGCGATGACCGCCGCCGCGCTGGCCGAGGCCGCGCCCGGCCGCTTCCAGCTGGGCATCGGCGCGTCCTCACCGGTCGTGGTCGGCGACTGGAACGCCGCCGACTTCACCAGGCCGTTCGCCCGCAGCCGCGACATGCTGCGCTTCCTGCGCGCCGCCCTGGCCGGCGAGCTGGTCGACCAGGAGTTCGAGACCTTCCGGGTGCGCCGCTTCCGGCTCGAGCGGCCGCCTGCCCTGCCGCCGGCGCTGCTACTCGCTGCGCTGCGGCCCGGCATGCTCCGGCTGGCGGCGGCCGAGGCCGACGGCGTGATCCTCAACTGGCTGGCCGCCACCGACGTGTCCAGGGCACTGACCGAGGCGAAATCGGACCGGCCCGGCTTCGACGTGGTCGCACGCATCTTCGTCTGCCCGACGCGGGACGCCGACTACGCGCGCACCGTCGGCCGCCGGATGATCGCGGCCTACCTGACGGTGCCGGCCTACGCGGAGTTCCACCGCTGGCTGGGCCGCGAGGCGGGGCTGGGTGCGATGTGGACGGCATGGGCGGCCGGCGACCGCCGCGGCGCGCTGGCTGCGATCCCGGACGAGGTGGTCGACGAGCTGATCGTGCATGGCTCGCCCGAGGAGTGCCGCGACCACGTCGCCACCTACGCGGAGGCCGGCGTCAAGGTCCCGGTAATGGCCCTGGTCCCGACCCCAGAGCTGGAGAACGCAGACCCGGCCACCCTCACCGCACTGCTCACAAAGCTCGGCCGACCCTAGAAGAGCCGGGCCTAGAAGAGGACCGTGGCGAAGCTGCCGTTCGGGACGAAGCCGCAGCGCGCGTAGACCCGGCGCGCCGGGGTGTTGTAGTCGTTCACGTACAGGCTCACGGTGGGAGCGACGCGACGCAGCGCGTCCCGGACCACCGCGGCCATCGCGCCCGCGGCCAGCCCCCGGCCGCGGTACTCCGGGTCGACCCAGACGCCCTGTACCTGCGTGGTCCGCCGCGTGACGATCGCCAGCTCGGCCTTGAACACGACCCGGTCACCGACGAACCGCGCGTAGGCGCGCTTGGCGCGCACCAGGTCGGCGATCCGCCGGCGGTAGCCCCGGCCGCCGTCATCGAGCAGCGGCGAGACGCCGACCTCCTCGGTGTACATCGCCACGGCCGCCGGGAAGAGCTGGTCGACCTCGCCGAGCTTCACCAGTCGCACCTGCGGATCCGCGACGATCGGCGCCTCACGGTCGGCGACCAGCAGCGGCTGGTGCGGCCGCACGTCGCGCGCCGGCCCCCAGTGCCCGCCGAGCCGGTCCCAGAGCTCGAGCACCGCGTCCGCGCGCCCGATGATCGACGAGCAGATCCGCGGCTCGGCGCCGAGCAGGTCCGCGTAGGCGGTCACCGCCGCGGGCGTCGCGCACACCGGCACGAGATGCGCGCCCGACCAGCACACGGACTCGACCCGGCGGCCGGTCCCGTAGCCGTAGATCCGGCCGTCGGAACGCCACCAGTTCAGCCCGTGAGCCGCCACACGCTCGGCGATCTGGGCACCGGCGTACGGGTCTTGGTCGAGGATCCGCTCGACCGCCGCCCGCTCGGACTCGCCGAGTTGGCGAATGGGCACCGTCAGCACAGCTATCAGATTGCCAGATGACTGCCGTCACACGCCTCACCCGCCCCCGCGAAGAATAGAAACCCTTGCGGCCGACATGTTGCCGATATATCGTCTAACTATCGCCAACAGATCGGAGAAGGTCATGAGGTATCGACACATGCGTGACATGCACGAGGGCCGCGGTCGCGGGTTCGGCTTCCCGCCGGGCTTCCCCTTCGGACCGGGCGGACCTGGCGGACCCGGTGGCTTCGGCGGCTTCGCCGGCTTCGGCGCCGGGGGCCCGGGCGGGCACGGTCACCGCCGCGGCGGTCGCGGCAGCCGCCCCAACGTGCGGCCGGCCCTGCTCGCGCTGCTGCTCGAGCGGCCCATGCACGGCTACGAGATGATTCAGGAGCTGGAGCGCCGCACCGGCGGCATCTGGCGCCCGAGCCCGGGCTCGGTCTACCCGACCCTGCAACTGCTCGAGGACGAGGGCCTCATCGAGGCCGAGGTCACCGGCGGCCGCAAGCGCTTCACGCTCACCGAGGCCGGCCGCGCGGAGGCTACCGCCGCGGCGGAGAACCCGCCGTGGAACCAGTTCAGCAACGACACGATGTCCCAGGTGCAGGATTTCCGCGACGCGGCGATCGGCATCATGGACGCCCTGCGCCAGGTGGGCTTCAACGGCACGCCGGAGCAGCGCCAGCGAGCCCTGGAGATCCTGAACGAGACCAAGCGCAAGCTCTACGCCGTCCTCGCCGACGGCGAATGACCCGTTCTTAGTCGTGGTCCAGGCCCCGTCGTTGGTCCGGCGCCTTCTTCAGTACGGCGCGAGTGCCACCACAACCGCAACACCGTCGCCCGCCCGCACACCAGAAACGGGCGCCGACCGGCACCCACCCGCCCCGGCCATCCCGCGTCACGACGCCGCGGACGCCCGGGCCGGGTGGGGTGCCGTCACCTCACCGCTCTGAACCCCGGCCCGGGCCGCCGACCCACCCGACGGCCCGACCAACCCACCCGCCGAACCTCCGGACCAGCCCGCCAGCTCAACCCGCCGACTGGACCGAACACAGCCGACCTCCGGCTCAACCCGCCCCGGCTCAACCCGCCAGCCAGACCGAACACAGCCGAACCCGCAGAGCGACCCGCCGTCTCAACCCAGCAGCCAAACCAACCGCCACCCAACCCGCAAATCAGCCGGCCGACTCAACCCGCCAGCCGAACCAACCGCCGCCCAACCGCAGAGCGGCCCGCCAGCCGGACGGAACCACCGCCCAACCTGCAGAGCGACTTGCCAGCTCAACCCGCCAACCGGACCGGGCCACCGCCCAACCCGCAGGGCGGCCCACCGACTCAACCCAGCAGCCAAACCAACCGCCACCCAACCCGCAAAGCAGCCCGCCAGCTCAACCCGCCAGCCGGACCGAGCCACCGCCGAACTCGCAGAGCGGCCCACCGGCTCAACCCGGTAGCCGAACCAACCGCCACCCAACCCGCAGAGCGACCCGCCAGCTCAACCCGCCAGCCGGACCGGGCCACCGCCGAACTCGCAGAGCGACCCACCGGCTCAACCCACCAGCCGAACCAACCGCCACCCAACCCGCAGAGCGACCCGCCAGCTCAACCCGCCAACCGGACCGGGCCACAGCCCAACCCGCAGAGCGACCCACCGACTCAACCCGCCAGCCGGACCGGGCCACCGCCGAACCTGCAAAGCGGCCCGCCGGCTCAACCCAGAAGCCGAACCAACCGCCGCCCAACCCGCGGAGCTGGCCGCCGGCTCAACCCAGCAGCGCAGCGTCGTCGAGTTTTCGGGTGACCGGCCGGGTCAGCCCGGCGGCTGGGCCGCAGGGCCGGACCGGTGACTGGCTCTGAGGCTGGAGGCGAGTGCCGGTGTTGCGGTTGGGGGCGACTGTGGCCGTACCGGATGATCGGTTTGGGTTGTGGTCAGTGGACCGTGACGGTCGCGCCTGGGAGGAGTTCGCGGAGTTCGTCCGGGATTTCGGCGCCCATCTGGTCGGCGAGGCGCAGGGCCTCCTCGACCAGGGTTTCGACGATGATCGACTCCGGGACCGTCTTGATGACCTGGCCCTTTACGAAGATCTGGCCCTTGCCGTTGCCGGAGGCTACGCCGAGGTCCGCCTCTCGCGCCTCGCCCGGGCCGTTGACTACGCAGCCCATGACCGCGACCCGCAGCGGCACCGGGAATCCCTCGAGCGCCGCCGTGACCTGCTCCGCGAGCGTGTAGACGTCGACCTGGGCGCGGCCGCACGACGGGCAGGAGACGATCTCGAGGCCGCGCTCGCGCAGGCCGAGCGACTCCAGGATCCCCTGGCCGACCTTGATCTCCTCGACCGGCGGTGCGGAGAGGGAGACCCGGATGGTGTCGCCGATGCCCTCGGCCAGCAGGGCGCCGAACGCCACCGCGCTCTTGATCGTGCCCTGGAACGCCGGGCCGGCCTCGGTCACGCCGAGGTGCAGCGGGTAGTCGCACTGCTCGGCCAGCTGGCGGTATGCGCGGATCATCACGACCGGGTCGTTGTGCTTGACCGAGATCTTGATGTCGCGGAAGCCGTGCTCCTCGAAGAGGGAGCATTCCCAGAGGGCCGACTCGACCAGGGCCTCGGCGGTCGCCTTGCCGTACTTCTCCAGCAGGCGCTTGTCGAGCGAGCCCGCGTTCACGCCGATGCGGATCGGGACGTTCGCGTCCCCGGCCGCCTTGGCGATCTCCTTGACCTTGTCGTCGAACTGGCGGATGTTGCCGGGGTTGACCCGGACCGCCGCGCAGCCGGCGTCGATCGCCGCGAAGACGTAGCGGGGCTGGAAGTGGATGTCCGCGATCACCGGGATCTGCGACTTCTTCGCGATCGCCGGCAGCGCCTCGACGTCGTCCTGCGACGGCACCGCGACCCGGACGATCTGGCAGCCGGCGGCGGTGAGCTCGGCGATCTGCTGGAGGGTCGCGTTGACGTCGGAGGTCAGCGTCGTGGTCATCGACTGGACGCTGACCGGCGCGCCACCGCCCACCAGGACGCCACCGACGTTGATCTGGCGGCTCAGCCGACGGGTGGCCAGCGGGGGCGGCGGAACTGCCGGCATGCCGAGACTGATTGCGGTCATTTATCTACGCACTCTCACTTCGAGAAGATCGTGATCGGGTTGATCACGTCGGCGGTGGCTGTCAACAGGGTGAACGCGCCACCGATCAGGATGACTACGTACGTCAACGGCATCAGCTTGAAGTAGTCGACGCGGCCCGGGTCGGGCTTGTGCATCTTGGCGTAGAGCCACGAGCGCGCCCGCTCGTACCAGGCGATGGCGATGTGGCCGCCGTCGAGCGGCAGCAGCGGCAGCAGGTTGAAGATGCCGATGAAGACGTTCAGCGAGATGAAGATCAGCAGGAACACCTCGGGCACGCCGCGCTCGATCGCCTCGCCGCCGATCCGGCTCGCGCCGATGACGCTGATCGGGGTGTTCGGGTCGCGCTCATCGCCGGTGATCGAGCGCCAGAGCGCCGGGATCTTCTCGGGGATGCGCTTCATCGCCACGAACGAGCCCTCGACCAGGCTCCAGTCGTAGCGCAGGCTGGCGCCGATGCCGTCGATCGGGCCGTAGGTGACCGTGCCCGGCATGCCGATGCTCTGGCCGATGCCCACCACCGAGACCTTGGTGATCGGGCCCTTCGGGTCGTCGAGCGGCGGGCGCTGCGCCTCGATCATGTTCACGGTGGTGCTGCCGGCCACGCCGTCGCGGGTGTACTCGAACGTCGTCGGCCCGGGCTTCGCGGCCCGGATCACGTCGGTGAGCTGGCCGTAGCTGGTGATCGGGGTGTCGCCGACCTTGGTGATCACGTCGCCGGTCAGCAGACCCGCCGCGGCCGACGGCGCTGCCACGTCGGTGCCGACTCCGACGTTGCATTCCTTCTCGCTGTAGACGACCTGCACGCACTTGCCGACCGAGATCCGGGCCGGCAGGGCGATCTGCTGCGCGACGGTGGTCGGCAGGTCGGGGTTGGGCAGGCCGACGAAGACCGCGGCGCACCAGGCGGCGACGATGGCCAGCGCGAAGTGGGTGACCGAGCCGGCGGACATCACGACCGTGCGCTTCCACACCGGGTAGCGCCACATGGCCCGCGGCTGGTCCTCCTCCGAGACGTCGTCGTCCTGCGGCGTCATCCCGACGATCTTGCAGAAGCCGCCGAGCGGGATGGCCTTGAGGCCGTACTCGGTCTCGCCGCGGTGGAACGAGAAGATCGTCGGGCCGAAGCCGACGAAATACTTTGTCACCTTCATGCCGAACCGCTTGGCCGTGATCATGTGGCCCAGCTCATGGAGGCTGACCGAGATCAAAATCGCCAGCGCGAAGGCCGCCGTTCCCAACCAGTACAGCATCAGGCTCCTTCAGCCGCCGTCGCGATCATCCGCTGCGCCTGGGCACGCGCCCAGGTCTCCGCGGAAAGCACCTCATCGACGGTACCCGGTTCGTCGAAGTCTGGAGCAGCCGCGAGCACCGCCTCGAGGGTGTCGACGATGCCAAGAAAAGGTAGCCGACCGGACACGAAGGCGGCCACACACTCTTCGTTCGCCGCGTTGTAGATGGCCGGCCGGCAGTGGCCGGTCTCACCCGCGGCCTTGGCCAGCCGCACCGCGGGGAACGCCTCGTCGTCGAGCGGGCGCAGCTCCCAGTTGTGCGCGAGGGTCCAGTCGACCGCCGCCGCGGCGTCGTTCACCCGGTCCGGCCAGGCCAGCGCGAGGGCGATCGGCAGCCGCATGTCGGGCGGGCTGGCCTGCGCCAACGTCGACCCGTCGACGAACTCGACGAGCGAGTGCAGCACCGACTGCGGGTGGACCATGACCTCGATCGCGGAGTACGGCACGCCGAACAGCTCGTGCGCCTCGATCACCTCGAGCCCCTTGTTCACCATGGTGGCCGAGTTGATCGTGACGACCGGGCCCATGTCCCACGTCGGGTGCTTGAGCGCCTCGTCCGGTGTGACGTTCGTCAGCTCGGAGCGCCGGCGATCCCGGAAGGCACCGCCGCTGGCGGTCAGGATCAGCCGGCGCACCTCGGCGGTGGACCCGCCGCGCAGGCACTGCGCCAGCGCGGAGTGCTCGGAGTCGACGGGCACGATCTGCCCCGGCCGCGTCACCGCGGCCTTGACCAGCGGGCCGCCGGCGACCAGCGACTCCTTGTTGGCGAGCGCGAGGGTACGCCCGGCGCGCAGCGCCGCCAGCGTCGGCGCGAGCCCGAGGCTGCCGACGACCCCGTTGAGCACCACGTCGCACGGCCACTGCGCGAGCTCGGTCATCGCGTCCGGCCCGGCGACGATCTTCGGAAGCTTGAAGTCGCCGGTTGCCCAGCCCCGCTTCTGCGCCTCGGCGTAGAACGCGAGCTGGAGGTCCTGCACGGCGCTGGAGTACGCGACCCCGACGACGTCGACGGCGAGCTCGAGCGCCTGCGCCGCGAGCAGTTCGACGTTGCCGCCGCCGGCACCGATCGCGACGACCCGGAACCTGTCCGGATTGCGGCGCACGATGTCGATGGCCTGAGTACCGATGGACCCGGTGGACCCGAGCAGGACTAGCTCACGCATGGACCCATCTTCCCCTGCTGGCACGAGGCCCTATACGCGGGCGGCCTCACGGTCGGGCGCCGCGGTCGCCGCCGGCTCCGACTCGTGGATGCCGTACCGGGTGTAGAAGCGGCCCAGCAGGCCCGGCGCCCACCAGTTCCAGCGGCCCAGCAGCCGCATCGTCGCCGGCACCAGCAGCGCCCGTACCAGCGTCGCGTCCACGATGATCGCCACGATCATGCCGATGCCGATGGTCTTGATGACCGTCACCCCGCCGGTGGCGAAGCCGGCCACGACCGTGATCAGCAGCAGCGCCGCGGCCGTGATGATGCCGCCGGTGTGCTGTAGCCCGGAGGCCACCGCGACCGGGTTGTCGCCGGTCCTGTCCCACTCCTCGCGGACCCGCGACAGCAGGAACACCTCGTAGTCGGTGGCCAGGCCGAACAGCACGGCGAGCACGAGGATCATGTTGCTGGGCTCGATGTATCCGGTCGACTCGAACGCCAGCGGGCCCTCGAGGTGACCGTCCTGGAAGATCCAGACGACCACGCCGAAGGACGCGCCGATCGAGACGAGGTTCATCAGCACCGCCTTGATCGGCAGCAGCACCGAGCCGAAGGCGAGGAAGAGCAGCAGGATCGTGGCCAGCGCCATGATCAGCGCCATCCAGGGCAGCCGGTCGGCGAGGCTCTCCAGCAGGTCGAGGTCGATCGCCGGCCGGCCGCCGACCAGCACCTCGGTGCCCGACGGCGGGGTGAGCTCGCGGATGTCCGAGACGATGTCCCGCGACTCACCCCGCGACAGCGTGCCGGGATAGGTCACGGTGATCAGCGAGGAGCCGCCACGCTCGGCGGTGACGGCGGCGCCGGTCACGTTCGGCAGTGCCGCGATCTGCCCGGCAAGGGCCTCGGCGGGCCCGCCGGTCACCAGCACGTTTATCGGGTTCTCGCCGCCGCCGGGGAAGTCCGTGCTCAGCCGCTCGCCGACGATGCGCGCCGTGGTGTCGGCGGGCAGCACCCGTTCGTCGAAGCCGCCGAACTCGACCCGCAGGAACGGCGCCGCGAAGGCGGCCAGCACGATCAGCACGCCGATGACGTACGGCGCCGGGCGGCGCATGACGCTGTGCGCGAGCCGCGCCCAGCCCGCGCCGGGCCGGGACCGCCGCGGCAGCGGGATGCGCAGCCGGTCGATCCGGTGGCCGAGCAGCGACAGCGCGGCCGGCAGCACGGTCAGCGCGGCGATCATCGCGACCAGCACGGCGGCCATGCCGCCGATGGCCATGCCGCCGAGGAAGGGCTGCGGAAAGATCAGCAGGCTGGACAGCGCCAGGACGATGGTGAGGCCCGAGACCATGACCGTGCGGCCGGCGGTCGCGACCGTGGTACGGATGGCGGCGGGCACGTCCTTGCCGTTCGCCAGCTCCTCGCGGAAGCGGCTCACCACGAACAGCGAGTAGTCCACGGCCATGCCGAGGCCCAGCAGCGTGATCACGTTGATCGCGAAGACGGAGATGTCGGTGACGTAGGTCAGCGCGCGCACCGCCACGAACGCGCCGAGGATCGCGATGCCGCCGATGACCAGCGGCGAGAGGGCGGCGATGAGGCCGCGGAAGATCAGCACGAGCAGCACGAAGAGCACCGGAAGGGAGAAGATCTCCGCCCGGGTGATGTCCTCCTCGGTCTGTGTGTTGGCCTGGTCGGTGAAGGCGACGATGCCGCCGACCCGGGTGGTCAGCCCGGGCGCCGCGAAATCGGGCTCGATCCGGTGGTAGGCCGCCGCCTTGCCGTCCTCGTCCGTCGCGGCGAGGTAGACGGCCGCGTAGGTTTCCCGCCGATCGTTGCTGACCAGGGCGGGCGGCGCGTTCTCGTCGGTGTGTGCGACCACCTGCGCGACCTCCGGGCGGGCGCGCAGTCGCTCGACCACGCCGGCGACCGCGCCGCGCGGGCCCGCGTCCGTCACCGGGACGGTGTCGCTGGACCAGAGCACGATCAGGTCGGGCTCGCCCCGGCCGAGCTGCTCCGCGACGGCCGCGGCGCGGTTGGACTCGCTGTCCGGGTCGTCGTAGCCGCCGCCGGTGAGCGCGCCGAACACGCCGGCTCCCCAGGTCGCGCCCGCGACGACGACCGCGAGCCCGGCCGCGACCACCCACCAGCGCAGCCGGACGACCGCTCCGCCCCACCAGCCGAACATCTGTTTGCCTCCCGCGCGGAGGTTAGAGTCGCTTAGAATCCGACAGCTATTGTGAACACTGTTCACCTTGGCAAACGCCGTTCGCCTACGTCAACGGAGCCCGACTATGACGACCGCCACGCCCAGCCGCCGGGAACGGCTGCGCGCGGAGACCGTCATCGAGGTCAAGGAGGCCGCCCGGCGCCTGCTCGTCGCCGGCGGGCCGACGGCCATCTCGCTGCGGGCCATCGCCCGCGACGTCGGCCTCACCGCGCCTGCGCTGTACCGCTACTTCGACAGCCTCGACGCGCTCGTCCTCGCCGTCGTCACCGACCTCTTCGAGGACCTGCGCGGCGCCATCGTCGCGGTCGCCGACGACCACGCCGACGAGGAGCCGCTGGTCCGGATCGGCCACATGGTCCGGGAGTTCCGGCGCTGGTCGCTCGCCCATCCCGCCGAGTTCGCGCTGATGTTCGGCAGCCCGGTACCCGGCGTCACCCGGATCGCGGGGCCGTGCGACCCGCTCAGCGACGCCGGCGCCCGCTTCGCCGAGGCGTTCTTCACCACGCTGGGTGAGCACTTCGAGCGCCACCCGTTCGCCGGAGCCGCCCCGGACCTGCCCGAGGACGCCCAGCGGGACCTCTTCGCCCCCTACCTGGACACGTTCGGCGATCGCTTCCCGCTGCCGGTGATCTACCTCTTCGTGGCCGCCTGGACCCGCCTGTACGGAATCGTGGCGATGGAGGTCTTCGGGCACCTCAGGTGGGCGATGACGGACGTGGAACCCCTGTTCGAGCTTGAATTGTCCCGGACCGTAGGCCATCTGGGGCGCTAGGCTCGGCGCCCATGAGGTCTCTGCCTGATCGTGCCGATGTGGTGATCATCGGGTCCGGCCACAACGGGCTGGTCTCCGCCGTGCTGCTGGCCCGCGCCGGCCTCGACGTCGTGGTGCTGGAGGCCGCCGACGTCATCGGCGGCGCCACCCGGACCGAGCACCCGTTCGCCAAGGTGCCCGGCCTCGGCCACTCCACCGGCTCGTACCTGCTGGGCCTGATGCCGCCGGAGCTGCTGCGCACGCTGGACGTCGACATCCCGGTGCTGCGCCGCGACCCGCACTACTTCCTGCCGACGCCGGGCGGCCCCGGCTCGCCGTACCTGCTGTTCGGCACGGACCGCGAGGCCACCCGGGCGCAGTTCGAGCGGTTCTTCTCGCCGCGCGACATCGCGGCCGACGAGGCGCTACAGGTCGAGATCGCGGCGCTGCGCGCCGATCTCGCCCCGGCCTGGCTACAGGAGCCCGCATCCGTCGAGGCGATCGCCGACCGGCACATCCGCCCGCAGCTGCAAAGCACCTTCATCGATCTCGTACGCGGCTCCGTCGCCGACTACCTCGACCGGTTCGGCTTCAAGAGCGAACTCCTGGTGAGCATGTACGCGGTGACCGACGGCCTCTCCGGGCTGAACGCGGGCCCCGACGACCCGGGCACGGGCCACAACTTCCTGGTGCACAACATGTGCCGGCTGCCCGGCTCGGACGGCACCTGGATGATCGCCGCCGGCGGCATGGGCACGGTGTCGGGCACGTTCGCCGCGGCCGCGCGCGCGGCCGGCGCGGGAATCTTCACCGGCACGCCGGTGTCGGCGGTGACCGTCTCACAGGGTGCCGCGACCGGCGTCGTCCTGGCCGACGGGCGGGAGATCACCTCCCGGGTGGTGCTGGGCGCCTGCGACCCGTACCAGCTCATCAGCCTGGTCCCTGAGGGCGCGCTGCCCGCCGCGCTGACCGACCGGATGGCGGCCGTGCGGCGGCCGGGTACGACCCTGAAGCTCAACCTCGCGCTCAGCGGGCTGCCGCGGTTCCCCTGCCTGCCCGAGGACGCCGCCTCGCCGTTCGGGTCGACCATCCACCTGCTGCCCGGCTCCGCGGGCCTGGCCGGGCTCACCGAGACCGACTCCCCGATGGCCGCGCTGCGCGCGATGTGGGCCGACGTGCAGGCGGGCCGCCTGCCGGCCGAGCCGACCATCGAGTGGTACCTGCACACCACGGTCGACCCGTCCCTGCAAGATTCGGCCGGCCACCACTCGTCGGCCCTGTTCGTCCAGTCGGTGCCGTACACCCTGGCCGGCACGACCTGGGACGAGGCGCTGCCCGGCTACGCCGAGCGGCTGCTGGACATCGTCGACCGCTACGCGCCGGGCACCTCGTCGCTGGTCGCGGACATGATGCCGCTGAGCCCGCCCGGAATCGAACGGCACTTCGGCATCACCGGCGGCCACATCCACCACGTCGACAACACGGTCGCTTTCAACGAGCGGATGCCGTATTTCACCGGGCTGGACGGCCTCTATGCGGGGTCGGCCGGCGCACACCCCGCCGGCAGCGTGATCGGCGCGGCGGGCCACAACGCGGCGCGGCGCATCTTGAAAGATCTTGGGGTTTAGGTCGCAACCACTTACTCAGGTCGCCCGGTCGGGGTGAGCGGTCTGGGCGCGCCAGCGCCCTGCTCGCCTCGGCCGGGCCCTCGGCGTAAGCGACGGTCCGTACCCACCACCCCGCTACGACACCGGGTTCTGCTCGGTCTTCGCCTTTTCGGCCCTGATCTTGTGGCCGACGCTGGTGAGACACTTCCCGCTGGGCAGGTCGAACTTCCAGCCGTGCAGCTGGCAGGTCAGGACGTTGCCGTCCACGATGCCGAACCGGCTCAGGTCCGCCTTCAGGTGCGGGCAGCGCCGCTGCACCGTCCAGCCGCCCAGCTCGATGTCCTCCGCGTCGACCGACCGCTCGTGCTCGTCGTACCAGCCCTCGGCGTACTGGAGCCGCTCCTCGGAGAGGCACTTGAAGAACGCGTAGACGAACTCGTTGTACTGGCCGATCCGGGCCGCGGAGAAGCGGCAGCTCAGGAACAGCGAGTTCACCCAGTCGCCCTCGTCGATGAAGATCAGGTGCTCGATCAGCTCGCGCTGGGTCTTGAAGCGGTAGCGGACCTTCTCGTCGGCGTACGGGCGGACCTGCTTGCCCGGGAAGTCCACGACGATCGACTCGATGGACTCGCCCTCGTAGCCGACCAGGTCGAAGCGGACCGGCCCGCCGACGCCCTTGGCCAGGTAGATCGACTCCTCCAGCAGCGGCTCGATGCGCTTCTTGAGCTCGCCAAGCACGTCGATCTCGGGGTGCCGCCAGGACGCCTTCTCGGCGGCGATGATCGGCGCCTTGCGCTCGCGCATCTCCTCGAGGTGCTGCTTCTTGTTCGCGAAGAACCCGTCGACGTCGGTCGGGTGGCTCGTCTCGATCGACGACGTCGTGAGCTCCGTGACGCTGCCCGGCAGCAGGACCACGCCGTTGGTGCCGCCGACCTTCGCGTACTCGCTCATGAAGACCGACTGGTCCGGGAAGATGTTGCCCTCGTCGCCGAAGATGTCGTTGAACTGCCACAGCTCGTCGTCGAGGAAGCACGGCGGGCCGGCGATCGGGAAGACGTGGTCGGCCTTCAGGTCGTCGATGTAGCGCCAGGTGCGGTCGAACTGGCGGTCGCGCTTCTGCTTGCCGAACGCGGTCTTGGCCGCCTGCGGCAGCTCGTAGACCATCGGGTACCAGATCGCGCCGGAGAACTGGAGCATGTGCGCGTGCACGTGGCCCAGCTCGGCGAAGGTCGTCAGGTCCGTGGGGCGGGCGTCGTTCTGGTTCAGCACCCGTACGCCGTCGTGCTCCACCCACAGCGACGAGTCGCCGATCGGGCCGTCCGTGGGGCTGATCAGGGCCTGGATCATCACCTTGAGGCCGCCGTCGAGCTCGTGGACCTCGTCGCTCCTGGTCTTGAAGAAGCTGGTGAAGCCGAGCTCACGCAGCTCGTCCTCGAGCTGGCTGGTCGGATACTCCGGCAGCAGCACCGTCGCCTTCTTGCTGACGAAGCGCTTCAGGTGCTCGGCGTCGAAGTGGTCCCGGTGCAGGTGGGACACGTAGAGGTAGTCGACGTCGCCGAGCGTCTCCCAGTCCAGCAGGGAATTGTCCGGAAACGGGAACCACGACGCGAAATACGCCGGGTTGACCCACGGGTCGCACAGAATGCTGCCCGCGCCCGTGTCGATCCGCATGCTGGCGTGGCCAGTGCCCGTGATCCGCACCGTTTAGCTCCCTCGATCCGGAGTGTTCCGATGGGATCGAAGGTACCGGGTCCGGGTTGGTGGGCCGCGCGCGGAGCCGTCGTGCCAAAATGATCGGGTCGTACTCGCCGTCGCCGCAGGAGGATCCAGTCGTGGCAGAAGAGCCGGTTTACGCCCCCGACCAGCTCAAGCCGGGCAACCGCAAATGGGCCCGCATCGGCGCGCTGGGCACCGCGGTGATCCTGCTGCTGATGCTCTGGGGCAACCACGAGGGCAACACCGAGGACATCTGGCTCATCGGCACCGCCCTGCTGCTGGTCGGCGCCGTGGTCGCCGATGTGGTGCTGCGCCGCAACGGCCTCAAGCCCAACGACCAGTAACCGCGTACGCGAAAGGCCCGCACCCGGCAACGGGCGCGGGCCTTTTCACGTGCTCAGCGCCGGCGCAGCAGGAGGTCCTTGACCTCGCGCAGCGCGGCGTCGACCTCGGCCTCGAAGTAACCGCCGGGAACCAGCCCGAACTGCAGCGTGTCGAGCTCGTTCTCCGGAACCGGCATCGGGCCGCGGCCGGTCATGGCCTGCAGGATGCTCTCGAACAACCGGTCGACCTGCACCGGGTCGTAACCGCTGCCGAAGCGGCGCGGCTGGAACGTGCGGCGCAGCTGATCCACCCGGTAGAGCTCCGGGCTGCCGCCCATCGGCGGGCCACCCATCGGCGGTCCGCTCATCGGCGGCGCGCTCATCGGGGCCGGGCCGCCGTAGCCGCCGCGGTCGCGATCGGGTAGCCGCATCTCGGCCGTCATGTCGGCCTTGCCGTGCCGTCCCGGCTCGAACGCGTCGTAGGCGCCCGTGTCGTAACCGGAGGGCCCCGGCTGCTGCTGCTGAGGCTGCTGCTGACCGTAGCCGCCACCGCCCTCATAGCGGCCGCCGTACGGGTCCGGAGCGGGCATCTGGGGCCGCTGCGGCAACTGCGGCTGCTGCCGACCGTACGGGTCCTCGCGGGCGTACTGGTCCTCACGCCCGTAGGGGTCCTCGCGGGCGAACTGGCGATCGTCGCGCACCGGCGCGGGCAGGCGCTCGGTGGGCGGGGCCGAGCGGCCCAGCGCCTGGCTCATCCGGTCGGACTGCATGCCGCCGCGCATCGGCTCCGGCTGCATCCGGTCCGGGGTCATCCGGGCGTCGGGGCCGCGCCCGCCACGGTCCTCGAACTCGGCCAGCTGGCGCTCCACCCGGTCCAGGTGCAGGTCGACCTGCCACTCGTCGTAGCCGCCGAAGCGCACGCGGAACACCACGTCGTGCACCTCCTGGGCACCGACGGGAGCGCCGGACTGCTCGCCGGCCAGGGTCGCCTCGACCCGGTCCAGGAAAGCGTCGACCTCGTCGACCTTGTAACCGCGGCGCAGCGCGCGCCGCCGGAAACGCTGTCCCTGACTCGTCACAACGTCTCCCAAATCAGCGTCCGCAGGGACTTCAGCCCCGTCATCGTTCCACCTCCGCGTCGGCGGTGGCGCCCCCAGCGTCCACCACCGTCAGCTCACTCGCGGCCAATTGGCCGCACGCACCGTCGATCTCCCGCCCGCGGGTGTCCCGGACGGTCGTCGCCACTCCCGCCTCGCGCAGCCGGCGGACGAACTCCCGCTCGACCGGCTTGGGGCTGGCGTCCCACCTGCTACCCGGCGTCGGGTTGAGTGGGATGAGATTCACATGCGCCAGCTTGCCGTGCAACAGCCTGCCGAGCAGGTCGGCACGCCAGGGCTGATCGTTTACGTCCCTGATCAGGGCGTATTCGATGGAGATCCGACGACCGGTCTGCGCCGCGTAGTCGAACGCGGCATCGAGCACCTCGGCCACCTTCCAACGCTGGTTGACGGGCACTAGCTCATCGCGCAGATCATCATCAGGGGCGTGCAGTGACAGCGCAAGGGTCACGGACAGCTCTTCGGCGATCAATCGTCGCATCGCCGGTACGAGACCCACGGTGGAGACGGTGATATGCCGTTGTGAGAGGCCCAGTCCCTCTGGTGCGGGTGCGACCAGGCGGCGCACGGCCTGGATCACCCGGGGGTAGTTGGCCAGCGGCTCGCCCATGCCCATGAACACGACCCGGGACAGCCGCGGCGGCGAGCCGGTGACCGCGCCCGAGGCGGCGACGCCGGCGAGATAGACGACCTGGTCGACGATCTCGGCGGTCGAGAGGTTGCGGGTGAGCCCGGCCTGGCCGGTCGCGCAGAACGGGCAGGCCATGCCGCAGCCCGCCTGGCTGGACACGCACGCGGTGATGCGGTCGGGATAGCCCATCAGGACGCTCTCGACCATCGCGTTGTCGTGCAACCGCCACAGCGTCTTACGCGTGGCACCGTCGTCGCAGGCCATCTCGCGCTGCGGGGTGAGCAGCGTGGGCAGCAGGTCGTCGGTGAGCTTGGCGCGCGACGCGGCCGGCAGGTCCGTCATCTCGGCGGGGTCGCGCACCAGCCGCCCGAAATAGTGGGTGGAGAGCTGCTTGGCCCGGAACGCGGGCTCGCCGAGGCCGGTGACGGCCGCGCGGCGGCCCGCCAGGTCCAGGTCCGCGAGATGGCGTGGGGGCATCGCGGGGCGGCTGCGGGTGACCACCGCGTCGGGGGTGTCCGGGCTGGTCGGGATGAGCGGAAGAATCGTCATGGCTTCTCCAGTCTCCCACGTCGCGCGCGCATGCCTACCCCGGCGGCGCGATGAGCGAGAGCAGCAGGAACGCCGTCGGCACCGCGAAGAGGATCGAATCGAGCCGGTCCATCAGCCCGCCGTGCCCGGGCAGCAGGTTGCTCATGTCCTTGATGCCGATGTCGCGCTTGAGCATCGACTCGGCCAGGTCGCCCAGCACGGCCACGACCGAGATCGCCGCGCCGAACAGTAGACCCCAGTAGAACGGCACGTCGAGCAGGAGGTACGCGAGCACCGAACTGCCGACGGCCGAGGCGACGACCGAGCCGCCGAAGCCCTCCCAGGACTTCTTCGGGCTGATCGTCGGCGCCATCGGGTGTTTACCGAGGAAGACGCCGGCCGCGTAGCCGCCGGTGTCGGAGAACACCACGGCGAGCAGCGCGATGAACACCCGCTCGGGGCCGTCCTCTGGCCGCGCCAGCAGCACGCCGAAGCTCAGCAGGAACGGCACGTAGACGGCGATCAGGGCGGCGGCCGCCACGTCCCGTTTCAGGTCGGCGACGCCGTCGGCCAGGCGCCACAGGACCGCGGCGAGGACCGTGACCAGCAGGCCGAGCTCGAGGGCGTCGGTGCTGCCGTACCAGGCCACGCCCGTCATCAGCAGGCCGCCGGCGAGCAGCGGGATCAGCGGCGGCCGGGCGCCGGTGGTGCGCAGCGCCCGCGCCATCTCCCAGATGCCACCGCACGTGGCCAGGGCGATCACGCCGAGGAAGGCAGGCTTCCAGAGGAACAGCGAGGCCAGGACGATCAGGACCAGGCCGGTGCCGACCCCGATCGCGGCGGGCAGGTTGCGGCCCGCGCGGCCGGCCGGTGGCTTGCCGTCGCGCCCGGCCCGGCGCCGGCCCGGCCCGCGGGGGCGTTCTGCCTCAGTCAACTCCCACTCCGCCTGTGAGGTCGAGGTGGCGGCGGTGGGTGCGGCCCAGGGCGGCCCGGACGGCTGCGGCGGGCCGGGCGCGAACGCGTCCCAGTTCGGACCGGTCTCGGTCGCCCGCTGCGCCTCCTCCCGGCGCCGGTAGGCCGCGTAGGGGTCGGGCTCCTCGGCGGGCACGCCGGAGACATACGGGGCCGGGGCGCCGGATTGCCCGGGCGCCCGGCCGCCGGAAGGGTGTTGCCCACCGCGGGGCTCGAGGTACGACATCAGACCTCGAGCAGCTCAGCTTCCTTGTTCTTGACCAGCTCGTCGACCACCGTGACGTACCGGTGTGTGACGTCGTCGAGCTCCTTCTCGGCGCGGCGGCCGTCGTCCTCGCCGGCCTCACCGTCCTTGACGAAGCGGTCGAGCTGCTCCTTGGCCTTGCGGCGCACGTTGCGGATCGCGACGCGGCCCTCCTCGGCCTTGGTCCGCGCCACCTTGATCATTTCGCGGCGCCGCTCCTCCGTCATCTGCGGGAGGTGGATACGCAGCTGCGTGCCCTCGTTGTTGGGGTTGACGCCGAGGTCCGAGTCGCGGATGGCGCGCTCGATCGGGCCGAGCTGCGTCGCGTCGTAGGGCTTGACGATCACCATGCGGGGCTCCGGCACGCCGACGGACGCCATCTGGGTCACCGGGGTCGGAGCGCCGTAGTAGTCGACGACGATCTTGGAGAACATCGCCGGCGTGGCACGTCCCGTACGGATCGCGGCGAACTCCTCCTTGGCGTGCTCGACCGCGCTCTCCATCTTCTCTTCGGCCTCGAAGAGGGTCTCGTCGATCACCGCTGTCCGCCTCCTTGATCCTTCTGGTCGTCGTAGAAAATGTGGGTGGAGCGGATCACGTGGTGATCAGGGTGCCGATCTTCTCACCGCTGACGGCACGGACGATCGTGTCGTCGCCCTGCGCACCGAAGACCAGCATCGGCAGGCCATTCTCCTCGCAGAGGCTGAACGCGGCCTGGTCGGCCACCCGCAGGCCCTGCTGGAGCACGCTCGCGAAGGTGATGTGGTCGATCTTGCGCGCGTCCGGATCGGTGCGCGGATCGGCAGTGTAGACCCCGTCGACGCCGTTCTTGCTCATCAGTACCAGGTCGGCGTGAATCTCCAGGGCCCGCTGCGCGGTGACCGTGTCCGTGGAGAAGTACGGCATGCCGGCGCCGGCGCCGAAGATGACGACGCGGCCCTTCTCGAGGTGCCGGATGGCGCGCAGCGGGATGTACGGCTCCGCGACCTGGGCCATCGTGATCGCGGTCTGCACCCGCGTCTCGATGCCCTCCTTCTCGAGGAAGTCCTGCAGGGCGAGGCAGTTCATGACCGTGCCGAGCATGCCCATGTAGTCGGCCCGGTTGCGGTCCATGCCGCGCTTCTGCAGCTCGGCGCCGCGGAAGAAGTTGCCGCCACCGACGACAACGGCGATCTGCACGCCGCGCCGGGTGGCCGTGGCGATCTGCCGGGCGAGGCCCTGCACCACGTCGGGGTCGACGCCCACCGCACCGCCGCCGAAGACCTCACCGGAGAGCTTCAGCACGACCCGCCGGGGCCGCTCGGAACGTGGCGCCGCAACCTCATCGACCACGACAGTCTGCTCGGTCACCATCGTCATGCCGGTCCGCCCTTTCCTTCACTAACCCGAGACCTTATGTGACGGGGAGGCCGGGCGCTTGTCTCGCGTCCCGGCCTCCCGCGCAGTGCGCTGGTGCCTGGATTACTCCTGGCCGACCTCGAAGCGGACGAAGCGGGTGACCTCGATGCCGGATTCGGCGGTCACCTGCTTGACCGTCTTCTTGTTGTCGGTGACCGAGGCCTGCTCCAGCAGGACGAAGTCCTTGAAGAAGGAGTTCACCCGACCCTCGACGATCTTGGGCAGAGCCTGCTCGGGCTTGCCCTCCTCGCGCGCCGTCTCCTCGGCGATGCGGCGCTCCGCCGCAACGGTCTCGGCGGGCACCTCCTCGCGGGTGAGGAACTTCGGCCGCATGGCGGTGATCTGCATGCCGACCGCGCGGGCGTCGTCGGCGCCGGCCTCGTCGGTCTTGCCGGTGAACTGCACCAGGACGCCGACCTGCGGCGGCAGGTCCTGCGCCTTGCGGTGCAGGTAGACCGCGACGTTGCCGTCGAGCTGGGCGAACCGGTTGATGACGATCTTCTCGCCGATCTTGGCCGAGAACTCCTGCACCAGGTCGGCGACCGAGCGGCCGTCGGCGAGCGTGGACGCGGAGATCGCGGCGGCGTCGGCGAGCTTGTTCTGCTCGCCGTGCTCGACCAGCGTCTGCGCCAGCGCGACGAAGTCCGGGGTCTTGGCGACGAAGTCGGTCTCGCAGTTCAGCTCGAGCAGCGCGCTGCCGGAGTGGCTGACGATGCCGTTGGCGGCCGTACGGCCGGCCCGCTTGCCGACGTCCTTGACGCCCTTGATGCGCAGGAACTCGACGGCCTTGTCGAACTCACCGTCCGACTCTTCGAGCGCCTTCTTGCAGTCCATCATGCCGGCGCCGGTGAGGTCGCGGAGCTTCTTCACGTCCGCGGCGGTGTAGTTGGCCATGACTCTCTCTCGATGCTTTGAGGTCCGGTATCGGGAGGGTGCCGGCCGCCTTCTTCAGGCGACCGGCTTCCTCAGGAATTACTCCGCGGCGGCAGCGACCGGCTCGGCAGCCGGAGCGGCGGGCTCGGCGGCCTCGGCGGCGGGCTCGGCGTCGGCGGCCTTCTTGTCGGCGCCCTCGTAGAGGTCGCGCTCCCACTCGGGCAGCGGCTCGCCGGCGGCGACGGTGCCCGGCTCGGGCTTGTCGTCGGCGTTGCCGCGGTTGCGGCCGGAGCGCTTGATCAGACCGTCCGCGACGGCGGCCGCGATGACCTTGGTCAGCAGCTCGGCCGAGCGGATCGCGTCGTCGTTGCCCGGGATCGGGAAGTCGACCTCGTCCGGGTCACAGTTGGTGTCCAGCACCGCGATGACCGGAATGCCCAGCTTGCGAGCCTCGTCGACCGCGATGTGCTCCTTCTTGGTGTCGACGACCCAGATCGCCGACGGCACCTTCGTCATGTCCCGCAGACCACCGAGGGTCTTGGTGAGCTTGGTCTGCTCACGGAACAGCTGAAGGGTCTCCTTCTTGGTGTAGCCGGCGGCGGTGCCGGTGAGGTCACCGATCGCCTCGAGCTCCTTCATGCGCTGGAGCCGCTTGTACACCGTCTGGAAGTTGGTGAGCATGCCGCCCAGCCAGCGGTGGTTGACGTACGGCTGGCCGACGCGGGTCGCCTGCTCGGCGATCGCCTCCTGGGCCTGCTTCTTGGTGCCGACGAAGAGGATGTGGCCACCCTCGGCGACGGTGTCGCGGACGTACGCGTAGGCCTTCTCGATGTAGTCGAGGGTCTGGCGCAGGTCGATGATGTAGATACCGTTGCGCTCGGTGAAGATGAAGCGCTTCATCTTCGGGTTCCAGCGCCGGGTCTGGTGCCCGAAGTGGACACCGCTCTCCAGCAGCTGACGCATGGTCACGACGGCCATGGTGAATTGCTCCCTGTTTTTCCCTGGTTGTCACGCTCACCGGCGGTGGGCGTCCTGGCGCCCGGTCGCCGGCCCTGATGGCGCCCGAAGAAGATCGGGACCAGGGAAGGCCGTCGCTGACGGCTCGTTGTCAAACCGGCTGAACCGGCCCGACGGGCTCGTGCAGAGGGCGCGCGAGGTCGACCGCACAGGGCGGTCGCCGTTGACAAGCATACGCCGCTCGGCGCACGGCCTGCTGCCGGGGCTTTGGTCGGCCGACCGGGGCCCCCGCGAGGGCTCAGGCCACGCTCAGACCGGCGGCCAGGAGCAGGATCAGGCCGACCGGCAGGTAGGCGATCGGCGGTCGCAGCCAGGCGTCGCGGCCGGCCGTCCGGCCGCCGGCCAGCGCGTAGAGGCCGATGCCGGTGAGCGGCAGGCCGAGGGTCAGCAGCACCGCGGGCACGACGCCCCGGGCGGTCGGCTCGTCGACGAACGTCGCCCGCATGAGCAACATGACGGCGGGCACCGACAGGACGGCGACGATCACCGCGAGCACCAGGGCGGAAACCGGGCGGCGCGAGCCGTAGACGCTCTCCGCCGGCGCCGGGCGGCCGGGGCCGCCGGTCATCGGCACCATGCTGGTCGGCTCGTTGTAGGCCGCCGCGGGCGGGCTGTCCGGCACCGCACCCGAGCCGTACATGGTGGCCGGCGGAGGCTCGGTGGCGCCGCTCGGCCGCACGGCCGGGTACTCGGGCCCGCGCACCGGTAGCCGGATCGAGCCCGTGTCGGAGGACGACAGGGCGTGGCTGCCCGACGTCGTCGCCGGGTCGGCGGTCCCGTATCCGGGCCGCTGCTCCGGGAGCCGGTACGCGCTGCTGGGGCGCTCGTAGACGCCCGAGTCGTAGGGGTTGGCCTCCGCGGCGTCGGGCGGTCGCTGCCCCGTGTACCAGCTGGGTTCCGGCTCTTCGGCGTACCGGCGATGTCCTTCCACGATTTTGCACCGTAGGTGACGCGAGGGCCGGATGCCACCGCTGATGCCGTATCACATGCCTCAGTCACCCTGTGGTTATCCACAATCGCACTCCGTCCACAGCCCGGCACCCCTTCCCGGCACACACCCCCGCCCCGGCACGCCACGGTCCCGCCATGACGACGGAGCGAAAGGCGGTCGGCGCCTACGGCGAGCGCACGGCCGAGCGTTACCTGCGCGCGCAGGGCCTGGTGGTGCTCGCCCGCAACTGGCGGCGCACCGAGGGCGAGGTCGACCTGATCCTCCGCGATGGCGACGACGTGGTGTTCTGCGAGGTCAAGACCCGGCGCGGCGACCACTACGGCACCCCGGCGGAGGCGATCAGCCCGGCGAAGGTCCGCCGCCTGCGCCGGCTCGCGGCACGCTGGCTGGCGGAAACGTCGATACGCCCGCACGAGATCCGCTTCGACGTGGTGGCCGTGCTGCCGCAGCGGCGCGGCGCGACCGTGGTCGAGCACGTGCGGGCGGCGTTCTAGGTGAGCTACGCACGCGTGCTCTGCGTGGGCCTGGTCGGCCTCGCCGGCCACCTCATCGAGGTGGAGGCCGACCTGTCACCGGGCCTGCCGGCGGTCGTGCTGACCGGCCTGCCGGACACCGCGCTGCACGAGGCGAGAGACCGGGTCCGCGCGGCCGTGGTCAACTCCGGCCAGACCTGGCCCAACCGCCGGATCACGGTGAACCTGCTGCCGGCGACCCTGCCGAAACACGGCAGCGCGTTCGACCTGGCGATCGCGTGCGCCCTGCTGGCCGGCGCCGGCGAACTACCGACGGCGCCGCTCGCGGGCGTGGTCCTGCTGGGCGAGCTGGGTCTGGACGGTGCGGTGCGCCCGATCCGCGGAGTGCTGCCGATGGTGGCGGCGGCCGCCCGGGCCGGGACGACCCGGGTGATCGTCCCCCTGGGCAACGCCCGCGAGGCGACGGTGGTGCCCGGCGTGACCGTGCGGGCGGTCGACTCGCTGCACCGGCTGGTCGCGTACGTCCGCGGCGAGGACCGCCTGCTGGACCCGCCCCCGGCCGAACCGGAGCCGCCGGCACCCGGCCCCGACCTGGCCGACCTGGCCGGACAGCAACTGGGCCGGTACGCCCTCGAGGTCGCCGCGGCCGGCGGCCACCACCTGGCGATGCTCGGACCACCCGGCGCGGGCAAGACGATGCTTGCCGAACGCCTGCCGTCGATCCTGCCCCCGCTGGACGACGAGTCGGCGCTGGAGGTGACGGCGCTGCACTCGATCGCGGGCCTCCTGCCCCAGGACGGCCGGCTGGTGCGCCGGCCACCGTTCCAGGCGCCGCATCACAGCGCGAGCCTGGCGGCCCTGGTGGGCGGCGGCTCGGGCCTGGCCCGGCCGGGCGCGCTGTCCCTGGCACACCGCGGCGTGCTGTTCCTGGACGAGGCACCCGAGTTCGCGAACGCCGCGCTCCAGGCGCTCCGGCAGCCGCTGGAGAGCGGCCGGGTGCTGCTGGCCCGCGCCCGCGGCAACACCGAGTACCCGGCCCGGGTCCAGCTGGTCCTGGCCGCGAACCCGTGCCCGTGCGCCAGCCCGGCCGGCGACCAGTGGTGCGAGTGCACGGCGTTGGCGCGCCGGCGCTACCTCGGCAAGCTGTCGGGCCCGCTGCTCGACCGGATCGACATCCAGATCCGGATCCAGCCACTCAGCGCCGCCGTGCTGATGACGGCCACGACACCGGCCGAGGACTCCGCGACGGTCGCGGCCCGCGTGGCCCGGGCCCGCGCGGCGGCGGCAGCGCGCTGGGCGGCGGGCGGCTGGCGGGTCAACGCGGAGGTGCCGGGCCCACGACTACGGCAGCCACCGTGGCGCCTGCCGGCCAGGAACACGGCGGCGCTACGCGCGCGCCTGGACCGCGGCGCGCTGTCGGCACGCGGATTCGACCGGATCCTCCGGCTGGCCTGGTCAATCGCGGACCTGGACGGACGGGAACGACCGTCGGGCCCGGACGTGGACGAGGCAGCACAACTACGAATGGGAGACGCCCATGACCGAACAGACCAAGCCTCCTGACAACCGCCAATCAACCGCCAACCCGCCGCCCCACACCCCCGAAACCCCACCCGCCCACCGACCCCTTGTCCCCTCATCGACCTCCCACCAGCCAGCTCTCTCCTCACGGGCCTCCCACCCGACGACCCACTCCTCGCCCGCCTTCCACCCGAGGCCCTTCCCCACACCCACCCTCCACACGACAACCCACTCCCCAACCACCTCCCACCAGGCGGCCTACCCCTCGCCCGCCCTGCACCAGAAGCCCTTCCCCACGCCCAGCCGCCATCAGACAGTCCTGCGTTCGGCAGCTTGGGCTTCATCGGCCCGCGACATCGTTGGCCTCCATTCCCCTCAACCTGACTCGGCGGACCTGCGCGGGTGGGTGGCGTGAGCGGGCCGGCGGGTGGTGACGGTGCGGACCGGATGGCTCGGGTGGCGTTGACCTGCCTCGCCGAACCCGGCAACCGCGCGATATGGCAACTGGTGCAGGCGGACGGCGCCGACGCGACGTTGGAGCGGCTGTTGCGGGGCGACATCGGCGAGCCGGCGCTACGCGCGGCCGTGCTCGCCCGGGCCGCCGCCGTCGACCCGCGGCGCCAGGCCGAAGCCGCCCTGCAACGCGGGGAACGTCTCGGCGCGCGCGTCGTCGTGCCCGCGGATCCCGAGTGGCCCACCACCGTGAACGCCTTGGCCACCCTCGAGCTGGAGGGCGGCGGGCGGGTGAACCGGGACGTCCGGCCGCCGCTGTGCCTCTGGGTTCGCAGCGGCTGGCCGTTGGACCAGGCGTTCGCCCGCTCCGTCGCGGTGGTGGGTGCCCGCGCGGCGACGAACTACGGGACACACGTGACGAACGATCTGGGGTTCGGATTGGCGGAGCGCGAATGGACGGTGGTGTCGGGCGGGGCGTTCGGCATCGACGCGACGGCGCACCGTGCCGCGCTCTCGGCCGGCGGATTGACGGTGGCGATCCTGGCGTGCGGGATCGACCGGCCCTACCCGATGGGAAACACGGCCATGTTCGAACAGATCGCGGACAGCGGGGTGCTGATGAGCGAGTGGCCGCCGGGCGCGGAACCGCTGCGGCACCGGTTCCTGATCCGCAACCGGGTGATCGCGGCGGCGACGGCGGGAACGGTGATCGTCGAGGCCGCGGCCCGCAGCGGCGCGGTGCAGACGATGGGCAGAACGATCGCCCTCAACCGGCGCGCGATGGTGGTGCCGGGCCCGGTCACCTCCGCGATGTCGGTCGGCTGCCACGAACTGCTTCGCAAGCATCCGGAGGTCACAGTCGTGACGGGGCTGCCACACGTACTGGACGAGGTCGGAAAGATCGGTGAGTACCTGGCCGAGGTGCCGCGCGGCCGGGACCGGCCGCACGATGGCCTGGACGAGGAATCGGCGCTGGTGTTGGAGGCGATGCCGCGGCGCGGCACCGCCGATCCGCAGGAACTGGCGGCGAAGGCGGGCCTGGGCGTGCGCACCGTCCTCCGCCGCCTGTCCCTCTTGGAGATGGCCGGCCTGGTGGTACGCCGGAGCAACGGGGTGGCGCTAGCACGCTCACCGAGATGACGGCTGATTGCCCGGATCGGGCGGTGGCCCAGATTCGCTGCCGAGGCAGCCCGAGATCAGCGGCCGGGCGCGGAAGCCGGGCGCGGAAGCCGGGCGCGGAAGCCGGGCGCGGAAGCCGGGCGCGGAAGCCGGGCGCGGAAGCCGGGCGCGGAAGCCGGGCGCGGAAGCCGGGCGCGGAAGCCGGGCGCGGAAGCCGGGCGCGGAAGCCGGGCGCCTGGTCGGCTATCGCCGCCAGGGCGCCGGGGCGGTCTCCGTCAGGCTTCGGCGTCGTCGACGTCGCGGCGGTGGACCTTCATCCAGGCCTCGACGTCCTCGGTCATCCAGACCTTGCCCTGCGCGAGATCGGCGACGGGCGCGGGGAAGTCCGCCCTGCTCGTGATCTGGTATGCGCGCTGGCGACTCACTCCGCCCAAGCGGACACGGATCTCGTGCGCACCCATCAGTCGGATCGGCTTAGCTGCCACATGATCGACCGTAGACGCATGACTATTAGTCATGGGTCAACTTGGTAAGAGACACCTAGTTACACGACAACTACGGTGGTCGCATGACTATCCCTCGTAGACGGTGCCAGAGACCGGTGCCGCACGGGCCGTCCCATAGGCGCATGTGGCGCTCACTGTGGCGGCGATGCTCGTGCGGCTTGCCGGCCCCGTGCGTGGACCGGCTGGTCCCGGCGCCGCCACTCCCCTACCCTCCGAACACGGCTTCGCCCGCCGACGGCCGGCCGATCGCGAGCGGGACCGCCAGGCCCTCGATGCCCACAAGCGCGAGGATCCCGGCACCGAGAGCGAGTCCTATCCGCCCGGCTCAACCGGGCTACGACTCCGCCGCGATCGCCAGGGTCAGCCCGATCGCCTACCTCGAAGCGGCCAGGGCTGCCTGTGCACGAGATCCGGCCTGGCCGCTCGCCGGCCACGCCGACAGGGAGAGCGGACGCCACCGGCTCCACCCGCACACCGGCGGACGAGCCCCCGCACGCGAACCAACCACGCCGACCGCACGCCACACCGACCCCGCGAGCACACGCCGCCGACCTCACTTCGACGCCGGCAGAGCAACCCGCGCACGCGACCCGGCGACGCCGGTCGACGGCACGGCGGGCAGTGCCCGTACCAGGTTGGGCGATGATCGTCAGCCTGCGGGCGCCGCGTCGGCCAGCATCCTCGCCGCACCGGGCGGCTTCATCCGGGCAAGCGGCATAACGGCACCGTCCGAGGAGGTCAGGCCGGGTGACTACCTCCCGTTGCGCAACGCGCACGAGCCCAGAGATGGACCCCGGGCAGCCGGCCAAACCCAGATACACAGGCCCGGAGACAGACCCGAGCCGAGTAACCACGCCCGGGTATACGAACCTAGAGACGGACCCGGACCGGACGGGTTCACCGAGACACACGGACCCAGAAATACGGCCAGACCAACCGAGCACGTCCAGGCACACGAACCCAGAGAAGGACCCGGGCCGCGCAGGCAGGACCGGGGTGACGGTGCGAGTGCCAACGGTGCGGCCCAGGCCCGGGCGCCTGCGTGGGCCGCGCCTACCGTGCTGCTTTCGCAGGTCGGCCGCGCCGGCGGCCTCACTCCGGCCCAGGCATATCGGGCCAGTCAGGGTCACCGGCGGTGAGCGCTCAGGAGAGAGCCGAGCATCTCGGCGCTCGACCAACGTGGGACTGCCTCGCCTGTGGGCGTCCCTGGCCGTGCGCGTATGCGAAGGATGAGCTGCTCGCCGAGTTTCACCGGCACCCGTCCAGCTTGACGATCTACATGTCGTCCTACATGTGCGAGGCGATGAACGACCTCGTCACCCAGGACGTCGCACCGCCTCCGGATCTCTACGAGCGTTTCCTCTCGTGGGTGCGGCCGAGTCTCACCGGGCTGCCGATCCGGAAACCCTTGGAGGATCAATAGTGAGCATCGGAGTTGCCGATCCCGCCGCCGTGGCTGAGGCCAGACGGGCCTGGGCGGCTCGGTGGGTGAGTGCTCCGGATTCCAGTCGACGTTCGGCATAAGCGCTCCCGGATGTCGCAGCAATGAGGGCAGACGGCGGCCGGGACCTCGCAGGGACCGCCGACCGCCGCCGCCATGCACCACCCGATCGAGCTCGGCCTTCTCAGTGTGGCCGTTGGAGCGTACCGACAATCGAACATACGTACAATGCTATGGAGCATCGTGACCACGTACGGTGTGAGCCATGATCGATCCCTCGGCCGACCGCGCGGTCTTCCGCCAGCTTGCCGATCTGTTGCGCGACCAGATCGAGTCCGGCGACCTCGCCCCCGGCGAGCCGCTGCCCAGTGAGCTGCGTCTGGCCCAGGAGTACGGCATCAGTCGCACCACCGTGCGCCAGGCCATCGGCCAACTGCGCACGGAGGGACTGGTCACCGTCGACCGGCCACGTGGGACGTTCGTCCGCGTGCCGGAGCCGACCGAGACCGTGACCCTCGGTCGCGGCGAACGCGCGGGCGCCCGCATGCCGACCGACGCGGAGCGCCGGCAGTACCGCCTGGGCGAGGGCGTCCCGGTGCTTGTCATCACGGCGACCGACGGCACGAAGACAGTGCACCCGGCAGACCGGGTCCAGCTCACCCGCCCCTGATCACCGCCCGCTACCCGCAGCCGCGACGATCCAGCACCACCTGGACCGACCGCGCCGCGCGGGAGCGCACACCCAAGACCGACACCCGATCTCAGTCGTGACGACCCCACACCGCGCGAACCCGCCGCGCCGCGCATGACCGCACACCCAAGGCTGACACCTGATCGCAGCCGCGGCAGTGCGACACCGCCTGGATCGACCGCGCCTCGTGTGAGCGCACACCCAAGGCCGACACCCGACTGCGGCCGCGGCCGCGGCCGCGACGACCCCACACCGCGCAAATCGACCACGCCGCACACCACACTCCAAAGACCGGCACCCGATTGCAGTCGTGACGATCCGATACCGCCTGGACCGACCGCGCCACGCATGACCGCACACCCAAGACCGACACCCGATCGCAGCCGTGACGACCCGACACCGCGCGAATCGACCACGCCGTGCAGGGCGGCGCACCGAACGCCGGCACCCGGTTGCGTTCGTGGAACGCCCACCTACTCGCGGGTGCGGCGGCGGTAGCCGTGATCGGCGTCCCAGGATTCGATGACGAGGTGGTCTGCGGGCTCGCCCACGTATGTCAGGGCCAATTCCGTGATCTCGACGCGGAAGAATCCCGCGCCGGCGAAGGGCGTGTCCGGCGGCGGCGGAACCTCCACCGCCCTTCCCGCCAGCTTCGCGTCACCCGGCCAGCTTTCGGGGTGTTCGGCCGGCGGCTCCAGGGTGGGGCTGTGTATCGCGATCCGAGGGTCGCGACGCACGTCCCGCAGCTTCATCGAGCCACCCATCATGCCGAAGGTGATCTGGCCGTCGTCGAACTTCATCTCACTCGCGCTGATGCGCGGAGACCCGTCGCGGCGCAACGTCGCGATGGTCTTGTTGGTGCCTGCTTCGAAGCGCGCCTTGACCTTCGCCGCGAACTCGCCGAAGTCCCTCTCGAGGTCCTGCCAACTCGCCATGCTCAAGACCCTAGAAGCCGGGTCTGACGAAATCAGCCCAGCGGCAGGGCCATGACCGGCCCGACCCCCGCGCTGCCGTAACACCCGCGTGCTGATCGGAGGCGGCGACAAACCGGTTGCGTGGTTCCGCCAAGCCGGACAGCATGGCCGTCTTCCGAGGAGGGACGATCATGAAACGGGTGTTCCTGGCGGCGGACGATCTGCGGGACCTGGTGGCAGAACAACTAGGCGCCAACCGCCAGCTCGCCACCCTGGACCGGCTGACCGGCGGCAGCAAGAAGGGTGTCTACCGGCTTCGGCTGGACGACAGCACGACGGCGATCCTCTACACATGGGCGGCCGACGAGAACTACTGGCCACCCTCCCCGACAGTCCCGGACGACCCGTTCACCGACGCATCCGGCGCGGAACTCTTCGCCGCCAGCCACGCCGCCCTCACCGCCACCGGCGTACGCGTCCCGCGCCTGCTGATGCTCGACCGCGACCGCCGCTACATCGACGCCGACATCGCGCTGGTAGAAGACGTCGGCGGGTTGACGCTCGAAGCGCTGATGGAGCGCGACCCAGCCGCCGCCGCAGCCCCGCTCTCCTCACTCGGCGACGCCCTCCAACGCATGCACACCACCTTCGGCCCGCACTACGGCAAGCTCGCCGCCGTCGAAGAAGGAACCACGTCGCAGGCCCGCCGCGCCGAGGACATCATCATGGACCGCGCGCTCAGCCACCTCGACGCGGCCGCGGTCCGCGTCACCCGCCTCGCCGACGCCGCCGAGCGGATCGCCGCCCACGTACGCCACCTCCGCGACGCAGTCCAGCCACGCGAGCAGTACGCGCTGGTACACGGCGAACTCGGACCGGATCACGTACTGGTCACCCCAGCCGGCGAGGCCGCCATGATCGACATCGAGGGCCTGGCGTACTTCGATGTCGAGTGGGAGCACGCCTGGCTGCACATGCGCTTCGGCGACGCGTACCCCGCGCTGCGCCCGGTCAGCCTCGACCCGCACCGGCTGGAGCTCTACCGCTACGCGCAGGTGCTGTCCCTGATCGAGGGTCCGCTGCGGATCGCGGACACCGACTTCCCGAACCGGCAGTGGATGCTGGACCTGGCCGAGTGGAACATCGCCAAGGCGCTCGCCCCGCTCTAGTTCAGAACAGGGTGTACTGCTGCACCGAGAGCGTGAAGCCGTGCCCCGTCGCCGTGTTCTCGCAGCGGATCGCCTTGGGGTCGCTCCCGCAGGTGAAGTCGCCGGCCCGCACCGCGCTCCCGTACTTCAGCGTCTCCTTCGCACCCATCATCGTGTCTCCGGCACAGGTGAACGCCGCCTTCTCCGCCTTGAACACGGAGACTCCCCCGGCCCAGTCCAGCTCGCAGTCGGCCGGCGCCGGCGGTGGCTGCCAGCTCCTCTTCACGATGTCGCAGCGCGCGCCGTCCTTGTCGACGCGGCAGCCGATGTTCCCGGACGGGGATACGAACTCGGCTTCGGTTACCGTCACCGTCGACTGGGTCGGCGCGTCACCGAGACCCGCGTTCGCCGGGGTCGAAGGCGTTTCCCGAGGGCTCGTGCACGCCCCGAGCGCCAGCACCACGAGGACCGCCGCGCAGCCGCGTCCGAAAGCCATCTCTACCCCCGAGCCTCAAAGGCGGAATGATAGGGGCGTGGAGCAAGGACGGTGAGCACCCGCGGGGTGCACGAGGCGCTTCCGCCCGCCATGCGCGAGGCGGTCGACGGCTTCGGCCTGCACCTCGCCCGCGTCGACAACCGTTCGGCGCACACGGTGCGTGCCTATGTCGGCGATGTCGTCTCCCTGCTCGACCACGCCGCCCGGCTCGGTTGCGCCGCGCCCGCGGATCTCGACATCGCCGTGCTGCGGGGCTGGCTGGCGCAGCGGATGGCCGAGGGCGCCGCGCGCAGCTCGCAGGCGAGGCGGGCCGCGGCCGCGCGCACCTTCACCGCCTGGGCGCACCGGTCCGGGTTGTCCCCGGCCGACGCCGGCGCACCGCTGTCCAGCCCGCGGGCGCATCGCGATCTTCCGTCGGTGTTGCGCGCCGATCAGGCGGCGGACCTGGTCGTCGCCACGGGCGACCCCCATGCCGTACGCGACCAGGCGGTCCTCGAGCTGCTCTACGCGACCGGGGTACGGGTCAGCGAGCTCTGCGGCCTGGACGTGGCGGACCTGGACGAGGGGCGCCGGGTCGTGCGCGTCTTCGGCAAGGGCGCCAAGGAGCGGGTGGTCCCCTACGGCATCCCCGCCCAGCGGGCGCTCGACGAATGGCTGAAGCGGGGGCGGCCCGCCCTCGCGCACGCCGGCAGCGGTGACGCGCTCTTCCTTGGCGCCCGGGGCGGCAGGCTCCAGCAGACCGTGGTCCGCCGCATCGTGGCCGCCGCGGCCCGGGCCGCCGGGCTGCCGCACACCAGCCCGCACGACCTGCGCCACTCCGCCGCGACGCACCTGCTGGACGGGGGCGCCGACCTTCGCGCCGTGCAGGACCTGCTCGGGCACGCCTCGCTGTCGAGCACCCAGATCTACACCCATGTCTCGACCGAGCGCCTGCGCGCCGCCTTCAAGCAGGCTCATCCGCGCGCCTGATCACGGGTCGAACCACACCGGCTACCCGTACGATCACATGGTGAGCGCCGGAGATCCGCCCCCGCCCATCCCGGGAGCGCGGCTCCTGTTCTCCCTGGATGCGGCCACCGCCTATCTCAACCACGGCTCGTTCGGTGCGGTCCCGATCGGCGTGCAGCGCGCGCAGCAGCGGCTGCGGGACGAGGTCGACCGCAATCCGATGTCGTTCTACGTCCATCCCGGGCTCACCGACCGCATCGTCCACACCCGACGGCATCTGGCCGCCTTCCTCGGCGCCGATCCGGACGGCAGCGCCCTGGTGCCCAACGCCACCGCCGCGGTCTCGCTCGTGTTGCAGTCGGTGCGGCTCACCTCCGGCGACGAGGTGCTGCTCACCGACCACGGCTACGGCTCCAACGGCTTCGCCGTGCGGCGGCAGTGCCGGCGGGACGGTGCCAGCGCGCGGACCGTCGCCCTCGCGCTGGACGCCTCCGACGCCGAGGTGGTCGCCCGGATCCGGGGCGCGCTGCGGCCCGGGAAGACCAAGCTGCTGATCGTCGATCAGCTCACCTCCCCCACCGCCAAGGTGCTTCCGGTGCGGGAGATCGTCGCGGTCGCCCGCGAGCACGAGGTTCCCGTCCTCGTCGACGCCGCGCACGTGCCGGGCATGCTGCCGGTCGAGGTGGACCGGATCGGGGCCGACTTCTGGGTCGGCAACCTGCACAAGTGGGCGTTCGCCCCGAGGGGCACCGCCCTGCTCGCCGTGGCACCGGCGTGGCGCCGCCGGATCGAGCCGCTCGTCGTCTCGTGGGAGCAGGATTCCGGCTTCCCGCTCGCGGTCGAGTTCCAGGGCACCGTGGACTACACGCCGTGGCTGGCCGCCCCGGCGGGGCTGTTCACCCTGCGTACCCTCGGGCTCGAGACCGTGCGGGCGCACAACGCGGCGCTGGCGGCGTACGGGCAGCGGGTTGTCGGCGCGGGCCTCGGCCTCGCGCCCGCCGACCTGCCGGAGCCGGGCGCGGCCGAGGCGGCCATGCGGATTCTGCCGCTGCCGACCGGCGTGGCCACGACGCAGCCGGAGGCGAGCGCGCTGCGGCAGCAGATCGCCGACAAGCTGGCCACCGAGGTGTCGATCAACGCATGGGGCGGCCGCGGATGGCTGCGGCTGAGCGCCCAGGCATACAACCGGCCGGAGGAGTACGACCGCCTCGCCGAACGCCTGCCCCCGCTGCTCGCCGGCCTCCGCTGAGGTCAGAGCGACCACAGCCGGACGAGCCAACGCGGGCACGGCCGGGCGGATCACAGCGGGCGCAGGCGCACGCGGCCGAGCCCCAGCAGGGTAAGCGGATCAAGATATTCGTCGCCGCGCCGCAGCCCCCAGTGCAAGCAGGCCGACGTCGGACAGCCCGGGTGCCCGTCAGCAAGGGTGCCGATCGCCTGCCCGGGCGCGACGACCACACCGGACCGCAGACCGGGCCGCACGGGCTCATAGGTGGTCCGGAGGCCGCCGGGATGCGCGATGCTGACCACGCCCCGCCCCGCGACGTCACCGGCGAATACGACCGTCCCCGGTCCCGCCGAGCGCACAACGCCGCCCGGCGCCGCGGCCAGGTCCACGCCGCGGTGCCCGGCCAGCCAGGGTGCCGGCGGCGGGTCGAAGCGCCGCACGACCGCAGCACCGTCGACCGGCCAGCCGTATGCCGCCCGGGTGGGCACGGAAGCGCCGGCGAGCACCAGCAGGACCGGGAGCAGAAAACGCATGCCCGGCATCGTGCTCCTCCGGGCGCCGAGCCGCGACCCGGCCTGTGGATAACCTAGCTGCCGCCGAAGCCCGCCTCATCGGGCAGCGAGATGTCCGGCTTCTCGAGTTCCTCCACGTTGACGTCCTTGAAGGTCATCACGCGGACGTTCTTGACGAAGCGGGCCGGGCGGTACATGTCCCAGACCCAGGCGTCGTGCATCTCGACCTCGAAATACACCTCGCCGTCGGAGTTGCGCACGTGCAGGTCGACCTGGTTCGCCAGATAGAACCGGCGCTCGGTCTCCACCACGTACGAGAACTGTCGGACGATGTCGCGGTACTCCCGGTAGAGCTGCAGCTCCATCTCGGTCTCGTACTTCTCGAGATCCTCTGCGCTCATCGCTTCTCGCCCTCCATGGCCTCATCTTCCCCCACCGGCACCGGCGGCCGAGGCTGCTCGCCCGACGCCACGCCGACGGTACCCTCCGATGCTGGCCAGAGCATCAGCGGCTCGGCGGTGACCGGGGCCGGAATCGCCGGCCGGCGCGCGCGGGGCGGCCGGTTGCCGCGACCGGAGACCGCGGCGACGTTCACGTACGAGAAGCGGTGCTCGACGCAGGGGCCGAGGCGGATCAACGCCGCGCTGTGCTCGTCGGTGATGTAGCCCTTGTGTACCGCGAAGCCGTAGTCCGGGAACCGGCCGTCCAGCTCGACCATCAGCCGGTCCCTGGTGACCTTGGCGAGCACGCTGGCCGCGGCGACGCAGGCCGCGACCCGGTCGCCCTTCCAGACGGCGAGTCCCGGCGCGCCGAGCCCGTCGACCGGGAAGCCGTCGGTGAGGACGTAGTCCGGCCGGGTGGTGAGCGACGCCAGCGCGCGGCGCATCGCGGCCAGGTTGCAGACGTGCAGGCCGCGTCCGTCCACCTCGACCGGCGGGATGATCACCACGGACCAGGCCAGCGCCCGGGCCACCACCTCGGCGTAGACGCGCTCGCGGGCGGCGGCGGTGAGCAGCTTGGAGTCGGCGAGTTCGTCGATCTCGCCGCGGCGGCCCTCGGGCAGGATGGCCGCGGCGGCCACCAGCGGCCCGGCGCAGGCGCCGCGGCCCGCCTCGTCGGCGCCGGCCACGTTGCGGAAGCCGCGGCGCTGGAGCGCGCGCTCGAGGGCGTACAGGCCGCCTTCGCGGCGTACGACGGTGCGGGGCGGGCTGAGCATCAGCAGGCCCGGCGCAGCAGGTCGGCGAGGCCGGTCGGGTAGATCAGCTCGGTGGAGGTGTCCAGCTCGACCGCCGACCACCAGCGGTGATCGGTGATGGTCTGCTGCTCGGCCGCGTCGAATCCGCTGGTGTCGACCTGCCAGTTCGGCACCCGAAGGACGAAGAAGTCCTGTTCCTGCCGGTATCGCCGATTTTCGTAGCTGAACTCGGTGACCTCGTGGTGCACGGGCTCGCCCAGGTCGGCGGGCTCGACCTTCAGCCCGGTCTCCTCGAACAGCTCCCGGGCCGCACCCGCCGCGGGCGTCTCGTCCTCGTCGAGACCCCCGCCGGGCGTGAACCACCACCGCAGGCCGGGGCGCGCCGGGTCGCCGCCGCGCAGCAGCAGCGCGCGGTCGGCGGAGTCGATCAGGAGCACCCGGGCCGCCTGCCGGTCGATGAACGTCACGACCCAAGCCTATTGCTCCCGCGGTCGATCTTTACCCCGGGTTGAGACCAACGGGCCTCAGTTGGCGGGCGGCGCGTCCGGGATGGCCTCGAACCCCTTGGGCACCGAGAGCCAGGCCGCCCGGCTCACCGGCCAGAAGATCGTGAACGCCCGGCCGACGACCGAGTCGATCTTGATCGTGGCCTCCTGGATGTTGTCGTCGCTCTGCTCATAGTGCTCCAGCGAGTCGCCGGAGGCGGAGCGGTGGTCGCCCATGACCCAGAGCCGGCCGGGCGGCACGACGACGTCGAACTTCTCGTCCGCGGCCGGGTCCTGCCGGCCGTCCGCGTCCTTGTAGATGTAGGGCTCGTCCAGCGAGGCCCCGTTGATCATCAGGCGCTCCTGGTCGTCGCAGCAGACCAGGTGGTCGCCAGGCACCCCGATGACGCGCTTGATGAAGTCCTCGCCCTCGGTGCCGCTCTGCCACTCCGTCGGGGCCTTGAACACCACGATCTCGCCGCGGCGGGGGTCCCGGAAGTCGTAGACGAGCTTGTTGACCAGGACCCGGTCCCAGACGTTGAGCGTGTGCTCCATCGACGGCGACGGGATGTAGAAGGTCTGCAGAACAAAGGCGCGAACCAGGACGGCGACGAGGATCGCCACACCCAGCAGGATCGGTAGCTCGCGCCAGAACGACCCACGGCGCTTCTCTTCGGCTTGCTCGTCAATCACGAACGGAGCCTACGTCGCCGCGGCCACAACCACTGACCGGAACGCGCGGATACGCCGACACTTAAGAGGAACGGCAGCATCACGGCGGCGGTGGCCGGATCGGGCTCCCGCTGCGGCTGCCCGCCGACCGTGGCGGCCGCCACGGGGTGCGCCTCACCGTACGCCTTCCAGTTGTCGGGCACGGAGAGGCTGGTGAAGTGCTTGGTCGGCCAGACGATCACGAACGCCCGGCCGATGATGTTGTCGATGGGCACGGGGCCTTGGCAGCGGGCGTCCTGCGACACCAGCCGGTGGTCGCCCATGACGAACATCTCACCCGCCGGGACGGTCACCTCGGCGAAGCGGCGGCTCGTGCACTGGCGCGGGTTGGGCGGGGCCTCGATTGCCGAGTCCTCGAAGATGTAGCCCTCGTCGATCGACTCGCCGTTGACCGTGATCCGGCCCTGATCGTCGCAGCAGGCGACCTTGTCGCCCGGCAGGCCGATCACCCGTTTGATGAAGTCGCGTTCCCCCGGGCGGCTGACACCGACCAGGTCACCGATGGTCCGGCCGAGCTTCGCGCCGAAGTCGTTGCTGAGCGGCTCGGCCGGCTGCTCGGGCGCCCAGTTGTCGGTGCCGCGGAAGACCACGATCTCGCCGCGCACCGGGTCGCGCATGTCGTAGACGACCTTGTTGACCAGGACCCGGTCCTTGATCTCCAGGGTGGTCTGCATCGAGCCGGACGGGATGTAGAACGCCTGCACCAGGAAGGTCCGGATCAGGACGGCGAGGCAGAACGCCACCACCAGCAGCAGCGGCAGCTCCTGCCAGAGGGGCATCTCCTTGCGACGGATCACCCGCCCGCGGCGCCGTCCGGAGGAGGAGGCTCGATACCCCTGCATCGGTTCCACGCTTCGCATCTCCCGCCGCCGTCCGGTCGAGCCGCCCCGGATACAGCACTACCGCCCGTGATCCCCCGCGGGGGACCTGTCGGGCGGTAGTGCGAATGGTTCACCCGCACGGCGACTGCCGTGTTGGCACTGATTCCCATCCGTCACTGGCGCAAGCGTAATCCGCCCGCGCAGCAAACGTCAGTCCGAGTACATACGGCCCGGACCGCTACGGGGTTCAGCTGACGGTCTGCTTCTCGCGCAGCTCCTTGATCTTGGCCTTCTTGCCGCGGAGCTCGCGCAGGTAGTAGAGCTTGGCGCGACGCACGTCACCGCGGGTGACGACCTCGATGCGGTCGAGCTGGGGGCTGTTGATCGGGTAGGTCCGCTCGACGCCGACGCCGAAGCTGATCTTCCGGACCTTGAAGGTCTCGCGCAGCCCGCCACCCTGGCGGCTGATCACGACGCCCTGGAAGACCTGGACACGGGAGCGGTTGCCCTCGACGACCCGCACGTGCACCTTGACGGTGTCACCAGCCCGGAAGTCAGGAATGTCGGTGCGTCGCGACTGGGCGTCGAGTGCGTCCAGGGTGTTCATCGCTGCATCCTCGTCGTACTCAAAGCGCACCGGGAGTTCGATGCGCGAATGGGTGATTCTGACCCCCGGCGAGTGCCGTCGGTCCTCGTCCGCCCGCCCACGGCGTGGGGAACGAACGGCAACCTCACTACTTTGCCACACCCGGAGGTGTGATCGGAAATCCGGCCCCCTCCAGGGCCGCCCGGTCGAACTTGTCGAGCGACTCCGGCGGATAGGCCGCGAACATGTCCGGGCGCCGGGCGGCGGTACGCAGCAGAGACTCCGTACGCCGCCAGCGCGCGATCCGCCCGTGGTCACCGGAGCGGAGCACCTCCGGCACCGCGCGGTCCCGCCACGACGCCGGCTTGGTGTAGACCGGCGCCTCGAGCAGCCCCGCCGCGTGCGACTCCTCGGTCAGCGAGTCCGCGTTGCCGAGCACCCCCGGCAGCAGGCGGGTGACCGCCTCCATGATCACGATAACCGCGACCTCGCCACCGAAGAGCACATAATCGCCGAGCGAGACCTCCCGCACCGGCATCCGGGCCGCAGCCTCGTCGAGAACCCGCTGGTCAATGCCCTCGTACCGGCCGCAGGCGAAGATCAGGTGCGGAAGCTCGGCCAGCTCGTGCGCGTCCGCCTGGGTGAACGGCCGCCCGGCGGGCGAGGGCACGATCAGCTGCGCGGCGGGAGAGGCGACCGCGTCCAGCGCCGCCGCCCAGGGCTCCGGGCGCATGACCATGCCCGGGCCGCCGCCGTACGGGGTGTCGTCGACCGTGCGGTGCACGTCCGAGGTCCAGGTGCGCAGGTCGTGCACGGACAGGTCGAGCAGCCCGGTGCCCCGCGCCTTGCCGATCAGCGACAGGTCCAGCGGGGCGAAGTAGTCCGGGAAGATCGAGACGATGTCGACGCGCACAGACGGGCCCTTTTCTACAGATCGAGCAGGCCCTCGGGCAGGTCGACGATCACCCGGCCGCCGGCCAGGTCGACCGTCGGCACCATCTGGCTGACGAACGGGATGAGCGCCGTGCCGCCGCCGGCCTTCTTGAGCACAATGAGGTCGGAGGAGGGCGCGTGGTCGATCCGGTCGATCGCGCCGAGGACGGTCCCGTCGACCGACACCACGGAGAGCCCGGCCAACTGGTGGTCGTTGAACTCGTCCGGGTCCTCGGGAACGGGGATCTCGGCGCTGTCGACCTGCAACAACACGCCGCGGAGCGCCTCGGCGGTGTTGCGGTCGAGGACGCCCTCGAACTGGGCGATCCCCTTGCCCTGGTGCCAGCGCACCGACTCGAGCACGAGCTCCGCCGGGACCTTGTAGGCGATTCCCGGCACGGCGACAGCCGCCGGGCCGGTACTCACCCGGCGATCCCGGGGGACCTCCGTGGTGAACACCGATCCGGCGGCGAATCTCGCCTCTGGATCATCGGTCCGCACTGTCACCAGCACTTCCCCGCGGATGCCGTGGGGCTTACCGATCTGACCGACGACCAGCAACATCAGGCGGCAGCTCAGTACGCGTCGACGATGTCGACGCGGATGCCGCGCCCACCGATCGAACCGATGACCTGACGCAGCGCCTTGGCCGTGCGCCCGCCGCGCCCGATGACCGTTCCCAGGTCCTCGGGGTGCACGCGCACCTCGAGCCGCTTACCGCGGCGCGAGTCGACCAGCCGGACCCGGACGTCGTCCGGGTTGTCGACGATGCCCTTGACGAGGTGCTCCAGCGCGGGCCGGAGCGCCCCGTCAGTTCCCGTCGGCGCCGGCACCGGCCGCGTCCTCCGAGACAGCCTCGGCGGTCTCCGCCTTCGGCTCAGCCTTGGGCTCGGCCTTGGCCTCCGCCTTGGGCTCCGCCTTGGCCTTCTTGGCCGGCTTGGCGGCCGGGGCGTCCGCGACGCCGGCGGCAGCCTTCGCCTCGGCCTCGTAGGCCGCCGTGCGGCTGACCTTCTCGGCCTTGACGAGCAGCGGCGGCGGGGCCGGCAGGCCCTTGAACAGCTGCCAGTCGCCGGTCTTCTCGAGCAGGCGCTGCACGGCCTCGCTCGGCTGCGCGCCGACCGAGAGCCAGTACTGCACGCGCTCCGACTTCACCTGGATGATCGAAGGATCTTCCTTGGGCTGGTAGATGCCGACGTACTCGATGGCGCGGCCGTCGCGCTTGGTGCGCGAGTCGGCGACGACGATGCGGTACTGCGGGTTGCGGATCTTGCCCATCCGCAGGAGCCGGATCTTTACGGCCACAGTCTTGTTCGCTCCTGTTGCGATGACGACCAGCCCGATCGATCGGGCCGGTGCGTGAGTGAGCCGACGGAACCCACGTGGGGATATGGGACCGATGCCTCGAGGACTGGCGACACGTGAGAGTTAGAGGGCTGCTCACGCACACCGGACCACCCCATTCTGCCAGAGGGGGTGGGTGGCTCCCAATCGGGCCTCGCATTTGCGAAAGATCAAAGATCTGGACCATGTCGTGCGTGGTTGCAGGGTGCTGACCGTCGCTCACGCCGAGACCGGGCGCGGGCGGCCAATCGCCTGGCGGCTCATGAGCGGCCACCCGCACCCTGCCAGGTCCGTGCTTGGCAAAGATCAACTGCGGGGTACCGCGGGGCGGTTCCAGCCCGGTGGGAGCGACGTCGGGACCAGCCAGGACGGGTCCGGGTGGTAGTCGGTCCAGGTGCCGTCGAACGGGAACTCGCCCGCCTCGATCATCTTGATGACCCTGAGGCCCTCGGCGCGGACCGCCTGCTCGTCGCGGACCCAGTAGTGGTCCGGGTAGGCGAGGCGCTCGGCGAACTCGTCCTCGTCCTTCCATTCCCAGGCCCGGTCCGGGTGCACGACCACGTCGAGGTCCTGGTCGATCACGTCGACGCCGGCGGTGTGACCGTCGTCCCAGCGCAGCGCCCGCTCCTCCAGGTTGACGTACCAGTTGGCGAAGCCGCCGTGGTCGTCGCGGAAGAACCAGACCGAGTGGTCGGCGCCCGGCGGGATGAACTTCAGCAGGCCCGGCCCCTGCCAGGTGCCGTGCACGACCTCGGTCTCGAGGCCGATCCACTCGCTGAACGGCATGTCCCGGAGGCCGCGGCCGTCCCGGGCCGCCTCGACCACGACCGCCGAGCCGCGGGCCAGCCAGAGCAGCAGCCCGCGCTCGTCGTCGACGACGACGCGGCACGGGCGCACGGAGGCGAGCCGTGCGCCGTCGATGTTGCGGTAGAGAACCTCACGACCCGGGGCGAACCGCATACTCAGTACGAACGCGCCAGGATCGCGATCAGGTTCGGCTCGTCGTCGGTGTCCGGCATCGACCCGTCCGCGCGGAACAGGCAGCGCACGGTCACCGCCTTGCCGTTCGCCTCGGCCTCGCCGTCCGTGCCGACCGCCGACCACGGCACCCGGGCCCAGCCGGTCTGCGCGGCCTCGATCGCGTCGCCCAGCGTCTTGACGTCGACGGTGTTGGCCTCACGGAAGGCCAGCGCGTCGTCGTACATCCGCTGCTGGTCGGCCTTCAGCGCGCTGACCACGTCGACCGCGACGTCGTCGAGCGCGATCGGCGACTTGGTGCCGTCGATGCGCCGGGCCACGACCGCGTTGCCGGCGGCCAGGTCGCGCGGGCCCACCTCTACGCGTACCGGAATGCCCTGGAGCTCGGCGTCGACCGCCCGGCGGCCGAACGGGATGTCGGCGCGGTCGTCGAGCTTGACGCGTACCCCGACGGCCTTGAGCTCTGCGCAGAGCCGGGCCGCCGCCTCGGTGACGCCCTCGCCCGCCTTGACCACCATGACCTGCACCTGGATCGGCGCGATCCGCGGCGGCAGCCGCAGGCCGTTGTCGTCGCCGTGCACCATGATCAGGCCACCCATCATCCGGGTGGAGGTGCCCCACGACGTGGTCCACGCGTGCTCGACCGATCCGGCCGACGACGAGTAGGTGATGTCGAACGCCTTGGCGAAGTTCTGCCCGAGCTCGTGCGACGTGCCCATCTGCAGGGCCTTCGTGTCACCCATCATGGCCTCGACGGTCATGGTGTTGGTGGCACCGGCGAACCGCTCACCCTTGGTCTTACGGCCCGGCACGACGGGGATGGCCAGCATGTTGACCATGAACTCCTCGTACACGTGCTTGTGGATCTCGCGCGCGTAGCGACGGGCGTCGTCCTCGGTCGCGTGCGCGGTGTGCCCCTCCTGCCAGAGGAACTCGGTGGTCCGCAGGAAGGTACGCGGCCGCAGCTCCCAGCGCACAATGTTGGCCCACTGGTTCAGCAGCAGCGGCAGGTCCCGGTAGGAGTCGACCCACTTGGCCATGAACTCGCCGATGACCGTCTCGCTGGTCGGGCGCACGACGAGCGGCTCGGCCAGCTGCTTGCCGCCCGCGTGGGTGACCACGGCGAGCTCCGGGGAGAAGCCCTCCACGTGCTCGGCCTCGCGGCGCAGGTAGCTCTCCGGGATGAAGAGCGGGAAGTACGCGTTCTGCGCACCCGCCTCCTTGATCCGGTTGTCCATGTCGGCCTGCATGTGCTCCCAGATGGCGTAGCCGACCGGCCGGATCACCATCGTCCCGCGCACCGGGCCGTTGTCGGCCAGCTGGGCCTTGGTGATGATGTCCTGGTACCAGCGGGGAAAGTCCTCCGCACGGGGAGTGAGCACACGAGCCATGAGGAGGGATGGTAGTCGCCCACGAGTGAGCTATTCGACCCATCCCCTGATAGCGGTAGGCGAAGGTGCCGGCCGTCTCCGCGACCACCGGGGAGAACCTGGAGTCCTGGTACACCTGGCTGGACGCGCCGAGCGCCCGCACCTGACGGTCTGGCTTGGTGGGTGGCCTCTTTGGTTGCGCTTGGACGGGCGGGGCCGGGGGTGACCACGCACTGCTGGTGGATCGTTTCTATGCCCGTGCGTGGTCACCCCCGGCCCCGCCCTTGCATGGGGGCCTGTTGCGGCAGGCTTTTGGTTGCTCGCCGCTGGGTGCGTGGCCGCGCCGGGCGCGCACCTTGTGGTGGGTGGTCTGGCTTCCGCGTGGTGGTTGCGGTAGGGGATCCCGGTTGGGCAGGCCGGGGTGGGTGGTGGGTCAGGCGAACGGACCGCGCCGGTTGCGGTCGGCGATTGATTGCGACGACCGCCGCGGGCTCGCTCGGCATCCGGCGGCCAGACGGGCGCCTATCCCCATCGCAACCGTCGTGCGCGCCTGAGCAACCAAGAACCCAGCGCGACAGACCCCCATGCAAGGGTGGGGCCGGGGGTGACCACGCACAGCGTAAAAACGATCCACCAGCAGTGCGTGGTCACCCCCGGCCCCACCCGTCCACCGCAACCGAACCACCGAGTCGCGGCCACCCGGCGGGGATCGCGCGGCCACCCACAGACAAGATCAGCGGATCGCCCGGCCGTTTGCAGACAAAGATCACGGGAACACCTGGCCACTTGCAGGCAAGATCAGCGGGTCGCTCGGCCGCTTGCGGACGAGGTCAGCGGGTCGCTCGGCCGCTTGCGGACGAGGTCAGCGGATTACGCGGCCGCGCAGGACGATTCGGCTTGGGGCGCGGACCACCCGTAGGTCGCGGCGCGGGTCGGTTTCGTATACGACCAGGTCGGCTAGGCCGTCCTCGACCAGGCCGGGGAAGCCGAGCCATTCACGGGCGCGCCAGGATGCGGCGGCGAGGACGTCGGCGGCCGGGATGCCGGCCTCGTGGAGGAGGAGCATCTCGTCGGCGGCCAGGCCGTGGCGGATGCTGCCGCCGGCGTCGGTGCCGACGTAGATGGGGACGCCGGCCTCGTGGGCCGCGGCGACGACGGCCGGGAAGCCGTCGCGTAGGGCGATCATGTGGTCGGCGTAGCCGGGGAACTTGGCGCGGGCCTGGTCGGCGATGCCGCCGAAGGTGCGAATGTTGATCATTGTGGGGACCAGGGCGGTGCCGCGGCGGGCCATCTCGTCGATCAGGTCGAGGGACAGGCCGGTGCCGTGCTCGACCGAGTCGACGCCGGCGCGGACCATCTGGGCGACGCCCTCCTCGGAGAACGTGTGCACGGCCGCGCGGGCGCCGGCGGCGTGTGCGGCCGCGACGGCGGCGGCCATGGTGGCCGGGTCCCAGGACGGGGCGAGGTCGCCGACCGACCGGTCGATCCAGTCGCCGACCAGCTTCACCCAGCCGGTGCCGGCCTTGGCCTGCTCGGTGACGGTCGCGGCCACGTCCGCGGCGTCGACCTCGATGCCGATGTCGCGCAGGTAGCGCCGGGTGGGCGCGACGTGGCGGCCGGCCCGGACCAGGCGGGGGATGCCGGGCTCGTCGTCGAGCTCGGGATACGGGTAGGGCGACCCGGCGTCACGCAGCGCGAGCACCCCGGCGTCACGGTCGGTGTGTGCGAGCTCCCGGGCCTGGTCCAGGCTCTCGATCGGCTTGGCGCCGTACTGGATGCCGAGGTGGCAGTGCGCGTCGACCAGCCCGGGCACGACGAAACCGCCGTCGCTGATCGTCTCGGCGTCCGCGACCGGCTCGAACGTGACCCGGTCACCGACCAGCCAGAGGTCCCGGACCTCGCCGTCGGGCAGGACTGTCCCCCGCACATGCATCGCCATGGGACAGTCCTACCCGATCATCGGCCCGCCTGTCCCGGCGGGCGTCCGAATTCGCGTCAGCGCTTGTCGTCGTCGCGCTTCGGGTTGGTGAGCTTGTTGAAGTCGAGCTTCGGGAGCTTGAAGCCCGGCGGAAGCCCCTGGCCCGGCCCGCCGCCGAGCGAGCTCGGGTCCATGCCCGGCGGTAGCTGCGGCATGCCGCCCGGGAAGCCGCCCGGCATTCCGCCCACGCGCGGCCGGTTGCCACCCTTGGTGCCCTTGCGCTTGTTCTTCGGGCTCTTTGTCGCCTTGCGACGGTTGGCGCCCGGCAGGCCCATCATGCCGCCCATCTGCTTCATCATCTTCTGCGCGTCGGCGAAGCGGTTGAGCAGCTGGTTGACATCCATCACCGTCACGCCGGAGCCGTTGGCGATGCGGGCACGGCGGGAGCCGTTGATGATCTTCGGGTTGGTGCGCTCGCCCGGGGTCATCGAGCGGATGATCGCCGTGACCCGGTCGAAGTGGCTGTCGTCGAGCTCGTCCAGCTGGCCCTTCATCTGGCCCATGCCGGGCATCATCGCCAGCACGTTCGCGATCGGGCCCATCCGCCGGACCGCGATGAGCTGGTCGAGGAAGTCCTCCAGGGTGAACTGCTCGCCACCGAGCAGCTTGGAGGTCATCTTCTCCTTCTGATCCTCGTCGAAGGCCTGTTCGGCCTGCTCGATGAGGGTCAGCACGTCACCCATGCCGAGGATGCGGCTCGCCATCCGGTCGGGGTGGAAGACGTCGAAGTCCTCGAGCTTCTCGCCCGTGGACGCGAAGAGGATCGGCTCGCCGGTGACGTGCCGGACCGACAGCGCCGCGCCGCCGCGGGCGTCGCCGTCCAGCTTGGAGAGGACCACGCCGGTGATGCCCACTCCGTCGCGGAACGCCTCGGCCGTGGTGACCGCGTCCTGACCGACCATCGCGTCGATGACGAAGATGACCTCGTCGGGGTCGACGGCGTCGCGGATGTCGCGGGCCTGCTGCATCATCTCCGCGTCGATGCCGAGGCGACCGGCGGTGTCGACGATGACGATGTCCTTCGCCGTCCGCTTGGCGTGCTCGATCGAGTCCTTGGCGACCTGCACCGGGTCGCCGACGCCGTTGCCGGGCGAGGGCGCGTACACGTCGACGCCGGCCCGGGTGCCGAGGACCTGGAGCTGGTTGACCGCGTTCGGGCGTTGCAGGTCGGCCGCGACAAGCAGGACCTGGTGGCCCTGGGCCTTGAGCCAGCGCGACAGCTTGCCGGCCAGCGTCGTCTTACCCGAACCCTGGAGGCCGGCCAGCATGATCACCGTCGGCGGCTGCTTGGCGAACTGCAACCGCCGGCCCTCGCCGCCGAGGACGGTGATGAGCTCCTCGTGGACGATCTTGATGATGTGCTGGGCCGGGTTGAGCGCCGCCGACACCTCGGCGCCGCGGGCCCGCTCCTTGAGGTTGGCGATGAACGACTTGACCACCGGCAGCGCGACGTCCGCCTCGAGCAGCGCGAGACGGATCTCGCGGGCGGTGGCGTCGATGTCGGCGTCGGTGAGCTTGCCCTTGCCACGGAGCTTGGTGAAGATCCCGGAGAGGCGGTCGCTCAAGGTGTCAAACACGGCGCAACTTCCCGTTGGTCAGAGGTGAGGAGATGACCGCAAGCCTAGCGGCCCGCCGGAACGGTCACCGGTTGCGCATCCGGTACGTCTTCGCCGCCGCCTCGATCCGCCGCTGGTTACGGGTGCCGGGGGCCAGCGACCGCTTCGCCCGGCCGTACAGGTAGACGCCGCCGCCGACCACGAGCGCGCCCACGATCAGGTACGCCAGCGCGCCGACCAGCACGTGCAGCAGGCTCACCGCGATCCAGCCCACCACGATCACGCCGGCGATCGTCGCCACCAGGTACGCGATTCCTTTGCCCATCTCAGCCTCCCGAGGAGAAATTGCCGCCGTTTCCACCATGCGCCAACGGCGCAAGTGTCCGCATCGGGGCCGACCCGTAAGGGGTGAGGTACCGCCGTTCGGCCACGCCACCTGCACAAATCCCGTATACCGCAGATAACAGGCGCCACTTCAGGCCCTTCCGCGGCTCCGGTGGCGACATGGCACAGATGTCCGAAAAGCCGATATCGACCGCAACCTTCCGATGAATCACGCCGTTGAGGCACGAGGAACCGGGCGGCTGATCAACCGGCTCGACTACATCCGGCGGAAGGACAACGGCGTGTCTCTGCGGCGGATCCTGCGACTGGCACCCTGGGGCGTCCGAGCGCGCATCTTCAGCTCCGTGCAGCGGCGGGTCCTGCCCCGGGTCGGACCCGAGCAGCGCCTCCTGCTCGCCCGCCGGATCGTGCCGCTGTCGCGCCCGCCGCGGCTGCCGATGATGCGGGTCGCCAAGGGCGCGCCGACCATGCGGGTCCGCCACGGCCGGGGCTGGGTGACGGCCCGCCGGGACGCCACGACCGGCCCGGCCCAGGTTCGCCGCGAGAACCTCGACCGCGCCGTCGCCGCCCTGGACACCTTGGGCGTCGACTGGTTCCGGGTGCCCGCCCGCACGTTCCGGCACACCGCGCTGGCCGTACCGGTGCGGGACCGGGCCGTGGTGGTCCGGATGCTGGAGGACCTGACGGCAGGCGGTGCCGGCCTGCTCGAGGTCGTGCGGCCGCACGGCCGCCGCGGCCGGCGGGCCCGGCGCGGCGCGACCATCCTGCGGGTCTGCTGGCCGGTCACCGACCCGGACGGGAACCTGGTGCTCGGACCCGACCTCGGCTGCGAGATCGAGTTCTGGCGCGAGCAGGACGGCAACCTGATCGGCCCGCGCAGCAAGGCCGACGTGGTCCCGGCCGACGAGCCGCTGGTCACCGCCCCCGAGGCCGCGTTCGGCCCGTTCCACGCGCCGGACGAGCCGGCCCGGTACCGGACCCGGGAGCAGTTCACGCTGCCCACCCCGGAGCGGGTCAGCTTCCCCATCGACGCCGTGTACACCTGGGTCGACGGCGCCGACCCGGTCTGGCAGGCCCGCAAGAAGACCGCGCTGGCCGCGAACGCCTGGCTGGACGACGCGAGCCGGCTCTCCGCCAACGACTCCCGCTACGCCTCCCGCGACGAGCTGCGCTACTCGCTGCGCGCCCTGCACTGCTTCGCCCCGTGGGTGCGGCACGTCTTCCTGGTCACCGACGACCAGGTGCCGGCCTGGCTGGACACCGATCACCCGCGGCTCACCGTCGTCAGCCACCGCGAGATCTTCGGCGCAACCGGCACGCTGCCGACCTTCAACTCGCAGGCCATCGAGTCGCGGCTGCACCGCATCCCGGGCCTGAGCGAGCACTTCCTCTACCTCAACGACGACGTCTTCCTCGGCCGCCCGGTCGCGCCGGAGATGTTCTTCACCCCCGGCGGGCTGACCCGCTTCTTCCAGTCGCCCGCGCGCGTCGACTCCGCGCCGCGCACACCCGGTGACCCGCCCGCCGACTCGGCCGGGAAGAACAACCGGGAGCTGATCAAGGCGGCGTTCGGGCGGGTGCTGACCCGCAAGATGATGCACACCCCGCACCCGTCGCGGCGCAGCGTCATCGAGGAGATCGAGAACCGGTTCGCCGAGCACGTCGACGCCACCGCGTCGCACCAGTTCCGGCACCCCGACGACATCTCGCTGCTCTCGTCGTTGCAGCAGTACTACGCGTACCTGACCGGGCGGGGCGTGTCGGGGACGATCGCGTACCGCTACAACGACCTGGCGGACCCGGCGACGCCGTTCAAGCTCGCCGAGCTGCTGCGCAAGCGCAACCTCGACGCGTTCTGCCTCAACGACACCGACACCACGGGCGTCGCCGCGGCCGAGCAGGCGGCGCTGCTCGGCGACTTCCTCCCCGCGTACCTGCCGTTCGTCTCGCCGTACGAGCTGGCCGAGCCGCGGCCCGCCACCGCGCCGCCCGCACAGCCGGCGGCGCCGGCCCGGCAGATCGGCCGGCAGGCCGGACCGGGCACGCCGGCGGCCGACGCCGCCCGGCCCGTCCTGGCCGCCGGCGCGAGCACGGGCGATCCGACCTCCACCAACACGCCCGTCGCCTGACGCGCACGCAAACCTGCGCTGTATGAAGGAGAGAACCCCTTGAGCTACGACGTCGTCATCCTCGGACTCGGATACGTGGGGCTGCCGCTCGCGCAGCAGGCCATCCGGGCCGGCATGTCCGTACTCGGCTTCGACGTCAACGCGGCGGTGGTCGACGCGCTCGGCGCGGGCCGCTCGCACGTCGACGACCTGTCCGACGCCGACGTCGCCGAGATGATCGCCGGCGGCTTCCGGACCACCACCGACGAGACCCGGATCGCCACGGCCGACGTCGCGGTGATCTGCGTGCCGACGCCGCTCTCCGAGGGTGACGGCCCGGATCTGCGTGCGGTGACCGCGGCGACCGCGGCCATCGGGCGCAACCTGCGCCCGGGCATGCTCGTCGTGCTCGAGTCCACCACCTACCCGGGCACGACCGACGACGTGGTGCGCCCGGTGCTGGAGGAGCACTCGGGTCTGGTCGCAGGCCGCGACTTCAGCCTGGCGTTCTCGCCCGAGCGGATCGACCCGGGCAACGAGCAGTTCGGCGCGCACAACACCCCGAAGGTCGTCGGCGGATTCACCCCGGCCTGCGCCGACCGGGTCGCCGCGTTCTACGGGCGTTTCGTCGAGACCGTCGTGCGCACCCGCGGCACCCGGGAGGCGGAGACCGCCAAGCTGCTGGAGAACACGTACCGGCATGTGAACATCGCGCTGGTCAACGAGATGGCCCGGTTCTGCCACGAGCTCGACATCGACCTGTGGGACGTCATCAACGCCGCGTCGACGAAGCCGTTCGGCTTCCAGGCGTTCTACCCCGGCCCGGGCGTCGGCGGGCACTGCATCCCGATCGACCCGAACTACCTGAGCCACAACGTACGCAGCAAGCTCGGCTACCCGTTCCGCTTCGTGGAGCTGGCGCAGGAGATCAACGCGACGATGCCGGCGTACGTGGCCCGGCGGGCGCAGAACCTGCTCAACGCCGACGGGCAGGCCGTGCACGGCGCCTCGGTGCTGCTGCTCGGGGTCACCTACAAGCCGAACATCGCCGACCAGCGGGAGTCGCCGGCGACGCCGCTCGCCCGCCACCTCACCGCGCTCGGCGCGAGGCTGGCCTACCACGACCCGCACGTGGGCACGTGGAGCGCCGGCGGCGTCGAGGTGCCGCGCACCGACGACCTCGAGGGCGCCGCCGCGGCCGCCGACCTGGTGATCCTCGTCCAGCACCACCGCGAGTACGACGCCGACCACCTGGCCGGGATCGCCAAGCGCTTCTTCGACACCCGGGGCGTGACCCGCGGCGACGCGGCACACCGGCTGTGACCGAAACGAGCGTCGCGGCGGCCGCGCCGGCGCATCGCGCGGGGCCCCGCCACGCCGCGCCCGGACCGGGCGCCACCCGGGTGGCCGCGCCCGCGCGGCACCGGCGGGACATCGAGGGGCTGCGGGCGGTCGCGGTGCTCCTGGTGGTCGCGTACCACTGCGGGATCCCGTTCCTGACCGGCGGCTACGTCGGCGTCGACGTGTTCTTCGTCATCTCCGGCTTCCTCATCACCGGGCTGCTGCTGCGCGAGGCCGAGCGCACCGGCCGGGTCTCGATCCGGCGCTTCTACGCACGCCGCGCGCTGCGGCTGCTGCCCGCCTCGACCGTCGTGGTCGTGGCGACGATGGTCGCCGCGGCGCTGTGGCTGCCGCCGCTGCGGCTGACCGCGATCCTCTCGGACGCGCTGCACACCACGATCTACGCGATGAACTGGCGGCTGGCCGCGATCGGCACGGACTACCTCAACGCCGAGGCGGAACCGTCGCCGCTCCAGCACTTCTGGTCCCTCGCGGTGGAGGAGCAGTTCTACCTGGTCTGGCCGCTGCTGATGCTGCTCATCGTCGTGCGCCGCCGGGGCCGCGGGCTCGGCACGGTCCTGGCCGTGCTGACCGCCGGCTCGCTGCTGCTCTCCGTCTGGCAGACCCGGCACAACGCCGGCTGGGCCTACTTCGGCGCGCACACCCGCGCCTGGGAGCTGGGCGTCGGCGCCCTGCTCGCGGTCGGCGCGGCCCGGCTGGGCCGGCTCGCATCCGGTGTGTCCCGGGCGCTGACCGCGTGCGGGCTCGCCGCGATCATGATCTCGGCGCTGGGCTACACCGCGGGGACGCCGTTCCCCGGGTACGCGGCGCTGCTCCCGGTGCTCGGCGCCGCGGCGGTCATCGCCGGCGGCTGCACGGATCAGCCGGATCAGGCGGGGCTGCTGGGGCGGCCGGTGATGCAGGGCATCGGCCGGCTCTCCTACTCCTGGTACCTCTGGCACTGGCCGGCGCTGCTCATCGCCCCGTACGCGCTCGGCCACGCGCTCGCCACCTGGGAGAACGTGGCGGTCGTGCTGGGCGCGCTGCTGCTCGCCGGTCTCACCTACGCGTGCGTGGAGAACCCGGTGCGGCACCTGGCCACGCTGCGCGACCGGCCCTGGCGCGGAATCGGCGTCGGCGCCGCGCTCTCGCTGGCGGCGGCCGGGCTCTGCGGGCTCATCGCGTTCACGGCCGGGCACGCGAGCGGGATCAGCACCTACAAGGCGGCCCCGCTGACCGACGCGCACCGGCTGGGGCAGAGCCTCGCGGCGGCCGTCGCCATGCCCGCCGTGCCGCGCAACCTCACGCCGGGGCTGGCGACGGCCGCCGACGACAAGCCGCGGATCTACCGGGAGAAGTGCGCCGGCGCGTTCGACGACGCCGAGGTCAAGACGCCCTGCGCGTACGGCGACCTGGCGTCGCCCACCACGGTGGTGCTGTTCGGCGACTCGCACGCCGGGCACTGGTTCCCCGCGATGGAGGCCATCGCCAACCAGCGGAGCTGGAAGCTCGTCATGGTCACCAAGAGCGCCTGCTCCGCCGCGGACACCCTCATCTACGAGGACGCGCTCAAGCGCGAGTTCACCGAGTGCGTCCAGTGGCGCAAGGCCGCCTGGCAGCACATCCGCGCGCTGAACCCGGCGATCGTGGTCATGGCCTCGACCGCGCCGAGCGCCGAGGCGCTCAAGGTGACCGGCACGCAGGACCAGGCCTGGGTCGACGCGTGGAAGCGGTCCGTTGACGCGGTGTCCGGGCCGGGCACGAGGGTCTACTTCATCAACGACACGCCCTGGCAGGCCGGGCCGATGCCCGACTGCCTCTCCGCGCACCTGAACGACCCTCGGGTCTGCGCCCGCAGCCGGAAGGCCGCGGTCAACGTGCCGCAGCGGCGCAAGCTGGTGATGGCCGCGGTCCGGGAGCGGGGCGCGACGGTCATCGACCCGCTGCCGTGGTTCTGCACCGCGAGCCGATGCCCCGGGATTGTCGGCAACATGCTGGTCTACAAGGACCAGCACCATATGACCACGGCGTACAGCAGATTCCTCGCACCGCTGCTGTCCGCGCGGCTGAAACCCTGACCCCTTCCGCCCCACCGGCCGGCACGCGACAGCGTGCCGGCCGGTTTGTCTGTCCACCGGCCGGGGGACGACAACCAGGCTGCAACCCCGCAGACTCTGCTACGTGCGCAAGCGCGGCCGAATCTGGGTGGCATGAAAATCGCGGTGGTACTGGCTGCCCTGCTGAGCGGTCTGCTCGCGGTTGCCCCGCAGGCGCAGGCGCGGGCATCACCGACGACGCGGGCGCCAGCGGGTACCGAGGTACTGCCGGAGACGACGACGGAGACGCAGGGCCCGCCGACCGTTGAGGTGTTCACCTTCAACGTCTGCGGCAACCTCTGCCGGCACGGTGAGGTGGCCCTCACGGCGAAGCACATCGCCGGCCAGATCCGCCGCCGGGAGACCTCGGTGGCCATGCTCCAGGAGCTCTGCTACTCGCAGTATCTCGGCATCCGCCGGCTCCTCGTCAAGCGCGGCTACTCTGCCGTGTTCGCCCGCGCCACCACCGGCGGCCAGTGCGACAACGACGACCGCCGGCACGGGCGCGGTTTCGGGGTGGCGATCGTCGCCCGCGGCACCCTGTACGGCAAGGTGGTGCGCCGGCTGCCCAGCCCGCACCCGGGGCGGCAGGAGCCGCGCGTGGCGCTCGGCGCCCGGCTGCGCGTCGCCGGCCGCCCCATCCTCGTGGTGACCACACACACCGCGCCGAGCGGGCCCAACCTGGCGCTCCAGCTGGCCACGGTCCAGCGCTGGCTGGAGCCGATCGCGGCGGGCCGGCCGGTGATCCTCGGCGGGGATCTCAACTCGCCGCCGGACAGCCTCGACCTGGTGCCCTTCGCCACGATGTTCCAGGAGGCGGACGGGCGGGCGGAGCCGCTGCCCACGTTCATCCCGAAGTGGATCAAGATCGACTACCTCTTCGGCAGCCGGGGGTTCCTCACTCCGCGGAGTGCGACAACGGCCTGCGGAGACCTATCCGATCACTGCCTGTACGTCGGCAGCTTCGCCATTCCCGACCAGGTCGGCCTCACACCGTGACCGGCGTGGTGGCACGCGAGTACGACAGCACCGTGTGCCGCCCCAGCAGTCGCTGCTCCTCGGTCAGACCCGGCACCTCGCTGATCCAGCGCTGCACGGCCTCCCGCTCCTGCTGACGGTTGGTGTCGTCGAGGATCACCGTTGCCGTGCCGGCGAGCCGGCCGGCGAGCACCGACAGGGCCGGGTACCGCGCGTCCGGGCCGGTGGCGGCCGGCGGGCCGTCGATCAGCAGCAGGTCGATGTCGCTGAGGTCGGCGAGCTGCTCGACGTCGTACCACTGGTAGGGCTTGCCGTTCGCCGTCACCTCGCGCAGCGGCGCCTCCCGCACCTGCACCACGTCGTCTAGCTCGTGCGCCGCGATCAGCGCCCGGGTCTGCCGTGCGTAGCCGGGGTCGTGATCGATGGAGATGAGCTTGCCGCCGTGCTCGGCGAGTGCGTAGCCGAGCCAGACCGTCGAGGTGCCGCTGCCGAGCTCGACGACCAGCTGGGGCCGGCGGAGCCGGACCAGGTAGAGCAGGTCGAGCAGGTCCGTCGGGTTCAGCGCGAAGTCGCCCGAGGACGGCATCGGCGCGCGCGGCGTGCACTGCCGGAACAGCTGGAACATGGCCTCGATCTCCCGGCTCTGCGCGCGCAGCAGCAGGTCCGTGCCGTGCCCGCTCTGCCGCAGCCCGCGGGTGACGGTCCGGGTCAGGTCCTGGTGCCGGTCACCGGCGGTGACCCGCTCCTTCTCCACGGTGGCGACGACCCGCCGCTGCAACTGCTCCATGATCAGGCGCAGCTCGCGGTTCGCGTTCTGGTTGGCCCGGTAGACGCCGCTGATCCAGCGCGAGAGGTGCAGGATGCCCAGCAGCACGCCGAGCAGCAGGCTCGCCAACAGCGACAGGGCGATTCCCTGGTGTCCCGTCGCGGCCGCCGACCAGACGCCGAGACAGCACACCGAGAGAATCGTGAGGATCACGGTCTGCGGGCGCGTCAGGCTCCGCACCCGCACCGCCAGCCGACCGACGAACCGGACCAGGCTGCTCATTCAAACCTCCAGAATCGGGCGCGCCACCGGGCGCGGGACAACACCATCGCCTAACGCACGCGGCGACACCGCCGTTACGGCCGCAGTCAGCGCACGGTGCCGGTGGCGGCGTGCCCCGCCGAGCGCTGCGCCGGGGCCGCCGGGCGTGGCGCCGTGACGATCCCGGCGATGCGGTCGACGAAGAGCTGCGGATGGTGCGCCTTGGCGACAACGGCCCGGGCCCGCTCGCTCTGCTCGGCGAACAGGTCCCGGTCGCGGCGGTAGCGCCGGACGGTCGCCGCGAGCTCCTCCGGCGCGCAGTAGACCGCCGCGTCGCCGAAGACGGCCGCGTGCCGTTCGGGCATCATCACCACGCAGCCGAGCGCCGCCGCCTCCAGCGCCGGGCGCGAGAACGTCTCGATCCGGTCCGGGCTGGGGAAGTGCAGATAGAAGTCGAGCTGGTGCACGAACGTGCGCAGGTCCAGGTCGGCGGCCTCGAAGACCAGGTGGTTGCGCGGGCCGCCGAGCCGGTACCCGGTACGCGGCCAGTCGGGCAGCCGCAGCCGCACGTCCCACTCCTTCAGCGTCTGATAGACGACGAGCGCCGACCGCGCGTCCCGCGGCCACACACCCTCGTCGCTCAGATCCGTGCCGACCACGCCGGGCCCCGCCGGGGACTTCCGGCTCGCGCACCACCGTTCGCCGTCGACGACCACCGGCAGGTCGTACGGCGTCAGCTCCACGTTCTCCGCCCGCAGCACGACCCGGATCTGCGGATCCTGCGGGCACCACACCGGTTCGGTCCCGAACAGCCGGAACGCGGCCCGGGAGCAGTCCTCGGGCGAGTAGCGCCGGTCGGTGTCACCCCGCCGCTCGGGCGCCTCGTCGGCCACCACCATCACGTGCCGGGTGCGCAGCAGACACGGTTCGCCGGGCGGGAACTGGAGCGTCGCGGCCTGGCGCACGATGACGAGCTCGGCGCGGTTCTCGTCGCCCGGCAGCACCTGTTCGATCCGGCCGTCGTTGACGAGCTGTTGCACCGGCCCGCAGAGCGGCCACCGGAGCCGGGCCGGCGGCCGCATCGACTCGAACTGCATGATCCCGACGCGCAGCCCGCGCGCGACCAGCGCCCGGATCTCCTCCAGCGCCGACTGCTGGGTGCCTTGCAGGAAGCGCCAGTCGGCGACCATCACGACGTCGAACCCGGCCCGGCCGGACTGCTCGCCCCGGGCCAGCCGCAGGTGGTCGGGCACGGCGAAGGGCCGCGCCGAGCCGTCCCGCGGCCGGTACGGCTCGGCGGAGCGGGCCGCGATCCGCGAGTGCCACCGCAGGTAGGCCGAGGCGTACGCGGTCCGCGCCGGGTGCATCCAGTACGCGCCGATCTCGGAGCGCGACAGCGAGCCCAGCGACCGCCGGATCAGCGCCAGCGGCGCCGACTCCAGGTGCAGCACGGCCGACTCGCCGAAGACGGCCCGCATCCGGCCGATGTACTCCGAGTCGGCGGCCTTGCGCACCGGGTCGAAGTAGCCGATCCGGTCCATCACCTGCGCCCTGCGGAACACCAACGAGGACGGGTTGAACCGGCTCCGCCGCACACCCGGGCGGGTGACCAGCAGGTCCTCGGTGACCCCGATCCCGTCGGAGGCGGTCGCGACCAGTCGGCGGTCCTCCAGCAGCGGCCGGATCTGTAGCTCGAGCCGGCGCGGGTGTGACCAGTCGTCGGAGTCCTGGAACGCCACGAACTCGCCCTCGGCCGCGTCCATGCCGGCGTTGCGCGCCTCGTAGGTGCCGCGGTTGACCGGCTGGCGGACCAGCAGGATCCGGCCGCCCAGCGCGACGGCCCGGGCCAGCACCGGCTCGTACTCCGGCGGCGAGGCGTCGTCGACGATGATCACCTCGACGTTGCGCCAGCTCTGGTCGAGGATCGAGCGCACCGCGGTGATCAGGCCCTCGTCGGGTCGGTACGCGGTCACGATCACCGAGACCCGCTCCGGCGCCTCGACCCCGGGCACCGCGCACGCGACGGTCAGCCGGTCGAACGGCACGACGCCCTCGTCGTGTGCGAGCGCGAGCGGCGGGTCGGGCATCATCGTCCGGAACGCGGTGAGCCACGGGATGACCGGCTCGTCGCCCGCGAACGGGTTCGCCAGGTCGAGCTCGAGATCCGTCCGCACGCCGTCGCTCACCTGCCGGTACGCCCGCAGCAGCGCCCGCGCGTGCTCGGCGCCCTGCCAGGCGAAGGCGAGCTGCGCGTGCAGGCCCTGATGCGCCGACGGCAGCGCGTCGGCGCCGAGCGCCTCCCGGATCAGGTCGTAGAGGGCCAGCGCGTCGGTCCGATCCTCGGGCAGCATCTCCTGCTGCGCCAGGACCTGCGCCAGCCCGGCGAGCACCGTCGGCTTGACGTCGCGCCGGCGCCGCCGCAGCCATCGGCTGTCGCCGGCCCGGGCGGCGTCGAGCAGCTCGGCGTAGGAACCGCTCTCCTTCAGGCCGGAGCGCGCCAGCAGCCGGCGCGCGTCGAGGGACCTGATCCGGATCGCCGTGGGCGGCAGCGCCGATCTCACGTGGTACTGGGCGATTCGCAGGTAGTCGTCAAGCAGACCGGGTGTCTCCCCCATGCGGCAACAGACCTCTTCACGTACGCCCTGGATGTCGATAGGGCCAACGTCAACAGAGCGATCGAGGTGACGGTCACGTCACCGCGGCGTCTCAGACCGCGGCGAGAAGGGCCGCCTCGACCCGTTCCCGGGCCGCCGGGTCGGTCCAGGCACCGACGAGGTAGAACGCGTCGACCACGTCTCCGCCCAGCGTGGAGATGCGGGCTGCGCGGACGTCGGCGCCGGCCTCGTCGAGCGCGGACGCCACCCGGAAGAGCAGGCCGGACGAGTCGGCCGCGCGCAGCTCCAGCACGGCCGCGTCGGTGGCGGCGCCGCGGTGCCAGACCACCCGGGGCGCGGCGCCGCCGCGGGCCGACATCGCCCGGGCGCGCAGCCGCTGGGTCACCGACACGTCGCCCGAGGCCACCCGGCGCAGGTCCGCGGCGAGCGCCACCGGGTCGGCCGGCGAGCCGTACCGGGGCTGGGTCAGGAACTCCACGATCGCCCGGCCGTCCACGGTGGAGACGTCGGCCGCGATCACGTCGAGGCGGTGCAGGGCCAGGCACGCGGCCACCGAGCCGAGCAGGCCCCGGCGGTCGGCCGCGGCGACCGCGACCCGGTCGCCGTCGAGGTGTACGGCGGGCAGGCCGCCGGCGAGCAGCTCCGGGTCCGGTTCGGGCGGGGCCGGCAGCGCGCCGCTGTCCAGCGCGGTGTGCACCCGCCGGACCAGCTCGGCGATGAGCCGGCCCTTCCAGTCCGACCAGGCGGCCGGGCCGGTGGCGTGCGAGTCCGCCCGGGCGATGGCGTGCAGCAGGTCAAGGGTCGCCGGGTCGCCGACGGCCTCGGCGACGGTGGTGATAGTGACCGGGTCGCTGAGGTCCCGGCGGGTGGCGACGTCGGGCAGCAGCAGGTGCAGCCGGACCAGCTTCTCGACGGTGGCCACGTCCGTTGGCGGCAGGCCGATCCGGGTGGCGACCTCGGCGGCGATCGGCGCGCCGACGATGCTGTGGTCGCCGGGCAGGCCCTTGCCGATGTCGTGCAGGAAGGCGCCGATGAGCAGCAGGTCGGGCCGGTACACCTCGCGGGTGAACGCGCTCGCCTCGTACGCGGCCTGCACCAGGTGCCGGTCCAGGGTGTACCGGTGGATCGGGTGGTGCTGCGGGAGGCTGCGCACCCGGGCCCACTCGGGCAGCCACGCGTCGATCAGGCCGTACCGGTCGCAGGCCTCCCAGGTGGGCAGCAGGCCCCGGCCGGAGCCGAGCAGGGAGACCAGGGCGGCGCGGGCCGCGGGCGGCCACGGCATCGGCAGCGGCGGGCAGAAGGCCGCCAGCCACTCGCAGGTGGCGCGGGCGATGGGCAGCCGCACGGTCGCGGCCGCGGCCGCGACCCGCAGCGACAGGGTGGGGTCGGGTACGGGTCCGATGGCGGTCCGCGCCAGCACCAGCTCGCCGTCCTGCTCGACCACGTCGCGCGCGACCGGGCGGCGGGTCGGCCGGGCCGGGACGCCCCGGCGGCGGCCGCTGCGCAGCCGGTCGGCGGAGCGCCAGGCGTCGTCGAGGGCGTGCGCGATAGTCCGGGCGTCGCCGGAGACCCGGCGCAGCAAAGCGTCGGAGCCTTTAGACCGGTCAGGGGTTGTGGCGGGGTGGTTGGACGGGCCGTCGTCCACGCCGAGCAGGTCGGCGACCGCCGCGCGCTCCTGCGCGACGAGCCGGTCGACCCGGCGGCCGACGGCGAGGTGCAACGCGTCGCGGGTGTCGAGCAGCCGCAGGTTCGCGGCGCGGACGGCGGGGCGCATCGTGTCGGCGACGCCGGCCCGGCCGATGCCGCGCAGGATGGTCAGGTCGCGCAGGCCGCCGGCGGCCTCCTTGAGGTCGCCCTCCAGCAGGAACGCGAGCTCGCCGTGCGTCGCCCAGCGGGTGGCGGTGAGCTCCTTGAGCTGCGGCAGCAGCCGTACGGCGGTGCGCCGCCACTGGTCGGAGGCGGCCGCGATCAGCTCGGCGGAGAGGCCCTCGTCGCCGGCGACGTGCCGGGCGTCGAGCAGGCCGAGCGCGACCTTGACGTCGTCGTGCGCGACGGAGAGCGCCTCCGGCAGGGTGCGCACGGAGTGGTCGAGGCCCAGCCGCGCGTCCCAGATCGGATACCAGAGCGCGGAGGCGATGCGATCGATGCCGGCCGTGCCGTTGTGCAGCAGCACCAGGTCGAGGTCGCTGTGCGGTGCGCAGTCCCGGCGGCCGAGGCCGCCGACCGCGACCAGGCTGACGCCGGGCAGATGGCCGGGGAACATGGTGGCCAGCCACGCGTCGAGCGCCGTCGCCCGGGCGGCCCGGCCGGCGGCGCCGATGTGCCGGCGCAGCGTGTCCAGTGAGCCGCCGGACGGTACCTCGGGCGGCGCCGACGGCTCACTGACCACGTATGACAAATTGCTTCCTTCTGGTCGAATACCTCAGGGAACCGGGAGCTACAGCGCGTCGAGGCCGCGTTCGCCGGTGCGTACCCGGACCACGTCCTCCACGGCCGTGACCCAGACCTTGCCGTCACCGATCTTGCCGGTCCGTGCCGAGGTGATGACGGCGTCGACGACCTTCTCGACGTCGATCTCGTCGGTCAGCACCTCGACCTTGATCTTCGGGAGGAACTCCACCGTGTACTCGGCACCCCGGTACACCTCGGTGTGGCCCTTCTGTCGTCCGTACCCCTGTACCTCGCTCACGGTCAGGCCCGCCACGCCGAGCGCGTGCAGAGCCTCCTTCACCGCGTCGAGCTGGTACGGCTTGATGACCGCGGTCACCAGCTTCATGCTCAGTCCTTCCATCGCAGCCATCAGGGGAAATTAACCGGCGACCTTTTCACCGACGGGAGCGGTCCCGTCGGTGCTGCCCGACTGCTTGATCCCGGCGATCGCGAAGGCGCTGCCCGAACCCGTGGTGGGCGAGAAGTCGTACGCACTCTCGGCGTGCTCGGCGACGTCGATGCCCGCCACCTCGGTCTCGGCGTCGACCCGGAAGACCTTGACGGCCTTGAGGATCAGCGCGAGAACGATCGCGATGCCGAGGGAGTAGACCGTGACCGCGGCGCTGCCGACGAACTGGCGCCACAGCTGGTCGACGCCACCGCCGTAGAACAGGCTCTCGCGGGCGGCGACGGCGTTGACCTGGGTGGTGGCGAAGAAGCCGATGCCCAGGGAGCCGATCCAACCGCCGACGAAGTGGACGCCGACCACGTCGAGCGAGTCGTCGTAGCCGAGCTTGTACTTCAGGCTGACCGCCAGCGCGCAGACCGCACCGGCGATGATGCCGAGCAGGGCCGCGGGCAGCGGGGCGATGAAGCCACAGGCCGGGGTGATGGCGACCAGACCGGCGACCGCGCCGGAGGACGCGCCGACCAGGGTCGGCTTGCCGTCGCGGAGCCACTCCACGATGATCCAGCCGAGCAGCGCGGCGGCCGTGGCGACCTGGGTGTTGACGAACGCGACCGCGGTGATGCTGTCGACGGTCAGCTCCGAGCCGGCGTTGAACCCGAACCAGCCGAACCAGAGCAGGCCGGCGCCGATCGCGACGAACGGCACGCTGTGCGGCTTCATGGCCTCGCGGGGCCAGCCGACGCGCTTGCCGAGCACCAGCGCGACACCGAGCGCCGCGGCGCCGGCGTTGATGTGCACCGCGGTACCACCGGCGAAGTCGAGCGCGCCGAGCTTCGCGCCGATCCAGCCGCCGCCCCAGACCCAGTGCGCGACCGGGACGTAGACGAGGGTGAACCAGCCCGCGGCGAAGAGGATCCAGCCGCCGAACTTGAGGCGGTCCGAGAGCGAGCCGCTGATCAGGGCGACGGTGATGATGGCGAACATCATCTGGAAGACCATGAAGACGTAGGTCGGGATGCCGGTGCCGGCGCCCGCGATCATCCACTCCTCGCCGATCCAGCTGGTGCCCGTGCCGAAGTACTGGCTGAAGCTGCCGATGACGTTGTTCACACCGGAGCTGCCGTTGGTGCCGAAGGAAAGGGTGAAGCCGTACAGCACCCACAGGACGGAGATGAGCCCGATACTCGAGAAGCTCATCATCATCATGTTCAGGGCGCCCTTGGACCGGTTGAGGCCACCGTAGAACAGCGCCAGGCCGGGAGTCATAAGCAGTACGAGCGCAGACGACAGGAGCAACCAGGCCGTATTGCCGGTGTTGATCTCCACGCTGCCTCCTCTCGGATTAGGTGTCCTTCTGCACCGGCCGCGGGGGGAACCAGCGGATGAGATGCAGCCTCGGCCACGGGCGGCGTCGCCTGTTGGCCGGTTCGGGCGGAAGCCTTTCGTTCTGCTGTTTCGCACACGGTCTACGCGCGATTTCCGACGCGTGACGGCTTGTTTCGTACGTGTGAAGAAACTCTCACAGCAGGCCGAACAAAGCACGCTGAACAGGGACAATAAACCCAAGGAGACACGGGAAGAGGATCATCAGCACGTCAACGGGACGTCACCGCAAGGCGTACTCCAGGGTGTGCCGCTCGTAATCGAGCAGCCGGAGGTCGCGCATCGGTCGCCGCAGGTGTCCCTTGTGCACTATGCGCACGAAGGCCGGGTCGCCGGCCGCGGCCATCCGCCGGATGCCCTCCACGTGGTCCACGATCCGCCGGCGGATGGTCCGGACCAGCCGATGCCGGTCCCGCGGGATCAGGCCGTACGCGTCCGCGAACAGCCGCAGCCGGCGCGGCCGGTTGGGCCGCTTCCAGCCCAGCGTGTATGAGTCGCGGTCGCTGAACAGCGGCACCCAGGTCCAGGCCGCGTAGGCAACGTCGTAGATGCGCGCGCCGGGCGACGCGAGATCGAAGTCGATGAGCGCCAGGGTGCCGTCGGGGCGCCAGACCACGTTGTGCGGTGCGGCGTCGTGGTGGCAGATCACCTCGGTGTCCGGGGGCGGCGGGCCGAACGAGCGCCAGACCGCGCCCGGCGGCGGCTGGAAGCCGTACTGCGCGTCGTGGAACATGCGCAGCATCGTCGCGACCGTGACCAGCGCCTCCTCGGTCGTCCAGTGCGGGGCGAGCGGGTACTCGCCGCACTCGCCGTCCAGGTACGACAGCACCTCGCGGCCACGCTCGTCCATGCCCAGCGCGTGCGGTGACCCGGTGAAGCCGACCCGTTGCAGATGGTTGAGCAGCGAGTGCACGGCCGGCGTCCACGGGCCGGCGTTGCGGCGCACGGTGTCGCCGACCTTGGAGACGGTGCTGACGTTGCCACCGTGTAACGGGATCTCGCGGCGGGAGTCCTGAAGCTCGTGCTCCTGCGTCACCCACGGCCTCCCCTGGACGCGCCCCGCGGTCGGGGTCCACCGCCCCCGAGCCTACGCGTCGGTGCCAAGCAGAGCCTCGACGAACGCGGCGGGATCGAACGGCGCCAGGTCGTCCGGGCCCTCGCCAAGACCGACCAGCTTGACCGGAATCCCCAGCTTGTTCTGCACGGCGATGACGATGCCGCCCTTGGCGGTGCCATCCAGCTTGGTGAGCACGACCCCCGTGACATCCACCACGTCCGTGAAGACCCGGGCCTGTTCCAGGCCGTTCTGCCCGGTGGTGGCGTCGAGGACCAGCAGCGTCTCGTCGACCGGTCCGTGCTTCTCCACGACCCGCTTGACCTTGCCGAGCTCGTCCATCAGGCCGACCTTGTTCTGCAGGCGGCCCGCCGTGTCGATGAGCACGGTGTCGACGCCGGTGTCGATGCCGCGCTTGACCGCGTCGAACGCCACGCTGGCGGGGTCGCCGCCCTCCGGGCCGCGGACCGTCTCGGCGCCGACCCGCTCGCCCCAGGTGACGAGCTGCTCGGTGGCCGCGGCGCGGAAGGTGTCGGCCGCGCCGAGCAGCACCGTGCGGCCGTCGGCGATCAGCACCCGGGCCACCTTGCCGCAGGTGGTGGTCTTGCCGGCGCCGTTGACGCCGACCACAAGCATGACCGCCGGCCGCCCGTCGTGCGGCGTCGTCTTGAGCGTGCGGTCCATCCCGGGGTCGAGCGCCGCGGTCAGCTCCTCGGCGAGCTGGGCGCGTACCTCGGCCACCGTCCGGGTGCCGAGCACCCGGACCCGCTCGCGCAGCCGCTCCACCAGGGCCTGTGTCGCCTCGACGCCGACGTCGGCGGAGATCAGGCTGTCCTCGATCTCCTCCCACGCGTCGTCGTCAAGGTGATCGCGGGAGAGCACGCTGAGCAGGCCACGGCCGAGGACGCTCTGCGAGCGGCTGAGCCGGGCCCGCAGCCGCACCAGGCGGCCCGCGGTGGGCTCCGGCGTCTCGATGACCGGCTTCGCCTCCACCGGCGGGGCCGTCTCCGCGGGCGGCGCCTCGGCGACCGGTGCCTCGGCCGGCTTGGTGATCAGCGGCGGCAGCTCCTCGGCCGGTGGCGGCGGGGGCAGCTCGCGGCGGCGCAGCCGGGGCACGACCAGACCGATGGCGCCGACCACCAGCACAAGCAGCAGGATCAGGGAGGCGACCACGTATTCCATTCCGAAATCCTGACAGATGTCCCGCGGGCGTGTGGGAGCACCCGGCTCCGCCGGGCGGCTTGCCGATGATCTCCGGGCGCCCGCTGGCGCAAACCCGGGCCGCTGGGCAGGATGGGATCATGTCGCGCCACCCGGTTACCCGTTGACCGCCCACCTGCTCATCGGGCCCGTGCTACGCCGCGTGGCGGGCGACCGGGCGACGATCTGGGTGGAGACGACCTCACCGGCCGTCGTCCGCGTGCGGGTCGCCGGCGGCGGCGCCGGCTCCGCGTCGACCTTCACCGCGTACGGGCACCACTACGCGATCGTCGTGGTCGAGGGCCTGGTCCCGGACTCCGCCAACGAGTACGACGTGTCGCTCGACGACCGCCCGGTGTGGCCGCTGCCCGACTCGCCGTACCCGCCGAGCGTGATCGTGACCCGTCCCGCCGACGACGCGGACCGCGGCGTCAGCCTGACCTTCGGCTCCTGCCGCGAGGCGACCGCGCACTCCACCGGCCGCCGGCTGCCGCCCGACGCGCTGGACGCGTACGCCCGGCGGCTGATGACCGACCCGCGCGACCCGGACCTGCGCCCCGACCTGATCGTGCTGCTCGGCGACCAGGTGTACGCCGACAACACCTCGGCGAAGGTCCGGCGCTTCCTGCGCGGGCGGCGGGCTTCCGGCCACCGCGGCCCGGCCGACCAGGTCGTCTCGTTCGACGAGTACACCCGGCTCTACCTGGAGTCCTGGCGCGATCCCGAGGTGCGCTGGCTGCTGTCCACCGTGCCGAGCGTGATGATCTTCGACGACCACGAGATCATCGACGACTGGAACACCTCCGCCTCCTGGCGCAGGGACATGTCGGCGCAGGACTGGTGGCCCGAGCGGATCTCCAGCGGGCTGGCGTCGTACTGGGTCTACCAGCACCTGGGCAACCTGAGCCCGGACGAGCTCGCCGTGGACACGCTGCTCGCCGCGATCACCTCGGTGCCGGACGCGACGGCGATCCTGCACGACTTCGGCATCTCCGTCGACTCGCCCTCCTCGGCGGAGAACACCGACCGGCCGTACCAGTGGAGCTTCGCGCTCGACATCGGGCGTACCCGGGTGGTCATGCTCGACAACCGCTGCAACCGGGTGCTGACCACGGGCGGGCGCGAGATGCTGCCCGCGGCGGAGTGGGCGTGGTTCGTGGACCAGGCGCACGGCGACTACGACCACCTGGTGGTCGGCTCGTCCCTGCCGTGGCTGCTGCCGCCGGCCATCCACCACCTCGAGGCCTGGAACGAGCGCCTGGCCGACTCGCCCGGGTCGCGCCGCGCCGTATTCGCGGAGAAGGTCCGCCGCACCTTCGACCTGGAGCACTGGGCGGCCTTCACCCGCTCCTTCGACGCGCTGACCGAGCTGTTCCGGCGCCTCGGCGACGGCGGGCCGGGCGCACCCGGTCACCGGGTCGGCGCGGGCGGGGCCTACGCGGCACCGGCGTCGATCAGCGTGCTGTCCGGGGACGTGCACCACTCGTACGTGGCGCGGGCGGACCTCGGGCCGGCCACGGCGACCCCGGTGCATCAGCTGACCTGCTCGCCGATTCACAACCAGGTGCCGGCGTTCATGCGGCCGGCGATGCGTTTCAGCTGGTCACGAGCGGCGGCCCGGGCGGTGCGCGGCCTTGCCAGGTCCGCCGGGGTGCGCCGGCCGCCGGTGCGGTGGAAGCGGCTGGCCGGGCCGTACTTCGGCAACGCGGTGAGCACGCTGCGGCACGCGGGGACACAGGCGGACGTCCGCGTCGAGGAGACGAACCGGGACGGCGAGCTGACGACCCGCGCCGACGTCCACCTCCAGGGCGCCTGACCAGGTGATCAATAGATCAATTTGGTTACTTCGATACTCCGTTGTATTGTAGGGACAACCCGATGCCACGACCTTTCCCGGGAAGGTAGTGACCTTGGTTTCCCGACAGTATGATTCGAGTATGACGAGGCGGATTACTGTGAGTCTTCCCGACGACGTAGCCGAATATCTCGACAAACATCCGAACAGCTCAGCAATCGTCACAGAGGCGGTGCGAGCACGCATGGAGCGCGGCGCTACCACCAGGAGGATGTTGGCCGAAGTCGGCATCAACGTCACCGACGAGGGTGTCGCGAAGTGGCGTGGAAAGTTCGGTCCACCGACCGAGGCGCAGCGCGCGGAGAGCCAGCGCCGCTTGGAGGCGATCCAGGCCGGTCGCTGGCCAGATGAGGAGCCGGCGGAATGACAAACCCGCTGCAGGAGGCTCCCGACATCAGGGCGGTGCTCGATCGCTCAGCGATCCAGTCCTACGGACTGGGCCACATCCACGTCGGCGAGATGCTGATCGAGATCGCCGACGCAAAGGGCCACGCCGGCATCCCGGCCACCGCGCTGCTGGACGCGCATTCCAGCTTCGCGGACGACAAAGTGGCCAGGGCCAGGCTGAGAATGCTCGTGCTGCTGCCCGCAGCGGCGATGCTGGACCTGGATGCAATATCGGCCGACAGCATCGCTGACACGAGGCAGGCCGCTGAAGGCGATCTGTCGAGGGCACACTCGGTCTGGGCCGCGCTGAAACACTCCGCGATCTATCTCACCACCGAGCCCGAGCAGTCCGCCCGCATGATGGACGGCGATCGCATCATCGCGATACCTCGCGAGGACGCGTGACCGGCTGAAAGTGTCGTAGGGGCGGTCCAGGATGGCTCCATGACTGCCTGGACCGCCGCTACAGCGCGGCTGAGTGAGCGAACTCCGATCGGGTGTCGGTGGGCCCGCCGACACCCGATCCACCACCACGACGGCCGGGCTGCGGCTGATGGCTGACGACCTCTGGCGTCTGCACGCCGTCGCGGGCGACGCCCTGCTCGGCGAGCTCAAGGTCTACGACTACGACTTCCCCTGGCTCAACGCCAGGCTGGCCGCGACTCGGGCCTTCGCGCCGCTGCGGCCCCTGTTCGACGAGGAGGCGCGGCTGTCGGGCTCGGGCGACTTCGGGGGTGACTGGGAGGCGGCATACGCCCGGGTGCGGGCCGCCACCTACCTCGTCGACCCCGGCGGCGCCCGGGTGCCCGAGTTCCTGCTGCACATCGACGGCGACGAGGCCTGGTGGCGATACAGCGACGAGCCGTTCGACGAGGACGACGAGTGAGGACGACCGGCGAGGGTCAGGCCCGGGGCAGCTTGGCGGCGCCCTGGTCCTGGAGGGTGAAGGTCGTCTCCAGGGCGGAGTCGCCGATCTCCTCCGCCACCAGCCCGGTCGCGCCCAGCGGGTGCCACTGGAGGAAGGCGGCCCGGTTGCGCACCGCGTAGGTGGTGCGGCCCTCCTCGTCCCGGCCCGACGCCTCGAAGGTGAAGAGCTGTGCCGGTTCTGCGGCGTCGCACGCGGCGGTGACCACGGTGAGGGTGCCGGCGGCGGCGCGCACCTGTAAGCAGAAGGGCTCGCCGCCAGCGCGCAGGGCGCCGGTCTTGATGAGACGTTCCGGTGCGCCGCCGCCCTTGGGCACCGGCACGAAGAGCGCCCGGTCGGTGTAGTCGTCCGTCACCTGTAGCCGGCCGCCGCCGGTGACGGCGAGCACCGAGTCCGGCAGTTCCGTCTCGTTGAGCCGCGGCAGAAAGAAGACCTGCCGCTTGCCGTCCAGGAAGCCTGCGGGCGCCGGCGCCTCACCGAGACCGGAGGTGGCGCTGGCCGTCGGCCCGGGCGAACCGGCGGGCCCGCCGACCGCACCGGGTCCACCGGTCGCGCCGGCGGAGGCCTCGCCGGACGGCGCCGCGGCGGCCGAGGGCGGGAGGGAGTGCGAGCCTGAGGAGGGCGGGGCCGCCGAGGAGTCGTCGTCCGCGGAGCAGCCCTGCAACGCGAGGACGAGAACGACCGCCCCGAGCAGAGTCTTACGCATCGACATCCTCTCAGCCGCGGCCAGCCTACGTCGCCGATCGACGACCGGCCGCACCGATCAGGCCGATCAGGTCGCGATCGCGAGGGCCTTGCGGAGGTAGGGCAGGTCGTGTGCGCCGGACCAGCGGTAGGCGGGCATCTTCCGCGCGCGGGCGCCGCGGACCGCGCGGTCGTCGTCGTCGACGAAGAGCACCCAGGGCGACTCGACGCCGAGCGCCGCGCAGGCCTGGTCGAAGTATTCCGGGGCCGGCTTGTGGATCTTCAGCTCCCAGGAGCTGACGATCGCGTCGAACTCGCCGGTCAGGGCGAGCCGGTCGAGGTCGCCGCGGAGCAGGTCGGTGGCGTTGGTGGCCAGGCCGACCGGGAGCCCGGCGGCCCGCACCTCGCGCACGAACGCGAGCGCCTCGGGGTCGACGGTGCCGCGGTGCCGCTGCCACTCGGTCACCGCCGCCTGCGCGTCCGCCTCCGGCAGCGGCAGGCGGGACGCGACCAGGTGCATCCACTCCGCGTCGGTGATCTCGCCGGACACCGCGGGCCGCAGCAGTTCCCAGGCCATGGCCGTGCCCAGCAGCGCGCCGGGCTCCAGGCCGTACGTCCGCTCGACCGTCGCGGGCACCTCGGGGTCCCACCGGCGCAGCACGCCGTCGAGGTCGATGAGCAGCGCCCGCGCGGGCTGCCGCTGTAGGGAGCGGACGGTCTTCACTGGATTCTCCGCCGCGGGCACGTTCAGTCCTCCGGTTCGCGGTTCAGCCGCTGGCTGATCACCTGGGTGACGCCGGCGCGCATGGTGACGCCGTAGAGGGCGTCGGCGACCTCCATCGTGCGCTTCTGGTGCGTGATGATGAGCAGCTGGCTCTTCTCCCGCAGCTGCCGGAAGAGGGTAATCAACCGGCCCAGGTTGACGTCGTCGAGGGCGGCCTCGACCTCGTCCATGATGTAGAAGGGGCTGGGACGGGCCCGGAAGATCGCGCAGAGCATCGCCACCGCGGTCAGCGAACGCTCGCCGCCGGAGAGCAGCGACAGACGCTTGATCTTCTTGCCCGGCGGCCGGGCCTCGACCTCCACGCCGGTGGTCAGCATGTCCTCGGGGTCGGTGAGCACCAGCCTGCCCTCGCCGCCCGGGAAGAGCACCTGGAAGACGGTCTGGAACTCGCGCGCGGTGTCCTCGAACGCCGACGTGAAGACCTCGAGGATCCGGTCGTCGACGTCCTTGACGACGGTGAGCAGGTCCTTGCGGGTCGCCTTGAGGTCCTCGAGCTGGTCGGAGAGGAATTTGAAGCGCTCCTCCAGGGCGGCGAACTCCTCCAGCGCGAGCGGGTTGACCTTGCCGAGCAGGGCCAGGTCGCGCTCGGCCTTGTTGGCCCGCTTCTCCTGGGTGGGGCGGTGGAACGGCACCGGCTCGGGCGTGTCCTTGCCGTCCTTCTCCGCCAGCGCGACCTCGGCCTGGGTCGGCGGGACGAGCTGGTCCGGGCCGTACTCGGCGACCAGCGTGTCGACGTCGAGCGAGAAGTCCTCGGCGGCCTTCGCCTCGAGCTGCTCGATGCGCATCCGCTGCTCGGCGCGGGCCACCTCGTCGCGGTGCACCTCGCTGGTGAGCCGCTCGAGCTCGGCGATCAGGCGCTTCGCGCTCGCGCGTACCTCCTGAAGCTGTGCCTCGCGGGCGGTCCGCGCCCGGGCCAGCTCGTCGCGGGCCTCGAGCGCCGCGGCCAGCGAGACCGCGACGCGGGCCATCGCGGCCGCCGCGCCCAGCGCGACCGCCTTCGCGATCTCGGCGCCGCGGGCGCGGGCCGCGCGGCGGGCCGCGGCGCGCTCGCGGGCCTGGCGTTCCGCGTTGGCCTGGCGCATCAGAGAGTCCGCGCGGCCGGCGATCGAGGAGACCCGCTCCTCGGCCGTGCGCACGGCGAGCCGGACCTCCATCTCGTTCTGCCGGGCCTGCGGCACCAGCGCCGACAGGGTGTCGCGCTCCTCGGTGGAGGGTTCCTCGTCGATCGGGGTGGCCTCGGCGAGCCGCAGCCGCTCCTCCAGCTCGGCGAGCCCGGCCAGGTCACGGTCCCGGTTGCCCTCGGCCTTCTGCCGCGACGCGCCGAGGCGCTCCGACTCGGCCTTGGCCGAGCGGGCGGCGGCGCCGAGCTCGGCGAGCCGGCGGGCGGCGGCATTGCGCTCGCCCTCGGCGGCCCGCTTGGCGGCGGCGGCGACGTTGACCGCCTCCTTGTGCTCGGCCACCTCGGCGCGGGCGTCGGCGAGCTGGGACTTCAGCTCCCCGATGGACTGCTCGGCGGTCTCCCGGTTGGCCCGGGCCTCATCGACGGCGGCCTGCACCTCGATGTAGCTGGTGGCCTTGCCGGAGCCGCCGGCCGCGGCGTGCGCGCCGAGCACGTCACCGTCGGGCGTGACCGCGCGCAGCTCGGCGTTCTGCGCCACCAGGCGGGTGGCGGCGGCGAGGTCGGGCACCAGGACGACGTCGCGCAGGGCGCGGTTGAGCGCGGGGCGGATCGTGTCGGGACAGCCGATGACGTCGGGCGCCCAGATCGCGTCCGCGGGCAGCTCCGGCCGCAGGGAGTCGAGCGATCCCCGCATGCCCGGCGCGGCGGGGCCGCCGACGATGAGCGCGGCCCGGCCGGCATCAGCGATCTTGAGCGTACGCATGGCCTCGACGGCCTCGTCGATCCCGGAGAGCGCGACCGCGTCGGCGAGCGCGCCAAGGGCGGCCGCGAGGGCCGCCTCGTGCCCGGGCCGGACGGTGAGCATCGAGGCGAGGCTGCCGAGCAGGCCGGGCACCTGGCCGGCCTTGCCGAGCAGGGCGCCGGCGCCGTCCTTGCGCTTGAGGCCGAGTGCGAGCGCCTCCTCGCGGGCCTTCCAGCTCGCGGCGTCCTTCTCTGCCGTGCGCTCGGCGTCGGACAGCTCCTTGACGACGGCGGCGGCCCGGTCGTGCGCGGCGACGGCCTCGGCGTGGCGCTCGTCCAGCTCGGCGTTGTCGCGATCGGCCTCGGTGGACTCCGCGGCGACCGCGTCGACCTCGGTCTGCGCGGCCTCGGCCCGCATGAGCGCGTCGTTGTGCGCGACGGCGAGCCGCTCGATCTCCTCGGCGGCGCTCCCGGTACGCGCGCGTGCGGCGTTCACGTTGCCGGTGAGCTTGGCCAGGCCCTCGCGGCGGTCCGCGATCGCCTTGGCGGCCGCGCGCAGGGCGCCCTCGGCCTGCAACAGCTGGCGCTCCAGCTCCTGGCGGTGCTCGACGGCCTCGGCCAGGCGCATCTGGTCCTCGGTAAGGGCCTCGCGCAGCTCCTCCTCCTGCTCGCGGACCCGCTCGGCCTCGGCGACCAGCTGGTCGGGGTCGCGGCCCGGGCGCTCGTCGTCCGGCGCCGCGGCGAGGTGGCGCAGCCGCTCGCTGGCCAGCTGCTCGGTCGAGCGGAAGCGTTCCTGTAGCGCGGAGAGCTTGTACCAGGTGTCCTGCGCGGCCGCGAGCAGCGGCGCGTCCTCCGCGTGCGCGGCCTCGAGGTCGGCGAGCCAGCGCTGTACCTCGCGGTTCTCCTCCTCGACCTGCGCTCTGCGGTCGCGCATCGCCGACTCGTCGGCGATCTCCTTGTCCAGGGTCGTCCGCAGGGTGTGCAGGTCGTCGGCGAGCAGCCGCAGCCGGGCGTCGCGCAGGTCGGACTGGATGCCGGCCGCGCGGCGGGCGACCTCGGCCTGCTTGCCCAGCGGCTTGAGCTGGCGGCGCAGCTCGGCGGTGAGGTCGTTGAGCCGGTTCAGGTTGGTCTGCATCGCGTCGAGCTTGCGGATCGCCTTCTCTTTGCGCTTGCGATGCTTGAGGACGCCGGCGGCCTCCTCGATGAAGGCGCGGCGGTCCTCGGGCTTGGCGTGCAGCATCGCGTCGAGCCGGCCCTGGCCGACGATGATGTGCATCTCCCGGCCGATGCCGGAGTCGCTGAGCAGTTCCTGGATGTCGAGCAGGCGGCAGGAGCTGCCGTTGATCTCGTATTCACTCTCGCCGGAGCGGAACATCCGGCGGGTGATCGACACCTCGGTGTAGTCGATGGGCAGGGCGCCGTCGCCGTTGTCGATCGTGAGGGTCACCTCGGCGCGGCCGAGCGGGGCGCGGCCGGCGGTGCCGGCGAAGATGACGTCCTCCATCTTGCCGCCGCGCAGCGCCTTGGCGCCCTGCTCGCCGAGGACCCATGCGATGGCGTCGACGACGTTGGACTTGCCGGAGCCGTTCGGACCCACCACACAGGTGATGCCCGGCTCCAGCCGCAGCGTCGTAGCGGAGGCGAAGGACTTGAAGCCCTTGACCGTCAGGCTCTTGAGGTGCACGGATCTCCGGGGGTCGGCGGGTATCTGCTCGTCAGGAGGTTACCCGCAGGTGCGCACCTTGTCCGCGCACGCCGCGCGTCCCGGAACGTGCCCGTTCCTGGCCAGTCGGCCCCACTTGTCCGATTACCCGAGGAGTGATGGACAGGTCGAATGAGCCCGCGGGCAAAAAGATGCGCGCCGCCACTGAGGGTGGAGGCGCGCTTCGCGGGGTGCGTCACGTGATGCGAGGGGATCTTGGGCACCGGTTCGCGGCGCCCGGTGAAGCTCAGGTCAGCGCCGGCTCGGTCAGCCGCAGAAGATCGTCTGCCTCTGCGGCGGCGGCCGCGAGACGATCGTTCTCCGCCCGGAGGCGGGTGATCTCGAACTCCAGAGCCTGCACCCTGGAACGCAGTCGGGTGACCTCGTCGAGTAGGCGCCGGTCGGGCGCCGCACCTACGTGGCCGTAGAGGGCCTTCGCCATTTCGTCTCCTTGTAAAGCGCTGCCGGAAAGGCCGGCCAAACGCGCGCCCAGTGGTACCGCACACGTCATACTCACGGACACGCGTGAGTACAAACTCCTGCACCCCGGAACGTGCTGTGGATGCAAATTGACCCGCATCCAGGACTCGACTGGACGCAGATGGGCGCGACTGGCGACTTCTCCATGGTGCGCCGATACCCACGCTCCGTCAAGCCATGCGCACCGCGTCAGCCCCGCCCGACAAGTGAATCACGCCACCCCCACCGCGCTGCCCAGGAACTACTTCTTTCCGGGCCTGGCAGCCGCCTACCGGGCGACTGCTTTCGGTTACCCAGCGGAGCCCCCTCGATCACCAGGAGCGGGGTCTAACTTTTCGGGCGTTCCAGCCGGAAATCACCCCGAAAACAGACAAACAGTGCGAACTACTGTCGCCTGCGCGACAGCATCCCGTTACTTTTGCCCGCTGTGTCGTTGCAGCCTTCGTGATATCGCCCCCGTCGCGCCTGTGGAGCTGACCGCATGCGCATCTGTCTGCTCACCGGGGGCGGCTACCCGTTCCGCCGGGACGCCCTCGGCGGGTGGTGCCGGACGCTCGTCGACGGCCTCGGCCGCTTCACCTTCGAGCTGCTGACGGTCACCGACCGTGAGCCGCCGGGCGGGCCCGCCTTCCCGCTCCCCCGGCACGTGGCGTCGGCCAAGGCATACGCACTCACCCGCGAGAGCCGGCGCCGCGACAGCGGCGACGACCACGCCACCGCCGCGGCGAACCTGCTCTGCCGGGGCCTGCTCGCCGAGCCGGAGCCGGAACTGGCCGACGCGCTGTTCGCCAAGGGCCTGCTCGGGCTCTCCGTGCTGGCGGAGTCCGCCGACCAGCCGCTGAGCGGCGTGCCACTGACCGACGTGCTGCTGGACGCCTGGCGGGCCGGGCGGCTGTCGGCGAGCGAGGAGCGGCTGCCCCGGCTGAGCCTGCGGGACGCCCGGACCGCCGCGACCCTGCTGCGCAACGCGGCCCGGGCGCTGTCGGTGCCGGTGCCCGCCGTCGACCTGGTGCACTGCGTCGGCGGGACCACGCCGCTGCTCGCCGCCCTGGCCGGCCGCTGGCGTACCGGCATCCCGCTGCTGCTCACCGAGGCGCGGGCGCCCGTCGCCCGGCCCCGGGCCGGCGAGGAGCGGCTCTCGCCCGCGGTGCGCACGGTGCTGCGCCGGTTCCGCCGGGCGGTCGCCCGCACCGGGTACGCCGAGGCCGGGCTGATCGCGCCGCTGAGCGCGTACCACCACTCGTGGGCGCTCGGGCACGGTGCCGAGCCGGGGCGACTGGTGCCGGTGCCCGCGGGCGTCGACCCGGCCGACTTCCCGTCCGCGCCGGAGTCGCGTACCCAGCCGGCCATCGTCTGGGCCGGCAACGGGGGGCCGGACAGCGGCCTGCGCCCGCTGCTCGACGCGTTCACCGCGGTCGCCGCCGCCGTGCCCGGGACCGTTCTGCACCTGGTCGGCGTCGCGCCCGCACACGAGGACCACTGTGCCGAGCAGGTCGAGCGGACCGGGCTGGGCCGGGCGATCCGACTGCACCCGCTGCCCGCGGACCCGAGCGACCGGTACGCGGCCGGGCACCTCGTGGTGCACGTGCCGGGACCGGCCGACCCGCCGTACCGGCTCATCGAGGCGATGATGTCCGGCCGCGCGGTGGTCGGCATCGACGTCGGCCCGGTCGCGGAGACCCTCGGCGACGCGGGCGTCCTCGTGCCGGCCGGCGACCCGGCCGCGCTCGCCGCCGCCTGCGTGAGCCTGCTGCACGCGCCGGCCCGCCGTCGCGCCCTCGGCGACGCCGCGCGACGCCGGGCGCTCGCCTACTTCACCGCCGACCGGGTCGTGCGGGTGTACGGCGCGCTGTACACCGATCTCGCCGGGCCGCCGCTCGCCACCGCGTACGAGCTGGCCCTGGCCGTCCCCGCGCCGCGGGTGGCGCACCCCGCCGGCCTGCGCTGGCTCGCCGAGGCCCGGGAGGACCGATGACCGACCTGGCCCGGCGCCGCACCCGGCGGGCGCCCTCGCTGGCCGCGACGCTGCTGCTGCGCTGCGCGCTCTACCTCGGACCGCTCAGCGCCGCGGTCGCCGCGTTCAAGCCGCTCGCCGGCGCCGCCTGGCAGGTGCCGACCGGCACGCTGCTGCTCGGCTGGGGCGTCGCGCAGGCCCTCGCCGGTGCCGGCGCCGCCGTCGCCCGGCGGCACGGTCCGGGCGCGGGAGCCCGGCTCGTCGGCTGCGGATTCGCCGGCTCGGCCGCCGCGTGGTGCGCGTTCGTCCTGCTCGCACCGGCGGCGGGCGGCGGCAGCCCGGCGGGCGCGATGGCGTTCGGCGTGTGCGTCCTGGCCGCCCTGGCCACCGTCACCGCCGCACTGGTCACCCATGAAGAGCTGGCCGTCATCCGGTGGAGCCTGCCGTGCTGGCTGCTCGCCGCGGTCTCCGTCGCCGGGGCGATCGGCGACACGGCGGCCGACCGGGTGCCCGTCACGCTGCTGCTGCCCGTCGCGGTCGCGCTGGCCGCCGTCCGTGCCTTCCGGCCCGCCCTCGGCCCCGCCGCCTCGTTCGGCCTGCGCGCCGCCGACCTGCACGGCGCCGCCGGGCGCCTGGTGCTCGGCCTGGGCCAGGCCGCCTGCGTAGTGCTGCTCTGGCGGGCCGGGCCGCCCGGCGCGACCTCGCCCGCCGTGCTGCCGCTGCTCGCCGCCGTGCCGGTGCTCGAGGCGCTGATCGGCTGGCACCGGCGGCAGGTCGAGGCCGGGCTGGACGTCGCCGAGAGCGACGAGGAGTACCGCGCGCACGTCGGCGGCGTGAACCTGGTGACCTCCGCCGCGTTGCTGCCCCCGCTCGCCGCCGGCCTCGCGCTGGCGCTCGGCGCGTACCGGCTGCCGGCCGGCCTCGACGGCGCCCGGGCGGGCGTGCTCGTCTTCGCCGGCGGGATCCTGCTCAGCGGCGTACTCGCCGTGACCCTATTGCTCGCCGCGCGCGACGCCACCGTCGTCGCGGCCGCGCTCGCCGTCGCGCCGCCGCTGGCGGCGGTCGCGACCCCGCTGGTACCGGCGCTGCCGCCGGATCCCCTGCCCACCGTCGTCGCCATCCTGGCGGCGACCCACCTCGTCGGCCTGCTGACCGTCGCACGAACCGACGCAGACCCCCGGAGGATGTAGTGAAGACGTTGTTCCCCATGTACGCCCAGCCGTCGCCCGAGCTGGCCCTGGACGCCGACACCTGGGTCGTCCAGGAGCGACCGGGCCCGCGCCGCTCCGCACACCAGGTGCTGGGCCGGGTCGACCTGGACTGGGGCGGGCGCTCGCTCGCGGACGTGCTCGCCGATGTGGACGCCTGGCGTGAGGACGGCGCCGAGGGCCTCTTCCTGGACCGGGCGCCCGCCGGGTCGGGCGGGGTCGGCCCGGTCGCGCTGACCGTCCGGCTCGCCGCCCGGCGCGGGCTGCACCGGGTCGTGCTCAACCCGGGCGTGCCGACGCACCCGCTCTACCGCGACCTCGGCGTGCGGATCTGCACGTTCGACGGCCCGTGGTCGGCCTACCAGGGCTGGGACGGCGACGGCGGGCGGATCGGCGACGGCCACCTCGTGCACAGCGTGCCGACGTCGCTGATCACCGCCGCGCGGCGGTTGATGGGCCGCCGGGGCGCCGGCTTCGGGCTGGCCACCGACGCCGGCCCGCTGCTCAGCGCAGCGGTTGCCGGGGCCGTGGCTGACAGCGCGGACAGCTGTAGGACGAGCGGTTCATGAACTGCTCGCGGCGCATGATCGTGCCGCAGCGGTGGCACGGCTGCCCCTCCCGCCCGTACGCGTTCAGCGCCCGGTCGAAGTACCCGCTCTCGCCGTCGACGTTCACGTAGAGGGCGTCGAAGCTGGTGCCGCCGGCCACGAGCGCCTCGCCGAGCACGTCCCGCACGTGTGCGAGCAGCCGGCGCACGGCGGGCCGGGTCAGGGCGTCCGTCGCGCGGGCGCCGTGCAGCTGCGAGCGCCACAGCGCCTCGTCCGCATAGATGTTGCCGACCCCCGAGATCAGGGTCTGGTCGAGCAGCGCACGCTTGATCTCGGTGTGCCGGCGGCGCAGCGAGGCCACGAAGAGCTCGTCGTCGAAGAGCGGATCCATCGGGTCGCGGGCGATGTGCGCGATCTCGCGCGGCAGCTCGGCGCCGTCCTCGGAGACCGACAGCCCGCCGAACGTCCGCTGGTCGACGAAGCGCAGCTGCGGGCCGGCGTCGTCGAACGTGATCCGGACCCGCAGGTGCGTCTCGTCCTCGGCGCCGGCAGGCTGCATCAGCAGCTGCCCGCTCATGCCGAGATGGGCGATGATCGCGTCGCCGGAGTCGAGCGGCAGCCACAGGTACTTGCCGCGGCGGGCGACGTCCAGGATCGTCCGGCCCTTCAGGACGGCGGCGAAGTGCACGTCGCCGGGCAGGTGGCGGCGGATGGCCCGGGGGTGGCGCACCTCGACGGTGTCGATGCGCCGGCCGGTCACCCACTTGGCCAGTCCCTGGCGGACGGTCTCGACCTCGGGAAGCTCGGGCACGGGGGGTCCTTAGGGTCCGGTCAGATCGTGTACGGCCAGACGGCGACCAGGTAGGCGCCGTACCAGAGGCCGAAGACCGCCCAGCCGGCGATGGCGAGCACCGCCACCCGGGGTCGGGCGCGGGCCGCGGCGACGACGGCGGGCAGCAGCGTCAACAGTACGGGCAGCAGCAGCCGCGGCTTGGAGTGGTAGTAGCCGGCCTGCCCGTACACCAGCACCATGGCGACGACGCCGTACACGGCGAGCGGCAGCCACGGCCGCCCGGCCAGCGCCACCCCGGCCGCCGCCAGCGCGGCGAGCAGGATCAGCGCGACGCTCACCGGCACCCAGCCCTCGCCGGTGGTCAGCGTCCGGGCGAGGAAGTCGATCGTGCTCGCGGAAAAGTCGAAGGACGTGCCCCAGCCGGCGGTCTGAATCCGGAACCAGGCCTCGGCGTCGCCGACCCGCCAGGCCACCCAGCCCAGGTAGGCGGGCACCCCGGCCAGCGCGACGGCGGCCGCGGCCAGCGGCGGCCACCGCTTCGCCGGGTCGCGGCGGACCGCGATGATCGCGGCGACCGCCAGGCCGACCGCGGCGGCCGCGCCGGTCGGGCGGGTCAGCGCGGCGCCGAGCCCGAGCAGGCCCGCCGCCCACCACACCTGGCGGTGCGCGGCGACGAACATCCCGGCGACCAGGGCGAGGAAGAGGCTCTCCGAGTACGCCATCGAGAGCACCACCGACATCGGTGCGCTGCAACAGATCGCGACGAGCGCCCAGCCGGCGCGGCGGCCGTACAGGCTGGTGCCGAGCAGGTGCAGGGCGATCGCGGCGGCGACCGAGGCGAGCCAGCTCACCGCGAGCGCCGCGGTGCCCGGGTCGAGGGCGAGCGCGGACAGCCCGCGGATCAGCATCGGGTAGAGCGGGAAGAACGCCAGCTCGTTGCCCTGCATCGTGCCGTCGGCGGCGTAGGTGTAGCCGGACGGGTAGCCCGCCGCGACCCGCAGGAACCAGCCGCCGTCCCAGATCAGCAGGTTGCCGCGCAGCCCGGCGGGCTCCGCCGTGGCGCGGTCGAGCCCGACCAGCATGAGCAGCTGGACGACCCGGGTCAGCGCGAGGATGCCGACCGCGATGCCGGCGCCGCGCCACCGGCCGGCCTTGTCCCACAGCCCCTCGGCGACGGCGGGCGCCTCGGCGCTCACCTCTTCAGCCGTCACGCTCACCGGCCGGCGGCCTCGGGCAGTTCGGTGTGGCCGCCGCCGGCGACCGCGGGCGGCGGGGTGTCCGCGTCGGCCCGCTCGGTGAGCACGCGCCACGCCGCGGCGGCGGCCCGCTGCTCGGCCTGCTTCTTGCTGCGCCCGTCCGAGCCGCCGTAGCGCTCGCCGGCCACCACGACCCAGGCGGTGAACGTCTTGGCGTGGTCCGGGCCGGCGTCGTCGATCACGTAGTCGGGCACGCCGAGGCCGAGCGCCGCGGTCAGCTCCTGGAGGCTCGTCTTCCAGTCCAGCGCCGCGCCCCGGCCGGCGGACTCGGCCATCAGCGGGTCGAACAGCCGGTGGATCACCTCGCCGGCCACGTCCAGGCCGTGCTCCAGGTAGATCGCGCCGAGCAGGGCCTCCAGGGTGTCGGCCAGGATGCTGGCCTTGTCCCGGCCGCCGGTGGTCTCCTCGCCCTTGCCGAGCAGCAGGTGCGGGCCGAGCCCCGCCGGGCCGAGGGTGCGGGCGACGTCGGCGAGCGCGTGCATGTTGACCACGCTGGCGCGCAGCTTCGCGAGCTGGCCCTCGGGCAGGTCGGGGTGGTTGTGGAAGAGCGCAGAGGTGATCACCACGCCCAGCACCGAGTCGCCGAGGAACTCCAGGCGCTCGTTGGTCGGCAGGCCGCCGTTCTCGTACGCGTACGAGCGGTGGGTAAGTGCGCGCTCGAGCAGGCCGGGCTCGAACGGAATGCCGAACGCCTCCTCCAACGGCTCGGTGGAGGGCCGGCGGCGCTTGTCACTACTGCTCATGAACCACCTCTGAGGTCGTCTTGCGCTGCTGGCTGTGGCTGGATCAGGTCGGCGATGGCCGGCACCGCGGCGCGGCGGTGCAGGCCGGCGGCGAGGGCGATGCCGGCGGCGATGTCGTCCCCGCTCGCGGCGCCGTGGCAGACGACGACGGTGCCGCCGACGCCGAGCAGGATGGCGGCCCGGGGCGGCACCTCACCCGGGTTCGGCGGCCGGGTCAGCGCGTACGCCGTCTCGAGGCCCTTGAGCAGGACGTTTCCGGTGAAGCCGTCGGTCACCACGACGTCGGCCTTCGCGCCGGTCACCACGTCGTTGCCCTCGACGAGGCCGGTGTAGCGGGCGCCGGCGGGCAGGTCGAGCGCGGCCAGCACGCCGGGTGCCGAACGGCGCAGCCGATCGCCCTTGCCGCGCTCGGTGCCGATGGTGAGCAGGCCGATCCGCGGCGCCGCGAGGTCGTGCGCGACGGCGGCGTACGCGGCGCCGAGCCGCGCGTGCATGGCGAGGGTGTTCCCGTCGGGGTCGACGGAGGCGCCGACGTCGAGCAGGACGATGCGGCCGGCGGCGGTGGGCAGCACGGCGGCGAGCGCGGGGCGGCGCACGCCGGACCAGCGGCCGAGCGCGAGCGCGGCGGAGCTGACGGTGGCACCGGTGTTGCCGGCGGAGACGACCGCGTCGGCGTGGCCCTGCGCGACGGCGAGCACGGCCGTCCGCACGCCGGACTCGACCCGGTTGACGTCCGGTTCCGGGGTGCCCGGCCGGCGCAGCCCGGCGGGGGCGGTGAGGACACGCACCCGGGCCCGGTCGGCCGGGTCGAGGGCGTGGAGAATCGCGTCGGAAGCCTCGACCGGGCCGACGAGAAGCAGCTGAAGGGCCGGATCGGCCTGGCAGGCACGCAGAGCGCCGTCAACCACGACGGCGGGAGCTTGGTCCCCGCCGAGGAGGTCGACGGCGATCCGCGCGGTGCCCGACTCCGGTGCAGCGTCGGCCGAGATGTCTCGGCCGGACTGCTCCGGAGCCTGGGCACCGGACGTTCGCCGTCGCTCAGGTACGAACCGCCCGAGGATCGGGCGTATCACTGAGTGGTGCTCAGACCTCGAGGACCTGACGGCCGTTGTAGGTGCCGCAGACCGAGCAGGCGGTGTGCGGCAGCTTCGGCGACTTGCACTGGGGGCAGGCCACGGTCGAGACCGCGGTCGCCTTCCAGTTCGCCCGGCGGGACCGGGTGTTGCTGCGCGACATCTTGCGCTTGGGGACGGCCACGGTACCTACTCCTCAGTTTTCGACAGATTGCGCAAAGCGGCCCAGCGGGGATCGACTTCCTCGTGGCTGTGATCAGCCGGAAGGTCGTCGAGATGCACCCCGCACTCGGGGCACAACCCTGGGCAGTCCGGCCGGCAGACCGGATTGGTCGGCAGTGTCAACACCACCGCGTCACGTACCGCCGGCTCCAGGTCGAGCAGGTCGCCCTGCATCCGGCCCACCTCGTCCTCGTCCGTCGTCTCCTCCGTGGTGCTGTCCGCGTACGCGAACAGCTCCGCGATCTCGACGCCGAACTCCTCGGAGATCTCGTTGAGGCAGCGACCGCACTCGCCGGAGAGCGAGCCGCGGACCTTGCCGCTGACGTATACGCCCTCGGAGACCGACGTCAGGCTCAGATCGAGCTCGAGGTCGGAACCCGTGGGCACCGAGATCAACTCCAGGCCGAGGTCCGCCGGTGCCGGCACCACCCTGTTCAGGGCACGCGTCGCCCCGGGCTGGCGCGGGAGTTTCGTCGTGTCGACGACCAGCGGCTGCCTGGGATCGAGGTGTTTCTGCGTGTGCTTGGGCATCATGAACTCTCAGCCTGTAGGTAGGCCGACAGGAAAGGTTACCTGAGCAGCGGGCTCAGCGTCGAATCGGGTAGGCGCCTCAGAACGGCAGCGGACGCTCGTGATCCTCACCCTGGAAGGTGCCGATCTCGCGCAGCGCGTGCATCTTGTCCCTGCCCCGCTCAATCGACCCGAGTGCCCTGGTCAGGAACTGTTCGAAGTTGGCGAGCGCGGTGTCGACGTAGTCGTCGACCTCCTCGCGCAGGCGCTGCGCCTCGGCCCGCGCCTCGGCGATGATCCGGGCACCCTCGTGCTCGGCGGAGACGGTGATCTCATTGACGGAGACGAGCCGGGCGTGCTCGGTCTCACCCTCGCCGATGATCCGGTCCGCCTCCCGCTTGCCCGCGTCGATGATCTTGTCGCGCTCCTCGAGCAGGGCACCGGCCCGGCGCAGGTCGCCCGGCAGCTCGGCACGCAGCTCATCAAGGATCGCGACCATCTCACCGCGGTCGAACATGAAGTTGGTCCGGGACATCGGCACCGAGCGTGCCGTCTCCACCATGGAGATGATCTCGTCGATGCGGTCGAGCGGATCCACGGCCCTCACTCCTGTCAACTCGCACTCACGCTGAGTGGTGCGATCACGTTACTGCCGTACCCGACGAAGAAGCCGCAAAGGGCGCGCCGTCAGTTTTGCCGCAGTCGGGTCACGAGGCGCTCGCCGACGAAGTCGGGTACGTAGGGCGACGCGTCCCCGCCCCACTTGACCACGTCCTTGACCAGACTGGAAGACAGGAACGAGTACAACGGGTTGGTCGGCATGAACAAGGTCTCCACGCCGGAGAGCCCGATGTTCATCTGAGCCATCTGCAACTCGTAGTCGAAGTCGCTGACCGCGCGCAGCCCCTTGATGACCACGGCGGCACCCTGCGCCCGGCAGAAGTCGACGAGCAGCCCGTGGAAGGACTCCACCCGGATGTTGCCGTACGAGGCCGTGGCCTGGCCCAGCATCTCGATCCGCTCTTCGATGGTGAAGAGCCCGGACTTCGAATGGTTGATCAGTACGCCGACGATGACCTCATCGAAGACCCGGCTGGCCCGGCCGATGATGTCGAGGTGACCGTTGGTGACCGGGTCGAAGGACCCGGGACAGACCGCGCGTCTCATGATCGGCGACCGTACCAAAGGGTGGTCTCGCCGTAGCGCCGACTGCGCTCCTCGGTGATGCCGTCCACCCACTTCAGCGGCTCGCCGCGGACGGCGGTCCGGGTCGAGCGCTCGAACGTCACCACGGCGTCCTCGGCGAGCCAGCCGTTGGCGACAAGCGCCCACTGCACCTCGGCCACCTCGTCGTCGTCGACCGCGTACGGCGGGTCGGCGAAGACGATGTCGAACGGGCCGCCCTCGGGCGGCCCGGTGAGCACCTGGGCGACCTTGCCGGTCACCAGCCGGGCGGAGTTGCCGACCCGCAGCGTGACTATGTTGTCCCGGATCGCCCGGGATGCCCTAGCGTCGGCCTCCACTAGCAGGGCATGGGAAGCCCCCCGCGAGAGGGCCTCGAGCCCGACCGCCCCCGAACCGGCATAAAGATCGGCGAAGCGGGCGCCCTCGAGGTCGGTCATCGTGCCGAGGGCGCTGAAATAGGCCTCGCGCACCCGGTCGGAGGTGGGCCGGGTCTGCGCCCCGGTCGGAGCGGCCAGTCGTCGACCGCCGTGCGCGCCGGCGATGATCCTGGTCATGCGGCCTCTGTGAGGTCTTCAGGTAGCACAGTGTGACGCTACGCCACAGGTACCGACCGACCACTGCGGAGTGAACTTTTCCCCTCCGCCGGGACCACCGCGATCACACATCGCATCGACGTCAGTGCGGCCGGTAAAACGAAAATCTCGAATATGCATCAACCCGATTAGCGCGGCCTGCGGCATTACTTAAATTCACGGTCTTGGCTATGGTCGGTCGGCCGCCGACGAAACGCTGTCGGCTCGACGATGCGGGGAGGCGTCGTCGCTGGCTTCGCCGCCCTCGTGGTGCGGCGATTGCCGCCTGCCTCTTCGCGCCGTTACCCCTCGATCCATACAGGAGTAGGCGTGAACCTGAAGTTCCCTCTGCGCCGCACGGCGGCCGTCGCCGCCGGCGCGCTCATCGGTCTGAGCGGCGTCGTTGCCCTCGCCGGTCCCGCCAGCGCCCACCACCCCGAGATCCTCAGCGGCACGTCCTGCGTGAACAAGGACGGCAGCTGGGAGGTGACCTGGACGATCGAGAACAGCGAGTACGACCTCGTCGGCAAGATCACGGCCGTTGAGGTCACCCCCGCCGGCTCCACGATCGATGGCATCGCCCCCGAGGATTCGCTGCCGCGCCGCGCCCGCGAGGGTTCGCCGCGCCGCGCCGAGGACGTCATCACCGCCGTGCAGACGCTGGGGGCCGCCGACACCGCGGCGACCATCCAGGTCTCCGCCGAGTGGCAGCGCGACAAGACGATCACGTCGACCCGCACGTCCAACCCGATCCAGAAGTCGGACGAGGTGTGCAAGCCGAAGCCGACCGGGACGCCCTCGGCGCCGACCGACCAGCCGTCGACCCCGACCGACCAGCCGTCGACGCCCACCGACAACCCGTCGACCCCGACGGACAACCCGTCGACGCCCACCGACAACCCGTCGACGCCGGCCAAGCCCACCAAGGAGCCGGAGTTCGTCTACGACGAGACCTGCGACACGGTCACCGTCGGCATCACCGTCCCGAAGGACTGGGAAGAGGACATCACCGTCGACTTCGTCACCAGCGAGGGTGACAAGAAGACGGTCATCGGCAAGCGCGGCGAGACCACCACTGTGGAGTTCCCGGCCGTCGACGGCATGAAGATCACCGCCACGCCGAAGGGCTACGAGGGCGAGGACGCCACCATCACCTACGAGCAGCCCGAGGACTGCAACGCCGGCAGCGGCGGCGGCGAGGAGCCGTCCCTGCCCCTGACCGGTGCCGCCGCTGGCAGCATCGCGGGCGGCGCGGCCGTCCTGCTCGCCGTCGGCGCCGGCCTGTTCTTCATGGCCCGCCGCCGCAAGGTGAAGTTCACCGCCTGATCGAGTAACCAGCTCCACGCAAGGGGCGCGTCGACCATCACGGTCGGCGCGCCCCTTCGCTGTCCGCAGAAAGACCGCCCGATGCTCCGAGCACCGGCCGGCTGGTCGAGAGTCGTTGTTCGAGTTACCCCGCGAGGCCCGGGATCCCGAGCGCCCCGAGCAACTCGTCGAGGGTCTCCTCGGCGAACACCGGTCGCGGCCACCAGTCTCTTGAGCGCGCCGGGCGAGTCGCCGTCGAGCTGGACCGACCACCATCCTTCACCGAGCTCCCGTTCGTGCAGCACCTCGGCATCCACCGCCGACGACCCGGCAAGGGACGTAACGGTGCGAGCCACGAAAATCCGACCTGTGTAACCCCCGGCTCAGCCCTGCATCTCGGCGGCGTCGCGGCGGGACACGTAGAACGGCGGATCGCCCGGCACCTCCGGCAGCGGCCTCCCGGGACGCAGCACCGGCGCCAGTACCGGAAAGATCGTCCCGTCGACGCCGACGCTGATCTGACCCCAGACGTCACCCGGCCGGCCGAAGGAGTCGTCCCGCTTGCGCTTGCGCGACACCACTTCGACGAGTCCACTGAGGATGGTCGCTCGTGCCGAGGCGTAACCGCTAGGGTGCCAGAACCTGGAGGGAGCCCGATCATCGTGGCGTCTGTCGCGGTCCTGTACGGCGCTGGTTCCGCGTGCCTGATCGCTGTGGCTGTGTTACTGCGGCGAGGGCGGTTCCAGAGGCGGGACGGCGCCGCGGTGAGTGCCTGGGTCTTCGTCGCGGCAGGGCTTGTCGCGCTGCTCGGTGGGCTGTATCTCGCCCAGCGGGCGTACTCGGGTGAGCCGAACGTCTACACCGCGATCCGGATCGCCGTCATGGCGGCAATGGTCGCCGCGCTGGTGCGGATCGTCCTGCTCGTCCGCCAGAGGCAGCGAAGCTAAAGGCCCGCCGGCCGGTGAAAGGCTCCGTCCGGTCCCGGCAGGTAGTCGTGGACCGCGATGACCGCCGCCGCCGGGATCGGCTCGTAGACGTGTGGGAAGACCATGCCGCCCGGGTCCGGCGGATCGCCCTGCTCCCAGACGACCGGCCGGCCCAGCCGCCGCTCGTCGATCTCCAGCAGCACGATGTCGGTGCGGCCCCGGGCCAGCGCCGTCGCCGGGATCGCCACCTGCTCCGGCGTCGAGCAGTGGATGAAGCCCTGGCTCGCCAGCGAATCGGCCCGGTACACCCCGGCCGCCTTCGCCGCCTCCCACTCCGCGCGGGGGCAGAAGTGCAGGATCATCCCTTCTCCAGGTACTCGGCGCGTTCCTCGTCGACAAGAGCCGTCACCGACGCCAGCAGCGCCGGATGTTTCGCCAGGGTCGGGTCCTCGCCCACCAGCTCGGAGGCCTCCGCGCGGGCATCGGTGATCAGCTTGCTGTCCCGCAGCAGCGACAGCAGCCGCAGATGGCTGTGCCGGCCGGACTGCAACGCGCCGAGCACGTCGCCCTCGCGGCGCTGCTCCAGGTCGAGCTCCGCCAGCCGGAAGCCGTCCGTCGTGGACGCCACCGCGTCCAGGCGCTCGCGGGCCGGGGTGCCCTCCGCCGCCTCGGTCACCAGCAGGCAGATGCCCGGCGCCGAGCCGCGGCCCACCCGCCCGCGCAGCTGGTGCAGCTGGGAGACGCCGAAGCGGTCCGCGTCCATGATGATCATGACGGTGGAGTTGGGCACGTCGACGCCCACCTCGATGACCGTGGTCGCGACCAGCACGTCGAGCTCGCCCGCCGCGAAGCGGCGCATCACCGCGTCCTTCTCGTCGGCGGGCAGCTTGCCGTGCAGGATGCCGATCCGCAGCCCGTGCAGCGGGCCCTCGGAGAGGATCGGCGCGACCTCCATCACCGCCAGCGGCGGGCGGCGGGCCGGCTCGTTGTCGCTCGGCGGCTGCTCGTCCTCCTCCGCCTCGGTCGCGCCGATCCGCGGGCACACCACGTACGCCTGGTGGCCGGCCTTGACCTCCTCGCGCACCCGCTGCCAGGCCCGCTCCAGGAACGCCGGGCGTTCCGGGGGCACCACGTGCGACGCGATGGGCGAACGGCCGCGCGGGAGCTGCGACAGCGTGGACGTCTCCAGGTCGCCGTACACGGTCATCGCGACCGTGCGCGGGATCGGCGTGGCGGTCATGACCAGCACGTGCGGCGGCTGGGCCGCCTTGGCGCGCAGGGCGTCGCGCTGCTCGACGCCGAACCGGTGCTGCTCGTCGACCACCACCAGGGCGAGGTCGTGGAAGTCGACGCCCTCGTACAGCAGGGCGTGCGTGCCGACGACGATGCCGGCGCTGCCGTCCGCGACCTTGGCCAGCGCGGCCCGCCGGGCCGCCGCGCCGAGCGAACCGGTGACCAGGGTCAGCTGCGTGCCGTCGGGGTCGCCGTCCAGCTCGCCGGCCCGGCCCAGCGCGCCCAGCTGGGCACCGATGCTGCGGTGGTGCTGGGTGGCGAGCACCTCGGTCGGCGCCAGCAGCGCGGCCTGGCCGCCCGCGTCGACGACCTGGAGCATCGCGCGGACCGCGACGAGGGTCTTGCCCGAGCCGACCTCGCCCTGTAGCAGCCGGTGCATCGGGTGCTCCCGCGCCAGGTCCGCGGCGATCTCCTCGCCGACCTGCGCCTGCCCCTCGGTCAGCTCGTAGGGCAGCGTCGCGTCGAACGCCGCGAGCAGCCCGGCCTCGCTGCGCGGCCGGGCCCTGCCGGGCAGCGCGGACGCCCGGGCCTTGCGCTGCACCAGCGTCAGCTGTACGGCGAAGGCCTCGTCCCACTTCAGCCTGTACTTGGCGAGGTGCAGGTCCTTGTCGGAGCTGGGCCGGTGGATCTCACGCAGGGCCTTGCCGATCCCGATGAGGTTGCGGCTCGCGCGGACCGTGCCCGGCAACGGGTCCTCGGGCGGCTGGAAGTTCTCCAGCACCTCCCGCACGTACCGCGCGATGGTCCACGTCGGCACCGCGGCCGCCGCCGGGTAGACCGGGATCAGCGCGCCGGCGAACTCCTCGATCTCCTCGGCGGCCTCGTCCTGCGTCGCGTCGGCCTTGAGCAGCTGGTACGCCGGGCCGTTGAGCTGGCGCTTGCCCCGGAAGTCGGTGACCTTGCCGGCGAACAGCCCCCACCGGCCGGTGCGCAGCTCCCGCTCGCGCCACGCCTGGTTGAAGAAGGTGCAGGTCAGCGTCGCCCCACTGCCGTCGCCGATGGTGATCTCGAGCATGTTGCCGCGGCGCTGGCGCATCGGGCGTACCGTCGCGCTCTTCACCTGGGCGAGCAGGGTGACCTGCTCGCCCACCTCGAGCTTGCGCATGTCGGTGTGCTCGCCGCGCTCGTCGTAGCGGCGCGGGAAGTGATAGATGAGGTCACCCGCGGTGTGCAGGTCGAGGTGGGTGGCGAGCGCCTTGGCCTTGGCGGCGCCGAGCACCTTCTCCAGCGGGGTGTCGGTGGTGGCGGCGGTGGTCGTATCGGTCATTCCACTCCTACCAGCAGGTGGTAGCGGGGTTGGCCGCCCGCATAGAAGTGCAGCTCGACGAAGGGCCACTCGTGCGCGAGGTGGCCGCGCAGCCGCTCCTCGAGCCCGCCCGGCGCGTCGGCGCCGAGCACCAGCGTGGCCAGCTCGCCGCCGCCGCCGAGCATCCGGTCGAGCAGCCGGCGGCAGACCTCCTCCAGGTCGGCGCCGATCACGTGCACCTCGCCGTCGACCAGGCCGAGCAGGTCGCCGGGCCGGCACCGGCCGGCCACGGTGAGCGCCTCCCGGCTGGCGGTGCAGACCTCGCCGTAGCGGCAGGCGCCGGCCGCCTCGGCCATCGCGATGACGTCGTCGTCGAAGGGGCGCTGCGCGTCGCGCACGGCGAGCGCGGCGAGCGCCTGCACCGGCGAGCGTGTCGGCACCACGCTGACCCGCAGCCCGGTCGCGGCCGCCTCGCGCGCGGCGGCGCTCGCGACGGCGTGGGTGTTGGCGTCGTTGGGCAGCAGCACCACCCGGCCGGCGCCGGTCGCCGTGATGGCGGCGAGCATCTCGGCGATGGACGGGTTGCGGCCGACGACGACGGCGCCCTCGGCCGCGAAGAGCGAGGTGAGCCCGTCACCGGCCGCGACGACGACGGCCGCGCGGGCGCCGGGGTCGGTCACCGCTCCCGCCGCCGTGCACGGCTCGACGTGGCCGGCGCCGCCGTGCGGGTGCAGGCGGTCGACGAGCCTCGTGACGGAGATCTTGTGTGGACGGCCCGCGACGATGCCCGCCTCGACGGCGGCCCCGATGTCGTCGACGTGGATGTGCACGTTCCAGGTGGGCGGCTTCCCCTCGCCGGTGCCGACCACGACGAGCGAGTCGCCGAGCCCGTCGAGCGCGCCCCGCAGCACGTCGACCGCGTCGGGCTCCGCGTCGAGGAGGTACTGCACCTCGTAGCCGAAGCCCTCCCAGACCGCCGGCGACCCGCCCGCGGGCGGCACCAGGGCCTCGGCCGGGCCGGGCCCGGCGACGGCGGCCGCCGGGCGGGGCCCGGTGTTGCTCAGGGCGTCGACCAGGGCCTCGAGGAGCAGGACCAGGCCGCGCCCGCCCGCGTCGACCACCCCGGCCCGGGCCAGGATCGGGAGTTGCTGCGGGGTGCGGGCCAGGGCCTCCGCCGCCGCGCGGGCCGCGGCGCGCGCCACCGCGACCAGGTCGTCCGAGGAGATCCGGCCCGCGCCGTCCGCCGCGGCCGCCACCACCGAGAGCACCGTGCCCTCGACCGGCTTGGCCACCGCCGCGTACGCCGCCTCGCTGGCCCTGCGCAGGGCCCGGGCCAGTTCGCCGCCGCGCACCGCCACCGACGTCGCGAACGCGTCGGCCATGCCGCGCAGGATCTGCGACACGATGACGCCCGAGTTGCCCCGCGCGCCGAGCAGCGCGCCGCGGGCCATTCGGCGCATCGCCGCGCCCAGCGGCGTCTGCCCGGCCGCCTCGGCCTCGCCGGGGAGATCGGCGGGCTGGTCGAGGGCCTGCTGGGCCGAGGTGAGGGTGAGCACCAGGTTGGTGCCGGTGTCGCCGTCGGGCACCGGGTAGACGTTCAACTGGTCGATCTCGTGCTGGTGTGCGCGGAGCGACGCCAGCCCACCGCCGCACCAGCGGCGTATCGCGGCGGCGTCCAGGGAGTCCAGCACGCGAAAAGCGTACTAACCGGGAGCCGTTAGTGCTGGACGCAGGGTTCGCGGCGGGCGGGACAAGGGGCGATTGGCTGTCCCGGCCGACCATCGGGTAACCTGGCCAGGTTGCCCGGACGCAGGCTGTCCGGCACCCTCAAGTTCGTATCAATCCCAGGAGTACCCCGTGGCTAGCGTGTGCGACGTCTGTGGCAAGGGACCGGGCTTCGGCCACAACGTGTCCCACTCGCACCGGCGGACCAACCGCCGCTGGAACCCGAACATCCAGTCGGTGCGCACCCCTGCCGGTGGTGGCAACACCAAGAAGGTCAAGGCCTGCACCTCGTGCATCAAGGCCGGCAAGGTCGTCCGCGCCTGACCGCAACGACTCGACAGCCCGCCAGGTCATCGACCTGGCGGGCTGGTTGCGTTTGACGGCTCAGAGCACCCGGGCGTAGGACAACACGCCCTCTTCGCCCTTGTAGTAGCCGAAGTCCTCGATGCGCTCGTAACCGCAGTTGAGGTACAGGGCGATCGCCTCGGGCTGTTTGTCGCCCGTTTCCAGGATCACCCGTTTGCAGCCCCGTTCCCGCGCCGACTCCTCGAGCGCCGCCAGCACCCGGCGGGCCACGCCGCGCCCGCGCGCCGCCGGGACCGTGAACATCCGCTTGAGCTCGGCGTCCGGACCGTGCGCGCGCCAGCCGGCGCAGCCCAGCAGCTCGTCGCCCGCGTAGGCCACGAAGAAGGCGCCCCGCGGCGGCACGAAGTCCGAGGCCGCGACCGGGGTGTCGTCGCCGCTGCCGCCGTACCGGCGGCCGAGCTCGGCCAGCGCATCGGTTATCAGTAGCTGCACCGCGGGCTCGTCGAAACGGGCCGCGCGAATCTTGATCTCCTCCACGTCGACAAACACTAACCAGCCCTGGTCAGCGGAAGTGGTCCCACCCCTTGTCGCCCTGCCACGCCCGGCCGTCGACGGTCACCCCGGCGCCCTCGTGCACGCGGCCGATCGTCCGCCAGCCCGGCGGCAGGGCCGTGCCGGCCGGGAACGTCGCGGCCAGCGCGTGGTCGTCCCCGCCGGCGAGGAGCCACGCGTACGGGTCGACGCCCAGCGCCGAGGCCGCGTCGCGCATCTGGGCGGGTATCTCGAACGCGCCGCGGTCGACGTCGATGCCGACCGCGCTGGCGGCGGCGATGTGGCCCAGGTCCTGGAGCAACCCGTCGGAGATGTCGATCATCGAGGTGGCGCCGGCCCGGGCGGCCGCGGGACCCGCCGCGTACGGCACCTCGGGCCGCCGGTGCGCCTCGACCAGCAGCTTCGGCGTGCGGAAGCCCCGGGACAGGATCGTGTACCCGGCCGCGGCGTGGCCGGTGCGCCCGGCCAGCGCGAGGACGTCGCCCGGCCGGGCGCCGCTGCGCACCACCGGCTGCCGGCCGTCCAGGTCGCCGAGGGCGGTGACGGCGACGGTCAGCGTGGGGCTGGAGGACATGTCCCCGCCGACCACGCCCGCGCCGACCAGGCCGGCCTCCGCCGACAGCCCGCCGGCCAGCTCCTCGGCCCACGCCGGGTCCAGGTCCGCCGGCATGCAGAGCGCGACGAGCAGCGCGGTAGGTGCCGCACCCATCGCCGCGATGTCGGCGAGGTTCGCGGCGGCCGCCCGGTGGCCCACGTCGGAGGCGCTGGACCAGTCGCGCCGAAAATGCCGGCCGTCGACCAGGATGTCGGTGCTCGCCACGACCCGGCGATCCGGCGCGGCCACCACCGCGGCGTCGTCGCCGGGGCCGAGCAGGCTGGCCGTGCCGGTCTCGAGCCGCGCGACGATCCGGGCGATGAGCCCGAACTCACCCGCCTCCGCGATGCTCAACGTCCCACCGTTCCTCTCGGCCTGAGATTTCCCCTGTTGCCGCCCGGCTTGGCCCAGTCTGCGCGGCAACTGCGCTTCCGACCGGCTCCGTACTGTAGTTTCACGTTCGAGTCGCCAGCGCTGGCGGATAGGAGTCTGATCGTGGTCCAGGCATACATCCTCATCCAGACGGAGGTCGGAAAGGCCCGTGACGTGGCCGCCGCGATCGACAAAATCAGTGGAGTGGTACGCGTCGACGCGGTGACCGGGCCCTACGACGTCGTCGTATTGGCGGAGGCGCACTCGGTCGACGAGCTCGGCAAGATGATTGTGAGCAAGATCCAGTACGTACCGGGCATCACGCGGACCGTCACGTGCTCCGTGGTAAATCTCTGACATGGTCAACGTGGAGACCCGCCCCGAGCCCCAACCACAGCCGCCCGCCGCGGACCGGACGACGCGCGGCGCCGCGCTCTGGGCGACGGCGATCGCGGTGCCGGTAGCCGTTCTGGCGGGTCTGCTGGTCTTCTCGAAGTTCGTGCCCGAGGCGGACACCGCGGCACCCGCGCCGTCCGCGACGCAGCCCGCGGTCGTACCGGCGGATCCGGTGCAGATGGCCGCGCCCGCGCTCGCGGCCGGTACCGCGCAGGTCTGCCTCGCGGTGACCTCCCAGCTGCCGGCCCGGGTCCGGGACCTGGCGGCCCGCAAGGTCAGCGCCGGCCCGGAGCAGAACGCGGCCTACGGCGAGCCCGCCCTGACCATGGCCTGCGGTGTCGCCAAGCCGGTGATGTGCGCGACGCTCGACGAGACCGGCTCGGGCTGCGTGCCGCTGGACGCCGAGCTGCTGAACATGAACCGGGTCTGCTGGTACGCCGAGGAGCAGGCCGCCGCCACCACGTTCACGACAATGGACCGCGAGGTCCCGGTGCGGGTCACCGTCCCGAAGCAGTACGCACAGCCCGCGCAGTGGGCCAACGAGTTCTCCGACACCGTGGTGAAGACCGACAAGTCGATCACCGACGGGCGGCCCAGCGGCTGCGTGTAGCGGCAGGACAGGCCCTAGTGCAGGCCGGTGCCGCGGCGCAGGGCGGTGCGGATCAGCCGGTCGACGACCTTCGGGTACTCCAGGCCGGTGGCCGCCCACATCAGCGGGAACATCGAGGTCGGGGTGAACCCCGGCATCGTGTTGATCTCGTTGAGGTAGATCTCGTTCTCCGCGGTCACGAAGAAGTCGACGCGGGCCAGCCCGGCGCAGTCCAGCGCGGTGAAGGTGCGGGCGGCGAACTCCTGGACCCGGCGGGCCACGTCGGGCTCGAGGCCCGCGGGGATCTGGTACGGCGTCCCGTCGCCCAGGTACTTGGCGTCGAAGTCGTAGAAGTCGTCGCCCTCGGCGCTCACCAGGATCTCGGCAAGCAGCGACGCCTCGGGCGCGCCGCCGGCCTCGCCCTCGAGCACCCCGCACTCGATCTCGCGGCCGACGATGCCGGACTCGACAAGCACCTTGGGGTCGATCTGCCGGGCCTTGGCCACCGCCGCGTCCAGGTCAGCCCAGTCCGTGACCTTGCTGATGCCGTGCGACGAGCCGGCCCGGGACGGCTTGACGAAGACCGGCAGGCCCAGGCGCTCCTTGTCGGCCTCCGAGAGCGACGAGCCGGCCCGCAGGACCGCGTACGGGCCGACTGGGATGCCCTCCGCGGCGGCGAGCTTCTTGGTGAACTCCTTGTCCATGCCCGCCGCCGAGGCGAACACGTTCGCGCCCACGTACGGGATGCCGGCCATCTCGAGCATGCCCTGGATGGTGCCGTCCTCGCCGTAGGCGCCGTGCAGGGCCGGGAAGACGACGTCGACGCCCGCGAGCATGGCCACCCCGTCGGCCGGGTCGACGACCATCATGCCGGCGGAGGTCGGGTCGGCGGGCAGCACGACGGACCTGCCGGACTCCGCGGTGATCTCCGGGAGCCGGCGGCCGGTGATGGTCAGCGCCGCCGGGTCGCCGCTGGACAGCACCCAGGCGCCGGCGCGGGTGATGCCGACCGGCACGGCCTCGTACTGGTCCGGGTCGAGGGCGCCCAGGATGCTGCCGGCGCTCACGCAGGAGATGGCGTGCTCGGTGCTGCGCCCGCCGAAAACGATCGCCACACGGGTTTTGCGGGGGGTCGACACGGAAAATGGCCTCTCGTTGCCGGATATCGGGGCGGCAGGCATGCCGGGCCTGACCCTACTCTGCGTAGACAATATTCCGGCTACGCGGGCGCTGCCACGGCAAACAGGGTACGGGGAGTCGATGAGACCAGCACTGCACGTGATCACCTGGCCCGGTCCGGGCCGATTGGCCACGATGGCGCACCCGCGCGGCGGAGATCGGCTGGCCGATGAGATGGCCGGGCTGGCCGCGGCCGGGGTCGACGTCTTCGTGTCGGCCCTGACCTGGGAGGAGGACCGCCGGCTCGGCCTCACCGAGGTGGCCGGGGCCGCGTCCGCCGCCGGGATCGAGTTCCTGTCGTTCCCGATCGCCGACCGGGGCATACCGCGGGCCGGCGACATGGCCGACACCGACGTGGTCGCCCTGGGCGTACGGCTGGCCGCGCACGTCCGCGCCGGGCGGTTCGTGGTGACGCAGTGCTTCGCCGGCGTCGGCCGCTCGACGCTGCTGGCCGGCGCGACCCTGGTGATGCTGGGCGTCGGGCCGGAGCGGGCGCTGGACCTGGTCGCGCAGGCGCGCGGCCTGCCGGTGCCGGACACCGAGGTACAGCGCGACTGGCTGTACGCGTTCGCGCTGCACCACGGCGGTTGACCGGATCAGCCCGGAGCGGGGCGGATCGCGACGTGCCGCGTCGCGCGGTGGAAGAGCAGGGCGGCCAGCGCCGTCACCGCGAGTGACATCAGCACCGCCACCGCGTACGGCACGGGACCGGTGTCGAAGTGGCCTCTCCCGTCGGCCCCTAACAGCGCCTCCGCGACCCCGATCGGGAGCACCGACGGAATGATCAGCGCGAGGCCGCCCGCGGCGCCGAAGCGGTAGAACCCCGCGCTCAGCGCCGCGCCGGACACCAGGAACGCCAGCGAGGAGGGCAGCACGTGCCCGAACTCGGCGGCGGCGGTCCCGGCCGAGACGGTCGGATAACCCGGGGGCAGCGGGCCGCCGATGCCCAGCAGCGCCTGCTCGACACCGTGCCCGAGCGGCACGGCCAGGGCGAACAGCACGACCGCCAGCAGGCCGAAGAGCGCCGAACCGGCCATGAAGGCCCGGCGGGTGATCCCGTTCGTCACAAACTGCCGCAGATGCAGGCTGATCAGCACGGCACCGACGGCGACGAGCCAGCACCTCGACGCGGTGCCGAAAACCATCACCCACAGGCTGAACGTGGGGTCGGTGGCCAGGCTCACCGCCGTCATGCCGATGCCGACACAGAGGATCATCACGGCCAGGAACCAGAGAACGACGGGTCGGTAGAAGCGGAGCAGTTCGGACGTCACGAGCCGGCGCGGGCTCATCGCAGTGCCTCCGTTCGGCCGGCGCGGTCGACGGCATCGCCATCGGCGGCGGAAGCGGCGGTGAGATGGACGAAGAGGTCCTGCACGCCGACCGGCGCCAGGGCGAGCCCGGCCGCCTCCGCCCGCGCGACCTCCCCGTCGTCCAGCGCGCCGTAGAGGGTCACCTGGCGGAGCCCGCCGAGGCTCTGCTCGCCGAGCACCGTGCGCCCGGCGACGAACGCGTCGACCGCCGGCGCCGGCCCGGTGACCGCGACCCCGCGGGCCCTGAAGGTGTCCGTGTCCTCGTGCACGAGCAGCCGGCCACGGTCGATGACGATCACCTGCTCGAAGAGGTCCGCGACCTCCTCGATGAGGTGGGTGGAGAGGATGATCGTGCGCGGGTGGGTCAGGTAGTCGGCCAGCAGCTCGGTGTAGAACGCCGCCCGCACACCGGCATCCATGCCGAGATAGACCTCGTCGAGGATGGTCAGCGGCGCGCGGGCGGCCAGCCCGATTACCGCGCCCAGGCTGGAGCGCTGCCCCCGGGACAGCGCCGACACGCGCTTGCGGAGGTCCAGTCGGAAGAGGTCCGCCAGGCGCTCGGCGTATGCGGCGTCCCAGGTCGGGCGCAGCCGGCCGGCGAAGCCGAGTACCCGGCTGATCCGGTCCTGCGGCGAGACGTCAAGGGTGTCGCGGATGAACACGGTCCCCCTCATCAGATCCGCGTCCTCGAAGGGATCCACGCCGTCGATGGCAACCGAGCCGCCGGACGCCCGGCGATATGCCGCCAGGACGCTGAGCAGGCTGGTCTTGCCGGAGCCGTTGCGGCCCAGCAAGCCGTAGATCTTTCCGGGCTCGAGATCGAGAGTGAGGCGGTCGACCGCGACCGTGTCGCCGTACCGCACCGTGAGGTCGCGCAGGGAGATCATCGGCCACCGCCCTGCAAGTGCGCGACGATCTCGGCCACGTCCACCCCGAGCATCCGGGCCTCGGCGAGCATCGGGTCGACGACGTCGGCGAAGAACCGTTCGCGGCGCTGGCCGCGCAGCCGGGCGCGGGCGTCGGGGCTGACGAACATCCCGATGCCGCGCTTCTTGTAGAGCACGCCCTCGTCGACCAACTGGGCGAAGCCCTTCGCCGCCGTGGCCGGGTTGATCTGGTAGAACGCCGCGTACTGGTTGGTCGACATGACCTGCTCGTCCTCCTTGAGCGTGCCGCTGAGCACGTCGTTCTTGATGCCGTTGGCGATCTGCAGGTAGATCGGGTCGCGGCCGTCGAACACGACAGCCTCCTTAGTTCTGTGGTTCATCACTCATGTAACGAACCATAGAACCAGGATGGCCCAGATCGCAATGGGCAGGGCGTCAGGCGGCGGTGAACGTCTGCGGCAGGGCGCCGGACTCCCAGAGCCCGTCGAGGTGGGCGAGGAAGCCGATCAGGCTGCGCTCCAGCTCGCGGCGCTCGGCCGCGGAGAGCACGGCGAGCGGATCGGAGAAGATCAGGCCCTCCGGATGCCGGGACCGGGTGCCGACGAACCGGTGGCAGGCGGTGCACCAGACGTAGCTGACCAGCGTGGGGCGGCGGGCGTTCGCCGCGGCGTTCACGTACGCCCGCACGGCGCGGGCGCCGCAGGCGGGGCAGTCCCGTTCGCCGGGGTCGGCGAGGAAGCTCTCGCCGGTCGCCAGCGCGGCCACCTCGTCGCCGCTGAAGCTGCCCCAGGCCACGGCGCTCAGGCCGCGTCCAGCGCGGCCGTCAGGTCGGCGACCAGGTCCGCCGCGTCCTCGATGCCGCAGGAGAGCCGGACGAAGCCCGGCGCCGTGTCGTCGCCCCACTGCGCGCGCCGGTCGGCGGTGGTGTGCAGGCCGCCGAACGAGGTCGCCGCGAAGACCAGCTCGGAGGCGCTCAGGAACCGGCCCACCCGTTCGGCGCTGCCCAGGTCGAACCCGATGATGCCGGGAATGCGGCGCATCTGCGCCGCGGCGACCGGGTACGACGGGTCGGCCGGCAGCCCCGGGAAACGCACATGCCGCACGTCCGGGCGCCCGGCCAGCAGCTCGGCCACCACCGCCGCGTTGGCGCTCTGCCGGGCCAGCCGCAGGTCCAGCGTGGCCAGCGAGCGGTGCGCCAGCCAGGAGTCGAACGCGCCCGGTATGCCGCCGGTCTGCGCGCGCCAGGCGGTGAGCCGGGCGAGCAGGTCCTCGTCGTTGGTGGCCAGGTAGCCGAGCAGCACGTCGGAGTGCCCGGTCAGGGCCTTGGTACCCGACGCGACCACCAGGTCGGCGCCGAGCTCCAGCGGGCGCTGCCCGAGCGGCGTCGGCGTGGTGTTGTCGACGGCGACCAGCGCACCCGCGGCGTGCGCGGCCGCCGACAGCGCGCGGATGTCGCAGACGTCAAGGCCGGGGTTGGCCGGCGTTTCCAGCAGCACCAGCCGCATGCCCTCGAACGACGGGTACGGCCCGGCCGTCGGCACCAGCACGGTGTTGACGCCCAGGTCACGCAGCGCGCCGGCGGCGAACGCGCGCACGGCGTAGTAGCCGTCCGACGGCAGCGCCACGGTGTCTCCGGCGCGAACGGTGGCGAGCAGCGTCGCGGTGATGGCCGCCTGCCCGCTCGCGAAGGCCAGCGTCCGGCCGCCCTCCAGCTCGCCGATCGCCGCCTCGAGCGCGCGCCGGGTCGGGTTGTCCGGCCGCCCGTAGCCGTTGACCACCTGCCCGGCGACCGGGTCGAGGTGGTACGGCGCCGCGAACACCGGCCCGGGCAGGAACGGCGCGCCCGGCACCGGATCCGGCAGGCCCGCGTGCACTACCCGGGTGCCGTCACCGTCGAACGTCATTCCGGCTTCATCTCCCGGCCCATCAGCAGCTTCACCGCGACCCGGGGGTCGACGCCCTCGTGGCAGACGCGCTCCACCTGCTCGGTGATCGGCATCTCGACGCCGTGCGCGCGGGCCAGGTCGCGGATCGCCAGGCAGCTCTTGACGCCCTCGGCGGTCTGCCGGGCGGCGCGCTGCGCCTGCTCCAGGGACTCGCCCCGGCCCAGGTGCTCGCCGAAGGTGCGGTTGCGCGACAGCGGCGACGAGCAGGTGGCGACCAGGTCGCCAAGGCCGGCCAGCCCGGCGAAGGTCATCGGGTCGGCGCCGAGCGCCACCCCGAGCCGGGCGGTCTCGGCCAGCCCGCGGGTGATCAGCGAGGCCTTGGTGTTGTCACCCATGCCCATCGCCGTCGCCATCCCGTACGCGAGCGCGATGACGTTCTTGACCGCGCCGCCCAGCTCGCACCCGATGACGTCGTCGCTGGTGTACGGCCGGACGTAGGGCAGCGCGATGGCCTGCTGCACCTGCTGGGTGCGTGCCTCGTCGGTGCCCGCCACCACGGTCGCCGCGGGCTGCTCGGCGGCCACCTCCGGCGCCAGGTTCGGCCCGGAGACCACCACCACCCGGTCCGGGTCGACCCCGGCCGTCTCGACGATGACCTGGCTCATCCGCTTGGTGGTGCCGAGCTCGATGCCCTTCATCAGCGAGATCAGGGTCGAGTCGGCGGGCAGGTGCACGGCCCAGTCGGCGAGGTTGCCGCGCAGCGTCTGCGAGGGCACGGCGAGGAAGACCAGCCCGGCGCCGTCGAGCGCGGCCACCAGGTCGCTGGTGGCGCTGACCCGGTCGGGCAGCTTGACGCCCGGCAGCGCGGTCTCGTTGATCCCGTCCGCGCGGATGGCGGCGGCCACCGACTCGCGGCGGGCCCACAGGGTCACGTCCGAGCCCGCCTCGGCCAGGATCTTGGCGAACGCCGTACCCCAGGCGCCGGCACCGAGCACCGCAGCGCGCGTCATGCTCCGTCTCCCATTCTCATCGCCGGTTGCCCTGATCCCGCGTGCACCGGCTCACTCACGCGGTAGGCCCCGTCGGGCCCTTTGCCCGGCCGGCGTCGTGCTGGTAGATCGGGGGCGGGGTCTCGTCGCGCAACTCGGCGAGCAGGTCACGGGTGGCCAACTGGATCGCCTCGGTCATCTGCTCGAGCACCGCCCGGCTGGGCGCCTGGCCGGCCCAGCGGCTGAGGTCGACGGGCTTGCCGACGCTCACGCTCACCGGTACCCGGCCGCGGCCCACCGTGAACTTCTTCGTCCGCACGTCGTGCACCCGCTGCGCGCCCCAGGTCGCCATCGGCAGCACCGGCGCACCGGTGACCAGCGCCAGCCGGGCCGCGCCGGTCTTGCCCCGCATCGGCCACAGGTCGGGCTCGCGGGTCGTGGTGCCCTCCGGATAGATCACCACCACGCCGCCCTGGTGCAGGGCTTCGATGAGAGTGTCGAGGGACTTCACCGCCTCTACACTGCCGCGTTCGACCGGGATCTGCATGGTCTTCCGGAGCATGAACCCGACGAACGGCACCTTCCAGATGCTCGCCTTGGCGAGGAACCGGGGCCAGCGGCCCGAGGCGTAGACGTAGTGGGCCACCAGCAGCGGGTCGAACTGCGACATGTGGTTGGGCGTGATGATGAAGCCGCCGGCGGCCGGCAGGTTCTCCATGCCGCTCCAGCTGCGCTTCGTCCAGACCTGCATCCCGGGTAACAGGAGCAGCACGGCGAGTCGCCGCCAGAGTCCTAGCCTGCGCCGCGCCATGGTGCCTCCCTGCTCACCCGCGGCGTGCCCCGCGCCGCCGTCCCCACCTCTGGGACGAAATCATGCCTGCTCGCGGTCGCCGTAGCCAGGGCGGGTCCCGGCCCTGTGCCTGGTGGCAGGATTGACGCCGTGTCAGGACCGGACTGGACGGCGGTCATTCCCGTCAAGCGTCTCAGCGCGGCCAAGAGCCGGCTGCGCGGCGCCGTGCTCGACGCCCGGCATGAGGACCTCGCGCTGGCGATGGTCCGCGACACGGTCGCCGCCGTGATGTCCTGCGCGCCGGTGGCCGAGGTGCTCGTCGTCACGGACGATCCCGCCGCCGCCGCCGCGGTGGCGGCACTCGGCGCGCGGGCGGTGCCCGACCGCCCCGGCGCGGGCCTGAACGCCGCCCTGCGGTTCGGCGCCGACCTGGTCGCCGGGCTGCCCAGACGGCGCGCCGTGCTCACCGGCGACCTGCCCGCGCTGCGGCCCGGCGAGCTCGGCGAGGCGCTTGCCGCCGCCGGGCCGGGCCGCAGCTTCGTCGCCGACGCGGCCGGCACCGGCACGGTCCTGCTCACCGCCGACGCCGGCGTCCCGCTCGAGCCGCGGTTCGGCGTCGGCTCGGCGGCGTCGCACGCCGCGTCGCACGCCCGGGCCCTCGCCGGGTCCTGGCCGGGGCTGCGCCAGGACGTGGACACCGCCGCCGATCTGCGTACGGTGCTAGCGCTCGGCGCCGGCGAGCACACCTGCGCGCTGCTGCGTGATCTCGGACTCATCGCGGACTGCGGTGCTTGCGGTGTGCCGGCGGGCCCGCACCGGTAGCGTTGCCCGCATGCAGGGCACGGTCGCGACCTTCGATACCCAGACACACACCGGGACGCTGCTCCTCGACGACGGAACTGAGCTGGCGTTTCCCGCCGAGGCGTTCCGCGCCTCCGGCCTGCGCCTGTTGCGCCTCGGGCAGCGCGTCGCCATCGAGTCCGGCCCGGACGGGGTCGTGCACAAGGTCGAACTTCCCGGAATCAGATGAGCCTGGTTCGTTTCCTGTTCACCGTGGACGGGCGATGATGGGGGTCATGACCACCCCGCCCCGGACACCCGACACGACCGTGCCGTCCGCGGCTCGCCGCCGCGGCCCGAACGGGCGGTTCCTTCCCCGCGAGGAACGGGCGACCGAGGCCGAAATACTCAACGACGAGTGCGCCACCGAGCCGACCCCCATCGAGCCTCCGGAGCCCGCCGTGACCAGCACCACAACCGCACCTAACAGCCCGCTCGCCGACAGCACCGACGACCTCGACGACGTTGACGAGCACGAGCTGCCCGAGCTGCCGGACGACCGGTTCCTCAACCGGGAGCTGTCCTGGCTCGACTTCAACTCCCGGGTGCTCGCCCTCGCCGAGGATCCGGAGACCCCGCTGCTGGAGCGCGCGAAGTTCCTGGCCATCTTCGCCAGCAACCTCGACGAGTTCTACATGGTCCGCGTCGCGGGCCTCAAGCGCCGGCTGAAGGCCGGCCTGCCGATGCGCGGCGGCGACCGCTCGTCGCTGCGTCACCAGCTCGCGATGATCACCGAGCGGGCCGCGGATCTGGTCACCCGGCACGCCGCCTGCTTCGGCGAGGAGGTCCGGCCGAAGCTGTCCGCCGAGGGCATCGAGCTGGTGAGCTGGGGCGAGCTGGACGCGCCCGAGCGCGAGCGGCTGCGCATGTTCTTCCGCGAGCAGGTCTTCCCGGTGCTGACCCCGCTCGCCGTCGACCCGGCGCACCCGTTCCCCTACATCTCCAGCCGCTCGCTGAATTTGGCCGTCGCGCTGCGCGACCCGGCCGGCAACGGCGCCGAGCTGTTCGCCCGGATCAAGGTGCCGGACAACGTGCACCGCTTCGTGACGGTGCAGAACGACAGCCGCGGCGTGCGTTTCCTTCCCGTCGAGGAGCTGATCGCCGCGCACCTGGATCAGCTCTTCTCCGGGATGCAGATCCTGGAGTGGCACCTGTTCCGGGTGACCCGCAACGCCGAGCTCGAGGTCGACGAGGACCGCGACGAGGACCTGTTGCAGGCCCTCGAGCGCGAGCTAGCCCAGCGCCGCTTCGGGCCGCCGGTGCGCCTCGAGGTGGCCGCCTCGATCAGCGACCACGTCCTCGACCTGCTCTCCCGCGAGCTCGAGATGGACAGCCAGGACGTGCTGCGGGTGCCCGGCCTGCTGGACCTTTCGGCGCTGTGGCAGGTCTTCGGCGAGTGCGACCGCGACGACCTCAAGGACCGTCCGTTCGTGCCGGCCACCCACCCGCAGCTCGCCGACGGCGAGGTGCCGCGCAGCGTCTTCAACCGCCTGCGCGAGTGCGACATCCTGGTGCACCACCCGTACCACTCGTTCTCCACGAGCGTGCAGCGCTTCATCGAGCAGGCCGCCGCGGATCCGAACGTGCTGGCCATCAAGCAGACCCTCTACCGCACCAGCGGCGACTCACCGATCGTCGACGCGCTCGTCGACGCGGCCGCCGCCGGCAAGCAGGTGGTGGTGCTCGTCGAGGTGAAGGCGCGCTTCGACGAGGTCGCGAACATCGCCTGGGCCCGCACGCTCGAGCGGGCCGGCTGCCACGTCGTCTACGGCCTGGTCGGCCTCAAGACGCACTGCAAGACCTCCCTGGTGGTACGCCAGGAGGGCAACCAGATCCGCCGCTACTGCCACATCGGTACCGGCAACTACCACCCGAAGACGGCCCGGCTCTACGAGGACTTCGGCATGCTCACCGCCGATCCCGAGGTCGGCGCGGACGTCACCGACCTGTTCAACGTGCTGACCGGATACAGCCGGCAGACCAAGTTCCGGCGGCTGCTGGTCGCGCCGCACGGCGTCCGGGCCGGGCTGGTCGAGCGGATCGAGGAGCAGGCCCGGATCGCCCGCGAGGGCGGCGAGGCGCTTGTGCAGTTCAAGGTGAACTCGCTCGTCGACGAGGGGACCTGCGACGCGCTCTACCGCGCCTCGCAGGCCGGCGTGAAGGTCGATCTGATCATCCGTGGCATGTGCTCGCTGCGCCCCGGCGTACCCGGGCTGTCGGACAACATCCGGGTCCGCTCGATCGTCGGCCGGTTCCTGGAGCACTCGCGGGTGTTCCGCTTCGGTGCGGGCGACGACGCCGAATACTGGATCGGCTCGGCCGACCTCATGCACCGCAACCTGGACCGCCGGGTCGAGGCGCTGGTCCGGGTCAGCCTGCCGTCCGCGCAGAACGACCTGCGCAACGTGCTGGAGCTGTCGATGCGCGACGAGAGCGAGGGCTGGGACCTCGCGGGCGACGGCACCTGGCACCGCCGCGCGTCGACCCCGTCGGACCCGCACATCCACCTGCAGGAGGCGCTGTTGCGCAAGATAATCGGCAAGGCGGTCTGATTGTCGGCGAAGCCGGTCCGGGCCGCCGGTGGCGTCCTGTGGCGGCCCGCCGGTGACTCGATCGAGGTGTGCGTCGTGCACCGGCCGTACCGCCGCGACTGGAGCCTGCCCAAGGGCAAGCTGGACGGCGGAGAGCACCCGCTCGCCGCGGCGGCACGCGAGATGCTCGAGGAGACCGGGCTGCGCGGCGAGCCACAGCTGCGGCTGCCCGCCGTCGCGTACACGCTGCCGGACGGCACGCCCAAGACTGTCGACTTCTGGTTGATGCGCTGCGCCGACGGCCCGGCCGCGGCACCGGCGGATCCGACCGAGGTCGACACCGTGCTCTTCCTCCCGCCCGCCGAAGCGGTGGCGCGGCTGAGCTACCCGGACGACCGGCGCCTGGTGGAGCACGTCGCCGGGCTACCGCCGGTGACCGCCGTGACGGCGCTGGTCCGCCACGCCCACGCGGGCCGGCGCAGCGAGTTCGAGGGCGACGACGACCTGCGGCCGCTCGACCGGCGGGGCTGGGCCGAGGCGCGGACGCTGGACGCGGTGGTCTCCCTGATCGGTCCGCGGCGGCTGGTCGCCGCCACGCCGTTGCGCTGCCGGCAGACGCTCGAGCCGCTCTCCGCCCGGCTGGGGCTGCCCATCGAGACGGATCCGGCGTTCGCGGAGCCGTCCGAGGCGGACGCGCTGCCGGCACGGGAGCGCGCGGCGGCCCGGCTGGCCCGGCTCCGCGACGGCGACCGGGCCGCGGTGTGCAGCCAGGGCCGGGTGATACCGGGCCTGCTGGCGCTTCTGCACGGCGCCGACGACACCGAGCCCTACCGGACGCCCAAGGGCACGGGCTGGATCCTCACATGGTCCGGCGACCGCCTCCTGGCGTCGAGCCGGATCTAGGTGTTCTGCCCAGACAGGTTAGGGACACGGCTGGCGGGTGGGCCGCCGAGTGCGGTGTGGTGCCGGTGATTGTTGTAGGTGTGCAGCCAGGTGGGCAAGGCCGCTCGTCGGGCGGTCTCTGATCGGTAGGCCTTGGCGTAGGCCCATTCGTCGGTCATGGTGCGGTGGAAGCGTTCGACTTTGCCGTTGGTCTGGGGCCGGTAGGGGCGGGTCTTCTTCACGGTCACGCCCAGCTGGGTGCAGGTGTCATGCCAGAGCCGGGATTTGTAGCAGGAGCCGTTGTCGGTCAGGACCCGGGCGATGGTGATGCCGTGGCGGGTGAACCAGGCGTGCGCGCGGTGCCAGAACGCGGCAGCGGTCTCTTTGCGTTCGTCGTCGAGGATTTCGGTGTAGGCCAGCCTGGAGTGGTCGTCGATCGCGGTGTGCAGGTAGGCGTAGCCGAGCCGGGCACCGCCCCACGCGTCAGTGCCGTGACCTGTGGTGGCGGTGCGGTTGAGTTTGCCGCGTGCGCGGCCTTGGGTGCGCCAGCCGCCGCCGTCGGGGATGTTGCCGAGTTTCTTGATGTCGACGTGGATCAGGTCGCCCGGGCAGGGGTGTTCGTAGCGGCGGACCGGTTGGCGGGTGGCCCGGTCGAGATGGGTCAGGCGGGTGACGCCGGCGCGGCGCAGGATGGCGTGGCAGGTCGAGGCGGGCAGGTCCAGACGGCCGCCGATTCGTGCCGGTCCCCATCGGCGGCTGGTGCGCAGGTGCAGGACCTGGCGTTCGACGTGGAGGTGGGTGCGGTCCGGGCTGTGATGTGGCCGGCTGGATCGGTCGGTCATGCCCGTGACGCCTTCGGCGCGGTAGCGCTGCGCCCACCGCTGTGCTGTTGTCGGGCTGACCTGGAACCGCTCTGCGGCTCGGCGTAGCGGCCAGCCGTCGTCCACGACACAGCGGGCCAGGCGCAGTCTGCCGCGTTCGGTCAGGGGTGCATTAGCGTGGGGCACGAGGACCTCCCGGGTGATGCGGAACCTTCGACAAGCTCCACCTCACCCGGAGGTCCTCACCCAATTCAAGAACTAAGCCCTGTCACCAACGTCCATGGACAGAACATCTAGGCCGCGCCGGGTGCGCCGGCCGGCGCCCGGGCCGCGGCAGCTGGTCCGCACGCCAGTAACCGACCAGATCGCCGGTGAGCCAGCGGGCACGCCAGAACTCGTCGTCGCGCGGCTCCCAGTCCCGCAGCGGCAGCAGCGCTACCCGCCAGGACAGCAGGCTGACGAGGTACCAGCCGTACAGCGGAACCAGGCCGAGCGCCGCGTCACGGCGCCGGTAGGAGCAGTACGGCCCGAGCACGAGGACGGCCAGCCCCGACCAGGCACAGGTGACGGCCCAGTCCAGCAGCCCCTGCCCGGTCCAGCGCTCGGCCAGCTCGCCGAACGTCCAGCCGGGCACGACGGCGCCGGCGAAGACGGCCGCGGCGATCAGCGACCGGCCGACGAGGCCGCGGGGTTCGGCGGATCTACGGTCCATGATGCGGACCGTAGGCTCAGCGGCCACTGTGGCGCCGGAACACATGAAGGGCGTCCACCGTACGGGTGGACGCCCTTCGTGTCTCAGCGCCGAACTGAGCGGGCCTGGCGGCCCGTCGTGATCAGCGGGTCTTACGTGCCGCGGAGGTACGCGCGGTGGTGGCGCGCCCCGCCGCCGTGGTGCTGGCGGCGGCCGTGGTCTTGCGGGCGGTGACCTTCTTGGCCGGAGCCGCCTTGGTGGCAGTCGACTTGGCAGCGGTCGACTTGGTGGCAGTCTTCTTCGCCGGCGTGGCCTTGGCCGTGGTGGTCTTGGCCGCGGCCGTCTTGGTGGCGGCCCGGGCCGGCGCGGCCTTGGTGGCCGTGGTCTTCTTCGCCGCCGCCGTCTTGGTGGCGGTCGACCGGGCCGGAGCGGCCTTGGTGGCCACCGACTTGGTGGCCGTCTTCTTCGCCGTCGTGGCCTTGGCCGTGGCCGCCTTCGTGGCGGTCTTGGCCGCGGCCGTCTTGGTGGCGGCCCGAGCCGGCGCGGCCTTGGTGGCCGTGGTCTTCTTCGCCGCCGCCGTCTTGGTGGCGGTCGACCGGGCCGGAGCGGCCTTCGTGGCCGTGGTCTTCTTCGCCGCCGCTGCCTTAGCAGCGGTCGACCGGGCCGGAGCGGCCTTGGCGGCAGTGGACTTCACTGCCCCCGTGGTCTTCTTCGGGGCGGCGACCTTTGCCACCTTGCCACTCGCGACCATCTCCCGGAAGCCGGTTCCGGGTTTGAATGCGGGGACGGACGTCTTCTTCACCTTCACCGGTTCACCGGTACGCGGATTGCGCGCGGTACGCGCATTGCGCGCACGCTTTTCGAAGACTCCGAAACCGGTAATGGCAACGCGATCGCCCTTGGTTACGGCGTTCTGCACCTCGCTGATCACCGCATCCAGCGCTGCTGTCGCCGTCTTCCGGTCCCCCAGTCGGGCGGCGAGCGCCTCGACGAGCTCGGCCTTGTTCACTGGTTTCCTCCCGAACGTGAGAACTGGCCCAATGCGAGCCATTCTGCGCGCACCGTATGCCCTCTGACCAGCAGACACAAACATCTGCTCAAAAAAAAACGTTGTGTCGCAACGATTTCGCCCCCACCGAGGAGCCGGTGGGGGCGAAAGGGCCTGCGACGACAAGGGAATTCGGGGTCAGACGACCACCGGCTTGTAAGCGGGGCGATCCTTCTCGTACGAGGTAATCCTCTCCTCGTGGCGCAGCGTCAGCCCGATGTCGTCAAGACCCTCCATGAGGCGCCAACGACTGAAATCATCGATGGGGAAGGTCCAGACCGCGTCGTCCACGCGCACCTGACGCTCGGCGAGGTCCACGGTGATCCGCTTGTCCGGTTCGCTGTCCGCCATATCGAGTAGCGCCTCGACGGCCTTCTGATCGAGCTGTACCGGCAGCAGACCCTCCTTGAGGGCGTTGCCCCGGAAGATGTCGCCGAAGCGCGGCGCGATGACGGCCTTGAAGCCCCAGTCCCGCAGCGCCCAGACGGCGTGCTGGCGCGAGGAGCCCGTACCGAAGTTGGGGCCGGCGACCAGGATCGTCGCGCCCGCGTGCGCGGGGTTGTTGAGCACGAAGGCCGGGTCGTCGCGCCAGGCGCTGAACAGCCCGTCCTCGAAGCCGGTGCGGGTGACCCGCTTGAGGTACACGGCCGGGATGATCTGGTCGGTATCCACATCGGAACGCCGCAGCGGCATGACCGTGCCGGTGTGGGTGGTGAACTTGTCCATGTTCCTGCTCCTGCTCAGAGGTCGGCCGGGGCGGCCAGCCGGCCCACCACTGCGGTGGCGGCGGCGACCTGCGGCGAGACCAGGTGGGTACGCCCACCGCGGCCCTGCCGGCCCTCGAAGTTGCGGTTGGACGTGGAGGCGGCGCGCTGGCCCGGGCTGAGCGTGTCCGGGTTCATGCCCAGGCACATGGAGCAGCCGGCGAACCGCCACTCGGCGCCCGCCTCGGTGAAGACCCGGTCCAGGCCTTCCGCCTCGGCGGCCTCGCGGACCTGGTAGGACCCGGGCACGACCATCATGCGTACGCCCTCGTGCACCTTGTGGCCGCGCAGCACGTCGGCGGCCGCGCGCAGGTCCTCGAGGCGCCCGTTGGTGCAGGAGCCGACGAAGACCACGTCGACGGCGACGTCCTTGAGCGGCGTGCCGGCCTCGAGGCCCATGTATTCCAGGGCCCGGCGGGCGGCGCTGCGCTCCGACTCCTCGACGAACTCCTCGGGGTCGGGCACCACGCTGTTCAGCGGCGCGCCCTGGCCCGGGTTGGTGCCCCAGGTGACGAAGGGGTGGATGCTGGAGGCGTCGATGTGGATCACGGTGTCGTACTCGGCGCCCTCGTCGGATCCGAGCGTGCGCCAGTATTCGACCGCGGCGTCCCAGTCGGCGCCCTGCGGCGCGTGTTCGCGGCCCTTCAGGTACTCGAAGGTGGTCTCGTCCGGCGCGATCATGCCGGCCTTGGCGCCCCACTCGATCGACATGTTGCAGATGGTCATCCGGCCCTCCATGGAGAGCTTGCGGATGGCCTCGCCCCGGTACTCGACGATGTGGCCGTTGCCGCCGCCGGTGCCGGTCTGGGTGATGAGCGCGAGGATCAGGTCCTTGGCCGACGCGTCGGAGTGCAGCTCGCCGTCGACAACGACCGCCATCGTCTTCGGCCGGGCCTGCGGCAGCGTCTGTGTGGCGAGCACGTGCTCGACCTCGCTGGTGCCGATGCCGAAGGCCAGCGCGCCGAACGCGCCGTGTGTCGCGGTGTGCGAGTCGCCGCACACGATCGTCGTGCCGGGCTGGGTGAGCCCGAGCTGTGGCCCGATCACGTGGACGATGCCCTGCTCCACATTGCCGAGCGAGCGGATCTGCACGCCGAACTCGGCGCAGTTCTTGCGCAGGGTCTCGATCTGCGTGCGTGACACGGTGTCGAGAATCGTCATCAGGTCGCCGCGGCGGTTGTTGAACGCCGGGTCGGCGTACCCGGTCGGGGTGTTGTGATCCTCGGTCGCGAGCGTGAGATCGGTACGCCGGACCCGGCGTCCCGCCATCCGCAGGCCGTCGAAGGCCTGCGGGCTGGTCACCTCGTGCAGCAGGTGCAGGTCGATGTAGAGCAGATCAGGCTCACCCTCGGCAGCACGCACGACATGGTCGTCCCAGACCTTCTCGGCCAGGGTCCTCGGCTTCGGAGTGACTCCCACCATCTGGACATCCTAAATTCTGGGAGGTATGTTTCGGCTTGTGGGACACAGTATGAGCGGTGTCGGCGTTCTCGACAAGGCGGTGGTCATCCTCGCGGCCTGTGTCGACGGCGCCAGCCTTGCCGAATTGGTCGACCGGACGAAGCTGCCGCGGGCGACCGCACACCGGCTGGCCCAGGCCTTGGAGATCCACCGGATGCTGGTCCGGGACACCCAGGGCCGCTGGCGCCCCGGGCCGCGCCTGGGCGAGCTCGCGAACGCGGCACCCGACGTGCTGCTGACGGCGGCGGAACCGCTGCTGTCGGCGCTGCGCGACGCGACCGGCGAGAGCGCGCAGCTGTATCTGCGCCGGGCGGACGAACGGATCTGCGTTGCCGCGGCGGAACGCGCGAGCGGCCTGCGCGACACCGTGCCCGTAGGCTCGGTGTTGCCGATGGTGGCCGGATCCGCAGCCCAGATTTTACTCGCCTGGGAGCCGCCGGAGGCCGTGATGCCGCTGCTTCCGCGCTGCAAGTTCACCGGCCGGACCCTCGCAGAGGTGCGCCGGCGCGGGTGGGCGCAGAGCGTCGCGGAGCGCGAGCCGGGTGTGGCAAGCGTCTCGGCGCCGATCCGCGACCGCACCGGCCGGGTGATCGCGTCGATCTCGATAAGCGGCCCCATCGAGCGGCTGGGCCGCCGCCCCGGCGAGCGCCACGCGATGGCCGTCGTCCGCGCCGGGCAGCGCCTGAGCGGCCTCTGACGGGCCCCGCGACGTTCACGGTGTCCACACGGCGTTGTCGTGTGCGAACACCACCCGCGCCGGGTCGAAATCCAGCAGCCGGTCCATCCAGGCCGGCGGCACCGGCAGCGGCGGCCCGGCACCGTCGCGCCCGGCCCGGCGGGCCAGCACGTCGCCCGTGAAGCCCACCGCGTGGTCGTGGCTCTGCCCGGCGACGATCACCGTGCCGTCGCCGCGGCGCACCACCAGGGACTGGTGGCCGGCCGTATGGCCCGGCGTCGGCACGATCACCACGCCCGGCAGGATCTCGGCCTCGCCGTCCAGCTCCTCGTAGACCGCGCCCGGGCTGTCGATCAGCCAGGGCAACGTGTAGTGCTCCCCTGCCCTGGCGAGGTCCAGCTCGGCGCGCTGGGTGTAGATCGGCCGGCCCGCCAGTTCGGGGTTGCCGCCGCTGTGGTCGAAGTGCAGGTGGCAGTTGACCACGTGCCGTACGTCACCGACCGCGGCGCCGGCCGCGGCGAGCGCCGCCGCCATCGGGACGCGGTGCGGCCGGTAGTGCGCGTCCACCTCGGGACCGGCACCCATGCCGGTGTCGACGAGCAGCAGGCCGTCCGGGTGGTCGACGAGATAGCCGAGGCACGGCTCGACGCGGGGCGCACCCGTGCCGGTCTCGGCGGCGGGCCGGATGAAGTAGCCGAAGTCGACCCTGCGCACGCTGGTGTCCGTCACGAGTGAACCCGAACACACAGAAGCGGCCCGTGTCGATGACACGGGCCGCTTACGCTTGTAGCCCCGAAGGGATTCGAACCCTCGCTACCGCCTTGAGAGGGCGGCGTCCTAGGCCGCTAGACGACGGGGCCAGAACACGCTGAACTTCCGATCTTGCCGTGCTTTGCTTCCGCTTCTCGCTTGAGCAACGGTGCGGAACTCTATCAGAAGTCCAGCACCACCGCCCTTGCGGAACAGTCGCGCTGGGGTACCAGGACTCGAACCTAGACTAACTGAACCAGAATCAGTCGGGCTGCCAATTACCCCATACCCCATCGGCACGGCTTGCCGTACCGAGTGGGAACTCTACCCGAGCGCATGGTGGCGAACAAATCGGGTCACCACCCCTGCGTTCCGTGTCCTCTCGGCTACCCGAAGACGTCGGTGCTCCGGGCCCACTCGGCGAACGTCGTGGCGGGCCGCCCGGTGAGCTCGGCGACGGTCGGCACCGCCGCCTGCGGGTGCCGGGCCAGCTCGGCGAGGCCGTCGGCGTACCAGCGGCCGTACTCGCCCATGGCCTCGGTGAGCTGGGCGACGAGCTCCTCGTGCGGCAGGTCGACGTAGGTGAGCTCGCGGCCCAGCGCCGCGCCGATCCGCTCGACCCGTTGCCGCCTGGTCAGCGACTCCGGGCCCGTCAGCTCGTACGAGCGGCCCTCGTGCCCGTCCTCGAGCAGGCAGCGGGCCGCGACCGCGGCGATGTCCTCGCACGCGATGGGCGCGTTCGCGGCCGAGCCGTAGCCGTCGCGGACCACGTCGCCCGCCGCGATCTGCGCCGACCAGATCCCGGCGTTGGTCATGAACTCGCCCGGCTCCAGGTGCACGTACGGCACCCCGCACGCCTCGACCCCGTCCTCGATCGCCTGCCAGTGATCGCCCTTGGCGCCGGCCATGTCGACGATGCGGCGTACCCCGGCCTCCGCCGCCAGCCGGCAGGTCTGCGCGTTGGTCTCGATCACCGGCGCCAGGTACATGCGGTCGACGCCGGCGAGGGCGTCGGGCAGGGTACCGGGCCGGCCGACGAACCCCCGCACGACCTCGACGGAGTCCGGCAGGCCGGCCCGGGCGGGGTTGACCGTGAGCGCGCGGACGTCGGTGGCACCGAGCGCGAGCAGCTCGTCGACGACCAGCCGGCCGACTCCCCCGGTAGCGCCGGTAACGAGGATCTTCATGTCGCCCCCTGTTATCGTATGGGCTACGGAAACCCTTCTCGTAGGGTATACGAGATGACGGAGTTCAGCGGGACCACCGATCCCGACCGGATCCTGCCCCTGCTGTGGCGGCACGCGACGGCGCGCAAGGCCACGACCGGGCGGCCGCCGAGGCTCAGCGTCGACGACGTGGTGGCGGCCGGCATCGCCATCGCCGACACCGACGGCCTGGCGGCGGCCTCGATGGCCCGGGTGGCCGCGCGGCTCGGCGTCGCGACCATGACGCTCTACACCTACGTGCCCTCGCGCACCGAGCTGGTCGAGCTGATGGTCGACGACGTGCTGGCCGGCCGGCGACTACCCGGCCCGGGCGACGAGCGGCCCGGACCCTGGCGGGACCAGATCCACCTGTACGCCGACCGCACGATCGCCATGTACCGCGCGCACCCCTGGCTGTCCGAGGTCTCCCGGGTACGCCCGCCGCTCGGCCCGGGAATGCTCCGCGAGAGCGAGTACGTGCTCTCCACGCTCGGCGCCGTACCGGTCGAGCGGCGCAACACCGCGGCCGTGACCATCGTCATGTTCGTGACCGCCGCGGCCCGGCAGGAGGGCGAGAACGCCCAGCTGCGCCGGGCCAGCGGCCAGTCCAACGACGCCTGGTGGGGTCAGCGCGGCCAGCTCTGGGAGCAGTGGTTCGACGTCGAGCAGTACCCCGCGATGACGGAGCTGTGGAACGCCGGCGGCTTCGACCGCGGGCCGGACCAGCAGGCCGCGGACGCGTTCGCCCTCGGCCTGCGGCTGATCCTCGACGGGATCTCAGTCCAGCGAGACGACCGGGTTGCGCAGCTCCCCGATGCCCTGAACGCTCACCGAGACGGTCTCGCCGGTGACGATCCGGCTCACCCCCGCCGGGGTGCCGGTCAGGATGATGTCGCCGGGCAGCAGCGTCATGACGTGTGACACGTACGACACCAGGGTCGGCACGTCGAAGACCATGTCCTTGGTGCGGCCGAGCTGGCGCACCTCCATCGCGTTCGGATCGCGGCCCACCTCGCAGCGCACCTCGAGGTCGCTGACGTCGAGCTCGGTCTCGATCCACGGCCCGATCGGGCAGAACGAGTCGAAGCCCTTGGCCCGCGTCCACTGCGGGTCGGTGCGCTGGAGATCCCGGGCGGTCACGTCGTTGCCGCAGGTGTAGCCGAAGATGGCCTTCTCCGCGCCGGCCCGGTCCACCCGGCGGGCGCCGGTCGCGCCGATCACCACGGCCAGCTCGGCCTCGTGCTCGACCTGGTTCGACTGCGGCGGGATCCGGATCGCGTCGTTCGGGCCGATCACCGAGGTGGACGGCTTGATGAAGATCAGCGGCTCCTTCGGCACCTCGTTGCCCAGCTCGGCGGCGTGCTCGGCGTAGTTGCGGCCGACGCCGATCACCTTGCTGGAGAAGATCGGCGCGAGCAGCCGGACGTCGGCCAGGGCCCAGCGCTGACCGGTGAAGCGCACCTGCTCGAACGGGAGACTGCCGATCTCGGCGACGGTCAGGCCCTTGACGCCGGCACCCGCCTCACCCTCGACGACTCCGAAGGACACGCCACCGGCATGAACAAAACGAGCGAAACGCACGGAAAACCCCATCCATTGAGCGATGAACACGCAGCTTCGAGGCTACGCGCCGCCCTGCGCCGCCCTCCGGCGGCGAGTCGGGGTGGCCGACGTCACAAATCCGGGCGTGCGAAACCCATTCGGGCGTTCCTCACCACAGACCACACCGAGGCTCGATAGGAGTGGACTTGCTGGATACGCTGGTGCGATGCGGATCAGCGAAACCCACGCGCTGACCACCGTGCTGCCCTCGGTCAGCTGGATCCCGCTGGCCCGAGCCCACACCGAGCGCGCCGACGAGATGACAGCCGGCCACCGCGCCCGCAAGGCCAAGGGCGAGAAGCACGCGATAGAGGATTTTCTGTACGACTACTACGGCACCCGCCCCGCCCAACTTCGCCGCTGGCACCCCGGCATCGGCACCGGCCTGGCCGCCGCGCCCGGCGGGCTGGCCGAGCACTCGGCCTGGAAGTGGTACAAGGCACACACCGACGGCGTGGTCACGCTCGACGTCGAGGCATACATGCACGCCCGCGGCGAGAGCGTGCGCTACATACACGGCCTGCTCACGGCGACCGCGTCGCGGCCCGCGTTCTCGGGCTGCTTCGGCCTGCACGAGTGGGCGATGGTCTACCGCCAGCCGGAGCACCGGCACTCGCTGCCGCTGCGCCTCGGCCAGGCCGGCACCGACGAGGTGGTCGAGCAGCACCCGGTCCGCTGCACCCACTTCGACGCGTTCCGCTTCTTCACCCCGGAGGCGGTCGGCCTTAACCGCCTCCAGCCGACCCGCGCCACCCAGGTCGACCTGGACCAGCCCGGCTGCCTGCACGCGGCGATGGACTGCCACAAGTGGGCGAGCAAGCTCGGCCCGGCGGTGCCCGGCGCACTCGCACTCGACTGCTTCGCCCTGGCCGGCGACATCCGCCTGCTCGACATGCAGGCCAGCCCGTACGACCTGTCCTCATACGGCCAGGAGCCGGTGAAAATCGAGACCGCGGAGGGCAAGGCCGAGTACGTGGCCCGCCAACGCGAATTCGCTCGCCGCGCGGCCGCCCTACGCCACCGCCTGATCCGCGTCTGCGACGAACTGCTGGGCCCGGCCCTCGCGGCCGAGAACCGCAACGCCGTGGCCCCCCACAACACCTGACCCGTCGGCCCAGTCGGCACGAACACCGCTTATAACGACGTGGTGAGCAGAAAACCGATCCTCGTCGTCGTGAGCGGCCCGCCCGGCGCCGGCAAGACCACCCTGGCCCATCGGCTCGCCCGCAAGATCGGCTGTCCGGCAATCTGCCGGGATGAGATCAAAGAGGGAATGGTCCACGCCACCGGCGACTTCGTCGCCGCTCCCGGCGACCAACTCACTCTGCGCACCTTGCCGACGTTCTTCCAGGTACTCGAGCTACTCCTGAACGCGGGCGTCACCACGGTGGCCGAAGCAGCCTTCCAGGACCGGCTCTGGCGCCCACACCTGCAACACCTAGGCGAAATCGCCGACATCCGAGTCGTCCACTGTCAGGTCACTGCGGAAATCGCCAGGACCCGCATCCAGCTCCGACAGGGCGAGAACAGCACCCGCCGCGCACACGCCGACACGCATCTCTCCACCCGGCAAACGCATGCGGCAGAACACAACAGTTTTCACCGCGTCCAGCTCAACGTCCCCGAGATCGACGTCGACACCAGCGACGAATACCGCCCCGACCTCGACGAAATCGCTACCTTCGTCCAGGCCGGGCGATAACCACCTGCCACAGTCCGCCGAACGGCCGCTCAGCGCGAGGCACAACAGCGAACTCTGGAACGGCGGTCAACTCCGATGACCGACTACACGGACCTGCTATCGACGGCCCACCATGCCGTCGACCTGGCCCGCGACATCATGCGCACCATGCAGCCGGGCGTCCTGACCGCCAAGGGCGACCGGGACATGGCGAGCGAGGTCGACTACGCCATCGAGGACCGGGTCCGCACCTTCCTCGCCGAGCACACCCCAGAGATCGGCTTTCTCGGCGAGGAGAACGGCCTCAGCGGAGCGACGGACGGCTTGATGTGGGCCCTGGACCCGGTGGACGGCACCGTCAACTTCGTACACGGGTCACCGCTCTGCGCCATCTCACTCGGTCTCATCGCCGAGAACCGTTCCGTCCTGGGCATCGTCGACCTGCCCTTTCTCGGCAATCGCTACTCCGCGGCCGAAGGCAACGGCGCCGACGCAGACGGTCAACCCATCGTGGTCAGCACGACGCGACGAGTCAGCGAAGCCGTGGTGGCCCTCGGCGACTACGCCGTCGGCAAGGGGGCTGTCGAGAAGAACCGAGCCAGGTTCGCACTCACGCAGAGGCTCGCCATGAGTGTGCAGCGCGTCCGCATGCACGGGTCAGCCGCTATCGACCTGGCATGGCTGGCCGCCGGCCAAGTCGATGCTGTCGTCATATTGGCCAACAAGCCGTGGGACACCGCGGCCGGCGTCGTCATCGCTCGGGAAGCCGGCGCGCTGATAGCGGACCTCGACGGATCGGCACACAGCTTCGAGTCGTCCGCAACGATCGCAGCTAACCCGGGCCTTCTCAGCGCCATCCTCGATCTCGCCGTCAGCCGCTGACGACCACCGCCACCGGCTCTGCGGTGTGTCCGTCCAGGACTGTCCTGCCGTGCAACGGTCGCGTGAGGACGACCGTGGCGGTGCGACGTTGGCCGACAAGGAGGCACGTTTCCTCGCCGAAGCCCAGGTTGAGCCGTTCGAGCAGGTTTCGCGGTTTGCCCTCCAGGACCACCACCACGGCGCTTGCCGACTCGAACGCCTCCGCGTAGTAGTCGCGTTCGCAGGGACCGTTTCCCGGTGCGTCGCCGGTGAATTCCACGGTCAATCGGGTGCTGCCCTCGGCCGTCGTGGCGGATTCGACGAGGGTGCCCGTCAGGTACCGGCCCGAAGACGGTGGCTGCGCGGTTCGCCCGGCGGCGTCGTGTCGCGTCAGGATCTCCCTGGCGTGCTCACGAAGCCCGGCCCCCACGCCGCGATCCGCCCACAGCCACCCGGTCAGGGCCAGCGTCACGAGCAAAAGGGCACCGGCCGCTGCCGGCAGTCGCCATCGCACGAGCGGGTCAGTCCATCTCGCCGCGGCGGTTGCGTTTGATCTGGGCTCGGCGCTTCTTCTCGCCGATGCGGCGCTCGACCGAGCCGCGGGACGGCTTGGTCGGGCGGCGCTGGCGGGGCGGGGGCGCGATGGCCTCGCCGACCCGCATGGCGAGGCGGGCCTCGGCCGCCTCGCGGTTGCGGAGCTGGGAGCGGTGCTCGGACGCGGTGATGGTCAGCACGCCGTCGACGAGCCGGCTGCCGAGGCGCTCGACCGCGCGCTCCTTCAGCGCGGGCGAGAGCAGGCCGGACGTCAGCAGGTTCCAGGACAGCTCGACCCGCGAGTCGGTCGTGTTCACGCCCTGGCCGCCGGGGCCGCTGGAGCGGGAGAACCGCCAGTTCAGCTCGGCCTCGGGGATGGCGAGCCCCGGCCGGATCAGCACGTCGGCCATGCGGCACCCCCCGCCGAGAGCCGCGGAGAACGCCAGGCGAGCGCCGCGGCCGGATCGGTCCGCCGCTCGCTCATCCGCACGTCATCCGCCATGCCGCACAGCATCGCACCCGCCCGGCCGCACCCGCCAGGCAGTTAATGGATCAAGAAACGGCGACGGAACCGCGGACGCTGGAGACCGTCGATCCGATGCTGGCCAGGACCACGATCGCCACCCCGGCGACGGCTTGCAGGGAGAGGGACTGTGACAGCAGGAGCCAGCCGGCCAGTGCCGCCACCGCCGGTTCCAGGCTCAGCAGGACGCCGAAGACCGGCCGCGGCAGCCGGCGCAGCGCCGACATCTCGAGCGTGTACGGGATCACCGAGGCCAGCAGGCCGGTGCCCAGCGCGAGCAGCAGCAGGTGCGGCGAGGTCAGCGCCGCGCCGGCGCCGGCCAGGCCGCCCGGTATCAGCAGGAGGGCGCCGGCCGTCATCGCCACGGCCAGGCCGCCCTGGCCCGGCACCGCCGCGCCGGCCCGGGCGCTCGCCAGGATGTACAGCGCCCAGAACACCGCCGCGACCAGCACGTATGCCACGCCGAGCGGGTCAAGGCCGGCGGCGTGCGGGCCGGTCCAGCCGAGCGCCGGTATGCCGGCGGCGGCCAGCGCGACCCAGATGAGGTCGCGGCCGCGACGGGACAGCACCGCCGCCAGCGTCAGGGGGCCGAGGAACTCGATCGTCACCGCGACGCCGAGCGGGATCCGGGCGATCGCCGCGTAGAAGAAGCCGTTCATGCCGGCCAGCGTCGCGCCGAGCAGCAGCACCTCGCGCCACTGGTCGCGGCGCCAGGCCCGGACCGCCGGGCGGGCCAGCACCAGCAGCACGGCCGCCGCCATGGACAGGCGCAGGAGGGTCGCGCCGGCGCTGCCGGTCGCCGGGAAGAGGTGGGCGGCAAGGGCCGCGCCGATCTGCAGGCTGGCGCACGAGCCGAGAACCATGAAGACGGCGTTTCGCATGGCTCACACGTTCGCCCGGCGGCCATTGATTCGTCCAGCGAATGTTTCTGAGCAATAATCGTTAGCCATGCTGGACGTTCATCGGCTGCGGCTGCTCCGCGAGCTGGACCGGCGCGGCACCCTGGCCGCCGTGGCGCGGGCACTGTCGTACAGCCCCTCGGCCATATCGCAGCAGCTCACGCAGCTTGAGTCCGAGACCGGCGCGACCCTGCTCGAGCACGTCGGTCGCGGCGTACGGCTCACCGAGCAGGCCCGGATCCTGGTCCGGCACACCGACGTGATCCTCGAACGGCTCGAGCTCGCCGAGGCGGATCTGGCCCGGAGCATGACGGAGGTCACGGGCGGCCTGCGGGTCGCCTCGTTCCAGTCGGTGATGCTCGCGCTCGTGCCGTCCGCCCTGTCGTCGCTCGCCGCCCGGCATCCCGCGCTGCGCGTCCAGATCGCCCACTGCGACGCCGCGGCCGCCATCGCCGGGCTGGTCGCGCACGACTTCGACCTGGTGCTCGGCGAGGAGTACCCGGGCCTGCCGCAGCCCCGGATGCCCGGCGTCGACGAGGAGGACCTCTCCCACGACGAGATGCGGTTCGCCGTGCCGCCCGACGGGCCGTGGAGCCGGGCCCGGCTTCCGGACCTGGCCGGTGCGCCGTTCGTCTTCGACCCCGCCGACCTCGCGCCCGGGCAGTGGGCGCGGAACATGTGCCGCGACGCCGGCTTCGAGCCCGACGTGCGGTTCGCCAGCGGCGACCTGCTGCTACAGGTCCGGCTCGTGGAGACCGGGCACGCGGTCGCGTTCCTGCCCGACCTGCTCTGGACCGACCGCTCGCCGGGACCGGTGCGGCTGCACCACCTGCCCGGCCGGCCCCGGCGGCGGCTGTTCACCGCGGTGCGCGCCGGCGCCGGCGGGCAGCCCCGGATCCGGGTCTTCCGGGAGGCGCTGCGCGCCAGTGTCGCGCCCGGGGAATGACCTGGGCCGATCTCATCAACTGAGCCCGAAAGCGTACCGAAGGAGCGGATCGACCTGCGAAGACGGGATACTGAACACGGCGCCGCCGATGGGCGGGTGCCGCTACAGGGAGGTTGCGTGTCTGCTCAGCCCGCGCCGGTCGCCGAGACCGGCTATCCGTGGCCCATCGAAACCGCGCGCCTGGACAACGGGCTGCGCGTCGTCGTCAGCGAGGACAACAGCGCGCCCGTGGTGTGCGTGAACCTCTGGTACGACGTCGGCTCACGGCACGAACCCGCCGGCCAGACCGGCTTCGCGCACCTCTTCGAGCACCTGATGTTCGAGGGCTCGCAGCACGTCGAGAAGACCGAGCACATGAAGCTGGTGCAGGGCTCCGGCGGTTCGCTCAACGCGACCACCAACCCGGACCGGACCAACTACTTCGAGACGCTGCCGGCCGAGCACCTCGAGCTCGGCCTGTGGCTGGAGGCCGACCGGATGGGCGGCCTGGTGCCGGCGCTGACCCAGGAGACCCTGGACAACCAGCGCGAGGTGGTCAAGAACGAGCGCCGGCAGCGCTACGACAACGTGCCGTACGGCGACGCCTGGCTGCGCCTGCTGCCGCTGCTGTACCCCGAGGGGCACCCCTACCATCACGCGACGATCGGGTCGATGGAGGACCTGAACGCCGCCGGCCTGGACACCTTCAAGGCCTTCCACCAGCAGTACTACGCGCCGAACAACGCGGTGCTCACCGTCGTCGGTGACGCGTCGCCGGCCACGGTCTTCGCCCTCGCCGAGAAGTACTTCGGCGCGATCGAGGCGGTGCCCGACATCCCGCCTGCGCCGCGCGGGCACCTCACCGGCGCGGCCACCGAGCCGGTCACCGAGACCGTGACCGGCAAGGTGCCGGCGCCGCGGATCTACCTGTCGCACCGCACCCATCCGTTCGGCACGGCCGGATACGACGCCGTCACCGTGCTCGCCACCGTGCTGGGCAGCGGCCGCGGCAGCCGGCTCTACCAGCGGCTCGCCGACGGCGCCCGGATCGCCCAGCCCGACTACATCGGCGCGTACGGTGTCGATCTCGCGCACGCCCCGGCGCCGCTGATCGTCACCGCCACCGCCAAAGACGGCGTCGACGCGGCGACGCTCACGGCCGGGGTCGCGGAGGTGCTGGACGGCATGGCCACCGAGCCGGTCACCGACGCGGAGCTGGAACGGGCCAAGGCCCTGCTGACCACCTCGTGGTGGCGGCAGATGTCCACTGTGGGTGGCCGCGCCGACACCCTCGGCCGCTATGCGACCCAGTTCGGCGACGCGGCGAGCGCCGCGTACCGGCTGCCGCAGTTGCTGGCCGTGACGGCGCAGGACATCGCCGACGCCGCGCGCACGCTCGATCCGCAGTCCCGCGTGACCCTGACGTACCTGCCCGAGGAAGGAACCGAAGCATGAGCCTCGTCGCCACGCGACCCGGCCCGGGCGAGCCGCGGCCCTACACCTTCCCGGCCGTCCGGCGGGTCCAGGTCGCCGGCGGCGAGGTCGTCGCCGCGCACATGCCGGGCCAGTACCTGGCCACCGCCGCGCTGCTGCTCGACGCCGGCGGCGCCCGCGAGACCGCGGGTCGGGAGGGCACGGCGACCGTGCTCGCCAAGTGCCTCGAGGAGGGCACGTCGGTCCGGGACTCGGCGGCGTTCGCGCTGGCCCTGGAGGGCCTGGGTGCCGAGCTCTCCACCTCGGTCGACTGGGACGCGTTCCGCGTCGGCGTGTCCGTACCGGCGGGCCTGCTGCCGCGGGCCGTCGCCCTGCTGGCGGAGGCGGCACGGACCCCGCGCCTGGATCCGGCCGATGTCGCGCGTGTGCGCGACGACGAGGTGACCGGGCTGCGGATGGACTGGGCGCAGCCCGGCCCGCGGGCGGACGCCGCCCTGCGGATGGACCTCTTCGGCACCGGCGAGCGGTACGGCCGCCCGCTGCACGGCGACCCCACGTCGGTGGCCGCCGTGACCACCGAGGACGTGGCGGCGTTCCACGACTCCTGGTTCTCCCGCGCCGGTGTGCTGCTGGTCGCGGGCGACCTCGAGCGGCTCGACCTGGCGGAGCTGGGTGCGCTCGCGTTCGCGGGCACGTCCGGCGCGCCGCTGACGCCGGCGCCGCCGCTGGAGGTGTCGATCGGCACCGGCCGCCGGGTGCTGCTCGTCGACCGGCCGGGCTCGGTGCAGTCGACGCTGCGCCTCGGCCACCGTGCGCCGGAGCGGGCACACCCGCAGTACGTGCCGCTGACCCTGGCGGCGACGGTGCTGGGCGGGGCGTTCACGTCCCGGCTCAACCATCTGATCCGCGAGGTGAAGGGCTACACGTACGGCATTCGCGCCGACTTCGCGATGACCCGGCGGTTCGGCCGGTTCGGCGTCAGCACCTCGGTGCAGACGGCGGTGACCGCGCCGGCGCTCGTCGACACGGTCGGCGAGATCACCCGGACCTGGCAGGACGGCGTGACCGAGGAGGAGCTGGAGGTGGCCCGGACGTGGCGGGCCGGGCAGCTCACGGTCGAGATGCAGACGCCGGGTTCGATCGCCAGCTCGCTGGCCACGCTCGTGGTGCACGGCCTGCCCGACGACTACTACGCGACGCTGCGGCAGGGCCTGCTCGGCGCGACGGTCGCCGACGTCTCGCTCGCCGCGGAGACGCACCTGCACCCGGACGGGCTGACCTTGGTCATCGAGGGCGACGCGGCGCTGATCCGCGAGGAACTGGCGGCGACCGGCATCGGCGAGATCGTCACCGTGGAGGTCTGACCGAACGACGTGCCGCCCTCGGATTGAAATTATTTTCACCGAGGGCGGCAGGCGTATTGCCACGGGGTACCCGACGGGTTTCAATGACGCCGACGCCCTCCTGCGAGAGCGCTCTCCCACCCGCGCTGGAGCCCCCGCCATGCCGACCAACTTCTCCACCGCCGCCGGGCCGTTCTCCCGGCGCCGGCTGCAAGTGCTGCCGGCGGCCGTCGCCGCGCCCCTGCTCGCCCCGGAGGCCGCGGCCGCCGCCGGCACGTGCCAGCCGCGGCACCTGGTGGACCAGGCCCTGGCGGAGCCGGCGGGCCGCGCCTACCACTACCTCGACGTGGTGCAGGACGCCTACGTCAAGGGCGGCGAGCCGCGCCTGCTTCAGAGCTACAACAACGAGAGCGGGCTGATGACGACCGCGTTCGTCTACGACAACGCGCTCGCGACGCTTGCCTACCTGGCGAGCCCCACCGTGGCGAACGTGCGCCGGGCCCGGCTCATCGGCGACGCCCTGCTCTGGGCGCAGGCCAACGACGAGGCGTACGCCGACGGGCGGGTGCGGCAGGCGTACGCGGCGGGTCCGATGCTCTTCTACGGCGGCGGGCCCGGCTACCCCGGGCTCAGGCGCGCCGACGGCAAGGCGGCGTACCTGCGGCCGTACGGCTTCGGCGGCTCCTCGACCGGCGACATGGCGTGGGTGGCCCTCGCGCTGGCCCAGCTGTACGCCGACACCCGGATCACCAAGTACCTCGACGGCGCCGTCGCGCTCGGGCACTGGATCGCGGCCCGGGAGTCGCCGTACCGCTACGGCGGCTACCACGGCGGCGTGCAGGGCGACGGCGAGACCGTGCAGAGGTGGGCGTCGACCGAGCACAACATCGACGCGTACGGGCTGTTCACGCTGCTGGCCAAGCTGACCAGGGACCGGCGCTGGACCGCACGGGCCGCGGGCGCGGTGAACTTCGTGCGGGCCATGTGGAACCGCGCCGGCCCCAGCCTGTGCACCGGCACGCTCGGCGGCGAGGGCGAGGACCCGAACCAGATCAACCTCGGCAACATCCCGGAGGACGCGCAGACCTGGGCGCTGCTGAGCGTCGGCGACCCGGAGCACCGCGGTGCCGTCGACTGGGTCACCCGGAACCTGTGGAACACCGACGGCGCGGTCTCCGGCGTGACCTACAGCAGCCAGGCCAAGCTCATCGCCGGCGACGTCTCCGGCAGCACGATCGCGCACCACCGCGACGCCGTCTGGCTGGAGGGCAACGGGCACGCGGCCCTGGCGCTGCTCAGGCGCGGCGGGCGCGGCGACGCGGCGCTGGCCCGGCGGCTGCTGTCACAGATCGTGACCGCCCAGGAGAGCCTCGGCGCCGGGCAGACGGTGGGCCGGACCGCAGACCCCGACGACGGCCGGCTGCGCGACCCGGCCGACGGCGGCACCTTGACCGGTACGCCGCTGCCGGCCCGCTCGGGCATCGTGGCCGCCACCAGCGCGCTCGACACCGGGTTCGACTTCGGCTACTTCGCCCGCCAGCACGTCGGCGCGACGTCCTGGTTCCTGATGGCGGCGCAGAACTTCAACCCGTTCCGGTGATGTGATGTGTCCCCGCTTCGCTCGGTGACGGTGGCACCGGCCGGATAGCGTCGCCGCATGACCATCGCCACCGCCACTCCCGCGACGAAACCGGTCCGGGGCCGGATCCGGCGGGTCGCCTGGCCGCTGCTGCTCTGGCTGCTCGTGCTGCCCGGCGCGGTCTGGGCGCTGCTGCGGCTCGGCGGCTGGGAGCAGGGCCTGATGGTGCAGCTCTTCGCCTTCACCCCGTACGTCGCGGCGTGGTCGGTGGTGCCGGTGATCGCGGCGCTGGCCACCCGGCGCCGGCTGGCGGGTGCGGTCGCGGCGGTGACCCTCGCGGTCTTCGCGATGGTGACGCTGCCCCGGGCGCTCGCCGACGGCGACCGCGGCCCGCAGGGCGGCGTGGCGCTGCACGTGATGACGTCGAACCTGCTCTTCGGCAACGCGGACGCGGCGGAGATCGTCCGGCTGGTCCGGGCCAACGCCATCTCGGTGCTGGCGTTGCAGGAGTTCAGCCCGCGCGCGCAGACCCGGCTGGCCGAGGCCGGACTCGGCGACCTGCTGCCCTACTCCTCGCTCGGCCCGGAGTACGGCGCGGGCGGCTCCGGCCTTTACTCCCGCTTCCCGATAACCAACCCGGGCGTCCGGCACAACAACGGCGGCTTCAAGCAGGCTTACGGCACGATCCAGCCGCCGGGGGCCGGCGCGGTCGTGGTGGAGTCGGCGCATCCGCTGGCGCCGTACTCCGTCGAGGTCCTGGACGTGTGGCGCAACGACCTGATGGAGGAGCCGGGCGTCGACCCGAACGGCCTGCCCCGGATCCTGCTCGGCGACTTCAACTCGACGCTCGACCACGCGCCGCTGCGCGACCTGATCGACAGCGGGTACCGCGACGCGGCCGACGCCGACGGCGCGGGCCTGACCGGCACGTGGGGGCCGTACGACGGCGATCCGCTGCCCCCGGTGACGATCGACCACGTCCTGGTCGACGAGCGCCTCGGCGTCGGCCCGGTGAGCGTGCACGACGTGCCGGGCAGCGACCATCGCGCGATCCTGGCCGAGGTCAGGGTCCCGGCCGCCTGAGCCGGGGAACCCCCGCCCCCGGTTCAGGCCGCCGTCGTGGTGTTGGCCAGGCCGTAGGTGAGCGCGTCGGTGAGCGCCTTCCAGCTCGCCTCGACGACGTTCTCGTGCACGCCGACGGTCGTCCACTCGCGGTGGCCGTCGCTCGTCTCCACCAGGACGCGGGTGATCGCGTTGGAGCCGTGCGAGCCCTCCAGGATGCGGACCTTGTAGTCGGCCAGCTCGAACGACCTCAGCTCCGGGTAGTGCTTGAGGAGGGCGACGCGCAGCGCCTCGTCCAGGGCGTTGACCGGGCCGTTGCCCTCGGCGGTGGCGATGACCCGCTCCCCGCGTACCCGGACCTTGACGGTGGCCTCGGAGACCACCGCGCCGTCCTCGCGGTGCTCGACCAGCACCCGGTAGGACTCCAGGGCGAACGGCCGCACGAAGTCCTCGCCGGGCAGCTCACTGCGTACCAGAAGTTCGAAGGACGCGTCGGCGGCCTCGAAGGACCAGCCACCCGCCTCCAGGTCCTTGACCTTGCGGGTCACCGACGTGAGGGTGTCCGGGTGGCCGGCCAGTTCCAGCCCGAGCTCGCGGCTCTTGAGCTCGATGCTGGCCCGGCCGGCCATCTCGGTCACCAGGATCCGCATGTCGTTCCCGACAACTGCCGGGTCTACGTGGTTGTAGAGCAGCGGATCCACCTTGATCGCGCTCGCGTGCAGCCCCGCCTTGTGAGCGAATGCCGCGGCCCCGACGTAGGCCTGGTGGGTGTCGGGTGCGATGTTGGCGATCTCGGCGAGCGCGGTCGACACCCGCGTCGCCTGCTCGAGGCAGCCGTCCGGTAGGACCTTGAGCCCGAGTTTGAGTTGCAGGTTGCTGACCACGGCGAAGAGGTCGGCGTTGCCGGGCCGCTCGCCGTAGCCGTTGGCCGTGCACTGGAAGTGTTCGACGCCCGCCTCGACGGCGGCGATGGTGTTGGCGACGGCGCAGGAGGTGTCGTTCTGGCAGTGGATGCCGAGCCGGTCCGCGGTGACCCCGGTGCGCCGCACGACGTCGTCGATCGCGGCGGTGATCATCGACGGGAGCATGCCGCCGTTGGTGTCGCACATGACGACACGCTCGGCGCCGGCCTCGAACGCGGCCTTGACCACGGAGGCGGCGTACTCGGGGTCGTAGCGGAAGCCGTCGAAGAAGTGCTCGCAGTCCACGAACGCGCGTCGGCCGTTCGCGACCAGGTGGGTGACGGTGTCGCGGACCATCGCGAGGTTCTCGTCGCCGGTGGTGCGCAGCGCCCGCTCGACGTGCCGGATGTCGGACTTGGCGACGACGCACACGACCGGCGTCTCGGCGTCCAGCAGGGCCTGCACCTGCGGGTCCGTCTTCACGTCGACGTTGGCCTTGCGGGTCGCACCGAACGCGACGAGCAGGGCGTTCTTCAGATCGAGCTCCTTGCGGGCCCGCGCGAAGAACTCGGTGTCCTTGGGCATCGCGCCCGGCCAGCCGCCCTCGATGAAGCCGACCCCGAATTCGTCCAGCAGCCGGGCGACCGCGAGTTTGTCGGCGACCGAGTAGCTGATGCCCTCGCGCTGGCCGCCGTCGCGCAGAGTCGTGTCGAAGACCTGGTAAGTCATGGGCGGGGTTCCTTTCCGAGACTGACGACCCAACAAAAAGACCTCCCGCGGATGCGGGAGGTCTGCACGTCGGCGAAAGGTCAGCCGGCGTGCTAGGTGCGAATAATCAGCACGAAGTGGGTCACGGAGAGCAGCATGCCACGCACAGCCTCGGTACGTGGCCAGAATCCACAGGCTGAGACGGCGGCAACACGGGCGGGGGCCGGGCGAATCGACGGAGCCCGTTAGGTTGAAGGGGTGGCCGACGATTACCCGCGCACGCTGACGTTCTCCTCCAGCTACAACTTCCGCGACATCGGGGGCTACGCCGGCCTCGACGGCCGGACGGTGCGCTGGCGGCGCATCTTCCGGGCGGACTCCCTGCACCGGCTGCGGGGCGACGACCTCGAGACCTTCAGCGAGCTGGGCGTCCGGACGGTCATCGACCTGCGCCGGGTCTTCGAGGTCGAGGCGCACGGCCGGGTGCCGGAGGCCGAGGGACTGGCCTACCACAACCTGGTGATCGAGCACGTCGACTGGGAGACGGTCGCGCCCTCGCTGCCGCACGAGCGCTGGCTGGCCGACCGCTACCTCAACTTCGCCGAGGACGGCCGGGCCGGGCTGGCGGCGGCGCTGAGCCTCATCGCCGACCCGGACGCGGCGCCGGCGGTCGTGCACTGCATGGCCGGCAAGGACCGCACGGGTGTGGTCTGCGCGCTCACGCTGTCGCTGCTCGGGGTGTCCGACGCGGACATCGCCGCGGACTACGCGCTGACCGAGGTGGCGATGGCCTCCCTGACCGACTACCTGATGCGGTCGAAGCCGGAGATGGTCCAGGACAAGTACCACATGTTCGACTGCCCGCAGGACGCGATGCTGCTCTTCCTGAGCGACCTGCGGGACCGGCACGGCTCGGTGGAGAAGTACGTCCGCGAGATCGGGATCAGCGCGGAGCAGATCGCGGCGCTGCGCGACCACCTGCTGACCCCAGGCTGACGGCCGCCGTTGCGGGCGGCCGTCAGCCGGGACCTCAGAAGACCTTGTGCACCCAGCCGAACGGGTCCTCGGCGCGGCCGCGCTGGATGTCCGACAGCTCCTGGCGCAGCGCCATCGTGACCTCGCCCGAGCCGCCGTCCGCGACGGTGAACTCGCCGTCGGGGTGGCGGACCGTGCCGATCGGCGTGATCACCGCGGCGGTGCCGCAGGCGAACGCCTCACGGATCCGGCCCGACGCGGCGCCGTCGCGCCACTCGTCGAAGCTGACCGGGCGCTCCTCGACCCGGCGGCCGGCCCGCTGCGCCAGCTTGAGGATCGAGTCACGGGTGATGCCCGGCAGGATCGTGCCGGTCAGCGGCGGCGTGACCAGCGAGCCGTCGTCCTGCACGAAGACGATGTTCATCCCGCCGAGCTCGTCGACGTACCGGCGCTCGACCGCGTCCAGGTAGACCACCTGGTCGCAGCCGTGCTCGATCGCCTCGGCCTGGGCGGACAGGCCGGCGGCGTAGTTGCCGCCGCACTTGGCCGCGCCGGTGCCGCCGGGCGCCGCGCGGGTGTAGTCCGGGGTGATCCACACGGTGACCGGCTTGACCCCGCCGCTGAAGTAGGCGCCGACCGGCGAGGCGATCACCAGGTACAGGTACTCCATCGCCGGGCGCACGCCGAGGAAGACCTCGCTGGCGTAGGCGAACGGCCGCAGGTAGAGGCTGCCCTCGTCGCCCTGCGGGATCCACTTCCGGTCGATCGCGATGATCTGGCGCAGCGACTCCAGGAACGCGGCCTGCGGCACCGCCGGCATCGCCATCCGCTGCGCGGACTGGTTGAAGCGGGCGGCGTTCGCGTCCGGGCGGAACAGCGCCACGCCGCCATCCGGCGTGGTGTACGCCTTCAGGCCCTCGAAGATCTCCTGCGCGTAGTGCAGCACGGCCGAGGCCGGGTCCATCGGGATCGGCGCGCGCGCCTCCACCCGCGGCTCGTACCAGCCCTTACCTTCCGCATAGCGAATGGTGACCATGTGGTCGGTGAAGATCCGGCCGAAGCCCGGGTTGGTGAGCCGCGTTGCGCGCTCCGCGTCGCTTACGGGCGCCGGGTTCGGACGGATCTCGAAGTCGAGGTTGTCACCACCACTCATGGCAGTTGACCTGCTTTCTGTCACGAAGAATGAAGAGGTAGCACCCGCAGTGCTCCATGAACTTACCCCGAACGGTCGTTCAACGACGACCATCGGGTGTGCGCCAACACCCGCCGGCCCGAGGGCTACGGCGGGGTGACGGGAGGGTGTCGGATCAGGCGACCGCGGCGGCGGCGACCCGGTCCCCTACCTCGGCGGTACGCAGCGGCGCGCCCGGTGCACGGGACGCGACCTCGGCCGCGACCGCCTCGGCTACTCGGCGGGCCTCGTCGGTGTGCCCGAGGTGCTCGAGCAGCATCGACGCGGAGAGGATCGCGGCCGCCGGGTCGGCGATGCCCTGGCCGGCGATGTCCGGCGCCGAGCCGTGCACCGGCTCGAAGGTCGAGGGGTACTTGCGCTCCGGGTTGACGGAGCCGCTGGCGGCCATGCCGATGCCACCGGTCACGGCAGCGGCGATGTCGGTGAGGATGTCACCGAAGAGGTTGTCGGTCACCACCACGTCGAAGCGCTGCGGGTTGCTCACCAGGAACATGCTCGCGGCGTCGATGTGCTGGTAATCCGTTGTCACGTCGGGGAACTCGGCGGCGACGGCGGCGAAGGTGCGCGCCCAGAGCCCGCCCGCGTGGGTGAGCACGTTGGTCTTGTGCACGAGGGTGAGGTGGCGGCGCTCGCGGCGCCGCGCCCGGGCGAAGGCGTCGCGGACGACCCGCTCGACGCCGTGCCGGGTGTTCAGGCTCTCCTCGGTGGCGATCTCGGCGGGGGTGTCGCGGTGCAGGACACCGCCGGCGCCGACGTAGAGGCCCTCGGTGCCCTCGCGGACGACGACCATGTCGATCTCGCCGGGCTTGAGGCCGGCAAGCGGGCTGGTCGTGCCGGGCCAGAGCCGGGACGGGCGCAGGTTGACGTACTGGTCGAAGTCGAAGCGGAGCTTGAGCAGCAGCCCGCGCTCGAGGATGCCCGGCGGGACGCTGGGGTCGCCGATGGCGCCGAGCAGGATGGCGTCGTGCGCCGCCAGCTCGTCCTCGATGGCCTGCGGCAGGACCTCGTTGGTGCGGTTGTAGAAGCGGGCGCCCAGGTCGTAGTCGTCGAACTCCACGTCCGGGAGGACGGCCTCGATCACCTTGCAGGCCTGCGCGGTCACCTCGGTTCCGATGCCGTCTCCGGCCACCACCGCGATCCGCGCCACCGCCACGTCAACTCCCTCGCTAGATACGACTCGCTCGACAGTAGTCCTGGTCCCGTTCTCTGGCACGGCGGTCCCACAGTGTGGGTGAGTCGTCGTTAAGGGGCGCAGACGCGAACAACCCCCGCCGATCGCGGCAACGATCGCGGGGGCTGTCACGACAGGTACGCGTGGCTCGCGTCCGCCGGGGGTGCATCCACCGCACGGAGCGACCACGGAAGTGTCACCCGAAGACACGCCCGCGTAGCCCGCGCGGCAGGACCAACGCTAGCGATGCGGACTAATGTCGCGCAAGACGCATCCCCCGCGTGTCGCGGCGGCAACTGAGTCGGTTGGCCGACGGTATGGCACCATGCGCCGGTGAGTTTCGACCTGGTGGTGTGGGCCCTGAACAACACGGACACACCTGATGACGTGCGCGCCGCCAACGACCGGTGCGTCCGTGGTGAGCACCCCCAGCGCCCCGCCGACCCGCGCGTCGTCGCCTTCTACGACGCGCTGACCAGCCATTATCCCGACCGCGGCCCCCGCGCGACGGAGTCCGGCTCGCCGTGGGCCGGCACCCCGCTGCACGCCGCGGCGGACCACATCCAGATGCGCCTGGACGAGGCCTGCCCCGACACGGTGCTGGAGACGATCGAGCGACTGGCCGGCGAACACGGCCTCGACCTGCTCGACCTCCAGGACGGCACGGTTTATCCGCCGCCGGTCAAGCTCCGCTAGTCCTCGTCCCGCAGGTCCACGACGCTGCCCTTGGTGGTCCCGACCGCCGCCGCGACCGACGAGAACAGCTCGGCATCCACCGAGGAGTCGACGGTCAGCGCCATCAGCGCCTCGCCGCCCGCCTCGCGCCGGGCCACCTGCATCGCCGCGATGTTGACGCCCGCCTCGCCCAGGATCGTGCCGAGGGCACCGACCATGCCGGGCCGGTCCGAGTAGCGGAAGAACAGCAGCACGCCGCCGGCGTCCATCTCCAGCTCGAACCCGTCGACCTCGGTGAGCCGGCGGGCCTCACGGGTGGTGCCCGTGCCCGTGACGGTGCCGGCGACGCTCACGGTGCGCCCGTCCGGCAGCGCACCCCGCACGGTCACCAGGTTGTGGTGGTCGGAGATCTCGTGGTCGACGACCAGCTCGACCTCGACGCCCCGGTCGGCCGCGAGCTGCGGGGCGTTGACGTAGGTGACCTGCTCCTCCACCACGGAGGTGAAGAGGCCCTTGGTCGCCGCGAGCTTGAGCACCGAGACGTCGTGCGACACGATCTCGCCGCGCACCTCGACGGTCACGCTCGCCGCGACCCCGCCCGCGACCGCGGTGAAGACCTTGCCGAGCTTCTCGGCGAGCGCCAGCAGCGGCCGCACGTCCTCGTCAACCACGCCGCCGGCCTGCACGTTCACCGCGTCGGGCACGAACTCGCCCTGGAGCGCGAGCTTGACGCTGCGGGCGACCGACAGGCCGGCCTTGTCCTGCGCCTCGGCGGTCGAGGCGCCCAGGTGTGGGGTCACCACCACGTTGTCGAAGCCGAACAGCGGCGAGTCGGTGGTCGGCTCGGCGACGAACACGTCGATGCCGGCGCCGGCGACCCGGCCCTCGGCCAGCGCCTCGGCCAGCGCCCGCTCGTCGACCAGGCCACCGCGGGCCGCGTTGACGATCCGCACCCCGGGCTTGACCGTGGCCAGCTCCTTCTCCCCGATCAGGCCCATGGTCTCCGGGGTACGCGGCAGGTGCACCGAGATGAAGTCGCTCTCCCGCAGCAGCTCGTCGAGCCCGACCAGCCGCACGCCGAGCTGCGCGGCCCGGGCCGGCTGGATGTACGGGTCGAAGGCGATCAGCCGGGTGCCGAACGCGGCCATCCGTTGCGCGAAGAGCACGCCGATGCGGCCCAGCCCGACCACGCCGACGGTCTTGCCCTGCACCTCGACGCCGGTGTACTGCTTCCGCTTCCACTCGCCGTTCTTGAGCGAGGCGCTGGCGCTCGCCGTGTGCCGGGCGACGGCGAGCAGCAGCGCGATCGCCTGCTCGGCGGCCGAGACGATGTTGGAGGTCGGCGCGTTGACGACCATGACGCCGCGGGCGGTGGCGGCGGGCACGTCGACGTTGTCCAGGCCGACGCCCGCGCGGGCGATGACCTTCAGGCGCGGGGCCGCGGCGACCACCTCGGCGTCGACCTGGGTGGCGCTGCGGACGATGATCGCGTCCGCGTCGGCGAGGGCCGCGAGCAGCGTCGCGCGGTCGGTGCCGTCGACGTGGCGGACGTCGAAATCGTGCGCCAGAACATCGATGGCGGCGGGGGCCAGTTCCTCTGCGATCAGTACTACGGGAGTCATATGTCTCCACAGTTTGTCTCGCGGGTGGACCGGCCGGCCGGACCTTTCCGGCGATCCTAGGCGGATCGACGACCGGGGAGGGACGTCATCGTACGGTGACCGGCGTCACAAGTGTGAAATCGTCCCGTGCGCCGCGGGACACCCCGCGACCCGGCTTGCCGATAGCCTCCTCGGCATGGCTGATGCCCCCACCGACGCCGAGGAAACCGATGAGGACCTCGGGCCCACCACCCCCGAGCCGCCGCGCCGGGTGCCCTTCGCCGTCGCGGTCACCGCGTCGCTGCTCGGCCTCGTCGCGATGGCGCTGCTGATCGGGGCCGTGCTGACCCTGACCTCGGACTCGTACTACGACAGCGTCGGAGAGGCCACGGCCGAGGGTCTGGCCACCGCGGGGCTCGCCATGGGCGCCGCCGTGGTCGCCGCGGTCGCGTGGTCCATGGTGCGCAACGGCAACACGGTCGGGCCGATGGTGGTCGGCGGCCTGGTCCTGCTCACCGGGTTGATCTTCCTGGTCAGCGCGGTGGCCGCCGACTCGGACACCGCCGGCCTGCGGATCGGCGTCCTCGCCCTGGTGCTGGGCCTCGGCGTCCTGCTCGTCCCGCTGTTCGGGCAGGGCCCGGCCTACCTGGCCGCCCGGCGGGTGTGGGCCGACGCGGAGCGGGACTGGTTGCAGGACCTGACGACGCCGGCCCAGCCGCAGGGGCAGTGGCCGGGGCAGTACCCGCCGCCGCAGCAGTGGGGCGTGCCGGCGCCGCAGCCCGGATACCCGCCGCAGTACCAGTACCCGCCGCAGCCGCCGGGCCAGCCGTGGCCCGGTCCGCCGCCGCCGCAGTATCAGGCCTGGCCCGCCGCCCCGACGGCATGGTCCGCGCCCCCGGCCCAGCAGCCACCGCCCGGGCAGTCAGTGCCGCCGCAACCCGTGCCGACGAGCCCCGCGCCGCCGGCCGTGTCACAGCAGGCGCCGACCGAGCAGATCCCGCCGGCGCCGCAGGAGAAGCCGCAGCCCTGAGCCGCCGGCTCAGGCGGCCGGCAGCGGGATGGAGTCCCGCTCGATCGGCGGCGCGGCGGTGTAGCCCGCCGACGCGCGGCCGTCGAACTGGCGGAAGCTGAGCGCCTCGGCGTCCAGCCCGTCGTAGAGCAGCTCCAGGTCGAGGCTGCCCACGGGCGGGTAGACCCGCTCGCGCGGCGGCTCCTGGCCGATCTCCAGTGCGCCCTGCGACACCATGAAGTCGATGATCGCCCGGCGCACCGCGGGCAGCGTCACCGGCGAGTGGTAGACGACGTTCAGGGCCTGCATCCGCATGCCCCGCACGTGCTCCTCGCCCTTGTTGTCGTGGAAGTGCGGGTTGCGGGTCTCGATCTGGAGCACCGGCACCGAACAGCTCATGACGTCCGGGCTGTCGCACTCCAGCACCCCGCCGAACTGCTCGAAGAGGTCCATGAACTCGTACGGCTCGACCGCGAAGCCACCGGCCAGCCGCAGCTTGAGGCCCAGGTCGAGGCTCATCGCGTGCTCGCCGGCGTTGCCCGTCGCGATCACCTCCGTGCCGAAGCCGGAATACTCGGCGAGGAAGCGATTGAGCCACTCGTTGGTGATCTCCGAGCTGCGGCCCCGGCGGCTGAAGAACAGCCGGCCGTCGCGCAGCTTCGGCTTGGAGTGCCAGAAGATCCGGACCATCGAGTACGGGCTGTCGGCCAGGTGCAGCCCGGCGGCGTATGCCTTGCAGTACTCATGGACGGCGCCCGGCACGTAGTTGTCGGCGTCGACGTAGCCCACGTAGCGGCGGCCCGTCATCGCGGCAAGCGCCATGCCGATCAGCATCGCCTCGCCCTTGCCGGAACGGACCAGACCGTCCTCGCCGATCAACTCCTCCATGCCCGCGGCCTTGAATGCGGCCGCGAGTCCGGGGTCTTTCTGATGGACGCTGATCGCGGACCGGCCGGCCAGGCGGCAGAACTGCTCGAGCGTCTGCGCTTCGCTCTCGTATCGGTCCACGGGCAGCTTGTCGCTGTTGGAGACCAACACAATGAGACAGTCATGGGGAATTCCGGAGAGTACCCCTTCGACGACGCTTCGCGTCTCATTCATGCAGGGGACCACGATTACCATTTGCGACTCGACGGCGCGCAATGCCTCGGGCGGCACGGCCCGGCTACCAGCCGAAAGACTGGGCTGGCCCGCATCTTGCTCGGCGCTCGAGTCAAGCTCGATCACCCTCTGCAGCTCATGAATCCGGACCGCGCCGAAGCGCTCACTCCGGAAAGAATCAGCCAGTCGCATACCCGGAATGTACCGCCTACCGTCGGCCCGGCGGCGTCCGAACAGTTCACATTTCTATGACGACGCCGTTTCGGTAAGCGGGAGGTAACACGGACGTTTCAGGTAGTCGATTGCTCACGAAAAAACGCCGGGCCGGCGGCCTTGCGGCGCACCGACCCGGCGTGCTTACCGGCGTCGAAAGGTCAGGCCGTTTCGGTGATCGGCCGGTCGACCCAGCTCATCATGCCGCGCAGCTTCTTGCCGGTGACCTCGATCGGGTGCTCGGCGCCCTGCTCGCGGTACTTCCTGAGCTCCGGCGCGCCGGCCTCGTCGTCGGCGATGAGCCGGCGGGTGAACTCGCCGGACTGGATGTCGCCGAGGATCCGCTTCATCTCCTGCTTGGTCTCCGCGTTGATCACGCGCGGGCCGGAGACGTAGTCGCCGAACTCGGCGGTGTCCGAGACGCTGTAGCGCATCCGGGAGATGCCGCCCTCGTACATGAGATCGACGATCAGCTTGAGCTCGTGCAGGCACTCGAAGTAGGCGATCTCCGGGGCGTAGCCCGCCTCGGTGAGCACCTCGAAGCCGGTCTGCACCAGCGCGGCGGTGCCGCCGCAGAGCACGGCCTGCTCGCCGAACAGGTCGGTCTCCGTCTCCTCCTTGAAGGTGGTCTTGATGACCCCGGCGCGGGTGCCGCCGATCGCCTTCGCGTACGAGAGGGCCAGCGCCTGTGCGCCGCCGGTCGCGTCCTGCTCCACCGCGATCAGGGCCGGGACGCCCTTGCCGTCCACGTACTGGCGGCGGACCAGGTGGCCCGGGCCCTTCGGGGCCACCATCGCCACGTCGACGTCCGCCGGCGGCTTGATCAGCTCGAAGCGGATGTTGAGGCCGTGGCCGAAGAAGAGCGCCTTGCCGGCGGTCAGGTTCGGGGCGATCGACTCCGTGTAGATCTTCCGCTGCGCGGTGTCGGGGGCCAGCACCATGATCACGTCAGCCCAGGCGGACGCCTCGGCGGGGGTCAGCACCTTGAGACCCTGCTCCTCGGCCTTGGCGCGGCTCTTCGAGCCCTCCTTGAGGCCGACCACCACGTCGACGCCCGAGTCGCGCAGCGACAGCGAGTGGGCGTGGCCCTGGCTGCCGTACCCGATAACGGCGACCTTGCGTCCCTGGATGATGGACAGGTCGGCGTCGTCGTCGTAGAACACTTCCGCGGTCATGACTTCCTCACTTGAATCTATTGGGCCTTTAGTCCGGTCAGGGGTGGTGGCGGGGCGGTTGGATGGGGACTAGGCCGCGCGCAGGGCGGGGCCGGTAGTGATCGAGCGCGAGCCGCGGCCGATGGCGACCAGGCCGGACTGGACCATTTCCTTGATGCCGTACGGCTCGAGGTCGCGCAGCAGCGCGTCCAGTTTGTCGGGGTTGCCGGTCGCCTCGATCGTGAGGGTGTCCGGGGCGACGTCGATCACCTTCGCCCTGAACAGCTCGACCGTCTCGAGGACCTGCCCGCGCACCGTGCGGTCGGCCCGCACCTTGACCAGCAGGAGTTCGCGCTGCACCGACTGCTGCGGGTCCAGCTCGACGATCTTCAGGACGTTCACCAGCTTGTTGAGCTGCTTGGTCACCTGCTCCAGGGGTGAGGAGTCGGCGTTGACCACGATCGTGATGCGGGAGACGTCCGGGTTCTCCGTCTCGCCCACCGCCAGCGAATCGATGTTGAAGCTCCGTCGCGAGAAGAGGCCCGAAACCCGGGCGAGCACGCCGGGCTTGTTCTCCACCAGCACGGAGAGGGTGTGCTTGTTCATGGTGTGATTCCCATCCGCCTAGAGGTCGTCCTCGTCGAAGCTCGGGCGCACGTCCCGGGCGAACATGATCTCGTCGTTGCTGGTGCCGGCGGCGACCATCGGCCAGACCATGGCGTCCTTGCCGACCGTGAAGTCGATGACCACCGGCCGGTCGTTGATCTCCAGGGCCGCCTTGATCGTCGCGTCCACCTCTTCCTTGGTCTCGCAGCGCAGGCCGACACAGCCCAGCGCCTCGGCGAGCTTCACGAAGTCCGGGATGCGGTGCTTGTGCGTGCCCAGCTCGGTGTTCGAGTAGCGGCCCTCGTAGAACAGGGTCTGCCACTGCCGGACCATGCCCAGGTTGCCGTTGTTGATGACGGCGATCTTGACCGGGATGCCCTCCAGCGCGCAGGTGGCGAGCTCCTGATTGGTCATCTGGAAGCAGCCGTCGCCGTCGATCGCCCACACCTGGGTGTCGGGGCGGCCGACCTTGGCGCCCATCGCGGCGGGCACCGCGTAGCCCATGGTCCCGGCGCCGCCGGAGTTGAGCCAGGTGCCCGGCTTCTCGTACTTGATGAACTGGGACGCCCACATCTGGTGCTGACCAACGCCGGCCACGTAGACCGCGTCCGGGCCGACCAGCTCGCCGATCCGCTCGATCACGTACTGCGGCGCGAGGGTGCCGTCGGTCGGCTCGTCGTAGCCAAGCGGGTAGCGCTCGCGCAGGTCGTTGAGCTGCGCCCACCAGGACTGGTACGCCGCCGTTCCGCCCGCGGTGGCGGAGACGGCCGCGATCAGCTCGTCGATGACGTGCCGCGCGTCGCCCACGATCGGGACGTCCGCGTGCCGGTTCTTGCCGATCTCCGCGGGGTCGATGTCGGCGTGCACGACCTTCGCCTCCGGCGCGAACGAGTCGAGCTTGCCGGTGACCCGGTCGTCGAAGCGGGCGCCGAGCGTGACCAGCAGGTCCGCCTTCTGGAGCGCGTACACGGCCGGGACCGTGCCGTGCATGCCGGGCATGCCCAGGTGCTGCGGGTGCGAGTCGGGGAACGCGCCGAGCGCCATCAGCGTGGTGATGACCGGCATGCCGGTCAGCTCGGCGAGCTTGCGCAGCCCGTCGGTGGCGCCGGCCTTGAGCACGCCGCCGCCCACGTACAGCACCGGGCGCTTGGCGGCGGCGATCAGCCGGGCCGCCTCGCGGATCTGCTTGCCGTGCGGGTGCAGCGTCGGCCGGTAGCCGGGCAGGTCGAGGGTGGGCGGCCAGGCGAACGTGGTCGCCGCCTGGAGCACGTCCTTGGGGATGTCCACGAGCACCGGCCCGGGGCGCCCGGAGGAGGCGAGGTGGAACGCCTCCGCCATGATCTGGGGGATCTCCTCGGGCGTCTGGATCAGGAAGTTGTGCTTCGTGATCGGCAGCGTGATGCCCTGGATGTCCGCCTCCTGGAAGGCGTCCGTGCCGATCGCGGGCCGGGCCACCTGGCCGGTGATCGCGACGATCGGCACCGAGTCCATGTAAGCGTCGGCGATCGGCGTGACCAGGTTCGTCGCGCCCGGCCCGGAGGTGGCGATGCAGACGCCGACCTTGCCGGTGGCCTGGGCGTACCCGGTGGCGGCGTGGCCGGCGCCCTGCTCGTGGCGGACCAGGATGTGCCGGACCTTGGAGTCGTACAGCGGGTCGTAGGCGGGCAGGATCGCCCCGCCGGGGATGCCGAACGCCACTTCGACGCCGAGCGCCTCGAGCGACCGCACGAGCGAACCGGCCCCGCTGGCGGGGGTCGGTGACACCGTGACTACGGCCGGGGCGCCGGCAGCCGCCGCGACGGTGGCCGGGGTGGCACGGTTGGCGAGGGTCTCGGGTGTGGGTCTCGTCATGGCGATTCAGACCTTCGTTCGGGATGGGCGGGCCGGATCGTTCCCGTGTGTGAGCAACAAAAAAGGTCCTCGTGCCGAAGCACGGGACCTAGCGCACTGCTCATCTCTCATGGCCCGGTAACGCTGGGCAGAGGAGCAGTGCGCTCACATAAGTACTCGGGACGACAAGCACATGCGGCTAAGACTGCCCCATCTCACGGGGTGCGTCAACTGATCTCACATCTTGGTCACCCGTCCGCGAGACCTCCCCCTCGGAGAAGGCCGGATCGGTCGGCAGCAGCGCCCTGAGCTGCCGCATCCCCGGGCCCAGCATGATCACCTGACTGCGCGCGGGCGCGGTGGGCTTGGTCGCCGGGCGGGCGCGCTGCACCGGCACCGGCCGGGAACCGGACGATCGGGCGGTCTCCAGCTGCGCCTCGAGGTGCTCGGCGGGCACTCCCCAGCCGAAGAGCGAGCCCTGCCCCAGCCGGCAACCGGCCTCCTCGACGATCGCCCGCTGCGCCGGCGAGCCGATCCCCTCGGCCAGCACCTCGAGCCCGAGCCGGTGGCCGAGCCGCACGACGACGTCGACGAGCGGCGCGGCCGTGCCGGTACGCGACTCCGGCTCGGCGACCAGCGCGTGGTCGATCTTCAGGATGTCCACCGGCAGCTTGCGCAGCTGCCCGAGCGAGGAGTAGCCGGCGCCGAAGTCGTCGAGCGCGATCCGCACGCCGGTGGAGCGCAGCTCGCACAGCCGCCGGATGAGCTCGTCCATGTCGGTCGCCACGGCGTGCTCGGTCACCTCGAGCACCAGGCGTTGCGCCGGCACGCCGTACTTCTGGAGCACGCCGGCGACCTGGCCGGCGTAGTCGGCGGCGTGCAGCTCCTTGGGCGAGAGGTTCACCGAGACCCAGACGTCGTGGCCGACGGCCAGCCACTGGGAGAGCTGCTCGCACGCCTGGTCCAGCACCCAGGAGCCGATCATGTTGATCAGCCCGGACTCCTCGGCGACCGGGATGAACTCGTCGGGCCGGACCGCGCCCAGCTCGGGGTGGTGCCAGCGCAGCAGCGCCTCGGCGCCGACCGGCCGCATCGAGGGCAGCGCGACCACCGGCTGGAAGACCAGCCGGAGCTGCTCGCGCTCGATGGCGTGGCGCAGCTCGTTCTCCAGCACGCTGTGCCGGCGCAGCAGCTCGTCGTAGCGCCGCTGGTAGCGCTCGACCCGGTTCTTCCCGCGCTGCTTGGCGTAGCGCAGCGCCAGGTCGGCGTCGCGCATCAGCTCGCCCGTGTCGCCCGGCGCGGGCGAGCCGGCGACGCCGACGCTCGCGGACAGGAAGACGGAGCCGTCCTCGGTGTCGTACGGCTCGCCGAGCACGGCGAGCAGGCGCTTGCCGGCGAGCATCGCCTCCTCGGGCGTGGCCCACATGAGCACCGCGAACTCGTCGCCGCCGAGCCGCGCCGCCACGTCGCCCTCGCGCAGGTTCGCGCGCAGCCGCTCGCCGACCTCGACGAGCACGGCGTCGCCGACGTCGTGCCCGCGCATGTCGTTGACGTTCTTGAAGCCGTCCAGGTCCAGGCCGATCAGCACCCGCGGCCGCTCCCGGGCGGCGGGCTCGCGCAGCGCCCGGACCAGGCCGCGGCGGTTGGCCAGCCGGGTCAGCGGGTCGGTGTGCGCCAGCTCCCGGAAGTGCGACTCCCGGTGGCGCAGCTGCAACGTGTAGCTCTTCACGTCGGCCAGCGCCAGGTACTGCCGGGCCACCAGGGCGAAGCCCTCGACGCTGAAGCCCAGGAAGCCGAACACGTCGAAGACGCCGCCGGCGGCGAGGTGGTAGCCGAGCGCGCCGACCATCGCGGACATCGGCACGAACGCGTACCCGGTGTTGCGCTGGGTGATGTCGCCGGTGACCTCGACCGGCCGGTCGGCGATCTTGACCGCGTGGGCGACCACGACGAGCCCGCCCGGCAGCAGCACGGCGCCGAGCAGCACGATGCCCGGCCAGCTGCGGCAGATCCCGCTGGAGAGGGCGGTCGCCGCGACCGCGACGAGCGTGACACCGGCCGCCACCCGGACCGTGATGTGCCGGGGCCGGTGTGCGTGCACGGCCAGCACCGCGGTCAGCCCGGTCGCGACCGCCGCCATGGCCGCCGGCAGCAGGATGGACACGCCGGGCTTCGGCGTGTGGTCGCCGAGGATCCGGGTCGGCTCGGAGAGCAGCACCCAGCCGACGAACCAGAGCCCCGCGCCGACGACGAGCCCGTCCAGCAGGTGCCGCCAGGCCGCGCCGGCGTTCTCCGCGGCGCCGGGCAGCACCAGCGTGCCCGCCAGCAGCGTGGACGTGCCCAGCGCCATCGCGACGGCGACGGCCGAGCCGAGCTGCGCCGGCCGCTGGGCCAGGAAGAGGTCGCTGAGCAGGCCGGCCAGCGCGGCGGCCGTGGTGATCGCGGCCCCCGCGGCGAGCAGCAGGTGTGCGCGGCGGGCGGCGCCCGTGTGCCGGCGACCGGAGTTGGCCAGCAGGGCTACGGCCGGGACCGCGACCAGAAGGCTCGCCAGCCCGGCCAGCTCCACGCCGGACGGTGAGTGCACGGGAACACTCTGCCGTACCGGAGGGCTTTTCGGGAGGTGACCGATCGACCGGTTTCGAACTGAAACTCACGATCACCGTCCCGCGCTGTGGACGGGGCGCCGCCCGGCGACGCGCCGGTCCTTACCCGCGGTGGCAGAATGTAGGAATGCCTGAGCTGCGCTCCCGGACCTCGACCCACGGACGGACGATGGCCGGCGCGCGCGCCCTGTGGCGCGCCACCGGCATGACCGACGACGACTTCGGCAAGCCGATCGTCGCGATCGCCAACAGCTTCACCCAATTCGTACCCGGCCACGTGCACCTCAAGGACATGGGCGGGCTCGTCGCCGACTCGGTGTTCGCCGCGGGCGGCATCGGGCGCGAGTTCAACACGATCGCCGTCGACGACGGCATCGCGATGGGCCACGGCGGCATGCTCTACTCGCTGCCCAGCCGCGAGTTGATCGCCGACGCCGTGGAATACATGGTCAACGCGCACTGCGCCGACGCCCTGGTCTGCATCTCGAACTGCGACAAGATCACCCCCGGCATGCTGATCGCCGCGCTGCGTCTGAACATTCCCACGGTGTTCGTGTCCGGCGGCCCGATGGAGGCCGGCAAGACCATCGCCATCGAGGGCGTGGTGCACGAGAAGCTGGACCTGGTCGACGCGATGAGCGCCAGCGCGAACGAGAACGTGACCGACGAGCAGCTCGACACCATCGAGCGGTCCGCGTGCCCGACCTGCGGCTCCTGCTCCGGCATGTTCACCGCCAACTCGATGAACTGTCTGACCGAGGCGATCGGCCTGGCCCTGCCCGGCAACGGCTCGACGCTGGCCACCCACGCGGCCCGCAAGGCGCTCTTCGAGCGCGCCGGCGAGCTGATCGTCGACATCGCGAAGCAGTACTACGAGAACGACGACGAGTCCGTGCTGCCGCGCTCGATCGCGAGCCGGGACGCGTTCGAGAACGCCGTCGCCCTGGACGTGGCGATGGGCGGCTCGACGAACACGGTGCTGCACCTGCTGGCCGCGGCCCGCGAGGCCGAGATCGACTTCAGCGTGACGGACATCGACGCGGTCTCGCGCCGGGTGCCCTGCCTGTCCAAGGTCGCCCCGAACAGCCCGAAGTACCACATGGAGGACGTGCACCGCGCCGGCGGCATCCCCGCCCTGCTCGGCGAGCTGGACCGTGGCGGCGCGCTGCGCCGCGGCGTGCGCTCGGTGCACTCCCCCGACCTGGACAGCTGGCTACAGGAGTGGGACATCCGCAGCGGCAACGCGAGCGAGGCGGCGCTGGAGCTCTTCCACGCCGCGCCGGGCGGCGTCCGCACCACCCAGCCGTTCTCCACCACCAACCGCTGGGCCACGCTCGACACGGACCCGGCCGAGGGCTGCATCCGGTCGGTCGAGCACGCATACACGGTCGACGGCGGCCTCGCGATCCTCTTCGGCAACCTGGCGCCCGACGGCTGCGTGGTGAAGACCGCCGGCGTGGCCGAGGAGCTGTGGAAGTTCAGCGGCCCCGCCCGGGTCTTCGAGAGCCAAGACGCGGCGGTCGAGGGCATCCTCGGCAAGCAGGTCGTCGCCGGCGACGTCGTGATCATCCGCTACGAGGGCCCGCGCGGCGGCCCCGGCATGCAGGAGATGCTCTACCCGACGTCGTTCCTGAAGGGCCGCGGGCTGGGCAAGGCCTGCGCGCTGATCACCGACGGCCGCTTCTCCGGCGGCACCTCGGGCCTGTCCATCGGGCACGTCTCCCCCGAGGCGGCCTCCGGCGGCCTGATCTCGCTCGTCGAGACCGGCGACGAGATCACCATCGACATCCCCGGCCGCACGATCCACCTGAACGTCACCGACGAGGATCTGGCGCAGCGGCGGCACGAACAGGAGCGCCGCCCCAAGCCCTACACGCCGGTCGACCGGCAGCGACCGGTCTCGGCGGCGCTACGCGCCTACGCCTCGATGGCGACCAGCGCAAGCGATGGCGCATACCGCAAGGTTCCCGAATAACAGAACCTTTCCCGTACGCCGGCGGTAGCTCGACCTACAGCCGGCACGAAGCTCCGTGCGGGTCAGGCCCGGCGAGCGCGCTGCGGGCTGATCCGCGGGTCCCGCACGGAAAGCGGCTCGCTCAGCGCGCTGCGGGCTGATTCGCGGGTGTCGGCTGTGCCGGGTCGGGGGTGGGATTCGCTTGCGGTGGACGGGTGGGGCCGGGGGTGACCACGCACTGCTGGTGGATCGTTTTTATGCTCGTGCGTGGTCACCCCCGGCCCCACCCTTGCTCGGGGGTCTGTTGCGGTGGGGTGTTGGTTCCTCGCTGGTGGGTGCGTGGGTGGGCTTTTGCGTGCACCTTGCGGTGGGTGGTCTGGCTGCCGCGCGGTGGGCTCGGCAGGGGGTTTGGTCGGGCGGGCCGGGGTGGGTGGTGGGTCATGCGGACGCACCTCGCCGGTTACGGTCAGTGGAAGTCGCAGTAGCGTCGGCCTGGCGACGGCCATCCGCAACAAAGCAATCGGCGAGGGCCTGCGCGCTGCGGGCTGATTCGCGGGTTCGGCACGCATCGGCTTGGTGGCGGGCTGCGGGGCGGTCCGCAGGTGCCGCGCGGAAACGGCTCGCCCGGCGCCGGACGTGCTGGGAGCATGAGCCGCATGCAGCCATGCCGACGGTCGATGATGCGCCCCCTTGCGGGGTCGTTCGGCGTGCGTTAGTCACCACCGATCAAGTCCCTGCCTTCGTGCGGGGACGACCGGGCGGGGCGGGGCGCAGGAGTGAACATGACCTTCTACGTCACCACTGCCATCCCCTACGTGAACGCGGCTCCGCATCTGGGTCACGCGCTTGAGCTTGTGCAGGCCGACGTGCTTGCCCGGCATCGTCGGCTGCGCGGCGAGGACGTCCGCTTCCTCACCGGCACCGACGACAACGCGCTCAAGAACGTCACCGCGGCCCGGGCCACCGGCGTCGATGTCGCGGCGTTCGTCAAAGCGAACGGCGACCGGTTCGCCGACCTGCGCGGGCCGCTGGACCTGTCGTTCGACGACTTCATCCGTACCGGCTCCGACCCGCGGCACGCACCGGGGGTGACCGCGCTATGGCGCAGGTCCGCGGCCGACTTCTATCGGCGCGAGTACACCGGGCGGTACTGCGCGGGCTGCGAGCGGTTCCTGGACGGCGCCGCCTGCCCGGAGCATCCGGCGGCACCGGAGACCGTCGCCGAGACCAACTGGTTCTTCCGGCTGTCGCGGTACCAGCGGCGGATCCTCGACGTGCTGGAGTCGGGCCGGGTCCGCGTCGAGCCCGCGCCCCGGCGCAACGAGGTGCTCGCCTTCGTCCGCGCCGGGCTGCGCGACATCAGCGTCTCGCGCCCGGCGGCGCGGGCCGGCGGCTGGGGCATCCCGGTGCCCGGCGACCCGGATCAGGTCATCTACGTCTGGTGGGACGCCCTGGCCAACTACGTGACCGCCCTCGGCGACGACGCCGCCTACCGGCGCTGGTGGGCCGGCTCGACCGAACGGGTGCACGTGATCGGCAAGGGCATCGTGCGCTTCCACGCCGTCTACTGGCTCGCGCTGCTGCTCTCCGCCGGGCTGCCGCTGCCGACGGCGATCTTCGTGCACGACTACCTGACCGTCGACGGCGCGAAGCTCTCCAAGAGCGCGGGCAACGCCGTCGACCCGGTCGCGCTGGCCGGCCGGTACGGCGTGGACGCGCTGCGGTGGTGGTTGCTGCGCGAGACGGCGACCGTCGGCGACACGGACTTCACCGAGCGGCGGCTGATCGAGCGCGCCGACCGGGACCTGGCGGGCGGCGTCGGCAACCTGGTCAACCGCACGCTGACGCTGGCACGCCGGCACGGCGTGGCGCCCGCCGAGGTCGGCTCCGACCTCGGCGGGCGCGTCAACGCCGCGCTGGCCCGGGCGGATTTCCGCGCGGCGACCGACGCCGTGTGGGCCGAGGTCGACCGCGGCAACCGGCTGATCGAGGCGCGGCAGCCCTGGAAACTGGCCGACCCCGCGCCGGTCCTGGCCGAGCTGCTCGGCATCTGCCAGGTGCTCGCCGGCGAGCTGCGCCCGTTCATACCCTCGGGCGCCGAACGCCTGTTGGCGCAGCTCCGCTCCGACGGGCCGCCGCGGCCCGCCTTCCCGCGACTGGGCGCGGCGCGCTCAGACCAGGTCGTTGACGCAGCGCAGCACCGGCCGGGTGGTCAGGGCCGTCGGTTCCAGGCCCGCACCGCCCCGGATGATGAACGTCGCCTCCTCGCCGGGTAGCAGCGTCACCACGGCCTCGTCCGCCTCGGTCGCCGGATCGAGGCGGTCCGGCTGGAGGACCAGGTCGCGCAGGATGTTGTGCGCGGTGATCTTCACCCGGGCATCCGGGCCGACCGCCTCGAACGTCGCGTCGAACTTCGCCTGCGGCCAGGCGACGTCCTTGTCCTCGGCGAAGAACCACCAGGCCCGGTGCTCGTCGGCCGTCGCGACCAGCAGCTCCTGCGCCGGGTCGCCGGCCGCGCCGACCTCGGCCGGCAGGGGCAGGGTGATGGCCGAGCCCGGCGCGACGGTCGCGCCGACCGCTACCTCGGCCTCCACGACCCCCGCGAGGGTACGGCGGGACACGGTCGCCGACAGCGGCCACGGCTCGGCCGAGTCGTTGACCGCCACCAGCGCCGGCACGCCGTCGCGGGGCTGGACGGTGAGCAGCCGCGGCGCGTAGGAGCGGCGCAGGGCGTACCAGAGCGGCTTCTTGCGGCCGTCGCCGTCGATCGCCGCCCAGGAGGTCACCGGCCAGCAGTCGTTGAGCTGCCACATGATCGCGCCCATGCAGTACGGCCGCAGCGACCGGAAGTGCTCGATACCGGTCGACAGCGCCCGTGCCTGGTTGAGCTGGGTCAGGTAGTGCCAGTCGTCGAAGTCGCGCGGCGGCGGCAGGTGCGCGTCGAGGCCGCGCTGGAGCTTGAGGTCGCCGTCGGTGGCCTTCTGGTGCGCCCGCATGCCCGGCGAGTCCCGGGCCAGTGGCTGGTCGGAGAGCGCGCGGCGCAGGGTCGCGTACGCCGGCGGCGCCTGGTATCCGAACTCCGCGACGAACCGCGGCCGGTACTCCCGGTACTTCAGGTAGTCGTCGGTGTTCCAGACGTCCCAGACGTGCGTCGTCCCGTACGCGGGGTCGTTCGGGTGCAGGTCGTCGCGGCCCGAGTACGGGCTGCCGGGCCAGTACGGCCGGCTCGGATCCTCCTGGGCGACGATGCGCGGCAGCACGTCGAAGTAGAAGCCGGCGCCCCACGACCGGTCGCCGAGCTCCTCGACCCAGCCCCAGTCCGCGTGGCCCCAGATGTTCTCGTTGTTGCCGGTCCACATCATCAGGCTGGGGTGGCTCGACAGCCGCACCACGTTCTCGCGGGCCTCGGCCGCCAGTTCCGTGGCGAACGGCTCCTCCTCCGGGTACGCGGCGCAGGCGAACAGGAAGTCCTGCCCCACCATGAGGCCGAGCGAGTCGGCGAGGTCGTAGAAGTCCTCCGACTCGTACCGGCCGCCGCCCCAGACCCGCAGGTAGTTGACGTTCGCGTCGACCGCCTGCGCGAACCGCGCCGCGAGGCGGTCCCGGGTGACCCGGTTGGCGAAGACGTCGTCGGGGATCCAGTTGACCCCGCGCACGAACACCGGGACGTCGTTGACGTGCAGCGTGAACGCGCTTCCGCCGCCGTCCGGTGTGGTGTCCAGGCGCACCGAACGGAAGCCGACCTTGCGGGTCCAGGAGTCCAGGGGCTCGTCGTCCGGCCCGGCCAGGGTCACGTCGAGGTCGTAACGCGGCTGGTCACCGTACCCTCGGGGCCACCAGAGCCGGGGATCCTCGACGGTGAGGGAGAGTACGGCCTCGTCGCCCTCGGTCCGCGCCGCCACGCGCCGGCCGGCGGCCGTCGCGGCGAGGGTGACCGGCCCGGGGGTCTCCCGCTCGAGCCGCACGCGCACCTCGACGAGGCCGGCGCCGTCCGCCACCGTCACCTGCGGGCGCACCTCGGCCAGCCGCGCGACCGACCAGCTCTGCAGGCCGATGGGCTGCCAGATGCCGGCGGTGACCAGCGTCGGGCCCCAGTCCCAGCCGAAGTTGCAGGCCATCTTGCGGATGAAGTTGAACGGCTCGGGGTAGGCGTTGGGCCGGCCGCCGAGCCGGGCCCGCTGCGCCTGCGCGTAGGCGTACGCGGAGCCGAAGCGGACCCGGAGCTGGTTCTCGCCCTCGCGCAGCACGTCGCGGACGTCGAAGCGGTAGCCGCGGTGCATGTTCGCGGTGCGGCCCAGCTCGACGCCGTTGAGGATGACCGTGGCGACGGTGTCGAGTCCGGCGCAGACGAGGTCCGTCCGGCCGTCGCCACCGGCGTGCTGGAACACCGTCTCGTAGACCCAGTCGGTGTGCCCGATCCAGGCGAGCTCCTTCTCGTTCTCGTCCAGGTACGGGTCGTCGATCAGTCCCGCGGTGAGCAGGTCGGTGTGCACGCAGCCGGGCACCGTGGCGGCGACGCTGTCCACGTCGCCGCCGGTGACCGCCCAGCCGTCGTGCAGGGCTCGGTACGAGGTCACGGTTCTCCTCATCAGGACTTGACAGCGCCTTCCATGATCCCCCGCACGATCTGCCGCCCGCCCAGCAGGAGCAGCACGAGCAGCGGAACCGTGGCGACGAACGCGCCCGCGAGCACCCGGCGGTAGATGACGTAGTTGCCGCTGGCGAGGTCGGAGAGCGCCACCATCGAGGTGGGGAACGGTGTGCCGTTGAGCTGGATCAGCGGCCACTGGAACTCGTTCCACGTCGCGACGAACGTGAGCAGGCCGAGCACGGCCAGCGCCGGGCGGATGGCCGGCAGCACGATGCTCCAGTACACCCGCATGGTGAGCGCGCCGTCCATGCGCGCGGACTCGACCAGCTCGTCGGGGACCGCTTGCATGATGAACTGGCGCATGTAGAACACGCCGAACGCGCTGACCAGGAACGGCACGATGACCGACACCAGGGTGCCGTTCCAGCCGAACTTGCCCATCAGGATGTAGAGCGCGACGATGCCCAGCTGATTGGGGATGGTGAGGGTCAGGATCACCACGATCATCAGCTTGTCGCGGCCCGGGAAGCGCAGCTTGGCGAAGGCGAAGCCGGCCATCGAGCAGAAGAACAGCGTCGACGCCGTCACCGCCGCGGAGACGATGAAGCTGTTGATCAGCGACGCGGCGAAGTAGACCTGCTGCATGGTGAAGACCTCGTGCAGGTTCTCCATCAGCTGGTCGCCGGGCACCACTGACGGCGGGATCTGCGAGACCGCCTCGTCGTCGCTGGTGGCGATGACGAACATCCAGTACAGCGGGAAGGCCGACAGCGCGAGGAAGGCGGCGAGGCCGAGATAGGTGTGCCAGCTGCCGCGGGTGTCCTGCGGCGCGCGGCCGATGTTCTTCAGGCTGCGCTTTCTGGGCCGGGTTGCGGTCGCGGTCATCGCCGTCCCCCTCCTAGGCGGTTCGTCGCCACGGCGTTCAGGGCGGCGACGATGAGGATGATGAGGAACAGCGCCCACGACATCGCGGCCGCGTACCCGAGGTTGAGGTCCTTCCAGCCGACCTTGTAGATCAGCTGGGCGATGGTCTGCCACTGGTGGTCGGAGCCGCCGGACGCCGCCGCGGGGTTCTCCTCGAACAGCATCGGCTCGTTGAAGAGTTGCAGGCCACCGATGGTCGACAGGACGACGGTGAAGATCAGCACAGGCTGGATCATCGGCACGGTGATTCGCCACAGCTGCCGCCAGGGTCCGGCGCCGTCGACGGCCGCCGCCTCGTAGACATCCTTCGGAATGGACTGCATCGCCGACAGGTAGAGCAGCGCGTTGTAGCCGATCCACTTCCAGTTGACCATCGTGGCGATGGCGATCCAGGAGCTCCACTTGTATGCGCGCCAGTCCAGCGGCGCGTCCTGGCCGAAGCCGACCAGCGACAGCAGCCAGTTCGCCATGCCGTTGTCCCGGGCGAAGATGATGGCGAAGACCAGCGTCGACGCGACGACCGGCGTCACGTACGGCAGCAGCACGCCGACGCGCCAGAACGAGTTCGCGCGCAGCCGGCGGTTGAGCAGGTTGGCCACCATCAGCGCGATCAGCAGCTGCGGCACGGTCGACAGGACGAAGATGCCGAACGTGTTGACCAGCGCGTTCCAGAAGTCCTCGTCGTGCAGGAGCCGCTCGAAGTTGGCGAAGCCGGCCCAGCCGTCCAGGGCCGGATCGTCGAGGCGCCAGTTGCGCATCGCGACGATGCCGTTGAACACGATCGGGAAGAGCCCGAAGAGGGCGAAGAGCAGGAAGAACGGGGAGATCATCAGGTACGGCACCCGCTTGTTGTCGAAGCGGTGCAACCAGTTGCGACTCTTGTACCCGGACTTCGGCTTGCGGTGATGCGCCGGCTCGGTCGCCGGTGTCGGCGGTGCGCTGTGTGTCACGGACACGGCCACTCCTTCCAGGGAGCAGCGGGGCGGCCACTGTGGGCCGCCCCGCCGTCGTTTCGCTTTAGGAGTTGGCAGCCTTCTCGGCCGCCTTGACGGCCTCGGGCCACGCCGCACTCGACTTGAGCGAGCCCTGCTGCACTCGGGTGATCACGTTCTCGACCTCGACCCGGGTCGGGCCGTTCTTCTTGCCCAGGTACTGCGGCTTCAGGGCCTCGGCCGTCGCGGCGTAGATCTGGCCGGTCGGGGCGTTGCTCATGAACTCCTTCTTGTAGTCCAGCACCGCGGGGTCCTTGTAGAGCGCGGGCTGCGACGGCAGGTTGCCGACCGTCTTGAAGACCTCGATCTGCTGCGCCGGCTGGATCATCCACTCGACGAACTTGTAGGCCTCGTCGACGTTCTTGCCCTGCTTCGGGATGGTCCACCAGGAACCGCCCCAGTTGCCGCCGCCGCCGGGGATCGCGGCGATGTCCCACTTGCCCTTCTGGTCCGGCGCGGTCTCCTGGATGTGGCCCAGCATCCAGGCCGGGCAGGCGAGGACGGCGAACTGGTCCTTCTTGAAGCCCTGGTCCCAGTTCGGCTGGAAGCTGGCGAGGTTGGCCGAGATGCCGGCGTCGATCGCCTTCATGCTGACGTCGAACGCGACCTTGGGGCCGCCCTCCATCTGGAGCTGCTCGGAGGTGTCGTAGAAGCCGACCGGCTGCTGCGCCAGCACCGGGTTGAACAGGTTGGTGCCGGAGTCGACGAACTTCTTGCCGGTCGCCTTGGTGTACTTCGTCCCGGTGGCGATGAACTCGTCCCAGGTCGGCCAGAGGGCGGAGACCGCGTCGCGCTCGGTCGGCAGGCCGGCCTTCTTGAACAGGTCGGAGCGGTAGCACATGGCCAGGCCGCCGACGTCGGTGCCGAGGCCGATCTGCGACGCGCCGTCGGCCGACTTCGACTGCGCCCACTTCCAGGGCAGGTACTTGGCCTCGTAGCTGGCCGCGCCCTTGTCGAGCAGGTTGACGAACTTGTCGGCCTGGCCGCGGAACTGGACCATGAAGCCCTCGTCGACCGCGGAGATGTCCGGCGCGCCGGTGCCGGCGACCAGCTTCTTCTGCAGGTCCTCGTGCTGGGCGTTGTACTCGCCCGAGTTGAGCACGATCTTGACGTTGGGGTGGTCCTTCTCGTACGCGGCCTTGAGCGCGTCGAGGCCCATGTCGCCCCAGAAGTTGACCGTCAGCGTGGTCTGGCCCTGTGCGGCCTTGTCGCCGCCGCCCTCCAGGCTTTCTCCGCTGCAACCGGCAAGTGCCAGGGTCCCGGCGAGTCCGGCGGCGACAAGCGCCACGCCCCGCTTGGCGAACCGTTCCATTACTCCTCCACCCAAGGGGAATGTTGACGAAAGAATTTACTGAACCGGATAAGTGACGTGACCGTATGACGCGCCTCACGGCGTGTCAAGACTGTGTTTCATGTTCGTGACACGTCGCGTATTCAACCGATGTAAGCGCTCGTAAACCGGGTTATTTCGGCCAGTGGGCTACTCCAGGGTTACGCCGCGGCCCGTGGTCTGTAACACTTAACCGATCAAGTCATCCGTGCTGGCTAGGCCCAAAGCGGCGCGAGGTAGCGTGAGAGCGCTCCACCAGCGCCCGTTCTGGCAGCCCTTTTGCAGAGCGACCGTTTCCCGACGGCGGCTGGTGCCGGAGGATGGGTTCTTTGCAGAGAGGGGCACCCGAGTGAAACGGCCGACGATCGCCGACATCGCCCGCCGGGCAGGCGTGTCCAAGGGAGCCGTGTCGTACGCGCTCAACGGCCAGCCGGGCGTCTCCGAGGCGACCCGCCGGCGCATCGTCGCCATCGCGGAGGAGATCGGCTTCAACCCGAACAGCGCGGCCCGCGCCCTGTCCGGCGCCAGCTCCCGCGCCGTCGGGCTCACCCTGTGCCGGCCCGCCCGCATCCTGAGCATCGAACCGTTCTTCATGGGCCTGATCAGCGGCTTCGAGCAGGAGCTCGCGGCCCGGTCGTTCGCGCTGACCCTCCAGGTCGTGGCCACCCCGCAGACCGAGACCGAGGTGTACCGCCGTTGGTGGGGCGAGCGCCGGGTCGACGGCGTGTTCGTCACCGACCTGCGGGAGAACGACGTCCGCATCCCGGTGCTCAACGAGCTGCAACTGCCGGCCGTGGTGATCGGCGGGCCGGGCGACACCGGCAAGGTGCCCCAGCTCTGGTCCGACGACGCCGGCGCGATCACCGAGGCGGTCCGCTACCTGATGGCGCTGGGGCACCGGCGCATCGCCCGCGTCGGCGGCCTGCCGGACCTGCTGCACACCCAGACCCGGACCAAGGCGTTCACGGAGGTCTGCGCCGCGCTGGGGCTCAGCGAGGCGGTGACCGTGCCGTCGGACTACACCGGCGAGGAGGGCGGCCGGGCGACCCGCCGCCTGCTCATCAACGCGGAACGGCCCACGGCGATCATCTACGACAACGACGTCATGGCCGTCGCGGGCCTGTCGGTGGCGCAGGAGATGGGCCTGTCCGTGCCGGGCGACCTGTCCATCGTCGCCTGGGACGACTCACCGCTGTGCTCGCTGGTTCATCCGCCGCTGACGGCGCTGACCAGGGACATCGCGGCCTACGGCGCCCACGCGGCCCGCCAGCTACTGGCGGCGATCGCCGGCGAGCCGGTGCAGGACGTCGAGGAGGGCACCGCACACCTGACCCCCCGCGGAAGCACCGCCCCACCCCGCGACTCCTGACACCAACCGCCCTCGGCGGTGAGCCACCCGCGCCACCCTGCCGACGGGCGACCCACACTGCCCTACCCACGCCGCACCGGGCGGCGGGCGACCCACACTGCCCTACCCACGCCGCACCGGGCGGCGGGCGACCCACACTGCCCTACCCACGCCGCACCGGGCGGCGGGCGGCGGGCGACCCACACTGCCCTACCCACGCCGCACCGGGCGGCGGGCGACCCACGCCGCCCTACCCACGCCGCACCGGGCGGTGGAGGACCCTCGCTGCCCTGCCCACGCCGCTCTGGCGGTGGGCGGCCCCGCGCTGCTCAGGGGCGGTGGGTGTCCAGGTAGGCCTCCATGCGCTCGGCCGGCGCGGGCCTGGCCAGGGCGAAGCCCTGGCCGTAGACGCAGCCGGCCTGCCGGGCGCGCTCGATCTGTTCCGTGCTCTCGAGGCCCTTGGCGACGATCTCCAGCCCCAGCCGGCGCCCCAGGCTGACCACCACGTCGATCACCGCCGGGCCTACCGGCCGCTCGGCGGGCGAGTTGACCAGCGACTGGTCGAGCTTGAGCATGTCGACCGGCAGGCGCCGCAGGTGGGACAGCGACGCCTGGCCCGCGCCGAAGTCGTCCAGCGCCGCGCGCACGCCCAGCTTCCGCAGGCCCGCGAGCGAGGCCACGATGGCCGGCACGTCCTCGGCCACCCAGGTCTCCTGCACCTCGATGACGAGGCGCTCCGGCCGCAGCTCGTGGTGGTCCAGGATCTCCGCGACACGCTCCGGGAAGCGGGCCGTGAGCAGCTCGCGCGGCGCGACGTTCACCGAGAGCCAGTACTCGCTGTTGCCGCCGGTCCAGCCCGACAGGTGCCGGCAGGCCGCGTCGAGCACCCATTCGCCCAGCTCGGCCGTGCAGCCGACCGCGCGGGCGATCGGCAGCAGCTCCGCCGGGAGGATCGTGCCCAGCTTCGGGTGGCGCCAGCGCAGCAGGGCCTCCACGCCGACCGGCTGCTCGTCGCGCAGCGAGACCACCGGCTGGAAGACCAGGTCGAGCTCGCCCCGCTCGACCGCGCCCAGCAGCTCGCGCTCGAGGTCCATCCGGCGGTGCAGCTGGATCTCGACGTCCGTGTCGTACCACTCGACGCGGTCCCGGCCGAGCTGGCGTGCGCGGCTGCGGGCCAGGTCGGCGTGGCGCAGGACCTCCTCGGAATCGCGACCGCCGGCCAGCTCCGCGAGGCCGACGCTGGTGTGCAGCTCGACAATCGTGCCGGGCAGGCGGTAAGGCTCCATCAGCAGCGTCACGATCCGGGTGGCCAGCGCGTAGGCCAGCACCGCGCCGTCCGCCGTGAGCACGGCGAACTCGTCGCCGCCGAGCCGGGCCGCGACGTCACCGTCGGCGAGCAGGCTGCCGATGCGCCGGGCCACCTCGATCAGCACCGCGTCGCCGGTCTCCCGGCCCTTGCTGTCGTTGATCTCCGCGAGCCCGTGCAGGTCGATCACCAGGACCGTGCCCTGCTGCCCGGCCCGCCGCCGGTACTCGAGCAGGTCGCGCATCAGCGCCCGCCGGTTCGCCAGCCCGGTCAGCTGGTCGGTGTAGGAGAGCTTGTGCAGCGTCCGCTCGAGGCGCCGCCGCTCACCCACGTCACGGACGTGCACCACCAGGGCCGCCACCTCGGGCACCGACCGCTGATCCGCCACCGTGGACTCGGTGTCGCGCCAGACGCCGTGGCCGTCGCGCAGCCGGGCGTTGAGCAGCGCGGGAGGCCCGTCGTCGTGCTCGCCCGCGAGCAACGCCTCGATGCCGGCCTGTGCGCTCGCGGCGTCCTCCGGGTGGATGAGCTCGATGAACGTGCGGCCGACCACCTCCGAGTCCGCGAGCCCGAAGAGCCGGGCCGCCGCCGGTGACTGCCAGCGGACGGTCAGCTTGTCGTCCAGGACCAGGGTGAGGTCGGTGGCCCCGGCGACCAGCGACCGGAAGTGCGCCTCCTTGGTGCGGAGCTGGCCGGTGTATCGCCGGATGTCGCTGACCACCAGCAACTCGCGCATCGTCAGGACGGCGACCATCGTGATGCCGAGGAGGATCGCGATCTGGTCGAACGGGCCGACGGCGATGAGGTGGTAGAGGGCGGCCAGCACGCCGATCCCGGCGGGCACCGCCAGCAGCGGATAGCCGGAGAGGTACAGGTCCTGCTCGCGGGGGCTGATCGACACCGGCGCGCTGCGCCGGGATCCGCCCTCCGCGGCGAGCCCCAGGCCCGCGACGATCGGCAGGCCGAAGAGCGCGACGACCCAGCCGGCGAAGCCCCAGAGCGCCAGATCGGCCACCGTGGACAGCGCGACGAGGACGACGATCGCGCCGGCGCCGCAGCGCAGCGCCGCCGGCCGGTGCAGGCGCGCCCGCAGCACGATGACGGTGACGATCGAGACACCCGTCGCCGCGCACAACGTGCAGGCCAGCGTCGGGTAAGGGGTGTCACGCAGCGGCCGGACCAGGTACGCGGCGAAGCCGAGCGCGATGCCGAGGCCCAGTCCGTCGAACGCGCGGCGCAGGCGCACCGCCGCTGAGGTGGCCGCGCCCGGAAGCAGCATCGTGCCGAGGATGAGGAACACGGTGACCAGGCCGACCCCGACCGCGAGCCACACACCGGCACCGGGCGGCTCGACGTAGAGCACGACGGCGGTCGCGCCGGTGGCGAGGGCGCCCATGCCCAGGAAGCCCGCCCCGCGGCAGGCCGCGAACGTGCCGTCCCGGTGATGGATCGCCAGGGCCGTGGCGACCAGCACCGCGGCGGCCCAGAGCCCGACACCGCCGACCCCGATCGCCAGGGCGAGTCGGCCGGGCACGAGGCCGGCCGGCGCGGCGAGCAGCACCAGAGCGCCGGCGACCGGCGCGATCAGGAACGCCACCCGGTGATGCCGGGTGCCGGTACGCGCTCGGAGCCGCACTGCCACGGGGGGAGTGATCCTCTGCGTGTCTTCGGGGGGTGGGGGGTAGGCGACGGCGACTGGAGGTACACCGCACCCACATCGGGTAACGATCGTTCCCCCGCACAGGTTACGTGCGCGGGTTGATTCTCCGCACATACCGATCGTCGACCATGGACGATCAAACGGCAATCCTGCGGAAGGGTCCAGCGCCCGCCCCGCTCCCCCTCAGCCCCCGGCCACCGACGGGATCACCTGGATCTCCGCTGCCGGCGGGACCGCCGTCGCCAGTCCGCCGGAGCGGCGGCAGTCCTCCCCGTCCACGTAGACGTTCACGTAGCGGCGCAGCGTCCCGCTCTCGTCGCGGATCCGGCGCTCGAGGCGGGGCCACCGGTCGCGCACCTCGTCCAGCACCGCCCCGAGCGAGCCCTGCGCGGTCACCTCGAGCCGCGCCGCGCCGCCCGCCTCCGCCCGCAGCACGCCCGGGATCAGCAGAGTGGGCATCAGAAGGTCGCCGCCCGGACACAGAGGACATCGCTCAGGTGTGCCACCACGGTCGACCAGGTCTCCCCCTCGTCGCGGCTGGCGAACACCTCGCCCGACCGGGTGCCGAAGTAGACGCCGACCGGCTCCGCGTCGTCGGCGCACATCGCGTCGCGCAGGACGCACACGTGGAACGGCTCGGTCGGCAGGCCGGCCTGCTGTGGCTGCCAGGTGTCGCCGCCGTCGGTGGACCGGAAGACCCGGCAGTGCTGGTCGACCGGCTCCCGCTGCCCGTCGCTGACCAGCGGGAAGTTCCAGACCACGCCGCCGCGACGCGGGTGCGCGACGATCGGGAAGCCGAAGTCGGCGGGCAGGGTGTCCGCGATAGTCTGCCAGGTGCCGCCGCCGTCCACCGAGCGGTAGACGCCGTGGTGGTTCTGCGCGTAGAAGCGGTCCGGGTCGGCGCCGTCGCGGGCGACCTTGTGCACGCACTGGCCGAACTCCGGCCACGGGTCGGGCAGGAAGTAGGCCTTGATGCCCTCGTTGGAGGGTGCCCAGGAGGCGCCGCCGTCGCTGGTGCGGTAGACGCCGCCGGTGGACATCGCGACGAGCATCCGCTGCGGGTCGTCGGGGTGCGGAAGGATGGTGTGGATCGCCTGGCCGCCGAAGCCGGCGCCCCACTCGGGCCGGTGCGGGTGGTCCCACAGCGCGCGGACCAGCTCATAGGTGCGGCCGCCGTCCTCGGAGCGGAACAGCGCCGAGGGCTGCACGCCGGCGTAGACGACGTCTCCGGCCGCCGGGACGATCTGCCAGACGCGCTCGACCGCCGCGCCGGTGTCCGCCGGGAAGGCGAGCGGTGCCTTGTCCGGCTCCTGCCAGGTCTCGCCCAGGTCGTCGCTGATCGCGACGCTCGGGCCGAAATGAGAACTCTCCAGGCCCACGAAGAGCCGGGGCGCGGCGCCGCGGGTGTCGATCGCGACCGCGTAGATCGAGTGCCCGGAGAAGTGCGCGGAGCCGATCTTCCAGCTCTGCCGGTCGTCGTCACTGATGGCCAGGAGGAGGCCCTTCTTGGTGCCGATGGCTAGTAGCTCGGTCATGGCGAGCAGTATGCGCGGGAGGTCCGACAGAAATGCCGCGTTCGGCGGGTGCGAGGATGACGAACGTGAGCCGAAAGCCCGTCCTGCGCGTCCGTAAGTCCGGCGCCCTCATCGTCGCCGCCCTGATCGCGCTGGTCGGCACGATCCCGTTCGCGGGTGCCCGCTGGCAGCTGGCCCCGATCCTGCTGATCCCCCTCGCGATCCTGGTCTGGGCCGTGCGGGCGGGCACGGACGTGGACACCGAGGGCCTGCGGGTCCGTGCGCTCTTCGGCACCACCGACATTGCCTGGTCCCGGGTCGCCGAGCTGGCGCCGGACGACCGCCGGCGGGTCTCGGCGCTGCTCACCGACGGCAAGGTGATCCGGCTGACCGGGGTAACCAAGGCCAACCTGCCGGCCGTGATCGCGGCCGGCGGGCAGCGGCTGGACGACGCCGACGGCTCAGTAACCGTCGACGACCCGGTTGACGAGCGGCTCTCCGGCGGCGAACCGGCGTAACTGGTCGCCCACGAGGCGGTAGGCGCGCGGCAGCAGCCCCGCCACCGTGCCGGCGACGTGCGGGGTGATGAACACGTTCGGCAGCCGCCAGAGCGGGTGATCGGCGGGCAGCGGCTCCGGGTCGGTGACGTCCAGCGCCGCCGAGATGCGCCCCGAGGCGAGCTCGGCGACCAGCGCACCGGTGTCCACCACGGGCCCGCGCGCGGCGTTGACCAGCAGCGCGCCGTCGGGCAGCGCGGCCAGGAACGCCGCGTCGACCAGGCCCCGGGTCTGCTCCGTCAACGGCACGACCAGGACAACCACTTCCGCGTACGGCAGCAGCCCGCCCAGCTCGCCGACCGCGTGCACGCCCCGCTCGGCGCGGGCGGTGCGGGCGACGCGGGTGACCGTCACGCCGAACGGCGCCATCCGCTCCTCGATGGCCCGGCCGATCGACCCGGCCCCGACGATCAGCACCCGCCGGCCGGTCAGCTCGGGCGACGGCGGCAGACCGTCCGGCGCCCACTCCCGCCGCTGCTGCGCCCGGGCGAAGGCCGGGAACCCCCGCAGCGCGCCGATCACGGCGCCGAGGACCCACTCGGAGACCGAGGCGTCGTGCACGCCCCGCGCGTCGCAGAGCTGCACGCCGGGCGGCACCCGGCCGACCCAGTTGTCCGCGCCCGCGGAGAGCAGCTGGACGACCTCCAGGCCGGTGAGCTTCGGCAGCAGGTCGGACTCCCGTACCTTCGCGATGAACGGCGGCACCCAGAACCGGACACCCGCCGGATCGGACGGCAGGTTGACGGCGTCGGTACAGACCTCGACCCCCACACCGGCCGGAAGCCCGCCGAGGAGCTCGCGGCCCACCTCATGGGCGATCCAGACCATCACCGCCCCAAACTAACGCGAAGCGGGGTCCGGGTGCCCCTCCGGCCGTACCAGATCGATCAGGGCTTAAAACGGTCCCGGCGGACGCGGCTACCCTGGACCGGGAAACGAGGAGGCCGGTGTGATCGAGCGCAGTCCGGGGGTCCGCACGGGTGCCGTGACCCTGGGTGCCCTGACCCTGGCCGCCGTGCTGGGCCTGACCACCGCGTGCAGCTTCGGCCCGCCCGATCCTGACGTGGCCGGCGCGCCACCCAACCTGCCCACCCCGTCCGTCTCGGCCGCACCCGACAGCACCGACGAGCGCGCCGCGGCCGTCACCGTCCTGGCCAAGGGCCTCGAGGTGCCGTGGGGGATGGCGTTCCTGCCGGACGGGGGCGCGCTGGTCACCGAGCGGGACACCGGCCGGATCCTGCGGGTCGGCCCCGAGTCCGACGCCGAGGGCCTCAAGGTCGCCGAGGTGCAGCGCCTCTCCGAGGTCGAGGCCGGCGGCGACGGCGGCCTGCTCGGCATCGCCGTGTCCCCGAAGTACGCACAGGACGACACGGTCTTCGTCTACTACTCGACGGCGAAGGACAACCGCGTCGCCAAGCTCAAGCTCGAGGGCAAGCCGCAGCCGATCCTCACCGGCATCCCCCGCTCGCGCAACGACAACGGCGGCCAGCTCGCCTTCGGCCCGGACGGCTTCCTGTACGTGACCACCGGCGACGGCACCGCCGGCGCGAACGCGCAGAACCCGAAGAGCCTCGGCGGCAAGATCCTGCGGATCACCGCCGCCGGCAAGCCGGCACCGGGCAACCCCGTCAAGGACTCGCCTGTCTGGTCGTCGGGTCACCGCAACGTGCAGGGCATAGCCTGGGACGCGGGCAAGAGGATGTACGCCAGCGAGTCCGGTCAGAAGACCAACGGCGAGCTGAACCTGATCCAGAAGGGCAAGAACTACGGCTGGCCCAGCGTCGACGGTGACGGAACGGACGCGAAGTTCGCCAACCCCCTCGTGAGCTGGCCGATCGAGGACTCGTACTGCTCGGGTGTCGCGGTGCTGGAGAGCATGATCGCGACGGCGTGCCTGCAAGGCCAGCGGCTGTGGATGGTCGACGTCACGGGCAACGGAACCCTGCTGGGCCGGCCACACGCGCTGCTCGAGGGCGAGTTCGGACGGCTTCGCGGCCTGATCGCCGCGCCGGACGGCTCGTTCTGGGTCACCACCTCCAACCAGGAGGAAGGCGGGGAACCCGGCCCGGACGACGACATGATCATCCGGCTGGTGTTCTCGGACGGCGGCGCCGGCCGCAGCTAGCGGACGTAAGCGTCTGACAACCGGCACACGGGGGGCAGGTGAGCCGTTGACCATGAACGAGAAGATCTCCGTCGCGGCCGCCGCGGTTCGCCGGACCTGGGCGCGCCCGTGGGTACACCGCCTCCGCATCTGGGCCGCCGTGCTCGCCGTCAGCCTCATCGGCGTCTTCGTCGGCACGATGCTGTTCGCGCAGTCCAAGGTAGCCGTCGGCCCGTTCCTCGCGGACATGTCGATCAGCCCGTCGATCAAGGGCGGCACCGAGGTGGACATCCCACCGCTGGGCTCGCTGCACCTCGACAGCCACGACGGCCCCATCCACCTCAAGGTCGACCTGGGCGCCCTGGACCAGGAACGCACCGAGGCGCTGATCGACGACCCGACGGCGATCAGCGCGGCGGGCCAGTCGGCGGTCGACGACGTCACCAAGGGCGTGCTGCAACTCGGGCTGCGCGCGATGGGCGCGGCGATCGTGTGCGCCCTGATCCTCTCGGCGCTGATCTTCCGCAACATCCGCCGGGTGGCGGCCGCGGGCATCCTCGCGCTGGTGGTGACCGGCGGCAGCCTGGCCCTGGCGGCGGGCACCATCCGCCCGGACTCGATCAGCGAGCCCCGCTACGAGGGCCTGCTGGTGAACGCGCCCGCGGTGGTCGGTGACGCGAGGCGCATCGCCGACAACTACGGCCGCTACTCGGACCAGCTCCAGCAGCTCGTCAGCAACGTCAGCCGCATCTACACCACGGTCTCGGCGCTGCCGGTCTTCGACCCAGCAGGCAACACGACCCGCCTGCTGCACGTCTCCGACCTGCACCTGAACCCGAGCTCGTGGGGGGTGATCGAGACGGTGGTCAAGCAGTGGGACATCGACGCCGTGGTCGACACGGGTGACATCGTCGACTGGGGCAGCGGCGCCGAGACGTCGTACGTCAACGCGATCGGGCAGCTCGGGGTGCCGTACATCTACGTGCGGGGTAATCACGACTCGCTGGCCATCCAGGCCGCGGTCGCCCGGCAGAAGAACGCGAAGGTGCTGGACAACTCGATGGTCACCGTCAACGGCCTGACGATCGCGGGCATCGGCGACCCGGAATTCACTCCCGACAAGAGCGAAAAGCCCGCGGCGGACGCGGACGATCCCGCACCGTCGCCGCTGCTGGCCAGCGGCGAGGAGCTGGCCACCACCATCCGGGAGTCGAAGACGAAGGTCGGCATGGCGATGGTGCACGACCCGGCGATGGCGCCACCGCTCTCCGGCGTGGTGCCGCTGGTGCTGGCCGGGCACCTGCACGAGCGCGAGGTCAGGACCCTGGACGTGCCGCTGCCCGAGGCCTCCCCCTCGGCCGCACCGACACCGGCACCGTCCGCGTCGGCCGCCACGCAGCCACCGATGGAGACCCGCCTGATGGTGCAGGGTTCGACCGGCGGGGCGGGCCTGCGCGGGCTGGAGGACGACGAACCGACGCCGCTCATGATGTCGGTGCTGTACTTCGACGAGAACCAGACCCTGAAGGCCTACGACGACATCCAACTGGGCGGCACGGGCGAGCAGAACGTGACGATGCAGCGAAAGGTGATCGGCACCGAGCCGGAGCCGACCACAAACCCGTCGGTCTTCAACGGCGTGACCCCGGGCATCCGCCCCAACGGTCCCCCACCAAGCCGCTAAACCCAAGCCGAACCTGCCAGGATCCGAAACCGGCCCGAGCCAGCCCACCCGGAACCCGGAACCGGTCCAAGCGAACCAGCCAGAATCCGGAACGGATCCGGGTGGACCGGTGTGGTTTAGGCGCCGAGGCGGGAGAGGATCAGTTCGCGGACTGTCTTGGCGTCCGCCTGGCCGCGGGTGGTCTTCATGACCGCGCCGACCAGGGCGCCCGCCGCCGCGACCTTGCCGTCGCGGATCTTGGCGGCGATGTCCGGGTTCTCGGCGATGGCGGCGTCGACGGCCGCGGTGAGCGCGCCGGTGTCGGAGACGACGCCGAGGCCGCGGGCGGCGATGACGGCGGCGGGGTCGCCCTCGCCGGCCACGACTCCCTCGAGGACCTGGCGGGCCAGCTTGTCGTTGAGCTTGCCCGCGTCGACGAGGCCCTGCAGCTGTGCCACCTGCGCCGGGGTCGCGCCGACCTCGGCCAGCTCGACGCCGGTCTCGTTGGCGCGGCGGGCGAGCTCGCCCATCCACCACTTGCGGGCGCCGGCCGGGCTCGTGCCCGCCGCGATGGTCTCCTCGATGAGCTCGATCGCGCCGGCGTTGACCACCGACTGCATGTCGATCGCGGAGATGCCCCACTCTTCGGCGAGCCGGGCGCGCTTGACGCTCGGCAGCTCGGGCAGCGCCGCCTTCAGCTCAGCGACCCACGCCGTGTCCGGCGCGATCGGCACGAGGTCGGGCTCGGGGAAGTAGCGGTAGTCGGTCGCGGTCTCCTTGGAGCGGCCCGGGCGGGTGTCGCCGGTGTCCTCCTGGAAGTGCCGCGTCTCCTGGAAGATGCGGATGCCGTCGTTGAGCAGCATCGCCTGGCGGATGATCTCCGAACGAACCGCGCGCTCGACCGAGCGCAGCGAGTTGACGTTCTTGGTCTCGGTGCGGGTGCCCCACTCCTCGCCCGGCAGGTTCAGCGAGGTGTTCACGTCGCAGCGCATCGAGCCCTGCTCCATCCGCACGTCGGAGACGTCCAGCGAGCGGATGATGTCGCGCAGCTCCGTCACGTAGGCCTTGGCGACCTCGGGCGCCCTGGCGCCGATGCCCGGCACCGGCTTGGTGACGATCTCGACCAGCGGAATACCGGCCCGGTTGTAGTCCACGAGCGACTCGGTCGCGCCGTGGATGCGCCCGGTCGCGCCGCCGACGTGCAGCGACTTGCCGGTGTCCTCCTCGAGGTGGACACGCTCGATCTCGATCCGCACGGTCTCGCCGTCGACCTCGACGTCGACGTAACCGTCCACGCAGAGCGGCTCGTCGTACTGGCTGGTCTGGAAGTTCTTCGGCATGTCCGGGTAGAAGTAGTTCTTCCGGGCCATCCGGCACCAGGAGGCGATGTCGCAGTTCAGCGCGAGGCCGATGCGGATGGTGGCCTCGATGGCGGCGCGGTTGGCGACCGGCAGCGCGCCGGGCAGGCCGAGGCAGACCGGGCAGACCTGGGTGTTGGGCTCCCCGCCGAAGACGGTCGGGCAGCCGCAGAACATCTTGGTGTTCGTGCCGAGCTCGACGTGCGTCTCCAGGCCGATGACCGGCTCGTAACGGGCGATCGCGTCCTCGTACGAGGGCAGCACGGTCGTACTCATGCGATGAACTCCAGGTCGCGCGGGTATCCGGACTGAACCACTCAAGACTAGTGGTCGGCGCCGACGTGTTTTCGTCAGGACCCGTTTCGGCACGACCGCCGCCGGCCCGCCGACCGGGCACCCGGCCTCGCCGCCCTGATCAAACGCCGCTCCAGACCGACCGACTCCGCCGACTTACGGCCGCAGGACCAGGTGGCAGGCGCCCGGCCCGGTTGCGGACGCCAGACCGAGTTGCCGACGCCCGGCCCGGATTGGCGCCCCCAGACCGAGCAACGGACACCCGGCCGGGATAGGCGCCGCCAGGCCGGATAGCGGACGCCAGGCCGAGCTTGCGGCGCCCGGCCCGGGTTGGTGCTGCCAGCCTGGGTTGGTGCTGCCAGCCTGGGTTGGTGCTGCCGGGCCGGGGTGCAGCACGCCGGGCCGGTGGGCCGGCCCGGCGTGGGGGATCAGAGTTCGGGTGGGGTGAGGGTGCCGACTGCGGACTCCAGGGCGGCCGCGACGCGGTACATGCGGTCGTCGGCCATCGTGGGGGCCATCACCTGGAAGCCGACCGGCAGGCCCTCGGACAGGCCGCAGGGCACGGAGATCGCCGGGCCGCCGTAGAGGTTCGTCGGGATCGTGAAGAGGTCGGCGAGGTACATCTGGTAGGGGTCCGAGGTGCGCGAGCCGAACGGGAACGCCACGAACGGGGTGGTCGGCGAGATGAGTACGTCGACCTTCTCGAAGGCGGAGGTGAAGTCGCGCGTGATGAGCGTGCGGACCTTCTGCGCCTGGCCGTAGTAGGCGTCGTAGTAGCCGCTGGAGAGCGCGTAGGTGCCGAGGATGATGCGGCGCTTGACCTCGGGGCCGAAGCCGGCCTCGCGGGTCAGCGACATGACCTCCTCGAGCGACCGGTTGCCGTCGTCGCCGACGCGCAGGCCGTAGCGCACGCCGTCGAAGCGGGCCAGGTTGGAGGAGGCCTCGCTCGGCGCGATGAGGTAGTAGGCCGGGAGGGCAAACTCGAAGTGCGGGCAGGACACCTCGACGACCTCGGCACCGAGCTTGACGAGCGTCTCGACGGACTCGCGGAAGGCCGCGATCACGCCGGGCTCGGCGCCCTCGCCGGCGAACTCCTTGACGATGCCGAGCTTGACCCCGGTCAGGTCGCCCGTGGCGCCCAGCCGCGCGGCCGCGACGACGTCGGGGACCGGCTGCGGGATGGAGGTCGAGTCGCGCACGTCGTGGCCGGCGATGACCGAGTGGAGCAGGGCCGCGTCCTCGACGGTCCGCGTGCACGGGCCGGGGGTGTCGAGCGAGGACGAGAAGGCGATCAGGCCGTAGCGGGAGGTGCCGCCGTAGGTCGGCTTGGCGCCGACCGTGCCGGTGACGGCGCCGGGCTGCCGGATCGAGCCGCCGGTGTCGGTGCCGATGGCCAGCGGAGCCTCGTAGGCGGCAACGGACGCGGCGCTGCCGCCGCCGGAGCCGCCGGGGATGCGCCCGAGGTCCCACGGGTTGTTGGTGGGCCCGTATGCGGAGTATTCGGTCGAGGACCCCATGGCGAACTCGTCCATGTTGGTCTTGCCGAGCATGACCGTGCCGGCGGCGCGCAGCCGCTCGACGACGGTGGCGTCGTAGGGCGGCTTCCAGCCCTCGAGGATCTTCGAGGCGGCCGTGGTCGGCACGCCCTTGGTGGCGATCACGTCCTTGACCGCGACGGGCACGCCCGCGAGCGGCCCGGTCGCCTCGCCCCGGCCGCGCTGCTCATCGACCTTGCGGGCGGCCGCGAGGGCACCCTCCCGGTCGACGTGCAGGAAGGCGTGGACCCGGTCGTCGACGGCGGCGATCCGGTCGAGGTGCGCGGTGGCGACCTCGACGGCGGACGCCTCCCCGCTGCTGATCAGCGCGGCGATCTGAACCGCGGTCATCCTGGTGACGTCGGTCATGCTCATTCCTCCTCATCCAGGATGCGCGGCACGCGGAACCGGCCCTCGGCGGAGTCGGGCGCGCCGGAGAGCGCCGCCTCCTGCGTGAGGCTCGGCTGCACGACGTCGTCGCGGTAGACGTTGGTCAGCGGCACGGAGTGCGAGGTGGGCGGGATGTCCTCAGCGGCCACATCACCGATCCGGGCGACCGACTGCAGAATGACGTCGAGCTGACCGGCGAACTGGTCGAGCTCCTGCTCGGTCACGGCGAGCCGCGACAGGCGCGCCAGATGCGCGACCTCTTCGCGGGAGATGGCGGCCATCGTGCCCCCTTGGTGGTGGATGTCGCTGACCTGGAGAGTCTATTTCCAGGGGTGGTCGCGGTGGCGGGCGGCTCCCTGGTCTGTGGATAACTTCGCCGTCCGGCCGCCCGGCCTGCATCAGGACGCCGCGCCGGGCGTGCGGTGCCGACCACCGCCCACAGCGGGACAGCCGCGGAAGCGGGACAGCCGCGGAAGCGGGACTGCGGGAACGGCCGCGCGAGCGGGACGGCGGGAACGGCCGCGCGAGCGGGGACGGCAGAACGGGCAACGTGAGCGAGGACGGCCCGAGCGGGGACGGTCGGCTCCGGGACCCGCCGCCCGGGTGTGGGCAGGCGGCGGGAGCGTTCACGGCGCTGGGACTGCCAGGGCGCCGGCTCCTCGGCCGGGGCGTAGGGGGCGGTAGCGGATCAGCCACTCCGCGAGGTCCGGTGCCGGCATCGGACGGGCGTGGAACCAGCCCTGCGCCGCGTGGCAGCCCACGGCGGCCAACAGCCGCCAGGTGCGTTCGTCCTCGACGCCCTCGGCAACGACGCGCAGGCCGAGCGAGTCGGCCAGGGCGGTCACCGAGCGCACGATGGCGGCGTCGCCGCGGTCGGTGGCCATGCCGAGGACGAAGGAGCGGTCGACCTTGACCTCGGCGAGCGGCAGGCGGCGCAGGTGTTGCAGGGACGAGTAGCCGGTGCCGAAGTCGTCCAGGGAGATGGCCACGCCCATCCGGTCCAGCCTGGTGATCGTGTTGAGCACCCGGTGGGGGTCGGCCATGAGCGCGCTCTCGGTGATCTCGAGCTGGAGCAGGTCGGGCGGCACGCCGTGGCGGCGCAGCAGGGCGTCGATCTCCTCGGCGATGTCCGCCGCGTGCAGGTCGCGCACGCTGACGTTGACCGAGGCGCGCAGGGGCTGACCGGCCGCGTGCCAGGCCGCGATCTGGGCGATCACCTCGCGCAGCACCCGGCTGGTGAGCTGTCGCATGACCGGGGTCTGCTCGGCGACGCGGAGCAGTTCCTCGGGGCCGACCATGCCTCGGGCCGGATGCCGCCAGCGCAGCAGCGCCTCGACGCCGACGATCTCGCCGGTCGCGATGGCGATCTGCGGCTGGTAGTAGAGGGTGATCCCGTCGGCCGCGGGGTCCGTGCCGGGCTCGGCCTGCACGGCACCGCGCAGGTCGGCGAGCAGGGCAAGGTCGGGTGGGTGCGGACCGGCGTCGCGGGCGTAGACGACGACCTGGTCGCCGCGCTCCTTGGCGTCGTACATGGCGGCCTCGGCCTGCCGGAGCAGCGCGGCGGCGTCGCCGCCGCGGTCCGGTTGCAGGGCGATGCCGATGGAGGCGCTGACGTCGATGAGCAGGCCGTCGAGCGCGAAGGGCCGGACGAACGCCTCGGCGAGGTGACCGGCGAGGCGCCGAGCCGAGGCCGGGCCGTCGACGCGCTTGGCGAGCACCGCGAACTCGTCGCCGCCGAGCCGTGCCACGAGATCGTGGGCGGGCACGGCGGCGGCGAGCCGGCGGGCGACCTCGACCAGGAGCCGGTCGCCGGTGGTGTGTCCGAGCGCGTCGTTGACGGTGCGGAACCGGTCGAGGTCGAGCAGGAACAGGGCGGGCCGCCACTCGGGCCGGCGCGACCCGCGGCCCGTTCCCCACTCGACCACCGAGGTCTGGAGCGCGCGCCGGTTGGGCAGCCCGGTCAGCGCGTCCACGCGGGAGGCCCGCTCGCACTCCCCGGTGGAGCGCACCATGCGATGTACGGCGTGCAGCGCGAGCAGGACGAGGGGCACCAGCACCAGCCCGACCTGCGCGGCGGCGAGCACGACGGGCCCGAGCAGCAGCAGGGCGGAGGTGGCGAACAGCTCCGGTCCCCAGCGCTGGATCCGGCGCCGCGCGCGGGCGGCGGCGGAGCGGCCGGAGATGACGGCGTCGGTGCCGTAGCGGCCGAGAATCCACACGGCGGCAGCGGCGACGGTGAGCAGCGCGTCGTCCCAGCGCGGCTCCGCGCCGAAGTGCAGCCCGGCGAACGCGGCGACGAGGGCGGCTCCGGCCAGGGCGACGGCGTGCTGGAGCCCGAGGTGCAGGACGCGCCGGGCGGGCTCGCGCATCCGCACGCAGGCGAGCGCCACGGCGGCGAGTTGCACGGCGACGGCGGGCACGAAGCCCCAGGCGAAGACGATGCCGAAGGTGAAGCAGATCGACGGCAGGATCACCGAGCTGGCCCGCCGGCCGGCGACCACATAGGGACGCGCGTCGACCGCGAGGGCGAGCAGGGCCATGACCCAGAACTCGGTCGGCAGCTCCGCGAAGACCCCGGGCCGCGCGCCCCAGAGGGCGAGGTCGACGAGCAGCGCCCCGCCGACGGCGACGACCGCACCCCGCCGCACCGAGGCGGACCGCCCGGCGTCGCGGGCCGCGGCGGACCGCCGCGGCCAACCCCGCCGCCCGCCGCCGGCCGCCGACCCGGAGTCCGGGTGCCGGCGGCGCCCGCGGCCGTCACCCGCATGCCAGACCTCGACCAGATGTGGGCGCTCGTCGCCGTCCGCGGGCGAGCGCCTCAGCGACGACGCGGCTTCCATACGGGAGTCGGCGTCCGACGGCAAATCGCGGGAACCGCCGCGGGACCGCGACTCACCGCGCGCAGGAGGGCCTTCGGCCTCGTCGGTGGCGGGCGCCCCGTCGGCCGGCCGGCCTTCGCCCGGCATGGAGCTGCGCTGCTGTGCGGCATCCATGCGACCTCCACGGTGGTGTCGACCGAACGATCTTTCTCACCATAGATCCACGTAGACAAAACTACGCGAAACAGACTCGCCGTTATCAAATCGGCATATCTGCCGGAACGTGGAACCCTCAGAATTTCACCCGTTGGGGTTACTGGCCCGTCGCCTCGTCCTCCGTCTTCGCCGCGGCCTTCCGCTTCGGCTCCCGGACCGGCTCCTCCGCGATCTCGGCCACCTCGCGGGCCGCGTCCGGCCCCTGCGCCAGCAGCACCGCGAAGCCCGCCTCGTCCAGCACCGGCACCCTCAGCGACAGGGCCTTCTCGTACTTGCTGCCCGGGTTGTCACCGACCACCACGAACGCCGTCTTCTTCGACACCGAGCCGCTCACCTTGCCGCCCTGGCCCATCACCGCCTCGGACGCCTCGTCGCGGGTGTGTGTCGACAGCGTCCCGGTCACCACGACCGTCATGCCCGCGAGCGGGCGCGGGCCGGTGTCGGTCCGCTCCTCCGCCATCTTCACGCCGGCCTCGCGCCATTTGCGGACGATCTCGCGATGCCAGTCGACCGCGAACCACTCGCGCAGGCTCTCCGCGATCGTCGGGCCCACGCCGTCCACTGCGGACAGCTCCGCGATCCGGTCCTGCGCGATCGCCGCCTCGATCGCCTCCATCGAGCCGAACTCGAGGGCCAGCGCGCGGGAGGCGGTCGGGCCGACGTGCCTGATCGACAGCGCCACGAGCACCCGCCACAGCGGCCGCTGCTTGACCTCCTCCAGGTTTTCCAGCAGCTTCACCGCGTTGCTGCCGAGGCTGCCGTCCATGTTGACGAAGAACGGCGAGCGCAGCAGGTCGTCGGCGGCCACGCCGAAGAGGTCGCCCTCGTCGGTCAGCACGCCCGACTCATAGAGCGCCCGGGCCGCCTTGTAGCCCAGCACCTCGATGTCGAGGGCGTCGCGGCCCGCCAGGTAGAAGAGGCGCTCGCGCAACTGGCCCGGGCAGTGCCGGGCGTTGGGGCAGCGGATGTCGATGTCGCTCTCCTTGGCGGGAGCGAGCGCGGTGCCGCACTCGGGGCACTCGGTCGGCATCACGAAGGCGTGCGCGTCGTCGGGGCGCAGGTCCATCACCGGGCCGAGCACCTCCGGGATCACGTCGCCGGCCTTGCGCAGCACCACGGTGTCGCCGATCCACACGCCCTTGCGCTCGACCTCGCGGGCGTTGTGCAGCGTCGCCTGCGCCACCGTCGAGCCGGCCACCCGCACCGGCTCCAGCACCGCGAATGGGGTCACCCGGCCGGTCCGCCCGACGTTGACCTCGACGCCGAGCAGCTTGGTGGTGACCTCCTCCGGCGGATATTTGAAGGCGATCGCCCAGCGCGGCGCGCGGCTGGTCGAGCCGAGCCGGCCCTGGATGGCGACCGAGTCCACCTTGACCACGACGCCGTCGATCTCGTGCTCGACGTCGTGGCGGTGCTTGCCGTAGTAGGCGATGTAGTCGCGCACCTCGTCCATCGAATCGACCAGCCGCCACCGGTCGCTGGTCGGCAGGCCCCAGGATTTCAGCGCCGCGTAGGCGTGTGACTGCGAGTCGGGCCGGAAACCCGTGCGGGCGCCGATGCCGTGCACGACCATGCGCAGCCCCCGCGACGCGGTGATCCGCGGGTCCTTCTGCCGCAGGCTGCCGGCCGCGGCGTTGCGCGGGTTGGCGAACGGGGCCTTGCCCTGCTCGACGAGCGTGGCGTTGAGGTCGGCGAACGCGGAGGCCGGGAAGTAGATCTCGCCGCGCACCTCGAGCAGCTCGGGCAGGTCGTCGCCGGTCAGCCGCTCGGGGATCTCGCGGATGGTGCGGACGTTGGAGGTCACGTCCTCGCCCGTGCGGCCGTCGCCGCGGGTCGCGCCGCGGACCAGGCGGCCCTTCTCGTAGGTCAGGTTGATCGCCAGGCCGTCGACCTTGAGCTCGCAGAGGAACCGCACCGGCCCGCCCGCGTCCCGCTCGGTGCGCTCGGACCAGGCGGCCAGCCCGGCCAGGTCGAAGACGTTGTCGAGCGACATCATGCGCTCGGCGTGCTCGACCGGGGTGAACAGCGTGGAGAACGAGCCGCCGACGTTCTGCGTCGGGGAATCGGGGGTGCGCAGCGCGGGATAGCGCTCCTCGAGCTCCTCGAGCTCGCGCAGCAGCCGGTCGAACTCGGCGTCCGCGATGGTCGGCGAGTCGAGCACGTAGTAGCGGTATTGGTGGCCGCGCAGCTCGTCGCTGAGCTCGGCGTGCCGGGTGCTGGCCTCCGCGGTCGGCTCGGCGCCGGCCGCACTCACCTGCTCCGGGGTCGGCCGGGCCTCCGCTTCGACAGACTGCTTCTCAGACACCGCAAAGACCTCCGTGTTCGAACCTCTACCGGCACGTTAGCGGCCCGGTCCGACAATCCGCCGAAGGCAGGCGTCCGATATCGGGTGGACCACGGCCGGGCCGGGCCGGAGACTTCAGCAATGCAGCCCACGCAGACCGCGCTCATCGTGCCCGTGCCGGAGGTCGAGCCGGCCGTGAGCCGCTGGCGGGCGGCGCTGGACAGGGCCACGAGCTGGGGTATCCCGGCACACGTCACGGTGCTGTACCCGTTCCTCGCGCCCGGTGACCTCGACGACGAGACGCTGGCCGCGGTCGGCGAGGCACTCGCGTCCGTGCCGAGGTTCACAGTCGACTTCACGCGGGTCCGGTGGTTCGGCGACACGGTGGTCTGGCTGGCGCCGACCCCGGACGCGCCGCTCCGCGCGCTCACCACCGCGATCTGGCGGCGCTTTCCCCAGGCACCGCCCTACGAGGGCGCATTCGACGACGTCGTGCCGCACCTGACCGTCGGCCACGACTCGCCGGCGAAGGCCATGACCGAGGCGGCCGACGCGGTCACCCGGTGCCTACCGATCCGCGCGGCCATCGACACGGTCCGCCTCATCGCCGGGACGCAACAGCCCGGCGGCTGGCGAACGATCCGCGAGTTCCCGCTCGGCGGATAGCAAGGCAGGCCAGCAAAGGCGGGCGGCAAGGCAGGCCAGCAAGGGCGGGCCAGCAAAGGCCGGCAGCAAGGCAGGCCAGCAAGGGCGGGCCAGCAAAGGCCGGCAGCAAGGCAGGCCAGCAAGGGCGGGCCAGCAAAGGCCGGCAGCAAGGCAGGCCAGCAAGGGCGGGCCAGCAAAGGCCGGCAGCAAGGCAGGCCAGCAAGGGCGGGCCAGCAAAGGCCGGCAGCAAGGCAGGCCAGCAAGGGCGGGCCAGCAAAGGCCGGCAGCAAGGCAGGCCAGCAAGGGCGGGCCAGCAAAGGCCGGCAGCAAGGCAGGCCAGCAAGGGCGGGCCAGCAAAGGCCGGCAGCAAGGCAGGCCAGCAAGGGCGGGCCAGCAAAGGCCGGCAGCAAGGCAGGCCAGCAAGGGCGGGCCAGCAAAGGCCGGCAGCAAGGCAGGCCAGCAAGGGCGGGCCAGCAAAGGCCGGCAGCAAGGCAGGCCAGCAAGGGCGGGCCAGCAAAGGCCGGCAGCAAGGCAGGCCAGCAAGGGCGGGCCAGCAAAGGCCGGCAGCAAGGCAGGCCAGCAAGGGCGGGCCAGCAAAGGCCGGCAGCAAGGCAGGCCAGCAAGGGCGGGCCAGCAAAGGCCGGCAGCAAGGCAGGCCAGCAAGGGCGGGCCAGCAAAGGCCGGCAGCAAGGCAGGCCAGCAAGGGCGGGTAGTAAAGGCGGGGCAGTAAAGGCGGGTGACTAGCGCGCGCTCACCAGACCAGCCAGAACGGGTTGCCGACCGGGTCGGCGTACACCCGGCAGCGGCCGCTCCCCCCGTCCAGGCGCTTGCCGCCCGCCGCCAGCACCCGCCGCTCCGCCGCCTCGATGTCGCCCACCCGCGCATTCAGGTGGAACTGCTGCGGTCGGTTCCGGTCCGGCCAGTCCGGCGGGAGCAGGTCGGGCGCCTTCTGGAACACCAGGCTCGGCGCGTCCGAGTCGGTCCGGGTGGTCACCCGGCCGTCCTCGTCGCGGACGACGTGCATGCCCAGGAGCGCGCAGTAGAAGTCGGCGAGGGCACGGGGATCGGGGCAGTCGATGACGACGGCGTCCAGGCGTCCAATCATGAGTGCATGATGCCCGCCCCAGCCCGGCGAATCTGCCGAAACCGTCAGACTTCGGCCAGACGGCGACCGGCGTCCCGGCAGCCCTTCAGCACCGCTCGCACATAGGACGGCGCGGCGCCGGCGAGCCCGCAGGCCGGGGTGATCACGACCTGCGCGGGCAGCCGGGCCGCGGGGAAGCCGAGCCGGCTCCACAGCACGCGCACCCGCTCCGCGATCGCCGCCGACGTCGGCGGGGGCGAGCCGGGCGCCGGGCGCGTGGGCACGGCCCCCGCGAACAGGCCGAGCCCCGCCTCGATGGCCTCGCCGAGCGGATCGAGATCTTTGATCATCCCAAGGTCGAGCGCGACGGCGGCGGCCCCGGCGTCCCGCAAAACCTGCAACGGTACGGCCGGAGCACAGCAGTGCACGATCACCGGCACCCCGACGGCCTGGACCACGGTCCGCAGCGCCCCCGCGGCACCGGCGCCGTCGACGGCCCGGTACGCACTCAGCCCGCTCTCGGTAGGTATCTGTCCGCCGAGGACCGCCGGCAGCGACGGCTCGTCGAGCTGGAGCAGCACGGACGCACGCGGAAGCCGCCGCCGCACCTCGGCGACGTGCCGGCGCAGCCCCTCGGCGAGCGAGTCGGTGAGGTCGCGCACCGCGCCGGGGTCGCGCAGCATGCGCCCGCCGATAGCAAGTTCGAGGCCGGCGGCCAGGGTCCACGGCCCGGGCGCCTGGAGTTTGATCGGCCCGGCGTAGCGGTCGGCCTGCTCGGTGAGCTGGTCGAGATCGCGTTCGAGCAGGTCGGCGATGCGGCGCTGGTCCCGGCCGGGTCGCGGCGCCATCTGCCAGCGCCCGACGTAGAGCTGCACCGGCAGCTCGACCAGCAGGCCCGCGCCGCGCCCGATCATGTCGGCGCCCGGCCCGCGCTCCGGCAGCTCGGGGAGGTGCGGCAGTTCGGGCAGCTCGCCGAGGATCAGCCGCTGCGCCTCGGCGATGTCGGTGCCGGGCAGCGAGCCGAGCCCGGTTGCCGCGCCGGACGGCCAGGGGAAGTCAGGCACCTTGCTCCGGCCCGGTCAGGCCCGCGGAAACCTGCTCCGCGACGCCGGCGGCGATGGTCGCCGAGCCGAGCACGATGTCGCCGGCCGGGTCCCGGCGGTAGGCGACGATGGCCTGGCCGGCCGCGACGCCCCGGGCCGGTTCGCGCAGCCGGGCCCGCAGGCCGTCCGGGCCGACGGTCACGACGGCCGGGACCACCTCGCCGTGCGCGCGCAGCTGCACGTCGCACTCGACGGGCGTCGGCTCGCCGTGCCAGATCGGCCGGGTGGCGGTCACCAGGTCGACCGCGAGGTCCTCGCGGGGGCCGACCGTGACCGTGTTGGTCTTCGGGGTGATCGACAGTACGTAGCGCGGGCGGCCATCGGGCGCGGGGACCCGCAGGTCCAGGCCCTTGCGCTGGCCGACGGTGTAGGAGTACGCGCCGGCGTGCCGGCCGAGGACGGCGCCCGTGCGGGAGTCGACGATGTCGCCCGGCGCCTCGCCCAGCCGCGCGGCCAGGAAGCCACGGGTGTCGCCGTCGGCGATGAAGCAGATGTCGTGCGAGTCGGGCTTGTCGGCGACGGCGAGGCCGCGCTCGGCGGCCTCCTCGCGGACCCGCGCCTTCGTCGAGTCGCCGAGCGGGAAGACCGCCCGGTCGAGCTGCTCGCGGGTCAGGACGGCCAGCACGTACGACTGGTCCTTGGCCATGTCGACGCTGCGCCGCAGCAGGCCGTCGGCGCCGAGCCGGGCGTGGTGGCCGGTGACGACCGCGTCGAAGCCCAGCGCGACGGCACGGTCCAGCACGGCCGCGAACTTGATCTTCTCGTTGCAGCGCAGGCAGGGGTTCGGGGTGCGGCCCGCCGCGTACTCGGCGACGAAGTCGTCGACGACGTTCTCGTGGAACTGGTCGGCCATGTCCCACACGTAGAACGGGATGCCGATGACGTCGGCGGCCCGCCGGGCGTCCCGGGAGTCCTCGAGCGTGCAGCAGCCCCGGGCACCGGTCCGATACGTCTGCGGATTCCGCGCCAGCGCCAGGTGCACGCCGGTGACGTCGTGGCCCGCGTCACGGGCGCGCGCGGCGGCGACGGCGGAGTCGACCCCACCGGACATGGCTGCTAGCACTCGCACGTGCCCAAGCCTATCCGCAACGCCGGGGTGGCCAGGAAAGGGTCAGCGTGGGGTCTTCCACGCCGTCGCGCGGCGGGCGCGCTCGACCGCGGCGGGCAGCGCCGCGAGCAGCGCGTCGACGTCGGCGGCCGTCGAGGTGTGGCCCAGGGTGAAGCGCAGCGACGAGCGGGCCCGGTCGTCGTCCGCGCCCATCGCCAGCAGCACGTGCGAGGGCTGCGCCACGCCCGCCGAGCACGCCGAACCCGTCGAGCACGAGATCCCCTGCGCGTCCAGGAGCAGCAGCAGCGCGTCGCCCTCGCACCCGGGGAAGGAGAAGTGCGCGTTGCCCGGCAGGCGGTCGGTCGCCGCGCCGTTGTAGACCACGTCCGGCACCGCCGCCCGCACCCGTTCCACCAGGTCGTCGCGGAGGGCGGCGACCCTGGCCGCGTACTCCTGCTGGGTCTTGACCGCGGTCTCGACCGCGACCGCGAAGGCCGCGACTCCGGGGGTGTCCAGGGTCCCGGAGCGCACGTCGCGCTCCTGGCCGCCGCCGTGCAGCTGCGGGGTCGCGACGACGTCGCGGCCGAGCAGCAGCGCGCCGACCCCGACCGGGCCGCCCAGCTTGTGGCCGGTGAGGGTCAGGGCCGAGGCGCCGCTGGCGGCGAAGTCGACCGGAATCTGGCCGACCGCCTGCACCGCGTCGGTGTGGAACGGGATGCCGGCACCGGCGGCGAGCCGGGCCAGCTCGGCCACCGGCTGGACCGTGCCCACCTCGTTGTTCGCCCACTGGGTGCTGATCACCGCGATCTCGTCGCCGTGCTCGGCGAGCAGTCCGGCCAGCGACTCCGGGTCGATCCGGCCGGCCTCGTCGACCGGCAGCAGGCTGACGTCGGCACCCTCGTGGTCGCCGAGCCAGTCGACCGCGTCGAGCACCGCGTGATGCTCGACCGCGGACGCGACCACCCGGTTGCGGCGCGGGTCGGCGGACCGCCGGGCCCAGTAGATGCCCTTGGTCACCAGATTGTCGCTCTCGGTGCCGCCGCTTGTGAAGATCACTTCCGAGGGGCGGGCGCCGAGCACCGCGGCGATGCGCTCGCGGGACTCCTCGACCAGCCGGCGGGCGCGCCGGCCGGCGGCGTGCAGGGACGACGGGTTGCCGACCTCGCGGGCGGCCTCGACATATGCGTCGAGCGCCTCGGCGAGCATCGGCGTGGTCGCCGCGTGATCCAGGTAAACCATCAACGTGAAGCTTATGCCTTGAGCCGTCAACAGAAACGGTCCGGATGGATGGAGCGCGAAACGGCCCGGCGGAAGTGTCCGCCGGGCCGCGTGGAAGGCGTCGCCTACCTGCGCTTACGGATCTCGTCGTCGGCCTGGGGCACGACCTTGAACAGGTCGCCGACCACGCCGAAGTCGGCCAGCTCGAAGATCGGGGCCTCGGGGTCCTTGTTGACCGCGACGATCGTCTTCGAGGTCTGCATGCCGGCCCGGTGCTGGATCGCGCCGGAGATGCCCAGGGCCACGTACAGCTGCGGCGAGACGGTCTTGCCGGTCTGGCCCACCTGGAACTGGTGCGGGTAGTAGCCCGAGTCGACCGCCGCGCGGGAGGCGCCGACGGCGCCGCCGAGCAGGTCGGCCATCTCCTCGACCAGCTTGAAGTTGTCGGCGTTGCCGACGCCGCGGCCGCCGGAGACGACGATCGACGCCTCGCTGAGCTCGGGGCGGGAGCCCTTCTGCTCGGCGACCCGCTCGACGACCCGGGTCAGCTTGTCCGCGTCGGTGGCGGTGACCTCGAGCACGGTGACGGCCGGGGTGGCCGGCGCCGGCTCGGGGGTGACCGAGTTCGGGCGGATGGTGATGATCGGCAGGCCCTTGGTGACCTTGGACTTGACGATCGTGGAGCCGGCGAAGACGACCTGGGTCGCGGTGCCGTCGGCGGCCACCTCGACCGCGTCGGTCAGCAGGCCGTTGTCGAGCTTGACGGCGAGCCGGCCCGCGATCTCCTTGCCCTCCTGGGTCGAGGCGAGCAGCACGGCGGCGGGCTGGACCTGCTTGACCAGCTCGGCGACGGCGGTGGCCTTCGACGCCACGAGGTAGTCGTCGATCTCCGGGCCCTCGCCCGAGTAGATCTTCTCGGCGCCGAACTCGCCGAGCTTGGCGGCGAACTGCTCGGTGGCGCCGGCGCCACCGAGTACTACCGCGGATACCGAGCCCAGCGTGCGGGCGATGGTCAGCATCTCGAGCGTGACCTTCTTGACGCCGGCGGCCTGGGAGGCCTCGACGACGACCAGTACTTCAGCCATGGTGTGAGCCCTTCTCAGACGAACTTCTCGGCGGCGAGGTACGCGACGAGCTGCTCGCCGCCCGTACCCTCGTCAGTGATCTTGGTGCCGGCCGAACGAGCGGGCCGCTTCGCGAACTCGACCACCGCGGAGGTCGCGCCGGCGGTGCCCACCTCGTCGGCGGAGACGCCCAGGTCGGCGAGCGACAGGGTCTGCACCGGCTTCTTCTTCGCGGCCATGATGCCCTTGAAGGAGGGGTAGCGGGGCTCGTTGATCGTGTCCCACACGCTGACGACGGCCGGGGTGGCCGCGGTGACGACCTCGTAGCCCTCGTCGGTCTGCCGCTCGGCGGTCAGCTGCGCGCCGTCGACGGTGAGCTTGCGGGCGCCGGTCAGCGCCGCGATGCCGAGGCGCTCGGCCAGCATGTGCGGCATGACCTGCACGCGGCCGTCGGTCGACTCGGCGCCGCAGATCACCAGGTCGGCGTTGAGCGTGCCGAGCGCGGCGGCGAGAACCTTGGAGGTCGCGACGGCGCAGGAACCGCGCAGCGCGTCGTCCTGCACGTGCACGGCCTTGTCGGGGCCCATGGACAGCGCCTTGCGGATCGACTCGGCGGCGCGCTCGGGGCCCATCGTCAGGACGGTCACCTCGCCACCGTGCGCCTCCTTGATCTTCAGCGCCTCCTCGATGGCGTACTCGTCCATCTCGTTGATGACGTTGTTCGCCGAGGCCCGCTCGACGGTGTTGTCACCCGCGCTCAGGGTGCGCTCGGCACCGGAGTCGGGTACCTGCTTGACCAGTACGACGATGTTCATCGCGCTTCGACGACCCTCCTGTTGATGGACGCACGCCTGCAGCCGGAACTGCTCTGTCCCCTCCGGATGTTACCCGCCAGTAGCTTTAGGGTCTCCACCACCGAGAGTGACTCACCTCACCCAGAGCCACCACAAGATCGCTAGAGTCTGATCAAGGGGGTATCTGGACATGTCCGGCCAAATTACTGCTGTTCCGCGTGGGTTACCCGCGCGTTCGCCCCATCCTCTCCCACCGCACCGGCCGACCGGACCGGAGGGAGCCTGGTGCACCTGTGGGCGGGCCCGCGAGTCCTGCGTGAGCGCGCGGATGCGCGGGCTGTGGGCACCCTCCCCGACACCTCTTGTGCACCTCGCTGGTCGATAATCGGCGGCGTGCTCGACCAGTGGTTCAATCCGCAGAAGACCCCGATGGCCGGCGAGAAGCCGGACTACCGCTTCTCGCTGGCCAATGAGCGCACGTTCCTCGCCTGGATCCGGACCGCGCTGGCGCTGCTGGCCGGCGGGCTCGCGTGCGCGCAGTTCCTGCCGCCGCTGCCGATTCCCCACCTGCGCGAGGGCATCGCGGTGGCGCTGCTGCTGCTCGGCGGCGTGGTCGCGCTGCGCGCCGTCGACCACTGGGCGCGGACGGAGCGTGCCATGCGGCTCGGCACCGACCTGCCGAAGTCCCGCTTCCCGGCGGTGCTGGCCCTGATCGTGGCGCTCGGCGCGCTGCTGCTCGTCGTCGCCGTGCTGATCAAAGCGTTCTCGTGAGCCGGGACCCGGGCGCCTCCGCGGAGCGGACCCGCCTGGCCTGGCGGCGTACCGGGCTCTCGGCCACCGCGGTGGCGCTGCTGGCCACCCGGCCCGCCTTCGCGCCCGGCGCCGGCACCTGGACCTTCCTCGCCGCGGGGGCCGCGATGGCGCTCTGGGCCGGCCTCATCGGCCTCGCCTACCGGCGTGCGCGGGGCCTCAACGCACTCCCGCCGCAGCCCGGCCGGCTGACCGTCACCACGTACGCGGCGCTCACCATCGGCCTCGCCGTGCTCGGCGGCGCGCTTGTCATGCTCTGATCGTCGCCGTTCGGGTTGCGGCGCGTCATCATTGCCTAATGGTCCGGTTGTTCGTCCTCCTCGCTGCGGTGCAGCTCGTGCTCCTGGTGCTCGCGCTCATCGGCGTGCTGTCGGCCGATCGGGTACGCAACATGCCGCGCGCCCTGTGGGTGCTCGTCATCCTGCTGATACCCCTGATCGGCCCGCTCGCCTACTTCGCCTGGGGTCGACCGGTGCCGCCGCCGCACGAGGGCGGCCCGGTGCGCCGGACGGGCCCCCGACCGACCTCGCCCGACGACGACCCGGACTTCCTGCGCTCAATGGACACCGAGCGGTCCCGCCGCGAACGCGAGCTGCTCGACCAGTGGGAGCGCGAGCTGGAGAAGAACGACGAGTAGCCGGTCAGGCCAGGTTGGACGACCGGGGGTACGCGTCCGCCGGGTCGGTCAGCACGTTGACCAGGTACGGGACCCCGGCGTCGAAAGCGCGCTCCAGCGCCGGTCCGAGCTCGGACGACTTCTCCACCGTCTCTCCGGCGCCGCCGAGCGCCTCGACCACGTGGTCGTAGCGCAGCCCGGGCTGTAGGTCGGCGGCGACGTCGTAGCCGTACATGGCCTGCATCGGGTGCTTCTCGAGACCCCAGATGCCGTTGTTGCCGACCACGATCACCACGGGCAGCTTCTGCCGGGCCAGTGACTCCGCGTCCATCAGCGAGAAGCCGGCCGCGCCGTCGCCCATGAGGACGCAGATCTGCCGGTCGGGGTAGGTGACCCGGGCTCCCATCGCGTAGCCCATGCCGGTGCCGAGGCAGCCGTACGGGCCGGGGTCGAGCCAGGTGCCGGGCTGGGCGGGCTCGAGGAAGCGCCCGGCGTACGAGACGAAGTCGCCGCCGTCGCCGATGGTGACCGCGTCCGGTGCCAGCACCTTGCGCAGCTCGCCGTAGACGCGGGCCGGCTTGATCGGGTCGCTCTCCGCGGCCATCGCCTCGGCGTCGCGGGCCTTGCCGGCGTCCTCGGCCACGCGCAGGCCGTCGATCCATCCGCTGTGGTCGGCGCGCGGGCCGGCGTGGTCGGCCAGCGCCGCGAGGATCAGCCGCAGGTCGCCGGCCGGCGAGACGGCGGTCTCGACGTGGCCCGCGCGCTGGGTGGGCGCGTCGACGATGTGCACGACCCGCGCGGCGCCGAACTCGCCGAAGCCGAGCCGGAAGTCGAGCGGGGTGCCGATGACGGCGACGACGTCGGCCTGGTCGAGCGCGGGGCGCCGGGCCCGGGCGAAGGCGAGCGGGTGGCCGGGCGGCAGCGCGCCGCGGCCCATGCCGTTGGCGAAGACCGGGACCTGCAACGCCTCGGCGGCGGCACGCAGTTCGGCGATCGCGTTGCCGCCCCACACGTCGGAGCCGGCGATGATGACCGGGCGCTCGGCCGTGGCCAGCAGCTCGGCGGCCCGGGCGACGTCCTCGGGGTCGGGCTCGATGACCGGGATCTCGGGAGCGCCGGGCGCGGCGACGTCCTCGCTGGAGAAGAGGACCTCGAGCGGCAGGTCGAGGAAGGCCGGGCCGCGGTGCGCGGTCAGGGCCGCGGTCAGCGCCCGCGCCACCTCGGCGGGGATCTGGTCGGTGCCGGCGACCGTGGCGGCGTACTTGGTGACGGGCGCGACGAGCGGGACGTGGTCGATCTCCTGGAGGCTGCCGGAGCCCCAGCGGAAGGCCGGCGCCCGGCCACCCATCACCAGCACCGGCGAGGCGTTGAAGAAGGCGCTGGTCAGGCCCGATACGCCGTTGGTCACGCCGGGACCGGCGGTGAGGACGGCCAGGCCCGGGCGGCGCTGTAGCTTGGCGACGGCCTCAGCGGCGAAGACGGCCGACTGCTCGTGCCGCACGTCGTAGATCGGGAATCCGGCCTTGTGCGCGGCGTCGTAGAGCGGGAAGACGTGCCCGCCGGACAGGGTGAACATCTCGGTCACCCCGTACGCCCGCAGGGCCGCCAGCGCCAGTTCCCCGCCGTGGCCCTCGATCATCTCCGACATGCCAGCTCCCGCCGCTTGATCCTCGTCAGCACGCTACCGGGGACGCCGGGAAAAGATGAGCCGGACTCACCCTCTAAGTCGGGCGAACTCCTCCAGCAGGCGGTCCACCGCCGCGTCGATGGGCACCCCGGCGCTGACGCTGTACGCCGCCACCAGCGCGACCAGCGGCACCGTGACCAGGAATACGACGCTCAGGAAGACCTGGAAGAAGCGCAGCGCCCCGCCGGATCGCCGGCGGCGCGGCGCCGCCTTGCGGGCGGCGGGCGCGGGACGAACGGCCGCGCCGGGCCGGGCCGGCGGCGAGACCGGCCGCGAGGAGACCGCGGAGGGCGAGACGGGCCGCGCGGCGGCGGTGGGTGGCGCCGGCCGGGCGGCGGCCCGCTTGGCGCGCTTCGTCGTACCCGGTGCCGGGGCCGCCGGCAGGGGCCGGGTCGCCGCGGGCGCGGGCAGGGGCCGGGTGGCGGCGGGCGCCGAGACCGCGGCGGCGCCGGTCGGGGTGTTCTGGAGGGCGTGCACGTCCCAGGACGGCTCGGAGGCGACCGTCTGGTCCGGGTCCGGCACCCAGTGCTGCTGCGCGTCCGGCCACGGGTCGACGGCCGGCGGCGGCAGGCCCGGCGAGGGCTTCGCCGAGGGCACCGTGTCCATGTCGTCGACCGCGGCCCGCGGCGACGGCACGACCGGGTTGTCGCGGGAGACCAGGCGCATCTCGGCCGTCGGGCCGGGCGCGGCCGGCTCCGTGGCCAGCAGCGCGGCGTCCGCCAGGATGCTGCCCTCCGCGACCACCAGCTCGGGCTGCTCGATGGCGACCGGCGCCTCGCCCAGCTCCCGGTGCAGCAGCGTCGCCACCAGCGGGATCCGGCTCGCGCCGCCGACCAGGAAGACCCCGGCCAGGCGCCCGTCCGGCAGGTCGGCCCAGTTCAGCACGTCCTTGGTCACCCGAACGGTCTGTTCGAGCAGCGGCCGGGCCAGCTCCTCGAGCTCCTCGCGGGTGACGTGCAGCTCGAGATCGATCAGCGGCACCACCACGTCGGCGGACTGGATGCGCGACAGCCGCTCCTTGGCGATCCGCACGTCCTCCCAGAGCTGCTGCTTGGCGCGCCGGTCCTCCAGCGTCTCCGGCTCGGACAGGCGCTGCCAGACGGCCGCGTCCCGCTCGGCGACCAGCTTGCCGATGTGCTCGACGATCGCCGCGTCCACGTCAAGGCCGCCGATGTCGTCGCGGCCGTCGACGGCGAGCACCTCGAAGCCCTCCGCGGTGCGCGCCACCACGCTCGCGTCGAAGGTGCCGGCGCCGAAGTCGTGCACCACGACGACGGACCCGATCGGCACGTCGCGGCCGAGCACCTCGGCGAAGTAGGTGGCCGCGGCGACCGGCTCGGCCACCAGCCGGACCCGCTCGAGGCCCGCGATGGCGGCGGCCTCGGCGAGCAGGCCCCGGCGGGTCGCTCCCCAGGTCGCCGGGCAGGTCAGGGTCGTCTCGGGGCGCACCGGGCCGACCGCGCGGTGCCACTCGTCGGCCACCCGGACCAGCACGGCCGCGATCAGGTCGACGACCGGCAGCTCCTGGTCGCCGAGCAGCACGAGGCCGTCGTCTATGCGGCGCTTCGGGTTCGGCTCGAAACGGGCCGGGTCGCGCCGGGCGCTGTGCACCGCGTCGCGGCCCACGGCGAGGCTGCCGCTCGGCTCGGCGTACACGGCCGACGGCAGCAGCGGTGAGCCGTCGACGAGGATCGGCCGCGCCCGCCCGTCGGGCCAGCGGGCCACCGCGACGGTGTTCGAGGTGCCGAAGTCGATGCCGAGGGAGTGCCGACCCGCTTCGATGGACATGCGCGCCAGTGTAGGCCCCGCCGAGAAGTAGATGATCTGCCTACACGAGCCGCCAGCGCAGGTCACCGTGGCGGCCGCGCAGGCAGCGCACGGCCCGGCCGTCGGCGGTCAGGCCGGCCGCGCCCTCCTCGTCGCACCGGTCCCAGACCCGGACCGGCGCCTGCGTCTCCTCGCCGTCGGCCGGCGGCGCGGGCGGCGGCGCGGGTGGCGGCACGAGCGCCGACGAGGGCGTGCCGGTGTCCGGCGGCGCCGGCGGGAGCGCGATGGCCGTCTGCGGCAGGGCCGGCCGCGCGGGCGGCCCCGGCGTCTCCGCGGGCGGTGGCGGGCGCGAGGCGGTCCGCGTCGGCGCGGCCTCGGGTCTACGCGTCGAGTGCTTCGCCGAGGGTCCTGCGACCGCGGGCGGGACGCTCGCGGTCGGCGCCACGGCTGGCGGCCCGCGGAACTCCGGCCCGGCGGCGCGGGCACCGGTCTTCGTGTCGCCCGGTTCGCCGAACGTGACGACGCCGATGACCCCGCACAGCAGCGCCTGACCGGTCACCAGCGCCACGGCGATCGCGACGGTGCGCCGGACCGGGGTCACGCGCAAGCCGGACGTCGTCACAGAGAGGCACTTTATGGCAACAGATCGATATCCGCGAGATCCCCGCGCCCGTTTCTCGGTTGAGCCGCCCGCTCAGCGCCCGGTGAACTTCGGCTTGCGCTTCTCGACGAAAGCCGTGGTGCCCTCGACCCGGTCGTCGGTGGCGAAGAGGCCGGCGAACAGCTGGCTCTCCCACGCGAGCCCGGAGGCGAGGTCGGTGTTCAGGCCGCCGTCGATCGCCAGCTTCGCGGCGCGCAGGGCCAGGGCCGGACCGTTCAGGTACGGCTTGACCAGCTCGGCCGCGCTCGCGTACACGTCGGCGGCCGGCACGACGCGGTCGGCGAGCCCGATCCGCAGTGCCTCCTCGGCGTCGACCATGCGGCCGGAGAAGATCAGGTCCTTGGCCTTCGCCGGTCCGATCAGCCGGGCCAGCCGCTGGGTGCCGCCGGCGCCCGGGATGATGCCCAGCCGGATCTCCGGCTGGCCGAGCTTGGCGTCGTCCGCGACGACCCGCCAGTCGCAGGCCAGGGCGAGCTCGCAGCCGCCGCCGAGCGCGTAGCCGGTGATCGCGGCGACGACCGGCTTCGGGATCCTGGCGACCTCGTCGAACGCGCCGGAGAGCGCCGTCGCGCGGACGGTCATCTCCTGGAACGTGGTCGTGGTGAACTCGGTGATGTCGGCGCCCGCGGCGAAGACCTTCTCCCCGCCGTACACGATCACGGCCCGGACCTCGGCGTCGGCGGTCGCGGCCCGCGCGGCCTCCCGGAGCTCCTCCTGTACCTGGGTGTTCAGCGCGTTCATCGGTGGCCGCTCGAGCCGGATCGTGCCGATGCCGCCGCTCGTCTCCAGTCGCACGAACTCACCCACGCGTTTGCCTCCCTAGCGATCGTTCAGACAGCTGACAGCGTAAGGGTAAGTACGATTGCCCCGAGGAGGGGTGATGACCACCTACTACCGTGGCCCGGACGTTCTGGTCACCTCGACCGGAGTCCGGATGGGCGGGCGCGACTACCGGCTGGGTGACCTGGCGCAGGTCTGGCACCGGCGCGGCCGCCGGGCGTGGGGCAATGTCGCGGGTCGTGGCGCCCTTGTCCTCGCGATCATCACACCGGTCGTCATCGGCGCCATCGGCGTCCTCATCGCCCTGGTCATCGACGCGTCGACCACGACGACGATCGTGCTGGCCGGGGGCGGCGTGCTCATCGGCCTGGCCGCCCTGCCCCTGGCCGACGTGCTCCTCGAGTTCGTCGACCGCTCCTACGACCGGGGCAGCCACCGCCTGGAGATCTGGGCCCGGGTCGACGGCGCGGACGTCCTGCTGCTCGCGACGACCGACAAGCGGCGTTTCGGCCAGATCTACCGGGCCCTGCAACGGGCCGTCGACGACGACCCCACGCCGAGCCGGGCACCGGAGGCGCGATGAACGACGGACGCTCCGGCGCGCCGGCGCTGGCCTGGCTGCTCGCCACCACCGGCGTGCTGCATTTCGCCGCGCCCCGGCCCTTCGACGCCATCGTGCCCCGCTCGCTGCCCGGCGGCCCGCGGACCTGGACCTACCTCAGCGGCGCCGCCGAGCTGGCCGTCGCCGCCGCGATCGCCAACCCCGGCACCCGGCGCCTCGGCGGCCTCGCCGCCGCCGGCCTCTTCGCCGCGGTGTTCCCCGCCAACATCAAGATGGCGGTCGACTGGCGGCACGCGTCACCCGCGCGCCGGGCCATCGCGTACGCCCGGCTGCCGCTACAGGTGCCGCTGGTCCTCTGGGGACTGCGCGTCGCCCGTCGGTGAATTCCGGCCAATCCGCCCCGCTGCCGGTCCGTGACCGGCGACGATACGGGAACCATGAAGGCCACCCATGTGCCGCCGACCGGCGTAGAACGCAAACTCGGCGAGGACGAGCTGATCGTCACCAAGACCGATCCCCGGGGCCTGCTTACCTACACCAACGACGTCTTCCTGCGGATCTCGGCGCTGCGCGAGGACGAGGCGATCGGGCAGCCGCACAACATCATCCGCCACCCCGAGATGCCCCGCGCGGTCTTCAAGCTGCTCTGGGAGACCATCGGCGATCGGCGCGAGGTCTTCGCGTACGTGCAGAACCTCGCCCTCGACGGCGCGCACTACTGGGTGCTTGCGCACGTCACGCCCTCGGTGGACGAGCACGGCCGGCTGGTCGGCTACCACTCCAGCCGGCGCCGCCCCGACGACGCCGCGGTCGCCGAGATCAGCCGGATCTACGCCGACCTGCGGGCCGAGGAGCTGCGCCACGCCGCCTCGCCCGCCGGCCTCGACGCGTCCTGGGCGATGCTGCAACGGCTGCTCGACGACCGGGGGCAGACCTACGACGCGTTCGTCTGGTCGCTGACGAACGGGGCCCTGCGGTGAACGCCGACACCCTGCGCCTGATCACCGAGGTCTGCGAGCGGGCCGCGGCGGGCGACTTCGAGGCCCGGGTGCCGCCGCTCGAGGAGTCCGCCGAGGCGCAGGCCGCCCGGACGGCGCTCAACCGCCTGCTCGACAACACGGACACCTTCGTCCGCGAGGCCGGTGCGTCGCTGACCGCGGCGGCCGAGGGCCGTTTCCACCGGCGCTTCCTCACCCGCGGCATGCGGGGCGCGTTCCGCGAGGCGGCCGCGCGGATCTCCGAGTCCATCGAGCAGATGAGCCGGTCCTCGGACCGGCTCGACGAGGCCGGCCGTTCCCGGGCGGCGCTCGCCGATGAGCTCGAGAACGCCGTGCTCACCGTCTCCGAGCAGGTGGCGACCGCCGCGACGGAGATGGGCGCCTCGGCGAACGGCCTTGCGGACTTCGCCCGCGACGCGGTCACCGAGGCCGAGCGGGGCGTCGAGACCGTCAGCTCGCTGCGCAGCGCCTCCGACCAGATTCGGACGGCCGTCGATCTGATCAACTCGGTCGCGTCGCAGACCCGGCTGCTGGCCCTGAACGCGACGATCGAGGCGGCCCGCGCGGGCGAGGCGGGCCGCGGCTTCAGCGTGGTGGCCGACGAGGTCAAGAACCTGGCCAACGAGACAAGCAGCTCCAGCGAGGAGATCCTCGGCCAGGTCAACACCGTCCAGCAGGCGGCGGCGGACTCGATCGGCGTGCTGGAGACGGTGACCGCCAGCCTGCGGGAGATGAGCGGCCTGGTGAACGGCATCGCGACCGCCGTCGACGGCGGGCAGGATTCCGGCACGGCCGGGCTGAGCCAGCTGGCCGAGGTGCTCCGCAGCGAGGTGCACCGCTTCGTGACGATGGCCCGGCAGAGCTGAGCTAATTGCTCCGGGCGTAGAGCTCGTCGATCTCGGCACGGGTCGGCAGTGCGTTGCTGGCGCCGACCTTGCGGACGCAGGCGGCGCCCGCCGCGTTCGCCCAGCGGACCGCGTCCACCAGGTCACGGCCCTCGCCCCAGGCCACCGCGAGCGCTCCGGTGAACGCGTCGCCGGCCGCGGTCGTGTCCGCCACCTCGACCGCGCAGGCCGGTATCCGCTCGTCGGCGCCGTCGCGGTCGGCGTACCAGGAGCCGGCGCCGCCGAGGGTCAGCACCACCCGCGGCACGAGCGCCAGCAGCCCCGCGACGTCCGGCTCGGGCGAACCGGTGATCGCCCGCGCCTCGCCCTCGTTGACGACCAGCAGGTCCACCGCCGCGAGCAGCTCCGGCGGCAACTCGCGGGCGGGCGCGGCGTTCAGGATCACCCGGGTGCCGCCCGCCCGCGCCGCCTGCGCGGCGGCCAGCACCGTCTCCACGGGAATCTCCAGCTGGCAGACCAGCACGTCGCTCTCCGCGATGGCGGAGGTCTCGGCCGCGCTCAGGCCCGCGAACGAGCTGTTCGCACCCGGGCTCACGATGATCGAGTTCTCACCCGCGCGGTCCACCATGATCACCGCGACGCCGGACGCGCCGTAGCTGGTGCGCAGGTTCGCGGTGTCCACGCCGGACGCGTTCAGCCGGGCCTTGATCGTCACGCCGAACGCGTCCGAGCCGATCGCGCCCAGCATCACGCAGACCGCGCCGGCACGGACCGCGGCGATGGCCTGGTTGGCGCCCTTGCCGCCGGGCGTCATCACGAATTCGTCGCCCAGCACGGTCTCGCCGGGCAGCGGCAGGCGGGCGGCGAGTCCGACAAGGTCCATGTTGGCGCTGCCGGCGACCACGACCCGGGGCGGTGAGACGGCCATCGTGGCGCCTCAGGCCGCCCGCGCCATGTAACGGTCGCCGTTGCGCTGGACCACCAGCGGCAGCCCGAACGTCTTGGACAGATTATCGGCCGTCAGCGTCTCGCCCAGCAGGCCCGCCGCGACGACCGTGCCCTCGCGCAGCAGCATCGCGTGGGTGAAGCCCGGCGGGATCTCCTCGACGTGGTGGGTGACCAGCACCAGGGCCGGGGCGTCCGGGTCCTCGGCCAGCTCGGTGAGGCGCCCGATCAGGTCCTCGCGGCCGCCCAGGTCCAGCCCAGCGGCGGGCTCGTCCAGCAGCATCAGCTCGGGGTCGGTCATCAGCGCGCGGGCGATCTGGGTGCGCTTGCGCTCCCCCTCGGAGAGGATGCCGAACTCGCGGTCGATCAGCGTGCCCATCCCCATCTGGTGCAGCAGCGCCCGGGCCCGCGCCTCGTCCTGCGGGTCATAGCTCTCCCGCCAGCGGCCGACGACCGACCAGGCCGCCGTGACCACGACGTCGAGGACCCGCTCGGTCGGCGGCACCCGGTCGGCGAACTGCCCGGTGCTGAGCCCGATCCGGGTACGCAGCTCGTTGATGTCGGTGCGCCCCAGCCGCTCGCCCAGCACCCAGGCGTTGCCGCGGGACGGGTGCAGCCGGCCCGACGCGAGGTTCAGCAGCGTCGTCTTGCCGGCGCCGTTCGGCCCCAGCACCACCCATCGCTCGTCCAGCTCGACCTGCCAGCTGAGCCCGCGCAGCAGGAAGCTGCCGCCGCGGATCACGCTCACCCGGTCGAAGGAGATGACGGTGTCGTCGTCGGGTGGTGTGGGAGTCGCCGCATCGAGCACGCGTCCATCCAACCATGCACCAGGACAGGGGCTATCCCGTGGTGGATCCGAAGACCTCTTCCCGGACGGACTCCAGGGCGGTCAGCAGGGCTCCGTTGAGGATCGGCTCGACCGCGACCTCGCTGATGACGACCTTCGGCGCGACCAGGGTGATGGCGGCGACCTCCTGCTCCACCCGCTCGGCCAGGGCGATCCCGCCGGCCTGGCTCACCTCGCCGGCCAGCACGACGAGCGGCGGGTCGAGGACGACGCAGATGGCGGCGACGCCGAGGGCGAGCCGGCCGGCCAGCTCGTCCAGCACCGGCTCGCCCGCCGCGCCCGCCTCGACGGCCGCGCGCACCACGTCGGCGGACTCGGCGCCGCGGAAGCCGTACTTGCGGCCGATGGCCTTGGCGGCGTCCGACGCGACAAGGGTCTGGAAGGCGCCCTTGGCGCCGCGCTTGCTGGCGTTGCGCGGGATCTCGGCGCCGGCCACCGGCAGGTAACCGATCTCGCCCGCCGCGCCCGTGCTGCCCTGGTGCAGGCGGCCGCCGATGACGGTCGCGAGGCCGACGCCGCGGCCGACCCAGATCAGCACGAAGTCGTCGTGACCCTTGGCGGCGCCGGTGTGCTGCTCGGCGACGGCGGCCAGGTTCACGTCGTTGCCGAAGACCACCGGGGTGCTCAGGTCCTTGCGCAGCTCCGCGAGCAGGCCGCGGTGCCAGCGGGGCAGGTCGAAGGCGAACGAGACCTCGCTGGTCTGCGGGTCGACGAGGCCCGGGGTGCCCAGCACGACCCGGCGCACGGACGCCATGTCGGTGCCGCCCTGTTCGGCCGCCTCGACGACCGCGCCGTGCACCGCGCGCACCGGGTCGTCGTCGCCCTGCGTCGACCGCTCGCTGCGGCCGACGACGTCGCCGGTGATGTCCGCGCACGCCGCGATGACCCGGTCCGGCAGGACCTCGACACCGATAACATGGGCACTACCGGGAGTGACGGCGTACAGCTGCGCGTTCGGGCCGCGACCGCCCGCCTGCTCGCCGACACGGCGTACCAGACCGCGCTCCTCGAGGCGCTCGACCAACTGCGAGGCGGTGACCTTGCTCAGACCGGTCATCTCACCGAGCTGCGCCCGGGTCAGCGGGCCCTTCGTGAGCAGCAGTTCCAGCGCGGCGCGGTCGTTGAGCGCACGCAGCAACCGGGGTGTCCCCGGAAGGCGGGTGGCAGCCATAACTACGTCCCCTAGTATTTAGGATTATTTCCTATTACGTTATCGGCGCACATCAGGTAGCGGCAGCGTAACGGTCAGCAGCCCCACCGCCCGTGTGCCATGTCCGATAGACATTCGACGATCATGGCAGCTCGGTCGGCAGGATAACCAGAGCTGAACCGGGGAAGGAAACCATGCCGATCGACCCGGGCCTACGACGGCTCGCGCTCGGGACGCAGCTCGCCGCTTTTGCGGGGAAATCTGCCCCGGAATGGGCGTTGCGACTGCTCACCGAGGGCCTGGCCGGCCACACCCTCTTCGGCACCAACATCGCTGAACCGGTACAGCTCACCCGGCTCACGGACGAGCTGCGGTCCGCGCGACCGGACGTCCTCATCGCGATCGACGAGGAGGGCGGCGACGTCACGCGCCTGGCGCACCGGACCGGCAGTCCCTACCCCGGCAACGCGGCGCTCGGCGCCGTCGACGACCCGGACCTCACCCGCACGGTGTACGCGGCGATCGGCGCCGACCTCGCCGGCGCGGGCGTCAACCTCGACCTGGCACCGACGGTCGACGTGAACACCGCCGACGACAACCCGATCATCGGCACCCGCTCGTTCGGCGCCGACCCGCTACTGGTGGCCCGGCACGCCGCCGCCGCGGTCACCGGGCTACAGGCCGCCGGCGTCGCCGCCTGCGCGAAGCACTTCCCGGGCCACGGCGCCACGACGACCGACTCGCACCTCGAGCTTCCGACCGTCGACGTCCCGCTCTCCGTCCTGCGCGAGCGCGACCTGCCGCCGTTCGCGGCCGCGGTCGCCGCCGGGTCCCTGGGGATCATGACCGCGCACATCCGGGTACCCGCGCTGACCGGCGCCGGACCGGCCACCTTCAGCCGGGCGGCGCTGACCGACCTGCTCCGAGTCGACTACGGCTTCCGCGGCGCGGTCATCACCGACGCACTGGAGATGAAGGGCGCCGCGGTGGCGGCCGGCGGCATCGGCCGGGCGGCCGTGCTCGCGCTCGCGGCCGGCGCCGACCTGCTCTGCATCGGGGCACGCGTCGACGCGGCGCTCGTCGAGGCCGTCACCGCGGAGATCATCGCCGGGGTGCGCGACGGGCGGCTGACCCCGGACCGGCTCGAGGAGGCCGTCGAGCGCAACGCGGCGATGGCCGCGTGGACGCGGCGCCCGGTTCCGCCCGCGGCGCACGACCCGGCGCTCGGCTACGCGGCCGCCCGCCGCGCGATCCGGGTCGAGGGCACCCTCGCGGATCTCACCGAGCCGCTGGTCGTGCAGCTCGAGTCCGGCCACTCGATCGCCGAGGGCCGGGTGCCGTGGGGCCTGCGGCCGCATCTGAACGGCACCGAGCAGGTGACGGTCGTGGCCGCGGACACCTCGCCCGAGTCGCTCGCCGAGCGGGCCGGGCCGCGGCCGATCGTCCTCGTCGGACGGCACACCCACCGGGCCGAGGCGACCCGGGCGCTGATCGAGCGGCTCGCGGCCGGGCACGCCGTCGCCGTGGTGGAGATGGGCTGGCCGTCCGCCTGGCGACCGGCCGCTGCGCGGGCCTTCGTCACCACCTACGGCGCGAGCCACGCCAACGGCCGCGCGGCGGCGGAAGCCCTCGGCCTAACCCGCGACATCTAGCCCGTCACTTTGTGCTCCACGTCTCCTTGAACGCGTTCAAATAAGGACCTACGCTGAGCCGACACCAATTGAACGTGTTCAAAGAAGGGCTGGAACCGTGGACCACAAGGTCTGGATGTACCTCGCCTACGTGATCGTCAGCGTCGGGCTGACGGTCTGGGTGGCGACGACGCTGTCTCGCAACGGACTGGTGTTCCTGGAGGACGTCTTCGCGGACAGCCGCCTGGCGCGGGCCGTGAACCAATTGCTGGTGATGGGGTTCTACCTGCTGAACCTCGGCTACGTCGCGGTGGCGATGCGCTCCAGCGCCGACGTGCCGGACGCGGCGAAGGCCCTGGAGACGCTCTCCTACAAGATAGGTTTCGTCCTGCTGGTGCTCGGCGTGCTGCACGTCTGCAACGTGTTCCTGCTGAACCGCTACCGCCGCGGCCGGCTGCGCCAGCAGCAGACCCTGCCGCCGCTTCCGCCGGCGGGACGACTCCCGATGCAGCCGCCGCCCGGCGGCCCGGCCGCGGGAGCGCCCGGCCAGGGCGCGACCCGGCCCGGACCGACCGCGAACTGGCCCGGCCAGGGAATCGCGGGACCCGTGCCGCCGCCCGGGCCGGCGTGACCGTCTCCGTCGATCCGGCCGGACACGGGGCCGGCCGGATCGGTTACTTCACCGTCCTGTACGACGAGGGCTGCCCCATCTGCAGGACCGCGCATCACTGGCTCGAGGGGCGCGCTCAGCTCGTACCCCTGGAGTTCGTCGCGGCCGGGTCGCCGGAGGCCCGGCGGCGCTTCCCCGGGCTGGACCATGCCGCGACGCTGCGGGACCTGACGGTGATCACCGACGGCGGCCTGGTGTACGTATCGGACGGTGCGTGGCTGGCCTGCCTGTGGGCGCTGGCGGACTACCGCGCGATGGCCGAGCGGCTCGCCTCGCCGCGGCTGCTGCCCGCCGCGCGCCGCTTCATCGCCGCGGCCGCCGCCGCGCGGCAGGCGACGCGGACGGAAGACTACGGTGACGTGTGTGACGACCGCTGCCGCTGATCCCGCCGACGAGCCGGCCGCGCCGCCGCACCCCGAGCAGGACGGCACGGGCGAGAAGCCGCGGCGGGCCCGGGGCGAGCAGACCCGGCAGCTGATCCTGGAGACCGCGCTGCGGCTGTTCCGGGAGCGTGGCTTCACCGAGACCACGATGCGGGCGATCGCCAAGGAGGCGGGCGTCGCGGTCGGGAACGCCTACTACTACTTCGACTCCAAGGAACACCTGATCCAGGGGTTCTACGACCGCAACCAGCTCGCGCACCGGGTCGCCGCCGAGCCGGTGCTGGCGAACGAGAAGGACTTCGCCGCCCGGTTACGCGGCGTGCTGCACGCCGGCATCGACGTCAACGAGCCGTACCACTCGTTCGCCGCCACGTTCTTCAAGTCGGCGGCCGAGCCGTCGTCGCCGCTCAGCCCGTTCTCGCGGGAGTCGTCGCCCGCCCGCGAGGCGGCCATCGCGATCTTCCGGGACGTGGTGGACGGCTCGTCCGCCAAGCTCGACCCCGAGCTGCGCAAGGAGCTGCCGGAGCTGCTCTGGCTGAGCTGGATGGGCGTGGTGCTCTTCTGGGTCTACGACCGCTCGCCCGACCAGCGCCGGACCCGCCGGCTCATCGATGGCATCGTCCCGCTCGTCGACCGGCTCGTCGGCCTCTCCCGGCTGCGGGTGCTGCGGCCGGCACTGCGGCAGGTCCTCGCGCTCATCGACTCGATCCGCCGGGACTGATAACTCTCCGCACTGATGACCGTCATCACTGATAGTGATCAAGTCGTCAACTGACCGAATCAGAACGTAACACTTTTCGCCCTGTTGTGTGGCAATAGCCGGATCTGTCGCCCGAGAGCGGCCAACCGTTCGGCCAATTCGCGTACCGAACGCTTCCGAGGTGCGGCAGTCGCCACGTAGCGTTACCGATGCAGGTGGATCTGGGGATGTCGCAGGGCTTCGGACCTCGGGACCGGTCCGAATTCCCCCGCGGCACAGATGGTGAGCCGGGCGCCCCGATGGTTTCGGGAGCAGTCATCGGGCTGAGGCGCCCGGCTCACTCTGCCGCAGTCGCGTCGAACACGGCCGGCTTGAAGCGGCGCAGCCGCAGGCTGTTGGCCACCACGAAGATCGAGCTGAGCGCCATCGCCGCGCCCGCGATCATCGGATTGAGCAGGCCCGCCGCCGCGAGCGGCAGCGCCGCCACGTTGTAGGCGAAGGCCCAGAACAGATTCCCCCGGATGATCGTCACGGTACGGCGGGACAGCCGCACCGCGTCGACGGCCGCGGTGAGGTCGCCGCGCAGGATGGTCAGGTCGGACGCCTCGATCGCCACGTCGCTGCCCGCGCCCATCGCCACGCCCAGGTCGGCCTGGGCCAGGGCGGCCGCGTCGTTCACCCCGTCGCCGACCATCGCCACCGAGCGGCCGCGCGCCTGCAACCGCTTGACCGCGTCCACCTTGCCCGCCGGCAGCACGCCGGCGATCACCTCGGTCACGCCGACCTGCGCGGCGACCGCCTCGGCCACCGCGGGCGCGTCGCCGGTGACCAGCACCGGTTCAAGGCCCAGCGCGCGCAGGCCGCGGACGGCGGCGGCGCTCGTCGGGCGTACCGCGTCGGCCAGCGCGATGCGACCGCGGACCGTGCCGTCGACGCGCAGCTCGACCCACGTCTCGGCGGTGTCGCCCGCGCCGCGGGCCACCTCCACCGCGGCGCCCTCCACGACGCCACGCACGCCGACGCCCGCGGTCGCCCGGAAATCGCTCACCGCGGGCAGCTCCGCCCCCGCCGCGGCGGCCCGGGCGATGGCCCGGCCGAGCGGGTGCTCGGACGGCGCCTCGACGGCGCCGGCCAGCCGCAGCACCCCGGCGGAGTCCCAGCCCGGCTCGGGCACGACCCGCGACACCGTCATCGCGCCGGTCGTCACCGTCCCGGTCTTGTCGAGCAGGATCGTGTCCACCCGCCGGGTCGACTCGAGCGCCTCCACGCCGCGGATGAGGATGCCGAGCTGGGCGCCGCGGCCCGTGCCGACAAGCAGGGCGGTCGGCGTCGCCAGGCCGAGCGCGCAGGGGCACGCGATGATCAGCACGGCGACGGCGGCGGTGAACGCGGCGGTGGTGCCCGCGCCGGAACCGAGCCAGTAACCCAGCGTCGCGACCGCCAGGGCGATCACCACCGGCACAAAGACGCCGGAGATGCGGTCGGCCAGCCGCTGCACCGCGGCCTTGCCGTCCTGCGCCTCCTCGACGAGGCGGGCCATCTGGGCGAGCTGGGTGTCGGCGCCGACGCGGGTGGCGCGCACGACGAGGCGGCCGCCCGCGTTGACCGTGCCGCCGGTGACCGGGTCGTCGACGCCGACCTCGACGGGCACCGACTCGCCGGTGAGCAGGCTCTGGTCGACCGCGGAGGCGCCGTCGACCACGACGCCGTCCGCGGCGACCTTCTCACCCGGCCGCACGCCGAAGACGTCGCCGACCTGGAGCCGGTCGGCCGGGATCTCCCGGCCGTCCACCAGGGTGACCGTCTTGGCGCCCAGGGCCAGCAGCGAGCGCAGGGCGTCGCCGGCCCGGCGCTTGGCGCGGGCCTCGGCGTAGCGGCCGGCCAGCAGGAACGTGGTCACGCCGGCCGCGGCCTCGAGGTAGATGGCGTCGCCGGCGGTGCCGGCCCGCAGCTCGAAGGGGTGCGTCATGCCGGGAACGCCGGCGTCGCCGAGGAAGAGCGCCCACAGCGACCAACCGAACGCGGCGAGCGTGCCGAGCGAGACCAGGGTGTCCATGGTGGCGGCGCCGTGCCGCAGGTTGACGAACGCCGAGCGGTGGAAGGGCCAGCCGCCGTAGACGACCACGGGCGCGGCGAGCGTCAGCGAGAGCCACTGCCAGTAGGTGAACTGCCAGGCCGGGACCATGGCCAGGACGATGACGGGCACGCTCAGCGCGGCCGAGACGAGTAGCCGGACGCGCAGCGGGTCGGACACCCGCTCCGCCGCGGCCGTGGCGGCCTTGGGCTCGGTTGCCGTGTAGCCGGTCTTCTCCACCACTGCGATGAGATCGGCGGCGCCGACACCGGCCGGGACCGTGGCCCGGGCCTTCTCGGTGGCGTAGTTGACGGTGGCGGTGACGCCCTCGAGACGGTTGAGCTTCTTCTCGATGCGGTTGGCACAGGCGGCACAGGTCATGCCGCCGATGTCCAGCTCGATCTGCTGCGTCATGATGCCAGCATATACCCCTCGGGGGTACCCGACGGCGTTGACGCGACCGCGCCCGGTCCCGCGTGGCGACCGGGCGCGGCCGTTCGGATCAGCCGGCCGAGGAGGTCTTGACCAGCGTGCGGATCTGCCGGAGCAGGACCGAGAGCGCCGCCAGGTCGGCCGGCGACTCCTCCACGCTGCCCATCGCGTTGCCCGCCCGGGCCATCGAGGCCGCGTTCACCTGCTCCCACTCGGCCACCCGCTCCTCGGGCGCCGCCTCCGAAGAGGTCGACTGGAGCACCTCGGCAGTCAGGCCCGCCAGCGCCGCGTACAGGTCGTAGCGCAGCGCCATGCGGGCCAGGGTCTGCCAGCGGTCGCCGCGCGGCAGCCGGGAGATGTGCGAGAGCAGCACGTCGATCTGGAAGCGTTCCGAGATCACGAAGTAGACCTTCGCCACCTCGGTCGCGTCGTGGCCGGTCGCGGCCGCCGTCTCCAGGATGTCGAGCAGGCCGAAGCCGTACACGACCCGGCCGACGGAACCGGCCAGCTCCTGCGGGATGCCGCGTTCCGCGAGCGTGGCCACGTGCTCCTCGAGCGACCTGCGCTCCGCGCCGATGACGACGGTCGGAAGCTGCACCAGCAGCGCGCTCACGCCGGGGCGCAGCCGGGCGATCTCGCCGGCCACGTCTATCGGCGAGCGGCGGTTGCTGACCAGCCAGCGCACCGCCCGGTCCAGCAGCCGCCGGGTCTCCAGGAAGACGAGCGTCTGCGCCGACGTCGGCGCCTCGTTGTCCAGATTCTCGGCGGCCTCCCACACCTCGGGCAGGCCGTAGACGTCACGGACGACCACGTAGGCGCGGATCACGTCGGCCGCGGACGCGCCGCTCTCCTCCATCGCGCGGAAGACGAACGACGTGCCGCCGCGGTTGACCACCTCGTTGACCAGCGACGTCGAGATGATCTCGCGGCGCAGCCGGTGACCGGCCATCCGTGCCCCGAACCGCTCCCGCAGCGGGGTCGGGAAGTACCGGGCGAGGACGACGTTCGTCCACTCCTCGTCGACAAGCACGTCGGCGAGGGCCTGGCGTTCCAGCGAGATCTTCACGTACGCCAGCAGCACCGCGAATTCCGGCGCCGTCAGCCCCTCGCCGACCTCGTAGCGGGCGGCCAGCTCCTTGTCGGACGGCAGCGCCTCGAGCTCCCGGATGAGCTGCCCCGACTGCTCGAGGGTGGTCAGCATCCGGCGGTGCACCGGCAGCAGCGAATGCGCCTGCGACCGGGCGTTGCCGAGCGCCGTCGCCTGCTCGTAGTTGTCGCGCAGCACCAGCGCCGCGACCTCGTCGGTCATCGCCGCCAGCAGCTCGTCGCGGGCCGGCACCGTCAGCTCGCCGTCGGTCACCGCCCCGCCGAGCAGGATCTTGATGTTGACCTCGTGGTCGGAGCAGTCCACGCCGGCGGTGTTGTCGATGAAGTCGGTGAAGATGCGGCCGCCGTGTCCGGCACCGCTCTCGTCCTGCGGGCCGCCGGTGCGGGCGTACTCGATCCGGCCGCGCTGGGTCAGGCCCAGGTTGCCGCCCTCGCCGACCACCTTGGCCCGGACCTGTGCCCCGTTGACCCGGATCGCGTCGTTGGCCTTGTCGCCCACGTCGGCGTGCGTCTCCGCGGTCGCCTTCACGTAGGTGCCGATGCCGCCGTTCCAGAGCAGGTCGACGCGTGCGGCCAGGATGGCCCGCATCAGGTCCACCGGGCTGACGGCCTTGGCGTCGCCGAGGTCGAGCGCGGCGCGGACCTGGGGCGTCACCGGAATCGACTTCGCGGAGCGCGGGAAGACCCCGCCGCCCTCGCTGATCAGCGAGGCGTCGTAGTCCGCCCACGACGAACGCGGCAGCTCGAAGAGCCGGCGGCGCTCCGCGAACGACGCCGCGGCGTCCGGGTCCGGGTCCAGGAAGATGTGCCGGTGGTCGAACGCGGCCACCAGCCGGATGTGCTCGCTGAGCAGCATCCCGTTGCCGAAGACGTCGCCGGACATGTCGCCGACGCCGACCACGGTGAAGTCCTGCGACTGGGTGTCGGTGCCCAGGTCCCGGAAGTGCTTCTTGACCGACTCCCACGCACCGCGGGCCGTGATGCCCATCTTCTTGTGGTCGTAGCCGGCCGAGCCGCCGGAGGCGAAGGCGTCGCCCAGCCAGAAGTCCTTGCTCACCGAGATCTCGTTGGCGATGTCCGAGAACGTCGCCGTGCCCTTGTCCGCCGCCACCACCAGGTAGGGGTCGTCGCCGTCGTGCCGGACCACGTCGACCGGCGGCACGATCTTGCCACTGTGGATGTTGTCGGTGACGTCGAGCAGGGCGCCGATGAAGAGCCGGTAGCACGCGACGGCCTCGTCGCGATCGCCCGGCTTCTGCTTGAGCACGAAGCCGCCCTTGGCGCCGACCGGCACGATCACCGCGTTCTTCACCATCTGCGCCTTGACCAGACCGAGCACCTCGGTGCGGAAGTCCTCGCGCCGGTCGGACCAGCGGAGGCCGCCCCGGGCCACGGCGCCGAAGCGCAGGTGCACGCCCTCGAACCGTGGCGAGTAGACGAAGATCTCGTACTTCGGCCGGGGTGCCGGCAGGTCCGGGATGGCCTGCGGGTCCAGCTTGAACGCCACGTACGACTTGGGACGCGAGTCGGCGCCGCGCTGGAAGAAGCTGGTGCGCAGGGTTGCCTGGATCATCGTCAGGAAGGACCGCAGGATCCGGTCCTGGTCCAGGCTCTCGACGCCGTCGAGCAGCGTGGTGATCTCCGCGGCCAGGTCGGCGCCGCGGCGCGCCCGCTCCTCCTCGACCATCTCCAGCCCGGGCGAGAAGCGGACCTCGAAGAGCCGCACCAGCAGGCGGGCGATCTCCGGATAGGCGATGAACGTCGACTCGACGTAGCGCTGGGAGAAGACGTTGCCGGTCTGGCGCTGGTACTTCGCGTACGCCCGGAGCACGACGACCTGACGCCAGGTCAGCCCGGCGCGCAGCACCAGCTCGTTGAAGCCGTCGACCTCCTCCTCGCCACGCCAGGCGGCCGCGAAGGCGTTCTCCACCTGCGGGCGCACCTCGGACAGCTCGTGGTGCGAGGAGGGCGGCAGCAGGCCGAAGTCGTAGAGGTAGACGGTGCCGTCGGGGCGGCGGACCTCGTAGGGCCGCTCGTCGACCACCTCGACGCCGAGCGAGTGCAGCACCGGCAGCACCGCCGAGAGCAGCATCGGCTCGCCGTAGCGGAAGACCTTGAACCGCACGTCGGCGTCGTCGGGCTCGGCACAGCCCTCCCGGTTGACGTGCCGCTTGCGGTACAGGTGCATCTCGAGCTGGCCGGGCTCCTCCAGCAGCTCCAGCTTGGCGATGTCCTGCACCGCCTCGTAAGGCGTGTGTCCGTCCTTGTAGCTGTCGGGGAACGCCGGCGCGTAGCGCACGAACAGGTCCTTGGCCGGCTCCTCGCCCAGCTTGCGCTCCAGCACCAGGGAGAAGTCGTCGTCCCACATCCGGGTCGCGTCGGCGAGCAGCTCGGCCAGCGAGTTGGGGTCGACGACGCCCGGCGGATCGGCCGGGTCCGTGCGCACGATGAAGTGCACGCGGGCGAGCATCCGCTCGGTCACCCGGGTCGTGTAGTCGACGCCGACGCCGTTCAGCTCCCGGAGCAGGATCTCCTGCATGCTCTGCCGGTTGGCGGTGGTGAACCGGTCGCGGGGCAGGTAGATCAGGCACGAGATGAAGCGGCCGTAGCCGTCGCGGCGCAGGAACAGCCGCAGCTGGCGGCGGCCGGCCATGCGCAGCACGCCGACGACCGCCTCGTACAGATCGTCGGTCTTGATCTGGAAGAGCTCGTCGCGCGGATAGGTCTCGAGGATCTGGAGCAGGTCCTTGCCCGAGTGCCCGCGCGGCGACAACCCCGAGCGGTCCAGCACCTCCGCGACTTTGCGGCGCACCACCGGCAGCTCACGGACGCTGGTGCGGTAGGCCGAGCTCGAGAACAGGCCGAGGAAGCGGCGCTCGCCGATGACCTCGCCGGACTCGTGGAAGACCTTGACACCGATGTAGTCCAGGTACGCCGACCGGTGCACGGTGGCCCGCGAGTTGGCCTTGGTGATCACCAGCAGGCGCTTCTCCAGCGCGCGCTGGTGCGCCTCGGGCGCCATCGAGGAGAGCTTGCGCGGGGGGCTGCCCTCGCCGCGCAGGATGCCGAGGCCGCTGCCCGGCACGGCCGTCAGCACGTCGCCGACCAGCTGGTACTCCCGATAGCCGAGGAAGGTGAAGTGGTCGTGCGCGAGCCACTTGAGCAGCTCGATCGAGTCCGTGACGTCCTTGTCCGGCACCGGGAGCTTGCGATCGGAGCCGCGCGCGGCGGCCAGCTCGTCGGCGATGACGACCGCACGCTGCCGCATCCGCGGCCAGTCGTCGACGGCGTCGCGGACGTCGGTCAGCACCCGGCGCAGCTCCTGGTGCAGCTGCTCGCGGGCCTCGGCCTTGCGCACCGGGTCGATCTCGACCCGGATCCAGCTCTCCACGAGGTCGCCGTCGATCGCGTCGTCGGGCTCGACGTCGGCCTCGACCTGGGTCAGCTCTCCGGCCTTGGTGCGGCGGACCACGATCAGCGGGTGCACGAGCAGGTGCACCCCGAGCTGGTGCGCGGTGAGCAGGGCGGTGACCGAGTCGACAAGGAACGGCATGTCGTCGGTGACGATCGACAGCACGGTGTGCGGCTGCGCCTCGTCCGGTGCGCTGATGTCGAGCCGCAGCTCGCCGGGGAGGCGGGTGGCGGCCAGCTCCCGGTGCGCGAGCGCGGCGGCGAACATCCCCTCGGGGGTGTCGCCGACCAGCTCCTCGTCCGGCGCGAAGCGCCAGTACCTGCCGACCAGCGACGCGGTGCCGTGGTCCTCACCCGCCAGCGCGACCGCCTGCGCCACCAGGCGCTCGGCATTGGGTAGCGGCTCGTCGAGCTCGTTGTCGGATGTGCCCAGCCGGCCCGTCAGGGCGGGCCCGGGACTGGGCCCGAAGTCGAGTTCCGGATCGGATTCGATCGCTGCCTCGTCGGCGACAGCCATGGCCCAGCGCTCCCCTCACCCACGACACTGTGGGTTCGACGTCTCGGCCATCAGCCTAGAGCGTGCCTCCGACGGCGCGGGCACACCCGGGGTGCGGGATAAAGATCCGACACCGAATTTGCGTCATCTCGCCCACCTTGGGGCAACATCGCGGCCCTGGTCCGGTTACCGTTCCGTAGGTTTTTCGTATTCGCGCCCGAGGAAGGTGACATAATGCGCCGCACCGGATTTTCCGGACGGGGTTCGGCCGCGCTGGCCGCCCTGTTGCTGCTGGTCGGCGGCGTCACCGCCTGCTCGAGCTCGGACGGACCCGCACAGACGCTCGACGACTTCCTCCGGGGCTGGCGCGACGACGATCTGAGCAAGGTGGGATTCGTCACTGCGGACGGCTCCAAGATCTCCGCGAACGACGTCTTCACCCAGTTGGAGGGGCTCTCCGGCGACCTGAAGAAGTCGTCACTGCTGCTCACCGCCCTGGGCAAGCCCAAGGAGACCGGCGAGATCGCCTCCAGCCCGGTGAAGGTGGACTGGACGCTGCCCGGCGGCACGTCCTGGTCGTACCAGAGCACCGTCCGGCTCACCAAGCGCGACAGCGACGGCTGGCGCGTGGTGTGGGAGCCGTCGATCGTGCACAGCGAGCTGACCGCCGGTGACGCGCTCGAGCTGCGCCACAAGAGCGCCGACCGGGCCGACATCCTCGGCGCCGACGGCACGCCGATCGTCACCGAGCGCGACGTCGTCATCGTCGGCGTGACCCCGCTGCGGATCACCGACCAGGCCGCCCTCCTGAAGGACCTCGGCAAGATCCTCAAGTCCGTCGACGTCGACGTCGACGCCAAGGCGGTGCGGGAGCGGATCAAGAATGCCACCGACGAGGGCGCCTTCATCGACATCGTCACCCTCCGGCGCACCGACTACAACAAGATCCGGGATCGGGTACGCGCGCTGGAGGGCACCGTCTTCCAGGAGGCGAAGCGCGAGCTCGCGCCCACCCGGCAGTTCGCGCGGGCACTGCTCGGCACTGTCGACACCGCGACCCGCGAGGACCTGGACAACAACCCGGACGTGCTGCGCGAGGGCGACCAGGTCGGCCACGGCGGGATGCAGCAGCGCTACGACGCCCGGCTGCGCGGCATCGCCGGCCAGTCCGTGGTGATCGCCCGGCGGACGCCCGACGACCAGATCGAGGACTCGCAGCTGTTCAGCACCGAGCCGGTCGCCGGCGAGCCGGTGAAGACGACGCTTGACGTCGCGACGCAGAACGCGGCCGACCGGGCGGTCGCGGGCGAGAAGCAGCCCAGCGCGCTGGTGGCGGTCCGGATCAGCGACTCCAGCGTGCTCGCGGTCGCGAACGGCCCGGACGGCGGCGGCGTGGACACCGCGATGAGCGGCCGGGTCCCGCCCGGCTCGACGTTCAAGATGGTCTCGACGCTGGGCCTGCTCGACAAGAAGGCGGTCACCCCCGACACCACCGTGGCCTGCCCGAAGACCAAGACCGTCGACGGCCGCGAGTTCAAGAACTCGCACGGCATGGTCCTCGGTTCGGTCCCGTTCCACACCGACTTCGCGAAGTCCTGCAACACCGCCTTCGTCAACCTCGCGCCCAAGCTGGGCGCGGACGGCCTGCGGGACGCGGCGGCCAAGCTCGGCCTCGGCGCGAAGTGGGACCTCGGCACGGAGGCGTTCAGCGGCGAAATCTCCCCGGCCGGCAGCCCGACGGAGCTGGCGGCGGCAACGTTCGGCCAGGGCGCGACGGCGGTCAGCCCGCTGGCGATGGCCGGCGCGACCGCGGCGGTCGCCCGCGGCCAGTTCAAGCAGCCGGCGCTGGTCCTCGAGCCGGCGCCGCCCGGCCGCGTGGCGGACGGCCCGCAGCTCGCCGAGACGTCGATCCGGCCGTTGCAGGCGATGATGCGCGAGGTGGTCACCAAGGGCACCGGCACGGGCCTGTCCCGCGTGCCGGGCAAGCCGGTGTCGGGCAAGACCGGCACCGCCGAGTTCAAGGACGGCGAGGAGGAGACCCACGCCTGGTTCGTGGGCTGGCAGGGCGACATCGCGTTCGCGGTGATGGTGCAGAAGGGCGGGGCGGGCGCTGAGGCGGCGGTCCCGATCGCCGAGCGCTTCCTGACCGCGCTGAACCCCTAGAGGTCGGCGGGCTGCTCGGGGACTACCTCGAAGGCCGGGCGCTGGGCCGGGAGGGTGAAGTCCTCGGCCGCGCGCGGGCGCAGCATGCCGGGCATGGTCGCCGGCAGCGGCTTGGAGTCCAGCCGGGGCGCGAGCCCCAGCGGCCGGGTCTCCGCGTGCGTCACGGAGTCGTCATACCCGGGGTCCGGGTCCACGGCGAGGTCTTCGGTCACGACCGGCCCGAGATCGTCGACCGGATCACCGTCGTCCACGGCGGGCGCGACGAACGGATCGACATCGACCACGTCGGCGTCGGCGGCCGCCTCGATGTGCGGATCGTCCGCACTGTCGAGATCGGCGGGCGGGTCCCCGGCGTCCGGGGCGTCGGGCTCCACGTCCGCGACGGGCTCCACGTCCGCGACGGGCTCCACGTCCGCGACGGGCTCCGCGGCCTCCTCGAGGGGCTCCGCGGCCTCCTCGACGGCCTCCGGGACGTCCTCAACCACCACGGCGGCCGCGGCGGGCGCGAGCCTGCCGGGCCGGTTGGCCGCGGCGGGTGCGAGCCGGCCGGGGCCGGCCAGGTCCCGGCGCGCCTCCACCAGGTCCGGCCGGGCGTCGACCGCGTGCGCCGCCTTCAGCCCGGCCACGAGCGTCGTCGTGATCTCCTCCGCGTACTTGCCGTCGGGGTCGTAGTCCGGGTCGAAGACCGTGATCTCCACGCCCAGGCAGTGCGGCGACTCGACCAGGCCGGACAGCAGCAGCTCCAGCTCCGGGAACGCGATCCCGCCCGGCTCCGGCGCGTCCACCGCCGGCATCACCGCCGGGTCCAGCACGTCGACGTCCACGTGCACCCAGTAGCCCGCGCAGTCCACCAGCTGGTCCCGGGCCCACTGCGCGCTGCGCGCCGCGCCCTCCGCCCGCAGCGCCGGCACCGGACGGGTCACGATGCCCGCCGCCTGTAGGTCCAGCCGGTACTCGTCCTGGGCGCGGATGCCCATCACCACCACGTCGATGTCGCGGTAGTAGGGCCGCCGGCCCTCGATCGCCGCGAGGTCCGTCTGGCCGCGGCCGGTCACCAGGGCCAGGTCCTCGCCGGCCGCGGCGCCCACGTAGGACGCGTTGCCCGGGTGCCGGAAGTCCGAGTGACCGTCCACGAAGACCAGGCCGATCCGGCCGCCGACCGCCTCGCCGAGCCGGTGCATCGCCAGCGCCGAGCCGAGCACGATCGAGCAGTCGCCGCCCAGGATCACCGGGAACTCGCCCTGGTCGAGGATCGCGCCGATGCGGTCGGCGAGCCGGCGCGAATAGGTGGAGATCTCCTGCGCGTGGCAGACCCCGTCGCCGGGCCGCCAGTCCCCCGCGTCGTATCGCGGCGGGGTCAGGCAGCCGGCGTCCCGGGCGTTCAGGCGGCGCAGCAGGCCGTGGTCGCGCAGGGCTCCGGGCGCCTTGGCACAGCCCGGGACCGCCGTCGCCGTCGGCGGGCGCAGGCCGAGGTTGGACGGTGCGTCGAGCACGGCGATGCGGCGCATGGAGCCCCCGTACTTGCCTAGAAGAGCGCTCTGGCCAGCGCGCGCCGCGCGCCGGCCACGGCCGGGTCGTCGGGTCCGGCCACGTTGAAGAGTGACAGAAGATGCTTGCGGACGGCATCCCGATCTTCGCCGCTCGAACGCTTCACCGCCGCGACCAGCCGCTCGTAGGCCTCCGCGGCCTGTCCGCTGAGGACCTCGATGTCCGCGGCGAGCCGCTGGGCCGCCAGGTCGTCGGGGTCGGCCGCCGCCTTGGCCAGCGCCTTCTCCGCGTCGACGCCGGCGACCCGGCGGTAGAGCTCGACCTGCGCCAGGCCGGACTCGGCCGCGTGGTCCTGCGGCGACTCGGCCAGGATCTTCCGGTACGCCGCCTCGGCCGCGTCCAGGTCGCCGGTCATGAGCGCGTCGTCGGCGGCGTCGAGCCGGGGGTCCTCGGGCGCGGCCACCTCGACCCCGCCGGCCTTGAGCACCGCGTCGACGTACTGCCGGATCTGCGCCTCGGGCAGCACGCCGGTGAAGCCCTCGACGAGCTGACCGCCGACGACCGCGATCACCATCGGGATGCCCTGCACCCGCAGCGCCTGCGCCAGCCGCGGGTTCGCGTCCACATCGACCTTGCCGAGCACCCAGCTGCCGGCGCCCTCGGCCGCGAGCTTCTCCAGCAACGGGGAGAGCTGCTTGCACGGCTCGCACCACTCGGCCCAGAAGTCCAGGATCACCGGGGTGGTCATGGACAGCTCGAGCACCGTCGCCTGGAAGTTCGCTTCGGTCACATCGATCACCGAGGGCGGCGCGCCACCCGGTGACGGCGCGGGATTCGCCGGCCCCGCCGGTCCGGCGGGGCCCGCCGGCGCGGGCTTGTTCGCGGGACGCAGTGCACCGAGGTCGACCGCGCCGCGGGTGAAGATCGACGGAGTGGTCCGTGGGTCGCTCATGGTTACCTAGTCTCGCACGCTGGCCGGGCTGTCCGCGTCGGCGCCGGGCAGGCGATATCGGACGTCACACCGGGTACCCCGGAGCCCTGTTGAGCCCCGGGGTATCGGCGTGTGTCGCCCTGTGCGCTAGAAGCGGGCCGGCTCCCGGTAGATCCCCCACTCGCCCTTGAGCGCCTCGCAGATCTCGCCGAGGGTCGCCTCCGCGCGGGCGGCGTCGAGCATCGCGGGGATCATGTTCTCCTCGGTACGCGAGACCTCGACGAGCCGCGCCAGCGCTTCACGTACGCGTACGGGATCGCGGCCCTCCTTGCGCGCGACAAGCGCGCGCTTCTGCTCGATCTCGACCTCGTGGGAGACCCGGAGGATCTCCAGGTCCTTGGCGACCGTGCCGGTGTGCACGTTGACGCCGACGATGCGCTTCTCGCCCTTCTCCAGGGCCTGCTGGTAGACGAAGGCCGCCTCGGCGATGTTCCCGGTGAACCAGCCGTCCTCGATGCCGCGCAGGATGCCCGAGGTCAGGCTGCCGTCGTGGCCCAGCTCGCGGATGCGGGCGAAGATCTCCTCGGCCTCCGCCTCGATCCGGTCGGTGAGCGCCTCGAGGTACCAGGAGCCGCCGAGCGGGTCGGCGACGTTCGTCACCCCGGTCTCCTCCATCAGCACCTGCTGGGTGCGCAGCGCGATCTCGGCGGACTCGTCGGTCGGCAGTGCGAGGGTCTCGTCGAGTGCGTTGGTGTGCAGCGAGTTGGTGCCGCCGAGGATCGCGGCGAGCGCCTCGACCGCCGTGCGGACCACGTTGTTGACCGGCTGCTGCGCCGTCAGCGAGACGCCGGCGGTCTGCGTGTGGAACTTGAGCCACAGCGCCTTCTCGCTTGTCGCGCCGTACTCGTCGCGCAGGTGCCGTGCCCAGATCCGGCGCGCGGCGCGGAACTTGGCGATCTCCTCGAAGAAGTCGACGTGCGCGTCGAAGAAGAAGCTCAGGCCGGGCGCGAACGTGTTGACGTCCAGGCCGCGGGACAGGCCCAGCTCGACGTAGCCGAAGCCGTCTGCCAGCGTGTACGCGAGCTCCTGCGCGGCGGTCGCGCCGGCCTCGCGGATGTGGTAGCCCGAGACGCTGAGCGGCTTGTACTTCGGGATCTCGGCGGCGCAGTACTCCATCAGGTCGCCGATCAGGCGCAGGTGCGGCTCGGGCTCGAAGAGCCACTCCTTCTGCGCGATGTACTCCTTGAAGATGTCGGTCTGCAGGGTGCCGTCGAGCTTGCCGATGTCGGCGCCCTGGCGCTCGGCGGCGACCAGGTACATCACGAAGATCGGCACGGCCGGGCCGGAGATCGTCATGCTGGTCGTCGTCCGCTGGAGGTCGATGCCGTCGAACAGCACCTCCATGTCGGCGGCCGAGTCGATCGCCACGCCGCAGTGGCCGACCTCGCCCAGCGACTGCGGCTCGTCGGAGTCGCGGCCCATCAGCGTCGGCATGTCGAACGCGACGCTCAGGCCGCCGCCGCCGGCGGCGAGGATCATCTTGTAGCGCTCGTTCGTCTGCCGCGCGTTGCCGAAGCCCGCGAACTGGCGGATGGTCCAGGTCCGTCCGCGGTACCCGGTGGGATAGAGACCCCGGGTGTACGGGAACTCGCCCGGCCAGCCAATCCGCTCGAAGTCCGCGTAGCTGTCGCCGGCCGCGGGCCCGTACACGGGCTCGACGGGCATACCGGACAACGTGGTGAAGTCTGCGTCCCGCTTGTGCGCGGCGTCGTAGCGCTGCTGCCAGCGCTCCCGGCCGGCGGCGATGTCGGCTGCGTCCATGGCGCCATCGTATGCGCAAAGCTGAACGATCGCTAAGGCCTCTTCGGGCCCCCCTCGTCGAGGTTATGACTTTTTCGGCATGTTCACAGAACGATCTCCAATCGGTAGATCTACATGGGTGGCTACCGCCACGGTCCCCCACCGTTCAGGAGTTCACGTGAAACGACCCCTCGCCGCCGTCGGCTCCGCCCTGCTCATGGGCGGTCTGCTGGCGGGCACCGGTGCGACGTCCGCCGCCGCCGCGCCCGATCCCCTCTCGCCGTCCGCGCACCTCGCCACCATCAAGGCGAGCGACGCGGACGCCTTCGCCGTCAAGGCCACGACGAAGGACAGCGACGGTACGACGCACGTGCGCTATACCCGCACCCACGAGGGGCTCCGAGTCCTCGGCGGCGACTTCGTCATGCACGCCACCGCGGGCGGCGCGTTCCGCCAGGCCTCGGTCGGCCTCGCCGCGCCGCTGACGCTGAGCACCACCCCGAAGCGCGCCGCCTCCACCGCGAGCGCGACGGCCAAGGCGCACTTCACCGGCACGGTCAGCCGGATCGGCACCCCCGAACTGGTCGTCGACGCCACCAGCGGCTCCGGCACGCTGGCGTACGAGACGGTCGTCGAGGGCTTCGGCGAGGACGGGCAGACCCCGTCCCGGCTGCACGTCGTGAGCGACGCGAACACCGGCGCCGTGCTCAGCTCCTGGGACACCGTCGAGACGGCCACCGGCAGCGGCAAGAGCGTCTACTCGGGCACGGTCTCGATCGACACCACCCAGGTGTCGACCACCAGCTTCAGCCTGAAGGACGCGGCGCACGGCAACGGCACCACGTGCGACATGAACAACAAGACCTCGGGCACCTGCACGCTGTTCACCGACGCGGATAACGTCTGGGGCACCGGCGCCACCTCCAGCCGCCAGTCGGCCGCGGTGGACGCGCACTACGGCGCCGCGAAGACGTACGACTACTACAACAGCACGTTCGGCCGCCGGGGCATCTTCAACAACGGCACGGGCGTGCCGTCGCGGGTGCACTACGGCAGCGCCTACGTCAACGCGTTCTGGGACGGCGCGCAGATGACCTACGGCGACGGCAGCGGCAACGCCCGCCCGCTGGTCTCCCTCGACGTGGCCGGCCACGAGATGTCGCACGGCGTCACGGAGCGCACCGCCAACCTGACCTACTCCGGTGAGTCCGGCGGCCTGAACGAGGCCACCTCCGACATCTTCGGCACGATGGTCGAGTTCTACGCCGGCAACAGCAGCGACGCCGGCGACTACCTGATCGGCGAGAAGATCAACATCAGCGGCAACGGCAAGCCGCTGCGCTACATGTACAACCCGACGCTGGACGGCAGCGGCCACGGCTGCTGGTCGACCACCACGAAGAGCGTCGACGTGCACTACTCCTCCGGCGTCGGCAACCACTTCTTCTTCAACCTCGCCGAGGGCACCGGCGCCACCGCGTACGGCACCTCGCCGGTGTGTGGCTCGGCCGCCGCGGTGACCGGCATCGGGCGCACCAAGGCCGCGGCGATCTGGTACCGCGCGCTGAGCACCTACTTCACCTCGAGCACCAACTACAAGTCGGCCCGCGGCTACACCCTCTCGGCCGCGACCGACCTCTACGGCAAGTGCGGCACGGAGTACAAGGCCGTGCAGAAGGCCTGGACCGCGGTCAACGTGGCCGGAACCGACGCGGCCTGCTGAACCTGGCCCGTCTGATCGACCCGATGCCCGGTGGTGCCACGAGCACCGCCGGGCATCCGCATATCAAGAACTCCAGACATTCGATCCGTAGAGGGTGGCAACGGTGTGGTTCGAGGCTGAATGCCCTGTTGCCGCTCGGGAACGGCAGTGGATCGACGACAGGATGTCCTGGTTCGTCGACCAGTTCGGAGCGGCCTGGCTGGAGTCGCCCGTGGTGTCACTCACGGACGAGTTCTTCCCCGGCGCCTATGACGGCACCGAACAGGACATCCGCCGTGTCGTGGTCAACGTCTGCGGCTACATGGACGTCGCGCCGGAGCACATCCGCGTGGGGTTCGCCGCCGGCGGAGCCGGCGCGCGGCCGGTGATCACGCTCGGCGGGTCGATCTACCGGAATCCGCTGCTGCTGGTCGCCACTATCGCACGCGCGCTGGCGTACGAGCGGCTCGTCGGTGAGAAGCGGATGACCGCCGACCAGGTCGACGAGGAGCCCGCGGACGACCTGTTGACGGTCTTCCTGGGGCTGGGTGTCATCACCGCGAACGCGGCGCCGGCGTTCTCGCACGCCACCGCCGACGAGGCCGGCCTCCGCGCGACTCGCCTGGGCCGCCTCACCCCGCCGATGTACGGCTATGCGCTGGCCCGCTACGCGATCATGCGCGGCGAGCGCCGTCCGCGCTGGGTGCGATCCGTCGACGCCGGCCCGCGCGCGTACCTCAAGACGAGCCTGCGCTACTTGCGACGGTCCTCTTGAGGTGCGCGGTGCGCCGGGTCGTGCGAACTACTTGATGCCGTTTTCCCTGCACATCGGCGCGAAGCGGCCCGAGCAGACGGCCTTCTTCTCGACGAAGCCGTCCTTGATGACCACGTTGATGTTGTCCTTGAAGATGGCCTGCGGGTCCTCGAGGAACGACTGCACGTAGGCGCCGGACTCGGGGTCCTTCACCCGGTCGTCGCCGCCGACCTGCTCGCCCTTGTAGAGCTTGATGGCCAGGTCCGCGGCGGCGTCGGCTTCCTTCTTGATGGCCTTGTAGACCGTCATGCACTGGTCGCCGGCGAGGATGTTCTGCAGGCCCTGAACGGTCGCGTCCTGGCCGGTGACCGGGACCTGACCGTTCATCTTGCTCTTCTTCAGGACCTCGATCGTGGCGTTGGCCAGGCCGTCGTTGGCCGCCAGGACGCCGTTGATCTTTTTGTTGGTCTGGTCCCACATCTCCTGGAAGACGACGCCGGCCTCGTCGTTGTCCCAGTCGGCGACCGACTGGTCCGGTCCCTTGAGGAACGTGCCGCTGTCGTACTTCGGCTGGAGGACCTCGTCGTAGCCGACCTTGAACAGGGTCGCGTTGTTGTCGGTCGGCGACCCGTTCAGGTCGGCGATCATCGGGTTCCTGAGACCCTTCTCGCCCAGGCAGCGCACCAGGCCGTTGCCCTGAAGCCGGCCGACGGCCTCGTTGTCGAAGCTGACGTAGAAGTCCGCGCCGCCGTTGAGTGTGAGCCGGTCGTAGTCGATCGTCTTGACGCCGGCGGCCTTCGCCTTGTCCAGCACGGCCTTGCCGGTGCCCGAGTCCAGGTTGACGATCATCAGGACCTTGACCCCGTCGGCGATCATGCCGTCGGCGATCTGCGCGAACTTCTGCTTGTCGCCCTGCGCGTTCTGGATGTCGACGGGGACGTCCGCCTTGTCGAAGGCAGCCTTCAGCAGCTTCGGGTCGTCGGTGCCCCAGCGCTGGGAGGTGGTGGTGTCGGGGAGGATCACGCCGACCTTGCCGCCGCCGCCACCGCCGCGGGTGCCGCCACTGTCGTTGGAGGCGCCGGAGTTGCCATCGTTGGTGCAGGCGGCTGTGCCACCGAGCGCGATCAGGCCGACCGCAACCAGAGCGAACATCTTGGAACGCATCGCGACTTTCCTCCCGGGCAGAGGGCGGCAAGGTTACCAGTCATCCGCGCTGCGTAACCCATTGATCGTCAATGAAACTGAATGGATACGCATCGCTACCCAAGGTCACTGCCGGCGATCCGCTTTAGTCACACACATCGCTATATCAACACTGTGGGGCGTTTGTCCGGATGATCGAAAGCGGCGGCGCAGGGACCCTCAGCCGACCCGGTACTCGTGAATCCAGGCCTGCGGGTCGCCCTTGCGGTAGAGCAGCCGCATGACCATCGGGGTCAGCGCGTCGCGGAACAGCGCACCGACCGGTCCGACGGTCTTGGTGCTGCCGCTGCGCCGCCCGTACGCGACGACCTTCTCCACCCGCTCCCGCCGCAGCCCCTCGTACTCGGCCAGCGCGCCCGCGATGTCGTCGCGCGCCGCCAGGCAGCGGCCGAGCGTGACCGCGTCCTCGATGGCCATCGAGGCGCCCTGCCCGGAGGAGGGCGAGACCGCGTGCGCGGCGTCGCCGATCAGCACGGTCCGCCCGTCGCGCCAGACCGGCACCCGCGGCAGGTCCCAGGTGTTCCACGGGCCGACGATCTCGTCGCTGGCCCGGATCAGCGCGGCGGCCGGCACCCCGTCGCCGGCGACCAGCTCGAGCAGATGGTCCCGCCAGGACGCCGGGCTCCACTCGCCCGGCTCGGCCGGGTGCTTGCGCGCCGGGTTGGCGAACCACCACACCGAGCCGTCGGGCGCGGTCGCCCAGCCGAAGAACGCCCGCCGCCCGAACGCCATCTGCATGACGCCGCGCTCCGGCGCGATCGCCGGATCCACCGGCCCGGACGTGAAGCCGCCGGCGTTGAGCAGGCCCAGGTAGCGCGGCGCGGGCGCGCCCGGGTCCAGCGCCGCGCGGGTACGCGAGTGCAGGCCGTCCGCGCCGACCAGCAGGTCGGCGTCGACCTCCGTGCCGTCCTCGAAGTGCGCGGTGACACCGCCGGGCCGCACGGTGCGGCCGGCGAGGCGCTTGCCGTACGCGATCGGGATGCCCCGGCGCTCGGCCTCCGCCCGCAGCGCCAGGTAGAGGTCGGCGCGCCGGATGGTGGTGGTCGTGGTGCCGTCCGGCAGCGGGCCGCCCAGCGGCAGCTCGGCCAGGTGCCGCCCGGCGGCGTTGCGCAACGCCATGGCCGGCGTCGCGAATCCGGCGGCGAACAGGCGCTCCGGGTCGAGGCCGAGCGCGCGCAGGGCGTTCAGGCCGTTGACGGCGACGGTGAGGAACGCGCCGCGCTCGTCGGCGCCGCGCTCGTGTGCCTCGTGGATGAGCGGGGCGAACCCGGCGCGGTGCAGTGCGATGGCGGCGACGGTGCCGGCGATGCCACCGCCGGCGACGACAACGTTTTTAGTCATACAATGACTATGCATGCCATGACTATGGTCCGGCAACCCTGAGAACACCCCTAGGCTGTGGACCATGACGTCTGCGGAGCCGCGCCGGTCCACGCTGGCGATGATGCTGCTGGCCCTGCTGGCCGAGGCGCCGATGCACCCGTACCGGATGCAGCAGATGATCAAGGAGCGCGGCCAGGACCAGCTCGTCAACGTCGCCCAGCGCAACAGCGTCTACCAGGCGCTGGACCGGCTGGTCCGGGACGGCCTGGCCCGGCCCGGCGGCACCACGCGCGAGCCCGGTCGCCCCGAGCGAACGGTCTACGAGATCACTCCCGCGGGCAGCGCGACGCTGCGCCGGTGGCTAACCGACATGCTGCCGACGCCGGCCCGGGAGTTCCCGGAGTTCCCGGCCGCGCTGGCGTTCCTGCCGATCCTGGACCCGGCCGAGGTACGCGCGCTGCTGGAGCGGCGCATCGCCGCGCTACGGGAGAAGGTCGCGCAGATACAGGGGCAGGCGCCGCCCGGGCTGCCCCGGCTCTTCCTCATCGAGGACGAGTACCGCGCCGCGATGCTCGGCGCCGAGCTCACCTGGCTGGGCGCGCTGGTGGACGACCTGGCCTCGGGCCGGCTGACCTGGGACGAGAACCTGATCAACCAGACGCTCGCCGAGTTCAGCTAGCGATCGCGGTAGGCGCGGCGGCGGTGCTCGGGGGGTGTGCCGGAGACGACGCGGTCGCGGCCGGCGCCCTTGGCGGCGTAGAGGTTGCGGTCGGCGGTGGCCAGCGTCGCGGACAGGCTGCGCGGCGATGTCTCGCCGACGGCGGCGACGCCGATGCTGATCGTGACGGGCAGCTCGCCGGTCACGTCCCGCCAGCCGTACCCGCTGATGGTCCGCCGGATCTCGTCGAGATGCCCGGCGGCCGCGGCGAGCCGGGTGGCCGGCAGCACGAGCAGGAACTCCTCGCCGCCGAGACGGGCCGCGAAACCCTCCGGTGCGGCGCGGGCCAGGCCGGTCCTCAGCAGCTCGGCGATCCGGATCAGCACCTGGTCGCCGGTGTCGTGCGACAACGTGTCGTTGATCCGCTTGAAGTGATCGAGGTCGGCGATCGCCAGGGCGAGGTCCGGATCCCCGGCGATCAGGGCGGGTAGTTCCTCGTCGACGTAGCGGCGGTTGCGCAGCCCGGTCAGCGGGTCGAGGCGGGCCTGCTCCCGGAACCGTTCGGCGTCCTGGCGTGCCTCGGCGGTCTCGAACATGGCCTGCCGGGTCTGCGCCTGCGACTGCCGTTCCCTGACCCGCAGGCTCTCGGCGGCGGCGAAGGCCACCTTCTGCTCGGCGAACGCCGCCGCGTACTCGCCGCGGGCGGCGTACAGCTCGGCCTGCTCCTGGTGCAGCCGGGCCAGCACCGTGTGCAGCTCCCGCTCGGCGCAGAGCGACCGGGAGCGGTCCAGGCCGGCCTGCGCCTGTTCCAGCTCGCCCAGCCCGCGCAGGGCCCGGGCCAGGGTCAGCTGGTACTCGGCCATGTCGTCGGCGTTGTCGCTCTCCCCGGCGGCGCAGCGCTGGATGCACAGCCGCATGGTCCGCTCGGCCTCGGCGTACAGCCCGTTCTCGATCTGGATCGCGCCGATGGTGTCCAGGTAGGCGGGGCCGAGGTCGACGCCGTGCGCGGCCGCGTGCTCGAGGAGCCGGTTGGCCACCTGCTCGGAGCGGGCGAACTCCCCGGCGAGGAACTCGCCGTACGCCCAGTTGTTGAGGGCCACCGGGAGCATCTCCCAGTAACCCAGCTCCCGGGCCAGCTGCTCGGCCTGGCGGAAGCGGGGCCGGGCGGCGTCGATGGTGCTGCTGCGGGAGAGCGCCTCGGCCAGCCGAAGGCGGTAGGACACCTGCATGTACGGGGTGTCGGTCTCGTCCAGCAGCTCGACCGCGCTCAGCGCCTGCTCCAGCCGCTTGTCCGCGTCACCGGCCAGCAGGGAGGCGTTCGCGCAGGCGTGGTAGACGCGGGCCAGCAGCCGGCGGTCGCCGTAGCGGGTGGCCCACTCGAGCAGGGCGTAGATCTGCCGGGTGGCCGTGGCGACGTCGCCGGAGCGCAGCCGCAGGCTCGCCGCGCAGAGCCGGGCCCGGGCGAGCAGGAGCTCGTCGCCCAGCGGCCCGGCCAGCCGCTCGATCTCGACCGCGGCGGCGAGGTTGCCATCGACGTCGGTCACGACCTGGTCCTCGATCGCCAGGAGCGCGTTCGACAGCTCCCCGGCGCCCATGACGCTGTAGTCCACCTCTACCGCCTCCCGGTCGTCACCGTTCCGATCGACTTCCCGGGGGTGGGAATGAAGTCATTCGGCGGCGACGCGGGTGTGACCTCCTACAGGCCCCGGATCAGGTCGTCGGCGGCGGCGTACGGGTCCAGCTCACCGGCGGCCACCCGGGCGGCGAGGTCGCTCAGCGCCGTACCCTCGCGCAGGGAGCCCAGCCGGGCACGCAGCGTGCCGAGCGCGATGGCCTCGACCTCCGCGGCGGCCCGCGCCTCGCGCCGGTCCCGGAGCCGGTCGGACGACTCCAGCCAGGCGCGGTGCTTGCCGATCGCGTCGACGACGTCGTCGACGCCCTCGCCCTTGACCGCGACGGCCCGCACGACCTGCGGCCGCCAGTCGCCCGGGCCGCGCTCGCCGAGCGAGAGCATCCCCTGGATGTCGCGGTAGGTGGCGTCGGCGCCGGGCCGGTCGGCCTTGTTGACCACGAAGACGTCGGCGATCTCCAGGATGCCGGCCTTGACCGCCTGGATCGCGTCGCCCATCCCGGGCGCGAGCAGCACCAGCGTGGTGTCGGCCAGGGACGCGATCTCGACCTCGGCCTGGCCGACGCCGACGGTCTCGACGAGCACCACGTCGCAGCCCGCGCCCTCCAGCACCCGCACGGCCTGCGGGGTCGCGGCGGCCAGGCCGCCGAGGTGGCCCCGGCTGGACATCGAGCGGATGTAGACGCCCGGGTCGGTGGTGTGGTCCTGCATCCGGATCCGGTCGCCGAGGATCGCGCCGCCGGTGAACGGGCTTGACGGGTCGACGGCCAGCACGCCGACCCGCACGCCCGCCTTGCGCAGCGCGCGGACCAGCTCGTTCGTGGTCGTGGACTTGCCGACGCCGGGCGAGCCGGTCAGGCCGACGACCTGTGCCCGGCCCGAGTACGGCGCCAGCGCCGCGGCGACCTCCGGCAGCTTGGGGTCGCCGTTCTCGACGAGGCTGATCAGGCGCGCGACGGAACGGGGGTCGCCCTCACGCGCCCGGCTCACCAGCGTCGGTACGTCCCGGCCGGGACGCGGGGAGGTGTTCACCCCCGCATCCTGCCCCATGATCAAGCGGTGGGCACCTTGATGAGAAGAGCGTCGCCCTGGCCCCCGCCGCCGCAGAGCGCGGCCGCGCCGAGCCCGCCGCCGCGCCGCTTGAGCTCCAGCGCGAGCGTCAGCACCAGCCGGGCGCCGGACATGCCGATCGGGTGGCCGAGCGCGATCGCGCCGCCGTTGACGTTGACGATCTCCTCGCTCACCTTCAGCTCGCGCATCGAGTGCAGCACGACCTGGGCGAAGGCCTCGTTCATCTCGATCAGGTCGAGGTCGCCGACCGAGAGGCCGGCCTTGCCGAGCGCGTGCTTGATCGCGTTGGCCGGCTGCGCCTGGAGCGAGCTGTCCGGGCCGGCGACGTTGCCGTGCGCGCCGATCTCGGCCAGCCAGGTGAGCCCGAGCTCCTCGGCCTTGGCCCGGCTCATCACCACGACCGCGGCGGCGCCGTCGGAGATCGGCGAGGAGCTGGCGGCCGTGATGGTGCCGTCCTTGGCGAACGCGGGACGCAGCGCGCCGAGCGACTCGGCGGTCGCGTCGGGCCGCACGCCCTCGTCGGTGTCGATGGTGACGTCCGCGCCGCGCTGGCCGGTCGGTACCGCGACGATCTCCTCGGCGAAGTGGCCGTTGACCTGCGCGGCGGCCGCCCGCCGGTGGCTCAGCGCGGCGAAGGCGTCCTGCTCCTCGCGGGTGATGCCGAGGTCGGCGCCGCTGCGCTCGGTGGACTCGCCCATCGAGACGCCGTCCCACGGGTCCGTCAGGCCGTCGTACGCGGTGTGGTCGCGGACCAGGATGTCGCCGTACTTCTTGCCCTGGCGCTGGCCCATCATCAGGTGCGGCGCGTTGGTCATCGACTCCATGCCGCCGGCCACGATGATGTCGAACTCGCCCGCGCGGATCAGCTGGTCGGCCAGCGCGATGGCGTCAAGGCCGGAGAGGCAGACCTTGTTGACGGTCAGCGCCGGCGTCGTCATCGGGATGCCCGCCGCCACCGCGGCCTGCCGGGCGGTGATCTGGCCGGTGCCGGCCTGGAGCACCTGCCCCATGATCACGTACTGCACCAGGCCGGGTGCGACCCCGCCGCGCTCCAGCGCGGCGGCGATCGCGTGACCGCCGAGGGCGGTGGCCGGCACGTTCTTGAGGTTGCCGAGGAGGCGGCCCATGGGCGTACGGGCGCCGCTGACGATCACCGAGCTGGTCACGGGTGGCTTCGCTTTCCGGTTGCGGCGGCCGCGGCCGGGACACCCGGGGCGCGGCACCTGAACGATGGTTAGGGTCAGCCTAGCCCGGCGCCGTACCGTTACCCATCGGGGATCGCCGCGAGAATGTCACACTCTCCGACATGGAATCACTTCGCGACCTTGACTCCCTGCCGGAGGTCGGGCTGCTCCGCGTCGACCACGTCGGCATCGCGGTCCCGGACCTGGACGAGGCCATCGCGTTCTACGCGCAGATCTTCGGCATGCGCTGCGTGCACGAGGAGACGAACCAGGAGCAGGGCGTGCGCGAGGCGATGCTCGCCGCCGGCGACGACGGCACCGGCGCGCGGATCCAGCTTCTCGCGCCGCTGCGGCCCGACTCGGCGATCGCGAAGTTCCTCGACCGCAGCGGGCCCGGGCTTCAACAATTGGCATACACCGTTGCCGACGTCGAGGCGGCCGGCGCCGCGCTGCGCGCCCGGGGGCTCCGGCTCCTCTACGACGAGCCGAAGCGCGGCACGGCCGGCTCGCGGATCAACTTCGTGCACCCGAAGGACGCCGGCGGCGTACTCGTGGAGCTGGTCCAGCCCGCCTGATTCGTCAGCCTTGCGGGTGAAACGTCCTGACGCCAGCCCCGGGGCCTGGCAGGATCGTCACCATCGAGGAGCGCCGACCGGCGGCCCCGTGCGACGAACCTCCGATTTCGGGCAGCACAGCAGGTAGCGGCGCGACAACGCTCTGCGGGCAAGCCCGGCGCGGTGCCCACCGAACGGCCGACACCGGCCCTCGGTGGCCATGCCGAAGGTGATCTTAGGCCGGAATACCAGGCCCGTACGCTCTTGCGTGGCCCCCTGGGGGGTCTGCCAGTATGTCCCAATGCCCCAGCAGCAGGATGCCAATCTCGCGTTTTTCGAGACCGCAAATTCGCAGCACGACTTCACCGTCGTCCTGCGTGGATACGACCGCCACCAGGTGGATGGTCACCTCGGCCGGCTCGTCGCCGCCCTGAACCAGTCCGAGCAGGCCCGCGGTGAGGCCGAGCAGCGGATGAACGACGCGCAGCGCCGGCTGCGCCAGGCGGAGCAGCGCCTCAACGCCCTCGAGCAGAAGCTGGCCGACAGCACCAAGCTCCTCGAGGAGAACAACCGGCCGACCCTCTCCGGGCTGGGCACCCGGGTCGAGCAGATCCTCCGGCTGGCCGAGGAACAGGCAAACGACCACCGCAACGAGGCCAAGCGGGAGTCCGAGGGCATCCTCTCCGCGGCCCGGCTCGAGGCGCGCGAGATCACCGACAAGGCCCGCGCCGAGGCCGCCGCCATGAAGGCGACCGCCGAGCGTGAGGCGGGGCAGGTCCGCACGCAGGCCGAGCGCGAGTCCGCGGAGAACCGGGTGCAGGCCCGCCGCGAGGCCGACACGCTGCGCTCCGACGCCGACCGCGAGACCAAGCAGCTGCGCACGGTCACCGCGCACGAGGTCGCCGAGCTCAAGTCGACCGTGGAGCGTGAGGTCGCCTCGCTGCGCGCCACCGCCGAGCGGGAGATCACCCAGCTGCGCGCGAAGGCGGCCCGCGAGGCCGAGGAGAAGCGCGCCGAGGCCACCAAGATGCTGACCGACGCCCGCGACAAGCGCGACAAGGACCTCCAGGCCCTCGCGCTGGAGACCGCGGAGCGCCGGGAGAAGAGCGAGCGCGAGGAGTCACAGCGGCACGCCGCCCAGGTCAACGCCACCCAGAAGATGGTGGCCGAGGCCGAGCAGCGCGCCCGCGCCGCCGAGGAGCGCGCCAAGGAGATCGGCCAGCGCGCCGAGACCCGCCGCGTCGAGGCCGAGCGCAACGCCGTCGAGACGGTCGAGAAGGCCCGCGCCCTCGCGGAGAAGACGGTCACCGAGGCCCGCGCCGAGGCCGGCCGCATGCTCAGCTCGGCCCGCACGGAGGCCGAGCTCACCACGCAGGCCGCCAAGCGCGAGGTCGAGGACCTGACCCGCCAGAAGGACGCCGTCACCAACCAGCTGGGCCAGATGCTCTCCGGCCTCTCCGGCCTGGTGCCGACGCCCGGAGCCGCGGCGCAGGCGGCCGAGGTCATCAAGCAGGCGGAGGCCAAGACCGAGACCCCGCCGCAGCGGGCACCCGAGGCCGCCAAGACCGAGGCAGCCGCCAAGACGAGCTGAGTCGTTTGCCACTCGGTCCCCGGTTGCGCCACCCTTTGGCGTGCGCAACGGTTGATATGACCGGGCCGGTTGTGCGAAGGCGTTTGCGGGCCGCACCGGAGCTCCCTCCGGTGCGGTCCGTTCGTTTTTCATACGTAGCCTGAGCACCTGAACACGACAAATCACAACGAGACGCTTACTCCCGCCAGGCGGTGTGTATCGACACGTCACGGGACGATGCGTATGTGAGGATGGAAAGTATGTCGCATGGCGGGGAAATCTTCGGCCTCGGTGGAGACGCAGCCTCCGAGCCCAGCTTCGAGACCGCCCTGCGGGGTTATGAGAAGAAGCAGGTCGAGCGCTACGTGGCGCGTGCCGAGAGCGAGATAGCCACCCTGGCGACCGAGCGCGAGCAGGCCTATTCGCAGATACAGGCGATGGCCGGGCAGATCGACCGGCTTCAGCAGGAGGCCGCCCAGTCGCGGCGCCAGCCCGGCATCGGCGCCGAGGTCTCGTTCCGCCACCTCGGCCCGAAGGTCGAGGAGATCCTCGCCAAGGCCGAGGAGGTCGCCGCGGACATCAAGCGCGCCGCCGCCGACGACATCGCCGCCCGCCTCGCCGAGGCCGAGCGGATCCGCGGCGAGGCCGAGGCGCACGCCCACGACGGCGTCCGCGACTTCGAGATCGCCCTGGCCGCCCGCCGCGCCGAGGAGGAGAAGGCCGACGTCGCCCGGCGGGCCGCCGCGGAGAAGGCCGTCGCCACCAGCCGCCAGGCCGCCGAGCAGATGCGCGCGGAGGCCGAGTCGACGCTCGCCCGCGCCCGCGCCGAGTCCAAGCAGCTCGGCGAGCGGGCCACGCAGGAGGCGCAGCGGGCCCGCGCCGAGGCCGACGGCTACGCCAAGTCGACCCGGATGCAGGCCGACCAGGAGATGAAGGCGCTGCGCGCCAAGACCCAGCAGGACGTCGCGAAGCTGCGCACGGATGCCGAGCGCGAGCGCACCGAGCTGAAGTCCTCCGTCGCCCAGGAGCTCACCCAGATGCGCTCGAGCGTCGAGAAGCAGTGCGCCGACCTGCGCAGCGAGGCCGACAAGTACGCGGAGGAGGTGCTGCGCCGCTCCGACGAGCAGGCCACCTCGACCCGCAAGGAGATCTCCGCCCAACAGGAGAAGATCAACCGGGCCGGCAAGGACCTGGAGACCGCCCACGCGGAGGTCGCCGAGGCCGAGCGGAAGGTCGCCGCGGCCAAGGAGCGGGCTGAGGCCGCCGAAAAGGACGAGGCGCTGGTGCAGCAGCGCCTGGCCGAGGTGACCAAGGAGCTCGAGGCCGAGCTCGAGCACGTCGCCGAGGCGAAGCGCGCCGGGGAGGCCGCGGAGCGCCGCGCCACCGACGTGCGCCGCCAGGTGCAGAAGGAGGCCAAGCGGGTCGCCGAGCTGGCCGCCGCCGCGGTCCTCGCGGCCGCCGCGTCCCCGGACGATGACGAGGACGAGGAGCCGGCCGCACCGGCCGCCGGCCAGGCACACGTCGGCGCGCAGTCGCCCTCACCCATGACGTCGGTCGGCCAGCACGCGGCGCCCGAGACGGCCACGGCGGCGGTCCCCGGGCCCACGGCGTCCGGCTCGGCCGCCCCCGCGAAGATCAGCGCCTCGGCCAAGGTGACGCCCCGTCCGGCGGACAGCCGGGTCGGCGTCGACGCGGACTGAGCAGCGCGACTTCGGACAAGCGAGTGGCGGGCACCGGCCAGTACCGATAAATTGCGCCGGGGCGCACCGGTCGCCGACCTCTGCCCGGGCCCCCGTCGTGCAGATGGGGAGGTTCCGGGTGACGGCCGACGATGCCCGCGCGGTTGACGAGGACACCGATGCGGTGGAGCCGCCGGCCGACGATGCCGTGCCGGCCGACGATGTCGTCGCCGATCACTCCGGCGAGTTCGGCCGGCCCGGCCCGCCGCTCAACTGGCGCAACCCGTTCCTGTTCGGACTGTTGGGCGGGCTGGGGCTGATCACCGCGTACGGGATCTTCCTGGGCCTGAGCAACGCGGCCTCGATCCTGGTGCTGATCTTCATCGCGATGTTCCTGGCGATCGGCCTCAACCCGGCGGTCACCCGGATACGCAGCTGGGGCGTGCCCCGGTGGCTGGCCGTGACCGTGCTGACGCTCTCCATCGTGCTGCTGCTCTGCGGCGGCGTGTTCGCGCTGATCCCGCCGCTTGTCACGCAGACCGGCGAGCTGGTCGAGAACGCGCCGGGCTACATCGAGAGCCTCCAGCGCAACGAGACGGTGAACGACCTGGTCCAGCGCTACGACATCCTGCACAAGGTGCAGAGTGCCGTGGACGCCGGCACGGTGACCGACGCGCTGGGCGGCGTGGTCGGCGGCGCGAAGCTGCTCTTCGGCACGATCTTCAACGTGCTGACCGTGCTGGTGCTGGTCATCTACTTCATGGCCGCCTTCGACCGGATCAAGGAGGGCGCCTACTCCCTGGTCCCCCGCTCCCGGCGGGACCGGGTCCGGCTGCTGACCGACGAGATCCTCGGCAAGGTCGGCGCGTACATGGTGGGCGCCATCGCGATCGCGGTGCTGGCCGGCGTCTGCACGTTCGTGTTCGCGACGATCGTCGACCTGCCGTACCCGTTCGCGCTGGCGGTGGTCGTCGCGGTCTGCGACCTGATCCCGCAGATCGGCGCGACGCTGGGCGCGATCATCGTCAGCCTGGTCGGGCTGGCGGACTCGCTGACCACGGGCATCGTCTGCATCGTCTTCTTCGTCGTCTACCAGCAGGTGGAGAACTACCTGATCTACCCGAGGGTGATGCGCAGGTCGGTGAAGGTGAGCGACGTGGCGGCGGTGACCGCGGCGCTGCTTGGCGTCGGGCTGTTCGGCGTCATCGGCGCGCTGATCGCCATCCCGGTGGTGGCGGCGGTCCAGCTCATCATCCGCGAGGTCGTGAACCCCAGCATGGAGCAGAAGTAGCGCTCACGACCCGGGCTTGGGCATCGGCACGTCCGAGAAGGCCGCCACCGTGCGGTCCGCGTACGCGTTCATGTCGCCGGACTCCATCTCGCCCGGCCAGGTGCGCGGCAGCGGCACCTCGACGCCCGGCGCCACCCGGCGCACGACCTCGTCGAGCACGGTCTCCGCGTCGCCGACCCAGAGGTGCTTGGCGCCCGGCACGCCCACCACCTCCGCCTGCGGTATCGCCGCGAAGCGGGCCTCGGCCTCCGCCGGGCGCAGGTAGTCGTCGAACTCCGGCACCAGCGCGGTCACCGGCTTGCCGTCCGCCGCCCAGGCGGCGAGGTGCTCCTCGGACGAGAAGCGCAGCGGCGGCGACAGCAGGATCGCGCCCGCGACCGCCGGGTCGAGGCCGTGCATCAGCGTCAGGTCGGTGCCGAACGACCAGCCGAGCAGCCAGATGTTCGGCAGGTCGAGGAACTCGGCGTACTCGATCGCGGCCGCGACGTCGTACTTCTCCGCCTCGCCCGCCGAGAACTCGCCCTCGCTGGTGCCACGCACGCTCGACGTGCCCCGGGTGTTGAAGCGCAGCACCGCGACGCCGGCCAGCGCCGGCAGCCGCCAGGCCGCCTTGCGGAAGATGTGGCTGTCCATCATCCCGCCGTGCGTCGGCAGGGGGTGCAGGCACACGAGCGTCGCCACCGGCTCGCCCGCCTCGGGCCGGGCCAGCTCACCCACGAGCGTCAGGCCGTCGGCAGTGTGCAGCTCGATGTCCTGCCGCCGGGCAGGAAGCACGGAGTTCGCACGGATCTGGTTACTCACGTTCCCATCCTCACCCATAGCGTGGCGCGTTGCGCGAGCGTTCCACCGTCGGGCCGCGCCGGTCACGGGCCCGCCAGCAGCCGGTGTGCCAGTGCCGCCGGTCGCTCTCGTCGCCGCGGTCGTCGACCGGCCAGGCCACGATGTGTGCGACGCCGGGGCGGATCTCCTGCGTGCAGCCGGGGCACCGGTACGCCTTGACCGCCGCCCCGCCGAAGATCGACCGGACCATCCACTCGCCGTCCTGATACTGCTGGATGCCCTCGACGCCCTTGCGGGCGCCCTCGCCGCCGAAGGGCGCGGACGGCTCGGAGCGCCGTGGGCGGTTGCGGCGAGGACTCACGAAATCAAGCGTACGTGTGAGGCGCGGGCCGCCGAATGCGACCTAGACTCACGTTCATGACGGCTACCCGCACTCCCGGCCTGCCCGTGGTCGAGGACGGCTTCCTCATCTCGACAAGCCCCGCCACCGGCGTCGAGGCGGGACGCGTGCCCGTCAGCGACGACAAGGCGGTCGACGCCGCGGTCGAGCGGGCCCGCGTGGCCGCCGCCTGGTGGGCCGGCCTCGGCTTCGACGGCCGCAAGACGCGGCTGCTGCGCTGGCGTGCCCTGCTCGTCCAGCGGATCGAGGAGCTGGGGGAGCTGACCCACGCGGAGACGGGCAAGCCGGCCACCGACGCGATCATCGAGGCCATCGCCGCGATCGAGCACGTGGACTGGGCGGCCCGCAACGCCAAGCGGGTGCTCGGGCCGCGGCGGGTCAAGACCCGCCTGCTGGTCGCCGAGCACGCCGGCCACCTCGAGTACCAGCCGTACGGCGTGATCGGCGTGATCGGCCCCTGGAACTACCCGATCCTCACGCCGCTGGGGCCGATCAGCGGCGCGCTGGCGGCCGGCAACGCCGTGGTGCTCAAGCCGAGCGAGTACACCCCGGCGGTCGGCCAGTGGCTGGTCGACACGTTCGCCGAGGTCGTGCCCGAGCAGCCGGTGCTGCAAGCGGTGCACGGGCTGGGCGACGTCGGCGCCGCGCTGTGCCGTTCCGGCGTCGGCAAGATCGCGTTCACCGGTTCGACGGCCACCGCCAAGCGGGTCATGGCCACCTGCGCGGAGACCCTGACACCGGTCATCCTCGAGGCCGGCGGCAAGGACGCGCTCATCGTCGACGCCGACGCGGACGTCGCCGCGGCCGCCGAGGCCGCGGTCTGGGGCGCGATGACCAACGCCGGGCAGACCTGCATCGGCATCGAGCGGGCGTACGCCGTCACGCAGGTCTACGACGCCTTCGTGGCCGCCGTCGTGGAGAAGGCCGGCCGGCTCCGGCTGGGCGAGGAGATCGGCCCGATCACGATGCCGGGCCAGGTCGACATCATCCGCCGGCACATCGACGACGCGCTCGCCGCCGGCGCGACGGCGGTGCTCGGCGGCGCCGACGCGGTGCAGCCGCCGAACGTCGCGCCGACCGTGCTCGTCGACGTGCCCGACGACTCGGCCGCGATCCGCGAGGAGACGTTCGGGCCGACGCTGACCATCACCCGGGTCGCCGACGCCGACGAGGCGATCGCCAAGGCCAACTCGCTGCCGTACGGCCTTGGCGGCGCCGTGTTCGGCAAGGCCAACGGTGTCCGGATCGCCCGGCGGATGCGCGCCGGCATGGTCGCCGTCAACTCCACCCTGAGCTTCGTCGGCAACGCCAACCTGCCCTTCGGCGGCATGGGCGACTCCGGCTTCGGGCGCATCCACGGCGACGACGGGCTGCGCGAGTTCGGCCGGGCCAAGTCGATAAGCGTGCGCCGGGCGCCCTCGCTGCTGCCCTCGATGACCTTCGAGCGCACCCCGGCGCAGGTGCAGCGCATCGTCAAGGCGGTGAAGCTGCTGTACGGCCGCCGCCCGTGACCCCGTTTGCTAGCGTCGGCCGGTGGATCATTCCGCGATCGAGGTCCGCGACCTGTCGGTGAGCTACGGCTCCGCGCCGGTGCTGGTGGACGTCCAGCTGACCGTGCCGGTCGGCGCCGGTGTCTGCGTGACCGGCGAGAACGGCATCGGCAAGTCCACGCTGCTGCGCTGCGTCGCCAGCCTCCAGCGCCCGGACGCGGGCGAGATCGAGATCTTCGGCGGCCCGCCCGGTTCCACACCGGAGTTCTGGCGTGCCGTCGTCACCACTGTGGAGCCCCCGACCTGGTATCCGGGCCTCACCGCCCGCGAGCACGGCGAACTCGTCTGCCGCGCGCACGGCCTGACCCCGGAGACCGCCGGCCTCGACGAGATGCTGGAACGCTTCGGCATCGCGTCACACGCCGACGTCATCCCGCCCTCGCTCTCCTCGGGCCAGAAGCAGCGGCTCACCCTGGCCCTGGCGCTGCTGCGGCCGAGCCGACTGCTGATCCTGGACGAGCCCGAGCAGCGCCTCGACCCGCAGGCCCGGACGATGGTGGCCGGCCTGCTGCGCGACTATCTCGCCGGCGGCGGCACGGCGCTGATCGCCAGCCACGACGACGCGTTCGCGGCCGCGGCCGGCACCACCACGATCAACATGGCCGACCTGCACGCCGCCGGGGCGCGGTGACCACGACCGTCGCCGTCGGGAGCGTCCGGCGCTGGGTGCGCCGGACCCGGTCGGCGCACCGCGAGCGCGGCGAGACGCTCGGCAACTTCTACTTCGCCGTGCTGTTCGTCGCCATCGTCGGCGGCATGCTGCACCGGCAACTCGCGGCGATCTTCTGGCCGGCCGCACCGAACGCCTCCGCGCTGGCCGGCGGCGCGCTGTGCCTGGTCATCGTCGGCGGGCTCTACCTCGCGCTGCGCCGCCTCGGCCCGCTCGGCCTCAGCCGCCCGGCGGCATCCTGGCTGCTCACCGCCCCGGTCAGCCGCCGCCGGCTGCTGCTGCCCTCGCTCTGGTCGGCGGCGATCGGTGCGGCGCTCGCGGGCACGCTCGGCGGGCTCGCCGTGCTCGGGCACGTCGCCGCGCGGCCCGTGCCCGGCCCGGACGCGCTGCTGCCGCTGGCCGGCGCGCTGCTCGGCGGCGCCCTGCTGCTCGTCGCGCTGGACGCGCAGGCGAACCGCCGATGGTCGGCCTGGTCGGACGACGCGGCCTATCTGCTGGCCGCGGCTGGGCTGGCCGGGCTGGTCGTCGACTCGGCCGTTTCCGCGCCCCGCGCGAGCGCGGGATGGCCCGCCGGCGGCGTCGTGCCCGCCGTGACCGCGGCCCTCGCGGTGGTCGTGACCGCCTTCTTCCTGCTCGCGGTACGCCGCCTCGCGCGTACCCCCAACGAACGGATCCTCGAGGCGTCCAAGACCGCCGGCACGCTGCTCGACTCGGCGTTCGGGGTGGAGCCGTCGTTCGTGACGGAGATGATCGAGCGGCGGTACTGGGCGCGGCGCAGGCTGAGGTCGCGGCGCCTGTCGACGCGGGTGCCCGTACTGGTGGCTCAGGATCTGATCCTGCTGCGCCGCCGGCCGCGCCGGCTGCTGTGGCTGGCCGGCGCCACCACCCTGCCGGCGCTGCTGGCGCACGCGCCGGGGTGGATCCTCGCCGTCGCCGTGCTGGCCGGTGGCCTGGCCGCCGGCGGCGCGGCCGCGGCGACGGTCCGCACGGACGCCGGCAACCCGGTCCTGCTGCGCCTGCTCGGCCTGAGCTCGCGGGATTCGGTCATCCAGCGGCTCTGGGTGCCCGGCGTGCTGGCCGCACTCTGGTACTGCGCCGCCCTGTCCCTGCTGCGCGGCCTCGGCGACCTGCCGGCCGGACCGTGGTGGGCGCTGGGGCTGGTGCTGGGCCCGGCCGGCGCGGCCGCGACGATCCGCCGGGCGCGCGTCGGCTTCGTCGACAACGGACTGTTGCCGCTGGACACCCCGATGGGGTCGTTCTCGACCGGACCGGCGATCAGCGCGTTCGCCGGGCTCGACGTGCTGCTGCTCGGCCTGCCAACGGTGGTGCAGATCGCCCAGGGCACCCCGCTGACCTGGACCGGCGTCGCGGTGCAGGGCGCGGTCGCCGCGCTCGGCGCGCGGGCGTACGTGAGCGGGACCACCGAGAAGGACCGGGTCGAGCTCAGTGCCCGCTAGCGGCTAGAAGAGGGTGAGCTCGTCGCGCTCCATGCCGCGCAGCCGGTCGTAGTCGACGACCACGCAGCGGATGCCGCGGTCGGTCGCCAGCACCCGGGCCTGCGGCTTGATCTCCTGCGCGGCGAAGACGCCCTGCACCGGTGCGAGCAGCGGGTCGCGGTTCATCAGCTCGAGGTAGCGGGTGAGCTGCTCGACGCCGTCGATCTCGCCGCGCCGCTTGATCTCGACCGCCACCGCGCCGCCGGCGGCGTCGCGGCAGAGCAGGTCCACCGGGCCGATCGCGGTCATGTACTCGCGGCGGACCAGGCTCCAGCCCTCGCCGAAGGTCTCCGGGTGCGCGGCGAGCAGCTCCTGGAGGTGGGCCTCGACGCCGTCCTTCACCAGGCCCGGGTCGACGCCCAGGTCGTACGAGGTGTCCTGGAAGATCTCCTCGAGGGTGATCCGCAGCTCCTCGCCGGCCTTGTTCACCACCCGCCACACGCCGTCCGCCTCGCGCAGCTTGCAGGGCGGGCTCATCCAGTTCAGCGGCTTGTATGCACGGTCGTCGGCGTGGATCGAGACCGAGCCGTCCGCCTTGACCATCAGCAGTCGCACCGCGGGCGGTAGATGGGCGGAGAGGCGGCCGACGTAGTCCACGGAGCATTTCGCAATGACCAGGCGCACCCGACGAGGGTAGCCGCCGCGCCGGGCGGGCTCGCGTGGCGGTGCCATCCTGGGGACGTGCTCGAAGCGCTCACCGGTACCGGCCTCGCGGCATCCGCGGGACTCAATGCCTACATCCCCCTGCTCACCATGGGTCTGCTGGCCCGATACACGGATCTGATCGAGCTGCCCGACGGCTGGCAGTGGCTCTCCGGCGGGTGGGCCATCGGCATCCTCGTGGTTCTGCTCGCCGTCGAGGTGGTCGCCGACAAGGTGCCGGTGCTGGACCACGCCAACGACGTCGTGCAGACCGTGATCCGGCCTACCGCCGGCGGGCTCGCGTTCGGGGCCGGCTCGGCGTCCCAGACGGTGACCGTGTCCGATCCCGGCTCGTTCTTCGGCTCGCACCAGTGGGTGCCCGTCGCCGCGGGTGTGGTCATCGCGCTCTGCGTGCACGGCGTGAAGGCCGTGTCGAGACCCGTGGTGAACGCCTCGACGGCCGGCCTCGGCGCGCCGGTGGCCAGCACGGCCGAGGACCTCGGCAGCGTGCTGCTGTCGGTGCTGGCGATCCTGCTCCCGGTGCTTGTCCTGCTCGGACTCCTGCTGATGATGTTCGCCACCTGGTGGGTGATCAGGCGGCGAAAGCGGCGAAAGCGGGAAGGGAGGCCTTTAGAGGGTGTCGGTACCGAGCGTCTGTTTGGTTGACTGCTGCGGTGCCCGCGATCGCCGTACCCGCCTTCGCCCTGACCTGGTGGCTGGGTTGCTACCTGGTGGGGCGTGACCCCACCCGTCCGCTGCTGTGGCGCTCGGCCGCCGCCCTGATCGCGTACGCGGTCGCGGTGGTCGCCTGGACGCTGAGCCCGGCCTCCGCCCTGGCCCAGTTGCTGCTCTGCGTGCCGGCCCTGTTCTGGGCCGGCGTGGCCGCCGGCCTGCTGCCCCGCGCCGCGCCGGAGTACCGGCCGGCGAACCGCGGCTGGCCGATCCTGGCGGCGGTGTTCCTGGTGCTGGCCGCGGTGCTGCCCGGCGTCGGCAAGCTGGTCGCGCTCGCGCCGCTGGCGGGCGCGATGGTCCTGCTGATGCGCTACCGCGAGCGGGTGCGCCCCACCGCGCTGCCGTCGGCCCTCGCCGCCGCGGCCGCGCTGTACGCGCTCGGCCTTGTCGTCGTGCTGGCCCCGATCGACCTGGGCGCGCCGGTCCTGGTGGTCGCCGCGATCGGCCTCGATCTGCTGCTGATGGGCTTCCTCGTCGCGGTGGCCGACGCGGTCGACGCGGGCGAGCGGCTACAGCCCGGCCTGGGCCGTGCGCTGATCGCCGGTGCGGCGGCCCTGCTGCTCTGCGGCGGCCCGGCGGTGCTGACGATGCTCGCCGCGCCCGGCCTCGGCGCGGTGACCCTGCTGCAGTTCGCGCTGGTGGCGATGGTGGTCGGCGCGGTCGGGTGTGCGGGGCAGCTGCGTGCCGGGCTGGACCGGCTGGCGTTCCTTGGTGACGAGCGGCTGCGGCAGGACCGCGCCGCGCTGCTGCTGGCGGCCGACGCGCTGCCCCGGCGGCGCGAGCGGCACCGGATGATCGCCCTGGACGCGGAGGAGTTCCAGCGGCTGACCCGGCGGGCCCTGGAGGACTTCGGCGACGTGGGCCGGCTGCTGCGCAACCCGCTCGTCGACCTGCCGGCCGTCGACCGGCGGCTGGCCGCGCGCGGGCCCGGTGTCGCCGAGCAGCCGCTGGTGCGGGCCGCGGAGTTGCGGGCCGTGCTGAGCGAGCACGTGCTGCGGCTCAAGCCGGCCGGCGCGTTCGGGACCACCGAGGAGTGGCGCTACTTCAACACCCTCTACTACTGCTGCGTGCTGGGGCTGCGGCCGTACCGGCGGCGGTCGCTGCCCGATGGGCTGGACCGGGACGCGCGGCGGGCGGTCGACTGGTTCCGCCGCTACGTGCCCCGGCGCTCGCTGCACCGCTGGCAGGCCGAGGCGGCGAACATGGTGGCCGCGCACCTCTGGCGGGACCTGGTGAGCACCGATCCGCGCTGGCTTGCCGGGGCCGGCGGCGCCCGCCGGGAACCCGTGCGGTGACGCTTCGATAGCGACACGCGCCACATAAGTTGGCAACCACGGCAAAATGGTTAAAATCTCCCATCGTGACTTCCGGGGGGTGCTGTGGGTAGCCACCGCAACACGCTGGTCGCCGTCGTCCGGCAGGAGCTGGCCGAGGCGCGCGGCACCGCCCGGGCGGTGCTGGCCGCCGCGGAGTCGGCCCGCAGCGAGGCCCTGCGCCGCAAACAGCTGATCCGGGACGCCTATTCGACCTGCCTGGCCCAGCTCGCCGAGGCGCGCGAGGCCGCGCGGCAGGACATCCTGCGGCGGACCTCGACCGAGGCCGCCACGCTGACCCGCAACGTCGAGTCGCTGGCCGCGCTCTGCGCGTCCGGCTCCGCCGGCACGCCCTGGCGCTACTGGACGCCCACCGAACCCGACCGGGTCGGCCGCCCCCGGCTGCTGCGGATCGGCACGGTCAGCTACGACGCCGGCGACGGCGACCGGCGCCTGCCCGCCCTGGTGCCGCTGCTCGACCACGCGCACGTGAACCTCGTCGGCGACCCGGAGACCGCGGACGGCGTCATCTCCGGGCTGCTGCTGCGGGCCCTGGGCACCACCCGCCCCGGCGACGTCCGGCTCACCGTCTACGACCCCGAGCAGCTCGGCGGCACGCTCGCGGCGTTCGCGCCGCTCGGCAACGCCGGCCTGCTCTCCTTCGTCGGCCCGGGCGGCCTGAGCGCCGTGCTCGATGACCTGGTCGAGCAGATCTGCCGGGTCAACGAGACCGTGCTGGCGGGCGAGTACGCGTCCCTCGCCGAGCTCACCGCCGCGACCGCCGGCCCGCGCCGCGAGCCGTGGCGGGTGGTCGTGCTGCTCGCCGACGCCGAGCTCACCGGTAGTCAGCGTGCCCAGCTCGACCGCATCGTCCGCACCGGCGTTGCCTGCGGCGTACACCTGGTGGTCCGGGGTCTCGAGCTCGCGCCGCATCCCACGGTGGAGCACATCGCCGTGCGCGACGGCACGGCCACCTGCGACACCACCGGCGAGCTGACGGTGACCCTCGACGCGCCGCCGCCGCCGGACCGGATCGCCGGCTTCGCCCGGAGCACGGCCGAACGCCTGCGCGAGGGGCCGCCGCCGGCCAGCTTCGCCGACCTCGAGCCCGACAAGCTCTGGACCGAGTCGTCCGCGCACGGCCTGGCCGCGCCGATCGGCGACAGCACCGACGGCCCGCTGATCTGCGTGCCGCTCGGCGACGACCCGCCGCACGCGCTCATCGGCGGCCCGTCCGGCTCCGGCAAGACGAACCTGATCTACGCCTGGATCGGCTCGCTCGCGGCCCGGTACAGCCCGGCGGAGCTGGCGTTCTACCTGCTGGACTTCAAGGAGGGCGTGTCGTTCGCGCGGTTCGCGCCCGGCCCGCGCGACCCCAGCTGGCTGCCGCAGGTCCGGCTGGCCGGCATCAACGTCAACGGCGACCGCGAGTTCGGTCTCGCGATGCTGCGCCACCTCGGCGAGGAGCTACGCGCCCGGGCGCAGGCCGCCAAGCGGTACGAGGCGTCGAAGCTGGCCGAGCTGCGCGCCGAGGACCCGGGCGGGCACTGGCCCCGGATCGTCGCCGTCATCGACGAGTTCCAGGTGCTTCTCGCCGGGCGCGACGCGCTCGCCGACGAGGCCGTGACCCTCCTGGAGGACCTGGCCCGGCGCGGCCGTTCGCAGGGCATCCATCTCGTGCTGGCCAGCCAGGACGTCTCCGGCATCGAGGCGCTCTGGGGCCGGTCCGGCCTGATCGGACAGTTCACCCTGCGCATCGCGCTCCCGAAGGCGCGGCGCGTGCTCGCGGACACCAACCTGGCGGCCGCGGTCATCCCCCGCTTCCACGCGGTCGTCAACGCCGACTCGGGCGCGGCCGGCGCCAACCACATCGTGCGGCTGCCCGATGCCGGCGACCGGGCCGCGTGGCGCACCCTCCAGCACAAGCTGTGGCACAGCCGGCCGGACGACTGCGTGCCGCCCCGGCTCTTCGACGGCGACGCGGTGCCGCGGCTGCCCGAGGCGTACCGGCCCGCGGGGCGGGTGCCGCGGGTGACCTCGGACATCGGCTCCTCGCCCGGCGCGGTGCTCGGCGAGCGGATCGACGTCGCCGCGCGCCCCGCCCGGCTGCGGCTCGGGCGGATGCCGGGGCGCAACCTGGCGGTGCTGGGCACGCGTACCGGCGAGGCCTGCGACGTGCTCGCCGCGGCCGCGCTGTCGCTGGCCGCGCAGGGGCCGGCGCGGTTCAGCGTGGCCTGCCTCGACCCGGGCGCGGAGCGGGCGGCGGCCCGGCTGATCGCCGAGCTTCCGCAGGCCGACTGGTACGGCCCGGCCGACCTGGATCAGCTCTTCGCCGCCCTCGAGCCGGACGGCATCCCGCACTACCTGCTCGGCTACGCGCTCGACGCCGCCGGACCGTCCTACCGGGAACGGCTGCGCGCCGTGCTCACCGACGGGCCCGAGGACCGCACGCACGTGCTGGGCTGGTGGCGCTCGGTGCAGCGGCTGCGCGACGACCTGGGCGGGATCGGCGCGCGCCTGGACACCATCGGCGCGTGGGTCGCCCTCGACGTGCAGGGCCCCGAGCTCAGCCCGCTCTCACCGCAACCCGGCGGGCCGGTCTGGTATCCGCGCCGCCGCCGGGCACTCTTCTTCGACCGATCGGTGCACCGTCATCCGGAAGTGATCATCCCGTACGAGGTGAACAGTGACCACACGTGACCGCGACTACCAGCTGATGATGAGCGCGCTCGCCGACGTCGCCCGGCGCCGCGACGAGGAGCTGGAGAACGCCGAGCAGGCCTACCAGACCAGCTCGGCACAGGCGGCCGGTGAGCTGGCCCGGGCGGAGAACGACGCCATCGCGGCCGACCGCTGGGCGGGTGCCGCGGCGGCACAGGTGCTCGACGTCGACCGGGAGGCGGCCCGGCTCTGGGACGGGCTGCGCCGGGCCCGGGGGATGCGGGTGCGCACGCTCGGCGAGATGCCGGAGCCCGCGGCGATCGAGACGCTGCCGCGGGTCGCGCTCGAGAGCTCGCCGGATGCCGGCGGTCCGGCACCGGCGCCGCGGCAGTCGGCCCGCACGCTGCTCGCCCGGACGGCGGAGCGGATCGACGTCACCGTGCGCCCGGCCGCGCGCCGCCCGGTGCCGCGCTGGGTGCTGCCGCTGCTGCCGGTGCTCGGCGCGCTGATCGCCGGCGCGTGCGGGCTGGTCGCGGCCGGGCTGGTGACCTTCGGCGGCAGCGGAATCCCGGGCGGGGCCGTGCTGCGCGGGCTGGGCTGGCTGGCGTTCCTGATGGCGCCGTCGGCGGGCGTTCCGGTGGCCGCCGCGATCGCGCACCGCCGGCTGAACGCCCGGCTCGACGTCGGCGGCATCGGCCTGACCCTGCTCGGCGGCATGCTCGCGGCCACGCTGCTGTCCGTGACGTTCGCGGGAACGCGCTAGCCGGCGCGCTCCCGCGAGGCACGTCAGTACGTGTAGAAGCCCTTGCCGGTCTTGCGGCCCAGGTCACCCGCGGTGACCATGCGCTGAAGCAGCTCCGGCGGGAAGAACTTCTCGTCCGCGGTGTCGTGGTAGATGTTGCTCGCCGCGTTCAGCATCACGTCGAGGCCGGTCAGGTCGACGGTGGCCAGCGGGCCCATCGCGTGCCCGAAGCCCAGCTTCATGACGGTGTCCAGGTCGGCGGCCGAGACCACGCCGCTCTCGACCAGGCTGATCGCCTCGACCAGCAGGGCCGAGAAGAGCCGGTTGGAGACGAAGCCGGCCACGTCCCGCTTGACCTCGACGCAGGTCTTCCCGACCTCCTCGGCGAAGTTGCGGGCGTCGGCCAGGGTCTCGTCGGAGGTCTGGTAACCCCGGACCAGCTCGACCAGCTTCATCATCGGCACCGGCGAGAAGAAGTGGATGCCGACGACCGACTCGGGCCGCGAGGTGACTGCGGCGATCTGGGTGATCGGGATCGCGGACGTGTTGGTGCCGAGCACCGCGCCGGGCTTGCAGATCTTGTCGAGCGCGCGGAAGACCTCGTGCTTCGCCTCGAGCTTCTCGTAGATCGCCTCGACCACCACGTCGGCGTCGGCCATCGCCTCGAGATCGGTGGTCGTGGTGATGCGCCCCGCCGCCGCCTCCGCGTCCTCGGCCGAGATCTTCCCCTTGGCGGCGAAGCGCCCGAGGGAGTCCCGGATCGCCGCGACGCCGCGGCTCAGCGATGCCTCATCCAGGTCCCGCATGGTGACCTGCCAGCCCGCCTGGGCCGCCACCTGTGCGATGCCGGAACCCATCAGGCCGGAGCCGATGACAGCGAGTCGACCCGCCATGTGTGCTCTCCTTCTCCACGTAGAGGTTGCGGTGACAGCCTAACCGCCCCGCTTAACGCTGACTCAGTGCCTCGATCGGGGCAAAATCGGGGAAAACGGCGGCCACCGGTGCCAGACTGTGCGCATGCCACCAAGCGACGGCTGGTACCTGGTAGGGCCGTTCATAGCCGTCGCGCTGGTCGGGTTCCTCGCCGCCGTCTTCTGGCGGATGGGCCTGCAATGGAACCAGGTCGGCGAGAACCCGCCGCGCGAGCTCTGCGAAGGACGCGAAACCTACGAGGGCCTGGCCATCTTCGGCGAGACCGAAGACTACGGCCTGCTCTGCCCCGCCGCGGCGACCTTCGACCCGGGCATCGCCGTGGAAATCCGCGGCCTGCTGGCCGCGGCCGGCATCCGCTCGACGTCGGCCGCCCGCCCGGACGGCCGACTGATGGTCCTGGTCTTCCCGGAGGAGGTAGACGAGGCCCGCAGGCTGGTCGGCGGCTCACCCGCCCTCTGAGCGGGCGCCAGGCCCGCTCAGAAGTCGAACGTCGGCTCGGCGACGACCGCGCGCTCCACCTCGACGCCGAGCCCGGAAAGGTCCGACACGAAGTTCGGGTAGCCGCGGTCGATGTGGTGGACCTCACCGACCTCCGTGCTGCCCTCGGCGCACAGGCCCGCGATGACCAGGCCGGCGCCCGCGCGGATGTCGGTGGCCCGCACCGGGGCGCCGGAGAGACGCTCGCGCCCGTTCACCACCGCGTGGTGGCCGTCGGTGCGGATGTCCGCGCCCAGCCGGACCATCTCGTTCACGAACATGAACCGGCCGTCGAAGATGTTCTCGGTGATCAGCGACGAGCCCGTGCTCACCGCGGCCAGGCCGATTGCCATCGGCAGCAGGTCGGTCGCGAAGCCCGGGTACGGCAGGGTCACGATGTCGACGGCCTTGGGGCGGTCGTCCATGCGTACCCGGAACAGGTTGTCGCCCGGCTCCACCACGGCGCCGGCCGAGACCAGCTTGTCCAGGGCGATCTCCAGGTAGGCGGGCTGCACCCCGTGCACCGTGACGTCGCCGCGGGTCATCGCCGCGCCGAACGCCCAGGTGCCGCCGACGATGCGGTCGCCGACCGTGGCGTGGCGCACCGGCTTGAGCCCGTCGACACCCTCGACGGTCAGCGTCGAGGAGCCCGCGCCCGAGATCTGCGCGCCCATCGCGGTGAGCATGTCGCAGATGTCGACGATCTCGGGCTCCCGGGCCGCGTTGTCGATCTCGGTGACGCCCTTGGCCAGGACGGCCGCCATCAGCAGGTTCTCCGTCGCGCCGACGCTCGGGAAGTCCAGCCAGATCTTGGCGCCGTGCAGGCCGCCGGGCGCCGAGGCGATGACGAAGCCGTGTTCGCCGGAGATGTCGGCGCCCATCCGGGCCAGGCCGGCCACGTGCATGTCGAGGCCGCGCGAGCCGATCGCGTCGCCGCCGGGGTGTGCCACCCGGACGTAGCCGCGGCGGGCCAGCAGCGGGCCCAGCACGCAGATGGAGGCCCGCAGGCGGCGCACCAGGTCGTAGTCCGTCTCGCTGCCCGGCTCGGCGGGCACGTCGATCGTCGCGTCGCCGGCGCCGAGCGACACGTCGCAACCGAGCCGGCGTAGCACTTCGGCCATTATGGCGACGTCGGTGATGTGCGGGACGTTGGTGACCACGCTGCGCCCCTCCGCCAGCAGCGCGACCGCCATCAGCTTGAGTGCCGAGTTCTTCGCGCCGCCGACCGTGACATCGCCGGAGAGACGCACGCCGCCCTTGACCCTGATCACATCCACGCGGGCAATCGTATGGGGCAGCGCCCAGCCACCTCCGTAGGGTGGGGGGCATGGCTGTGCATCTCACCCGCATCTACACCCGCGCCGGCGACGCCGGCGCGACCCGGCTCGGCAACAACGAGGTCACCGCGAAGACCGATCCCCGGGTCGCGGCGTACGCCGACGCCGACGAGTGCAACGCCGCGATCGGCGTCGCGCTGTCCATGGGCGCACTCGCCCCGGACGTCAAGAGCGTCCTGACGGCCGTGCAGAACGACCTGTTCGACGTGGGCGCCGACCTGTGCAACCCGCTGGCCGAGGACCCGCCCTACCCGCCGCTGCGGATCAACGAGGCGTACGTGACCCGCCTCGAGGGCTGGTGCGACGAGTACAACGACCAGTTGCCGGCGCTCGACTCCTTTGTGCTGCCGGGCGGCACGCCGGGCGCGGCGCTGCTGCACGTGGCCCGCACTGTCGCGCGCCGGGCGGAGCGGTCCGCCTGGGCCCTCCACGAACTGGACGAGGCACGCACGTCACCGCTGCCGGCCAAGTACCTGAACCGGCTCTCGGACCTGTTGTTCATCCTGGCCCGCACGGCGAATCCGGCCGGCGACGTCAAGTGGGTGCCCGGCGGGGTCTCCTGAGCCGTCCCGCCCGCCAGCGCGGCGAGACGCGGCGAGACGCGGCGCGGCCGGCCCGACCGGGTCGGGCCGCGCCCTGGATCAGCGCTCGACGACCCGGGGCGTGATGGCCGGGCGGGGCGCGACCGAGCCCGGCTGGCCCGGGGGGCCCGCCTCGAGCCACGAGAGGAAACCGGTCACCGTCGACTCCGCCATGGCGATCTCGAGCTGCGCGCGGCCCGTCGTGCAGAGCAGCACCACGCAGTGGCCCGGCATGGTCAGGCGTTCCGGCCCCTCCGGCAGCCGCCGGTGGCCGACCTCGAGCGTGCGGCGGTTCAGCACGCGCTTGGGACGGAAGCCGAAGCTGAACATGCGGTGGAAGCGCAACTCGTCACCGACGAACTGGCCGATCCCGGAGGACCAGCCGCGCCCGGGGACCATCGTGCTCACCCGGACCTGTAGCCGGATGGTGCCGCCGCCGGCCATGAGCAGGCGGCGGCGCAGAAAGACCGCCAAGAGGGCGACGAGCAGCGTGGCGACGCAGATTCCGAGGATCACCAGAACCCGCATCGCCGGCGTCAGTGCGCGTCGGGAGTGGCGGGGGTGGCGCTCTCGGCCAGGACCGTCACACCGTCGGCGTCGACGGAGAGGAAGCCACCGGCCACGTCGTAGGTCAGCTGCTCGCCACCGGCGAGCTTGACCCGCACCTGTGACGGCTCCTTGAGCAGGCCGAGCAGTGGGGCGTGGCCGGGCAGCACGCCGAGCTCACCCTCGACGGTGCGGGCGACGACCATCTCGGCTTCGCCGGACCAGACCTTCTCCTCGACGGCGACGACCTGGACGTGCAGCTGATTGGCCACGCTGTCTCCTTGTAAAGCCTGCGGACGCTCTTGGGATGAAGTCTAAACGGCTGGGTGACACCACGGTGCCTCGGGTGGCGACCGCCACTGCCGACTATCAGAGTTTCTGGAAGAAGTCTGGGTGGTCGATCAGGAACGTCGTGATCGTGTCGTTGTTGACGGAGGCGAAGAAGGAGTCGGCGGAGGGCTCGAGCGCCTCGCCGAGGTACTTCTTGTTCTCGATGATGCTCCGGCCGGGCAGCTTGACCAGGGTCATGTCGTCGGAGCGCAGGCCCTTGAGCGCCAGGCCCCAGTCGACGATCGTGTGGCCGTTGCCGTCGAAGATCAGCGCGTCACCGGCGGCCCGCAGCACGGCGTCGAGCTTTACCGGGTTGGTCACCACGTTCTTGCTCAGCGCCTGCGAGGCCATCGCCTTGATGAACTGCTGCTGGTGCCGCTGGCGGTCGTAGTCGCTGCGGGGCAGGCCGTAGCGCTGACGCACGTAGTCGAGCGCCTGCCAGGCCTCGAGGTGGTACGTGCCCTTCTTGTACTCCGCCTGCGGCCCGATGTAGGGGTGCTCGCAGTTGTTTGCCGCGCACTCGGGGCGGCGGTCCCGCGGCTTGCCGTTGGGCTTCAGGTGCTCCGACTTCACGTTCTGGTCGATCTTCATCGTGACGCCGCCCATCGCGTCGACGATGTCCTTGAAGCCGTTGAAGTTGATGATCGCGCCGGCGTCGAACTTCTTGATGCCCGTCAGCTTGCTGACCGTCTTGGCGAGCAGGTCGAAGCCCTGCGCCACGTCGTGCTTGCCGTTGCCGATCGAGCTGCCGTACGACATCGCGGCGTTGATCTTCGCGGTCCCGCCCCGGAAGCCCGTCTTCTCGAACGGCGGGATCTCGACCCGCAGGTCGCGCGGGATCGAGAAGAGGTAGGCCTGCTTCAGGTCCTTGGGTATGTGCACCACGATGATCGAGTCGGACAGCGGTGCCGCGTTGGTGTTCCGCGGGTCGATGCCGACCAGCAGGATGTTGACCGGGCCCTTGATGTCGCTCGCCTTGGTGGCGCCGTTGGCGGCGTTGCCGAAGAGGTCCTTGGTCTCGACCGCGCCGGCATAGCGCGCCACCAGCACCTGGCTCGTGACGAGCCCGCCGCCGCTGACGACCATCAGGACGGCCCCGAGGATCGCGCAGAGCCGCGCCCACAGGGGCGCGCGCCGGCGGTTCCCGGATTTACTGCTCTTCGCCACTCGATCCCCAACCATGCCGGTCGAACCATCCGCGATCAACGGCAGTGCCAGACTATCCGATCAACAAAAGAAAGATTCACGTCCGAAAGCAGTACTGCGTAGCTAAACGGACATAACGGCACTCTGGAAACGCGTGAGCCGCGCCGACAAGCGTCGGCGCGGCTCACGTGAGATCCGCAAGATCAGCCCTTCATGAGCTCATGCGCGTTCTTCTCGAGGTCCTCGAGGCCACCACACATGAAGAAGGCCTGCTCGGGGTAGTTGTCGTACTCCCCCTCGCTGATCTTCTTGAACGCCTCGATGGTCTCCTTCAGCGGGACCGTCGAGCCGGGTACGCCGGTGAACTGCTCGGCGGCGTACGTGTTCTGCGAGAGGAAACGCTCGATGCGGCGAGCCCGCTGCACCGTGACCTTGTCCTCCTCGGAGAGCTCGTCCATGCCGAGGATGGCGATGATGTCCTGCAGGTCCTTGTACTTCTGGAGGATCCGCTGCACCTCGCGGGCGACCGCGTAGTGCTCGGCACCGACGAACTCCGGCGCCAGGATCCGCGAGCTGGAGGCCAGCGGGTCCACGGCGGGGTAGATGCCCTTGTCGGAGATCGACCGCTCGAGGTTCGTCGTGGCGTCCAGGTGGGCGAACGTGGTCGCCGGCGCCGGGTCGGTGTAGTCGTCGGCGGGCACGTAGATCGCCTGGAGCGAGGTGATCGCCTTGCCACGGACCGACGTGATCCGCTCCTGGAGCTCACCCATCTCGTCCGCCAGCGTCGGCTGGTAACCGACGGCGGACGGCATGCGGCCGAGCAGCGTCGACACCTCGGAGCCGGCCTGGGTGAACCGGAAGATGTTGTCGATGAAGAGCAGCACCTCCTGGTTCTGCACGTCACGGAAGTACTCCGCCATGGTCAGCGCGGAGAGGGCGACGCGCAGGCGGGTGCCCGGCGGCTCGTCCATCTGGCCGAAGACGAGGGCGGTCTTGTCGAGCACGCCACCCTCGGCCATCTCCAGGATGAGGTCGTTGCCCTCGCGGGTGCGCTCACCCACGCCGGCGAACACCGACGTACCACCGAAGTTACGGGCGACCCGGATGATCATCTCCTGGATGAGCACCGTCTTGCCGACGCCCGCGCCGCCGAACAGGCCGATCTTGCCACCGCGCACGTACGGCGCGAGCAGGTCGAGCACCTTGATGCCGGTCTCCAGCATCTCGGTCTTCGGCTCGAGGTCCGCGAACGCCGGGGGCTTGCGGTGGATCGGCCAGCGCTCGGTGATGTCCAGCGTGGACGGGTCCACGTTGAGCACCTCGCCGAGGGCGTTGAACACGTGGCCCTTGGTCACGTCGCCGACGGGCACCGAGATCGGCGAGCCGGTGTCCCGGACCTCGGCGCCGCGGACCAGGCCGTCGGTCGGCTGCATCGAGATGGCGCGGACCAGGTTGTCACCCAGGTGCTGGGCGACCTCCAGGGTCAGCGTCTTCGTGCCCCCGGAGAGGGTCACGTCGACGTGCAGCGCGTTGAAGATTCCGGGCATGCCGTCACGGGGGAACTCGGCGTCGACGACCGGGCCGATGACCCGGACGACGCGGCCGACGCCGGTCTCCGTCTTGGTGGGCTCAGCAACAGCAGTCATCACTCATCACTTCCCGCCGCGGCCAGCGCGTTGGCGCCGCCGACGATCTCACTGATTTCCTGGGTGATCGCAGCCTGCCGCGCGGAGTTCATCTCGCGCGTGTACCGCTTGAGCAGGTCGTCCGCGTTGTCCGACGCGCTCTTCATCGCCCGGCGCCGAGACGCCGACTCGCTGGCCGCCGAGTCCAGCAACGCCGCGTAGATCCGCGTGTTGAGGTACTTCGGCAGCAGCGCCTCGAGCAGCTCCTCCGCCTCGGGCTCGAACTCGTATGCCGGACGCAGCCCGGGCTCGCGCTCCAGCTCCTCGACCTGCATCGGCGCCAGGAAGCGCGCCTCCGCGGCCTGGGTCATCAGCGACTTGAACCGGGTGCTGACGATGTGCAGCTCGTCGACGCCCTGAATGCCGTCCGGCCCGAACGACTCGTCGTTGTCCGCTCCGGCGACGAACGCCTCCAGCAGGGCGTTGCCGATGGCGCGGGCGTCGGCGAACGACGGCCGCTCCGAGAACCCCGTCCAGCTGGTCTCGATCGGCCGGTTACGGAACCGGTAGTACCCGACGCCCTTGCGGCCGACGATGTACAGCGCCACGTCCTTGCCGTCCGCACGGAGCCGGGCCATGAGCTGCTCGGCGGTGCGGATCGCGTTGGCGTTGTAGGCGCCGGCCAGGCCCCGGTCGCTGGTGATCAGCAGGACCCCGGCCCGCCGCACCCGCTCGCGCGACTGCAGCAGGGGGTTGTCGATCGTCGCGTTGGACGCCAGCGCCGTCAGGACCCGCGTGATCGCCTCCGCGTACGGCTTGGAGGCGTTCACCCGCTCCTGCGCCTTGGCGATGCGGCTCGTCGCGACGAGCTCCTGCGCCTTGGCGATCTTCTTGGTGGACTTGACGGTGCGGATGCGCCGCCGAAGTGCCTGTACCTGACCGGCCATGGCTTAGTTCTCGTCCCCGGGACGGACCTCGCGGGTCACCGTCTCCCGGCTCTCGCTGCCGTCGGCCAGCGGCTCGGCCTGCGCCTCGTTGCCGACGTTGCTACGGGTCTCGCCCTGCTTGAACAGCACCTTGAACTCGTTGACGCCGCTCTGCAGCGTCTCGACCTGCTCGTCGCTCAGCTCGCCGGTCGACTCGATCGCCGTGAAGGTCTCGCCGCGGTTGCGCTTGACCCAGTCCAGCAGCTCGGACTCGAAGCGGCGCACGTCGCCGACTGGGATGTCGTCGAGCTGGCCCGTGGTGCCGGCCCAGATGATGATGGTCTGCTCGGCCACCGAGTACGGCGAGTACTGCGGCTGCTTGAGCAGCTCGACCAGGCGTACGCCCTTCTCCAGCTGGGCACGCGACGCCCTGTCCAGGTCGGAGGCGAAGGCCGAGAAGGCCTCCAGCTCACGGAACTGGGCGAGGTCGAGGCGGAGCCGGCCGGAGACCTTCCGCATGGCCCTGACCTGTGCCGAGCCGCCGACCCGCGACACCGAGGTGCCGACGTTGATGGCCGGGCGCACACCCGAGGCGAACAGGTCGGCCTCGAGGAAGATCTGGCCGTCGGTGATCGAGATGACGTTCGTCGGGATGTAGGCCGAGATGTCGTTGGCCTTCGTCTCGATGATCGGCAGGCCGGTCATCGAGCCACCGCCGAGGTCGTCCGAGAGCTTCGCGCAGCGCTCGAGGAGGCGGCTGTGCAGGTAGAAGACGTCGCCCGGGTACGCCTCGCGGCCCGGCGGGCGGCGCAGCAGCAGCGAAACGGCGCGGTACGCCTCGGCCTGCTTGGTCAGGTCGTCGAAGACGATCAGGACGTGCTTGCCGGCGTACATCCAGTGCTGTCCGATGGACGAACCGGTGTACGGGGCGATGTACTTGAAGCCGGCCGGGTCGGACGCGGGCGAGGCCACGATCGTCGTGTACTCCAGCGCGCCCTGCTCCTCCAGCGTGCCCCGGATGCTGGCGATCGTCGTCGCCTTCTGGCCGATGGCGACGTAGATGCAGCGGACCTGCTTGTCCGGGTCGCCGGACTCCCAGTTGGCGCGCTGGTTGATGATCGTGTCGAGCGCGACCGTGGTCTTGCCGGTCTTGCGGTCGCCGATGATCAGCTGGCGCTGGCCGCGGCCGATCGGCGTCATGGCGTCGATCGCCTTGATGCCGGTCTGGAGCGGCTGCTTCACGGGCTGCCGGGACATGACGTTCGGCGCCTGGAGCTCGAGCTCGCGGAAGCCCTCGCTCTCGATCGGGCCGCGGTCGTCGATCGGCTCGCCGAGCGCGTTCACCACGCGGCCCAGGTAGGCGTCGCCCACCGGAACCGAGAGGACGCGGCCGGTCCGCTTGACCTGCTGGCCCTCCTCGATGCCGGTGAAGTCACCCAGGACAACGGCGCCGATCTCGCGGACGTCGAGGTTCAGGGCGACACCCAGCGTGCCGTCGGCGAATTCAAGCAGTTCGTTCGCCATGGTCGAGGGCAGACCCTCGACGTGCGCGATCCCGTCGCCCGCATCGGAGACGATGCCGACCTCCTCACGGGAGACCTCGGGCGTGTAGGACGAGACGTAGCGCTCTAGCGCCCCCCGGATCTCGTCCGAGGAGATGGTCAGCTCGGCCATCCTCTGCCTTCTCTAGTCGGCTCGGGGCGTCGCCGCCGCCGAGGGCGTGCTCGGGACGTCGCCGCCACCGAGGGGAAGAAACTATTTAGCGAACGCCTGCCGGGCTTCGTTGAGTCGCCGCAGGATCGTGCCGTCGTAGAGGTCGGAGCCGACCCGGACGCTGAGGCCGCCGATGATGCTCGGATCCAGCTCGAACTTCAGCGAAACCTGCCGGCCGTAGATGTCGGCCAACTTGGCCGCGAGCCGCTGCTCCTCGGCGTCGCCGAGCAGCTTGGCGACCGTCACGTAGGCCACCTCGCGGTCCCGCTTCGCGCTGGTCAGTTCGACCAGTCGAATCAGCGAGGTCTCGAAGTTGCGCCCGCCGAAACCCTCGAGCGCCACCGCGATGAGCTGGATCGTCGCCGCCTGGGCCTTGCCCTCCAGCAGGTCCCTGGCCAGCTTAACCCGGCGCTCGGCAGGCGCACCCGGGTCACTGAGCGTGACCGCGAGCTCGGCGTCGCCGCCGACGATCTGACCGAAGCGGAACAGCTCGTCCTCGACCTCGGCGATCGTGCCGGCCTTGTCGGCCGCCGCCAGGACCATGTCCACGCCGAGCCGCTCCACCGCGTCGAGCAGCTCGGACGGCCGGGAGAAGCGCGCGGACACCAGGGTCGCGAGCGCGTCGACGGTGACCGCACCGAGCTTGCCGGCGAGGATCGAGCGGATCAGGTCCGCCCGGTCGCCGCCGCCGCGCGACGGGTCGGTCAGTGCCCGACGCAGCCGCAGCTCGCCGCGCAGCAGCCGGGCCACCGACAGGATCTCGTCGGCGGTCGTGGCGAGCTGCGCGGCCGTCGCCTGCCGCGTGTCCGCGGCGAGCTTCTCGGCGGCCGCCGCGTACGACTCCCGGTTGACGGTCGCCATCAGCGGGCGCCCGCGCCGAGCTCGTTGATGAAGCGGTCGACGGTGCCCCGGCTGCGCGCCTCGTCGGCGAGCGACTCACCGACGATCTTGCTGGCCAGGTCCACCGCGAGCGTGCCCACTTCGGAGCGGAGCTCACGGACGATGCTCTCGCGCTGGGCCGCGAGCTGGTCGCGCCCGGCCGCGATGATGCGGTCGGACTCCTCACGGGCCTTGGCCAGGACGTCCTGGCGGATGCCCTCGGCGTCGGCACGAGCCTCGTCACGGATGCGAGCAGCCTCGGTGCGGGCTTCGGAGAGCTGGGCGCGGTACTGCTCCAGCAGCTCGTTGGCCTCCGCCTGAGCGGTCTCGGCCCGCTTGATGCCACCCTCGATCGCGTCCACCCGCGCCGCGAAGGTCTTCTCCATGATGGGGAAGACGAACTTCATCAGCACGAAGCAGAGCACGGCGAAGGCGACCGTGCCGACCACGACCTCCTGCCAGATCGGAATGATCGGGCTGTGTTCGGCTTCCTCAACCACCTCAGTGGCTAGGTACGAGAGCATGTGAACCTCCGTTTCGGCGGGACAGCGTCGGGGCTAGCCCTGCCAGATGAAGCCGAAGGCGATGCCCAGCAGGGCGAGCGCCTCGATGACGGCGAAGCCGATCCAGACGAAAGGCAGGGTCAGGCGCGACGACTCCGGCTGGCGGGCCGTCGACTGGATGTAGGCCGAGAAGACCAGGCCGACACCGATGCCGGGGCCGATGGCAGCAAGACCGTAGCCGATGGCGGCGGTGCTGCCCGTAACGGCGGCAATAACGTCCATTACTGATTCCTCCTGGTATCTCGCGTGACTTTCACGCGGGACGACAACGGGGTGTTAAGCGGGCGGGCGACTCAGTGCTCGTCGGCGAGGGCGCCCGCCACGTAGCTCGCGGTCAGGACCGTGAACACGTAGGCCTGGAGCACGATCACCATGAACTCGAGGAACGTCAGCGCGATCGTCATCGCCCACGAGACGATCGAGAACGGCGCGTACCAGACATTCGCACTGAGCATCGCGAAGCCGCCGAGCGTGAACACGAGCAGCAGCATGTGCCCGGCGAACATGTTGGCGAAAAGTCGGACCGCCAGCGAGAACGGGCGGACCAGGAAGTTCGAGAAGAACTCGATCGGAATCAGCAGCGGCAGAATGAACCACGGCGCCGGCGGGATCAACGCGGTCTTGAAGTACTTGACGAAACCGTGGTGCCGGATACCGACGGCAATGAACAACACATAGCTGATCACCGCGAGAACCGCGGGGAAAGCGATGTGTGACATCGGCGAGATCTGGATGAGCGGCACGATGCCGAAGAAGTTGTTCAGCAGGATGAAGCAGAACAGCGTCGTCAGGTAGGGCGCGAAGGCGACACCTCGGGGCCCGATCATCTCCACCGAGATGTTGTTGCGGACGAAGCCGTAGAGGCTCTCCGCCAGCCACTGCTTCTTCGTGGGTACGAGCTGCGGCTTCCGGTTCGAGACCAGGAAGAAGATGATGAGCGCCGCGACGGACACCCAGACCAGCAGGGTGATCTTGGTGAACCAGTAGGAGTGCTCACCCCACGGCGCGATGCTGGGCAGGTAGAAGTCCTCGACGCTCGGCGGGAACGGAACATCCGCTGCGAGGACGATCGACTGACCGGTCACCGTAGCCCTTTCCTGTCAGGCGCCGAGACGGCGCACGATGAGGTAGACACCGCCGGCGGTGCCGATAACGACACCGATTCCGGCGAAGATGCCCTTGGTCCCGACGTAGTGGTCGACCAACCAGCCGATGCCACCCCAGACCAGCATTCCCCCGAGGAGATAGCTGAGGGCCGTCATTCCCATGCCCGAGTCGGGGGGATTTTGACCGTCGTCGCCGTGGGGGTTGCCGGGAGGTTTTTCACCAGTCATGACGGCCCGAACGATATCAGCAGGCGAGACAAAGCTAAGCGGGACCCCCCGCACAACCGCAGTTGTCCAGGCGTCAGGGGTCTCGCAACTCGCCATCACGCTACTCCTCCTCCGCCAGAACCGGACAACTTCGCCGTGCATCAGTCACCGGATCGTGGACAGATGGCACCCAAAGGGGCACTGACCAGCCGAAACGCCAGTGCAAAAGATCACTTGGAGAGGCTGGTCCGCGCCACCCACCAGATCTGCACGGCGGTCCAGCCGAGCACTCCCGCGACGATTCCCCACCCCATCGCGAACCGGCCCGGCCACTCCGAGGAGACCACAAACGCCAGGATCACGCCGAGCAACGTGTACTTCACCACGTAGGTCAGCATCCCCAGCGGCATCAGCAGCGCGGGGCGCACGGTGTCCGCCCAGGCGAGCACCAGGGTCGACATCGTGAAGCTGACCGTGACGATGGCCACCCCGGCGGCCGCGCCCACCGCCGACGGCGCACCGCCGGCGAAGAAGCCGACGGACGCCGCGCAGATCATCAGCGCCACCGAGAAGGCGGTCAGGAAGGGCAGATGCTCGACGCGCCAGCGCGGATCGGCGGGCAGCGGCGGCAGGTCGGGCAGCGGCCGGGCGTCCTCGTTGTCGTCGTCGACGGCGCCGGGCTGTGCCGGCACCACGCGGTCGGCGGAATCGTTCACGCCGGCACCCCGACCTGCGCGTACGCCGGGAAGTCCCGGACCAGGTCCGACACCTCGCCGGCGACCTCACGCAGCGCGGCGGCGCCGCCGGGCGAGCTCGGTTCCGCGCGCACCGCGGCGGCGATCAGCCCGGCGATCCGGCGCATCTCGCCCTCGCGCATGCCCTGGGTCGTCACGCTCGCCGTGCCCACCCGGATCCCGGAGGCGGTCATCGGCTTCTCCGGGTCGAACGGGATCGCGTTCTTGTTCAGGGTGATCCGGGCCTGGTCGCAGCGCGCCTCCGCGTCGCGGCCGCTGACCCCGACGTCGCGCAGGTCGACAAGGGCCAGGTGGGTGTCGGTGCCGCCGGAGACCGGGCGCATGCCCTCCACGGCCAGCCCGGCGGCGAGCGCCTGACTGTTTTTGACCACCTGGTTGGCGTACGAGCGGTACTCGGGCAGTGCCGCCTCGTGGAGGGCGACGGCCTTCGCGGCGATGGTGTGCATCATCGGGCCGCCCTGCGAGAACGGGAAGACGGCCTTGTCGATACGCGCGGCAAGCTCTTCACGACACAGGATCATGCCGCCCCGTGGCCCGCGCAGCACCTTGTGGGTGGTGCAGCACACGACGTCGGCATGCGCTACGGGCGACGGCACGGCCCGGCCGGCGACCAGGCCGATGAAGTGCGCCGCGTCGACCATCAGATAGGCGCCGACCTCGTCGGCGATGTCGCGGAACGCCTTGAAGTCGATCAGACGCGGGTACGCCGTCGCGCCGCAGACGATCAGCTTGGGCCGGTGCGCGAGGGCCAGGTCGCGGACCTCGTCGTAGTCGATGAGCTCGGTCTCGCGCCGCACCGCGTAGCCGACCGGGTGGTACCACTTGCCGGAGAAGTTGACCCTGCTGCCGTGGGTGAGATGGCCGCCGTGCGGCAGGTCCATGGCCAGCACCGTGTCACCGGGCTGGATCAGCGCCGCGTACGCCGCCATGTTGGCCGCCGAGCCCGAGTGCGGCTGCACGTTCGCGTGCTCGGCGTCGAACAGCGTCTTCGCGCGGTCGATCGCCAGCTCCTCGGCGCGGTCCACCTGCGCGCAGCCGCCGTAGTAGCGCCGGCCGGGATAGCCCTCGGCGTACTTGTTGGTCAGCGTCGAGCCGAGCGCGGCCAGCACGGCCGGCGAGGTGAAGTTCTCGCTCGCGATGAGTTGCAGACCGCCGCGCTGACGCTCCAGCTCGCCCAGGATCACTTCCGCGATCTCCGGGTCCTCGCGCTCGAGCGCACCGAAGTCGGGGCCCCAGAACGTCTCCATGGCGCGCTCCCTCACGTCGGCGACGCTGCCGGATTCGAGCATATGGCTTATTGGGCCCTGCCTGCGGGCACAGTGGGGTTATGCATTGTCTGGTCACCGGCGCGACCGGCTATATCGGCGGGCGGCTGGCACCTCGGCTGCTGGACGCGGGCCACTCCGTCCGCTGCCTCTCGCGCAGCGCCGCACGCCTGCGGGACGTGCCCTGGGCCGGCCGGGTCGAGATCGTCGAGGGCGACCTGTCCGACCCCGGCACCCTGCCGGCCGCGTTCGACGGCGTCGAGGTGGCCTACTTCCTGATGCACTCGCTGGGCCGGCCCGACTTCGAGCGCCTGGACCGGGAGGCGGCCGTCAACTTCGCGGCGGCGGCCCGGGCCGCCGGGGTGTCCCGGATCGTCTACCTGGGCGGGCCCGAGCCGCCCGCCGACGAGCATCCGTCGGCGCACCTGCGCTCCCGCGCGGAGGTCGCGCGGATCCTGCTGGACAGCGGGGTGCCGACGGCGGTGCTGCGGGCGCCGGTGATCATCGGCTCGGGCTCGGCCTCCTTCGAGATGCTGCGCTACCTGACCGAGCGGCTGCCGGTGATGGTCACCCCACGCTGGGTGCGTAACCGGATCCAGCCGATCGCCGTGCGCGACGTGCTGCGCTACCTGATCGGCTGCGCCACGCTGCCGGGAGACGTCAACCGCGGCTTCGACATCGGCGGCACGGACGTCCTGACCTACCTGGAGATGATGCACCGGTACGCACGCGTCGCCGGGCTGCCCAGGCGGGTCATCGTGCCGGTGCGCCCACTGAGCCCCTGGCTGTCGTCGCACTGGGTCGGCCTTGTCACGCCCGTACCGAATTCGATCGCCCGGCCGCTGGTCGGCAGCCTGATCCACGAGGCCTTCGCCCGGGAGAACGACATCGCCCGGTACGTGCCGGCCCACGGCCTGCTCGGCTTCGACGAGGCCGTCCGGCTCGCCCTCGGCAAGATCCGCGACGCGAACGTCGAGACCCGGTGGTCGAACGCGGCCGGCCGGGACGCGGCCGCGGAACCCCTGCCCAGCGATCCGGACTGGTCCGGCGGCAGCGTCTACGTCGACGAGCGCACCCACCCGGTCGAGGCGCCACCGCACGCACTGTGGCGGGTGATCGAGGGGGTCGGCGGCGAGAACGGCTGGTATTCGTCCCCGCTCGCCTGGTCCGTACGCGGCTGGCTGGACCGGCTGGTCGGCGGCGTTGGCCTGCGCCGCGGCCGCCGCGACCGGAACCACCTCTACGTCGGCGAGGCGCTGGACTGGTGGCGGGTCGAGGAGATCAGGCCGGGCGAGCTGCTGCGGCTGCGGGCCGAGATGCGGGTGCCGGGCCGGGCCTGGCTGGAGATGTCCGCGGAGCCCGGGCCCGATGGGACCAGCGTCTACCGGCAGCGGGCCATCTTCGTGCCGCGCGGGCTGGCCGGGCACGCCTACTGGGCGAGCGTGCTGCCGTTCCACGGGATCATCTTCAGCGGCATGGCCCGCAACATCGCGCTGGGCGCTACGACGCGGCCGCCCGGCGCAGCCGGTCCCGCACGGCCAGCCATTCCTCGGTCTCCGGCGGGGCCTGGACGATGATCGTGGCGACCCCGGCGTCGTCCAGGCGGTGCAGGGCCGCGTAAAGGTCGGCCGCGTACTCGCGCGGATCCACGCTGAGCACCTCGGCGACGAGCTCGTCCGAGAAGTCCTCGACGCTCTCGTAGCTGAGCACCGCCACCGGGCCGGCCAGGTCGCCGTGCTCCACCTCGCGCACGTCCTTCGCGAGGATCACGGTCGCCTTCGGCGCGTAGTGCCGGGCACCCATGCCGGGCGAGGAGCGCATCGCGCCGTCAACGACCTCGTCCGGCAGCGCGATCGCGCCGGTCACCTCGCGCAGCTCCCGCAGGCCGAGCGCGCCCGGGCGCAGCAGCTTCGGCGTCTCACCGGTCAGGTCGAGGACTGTCGACTCGATACCCAGCGAGGCCGGGCCGCCGTCCAGGATGAGCGGGACGTCGGGCAGGCCGCGCAGCACGTGCTCGGCCGTCGTCGGCGAGATGCCCTCCGAGCGGTTCGCGCTGGGCGCGGCGAGCGGCAGCCCCGAGGCCTCCAGCAGCTTCAGCGCGACCTCGTGCGCCGGCACCCGGAGCGCGATCGTCTCGAGCCGCGGACCGACCGCGCCCAGGTGCCGGGCCCGCTCCACCACCAGGGTCAGCGGGCCGGGCCAGAACTGTGCCGCCAGCTCGTTCGCCGCGTCCGGCCACCGCTCGGCGAGTCCGCGGGCCTCCGCCACGCCGGACACGTGCACGATCAGCGGGTTCCACGACGGGCGGTTCTTGAGGCGGTAGACCTCCGCGATCGCCTTCTCCGAGAAGGCGTGCGCACCGAGGCCGTAGACCGTCTCAGTGGGGAACGCGACCACCGACTCCTGGCGCAGCAGCTCCACCGCCCGGCCCAGGCCGTCGGCGTCCGGTTCAACTATGAGCAATTTTCAACCTGCCCTCGGGCCAGCGGTATCCGGGCCATCGACCTCCGCCGGGCGCTGCCGCCCGGGCCACGTTGAAAAAGGCTCAATCGTCACGCGGGCCTCGGCGCGGTCGGCAGCAGGGCGTCCACGAGCGCGTACAGCGACTCGTCGATGTCGTCGGCGATGCGCTGGAAGGTCTGGTCGCCCCGGCCCCACGGATCGTCCAGGTCGTCGCCGGGCACCGGCTCGGTCTCGCCGCGGCGGCGATCGGCGGCGGCGACCAGGGCGGCGGCCCGGGCCGCGAACGCGGCGGCGTCCGCGCCGGCCGGCGGCAGCGCCGAGAGGTCAAGCTCGCGCAGCAGGCGGGCGAGGTGGCCGAGCACGAACGTGCGGGCCGCCGCGCCGGGCACCAGCGCGTGCACGTAGTCGCTCTGGTCGGCGGTGGCGGTGAGGATCAGGTCGGCGTCGTCGAGCTGCGCGCTCGTCAGCTTGCGGGCCGTGAAGCCGTCGGTGCTGCCGCCGCGGAGGGTGATCTGCCGGGCCGCGGGCGGGTTCATCTCCTCGCCCTCGTGCCAGCCGCCCGTACCCGCGCTGGCGCTGCGCAGCAGGTCGCCCAGCTCCGCCTCGGGCGCGGTCTTGGCCAGCCGCTGCGCCGCGGCGAGCACGAGCAGCCGCTCGGCCATCGGGGAACGGCAGATGTTGCCCATGCACACGTGCAGGACCGTGAACGGCATCGTCAGGCTCCCACGGCCAGGATGCCGGGCACGACCTCACGCAGCTTCTCGAACGGGATGGCGCCCTCGCGCAGCACCCGGGGCTCGTCGCCGGTCACGTCGACGATCGTGCTGGGCGCCGGGTCGGCGGCCGGGCCGGCCTCGAGGTAGACCCGGACCGCGTACTCCAGCTGGTCGCGGGCCTCCTCGGCGGTGGTCGGCGCCGACTGGCCGATCTTGTTGGCCGTGGTGACGGCCATCGGGCCGACCTCCCGCAGCACCTCGAGCGCCACTGGGTGCAGCGGCATCCGGACCGCCACCACCCCGCCGGTGTCGCCCAGGTCCCACTGGAGGCTCGGCGAATGCTCGACGACGATCGTCAGCGCGCCCGGCCAGAACGCGTCGGCCAGTTCGCGGGCGGCCTTCGGCAGCGAGTAGACCAGCCCGTCGAGCGTGTGCCGCGAGCCGACCAGCACGGGCGGCACCCGGCGGTCCGTGCCGCGCGCGTTCTGGAGGGCGTTGACGGCGTGCGCGGTGAACGCGTCCGCGCCGACGCCGTAGACGGTGTCGGTGGGGAAGACGGCAAGCTCACCGCTCTTGACCGCCTCGACGGCCGCGGCGATGCCGCGATCCCGGTCGGCGACGGTACGGCAGTCGTAGAGCATCACAGGTTGCAGTGTGCCATGGCGCGGGTCACGTTCCCTATCTGCGCCGTGCCGTCGCGAATCTCGGGCGGCCCGCCAGATCGCGGTGCGCGACGACGTCGGCGAACCTTCCGTCCGCGCGTACCAGGCCGGGAACCTCGGCGCCGTGCACGTCGTCGTGCTCGATGCCGACCGTGCCGCCGGGCCGCAGCAGGGACGCGGCCAGGGCGATCACCGGCCGGATCACCGCGAGGCCGTCGGCGCCGCCGAAGACCGCCTCCGCCGGGTCGTGCTCGGCGACCTCGGCGGGCACGGCGGTGCCGTCCGGCACGTACGGCGGGTTGCAGAGCAGCACGTCGACCCGGCCCCGGTACTCCGCGAGCAGGCCGGGGTCGGTGACGTCGCCCTCGACGACCCGCACCACGCCGAACGCCGCCGCGTTCCGGCGCAGGTATTCGAGCGCCGCCGGCGCGCGTTCCACCGCGATGACCAGCCCCGGCTCGGCCTCGTCCGCGATGGAGAGTGCGATCGCGCCGGTGCCGCTGCACAGATCGACCACCGTCGCGCCCGGCGCGGTGCGCTCGACGCCCCAGCCGGCCAGCAGCTCGGTCTCGGGCCGCGGCACGAAGACGCCGTCGCCGACCTCGAGCTCGAGATGGCGGAACGCCGCCGTGCCGAGCAGGTGCTGCAACGGGATCCGGCGTGCCCGTTCCTCGACGAGCTCGGTGAATCGGCGCAGCTCGTTCCCGCGCACGGTGTCGATCAACAGCAGTCGACCGCGGCCGACGCCGAGCGCGTGCGCGGCGAGCAGTTCGGCGTCGACGCGGGGCGACGCGACGCCCGCCTCGGCCAGCCGCGCGGCCGCCCGCGCGAGCGCCGGCGCCAACCGCGCCCGTTCCGTCCCATCGGAGGGGTGTTCGTGCGTCGGCGTCACGGCATAATCATGGAACGTCGTATCTCGAAGGTGACCGGCCGGGTCACCCCATCGACGAACGACGTCGGCAGGAGGGGCCTGGATGGCCATGGCAACACCATGACGTGGTTGGACCAGCTCCCGGATTCAGTCGACGAACTGGCCAACGCCGGCGAGCTCCAGCAGGGCGGTCGCTCCGCGGAAGCGCTGGCGATCCTCGACAAGGTGCTCGCCACCACCGCCGACCCGCTCACCCGGGCGTACGCGCTCGTCCAGCGCTTCGGCGCGCTCATCAACCTGGGCCGCGTCGCCGAGCTCGCCACCGCGATGATGGTGGCCAGCAACGCCGTCCGGGACACCTCGGACCCCTACCTGCGCGGCCAGATGCACGCCTTCGCCGCCCTCGGCGCCTACCTTCAGGGCGCACTCGACCGGGGCGTCACCCACCTCGTGCAGGCCTCGCGGGCGCTGGCCGCGGTGGTCGAGGGCGACACCGAGACGGCGTGGGGCTGGCACGACCTGGCAATGGCCTACAGCTACCTCGGATTCCACGGCCACGCGCTGACCGCCATCGAGCAGGCCCGCCAGGTCGGCGCGGCGGCCGGCATGGCGAGCGAGGTCTTCGCCGCGCCGGGCATCCGGCTGCGCAACGCGGTCTCGCTGGACCACCAGGGCGACACCGACGGCTGCCTGCGGGTGCTCCGCGACATCGACGCGGAGCTGACCCGCTACGTCGCCACCGGCGCCGATGTGCGCCTGCGCCCGAGCAGCCGCCCCGTGTACGGCTACGCGCTCGCCCGCCGCGCGGCACTCGGCGAGTGCACCGAGACCGACGTCGCCGCGCTGCTGACCGGCGGCGGCGACAGCGTCCGCTCCCGCGACCTGCGGCATCTCGGCACGGTGTGCCTCGACATCGCCGCCGACCGGCCCGGCGACGCGCTGCGCAAACTCGACGCCGTGCCCGTCTCCCAGGAGATCCTCGGGCCCTCCGAGCCGGCCCGGCTGCGCAGCATCTGCTACGCCTCGGCCGGCGACCACGAGGCCGCGCACATCGCCGACCGGCACGCGTTCCGCCTCGCCGCCCAGCGCATCGACCGGCTCCGGGACGGCTACCTGGACGGGGTCGCCGCCCGCCTCGACGCCCAGGAGACCCAGCGCGACGTGGGCCGCTACGGCGACGAGACGCTCACCGACCCGCTCACCGGCCTGCCCAACCGCCGCCAGCTCGAGCGCTACGTCGCGGCGATGCTGGCCCGCGGCGAGCGCGCCGCGATCGGCGTCTGCGACCTGGTCGGCTTCACCGCGGTCAACGCGCGGCACGGCCGGCACTGCGGCGACCTGGTGCTGCAACGCATCGCCGGCGTGCTCAACCGGGTCATGCGCCGCGGCGACTTCGTGGCCCGCTTCGCCGGCGACGAGTTCGTGGTGCTGCTGCCCGGCGCGGGCCCGAACCAGGCGGCCGAGGTCTCCCGGCGGATCAGCGCCGCGGCCGCCGGGGAGAACTGGCAGGTTCTGGTGCCCGGCACCCCGATCGGCCTGGCCGCGGGCTGGTCCGAGGTCGGCGCAAACGGGCGCAGCCTCAGCGCCGCCCTGGCGACGGCGGCCTCGAACCGCACCCCCGCCTAGGCGGCCGGAGGACATACGCTCGGCCCATGACCGTCATCGAGCTGGGGCTCGTCACCGACGGCGGCGACCAGCCGCCGGCCGATCGTGTGCGGCGACGGCTGCGCCGCTCGGAGCTCCGGCGGATGCTTGTCGCCGCCGTGGCGGTCCTCTGCGCGCTCACCGTCACCGGCTCGGCGCGGCCCGACCCGCACGCGCCGGAACAGCTCTGGAGCACCCCGTACCGCGACGGCGCCGACATGTTCACGGTCGACGGCGACGCCGTCTACCTGCTCAGCCAGTCCGGCGACACCCGGCTCACCGCGTACGACCTGAGCACCGGGGCGGTGCGCTGGTCGAACTCGAGCCTCGGTGACCCCAAGTGGCTCGGCCCGGTCCAGGCGGGGGTCCTGCTGTTACCGGCCGCCTACTCGACCGCGCTCCTCAAGGACCCGGACGGCCAGGAGGTCTCCCGCGAGTTCAGCCGGGAGACGATCGCCGTCGACACCGCCACCGGGCGGCAGCTGTGGCGCGTGTCCGGCGAGCTGTCGGTGGCCGCGGGCGACCGGGCCCTGCTCGCGGACTGGAGCGACGACGGCGGCCGGGTCCGCACGTTGCGGGTGGTCCGGCTCTCGGACGGCGGCACGGTCTGGTCGAAGCCCGCCGACGACCTGGAGAACTGGGTGACCGAGGGCCTGTACCAGGACAGGGCCGACCGCCTGGTCACCGCGTCGCCGAACGGCGACGTCGAGGTGTTCGACCTCGCCGACGGCTCGCGGGTGGCCGCGGCGACGCTGCCCTGGTCGGCCCCGGACACCCAGAACTCGGCGGTGACCGTCGACGGGCACCGCCTCTATGTGGAACACGCCGGCGCGAAGACGACGATCACCGCGTACGACACGGAGACCCTGCGGCGACTCTGGCACATCGAGCCGGGCCAGGTCGGCGGCGGCTTCTACAGCTGCGGACCGGTGATCTGCGTCAACGGCCCCGGCGAGACGGCCGGGTACGACCGTGACACCGGCGAGCTGCGCTGGCGGATACCCGGCTCGGCGAACGCCTTCCCGTTCGCCGGCGGGCAGTTGCTCGTCGACGACGACCAGAGCGGCACACGACACCACCTCATCGACGCGGCAACGGGGCGGCGGATCGTCGACCTGGGCCTGGCGACACCGGTGTGGAACTTCCCCATCGAGGCGTCGCCGTACCTGCTGGCCCGCACCCGGGAGCCGGCCGGGCTCGTGGCGGTGAGCCGCTTCGACCCGCGCTCCGGCGAGGTGCTGCTGATCGGCGCGATGCCGCCGGTCGTCGAGTACGGCTGTCAGAACGAGGGCACCCTGCTGGCCTGCGTGACGCCGGAAGGCCGGCTGGCCGTCACGGACGTCGGCTGATCTCCGTCCCGCCGGCCAGCCGGGCGGCCCGGTCGGCCTCCGCGAGCGCGTCCAGCACCGCGTCCAGCTCGCCGCCGAGCGCCAGATCCAGGTTGTACGCGGTGTAGCCGATCCGGTGGTCGCTGATCCGGTTCTGCGGGAAGTTGTAGGTGCGGATCCGCTCCGAGCGGTCCACGGTCCGCACCTGGAGCTTGCGCGCGTCGGAGGCGGCCGCGTCGGCCTGCTCCTGCGCCATGGCGAGCAGCCGGGAGCGCAGGATGCGCATGGCCGACTCGCGGTTCTGTAGCTGGCTCTTCTCGTTCTGGCAGCTCACCACGGTGCCGGTCGGCAGGTGGGTGATGCGCACGGCCGAGTCGGTGGTGTTGACGGACTGGCCGCCGGGCCCCGAGGAGCGGAACACGTCGACCCGGATGTCGCCCGGTTCGATGTGCACGTCGACGTCCTCGGCCTCGGGCAGCACCAGGACGCCGGCGGCGCTGGTGTGGATGCGGCCCTGCGACTCGGTGACCGGCACCCGCTGCACGCGGTGCACGCCGCCCTCCCACTTGAGGCGGGACCAGACGCCGTGGCCGCCCTCGGGCACGCCCTTGGTCTTCACCGCCACCGAGACGTCCTTGACGCCGCCCAGGTCGGAATCCTGCACGTCGATGATCTCGACGACCCAGCCGTGCTTCTCCGCGTAACGGGTGTACATCCGCAGCAGGTCGCCCGCGAACAGCGCCGACTCCTGCCCGCCCTCGCCGGCCTTGATCTCGACGATCACGTCCTTGGCGTCGTGCGGGTCGCGCGGGATGAGCATCTCGCCGAGCTTCTCCTCCAGGGGTGCGAGCAGCGCGGCGACCGCCTCGACCTCCCCGGCGAAGGACGGGTCCTCGGCGGCGAGTTCCTTCGCCGCGGCCAGGTCAGCGCGGGCGGCGTCGAGCTCGGCGCTGGCGGCGTAGAGCGGCGCCAGCTCGGCGAAGCGGCGACCGACCCGGCGCACCAGCGCCTGGTCGGAGTGGATGGAGGGGTCCTCCATCTGCTTCTCGAGCTGCGCGTACTCCTCGAGCAACGTCGACAACCGGTCGGTACTCATGCCGCCTCCTTGGTCACCCGGACAGGAACACACGAACGGCGCCCGACCCCGGAATCCAGGGTGGGCGCCGTCGCGGCAGCTACTTCTTCTTGGCGGCGGTAACCTTCGCGTACTTCGCCTGGAACTTGGCGACCCGGCCCGCGGTGTCCAGCACGCGCTGCTTGCCCGTGTAGAACGGGTGGCAGGCGCTGCAGGTCTCGACGCGGATCTCGCCGCCCTTGGCGGTGCTGCGGGTCGTGAACGTGCTACCGCAGGAGCAGACGACCTCGGTGGTGGTGTACTCCGGGTGGATACCGCTCTTCATGATTTCTCGGTCCCTCTCGATGATGTGGTCGCCGGGTCGCCGTCAGCGCCGAACCACCCCGCCAGGGCGGACGACTCGAGCGTGAACCGGAACCATTACTGGCCGATGGACCAGTCTGCCATGTCACCTGCCCCGATCAGAAATCAGGAGGCATTACTGGGTCCGTGGTCGATAACGTGAGCGCCCCCCGTCGCATTCCCGCGGCGGGCGCACACGGAGGGAAAGCCGTCATGGCGCTGCTCGCGGACGTCCTCGACCCGGCCGAACTGGCCACCGCGGTCGAAAACGGGCACGTGCGGGTCCAGCGTCACCCGACGCGGCCGTACGTGATCTACAACTACACCGAGGCCTGCCAGTACGCCGGCGCATGGACGCCGATCACCCTGGCCTGCCGCGGCCTGATCGTGCACGGCGACACCGTCCTCGCCCGGCCGTTCAGCAAGTTTTTCAACCATGACCAGAGCCACGCGCCGCGGTTCCTGCCGGATACGGCGGTGACCGTCACCGACAAGGCCGACGGCTCGCTCGGGATCATCTACCGCGACGGCGCGAACCTCTCGGTCGCCACCCGCGGGTCGTTCGCGTCGGACCAGGCGCGGCACGCGACCGAGGTGCTGCGTTCCCGGTACCCGGGCTTCGTGCCGCCGGACGGGCTGACCGTGCTCGTCGAGATCGTCTACCCGGAGAACCGGATCGTGCTCGACTACGCCGGGCTGGACGACCTGATCCTGCTCGGCGCCGTCGAGATCGCCACCGGCCGAACGTTCGGGCCGGCCGCGGTGCCGAACTGGACCGGCCCGGTCGTGGACTCCTTCGCGTACGCGACGCTGGCCGAGGCGCTCGCCGCGCCGCCGCGCGAGGGGCGCGAGGGACTCGTGGTGCACTTCGCCGGCACCGACCAGCGAGTGAAGATCAAGTACGCCGACTACGTCCGGCTGCACCGGCTGGTGACGGGGCTCTCCGCCCGTACCGTATGGGAGGTTCTCGTCTCGGGCGGCGACCTGGACGCGCTGACGGAACCCCTGCCGGACGAGCTGCACGCGTGGGTTGCCGACGTCGCCACCGCGCTGACCGACAAGGTCGATGCGCTGGCCGCGGCCGTCGAGGCGGAGTTCGCGGCGATCGTGGCGGGCCTGCCGGAGGGCTGGGGCCGGCGCGAGTTCGCGGCCCGGGCCGTGCGCAGCGAGCACCGCGGCGCGCTCTTCCTGCGCCTCGACGACAAGGACTACCGTCCCGGCCTGTGGCAGCTCGTGCGGCCGGCCGCCGACACCCCGACCGGTACCCAGGTGAGTGAGGAATGACCAGACTGCTGATCACGCGTGGCCTGCCCGCCTCGGGCAAGACCACGTTCGCCCGCAAGCTCCAGCCGCGGGTCGTCCGGGTCAACCGCGACGACCTGCGGCGGATGCTGCACGGGCGGCCGCTCTACACCCAGTGGGCGGAGGGCCAGGTCACGCGCGCGCAGCGGGCCGCCGTCGAGGCGCTGCTACGCGGGCACACCGACGTGATCGTCGACGACACCAACCTGCGGGCCAAGACCGTGCGGGAGTGGGCCGAGCTCGCGGCGCGCTTCCACGCGACGTTCGAGGTGCACGACTTCACGGACGTGCCGCTGGAGGAGTGCCTGCGCCGCGACGCCGACCGCGGCGAGGACGAGCGGGTCGGCGAGGAGGCCATCCGCCGGATGCACGAGCGGTACCTCGCGGGCAAGCGGACGCCGCTGCCGATCCCGTACGTGGATCCGGGCGGCCCGGCGGCCGTCTACGACCCGGACCTGGAGCTGCCGCCGGTCGTGCTCGTGGACATCGACGGCACCGTCGCGCTGATGAACGGCCGCAGCCCGTACGACTGGGGCCGGGTCGGTGAGGACGCGCCGAACCCGGCGGTCATCGCGGCGGTCCGGGCCATGCACGCGGCCGGCCACGCGATCGTCTTCTGCTCGGGGCGCGACGAGGAGTGCCGGGCCGAAACACAGGCCTGGCTGGACCTTTACGTCGCCGTGCCGTACGAAGGACTCTTCATGCGGCCCGCCGGCGACTCGCGCAAGGATGCGATCGTCAAGCGGGAGATCTTCGACCAGGAGATCCGCGACCGCTGGCGGGTCATCGGCGTCTTCGACGACCGCCAGCAGGTGGTGCGCATGTGGCGCGCCCTGGGACTGACCGTGTTCCAGGTGGCGGAGGGAGACTTCTGATGGACGGGCAGGCCGGAAAGTACCCGCGGACTTTCCACCTGCCCGACTCCCCCGGCGCCACCGGCGACGACCGGGTGCAGCCGGATCTGTCCTGGTTGGACGGTGAGCTGGTCGTAACGGAGAAGCTCGACGGCGGCAACCTGACCTTCACCCGCGACGCGATGTACGCCCGCTCCGTCGACTCCGGCACCCACCCGTGGGACCGGGCGGCCAAGGCACTCTGGGCGATGACGGCATACCGGATACCCGACGACTGGCGGGTCTGTGGCGAGTCGATGTGGGCGCGGCGCAGCATCGCGTACACGGATCTGCCGGGTGTCTTCATCGTCTTCGGCATCTGGGACGAGACGAACACGCTGCTCGGCTGGGACGACACGGTCGACTGGGCGCAGCGGCTGGAGCTGCCGGTCGTCCCGGTGCTGTATCGCGGCGGCAGCCTGAGCGAGGCGCGGGCCGCGTGGTCCGCCGTGCGCGACCCCGGGTCGTCGGAGGGTTTCGTCGTCCGCAGCGCGGGCCGCATCCCCGCGGCGGAGTTCTCCCATCGGCTGCTGAAGTGGGTCCGCGCGGACCACGTCCGCACCGACGCGGCCTGGCGCCACCGGGACGACTTCCCGCTCAACGAGTTCGCCTAGGGCTGCTCAACCGGAGAACGGGCAGGTGCGGGTGCCGGACTGCCCCAGCGCCTGCGCCTCCGGGTCCAGGTAGAAGTTCGGGCGCAGGTCCAGCTCGTCGTAGTAGCGGTGGAAGACCGGCGTAGCCCCGCCCGAGATGGGCGGCACGATCCAGCTCCAGTCGGCCGGCACGCGGCGGCCCGCCTTCTCCTCGTTGCTCAGGTGGGTCAGGAAGCGCTGCGACTCGGTGTGATGATCCGCGATCTTCATGCCGGCCTTCTCGTACGAGTGCAGCACCGCGCGGTTGAGCTCGATCAGCGCCTGGTCGCGCCACAGCGTCGACTCGCGGCTGGTGTCCAGGCCCATGCGCGCGGCGACGATCGGCACCATGTCGTACCGGTCCTGGTCGGCGAGGTTGCGGGCGCCGATCTCCGAGCCCATGTACCAGCCGTTGAACGGCGCGAGCGGGTACTGCACGCCGCCGATGGTCAGGCGCAGGTTCGCGATGGCCGGCACCACGTGCCAGCGCAGACCCAGCTCCGCGAACCAGCCGAACTCGGGGTGGGTGAGCGGCACCTCGAGGATCGCGCGCTCGGGGAGCTCGTAGAGGCGTACGCCCTCCGCCGGGGTCTCGACCGCGAGCGGCAGCACGTCGAAAGCCTCGCCCTTGCCCCGCCAGCCGAAGCCCTGCATGGCGGCGGTGAACCGCTCGTTGCGCGGGTCGCCGACGAAGCTGCCGTCCTCGGTGCGGTAGCCCGCGTACCGGATCAGCTGCTCGTTCCAGACCCGGGCGTACGGCTGCCCGGGCAGGGCGGGCGCGAAGATGCTGATCACCGGGCGGATCGCGCCGGGGCGGTCCCCGCCGCCGGCGACCCGCAGGTGGTGTACCAGCAGCGAGAAGATGTCGTCCGCGGTCCGCGCCCGGCGCCGGTCGAGCACGACCAGGCTGCGCCAGTAGAGCCGGCCGATGCAGCGGCTCGAGTTGCGCCAGGCCATCTTGGCGCCGTGCGCAAGCTCCTCGGTCGTGTGCGCGTAGCTGCCGGTCGCCGCGATCTGCGCCCGCACGATGGCCAGGCGCGGCTCGACGGGCCCGAGCCGGGGGTTCTCGAGGTAGCACTGGCGCAGGAAGTCCTCGGCCTCACCCGGATCGACTGGTGCGATCGGATCCCATCGCTCGGTCGGATGGTCCCGGTACCCAGGAACGATCATCGGGCGTCCTCCCACGTTGAGCCAGGTGCCCAGGGAGGTTCGCACAGCGCCATATGAACTCAAACGCACTGAATGTGCGACAGGGGCAGCCGTCGTGCGACGGCTGCCCCTTTCGGTCGTTTTCCGGCGTTATTCGCCCGGCGTCGACTTCGCGATCTGCATCAGGAACTCGATGTTCGTCCGGGACTGCTTGAGCCGGTCGAGCAGCAGGTCCAGCGCGGCCGAGGACTCCAGCGAGCTCAGCACCTTGCGCAGCTTGTGGACGATCGCCAGCTCTTCCTTGCCGAGCAGGATCTCCTCCTTGCGGGTGCCGGACGGGTGGATGTCGATGGCCGGGAAGGTCCGCTTGTCGGCGATCTTCCGGTCGAGCTTGAGCTCGGCGTTACCCGTGCCCTTGAACTCCTCGAAGATGACCGTGTCCATCATCGAGCCGGTCTCCACCAGCGCCGTCGCGAGAATGGTCAGCGAGCCACCGTTCTCGATGTTGCGCGCCGCGCCGAGGAACCGCTTCGGCGGGTAGAGCGCGGTCGAGTCGATACCGCCGGACATGATGCGGCCGGAGGCCGGCGCCGCCAGGTTGTAGGACCGGCCGAGCCGGGTCACCGAGTCGAGCAGCACGACCACGTCGTGGCCCAGCTCGACCAGGCGCTTGGCCCGCTCGATCGCCAGCTCGGCGACGGTGGTGTGGTCCTGCGGCGGCCGGTCGAACGTGGCCGCGATGACCTCGCCCTTGACCGAGCGCTGCATGTCGGTGACCTCTTCGGGCCGCTCGTCGACAAGCACGACCATCAGGTGGCACTCGGGGTTGTTGTGGGTGATCGCGTTGGCGATCGCCTGCAACACCATCGTCTTACCGGCCTTCGGCGGCGAGACGATCAGGGCACGCTGGCCCTTGCCGAGCGGCATTACCAGGTCGATGACCCGCGTGGTGAGGATGTGCGCCTCGGTCTCGAGACGCAGCCGCTCCTGCGGGTACAGCGGGGTCAGCTTGTAGAACTCCGGCCGCCTGCGTGCCTCCTCGGGCTCCATCCCGTTGATGGTGTCGAGGCGGACCAGCGGGTTGTACTTGTCGCGACGCTGGTCGCCGCCGCCCTCGCGGGGGGCGGCACGCACGGCGCCGGTGACGGCGTCACCGCGGCGCAGTCCGTGCTTCTTGACCTGCGACATCGAGACGTAGACGTCGTTGGGGCCGGAGAGGTAGCCCGTGGTGCGGACGAACGCGTAGTTGTCCAGCACGTCGAGGATGCCGGCCACCGGCACGAGGACCTCGTCCTCGTTGACGTGCGGCTCGCGGCCGCTGTCGCGCCCGCCCTCGCGGCCACCGTCCCGTCCGCCGTCGCGGCCACCGCCCTCGCTGCCGTCCCGGTCGCGGCCGCGCCGACGGTCACGGAACCGGCTGCGCCGGCTCCGCCGGCCGCCCTCGCCGCCCTCACCGTCTTCGTCGTCGCTGTCGTTGCGCGGGCCGTTGTCGTTGCGCGCGACGCCCTCGTTGCGCGGACCGCGGTCGCCGCGGTCGTTGCGCTCGCCACGATCGTTGCGCTCGCCGCCCTCGGACCGCTGCTGGTTGCGCTGCCGGTCCCGGTTGCGCGGCTCGCCACGCTCAGGCCGGTCACCCCGGTCGGCGCGCTCGGTGCGCTCGCCCTCGCCCTGGCTCTGGCCCTGGCCCTGGGCCTGGCCGTCGGCCGGGGCGTTGTCCCGGTTCTGGTCACGGCGGCCGCGACGGCCGGACTCGCCCTCGGTCGCGGGCTGCTCGGTCGTCGCCGGTGCAGCGGACTGCGCGGCGGCGGGCTCGGCTACGACGGCCTGAACCACCGGAGCCTGCACAGCCGGGGCCTCGGCGACCGGAGCGGCCGCGGCGGGCTCGGTGCGCACCGGCTCGGCCGCCGGAGCGTCGGAGCCGTTCGTGGTGCGCGGGCGCGGGGCGCTCTTGGCGGGCGCCGCCGGAGCCGTGCCGTTCTGGCGCTCCGAGATGGCGGTGATGAGCTCGCCCTTGCGCATCCGCGCGGTGCCGGAGATGCCGAGGGACGCGGCGAGGCTCTGCAACTCGGGCAGCAGCATCGCCGACAGCCCCGTGCCGCCGCGGCGGCGCTTGGTGACAGCCGCGGTGGTGGCGCCGTCGTCAGCGACGTCAGAAACACCCGACGTCACGTCGGTGGTGTCGCTCAATGGATTCCTTCCGTCGAAAAAACCAAGTCCACCCGGGTCTGCAGCCTGGTGGCCGGGTGCCCTCGGAACCCGCTTCGCAACTGCGGCGCGGGAGTTTGCAGCACGGCAGCTCGACGGTTTCCCGACCCGTCGGACGTTGACGGGTAGGTCTCGGCGAGTGCAGCGATCTGATGATCCGCTGCTCGGCGTGTGTTTTGAAGAGAAGTGAGACCGGCAGAATGCCATGAGTCTCGGGGGTGCGCGCCGAACCGCAATGATCGCTTGCTTCGCGGCTGTGCTAGGTCTTGAGCGTAGTCAACTCTTACGACCTGCGGCAACAGGGCCCCGCTCGGCGTGTTCCACCATACTCCCCTTGGCAAGAGCACCGGCGCTATCCACGCCCAGCGACTCCGCGCGCCATTGCTCTCCGGTGTTGAAATCTCCGGGTATGGGGGTCAGCGCGAGCACGGTCGGCCCCGCCCCACTGACAACTGCCGCAACACCGACAGAACGCAGGCCCGCGACCAGCGACGCCGTGCCGGGCATCGCCTCGGCCCGGTAGCCCTGGTGCAGCCGGTCCTCGGTGGCGGCGAAGAGCAGCGACGGGTCCCGGGTCAGGGCGTGCACCAGCAGCGCGGCCCGGCCCGTGTTGAACGCGGCGTCCGCGTGGGGCACGGCCGCGGGAAGCGCGGCCCGCGCCGCCGCGGTCAGGCCCCGTTCCTGCGGAACGAAGACCGTCGGCCGTACGCCGGCAGCGACGTCAAGCCGCACCGCCCGCGAACCGGACGCCTCGTCCCAGGCGATGGTGAAGCCACCGAGCAGGCACGGCGCGACGTTGTCGGGGTGCCCCTCGAGCCGCGCGGCGATCCGCAGCGCGGCCGCGTCGTCGATCTGCTCGCGCGCCAGCGCCCGGGCCAGCTGTACGCCGCCGACGATGGCCGCCGAGGAGGAGCCGAGCCCCCGCGCCTGCGGGATCCGGTTGACGCACTCCACGGCCACGCCCCGCGGGCGCCCGCCCAGCTCGTCGAAGGTGGCCAGCATGGCGCGCACGACCAGGTGGGTCTCGTCGCCGGGCAGGTCGCCCGCGCCCTCACCGGTCACCGAGACCGTGTAGGAATCGCCGGTGACCCGGGCGGTCAGGTCGTCGTGCAGCGCGAGCGCGAGGCCAAGCGTGTCGTAGCCCGGACCGAGATTGGCACTGGTGGCCGGCGTGCGCACCCGCACCGGCTCGGAGACGAAGGTCAGGCCCATCGCCACATGCTAGGCGTTGATCATTGCCGCTCGCCCGGCCGCCCGTCCAGACCCTCGGCGGCCGGCTCGCCCAGCAGGAGTGCCTCCGGCTCCTCCGCGGGGCCCGCGAGCGAGAGGCCGCGCGTCGCGATGCGCCAGCCGATGGCGTAGACCAGGGTGATCATGCCGCAGGCGATGAGGATGACGCGCTCGTCGACGCGGTCGACGAAGAGCGCGGTGCCCAGCTGGCTCACCGAGATGGCCAGCGTCGCCAGCATCATGTCGGTGGCGAAGACCCGGCCGCGCAGCCGGTCCGGCACCTCGCCCTGTAGCGCGTAGTTGGAGAGCACCCAGTTGGTGCCGCCCGCGAAGTGGGCCACGAAGACCAGCGCCAGCACCAGCGGGAACCAGGACGCGAAGGCCACGCCGAGGTAGCCGAGGCCGTAGAGGCTCATCGAGAGCGCCAGCCCCGGCAGCAGCCAGGTCCGGTGGTTGAGCACGGGCCGCATGACCAGCGGGCCGACCAGGGCGCCGGCGCCGCGTACGGCGAAGAGCAGGCCGGCGCCGAGCGCGCCGACGCCGTACAGGCCGGCCAGCAGCGGGAAGACGGTGAGCACGCCGTTGCCGAGCCCCACCGCGGACTTCACGGTGACCAGCGCGCGGATCCGGGGGCGGGCGCCGATGTAGCGCAGCGCCTCGATCAGCGCGTGCCAGGCGTGCGCCGGGACCGCCTCCGGGTCGCGCGGCGCCTGTAGCGGCCGGCGGATCAGCGCGGTGAACACCGCAGCCAGGAGCAGGCTGACGGCGGCGGCCGCGAAGCTGACGTACGGGCCGAAGGCGCTGCTGACGATGCCGCCGAGCGACGCGCCGACGATGGTCATCGTGCCCCAGGCGGAGCCGGCGACCGAGTTGGCGGCGGCCAGGTCCGCGGGGTCGACCACGTTCGGCAGGGCGGCGGAGGCGGCCGGCGAGTAGAAGGCCTTGGCAACGGCGACCGCGCCGATGGCGACCAGGGCGAGCGGCGCCGTCGCCGCCGACCGCACGACGAAGAGCAGCAGCGTGGCGAGCAGCGCGGCGACATTCGACGCGATGAGGATCGCGCGCCGGTCGATCCGGTCGGCGATCGTCCCGGTGTAGGGCAGCAGCAGCGCGGTGATCCCGGTGTCGGCGGCCAGCACCAGCGCGCCCCACACGCCGCTGCCGGTCAGCTCCGGCAGCAGCACGAGCAGCGGCACCATCACGAACCAGTCGGCGCCGAAGACGACGAGCTCGGCCGCGAACAGGCGCCGGAAGTCGCGGTTACGGGTAAGGACCGAGAAGGGAGTCGCCACGTACCGGAATCTACCGGCAGCGGCGGCCGGCCCCGATCGGGCCGGCCGCCGCGCGACTTTCCACCGCTCAGGCGGTCGGCGGGTCCGCCGGCCTGCGGGGCATCCTCAGGACCTCGAACTGGTCCGTGTACCCGCGCAGCGCGGCGCTGGGCTGCGCGGCCGGCTCGCCCTCAGGCGCCTCGGGCGCCTCGTGCGCCCCACCGGCGGACGCCGGCACCGGGTCGTCGGGCGGCACGACCACACCCGCCGGCTCCTTCGCCGCGTGCTTCGGCGCCTCCTGTGCCGCCTCGCCCGCGCCGGCGGACCGGGACGCCTTCTCCGCACGGCGCCGCTCGCGCCGGGCCCGCGACCTGACCTTGGTGTTCTCCGCCATCGTGTAGAGCGTCGGCACCAGCACCAGCGTGAGCAGCGTCGAGCTCACCAGGCCGCCGATGACCACAATGGCCAGTGGCTGCGAGATGAAGCCGCCCTCGCCGGTCAGGCCCAGCGCCATCGGCAGCAGCGCGAAGATGGTCGCGATCGCCGTCATGAGGATCGGGCGCAGCCGGTGCCGGCCACCCTCGATCACCGACTCCTGCACACCCAGTCCCGCACGGCGGTAGTGGTTGATCAGGTCCATCAGCACGATGGCGTTGGTGACCACGATGCCGACGAGCATCAGCACGCCGATCAGCGCCGGAACGCCGAGCGGGGTGCCGGTCGCGAGGAGCAGCGCGATCGCACCGGTCGCCGCGAACGGGATGGAGACGAGCAGCAGCAGCGGCTGCAACAGGCTGCGGAACGTCGCGACCATGATGACGAAGACGATCGCGATCGCCGCGAGCACGGCGAGACCGAGGTCCGCGAACGCGTCCGCCTGGTCCTGGCTGACCCCGCCGATCTTCCACGTGCCGGCCGGCAGGTTCAGTGCCTCGAGCCGCTCGGTCAGGTCCTTGGTGGTCTGGCCCACGTTCGAGCCGGTCGCGGTGCCGTTGACCGTCGCGCTGCGGTTGCCGTCGATCCGGGTGACCGCCTCCGGGCCCTCGACCTCGTTGACGTCGGCGACCGCGTCCAGGAGGACGACCTGGCCGGTCGGCGTGGTCAGCGGCAGCTTGCGCAGCGCGTCGACGCCGGCCGGCGGCGCACCGAGGGCGACCACGACGTTCTGGCCGACGCCGTCGACGTTGATCTCCCCGACCGGCGCCGGGCGGAACGCCGCCGCGACCGTGCGGCCGATCTCGGCCTCGGTGAGACCGTTCGCCGCCGCGGCGGCCCGGTCGACCTTGATGTCCAGGCGGGGGACGCTCGCCGCGAGCGTGCTGCTCACGTCGGTGACGTCCTTCGTGCCGGCCATCGCGTCCTGCACCTGCTTGGTCGCGGACTCGAGGGTCTCCTGGTCGGCGGCCTGCACGACGACGGCGAGCGCGCTGCCGTCGAAGCCGGTGCCGCTCTCGCTGCCGATGGTGACCTCGCCGATGTCGGTCATGCCCTCGAACTGCTTGCGCAGCTCTTCGGAGACCTTGCTCGCGTCGGCGTCGTCGTCCAGCGCCACGTTGAAGCTGGCGCCGCTGGCCCCGCCGGAGCCGACGAACGGGTTGAACTCGCCGTTGCCGACCGTCACCTGGTAGTGCTCGACGTCGTCGTTGGCGACGATGACCGCCTCGACCTTGCGGGCGGCCGCGTCCGTCGTGGCCAGGTCGGTGCCGACCGGCAGGTCCTGCGTGACGACGATGGTGTCCTGGCCGGACTGGTCGAGGAAGTTGGTCTCCAGCTTGCTGGCCAGGCCCATCGTGCCGATGAGCACGACGATGCCGATCGCGACGGTGCTCCACCGGGTGGCCTTGCTGCGGATGACCCAGCGGATGATCGGCAGGTAACCGCGCTGCAGCGGGCTGCGCAGCTCCTTGGCCTCGGCGGCCTGGCGTACTTCGATGGACTCGGAGCCACCCGCGGCGGGCCGCAGGAACCAGTACGCGAGCACCGGCACGACGGTCAGCGACACGAAGAGCGAGGCGACAAGCGCGACCGTGACCGTGATGGCGAACGGCGCGAACAGCTGGCCGACGAAGCCGCCGACGAGTGCGATCGGCGCGAACACGGCGACAGTGGTCAGCGTGGAGGCGGTCACCGCGCCGGCGACCTCCTTGACGCCCGACATGATCGCGTGGACCTTCTCCTCGCCGTACTCGAGATGTCGTTTGATGTTCTCCAGCACGACGATGGAGTCGTCGACGACGCGCCCGACCGCGATGGTCAGCGCGCCGAGGGTGAGCAGGTTCAGCGAGTAGTCGCCGAGGTAGAGCGCGATGAGCGCGATGAGCACGGAGAGCGGGATCGAGACGATGGTCACCAGCGTCGAGCGGATCGACAGCAGGAAGACCAGGATCACGATGACGGCCATGAGCAGGCCGAGCATGCCCTCGGTGGTCAGGCTCTCGATCGACTTCTCGACGAACGGCGCCTGGTCGGTGATGACGGTGAGCGTGGCGCCGGAGGAGGACTCCAGGTCGGCGAGCTGGTCGCGCACCTCGTGGGAGATGTTGACCGGGTTGCCGTCCGGCGCGGCGGTCACCGCGATGCCGAGGCTGTCGACCCCGTCCGTGCGGGTGTACGACGTGGCGGGCGCGAGCTGCTCGGTGACCGTGGCGACGGCGTCCAGCCGGACCGGGCCCCGGGCGCCCTTGAGGTAGAGGCCCTTGATCTCGTCGACGGTCTGGATCGGGGTGCCGACCTGGACGCTCAGCGAGCGGGTGCCGTCGGTGACCGCGCCGGCCGGGATCGAGATGCCGTTGCTCTGCAACAGGGTGGCGATCGAGCGGGGGTCGACGCCGGCGGCGGCCAGCTTCGCCGGGTCGGGCGCGATCAGGATCTGCTGGGCACGGGTGCCGGTGACGACGACCTCGCGGACGCCCTCGATGGCCTTGAGCTCGGGGACGACCGTCTCCTGCAACCGGTTCGCCAGCGCGGCCTGGTCGTTGCGGCCGTCGGAGGCGGCCAGGACGATGGCCGGGATGTCGTCGGTGCCGCCGGCGAAGATGACCGGCTCGACGTCGTTGGGCAGCGTCGGCTGGATCCGGTTGATCGAGGTGGTCAGCTGGTTGACCGCGTCGTCGAGGTCGGTGCCGAACTCGAAAAGCACCTGGACGGTGGTCGAGCCCTCGCTGGTCGTCGACTGGATGGAGTCCAGGCCGTCGGCGCCCTTGATGGCGTCCTCGATCGGCTTGGTCACCTGCTGTTCCATGATCTCCGGGCTCGCGCCCGGCAGCACCACGCCGATGAACGCGCCGGGGAACTCGAGCGAGGGCAGCAGCTGCTGTTTGAGCGACGGCACCGTGTAGATACCGAAGCCGGTGATCACCACCGCGATAAGGGCGACGAGCCCCCGGTTAGCGAGACTGAGCCTGGTCAGAAACGACATCTGCTCCCCCGTAAAAGTTCGGCCAAGGCATATAGTTTGCCCGACGCGAACGAATCAAACGACGCCGGGGTGCTCTGGTTACGCCCGGTCACACAACGCGATACACAGGGGGTGCGGTGACCGAAAATGAACGCCTCATCGCGGACATTATGGGCGCGCAAGAACGGCTCCAGCACCTGTTTGCCCACGACCGGTCGGATCCGCTCTTCTCCTCCCAGCTGACGATGCCGCAGCTGAAGATCCTGTTGCTGCTGTACCGGATGGGCGACACGTCCGGGCGCGAGCTGGCCGGACTGCTGGGCGTCAGCCTGGCGACGATGAGCGGCATGGTCGACCGGCTGGTGGCCCACGACCTGGTCACCCGGGCCGAGGACGCACACGATCGCCGGGTACGCCGGATCACCCTCAGCGGGCACGGCGCCGAGATGATCGGCAAGATCATCACGGCGGGGCTGGAGAAGCAGGCCCGCCTGCTGCGCCGGCTCAGCCCCGAGGAGCTGCGCGCGGTGCACGACGGCCTGCACGCGATGGTCCGGGTGGCGGCCGAGGAGGCGGAGGAGGCCGCCGCGGCCGAACCCGTCGCTTAGAGCCTGTCCTAGGCCAGGTCGAGGGACCGGGCGGCGGCCAGCACGTCGTTCTGGATGGTGGTGGGCGACGGCGCGGTGCTGATCGCCCACTCCGGGTCCTTGAGGCCGTGGCCGGTCACCGTGCAGACGACAGTGCCGCCGGCCGGGATCTTGCCGGCCTCGGCCTGCTGCAACAGGCCGGCCACGCTCGCGGCGCTACCCAGCTCGACGAAGACGCCGACCTCGCGGGCGAGCAGCCGGTAGGCCGAGAGGATCTCCCGGTCGGTCACCGCCGAGATCAGGCCGCCCGAGCTGTCCCGGGCGTCGAGCGCCTTGGTCCAGCTGGCCGGGTTGCCGATCCGGATCGCCGTGGCGATCGTCGACGGCTCCTGCACCACCTGACCGTTGACGATCGGTGCGGCGCCGGACGCCTGGAAGCCGTACATCTTGGGGAGGATCTTGCTGTTGCCCGCCGCGTGGTCCTCCTGGTAACCCATCCAGTACGCGGCGATGTTGCCCGCGTTGCCCACCGGCAGGCAGTGGATGTCGGGCGCGCGGCCGAGCGACTCGACGATCTCGAACGCGGCCGTCTTCTGCCCGTGCAGGCGGAAGATGTTCACCGAGTTGACGAGCGAGACCGGGAAGTCCTGGGACAGCTTCGAGGCGAGCGCGAGGCAGTCGTCGAAGTTGCCGTCGACCTGGAGCAGCTTGGCGCCGTGCACGAGGGCCTGCGCCAGCTTGCCCAGCGCGATCTTGCCCTGCGGCACGAGCACGGCGCAGGTCAGACCCGCGCGGGCCGCGTACGCCGCCGCGGAGGCGCTGGTGTTACCGGTCGAGGCGCAGATGATCGCCTTGGAACCCTCCTCGACGGCCTTGGACACGGCCATCGTCATGCCACGGTCCTTGAAGGAGCCGGTCGGGTTGGCCCCCTCGACCTTGAGGTAGACGTCCGCGCCCGTCCGCTGCGAGAGCACGGGTGCGGGCACGAGCGGCGTGTTGCCCTCGTGCAGCGTGACCACCGGGGTGGCCTCCGAGACCGGGAGCCGGTCGCGGTACGCCTCGATCAATCCCCGCCACATGGTCTTTTCCTCTCCGCTGACTCGCTCAAGGATGCATCACCCCGCCGAATAGCGAGACCATGCGCCCACTATGCAGGACCGTGGGACACGGCCTCCACGTTGTTGCCGTCCGGATCCCGGACGAACGCGCCGTAGTAGTCCGGGTGGTACTCGGGGTGGACGGCCGGCTCGTGCAGCACCTCGGCACCGGCCGCCACCGCCGCCGCGAAGAACGCGTCGACGGTCGCCCGGTCGGCCGCCCGGAACGCGAGATGCGACTCCCGGAAGCCCTGCCCCGAGTCGAAGACGCCGATCCAGAAGTCGGGCCGATCGACGCCGTAGCCCATCGCCACCTCGAAGTCCATCAGCCGGCGCGCGCCGAGCGGGGCCAGGACCGCGTCGTAGAACGCGGCGCTGGCGGCCAGGTCCGCGCACTGGATGCCCACGTGATCGAGCATCGCGTCAGACCCCGCCCTCGACCCGCAGGACGCTGGCGATCGACCGGACTATGTCGAGCGAGCGCAGGTCCTCCACCGTGGCCGCGAGGTTCGCGTCCGGCGCGCCGTGCGTCACGATCACCAGGGTCGCGTCCTCGTCCCGGCCGGACTGCCGGACGGTCGCGATGGACACCTCGTGCTTGGCGAAGACGCCCGCGACGGTGGCGAGCACGCCCTGGCGGTCGGCAACGTCGAGGCTGATGTGGTAGCGGGTCACCGCCTCGCCGATGGGCCGGATCGGCAGGTGCGCGTACGAGGACTCGCTGGGCGCCCGGGTGCCCGAGAGGCGGTTGCGCGCCGCCGCGACGATGTCGCCGAGCACCGCGCTCGCGGTGGGCGTACCCCCGGCTCCCCGGCCGTAGAACATGAGCTGCCCCGCGGCCTCGGCCTCGACGAAGACCGCGTTGAAGGCGTCACCGACGCTGGCCAGGGGGTGGCTGCGCGGGATCATCGCCGGGTGGACCCGCACGCTCACCGACTCGTTGCCGGTCGAGTCCGGGCCGCGCTGCGCGATGCAGAGCAGCTTGATCGTGCAGCCCATCTCCTTGGCGCTGGCCACGTCGGCGGCCGTCACGCCGGTCATGCCCTCGCGGAACACGTCCGCGGCGGTGACCCGGGTGTGGAACGCGAGCGAGGCGAGGATGGCGGCCTTGGCGGCGGCGTCGAAGCCCTCGACGTCGGCGGTCGGGTCGGCCTCCGCGTAGCCGAGCTCGGTGGCCTCGTCGAGCGCCTCGCCGAAGCCGGCCCCGGTGGCGTCCATCGAGGACAGGATGAAGTTGGTCGTGCCGTTCACGATGCCGGTGACGCGGGTGACCCTGTCTCCGTGCAGGGATTCGCGCAGGGGGCGCAGCAGCGGGATGGCGCCCGCGACCGCGGCCTCGAAGTAGAGGTCGGCGTTGCCCTCGGCGGCGGCGTCGTGCAGCGTCGCGCCGTCCTCCGCGAGCAGCGCCTTGTTAGCCGTGACAACGCTCTTGCCGGCGCTGAGTGCCTCGATCAGCCAGCTGCGGGCCGGGTCGATGCCGCCGACGACCTCGATCACCACGTCGACGTCGTCGCGTTTGACCAGGCCGAGCGCGTCGGTGGTGAACAGCGCGGGGTCGATGGCGCCGCCGCGCTGGCGGCCCGGCCGTCGCACCGCGATGCCGACCAGCTCCAGCGGGGCGCCGATCCGGGCGGTCAGGTCCTCGGCCTGCTCGTGCAGCAGCCGTACGACCTCGGTGCCGACCGTGCCGCAACCGAGCAGCGCCAGTCGAACCGCGGGCTTGTCAGAACTCATCCCACATCCAATGCGAGCAGATCGTCTTCGGTCTCCCGGCGGACGATCACGCGAGACGCACCGTCTCGAACCGCGACCACCGGCGGCCGGGGCACATGGTTGTAGTTACTGGCCATACTCCGGCAATACGCGCCAGTACCAGGTACGGCGAGAAGATCTCCGGGCTGCACGTCGGCGGGCAGGAATTCATCCTTCACGACAATATCCCCGGATTCACAATGCTTTCCCACGACGCGGGCGAGCATCGGGGGCGCGTCGGAGCTGCGACCGGCCAGAGTGGCGGAATATGAGGCGTCGTAGAGGGCGGTGCGGATGTTGTCGCTCATCCCGCCGTCGACGCTCACGTACGTCCGGATGCCGTCGACGTCCTTGACCGTGCCGACCTCGTACAGGGTGAAGACGGACGGGCCGACCACGGCCCGGCCCGGCTCGATCGAGAGCCGGGGGCGCCGCAGGTTCTCGGCCGCGCACTCGCCGTCGACGATCTTGTTGATCCGCTTCGCCAGGTCGGCGGCCGGCGACGGGTCGTCCTGCGTCGTGTACGCGATGCCGAAGCCGCCGCCGAGGTCCAGCTCGTCGAGCTCGACGCCGCGGGCGTCGCGGATCTGCGCCTGCAACGCGAGCACCCGCCGGGTGGCCACCTCGAAGCCGGACGTGTCGAAGATCTGCGAGCCGATGTGCGAGTGCAGGCCGCGCAGGTCGAGGACGCCCTCGTCGAGGACCCGGATCGCGGCCTCGAAGGCGGCGCCGCCGGCCAGCGAGAAGCCGAACTTCTGGTCCTCGTGCGCGGTCGCGATGAACTCGTGCGTGTGCGCCTCGACGCCGACGGTCACCCGGACCAGCACCTTCGGCCGCCGGCCGCTCTCCCGGGCCAGCGCCGTGAGCCGGTCGATCTCCTGGAACGAGTCCAGGATGATCCGGCCGACGCCGGCGTCCAGCGCCCGGGACAGCTCGGAGATCGACTTGTTGTTGCCGTGGAAGCCCATCCGCTCGGCCGGGAAGCCCGCGGCCAGCGCCACCGCCAGCTCGCCGCCGGAGCACACGTCGAGGAAGAGCCCCTCCTCGTCGACCACCTTCACCACGGCCTTGCAGAGGAACGACTTGCCCGCGTAGTAGACGTCCGCGCCGGCGAACGCGGCCGCGAAATCGCGGCAGCGCGCCCGCAGGTCGTCCTCGTCCAGCAGGTACGCGGGGGTGCCGTGCTCCGCCGCCAGGTCGAGGACGCTGACGCCGCCGATCTCCAGGGCCCCGGAGTCCGCGCGCACCACGGTCCGCGGCCAGAGCTGCGGCACGAGCGCGTTGACGTCCTCGGGGGTACGCAGCCAGGCCGGCCCCCTGTTACCGAGGTCGCCGTGCAGCGCCCCGGCCTCGTGTGCCCGCATGACTACATCCTCTCGGGCGCGGAGACGCCCAGTAGCGCCAAACCGTTCGCGATCACCGTTCGGGTGGCGTCATTCAGCCACAGGCGAGAGCGGTTCGCCTCGCCGATCGGCTCCTCGCCCTTGGGGGTGATCCGGCAGCCCGGCTCGTCATAGAAACGGTGGTACGCGCCCGCGACATCCTCCAGGTACCGGGCGACCCGGTGCGGCTCCCGCAACTCGGCCGCGCCGGCCACCACCGCCGGGTACTCGCCGAGGGCCTTGAGGAGGTCGTTCTCCTTCTCGTTGGTGAGCAGCTCGGGGTGGAAGTCGCCGGCGTCGCCGCGGACCAGCCCGACCGCCTCGGCCTGCCGCGACACGCTCGCGGTCCGGGCCGCGACGTACTGCACGTAGTACACCGGGTTGTCCCGGCTGGCCCGGGTCCACAGGTCGATGTCGATGTCGATCTGCGAGTCCGAGGAGTAACGCGCCAGCGCGTACCGGGCGGCGTCCACGCCCAGCGCGTCCACGAAGTCCTCGAGCGTGACGACCGTGCCGGCCCGCTTGCTCATCCGCAGCGGCTCGCCGTCGCGGACCAGGTTCACCAGCTGGCCGATCAGGATCTCGAGGTTGGTGTCCGGGTCGTCGCCGAAACACGCGGCCATCGCCTTCATCCGGCCGATGTAGCCGTGATGGTCGGCGCCGAGCATGATCACGACCCGGTCGAAGCCGCGCTTGCGCTTGTCCAGGTAGTAGGCGCAGTCCGCGGCGAAGTACGTCCAGTCGCCGTCCGACTTGCGCAGCACCCGGTCCTTGTCGTCGCCGAAGTCGGTGGTCCGCAGCCAGGTAGCGCCGTCGGCCTCGACGACGTGACCCTGATCGCGCAGCCGGTCCAGGGCCTCCTGCAACTCGCCGCGGTCGTGCAGGTCCTTCTCGTTGAAGTACGTGTCGAAGTGCACGCCGAACTCGTCGAGCGACGCCTTGATCTCGGCGAACATCAACTCGACGCCCCGCACCCGGAACACCTCGAGCGCCTCGGCCTCGCCGAGCGCCAGGGTGCCGGGCGCCTGGCCGAGCACCGCCGTCGCGATCTCCGCGATGTAGGCGCCGCCGTACCCGTCCTCGGGGGCCGGCTCGCCCTTCGCGGCCGCGTAGAGCGAGCGTGCGAAGCGGTCGATCTGCGAACCGGCGTCGTTGAAGTAGTACTCCGTGCCGACGTCGGCGCCGGCCGTGCGCAGCAGCCGCGACAGCGCGTCGCCGACGGCCGCCCACCGCACACCACCGATGTGCACGGGGCCGGTGGGGTTGGCGGAGACGAACTCGAGGTTGATCCGCTGCCCGGCGAGCCGGTCACCACGGCCGTACTCCTGCCCCGCCAGCACCACGTCGCGCGCCAGCACGCCGGCGGCGGCCGCGTCCAGCCGGATGTTGAGGAAGCCCGGCCCCGCGATCTCCACCGACTTGATGCCGGAGTGGCTGCTGAGCTCCTCGGCGAGGGCCGCCGCGAGCTCGCGCGGCGGGACGCCGGTCTTCTTGGTGAGCTGCATCGCCATCGTCGAGGCGTAGTCGCCGTGCTCGGGGTTTCGGGGCCGCTCCACCGTCGTCGTCGCGGGCAACAGCGAGACGTCGAGGCCGCGGGCAACGAATACAGCACGCGCAGCTGTGAGAACGGTGGAAGCGAGGTCTGCGGGAGTCACCGAGTCATGCTATCCGGGTAGACTTTGCCGCCCGGCGGCATACCGGGGCCTGCTCGCGGGCCCGGCCCGACCTTTCCATCGAATTGACGAGGCACGATGAGCATGAGCACCCCGGGTCCCGAGCGGGTCCCGTCCACCGTGAAGGTCGACAAGACGTCGGGCCAGGGCAAACCCCCCGCGCAGAAGACCACCGGGTCCAAGCCCGGCAACCGCCCGCAGGGCAAGGCCGGCGGCAAGGGCCGCAAGGCGGTCACCCCGGTCAAGGTCAGCGGCAGCCGCAACTGGGGCCCGATCGCGCTGGCCGGCGTGGTTGTCCTGGTCGCGGTCGGCATCATCGGGTACGGCGTGTACGCGTCGGTAAAGGGCACCGAGTCGTGGCAGGACAAGGCCGCCGCGATCAAGGGCGTCGTCGACTACCGCGCGCAGAAGAACCCCGCGATCGACTCGCAGGACCACAAGGACGGCCCGCAGACCTACGTGACGAACCCGCCCGTGGGCGGCGCGCACAACCCCGTCTGGCAGAACTGCATGGGCGACGTCTACGCCGAGCCGATCGCCAGCGAGCACGCCGTGCACAGCCTCGAGCACGGCGCCGTCTGGGTGACCTACAAGCAGGGCCTCGGCGCCGACCAGGTGGCCAAGCTCCAGGAGAAGGTCCAGGGCAAGGACTTCATGCTGATGAGTCCGATCGCCAACCTCGACAAGAACATCTCCCTGCAAGCCTGGGGTTACCAGCTCAAGGTCGACAACGCCGACGACGAGCGCATCGACGAGTTCATCAAGGTCCTGCGCCTCAACGCCTCCCTGGAGCCTGGCGCCGCCTGCTCGAGCGGCAACACGACGACCGGCCCCGTCCAGGCCGCGCCCGCGGGCAAGTGATGACGGTCTCGGCCGAATCAAGCGCGTCCGACGCGGCCGAAACCCCAGACCACGAAACCGCCCCGGCCGGCCGCAGCCGGTTCGGGGCGGTGTGGCTCGCCGTGGTCCTGGCCCTCGGCCTGATCGCCGGCCTCGCGATCGGCTTCCTCGTCCCCCGCCTGAGCACACCCGGCGACGACTCGGCCGAGGCGGGCTTCCTGCGCGACATGAGCACCCACCACGCCCAGGCCGTGGAGATGTCGATGATCGCCCACGCCGACTCGGAGAACTCCTCGGTCATCACCCTGTCCAGCGACATCGCCCTGACCCAGCACGGTCAGATCGGCTACATGCAGTCCTGGCTCCGCGAGTGGAACCTGAGCCCGAGCAGCAGCGAGCCGCCGATGGCCTGGATGAAGGACGCGGAAGGCTCGGTCAAGAACGGCCTCATGCCAGGCATGGCCACCCCGCAACAACTGGCCACCCTGCGCGCGGCGACCGGCAACGACCTCAACATCCAGTACCTGACCCTGATGCGCCAGCACCACCTGGGCGGCATACACATGGCCCAGGAGATCCTGGAAGTGTCGGACGACGAGGACGTCACCTGGCTGGCCGAAACGATGGTCCGCAGCCAACAGAACGAGATCAACCTGATCGACTCGATGCTGAAGCAACTGCAGTAGGCGGCGCGCCGCGGAACCGATTGGCAAGGTCTCCGCGGCGCCTGCTAGGCTCTTCCTCGCTGAGCCCCCGTAGCTCAGGGGATAGAGCGTCGCCCTCCGGAGGCGAAAGCGCAGGTTCGAATCCTGCCGGGGGCACCCAGGCTTAGCAGCACAAACGAGGTCACTGACCAGGCGAAAGCCAGTCGGTGGCCTTTCTTGTATGTCCGGCTGTCACCGAGTCGGACCGACTCTCAACGGCCATCCACGCCAAGTGCGCGCCAAGTCGGCAGTCACCCCTGGCTCTTGCCGCCCCGCTGACGGTGGCCCGCAGCATTGTCCCGTCTGGCTCCGCGAATACCGTCGGCTGCTCGACCAGCGACCGCGCCGCCACGGTCATCCCGGAACTGGTCGTCGGCCCGACCTTGGCTCGCCGATAAGGGTCATGATGCTGATCGTTAAGTCACATAGTGGCCATCATCCTGACCTTTGTCCGAAGGCCTGGCTATGCCCCGCCCCTCCGCCCGGGTTAGTGCCTCGGCGAGCAGTTTGCGGCCTGGCGAAAGCTGACGCGCACACTCCGCCGCTACGGCTGACGATCAATTGGTGTCGCTTGCCGGGTTTGCGTGAGCGAGTAGCGCATGCAGCAGAGCGGGCGGTAGGTGGCGGCGGGCATCGATGATCTCAAGGCCGACGACGTGGCCGTCGGCGTTGAGGTCGAGGTTGAACATGCCGCGCTCGGGCTCGAATGGCAGGACCCGCTCGGTCTCACCGGCCGGGAGGGGATGGTCGAGGTAGATGTATGCCGCGTCGGCGTCGCTGTCGTACGTGCAGACCAAAGGTATGCGTGCCTCGATATACATGATCACCAGGTTGGCACGGACCACCGGAAAGCATGACTAGCCCACTCGATTTGGAATCCGACTACGAGATCGCCCCGGGGTTGCACTCTGCGATGTGAGCGGAGCCACAGGCGGTGGTCTTGAATTCGGTACCTAGGTACAGGCTTACCGTCGAGGGTGACGGGCGGAAACGCCGATCACTCGGAGGGATCGATGGCGAGCACGGTTGAGGCGGGCGTGCGGGCACGGTTCATCGCCGGGGCCGAGGAGCTCGGCGTCGTCGGGGCCGAGTTGGCTGGGCTGGGCACGGTGTTCGACGCCGGCGACTGTCCGGCGACGCAGGCGCGGCTGGCCGAGGTCGCCCGGCTGCAGGCGGCCGCCGTCCGGCTGGCGGAGCCGTCGACGGCGGGCGCCTGCGGCGAGGGCTGCACGTGCGTCACCGCGGCGTCGACGCGGACCGCCCCGCGGATGCCGGTGGCGCGGGCCGCCTTGCCTCTGCTCGACAACTCGGTGGGTACGGACCTGGTGTGCACGTTGGACGGTGGTCTGGACTCGATGCGGGGCCGGATCGGCGAGTGGCAGGCGGTGATCGGGCGGGCCGTCGGGCGGGAGGCCGCCGATGGTGGGGTCACCCTGGTCTACGACCACGACCCGGCCGTGGCGGTGGAGCTGGCCCGGCTCGGGGCGGCCGAGTTCGCCTGCTGCTCGTTCTTCGGCTTCACCCTGACCGTGGCTCCGGCGGGCATGCGGTTCACCGTGACCGCCCCGGCCGAGGCCGCGACCCTGGTGACCGCCGTGTTCGGCAAGGCGGCGGGCTGACGTGGCCGGCACCGGCACCTACGACATCGGCGGGCGGCGGCTGCGCGGACCGGCGAGGTCGCCGAGCGGGCCGGGGTCAACATCCAGACGCTGCGCTACTACGAGCGGCGGGGGTTGATCGCCGAGCCCGACCGGAGTCCGGGCGGGCACCGTTCCTACCCGGCCGGCACCGTCGTGCTGCTCGGCGTGATCAAGTCCGCGCAGCGGCTCGGGTTCACCCTCGATGAGGTGGCCGAGCTGCTCGACGCCGGGCGGCGCGAGCACCCCACGCCCGATCTTCGTGACCGCGCCGGCGTCAAGTTGGCCGAGATCGATCGGAAGATCCACGATCTGCAGACCATCCGGGACGCGCTGGTGCGGGTGATCGAGGCCCGTTGCGACAGCCTCACCAACTGTTCCTGTACCGACTGTCCGCTGCCCTACGCGGACCTCGCCGGTCCCGAGGGAGAACGGGCCTGAAACGACGGGGACCTCCCGAGCACAGGTGCTCGGGAGGTCCTCGTTCAACCAGGTCTGCGCCTTAGTCGGTCTTGCTGCCGGACTTCTCCGGCTCGGCCGCCTCGGCGGTCGGCAGCGCCTCGGTCGGGGCGTCGTCGGCGTCCGCCGAGTCCGCCGGCGCCACGTGGCGTCCGCCCTTGCGCTGGGCGGGCACCTGGGCCGCGGCGGCGGTCTGCCGCCGGCCGCGGACCACCAAGAGGGTGCCCAGGACCAGGAGGATCAGGCCGAGGACCGTGAGGCCGATCGGCACGGTCACGCCGACCAGGTTCAGCTTGTCGCCGTTGCTCTTGGCGGTGTCGGCCGCCTTGGCGACGGTCTCGTTCGTGTAGCTGAACACCGCGTTGAGGAGGGTCACCGACTTGCCGTCGGGGGCCACCAGCGACTTCTGCTGGCGCTCCTGCACCGAGATGTACTGACCGGTGGTCGGGTCGACCCACACGGTGCGGGTGTTGCTGTACTTGAGCTCGGCGCTCGTCGAACCCGGCAGCAGCTGGCCAACCAGCAGCGCGAGACGGTCGGCCGGGAAGTCCAGCGTCTCGTCACGGATCTCCTGGGTGAACTGGTAGGTCTCCAGCCCGCCCATCTGCTCGGTCTTCACGAACTGCATCGGCTGGGCCTTGAGGAGGTCGCGGTCGAACATGTCGTACGACTTCTTCTCGGTGCCGAACGGGAACTTGTACGTCTGGCCGGCGTACGTGACGCTCTGCCGCTCGTTGCCGGTGTCAAGCCACTGCTTGTCCCAGTTCTGCGCCGCGCCGGTCTTGCGGTCGACCGCGAGCGACGTGCTGTACGCGCTGACGACCTCGTTGGTGTCGGTGCGGACGACCTCCTGGCCGACCACCCACACCAGGGCCGTGCCGTCGAGCTTGCCCTCCAGGTCCGCGGTCGCCTTCGAGTCCGGCTGTACCCGGATCGTCGAGCGCAGCGTGCCCGTATTGATCTTCGCAACACCGTTGGTGATCTGAAGGAACTCGGCGTTGGGAGCCTCCGCCACGGACTGCGTTGGCTGCATGTCGTATGGCAGCTGCGCAACCTGGGGTGCTACGACGAATGCCAGGCCGCCGGCGAAAACCAACGCCAGAACACCGAAGCCGACAAGCAAGGCGCCGACGACGCGGGACCTCATAGTGCCTCCACGAGAAAATAACGAGCACGAGAAAATAACGAGATTTGGGGTTCGGCAGGCGGCTCGCTTACCGGGTGGCGGAATGTTACTACTGGGTACCTCGGGGAAGCGAGACCTTAACGGTTTCTTTCTTTGCCGAAGCCGGTACTGGCTTTTCCACCCGCCGAAGCACAACGGTGAAGTTCCACGTCAGCGACTCCCGCAGGCCCGGTATCCGGGCGATCCAGCACGCCCACCTGGGGTGGTACCGCGGCAGGACATCGATTACCGTGATATCGCCGGCGCGACGGGCTGCCCGCGCCCAGCGCATCGCGCGCGCCGCGCTGATCGGGAAGAGCGTCTCCATGAAACGGTTCTTCGGCTCGCGGCCGTTGCGCCGCACAAAGCGCCGCCGGGCGCGGTGGCCGCCGAAGAGGTGCCACGGCGACGTCTCGTGCCCGCCCCACGGCGACAGCCACGGCGTGAACGACACGAAGACGGTCCCGCCCGGGCGGGTCACCCGCACCATCTCGTCGAGCATGGCCTCCGGCTCGGAGACGTGCTCCAGCACGTTCGACGAGTAGCAGACGTCGATGGAGCCGGACTGGATCGGCAGCGCGGTGCCGCTGCCGCGCACCATTCCCGCCACGGTGGCGCCGTCGGCGGCGAAGTCGCCGACCGCCGGGTCGATGCCCAGGTACGCCGCCCCGCGGCGCCGGAACTCGGTCGCGAAGTAGCCCGGCCCGCCGCCGACGTCGAGCACGCGGGCACCGGACAGCTTGGCGTACGAGCCCAGCTGGCGCGCCGAGTCGGCGGCGAGCAGCGAGTAGAACCGGTCCGGGTCGGTCTGCTCGACGAGGAACGCCTTGAACAGCCCGACGGAACGGCGCAGGGTCGCCCGGTGGGGTTCGATGACCGGACCACCGGTCGGCTTGCCCGGCGACGCGGTCCCCTTGGGGCGGCGCGCCGAGGGCGCGACCGTCGCCGCGACCGCGCACAGGGCGGCCAGCATGGAGGTTTGCACCGCCGCACCGTACGCGAACTCCTGCCCGTGGCCCAGTAGCCGACCGGCCACCGCGATCGCGATGCCCGTACCGGCGGATCCGAACACGATGGCGGGTAGCGCGCCGGGCCACAGCTGCCGGACGATCAGCGCGGCCAGCAGCAGCGCGGCACCGGCGGCACCGCCGAGCAGCACCGCCAGCAGCATCAGCGGCACCAGCATCCACCAGCCGCCGCCCGGTGCGTTCACGGCACGGGCCATGGGCAGTACGGGCAGCGGCTGCGCGGCCAGGGCCCGGGCGGCCAGCGGCGACGCCGCGAGGGCCTGGGTGAGCGGCTGCCGGCGCCGCCGTACCCGCACCAGGGCCAGCAGGACGACCAGGAGCACGCAGGCCGCGCCGGCCGCGAGTCCGGCCCGGTACGGCTCGTCGGGCGTGAACCGCAGCTTCACCACGCCGCCCTCGCCGGCCGGGAGCACGAACGCCTGCTGCCAGCCGTCCACCCGCACGGCACGCAGCCGCTTACCGCCGAGCGTGGCGATCCAGCCCGCGTTGTGGTTCTCCGGCACCACGAGCAGCGACTGCGCGCCGGCGGCGACGGTGACCTGCCGCGAGGTGGTGTCCCAGCGGTCGACCTGCACCGCCCGCGAGTGCACGGCCGGGGGCACGGCCGCGGCGCCGTCGCGGACCAGCGTCGCCGACTCCACGACGAACGCGGTCGACGGCACGGTGCGCAGCCGGTGCTCGCCGGCCGCCAGCTGCACGGACTCGCCTACGAAGTCGTCGCACACCTTCACCGGCATCGGGCGGCCGGCGCGGACATCCCCGAGCGTGCCGGACACCGATGTCGGGTAGTCCACGCCGTCGATCTCCACGGTCGGCCCGGTACCGCAGGGCGCGGCGAGCGCCGTGCTGTCGGTCGCCGGCTTGAGCAGTTCGCCGAGCGCCGGCACCTTGACCTCGGCGATTCCGACCGGCGCCGGCCAGCTGTTGCCCCGGGTGTCGGCGACCACCGGCGTCGACGCGACGACGGAGATCTCGATCCGGTCGGTGTTCAACGGCGGGAACCGCACCCAGCCGTCCTGATCCACCGAGACCCGGCCCGGCCCGGCGGGCGTGCGCAGGAGCACCTCGGTAGGCCGGGCGGCCGACGGCGCGTCCGGCACGACGAGCTGGAGCCGGTTGATCGTGCGCTTCGCGCCCCAGTACAGGCGCAGCGTCGGATTGGCGTCGGTCGGCTCCGCCAGCCAGGCCGTCGCCGGGTCGCCGTCGACCGCCGCGTGCGCGCCGACGGTGATGTCACCGGTCAGCACGCTCGACGCGGACGCGGTCATCGGCCGGGACAGCGGCACCGCGCCGCCGGGCCGCGGCAGGGCGGTCATCCGCAGGTCGTACGTGGCGTCCACCGGCGTCGCGAAGAACCGGTCGATGCCCAGCGGCTCCTCACCGGCGCGGGCGAGGAACTGGTCGCAGTGGGTGCCACCCGTGGCCGGGAAGCACGCGCCGCGCTGCTGCGGCGCGCGGTCGAACGAGTACACCGGGGTCGTGCCCTCGCCGAAGTCGGCCGGCGCACGCAGCCCGCGCTGCGCGGTGAGGCCGGGTATGCCCAGCTCGCGCAGCGCGACCCCGCCGTAGTAGCCCTGGCGCAGGGCGAGCACCGTGACCCGCACGGTCGTGGTGAGGCCGGGGAGCGTCGCGAGCTTGTGCGGTCCGGCGGTGGCCGGCACCGGGCGGTCCACGACGCCCTGGTCGGTGGTCACCCGCACGACGCCGACGGGCGCCGCGACCCGCAGGTCGTCCGCGAAGTCGACGGTCACCTCGGACACCCGCCGCGGCGTGTCCAGCAGGACCTCGAGCCACTGCCCGACGCCGAGCTGGTAGGGGTCGGAGCGCCAGGCGGTCGCCGGGTCACCGTCCAGCGCCGCGAACGGCAGGGCGGACGGGTCGGTGGCGCCGACCGAGTCGGCGAAGCCGGCGCTGCTGGACGCGTCGACCGACCGGATGCCCTGGTACGCGGCGACGGTCTGGTGGCCGGCCGCGGCGAACGGCAGCAGGTCGCTGCGCACCCGGCCCAGCCGGGTCTGCTCGTCCGCGGTGAGGGTCTGGCTGACGTTGTCGCGCATGCGGCCGATGTTCAGCTCGCGGCGGCGCAGCCCGTCGGTGACGATCCGCGGCCCCGCGGCCTCGGGCGCGCCGAGCGCGCCGTCGGCGTCGCCGGCCAGCACGACCGGCTGCCGGCCGTCGATCAGCTTCTGTTCGAGCACGCCGAGCAGCCCCTCCGGGCCGCCGCTGACCACCGGCACGTCGGCGAGGTTGCTGGCGGACACCACCGGCACCGGCCGGTCGACCTTGAAGATCTCGATCGACGGTACGGACACCGCCGTGTCGACCGGGCTGGGCGCCGCGCCGCCGGCGCCGACCTTCGGGCCGAACTGGGCGGCCGGCACGAGGCCGGGCGAGCCGAGCACGGCCCGGCGTACGACGGCGATCGGCGGTGCGCCGGACGCCGCACGGTCCAGATCGTGCCGGACCAGCAGGTAGGTGTAGCCGGCCCGGGCGAGGAAGTCGGCGAGGGCCGGCGATCCGCGGCCCTGCGCGAGCACCTGCTCGACGGCGTCCATCACCCGGATGTTGCCCTCGGAGCCGAGCGGGATCTGGTGCCGGGTCGCCCACGGCGCCCCGGCGAGCGGCTGGATCGGTTCGTCGACCGTACGGCCCCAGGTGTGCTGGGCGAAGCCGGAACCGGGCACGACGAGCGTGCGGGCCTGCGGGTCCTTGGCGAGCCACGCGGTCGCCTGGCTCCAGTGGTCCGGCACCTCCGACCAGCCGGGCCCGGGGCGCAGCATGAACAGCCAGGCGGGCGCCGCCGCGGCGATCAGCAGCGCGGCGATCACCGGCGCGGACGGCAGCCGCAGCCACCGCAGCCGAAGCGGGCGGCTCGCGGCGTACACGAGGCCGAGCACGACCGGCAGCCGGAGCACCGGCTCGAACTTGTGCACGTTGCGCAGCGGGGCGAGCGGGCCGTCCAGCAGCTCGCGCACGTACGGCGCGACCGGGCTGTCCAGCGTGCCGACGTAGCCCATCGTGAGCAGGGTCAGCCCGGTCAGCGCGCCGAGCACGAGGAACCGCCGCTCGGGCAGCCCGCGCAGCGCGAGGCCGGTCAGGCCGGCGGCGGCGACCAGCGCGGTCGCGACCATCAGCCCGGGGTGGTCGACGAGAATCCAGCCGGACGGCCACCACGCCTCGCCCTGGACGATGTAGCCGCCCCACTGGTTGGTGCCCCGGACGGCCTGGAAGAGCGAGACCACCGCGGTGGTGGTCGTCGAGGACTCGATGTAGTCGAGGAACGGCAGGCTGTACTGCCCGAAGAGCAGCAGCGGCACCATCCACCACACGGCGGCCAGGGAGACGCAGACGAACCACCAGGCGGCGAGCTTCGCGAGGTGCCGGTCCCAGCGCCGGGTGAGCAGCCACATTCCGGGCAGCACCAGCGACATCACCACGGCGGCCGCGTTGATGCCGCCCATGCAGACCACCGCCAGGGCGGACAGCGCGGCCGCGCGGCGGGGTGAGCCGATCCGGCGCGCGGAGACCAGGGGCAGCAGCACCCAGGGCAGGGCGACGACCGGCAGCATCTCCGAGGAGAGCGGGCCGATCTCGGTGAGCATCCGCGGCGCGAGCGCGTACGCGAGCGCGCCGATCACCCGGCCGGGCTCGGTGCCGATCCCCAGCGCCCGCGCCAGCAGGAGCACCCCGAAGTACGCGGCGCACAGCAGAAGCGCGCACCAGAGGCGCTGGGTGACCCACGGCGGCACGCCGAGCCGGTCACCGGCGGCGAAGAACGGACCCATCGGGAACAGGTAGCCGTACGCCTGCTGCTGGAGCTCGCCGGAGGTGGCCTGCGGGTTCCACAGGTGCAGGGCGCGGGCCATGAAGCCGACGGGGTTCTCGGCGAGGTCGAGCTTGGTGTCGAAGGTGACGCGGCCCGGGCGCTGGAGGAAGGCGAGCGCGACGAGCACCAGCGCGCCGGCGACGGCGCCCAGGGTCCGGCGGCCGGTACGGGCCGGCGCGGCGGCGGCCGTCTTCGCGGGAGCCAACTTCTTCTCCCTGGTGGCGGCGGTCATCGGCGGCACTTCGGCGGCAGGCAGCTGAACTCGGCGAGCGCGGTGAAGAAGATCTGCCGGATCCCGGACGGCCGCGCGGTCAGCGCCACCTGTCCGCCGGTGGCGTTCGCGATCTGCCGCAGCTCGTCGGGGTCGATCTCCGGGCCGACGCCGATGAACAGGATCGGCACGGGCCGCTTCCGGTCGACCAGGCCGCCCAGCTCGCGCAGCAGGTCGGCGCGGCTGATCCCGCTGGCGTTGTCGTCCTTGCCATCGGTGAGGACGAGCACCATGTTGATCCGCCCAGGGGTCCAGTTACGAGTCGCGTCACGGTACGCGGCCAGCGTGGTGTCGTACAGGCCCGAAGTGCCGTTCGGCTTGACCTTCATCCGGCCCAGCTCCGCCACGATCTCGGCGCGCCGCGGCCCGATCGGTCCGACCGGCACGACCTCCTGGTAGTCGCGCTCGCCGTCGAGGTCGTTGGAGAACTCCCAGATGCCGAGCTCGGTCGTGCCGAGCAGCAGCTGCGCACCGCCCTGCGCGGCCTTGATCGTCTCGGACAGCCGGGTCTCCGTGGAACCCGGCACCTTCGCGCCCATCGAGCCGGAGGTGTCGAAGACGGCCAGCATCCGGGCGCTGATGTGCACCCCACCCCACGCGTTGAGCAGCGCGAGGGCGTCCGTCTCGCCCGGCAGTCGCGCGGGCTTGTACGCGCCGGTGCGGATTCCCATGCCGGACGGGATGCCGACCGGCGGCCCGCCCTTCGGGGTGCGCAGCCCGTTGCGGGTGAGCGTGGTGGCGCCCTCGGTGGCGAGCAGCGCGCGCAGCAGCGCGGTGGCGCCGTCGCGCCCCGGCCCGGTGGTCAGCGTCGCGTACGGGTAGTCGGGGCTGGGCAACGCCGAGGGCGGGTAGACCGCGACCTGGCGGCGACCGCTGACGCCGCCGAGCAGGACCGCCTGCTCGGTGGTGACCACGGCGGCCTCGTCGGTGCCGGGCCCGGTCGGCGCGGGCGGGTTCTCGCCGGTCAGCGAGGCGGTGCGCGGCGCGAGACGGCGCATGGTCGCCGCCGCGCCGGCCGCGGCGTCGTTCGGCTGGGCCGAGCGGGCGAGCGCCCGGATGCCGACCAGCGCGCCGAAGCCGATCGGGCTGGTCGCCGGGTCGGGCAGCACCACGGGCAGCGGCGGCGCGGTGGCGGCCACCAGCCCGGTCCAGCCGAGGCTGTGGTCGCGCCAGCCCAGCCGGGTCGCGGACCGGCTGTCGAGCGCGAGCACGACCGGGGTACCGGCGACGGAGACCCCGTCGGCGGGCACCTGGAACGCGCCGGCCGCGCGGGCCCGCCGCAGCCAGAGCGTCGATTCCGGCAGCCAGGCGTCGGGCGGCGCGGAGCCGGCGATGGTCGCGCCCGCCTGCGACGGCGATCCCGCCGCCGAGGGTGCGGTCGAGGGAGCATTCGGGGCGGCCTTCGAGGCGGGCGTCGAGGCGGCCTTCGAGGCGGGCGTCCTGGTGGAGGCCGCGCCGACTCCGCCGGGCGCGGTGCGGGCCAGATCGCGCAGCACGTCCGCCGACTCGCGGGCCTCGACCGTGATGTCGAGGCACCGTTCCCGGAGGGCGAGCCGACGGGCGATCTCCCGGACCGGCGGGGCGATGCTCGGCGCCGCGGCGATCCGCAGCGTGGTCCGCTCGACGCACGCCGGCACCTGACGGGTGCGGTCAAGGTAGGTGGCGGTACCCCAGCCACCCAGCACGGCGACCAGTGCGACGCTCAGCAGCGAGACCGGCCAGAATTCCGGCCGCGCCAGCACGCCCCGATCGGCCATGCACTTCTCCTTATGTTGACTTCAACCGTTGCGGATCACCGTTGGGGTGCCCTACTGTGACGCGATCGCGAATCGTACTCGCTAGTAGGGTGGGCCGAGTAGACAATGATGTATGCCGGCGCTGGACACATCCTTTTTTTGAACTGGCGAGACACGACGCATCCTGAAGGCGGCGGCTCTGAGGTTTATCTCGAGCGTGTGGCTGCCGAACTGATCGGTCATGGCCGCCGTGTCACCGTGCTGTGCCAGGCGCACGGCACCGCGCCAGCGGAAGAGACTACCCCGGACGGGGTACGGATCGTAAGGCGTGGCGGGCGGCATACGGTCTACCTGTTCGCCGCCCTGGTCTACCTGATCGGCGCCCTCGGTTTCGGTCCCCTCTCCCGGCGCCGGCTCGGTCGGCCGGACCTCATCGTCGATGTCGGCAACGGCATGCCGTTCCTGAGCCGCCTGTACGCCCGCAAGCCGGTGATCGCGCTGGTGCACCACGTGCACCGGGAGCAGTGGCCGGTGGTGTTCGGGCCCTGGGTCGCCCGGATCGGCTGGTGGATCGAGTCCCGGGTGGCCGTGCGCGTCTACCGCAACTGCCGGTACGTGACGGTCTCCGAGTCCAGCCGCAGCGAGCTCGCCGAACTGGGCGTGGAGCCGCACCGGATCACCATCGTGCACAACGGGACGCCCGAGGTCACGGGCGCGCCGGCGCCGCGGACGCCGCACCCGAGCCTGGTCGTGCTCGGCCGGCTCGTGCCGCACAAGCGGGTCGAGCTCGCGCTGCGGGCGACCGCGCTGCTGGCCACGGAGCTGCCGGACCTGGAGCTCGTGGTGGCCGGTCACGGCTGGTGGGACGAGCCGCTGCACCGGCTCGCGGCCGACCTCGGCATCGAGGACCGGGTCCGCTTCGCCGGGTTCGTGACCGAGCAGGAGAAGCACGAGCTCCTGTGCAGCTCATGGCTGATGCTGCTGCCCTCGCTCAAGGAGGGCTGGGGCCTGACCATCGTCGAGGCCGGCGCCCGGGGCACGCCCTCGGTCGCGTTCCGGTCCGCCGGCGGGGTCGTCGACGCCATGGCGCACGGCGAGACCGGGATGCTGGTCGACGACGAGTTCGAGTTCTTCCAGACCGTGCGGTCGCTGGTGCTGGACGCGCCGCGGCGCGCGGCGATGGGCAAGGCCGCCGCGACCCACGCGCGGCAGTTCACCTGGGCGGTGAGCGGCGCCGCGTTCCACCGGGTGGTCGCCGCCGAGCTACCCGCGGTGGCGCAGCCGCTGACCGATCAGCGCGTGTCGTAGGACGACAAGCCGAATTCTTCAGGCGATTAAGCCGCTATTGCCGGACGCCCGGCAATAGCGTTGTCGGCGCGCGGGAAATAACCCTGTGATTGGCAGTCCACAAATGGGCGGATGCCGCCAGACAAAAGGCTGAATTCTTCAGGCGATAAGGTCGCCGATGCGGGCACGCGGTGAATGGGCGTGGCCGCCGCCGGGCTCCACCGCCGGCGAATCGGCGGGAGCCGCAGGACGAAAAGCTGAGCTCTTCGAGCGAAAAAGGCCGCCGGCGCCGGCGCTCAGCGTTGAGCGCCGCCGTAGCGACCTACAAACAGTAGTTCACCTGGGAGATGACCGTTGCCGCCCAACTCCCAGGTGAACCGCCGTACCGATCAGCGCGCGCCGTACACCGTCGACGTCGGATCGATCTTGGACTGCTCGGCGACGTGGTCAGCGGACGGGCTGACCGCACCGACCGTCGCTACGACGCCGACGACGCCAAGGACGGCGCCGAGAGCGGTGGCGGCTATGAACGTGGCCAGACTGACCATGGCGGCTTCTCCTCGGATTCGTGAGTGCGCGGACGGTACCACGGGTTTCGCCGTGTGCGTAATAGAAAAAGGGAAGCGAAGATCACGATTGTTATGGCGAGCAGGTGTGCGACCAGGGCGGGTACTCGCCGGGTCGCGGGCGCCGGTTCGGCGGCGGCCGCGGACGGGTTCTCCCAGAGCCGGAGGTACGGCCCGTCGTACGCCAATCTGAGGCCCGCAAGGACGCCGGCCGGGGGTTCGTCCTGGGTACCGCGGCGTACCAGCACCCAGCGGACGCCGAGCGCCGCGGCCGGGCGACCGGCGGCGAGGTGCTCCGCGGCCCGGGCGGCGCGCGGGCTCTCACCGTCGACGGTCACCGCGCCGACCCGCAGGGCGTCGTTCATCAGGACCGGCGCGTCCAGGTAGCGGGGCGCCGGGTCGCGCACCACCACGCCGCGGGTCCACGGGTAGCTCTGGTAGCCCTCGAACGGCCACGACAGCACCTCGCCCGGCGCGGCCGCGACCAGCTTGGCCACCGCGTTCCAGTCCGCCGGGTAGCGCACCGGCCGCAACGCGCCCGCACCGCCGAAGGCGAGGTCCGGCAGCAGCACGATCGGCAGCAGCACGGCACCGGTCAGCAGCACGCCGCCGAGCGCGGGCTCGAACCGGCGGGCCAGCTTGTCGGCGAGCAGTTCGGCGCCGAGCGCGAAGCCTAGCGCGACAGTGAGCGCGTACGGGATGAGGAACTTCTGGCCGTCGCGCAGCAGGCCGGCGCCCGGAACGTGGCCCACCAGCCACTCCAGGCCGGGCGCGAACGGCCCGGTGCCCGCGACGGCCAGCAGGAACCCGCCGCCGGCGAGGACGAAGAGCCGGTCGGCACCGCCGGGCCAGCGCCGGCGCAGGTCGCGCAGCCCGACCACGGCCACCGCGAGCAGCACCAGCGTGACCAGAGGTACCAGCGGTGAGGATCGGCTGGACGGCACGGTCTGCGCGTTCCAGATGCCGCCGGTGCCGGCGAGCGCCGCCCAGGTGCCGGCCCAGTTCTCCGCCCGGGCGGAGAACTGGGCGACGCCCTCCGGGTCGGAGCCGCCGCCGGCGGCGCTTGTCGCGACGGCCATCAGCCACGGCGCGTTGAGCGCCGCGACGATCGCGAGGGCGGCCGCGGTGGCGCGGGACCTCAGCGGCAGCAGCACCGCGACGGCGGCCAGCGCCATCAGGCCGCCGGTCGGGGTGACCGCGGCCAGCGCGGCGGCGAGCGTCAGCCGGGGCAGCGCGCCGGGCCGCCCGGCGCGCAGGTCGCGCGCCGCACCCACCAGCCAGGGCATGGCCGCGTACGCGAGCAGCAGCGCCCACTGGCCCAGCAGCAGCCGCTCGGCGAGGAACGGCGTCCACGCGAACGCCAGCGCGGCGACCACGCGGGTGGCGGTACGGCCGGTCGGCACCAGCCGGGCGGCGCCGAGCGCGGACAGGTAGACGACCGCGATCAGCGCGATCCGCTGGAGCAGCCAGCCGGGCACCGCCAGGTTGGCGAGCGACACCAGGGCGTCCAGCGGCACCGCGCGCGGCAGCGAGTCGGCGGGCGCGATCATCTCCCAGCTCAGCGGCTGCCGCGGCACGAACACCATGTCGTAGCGCAGCGCGTACCCGGGCAGGGCCAGCGGTGCCAGCACCACCGCGGTGACCGCGGCGGCGACGGCGTGCGGGACCAGCCGGGCGCGCACCGGCTACCCGGCGGCCTGTGGGACCAGGGCGCCGATCTCGATCTCGTCGGTGCAGAGGTTCGCCGCCGCGTCGCGGAGGCTGAGCTTCACCTCGTCGCCCTCGACCAGCATGAGCAGAAACATCGCGTTGAGGCCGCGGTGCACGTCGAACGGCACCGCGGGGTGGGCGCCGACCTGGATCGTCGCGGTGGTGTCGCGGTCGCTGAGGTAGCCGATCCGCACCACCTGCCAGTAGTCGATCACCGCCTTGGTCAGCGGGATCGAGACGGTGCGGCCGGCGGTGACCCGGTGGCCGCAGCCGGCCAGCGGGCCGGGGCGGGCGGTCACGCCGTCGACCCAGGCGGGCCGGATGTGGCCGGCCTCGTCGAACACCGACAGCTTGCGGGCCTCGGTGACGAACACCGGCCCCTCGGCGAGCGGGCCGAAGAACCGCGACTGCATGTTCCACGGGTAGGAGAACCCGGGCACCACGCCCTCCGGCACGGGCTGGTCCATGAACACGGTGCCCGGCTCGGCCTTGGCCAGGTCGGCCTTCGCGGTGTTCAGGTAGTCGCGGCCGGCCTTGACCTGCCAGTCGGAGGCGAAGTCCTTGCCGCTGTACAGGCTGCTCGCGATGAGCAGCACCAGGCCGACCGCCATGGCGGTGGCCAGCTGCGGGTACCGCCGCGCGGGCACGGGCGCGGCGGCGGTCGCCGGCTCGTCGGCGGAGTCCAGGCGGCGCAGTCCGCACACGGCGACCCCGACGCACACCGCCGCGACCACCAGCACGTCGGCCAGGTAGCGCGGCACGAGCCCGGCGACGCCGCTCAGCCCGGAGCCCAGCCGGGTGGCGGCGATCAGACCGGCGGCCAGTGCCGAGAAGAGCACCAGCAGGGTCCACGCGCGGACCGCGACCCACCTGCGCACCCAGATCGTCACCAGCACCAGCACCGCGAGGATTCCATACGAGACCCACCGCGCCGGCTGGGTCGGCGCGGCGAGCGGCGTGCCGTCGGCGGCGTCCAGCCAGGTCCACGGGCCGCCGACCAGCCCCGGCGCGAGTGTCTCGCCGTAGTACTGGCCGAAGAACGTGCCCACCTCGCCCGCGGACGTCGGCGGGCGCAGCGTCGCGGCGCCCGACGCCGACATCAGCACGTAGGCGGCGAGGTAGGCGGTGGTGACCCCGGTCAGCACCACCCAGGACGGCCACCAGCGCCGGATGGTGGTGAACACCGCGCGCACCGGACCGCCCGGGGCGTACAGGCAGAGCGTCACCAGGAAGACCAGCGGCACGACAAGCAGTGCCTTCTCGAAGAACAGCAGCCCGAACGCGACCGCGAGGCCGAGCCACACCAGGTGCCGGCGCGCCCCGGTGCGCAGGTAGCGGATCTGGGCGCCGACCGCGAGGACCATCGCGAGCTGCATGGGCAGCATGTTGACGCCGACCGCCCACCACGCGGTGACCTCGAGGGTCATCGGGTTGAAGAGGAACACGCTCAGAGGCACGAGCAGCAGCCAGCCGGCCGGCAGCATCAGCCGCAGCAGCCGGTAGAGCGCCACGCTGACCGCGACCTGCCCGAGCAGCATCAGCACGAGGTACGGCCGGTACTCGTAGCCGGTCAGCCGCTGCGTGACAAAGGTGATCAACCGCCCGGCCGGCATGAGGTGGTTGTTGTAGACCTCGAACAGGTGCCCGAGGGTCAGACCGGACGCGTCGGCCTGGGCGATGATCGGGAAGTCGTCGGTGGTGAGGAAGCCACGGTCGGAGATCCAGCCACGCCAGAGCACGCTCACCGTGATGAGCACCGCCGCGACCGCGTCGACCGGACCGAGCCGGGCGGCACGCGCGGTGGCCGCGGCGCCGGCGTTCACCGGGTGAGTTCCGGCCGGAAGAGCACCATGTTGACGTAGCGGGGCTTGGGCCGGATCACCCGCCGCGCGAAGCTCTGGTCCACCCGGCCGAGCGCGGCGCGCTGGTGCCCGATCAGATCGAAGCCCTCCAGCGGCAGCCACCGGTCGTCCGGCATGACGTAAGGCCGGTAGCCCCACCCGGCGAGCAGGTCGAGCACCGGCTGCACCGGCTGGATCCGCTCCTCCAGCTCGACCATGAGCATCGGGAGGTCCCGGCGGATGGTCTGCTCGGCACCGCGCAGCGCCGGCATCTCGTGGCCCTCGACGTCGAGCTTGACGAACCGGACGTCGCGCAGCTCCAGCTCGTCGACGGTCATCCGGGCGACGGTGACCGACGACCCGGTGCCGTACTCCAGCGACGAGGTGCCGACCCCGGGTCCACCGGACGGCAGGAAAAGTTCGGCCGTTCCGCTGTGGTCCGAAGCGACCGCCTGTATGACCCGAACGTCCGGAAATGCGGCCGCCACACAGCCGGCGAGCTCGGCCGTGGGTTCGAACGAGACCACCTGATCGGCGATCCGCCGTAGTCCGCGGGTCCAGGGCCCGTACCAGGCGCCGACGTCGACCGCGGTGCCGCCGCGTGGGGCGTATGTGGCGAGCCGTGCCAATTCAGGCTCGACGCGCGGGTACGCGGTGCGCACTGCGGCGCCAACGGCGCGCGCCGGCAGCGCCGCGGCGAACCGCGAGCTCAGTTCGTTGAACAGGGTGCCGACCATGATGTCGCAGCTTAGCCCCTGGGCTACTTGTGGGTAGACCCGAGGTTTCCTCGCTAGTAGCCTGCACGAGCCGAAGTCCGGCGGGTTGACTTCGCGGCGGGATTGTGGGGAAAAACGATGACCGACACGGTCGACGTTTGCGTGGTGGGCGGGTGTGGCCGGGTCGGCCTGCCGCTGGGAATCGCGCTGGCCGCGCGCGGCCAGTCGGTGGTGCTCTACGACATCGATGCGGCCGCGGTCGAGCGGGTCAACTCCGGGGTCATGCCGTTCGCCGAGGAGGGCGCGCAGGAGCCGCTCACCGAGGCGCTGGCGGCCGGCCGGCTGCGTGCCACCACCGACCCGGCGGCCGTCGGGCTCGCCGACGCGCTGGTCGTTGTCGTCGGCACCCCGGTCGACTCGCACCTCAACCCCGACCTCGGCGCGGTGCCGCGGGCGATCGAGCGGTGCGTGGAGCACCTGCGCGACGGCCAGCTGATCGTGCTGCGCAGCACGGTCTACCCCGGCGTGACCGCGCTGACCGAGAAGCTGCTGTCCGCCAAGGGCCTCGTGGTCGACGTGGCGTTCTGCCCGGAGCGGATCGCCGAGGGCCGGGCGATGACCGAGCTGTTCACGCTGCCGCAGATCATCGCCGCCCGCACGCCGCAGGCGCTGGACCGCGCGGAGGCGCTGTTCCGCAACCTGACCGGGAAGATCGTGCGGCTGGAGCCGGAAGAGGCCGAGCTCGCGAAGCTGTTCACCAACACCTGGCGCTACCTCAAGTTCGCTGCGGCCAACCAGTTCTGGATGATGGCCAACGACTTCGGGCTCGACTTCGCGCGGATCCAGCAGGCCGTCGTGCACGACTACCCGCGGGCGGACGACCTGCCGATGCCGGGCTTCGCGGCCGGGCCGTGCCTGCTCAAGGACACCATGCAGCTGGCGGCGTTCAACCGGAACAACTTCGTGCTCGGCCACTCCGCGATGCTGATCAACGAGGGCCTGCCGCTCTACCTGGTCTCGCGGCTGGAGGATCGGTTCGACCTCGCCGAGCTGAGCGTCGGCATCCTCGGCATGGCGTTCAAGGGCGGCAGCGACGACACCCGCGACAGCCTGGCGTACAAGCTGAAGAAGATCCTGACGCTCAAGGCGCGCGAGACGCTGTGCACGGACCCGTACGTCACCGACGACCGGCTCGTGCCGCTCGACGACGTGCTCAAGCGGGCCGACCTGCTGGTGATCGCGGCGCCGCACCCCGACTACGCCGTCCTGGACACCGACAAACCGGTGGTCGACATGTGGGGCCTTACCGGTCAGGGCGTGCGGGTATGACGCCGCGCGTGTCCGTGGTCATCCCGGTCTACAACGAGGGTGAGGGCGTGGTCCGGCACCTCGAGCGCATCCTGCGCGAGGTGCTGCTGCCCGCCGAGATCCTGATCGTGCACGACACCCCGGACGACACCACCGTCCCGTACGCGCAGGAGATCGCGCGCCACGACCCGCGGGTCCGTACGGTGCTCAACACCTACGGCCCCGGGCCGGCCAACGCGGTCCGTTTCGGGATCGACGCGGCGCTGGCGCCGGTCGCGGTCGTGACGATGGCCGACGGCTGCGACGACCCGCGGCAGGTCGACGACCTGGCCCGGCTGGTCGACCGGGGCGTCGTGGTCGCGGCGGCGTCGCGCTACATGCCCGGCGGGCAGCAGGTCGGCGGGCCGCGGTTCAAGCGGATGGCGTCCCGCTGGGCCGGGCGCACCCTGTCGCTGTTCGCCCGGGTCGGCACCCGCGACGCGACGAACAGCTTCAAGGCCTACGACACCGAGTTCGTCCGCGAGGTCGGCATCGAGTCGCGGACCGGCTTCGAGATCGGCATCGAGCTGACCGCGAAGGCGACCCGGCTGGGCCGCCCGGTCGCGGAGATCCCGACAATCTGGCTCGACCGGCAGCTCGGCGAGTCCCACTTCGACGTGGGACGCTTCCTGCCCAGCTATCTACGCTGGTACTTCTTCGCGTTCGGCCGCCGGCTGACCGTGACACAGCTCGCCGAACGGTGGGCGGACCGCAAACCCGACCTGGACCTGGTGTCGGCCGATCGCGCGAAAGAGGAAACGCCCGCATGACGAAGGTGCTGGTTACCGGCTCGGCCGGCTTCATCGGCGGGTACCTGGTCGAGGAGTTGCTCGGCCGCGGCTACGACGTGGTCGGCCTCGACGACTACTCGAAGTACGGCCCGGTGGTGCACGGATACGACGATCACCCGCGTTACCGGTTCGTCGAGGGCGACGCCCGCGACGCGGCCCTGGTCGCCGAGCTGCTCGCCGACTGCGACCACTTCATCGCGGGCGCCGCGATGATCGGCGGCATCTCCTACTTCCACGCGTACGCCTACGACCTGCTCGCCACCAACGAGCGCATCATGGCGTCGTCCTGCGACGCGGCGATCGCGGCGCACCGCACGGGCAAGCTGCGCAAGGTCACCTACCTGTCCTCCTCGATGGTGTACGAGTCGACGGACCACTGGCCGAGCAAGGAGGGCGACGAGCAGCACATCGCGCCGCCCCGCTCGTCGTACGGCTTCCAGAAGCTCGCCGTGGAGTACTACGCGCGGGCCGCCTGGGAGCAGCACAAGCTGCCGTACACGATCGTGCGGCCCTTCAACTGCGTCGGCGTCGGCGAGGGCCGGGCCCTCGGCGAGGTCGAGGTGCTGTCCGGCAACGTCAAGCTCGCGATGTCGCACGTGGTGCCGGACCTGGTGCAGAAGGTGCTCAAGGGCCAGGACCCGCTGCACGTCCTCGGCACCGGCGAGCAGGTGCGCCACTACACGTACGGCGGCGACCTGGCGCGCGGCATCGTCGAGGCGATGGAGCAGGACGCGGCGTACAACGAGGACTTCAACCTGTCGACGGCCGAGTCCACGACGGTGCTCGAGCTGGCCGAGGTGATCTGGCGCAAGGTCAAGGGCCCGGACGTGCCGTTCCGGTACGTGAGCGACGACCCGTACGAGTACGACGTGGCGATGCGGGTGCCGGACGTGACCAAGGCCCGCGAGGTGCTCGGCTTCACCGCGGAGACCACGCTGGACACCATGCTCGACGAGGTGATCCCGTGGATCGAGCGGGCCGTCGAGCAGGGCCGGCTGTAAGCCCGCGATGACCGTCACGGCCAGGTCCCGGCGGCGCATCGGCGTCGCCGGAATCGCGGTGGCGGTCGCCGGCGCGGTCACCAACGCGCTCGGCTACCTGGTACCGGTGCTCGGCGCCCGCCAGCTCAGCGCGGGCGACCTCGGCGCGCTCGCGACCGTGCTCGCGATCTCCGCCATCGCGGGCGTGCCCGGCATGGGCCTACAGATCGCGGTCGCGGTGCACCGGGCGCGCCACCCCGGCGCGGCCGCCGGGCGGATCGGCTGGCTCACCGCCGCCGCGTCCGCGGGCGCGGTCGTGCTGCTGGCGCCGGTCGCCGGGCCGCTGCTCGACCTGCCGCCGACGGTCACGTTCCTGCTCGCGGCGTACACCGGCGGGGCCGTGGTGGCCGGCCGGTGGCTCGGCGAGTTGCAGGGCGACGAGCGGTTCCTGCGCCTCGCGCTGGGCATGGCGGTGCTGGCCGCCGGGCGCTACGGGGGCCTGATCGCCGGGCTGCTGCTCGGTTTCGGGCTGACCGGGTCGCTGCTCATCGGCACCGCGACGGTGATGCTCATGCTTCCCGCGCTGGCCGCCCTGGCCCGGGTGCCCGGCGCCCGGCCCGACGACCACGGCATCACCGCGAAGCGGGTCTTCACCGCCTGCTCGGCGACGCTCGCGATGCTGGCCGTCTCGTACGCCGACCTGATCCTCGCCCGCGACCTGCTGCCGGCCGCGGAGTCCGGCGCCTATGCGGTCGGGACCGTGCTGACCAAGGGCGCGCTGTGGGCGCCGCAGGTGGTCACCGTGCTGGCCCTGCCCCGGTTCGCGCAGGGCAGTCGGCGGGCGCTCGCCCTCGCGGTCGGGGTGGTCGCCGGCTGCGGCGCGCTGCTGGTCGCCGCGTCCGCGCTGGCCGGCGGGCTGGCGTTCCGGCTGGCCGGCGGGCCCGGCTACGCCGAACTGGGCCGCTACGCGCCGGTGTTCGCCGCGACCGGCGCCCTCTACGCGGTCCTGTTCGTACTGGTCAACGCGCAGGTGGCCGCCGGGGCCAGGTGGCCGTCGGCGCCGCTGTGGGCGGCGACCGCCGCGCTGGTCGTGGCCGCCGAGTGGCTGGTGCCGCACACCTTCGTCGCGATCATGTGGTGCGCGGCGGGCACCGCGGCCCTCGCGCTGGCCGCGACGGCGTTCCTGGCCTTGCGACCTAAGTTACCGATGAGTAACGTCGCGGTTGTGTGAGCGTCCGCCACGCCACCGCTGACGAGGGAGCAGACGTGCCAACACTCGACCGCCAGAACGACGTATTCGTCCTCGACATCGGGGATGGCGAGAACCGGTTCCACCCCGACTGGATCGCCTCGGTCAACGCGGCGCTGGACGAGGTGGAGAAGGCGGACGGGGCCCGGGCCCTGGTGACCGCCGCGACCGGGAAGTACTTCTCCAACGGCCTCGACCTGGAGTGGCTGTTCGCGAACGGCGACAAGTACCACGAGTACGTGGTCAGCGTCCACGAGCTGTTCGCCCGGGTGCTCTCGCTCCCGCTGATCACCGTGGCCGCCCTGCAAGGACACACGTTCGCGGCCGGCGCGATGCTCTCGCTGGCGCACGACTTCCGGGTGATGCGCACCGACCGGGGCTACTGGTGCCTGCCCGAGGCGGACATCGAGATCCCGTTCTCCCGGGCGATGTCCGCGCTCATCCAGGCCCGGCTGACCCCGCAGACCGCGCACGAGGCGATGACCACCGCCCGCCGCTACACGGGCCCGGAGGCGCTGACCGCCGCCATCGTCGACCACGCCGTCGAGCAGGACGCGGTGCGCAGCACCGCCGTGGAGATCGCCGAGTCCAACACCGGCAAGGCCGGCGACACGCTCGGCACGATCAAGACCCGCATGTACGCCACGGCCCTTGAGCTGCTGCGTGACCGGGAGAACCCGCTGGGCTGAGCGCGCTGGAGCCCCCGGCGGGTGCCGGGGGCTCCGCGCCGGCCGTCAGCCGCCGGTGATCGTGAAGCCCGAGCCCGGCTGGATGACGATGTTGCCGTCGGCCGAGTTCGTGATCGTCACGTTCGACAGCGTCGCGTTTCCGCGGGCGCCGCTCATCGCGAGAATCCCCGCACCGTTGTTGGACTTGTCGATCCTGACGTTGGTGATGGCGACGTTCGGCATGTTGCCGCCGCCGTTCTTGAACTGGATGCCGTCGTAGGTCGAGTCGGAGATCTCGGTGTCGCGGATCGTGACGCCGGTGATGTCCTTCGTCGACGGGAACAGGGTGATCGCGCCGAACTCCTGGTCCTCGTTCCAGAACGCCCCGCCGGTTCGGTAGAGGCCGTTGTTGGCGATCAGCGTCGTCCCCCCGAACGGGAGCGGGCTGTGGTCCGTCGCCAGCATGATGCCCGGGTAGTTCATCGTGTCGTAGACCAGGTTGTTCTCGATCGAGTTGTTGGAGCCGCCGTAGATGGCGATGCCGTTCGCCCGCCACGGCAGCTGCACCGTGTTGTTGACGAAGTGGTTGTTCGACGCGATGTCGACGGCCTGGTCCTTCACGTACGGGTTGGCCCAGACCGCCAGCGAGTCGTCGCCCGTCGTACGGAACGACGAGTTGAATACCCGCGAGTTGCGCGTTCCGTTGCTGAAGTTGATGCCGTCCGCGTACGTGTTGCGGATCCGCATGCCGGAGAAGTCGAGCCCGTCGCCCGGGTTCCAGTAGGCGGGCGTGTCCGAGTAGTCGCGGCCCACCCAGGCGCCGACGTTCACGTGCTCGATCCAGACGTTGCTGATCTTCGTGTTCTTGCCGAACCGGCCGTTGAGGCCGTGGCCGCGGTTCGCCCGGTTCTGCGTGTTGCCGAAGATCGCCAGATCGGAGATCTGGGTGTTGTCGTCGATGTCGAAGCCGACGTTGCCCTCATGTGGATGGTTGATGTTGCCGACCACGTTCTGCGGCTGGGTGTTCGTGTAGAGCTGGGAGTGCCACATGCCCGCGCCGCGGATCGTGACGTTGCGCAGGCCCTTCTGGTTGTACTGGCCGCGGGCCGGGTCCGGCGAGAGGATCTTCTGCTCCTGGCGCCACTGGCCGGCCGGGATCCAGACGCAGCCGATCACGCCGTTCTGGTTGTCCGTCACGGCCCGCTGTATCGCCGCCGTGTCGTCGTTGCCGTCGTTCGGCACCGCACCGTACGTCGTGATCGAGGTGCAGCCGGCCGGCTGGCTCGCGGCCGGCGCCACCTGCTCCAGGTCGATGAAGTCGATGATGTGGAACGACGCGTTGTCCGCGGCGTCGCGTTGCAGCTTGAAGCGGGTGCCGGGCGGATACGACTGTGACAGCAGCGCGTGCGACTCGTCGAACAGCCGCCGGGCGTCGGCCGAGGGCGAGTTCGACAGGGACTCGGTGTCGTCCGTCGTGCCGTACAGCCAGCTGTTGCGCGAGGAGAGCGTCAGCTTCTGCGCGAACTGGTCGTTGATGTAGAGGCTGATGCTCGCGTCCTGGCCGCCGCCGCCCGGTGCGTCCGGCACGGAGTTGCGGACCACGATCGAGTTCGCCTGGTTGATCGAGGTGAACTCGACGAACTGCCCGGTGCTGTTCAGCCGGACCGACCTGCGTCCCGACGACTCCGTGGCGAAATTGGTGTGCCCGAACGTGCGCAGGGCGTCGGTCTCCAGCAGCGTGCCCTGGTAGCGCGCCGCCTCGGCCTCGTACTCGACGTACGGCACCGCCGCGCCCCGGCCGACCACGACCGAGCGGGTCAGCACGTTGTTGCCCTCGTTGGTCTCGGCGACGGCGCCGGTCGCGTCCGCGGTGGCGGTGAGGGTGGCCCCGCCGCTGGTCGCGGTCCAGGTGCCGCCGATGGCCACGTTCGCCGTCGCGCCGGCGGCGATCGCCGGGGTGCTGCCGTTGAGCGTCGTGCCGCCCACCGTCAGGCGGGTCGTCGAGGCGCCCGCGCCGCTGGTGCCGCGGTTGTTCACCGCGACCGTGAACGAGACCGCCGCGCCGACCGCGGGGTTCGCCGGGTTCGTGGTGATGCCCAGAACCTGCAGGTCGGGGCCGGGCGCCTGGCCGACCACGAGCTGCGTCGGCGCGGTGAACGTGTTGTTTTCGTTGTTCTGCTCCGCGACCGCGTTGGCCGGATCGACCACCGCCGCGACGCTGTAGCTGCCCATCGGCCGCGCGCCGACACTCGCCGATACGGTCGTCGACGTGCCGACGGCAAGTGCGCCGACCGGCGCGCTGCCGGCGACGGTGCCGCCGAGCCGGAAGTCCACCCCGGTCGCGGGCGCGGCCGCCGTGCCCTGGTTCTTGACCGTTGCCGAGAGGGTGATCGCGGTGGCCTCGTTCGGCGCGGCGGGCGTCCAGGTGGCGGCGGTGACGACGAGGTCCGGGTTCGGCGCCCAGCCGCCGAGCACCTGGAGGTCGGCGACCTGGCCGCCCGGCGCGCCGGTGTTGCTGAAGAACTGGAGCTGGAGGTCCGCGACGCGGCCGGTCACCGGGATGGTGACCGAGTTCTGGTTGGTGGCCGGGTTGAACGTGTAGTCGGCCCGGGCCTTCAGCGACGTGAATCCTGCCGCGGCCTGCGCGCGGCCGAGGACCTGGACGTTCTGCGTACGCGTACCCCAGATCGGGTCGGGGTTGAGCTTGACGACGACCCCGGTGACGTCGGCGTCGGCGCCGAGCTTCACGGTCAGCGTCGCCGGGAAGCCGTTGGACTCCCAGTAGCTGGTCGGGCTGGCGTCGTTGGCGTTGCCGGGCACGAACGTGAACACCGACGACGACGCCTCGATCGGCTTGCCGCCGGCCAGGTTCGCGCCCGTCGGCGGGTCACCCGGGTCGCCCGGGTCGCCGCCGCCGGCCACGCCGTAGATCTCGAACTCCGAGACCTGCGCGGCCGGCCAGCCCGTGTTTCCGGTGATGTGCACGCGTACATACCGGACGGTCGCCGCGGTGAAGTTGATGGTGACGGTGTTGGCCGAGGCCGGATCGAAGACCCGCCCGGCCGAGGCCGAGAGGACGCTGAATCCGCTGCCGTCGGTGCTGCCCTGCACGCTCAGCGTCTGGGTGCGGGCGCCCCAGGCCGTCAGGGGCGGCAGCTTGAGCACGACCTGATCGATGGCGACGCCGCCACCGAGATCGATCTGCACCCATTGCGGGAAAGCGTTCGAGGGACTCTCCCAGTACGTCTGCGCGTTGCCGTCGTTGACGTTGCCCGCGACGTACGGGCCGTTGGCGCCGCTGGCGGAGACCGGCCGGCCGGCGGAGAGGTTGGGTCCGCCGGCCGCGTGGGCGGGCGTGGGTGCGAGCGCCGTCGCGGCGGCGAGGCCCGCCGCGAAGAGGCCGCTGAGCAGCCTCCGGCTGAGTTTCTTGGGTTTCATGGCGTCCTTGTTCTGTGAGAACGACAGAGGGGATTGCCGCGCGGCGAGCCGCGCGGCAGAGGTGCGCCGGGTCGAGAAGGGTGCATTTTGGGGGAAATGCGGATGACAGGCCCGGGACGGGTGGGCCTGCCACGATCTTTCGGCTCGCTCCGCAGAAATTGCGTGGTGTCTGCTTACTTTTTGCGGCGCGAGGCATTCAATGTTTCAGATGTGTCACTGTTCGTCAACGCCCGGGCGACGACCTCGCCCGCGCCGCTCAGATCGGCAGGGTGACGGCCGTCGGCGAACCGGCCACACAGGTCACCGTCATCCGGATCCGGCTCGCGACGTACCTGAAGACGATCGCGGCCGTCAGCGCTGGCCCGGCGCTGACCCGTTCCACCTGGTACGGGTCCTTCGGCGCCCACGCGATCAGCCGCGCCTGACCGGAGGTGTCACAGCTCGCCTCGACCGTGCCGCCGGGCGACGTGAACGTCCGCACCCCGGCGATCGGCACCGGCGATTCCGGCCCGGCGGACGGCACCGGCTCGGCGCTGGGCGACGGATCCCCGGAGGCGACGGCCGACACCACCGCCGACACCACGGCGGACGGCACGACGGACGGATCCGGATTCTGCTCGGGCGCGACCACGGGCCGGGCCGTCACGGTCGGCCCGGCGGACGGCGCACCGGTCGCCGACCGGGCGGGAATCGACGGCAGCCCCGCGGGCGGCGCCCCGGCGTCGTCCCGCTCGCCGATCGACGGCAGCACCCCGGCCACCGCGACGGCGACGACCGCCGCCGTGACACCGCCGAGGATCAGGCTCCGCCGCGACCTGCCCGGCGGCGGCGCCGGCACGCCCTCGGGGGCCAGAACCGTGGCGTCCACCGACGGCTCCTCGTCCTCGGCGGCCCAGCTCAGGATCGCGGCGGCGTCCGCCGCGGTCGGCCGTCCGGCCGCCTCCTTGCACAGCATCCGATTGACCAGGCCGGTCACCGCCGGCGGTACGCCGTCGAGCTGCGGCAGCGGCGCCGGCTCGATGTAGACGTGCGCCGTCAGCATCTGCGTCGTCGAATCGACGCTCCACGGCGACTCGCCCGCGAGCAGCCGGTACATCAGCACGCCCAGCGCGTACACGTCGGAGGCCGGCTCCACGCCGTCGCCGGTCAGCCGCTCGGGCGCCAGGTAAGCCGGGGTGCCGAGCAGCTCGGCGTCCGGATCGACCGGCCCGACGGTCGCGGCGATCCCGAAGTCGACGACCTTGGCGCCGTCCTCGGTGACCATCACGTTGGCCGGCTTGATGTCGCGATGCACCAGGCCGTCGGCGTGCGCGGCGGCCAGCGCCGCCGCCACCTGGCCGCAGATCTCGAAGACCTGCCTTGGCGCGAGCACACCGTCCTTCACCCGCTGCTGCAACGTGCTGCCGTGGATCAGCTCCATCACCACGTACGGCACGGAGCGCCCGCCCTCGTACGATTCGCCGTAGTCGTACACCTGCGCGATGTTGCGGTGCGACAACGTGGCGGCGGCCCGCGCCTCGGTGCGGATCCGGGCACGCCACTGCGGATCCGCGGCGTAGCGCCCGGCGAGCACCTTGACCGCGACCGCGCGGCCGAGCACCTCGTCGCGGGCACGCCAGACGACGGACATGCCGCCACTGCCGAGCTCGTCCATGAGAACGTAGCGGCCGCCGAGTGTGCGCTGCCGAACCTCCATCCGATGAAGTCTGCCCGACGGAATCGTGGTTTCGCATCGGACGAGGCCGGTGAAAATGCTTCACCTTCGCCAATTGCATGCCAAAAACCAACAAATAGGATAGTGGATCTCCCCGTACGGGATGAGGCGTACCCCTCACCGCCGACCTCCGGCAAGATCGCACTGGCTGGCACCCCTCGAGGAGTACCCATGAGAATCGCCGACCGCGTCCTGTCCCGCCTCCTGCGCCTGCCCCCGATGCGCAACGGGTACACGGTCGAACACGGCCTGCGGATCCCCATGCGCGACGGCGTGGACCTGCGCGCGGACCACTACGCGCCGACGACCCGCGAGCCGCGCGGCACGGTGCTGGTGCGCACCCCGTACGGCCGGGGCTTCCCGGAGTCGGCCCTGCACGGCCGGATGCTGGCCGCCCGCGGCTACCACGTGCTGATCGGCAGCGTGCGCGGCACGTTCGGCTCGGGCGGATCATTCGAGCCGATGGCACAGGAGACGGCGGACGGCCGCGACACGATCGCCTGGCTCCGGGACCGGCCCTGGTTCGACGGCCGGCTGGCGACGCTCGGCGGTTCGTACCTCGGCTGGGCCCAGTGGACGCTGCTCCAGGACCCGCCGCCGGAGCTGCGGACGGCGCTGGTCTACGTCGGCCCGCACGACTTCCGGGAGGCCGTCTTCGGCACGGGCGCGTTCACCCTCGGCGACTTCCTGAACTGGAGCCACCAGATCACCGCACAGGAGTCCCACCTGCTACGACGCCTCACCGGCCGCGCGACGGCCCGGCGCCGCCTGAAGCCGGGCCTACACGACCTACCCCTACCCGACGCGGCGGAACCGGTCCTACGCGGCCGGGCACCCTGGTACCGCACGTGGCTCTCCCACCCGGAGGGCGACGACCCGTTCTGGGGCGCATACCGGGCGGGCGCCGCCCTGGAACGCGTCCAGGTGCCGGTGCTGCTGGTAAGCGGCTGGCAGGACCTGTTCCTGGACCAAACCCTGATCCAGTACGAAACCCTCCGCGCCCGCGGCGTCGAGGTATCACTGACCGTCGGACCTTGGACCCACGTCGGCACCGCAATCGCCGGCGCAGCCCCAGTAGAGAACCGAGCCCTGTCCTGGCTCGACAAACACCTGTCCAACACCGCTTCCACCCCACCAACCGCGCCAGCCGAGCCAGGCGAAACCCCCACGCCGATCCACCACACCGACGAGGAGGGGCGGCACGAGCCGACCGGGCCAGGTGAGGCGCCCGTGCGGGTATACCGGACCGGCGAGGAGAGGTGGCACGAGTTGGCGGTCTGGCCGCCCGCTACCGCGCCGGCGTCGTTCATGCCGGATCCGGTCGGCGGGCTCTCCGCCGGTGACTCGGTCGATGGGGAGGTCAGCTTCCGTTACGACCCGGCCGACCCGACGCCCTCTGTCGGCGGACGGGTGCTCGCCGGCAAGGCGGGCGTGCGGGACAACCGCAGGCTCGAGGCCCGGCCCGACGTGCTGGTCTTCACCACCGCTCCACTCGCCGCCGACCTCGACGTCGCCGGCTCGCCCGTGCTCGAACTCGCCCTGACCGTCGACAATCCCCACGCGGATGTCTTCGTGCGGCTCTGCGACGTCGACCGGCGCGGGCGCTCCGCCAACTTCTCCGACGCGATGCTGCGGCTCGACCCGGGCGCACCCGCCGGCGAGGTGCAACACCTGCGCCTGAACCTCGACGGCTGCTTCCACCGGCTGCTCGCCGGGCACCGGCTGCGACTACAGATCTCCGGCGGCGCGCACCCCCGCTTCTCCCGCAACCTCGGCACCGACGGCACGTTCGCCGACGGCGCGAAGCTCGCCACGTCCCTGCACACCGTCCACACCGCCCCGACGCGGCTGGTGCTGCCTATTTCTTCGGATGCTCCATCCACCACTCGGTGAACTGACGCGCCTGGCCGGAATGGTCCAGACGCAGCACCCACATGTTGCTGTAGGTCCGAGCCGGCTCGCGGTACACCGTCCTCGCCTCGATGATCGCGAGATCCTCGGTCACGATCAGCGGATGCCACTCGAAGGTCGTGGCGCCGGCCGCGTCCCTGTTCTCCAGCCAGTTCGCCACGATCTCGTCGCGGCCGAACCAGGGCTTGGCGAAGGGCTCGGTGAAATAGGCGGCGTCGTCGGCGAAAAGCCCACCTACGTCATGCGGGTCATTGGACTCCCAGGCCACCCGGTAGCTCTCCACCCACGCGGTGACAGCATCAAGGTTGGTCATCGTCGTCTCCCATCCCGCCGGGAACCACGCCTGGAGCGTACCCACCAACACCTCCTATCGGCGGATGACGATCTCGCCGGGATTCCCACCGCGCATCTCCGCCGCACCGCGGGCACAAGACCCCACAGATCTCGCCGCGATCCAGGTGGTTCCCGCGGACTCCGTCATGCGTATGCCAGTTCGCGGAACTCCTTCATTGCGCCGTTCCACATGAAGTCGCTGACCTGGGTCAACGCGATCGCGGTGAGGCCTTCGCTCGGGTCGTTGAACCAGTGGGTGCCATAGCCGCCGCTCCAGCCGTAGACCCCGGGGATGGCCCCGGGCGGGTCCGGGGTGACGGTCACTGACATGCCCAGGCCCCAGCCGTAGTTCTCCAGAATCGGTCCGCCGGGGGCCGTCTGCTCCGGTGTCAGCCGGTTGGTGGTCATCAGGCCCACGGACTGCTCCGACAGCAGCCGGGTGCCGCCGTGCACCCCGCGACGCAACAGCATTCGGGCGAAGGTGTGAAACTCGTCCACGGTGGACACCAGACCGCTTGCTCCCGACGGGAAGGCCGGCGGGCTGCTCCACACCGCGGGCGGGGTGGTCGCCGTCAGGTTGGTCATCTCGCCGGTCTCGAGATCGTTCGCGTAGTAGGAGGGGAGCTGTGCCGCCCGCTCGGCGGGCAGCCAGAAGCCGGTCTCGGTCATCCCGAGCGGATCGAAGAGTCGTTCGCGAAGGAGGTCGCCGAGTGGCCGGTCGGCCGCCCGGGCGAGCAGCACGCCCAGGACCAGGCTGCCGGCGTTGTACAGCCAGCGCTCGCCGGGCTGGTACATCAGCGGGAGCGCGGCCAGGCGCCGGATCCACTCGTCGGGGTCGTGCGGGGTCCGCGGATCGGGCGCGCCCAGCACCAGCCGGGCCGCCTGTGCCGCCTCGACGATCGGGAAGGGCGGGTCGTAGGTCGGCTCGGTGAGCGTGCCGAAGCCCATCCGGAAGGTGAGCAGGTCCTCGATCGTGACCGGACGGGCCGCCGGGACGGTCTCGTCCAGCGGGCCGTCGACGCGGGCGAGCACCCGCTGGCCGGCCAGCTCGGGCAGCAGCCGGTGGATCGGCTCCTCCAGGTCGATGAGGTCGTCCTCGACGAGGATCATCGCGGCGGCCGCGAGCACCGGCTTGGTCAGCGACGCGATCCGGAAGATCGTGTCGCGCCGCATCGGCACGCCACCGCCGAACTCGGTCGTGCCGATGGTGTCGACGTGGACGTCGTCGCCACGCGCGACCAGGGTGACGATGCCCGGGAACTCGCCGCGATCGACACGTGCCGCCATTGCTTCGTGCAACTTCATGTCGGTCACTTTGCCAGGGGCCTCTGACAAAATCGCGGTCTTGCGAGGACGGTCCGGCGCGCTGGCCGCGCGGAGGCCGGGAATTGTCGGACCCCGGGGCTAGCGTCGAAGCGTGACCAACCAGTGGCGGCATCTCCCCGCACCCGCACGGCCGATCGCCGCGGCCGTCGACGCCGCGGTGACGGCCGCGCGGGCTCACGACATCGAGGCCCTGGCCACGGCGGTGGACGAGCTGGCCGCGCAGGACCGGGCGCAGGCGTCCCTGATCCTCGGCACGACGGTCCGGCTGCTGCTCGAGGCCACGCACCAGGACGGGCTGGACGGCGACGACGTCCGCGAGGTGCTCGAGCAGTGCGTCCGCACTTCCGCGCAGTGGCACCCGGAGGTCGATCCGCACGTGGTGCTGATCCTGCTGGCGGGGTCGCTGGGCGTGCACGACGACGAGGAGCCGCCGCCGAAACCGGACGCGCAGGCCCTGCATTCGGCGCTGCTCATCGCCCACCTGCTCGGGCCGCGCCCACTGCCGGAGTTCCTGACGCTGGCGTTGGGCGAGATCGAGCACACCCAGCTCAATGACTAGCCCGCAGGAGGCGGCCGGATTCATGTTCCGCTGCCCTGTGAGTCTCCGCCACGCTCCCCCGGAAGCCGGTGGCAGGCCACCCGAAGGGTCACCCGACAGGGTGATCCGGGCCGGGTGATCCGGCCGGGTGGATCGCAGCCGGCACGGCGCGATGGCTGGGGCTCTGTCCGCTCTGGGCGGTGGTCGTCGCGCTGATCAACACCCGGCTCGTTCCGGCAGGAACATGGGCGCGCCAGGTCCATGACCGCCTGCCCGGCCTGCCTGCCCGCCTGGCCTGCCCGCCTGGCCGGGCGGGTCCAGGCGGCCGCGCATGTCGTGTCCGCCGGTGATCAGTGAGAGGCGGCGGGAGGCGGCCGATCCGGCTGTCTGGCGGCGTGCCCGGGCCGACACCGGTTGTCGATGGTTCGCCGGTACGGGCGGGCGACACGGCGGAGATGTATCGATGAGCGCCATGGGTCGTTGAGCCTTTCGGCGGCGGCAGTTCGCCGGCGTCGCACGTTCGCTCGACAGGAGCACGCCATGGCCAGCAAACGACCGGTTCCCCCCGGCAGGAAGCCGGCGAACGCCAGGGGTGGGCAGAGCACCCCCGACAGCCCGGGCCGCTCAGCGGGCGCGGCGGCCGCCCCCGGCCCGCGCCGACCGTCGTCGGGCGGGCCCTCGGACCCGCGGCCGATCGCGGCGCCCTTGATCAAGCGGATGGTCACGTCGAGCCCTCCCGAGCAAGACGCCCCGAGCGACCCGGGCGTCCGGAGTGCCTCGGGAGCCCCGGAAGCCAACGAGCCGACCTGCGAGGCTCCCGCCTCTGCCACCGTGCCCGCTCCCCCAGCCGCGACAAGCCCCCGCACCGCGCCCACCACCAACGCCCCGGCCACCACCAACTCCCCGACCACCACCCACGCACCGGCCACCGCCGGCCCCGCAACCACCAACTCCCCGACCACCACCCACGCACCGGCCACCGCCGGCCCCGCAACCACCAACTCCCCGACCACCACCCACGCACCGGCCACCGCCAGCTCCGCAACCACCGGCTCCGCAACCACCGCTCGCGCCGCGGCCGCGACCCACGCGGCCGCCACCCACGCCGCGGCTACTGCCCGCGGTGCGACCGCGGCCCGTTTGGCCAGCCGGCAGCTGCCCGGCGCGCAGCGCAGGTCGCGGTTGGACAACACCGTCCAGACCCCGCCCCGCTCCGATGGCCAAGGTCCGGTCTCTGGCGCGACCGGTGTGACGACCGCGCGGACGACCTCCGCCGCAGCCTCGACCGCGGTCCCCGAAACAGGCGCCGGGACCGCACCCAGGTCCATCCCGAGATACACCGGCCGGCTCAGCGCGGGTCTGCGAGGCGCCCGTTCGGCCGCGGCCGCCAGGATCGCGGCCGGCCTGGGCGCAGGCCCGGGCACCGCTCCAGGCACTGCTCCGGGCACCGCTCTTGGCACTGCGCCGGGCACCGCTCTCGGCACGGCTCTCGGCACTGCTCCGGGCACCACTCTCGGCACTGCTCCGGGTACCGCTCTCGGCACTGCTCCGGGTACCGCTCTTGGCACTGCTCCGGGCACCGCTCTAGGCACCACTCCGGGCAAGGCTCCGGGCACCTGGCCGGGCGATCGCCGTCCCGAGGCCGCCGGCGTCGCCAAGGTGCCGCGGCCGCGGTCACACGAGCCTGGGCTGCATCTCCAGCCGATGGTGCATGTCGGCGACATGCCCGCGGCCGTAGCGTTCTACGAGAAGCTCGGCGGCGAGGTCAACCACGGCGACCGGAACGGCGAGTGGGTGCTCATGCAGGTGGGCACCGCCCAGATCGGGCTGGTCACCCGCCCGCCGGACGCCGCGCGCGGCGCGAGCACCGTCGAGCTCAACTTCTCCGCGACCATGCCCCTGCACCGGCTTGAGCAATGGCTGCGGGATCAGGGCGTCAAGATCGTGGAGGTCGCCCGGGACCTGGATCTCGGCACCCAGTTGCACGTCGAGACCCCGGACGGCATGCCCATCCGGATCCATCAGGTGGAGACGGACCTGATGGTCTGAGTACACATTCGGGGATGCACGCGGCGAATCTCCCTGGCCAGGGGGATCGAGATGGTCGGCCGGGGCGGGGTCAGGTTCTGGCTGCCCAGTTGCAGATCGCGGACAGTGGTTCCTCGAGGGTCTTGCCGAGTGGTGTGAGGGCGTATTCGACGTGCTGCGGTGGTTCCGCCTTGAGGACCCGCCGCTCGACCAGGCCGTCGGACTGCATGCCGCGTAGCGTCTCCGTCAGTACCTTCTGCGTGATTCCCGGCAGTCTTCGCCGCAGGCTCGCCGGGCGCTGCGGACCCGCCAGCAGCGCGTAGATCAGGAGCACCCGCCACTTCGCGGCGAGCCGTTCCAGTGCCTGCCGCGTCGTGCAGGTCTCCTCGAGCACGTCCGGGATCATCAGCGTCATTCGAAACCCCCGAGAGCGGATGGGCACCGCGAAGTGCCTACTGGTCGGCCGCCGTCGTCGAGCCTAGCGTCGATGTGTGGACGACATCCGTACCGAAGAAGTCACCTTCACCAGCGACGGCCTCGAGCTGGTCGGGACCCTGCGGGTTCCGGCCGCGGCGGACGGCGGCGCGGCCGTTCTGACCGGGCCGTTCACCGGGGTGCAGGAGCAGGTCACCGGGCTGTACGCCGACCGGCTGGCTGGGCAAGGGCTGATCACGCTGGCGTTCGACCATCGCGGCTTCGGCCGCAGCGCGGGTCGCCGGGGACACGAGGACACCCAGGGCAAGCTCGCCGATCTGCGGTCGGCGGTCGGGGTCCTGCAAGCGCGGCGCGAGGTGGACGCGGACCGCATCGGGGTGGTGGGCATCTGCCTGGGCGGCGGGTACGCGGTGAGCGCGGCCGCCACCGACCCCCGGATCCGGGCGGTGGCCGGAATCGCCGGCGCCTACAACAGCCCGGCCTGGTTCGCCGGGGATCCGGCCGGGTACCGCGCGGCGCTGCGGGGGTTCATCGACGGCTACGACGACTATCTACCCGCGGTCGCGCCGGACCACGGCGAGGCGGCGATGGCCGGCGACGAGCCGTGGTCCTACTACGGCACCGCCCGGTCCGCGTCGGCGAGCTGGGAGAACCGGGTCACGCGGGGTTCGCTGCACTCGCTGATGACCTTTGACGCGCTGGGGCGGGCCGCGCTGCTCGCCGAGACGCCGCTGCTGATCGTGCACGGGCGCAAGGACGACTATTGCAGTCCCGAGCTTGCCGCGCGGATGCACGCGGACGCACCGGGCGACAAGGAGATCGTCTGGCTGGACGCCGACGAGCACGTCGACCTGTACGACGTGGAGCCGTTCGTCACGCAGGCGGTGACGGCGACCGCGGACTTCCTGCGACGCACGCTGCGCGGTGCCGGGGCGACGGCACCGCGAGCCGGAGGATGAGCAGGCCGAGCAGCGCGCCGCCGGCGTTGGCGATCAGGTCGTTGACGTCGACGGTGCGGCGGCTGCCCAGCGTCATCCCGAGAGCGAACTGGGTCAGCTCGATCGCCAGGCTCGCCGTTGCCGCGTGCACGGCGAGCCGGCGCACCGCGTCGAGGTGGGGTTTGAGCAGCGGTAACAGCACCCCGAACGGGATGAACATGATGACGTTGAGTACGAAGCTGGGGCCGTCCACATCGCCGGGTACGAGGTGGACCATCGTGCGCCACGGGTCGTCGGCCCAGTAGGCGGCGGGGCGGACCCGGATCGGGAAGACGGTCACGGCGACGACGCTCACGGCGTACAGGATGAAGACCGTGATGGTGAGCCGCCGCCGCATCATGATCTGTCAAACGTAGGCGACGCCGGTCGGTTCCTGGGAGCTACGCCCCGCGCGGGGCGTACATGATGACGCCGACGCCGGCCAGGCAGAGGGCCGCGCCGATCAGGTCCCAGCGGTCCGGCCGGAAGCCGTCGAGCAGCATTCCCCAGCCCAGCGACCCGGCGACGAAGACCCCGCCGTAGGCGGCCAGGATCCGGCCGAAGTGCGCGTCCGGTTGCAGGGTCGCGACGAACCCGTACGCGCCGAGCGCCGCCACGCCCGCTCCGACGAAGAGCAGGCCGCGGTGCTCGCGGACGCCCTGCCAGACGAGCCACGCCCCGCCGATCTCGGCGAGCGCGGCAAGCAGGAACAGGCCGATGGAACGCAGCACAGACATGTGCTGCATTCCAGCACGGGACGGCCGGTCAGCTGGGCCGCAGGCCCACAGAGGTCCGTGGGGACGACGGCTCGGCGCAGCCGAGGAGGCCGACCAGCCCGGAGATCCAGAGCTGGCGGTAGACCGTCGGGCTCGGGTGGCTGACCACGAGCTTGACGCCGCTGGCGGCCGCCGCGTGGAAGCAGGCCACCAGGATGCCGATGCCGATACTGTCGATCAACATCACCCGTTGGAGGTCGAGGTCTATCTTGCCCGGCGTGGTGCCGGTCAACACGTCGTTGACGGCGTCGCGCATCACGTGGGCGTTGTCGAGATCAATTTCGCCACTGGGGGCGATCTCGACGGTGCCATCGGCCAACTGGCGAGTGGTGATCGGCAGATACACAGCTGCCCTCTTCCTGGCGTCGTGCGGGCGACGCCACCTCCGCGCGGGTCTCTCTGCACCGGCAGGCGCAATTCGGCCCCTCACCCAGGCGCCGACCGGACACCGCATCCCCAACAACAGTCCGCTGGTCTGCAAGTTACGCCAGGTAGGCGCGGAACGCCAGAGTAGTTCATATGGCCAGAATGTGCTGGAACGGCCAGCTGATGGCGTGAACGTTGACGACGTACCGGTCAGAACCGAATACTCACCGAATGCGTAGGAGCGCCTCACGAGATGGATAAAGCTAGATCCAGGACGGTTTCGTCCGGTTCCACATCCCCCACGACCGCGAGTTTCAGCAGCGTGGACATCGATGACACCCGCTCCCTGCTAAACCGATTCTATTACCCGATCGCCGTGGGTGCGCCCGAGGGCGCCGAGGGTTTCCGGTTCAACGCCGAAGTGATCAAACTCGGACCGCTCACCGTGGGGCAGCTCGGCTTCGGCGCCCCCGTGACGCTCGTCGCCCCGGAGCTCGACGCCTACCACGTCACCATCCCGGTGGCGGGCCGGGTGCACGCCCGGCACGCCGGCCACGAGGTCGTCGCCGGGCCGTCGACCGGAATCGTCTTCGGCCCCGGCGGGCCGGTGTACACCCTGCACGACGCGCACTCCGCCGAGCTCGACATCAAGATCGAGCGATCGGCGCTCGAGAACGAGCTCGCGGCGCTGCTCGGCCGCCCGGTGGTCGGCCCGATCGACCTGCCGCCGGCCATCGACATGAGCGGCGGGCCGGCGCAGAGCTGGGGCCGGCTCGTGCGGCTGCTCAGCGGCGAGACCGAGGACCCCGGCAGCCTGATCTGGCAGCCGCTGATCGCCGACCTGCTGCGGCGCAGCGTGCTCAACGGGCTGCTGCTGAGCGTGCGGCACCGCTACAGCGACGAGCTGCGCACGCCCGCGCCCGCGGGCCCGCCGCGCGCGGTCCGGCGGGCGATCGACGCGATCCAGCACGAGCCGGAGCGGCCGTTCAGCGTCGGCGATCTGGCCCGGATCTCCGGCATGAGCGTGCGGTCGCTGCAGGAGGGCTTCCGGCGGCACGTCGGCTGCGCGCCGATGGCCTACCTGCAGTCGGTGCGGCTCGGCCGGGCGCACGAGGCATTGCGGCGCGAGGATCCGGCCCGGGTGACCGTCGCCGCGGTCGCGCACCGCACCGGCTTCGCCCACCTCGGGCGCTTCGCCGCCGCCTACCGGGCACGCTTCGGCGTCTCCCCGTCGGCGACGCTACGGGACACGCCTTAGCAGCCCTCCCGCCCTACTCGCCGGGATCACAGCGGCGCCGGGGGCGCGGCATCTCCTTGATCCGGGGCGCGCCGGCCATCTCGCCGAACAGGTCGCCCCGCGGCGGCACCCAGTGCCGCCAGGGCCCGAGCCGCGCCGGCACGGCGACGGCGACGCCGTCGCCGGAGCCCTGTAGGGCGCGCAGGTATTCCAGGACCCGGGCGGCCGAGACGCCGCCCTCCAGGGCCAGGCCGAGCATCGCCTGGGTGTCGTCGTCGAGCACGAACTCACGCCGCCGCAGCAGCTCGGCGAACCCCGCCAGTAGTTGCACGACCTCGTTCGCGTCCCGCTCGGCGTCCGGCAGGCTGGTCACCGCTGTACTTCCCAGCGATCGATCATGTGTCACGTTCCCCTCGCGCCACGTGCCGCGAGTCGCCGCCGGCGGCCCACGTATTGAGTGGTCCCCGCCGGAACACTCACACACGCGCCAACGCAGAAATGTATTCGGCTCGTAACTCACAGTCCATCCGATGCACGCGGTGGTTGTCCGAATCACGCTCGCTTGGCAGTCGAAGGGATTGATCGTCCGATTTATGGGGGGCATCAGCGAGTCGCTGGTCACCGGAGGCACGACAGGGTAGGACTAGGGAGGAGGTCGACATCAAGGCATCCACCCATGGAGGAGCCATGACCGAGCACAACCTGCGACCGCCGGGTGAGGACGACCCCGGACTCCTGCACGCCGGCGCGGAGCCGGTCCTGCGTACCGGGGCGGATCAGCCCTGGGATCCCGAGGACCTGGCCCTCGCCGAGGGCCGGGACCCGACACCGGAGAACATCGAACGGGCCCGCAGGATCCTGGAGCGCGACGGCCCCGCCGCGATCGAGCGCACGGTCCCCTGACGGGCCGGCCCTCAGATCAGCGGGACCTGGGCGACGACCTCGGTCGGGGACGGCGAGCCGCCGGCGGGCTCCACCGAGACCGCGAAGACGTCGTTGCCTGGCACGCCGTCGACCACCTGCACGGTCGAGGCCTGCCCGGCGGGCAGCACGCCCGCATTGGCCGCCGGGCCGGTGCCGCGGATCGTCCACATCTGGAAGGCCTGGCCGGCGGGCGGCGCGTCGTCGGCGCGTAGCGAGACCACGCTGGCGGCCTGCTGCTCCGAGGAGGCCACGGTGACCCGGCCGCCGCCGATCATCGGCGCGGTCCGGACCACCAGGTCGGGGGCGGCCATGATCGCCTCGGTGCGGGCCTCGCGCTTCCGGGCCTCCGCGACCACGGCGCTCTGCTCCTGTACACGCTGCTCCTGCACGGCCCACGCGGCGACGCCCGCACCGGCGGCCAGGATGCCCGCCGCGACCGCGCCCGCCGTGTAACGCCGCCAGCGCGACACCGCGGCGCGCGCGTCCGGCCGCGGCCGGGCCGACTCCAGGGGCGGCAGCTGGCGGGTCCGGCCGACCGCGGCAAGCACCTCGGCGCGCAGCCGGGGCGGCGGTACGGACCAGGTGCTGTCCGCCAGCCGCGAGGCGGTGCCGCGCAGCTCGTCCACCTCGGTACGGCAGGCCTCGCAGTCCGCGACGTGCCGCTCGAAGGAGACCCGCTCGAGGTCGTCCACGGCGTCCAGCGCGTAGGCGCCGACCAGGGCGTGAATGTCGACGGTGGTCACGCGGTCACCTCCACACCCAGGCAGTCGCGCAGGCGGATCAGTCCGTCGCGCATCCGGGTCTTGACCGTGGGCAGGGGGGCTTCGAGCAGGTCGGCCACCTCGCGATAGGAGTGGCCCTGGTAGTAGGCGAGCGTCACGGCCTGGCGTTGCAGCTCGGTCAGGCCGTCCAGGCAGTGCCGGACCTGCTGGCGTTCGAGCCGGCCCGCCACCTCGTCGACGACCTCGTCGTAGGGGGTGTCCACCGAGGCGACCCCGACCTTCATCAGACGATCGGCGGACGCCTGCTCGGCGCGGACCCGGTCGACCGCGCGGCGGTGCGCGATGGTGAAGATCCAGGAGGTGGCCGAGCCCCGGGCGGTGTCGAAGCGGGTCGCCGTGCGCCACACCTCGACCAGCACCTCCTGCGCGACCTCCTCGGCCTGGGCCGGGTCGCGCAGCACCCGGCGGATCAGGCCGTACACCCGCGGGATGACCAGGTCGTACAGGCGGCCGAAGGCCGCCTCGTCGCCGCGGGCCACGAGGCGGAGCAGGTCGCCCGCGTCGGCCGGCGGCGACCCGGATCCGGGCACGGCCGAGAGGTGGTCCGGCCGGCGGGCGGCGCCGCGCTCCGTCATTGCTCAGCCCTCTCCGTCGCTATCGCAGATTCAACCCTCATTCGTTGCCGGTAGCCAGACCGGATTGGTCACCCGGCCGTTCCGTGCCCGGCCGATTCCCGGCCGGGAATCCGGCCGGTGTCCCAGCGATCGGCGGCATCGCGAGCAGCCGTCCCAGGGGTTCACCAGTTTTCGGATTCGCCTATCAGGAAGGCCACATAACGGAAGAATCACCGCTAGGGCCCCAGAACGGGGCTGCCGGGGACAGCGCTACCGGAGGCCGTGACCGGTGCGCGGGCCCGGTCGGTGCGGTTCCGTTCGATGGGCACGGGGTTCGCGGGATGACTTTGTTGGCAGAATCGTTCGACCCTGCGCCGTCCTGGCGCACCCAGCCGAGTGTCGCCGTGGTGGATTCCGCAGGCCTACCGGCGGACATCGAGCTGCTGGGCCTGCCCGTCGGCAGCACCGGTGACGTTCCCGCCGAGGTCGGCGTGGCATGGGACCGACTGCGGAGCGCCGGGTTCACCGGCGGGATCGGCCAGTCGCTGCTCGTGTCGGTGCCGTCCGGCCCGCCCCTTGTCGTGTACGGCGTGGGTGACCCCGCGGAGCTGGACGCGGCGGGGATGCGCGACGCCGCGGCGGCCTTCGCGCGCGCCGCGGAGAAGCAGTCCCGGCTGGCCATCGTGCTGCCGGCCGGCGATCACTCCGGGGCCGACCACGGACAGGCCGCGGTGGAGGGCGCCCTGCTGGCGCGGTACGCCTACCGCGGGCTGCGCCGGGCACCGGAAGAGGTCGCGGTGGCGGAGCTGACGCTGGTGGCCGCGCCGCGCTCGATCGCCGAGGTCGAGGCCGGCGCGCGGCGCGGCGTGGCCTATGTCAGGGCGGCGTCGCTCGCCCGGGACCTGGCGAACGGCCCGCCCAGCCTGCTGACCGCGGCGCGGATCGCCGAGTTCGCACAGGCCCTGGCCACGGAGTGCGGCCTGTCGGTCGAGGTGTTCGATCGCGACGCGCTGGTGGCGCTCGGCTGCGGAGGCCTGCTTGGCGTGAACGCCGGGAGCGTCGACCCGCCCCGGATGATCAAGATCTGGTACGAGCCGGCGGCCGCCGGGCCGGACGTCGCCCGGCTGACGCTTGTCGGCAAGGGAATCATGTACGACTCCGGTGGCATCGCCCTGAAGCCCGCGGACGCGGTGCACGCGACGATGAAGAACGACATGTCGGGCGCCGGGGCGATCCTGGCCGCGATGGCGGTGCTGCGCGACGTGGGCTGCCCCGTTGCGGTGACGGCCTATCTGATGTGCACCGACAACATGCCCTCCGGATCGGCGACGAAGCTGGGTGACGTGCTGTCCATCCGCGGCGGCACGACGGTCGAGGTGGTCAACACCGACGCCGAGGGCCGCCTGGTGATGGCGGACGCGCTCGTGCTCGCGACCGAGGAACCGGTGGACGCCATCCTGGACATCGCGACCCTGACCGGCGCCTGCATGCGGGCGCTGGGCACGCAGATCGCCGGCGTGTTCGGCAACGACCAGGAGCTGGTCGGCCAGGTGCAGGCGGCGGCGGACCGGGTGGACGAACCGGTCTGGCAGCTGCCGATGGCGCACCGCTACCGAAGCGAGATGGACTCCCATGTCGCCGACATCAAGAACATGGGCGGCGCGAACGGCGCGGCGATACACGCCGCACTGTTCCTGGAGGAGTTCGTCGACGGCCGGCCGTGGGTGCACATCGACATCGCCGGCACCGCGCAGAACGAGTCCTCCACCGGGTGGCAGTCGGCGGGCTGCTCGGGCTTCGGCGCGCGGCTGCTCGTCGAGTTCGCCGTCAAGTTCAGCCGGACCGGGCGGGGTGAGCGGGCATGACGGCGCAGGCGGCGGGGAAGCGGACATTCAGCCAGCGGATGCTGGACGGTATCGAGAAGGTCGGCAACAAGGTTCCGCACCCGGTGATGATCTTCCTCGGGCTCATCGGGGTGATCATCGTTCTGTCGGCGGTATTCGCCGCGCTGAACGTCAGCGTCACCTACGAGGTCACCGAGCCGGCGCCGGTGGTCGCCGAGGAGACCTATCCGGGCGGCACCCAGGAGCCGTCGGTCACCGTCGACCCGGAGAAGCTCTACCACCCCGACGTCGAGACGCACACCGAGACCACCGAGGTCAAGAGCCTGCTGACCGCCGACGGGATCCGGTTCATCTTCACCTCCGCCGTCACCAACTTCACCAACTTCGGCGTGGTCGGTGTCATCCTGGTCGCGATGGTCGGCGTCGGGCTGGCCGAGCAGGCCGGGCTGATCGGCGCGCTGATCCGCAAGCTGGTCGCGGTCGCACCGAAGTGGTCGCTGACCTTCATCATCGTCCTGGTCGGCGTCCTGTCGTCGATCGCCTCGGACGCCGGCTACCTGGTACTCATCCCCCTGGGTGCGGTCGCGTTCATGAGCGTGGGCCGACATCCGCTCGCGGGCCTCGCCGCGGCGTTCGCGGCGGTCGGCGGCACCTTCATGGTCAACGTGATGATCACCCCGACCGACGGCATCATCACCGAGATCACCAACGAGGCCATCGCGCTCGCCGATCCGACGAAGACGATCAGCCTCACCTCCAACCTCTACTTCGCCATCGGGTCGTCGCTGTTCCTCGCCGTGCTGATCACCATCGTCACGGAGAAGATCATCGAGCCGCGGCTTGGCACCTTCACCGGTGCCGTCGGGCGCGGTGCCACCGAGATCCCGGACGCGGATCCACCGGAGGCGGAGGTCACCCCGCAAGCGCAGGCCCGCGGGCTGCGACTGGCCCTCTACGGCTTCCTCGCGGTGCTCGCGCTGCTGGTGCTGCTGTCCGCCCCCAGCGGCGGCATCCTGCGCAATCCGGAGACGGGCAGCCTCATCGAGGACTCGCCGTTGATGGACAGCCTGATCTTCATCATCATGCTGATCTTCCTGGTCTCCGGCGTGTGCTACGGCGTCGGCGCCGGCACGCTGAAGGGCAGCGCCGCCGCGATGGCGGCCATCACCAAGACGTTCGCCGGCCTCGGCGGCCTGATCTTCATGCTCCTGGTGATCGCCCAGTTCATCGCGTACTTCAACTACACGAACATGGCGACCATCGCCGCCGTGAAGATGGCCGACGGCCTCGAATCGGCGAACATCGGCCCGCTCTGGCTGCTCATCGGGTTCATCCTCGTCACGTTCGTCCTCGACGTGATCATCCCGGGGGTGATCCCGAAGTGGGCGATCTTCGCGCCCATCTTCGTGCCGCTGTTCCTGCGCCTCGGCGTGGCGCCGCAGACCGTCCTCGCCGCCTACCGGATCGGCGACTCACCGGTCAACGTCGTCACACCCCTGATGGTCTACCTGCCCTTCATCGTGCTGCTCGCGCAGAAGTACAAGAAGGAGGCGGGAGTGGGCACCGTCGTGTCGCTGATGATCCCGTACACGTTGATCATCGCCGTCGTCTGGACTCTGTTCTTCGTCGGCTGGTACCTGGTGGGCATACCGCTCGGCCCCGGCGCGCCGGTCGAACTGCCGTAGGCAGATGAACGACGCAGCGATCTGCCTGCTCATTCTGGCGGCGGCCATCGTCCTGTTCGTGTGGAACAGGTTGCCGGTGGAGGTGGTGGCGCTCGGATCGACGATGGCCCTCTACGCCACCGGGCTGCTGACCCTGGGGCAGGTATTCGGCGGGTTCGGTGACCCGGTCATCGGATTCATCGCCGGTCTGTTCGTCGTCAGCGCGGGACTCGACGCCTGCGGCCTCACGGCGTGGGCCGGGCGGCAGCTCATCGCCCGGGCCGGCACCGAGCGGCGCAGGCTGCTCGTCGCGATCATGTTTCTCGCGGCCCTGATGACCGCGCTCATCGGCGTCACCGGCACCACCGCGGCGCTGCTGCCGATGGTGGTCCTGCTCGCGGTGCGGCTGGGCCGATCGCCGTCGGGCCTGGCGATGCCCCTCGCCTTCGCCGGCCATGCCGGATCCCTGCTGGTGCTCACCGGCACACCCATCAACATCCTCGCCTCGGAGGCGGCCGCCGACGCCGGGTCGAGGCCGTTCGGATACTTCGAGTTCGCGGCGGTCGGTGCTCCGCTGACGGCCGGTGTGGTCGTGATCGCGATCCTGGCCGGGCGGCGGCTGCTGCCCGAGCGCACGCCCCGGTCGCTGCCCGCGGACCTGAGTGGACACGCGCGCGTCCTCGTCGGCCAGTACGGCCTCGACACCCTGGCCGTCGGCCTGCGGGTGCCGCCGGGTTCGCCGTCGATCGGCAAGCCGGTGACGGAGCTTCGCCGGCGGGGCGACGACGGGCCGCTCGTGATCGGCGCCGCCGGCCAGGGTGCCCCGCGCGGCGATGAGCCCCTGCGGGAGGACGACGTCATCGCCGTGCACGGCGGTACCGCCGCGATCGACCGGTTCGCCGAACTGCACCGGCTCGAACGGGTGCCGGACGGCGTCACGCCGCAGTTGGAGCAGCTGGTGCTCAACCGCCGCGTGGGCGCCGCCGAACTGGTCCTCGGACCCCGGTCCGCGCTCGTCGGCGACACCGCCTATCCGGGCATGACCACCGACAGCGGCGAGCTGGTCATCCTGGCCATCCAGCGTCAGGGGCACGAACTCGGGCCGCAGCGCGAGGTCCTGGCCGCCGGGGACGCGGTGCTGGTGCAGGGCACCTGGGCGGCCATGGAGCGTCAGCTCGACCCGGCCGAGGGCGTGCTGATCGTGGACAACCCCGCCACCATGCGGCGCCAGGCGGTGCCGTTCGGCCGCGACGCCCTCCCGGCGGTCCTCATCGTCACGGCGATGGTGGTCCTGCTCGCCACCGGCCTGGTCCCGCCGGCGATCGCCGCCGTCCTCGCCGCCGGGGCGATGGTGCTGACCAAGGTGCTGACGATGGATCAGGCCTACGAGGGCATCTCCTGGACGCCGCTGGTCGTCGTCGCCGCCATGTACCCGATGTCGACGGCGATGGCGCAGTCCGGCGCGGCGGACCAACTCGCCGCGATCGTCGTGTACGTGTTCGGCGGCTCCGGCCTGCTCCTGCTGCTGGGGCTGTTCCTGCTCACCGCCGTGCTGGGCCAGGTGATCAGCAACACCGCGACCGCGCTCATCGTCATCCCGGTCGCGGTGGCCGCCGCGGCCGAGGTCGGTGTCTCGGTCCTGCCCGTGATGATGTGCGTCGCCATCGCCGCCGCCGGCGCCTTCCTGACCCCGATCGCCACCGCGGCGAATCTGATGGTCCAGCAGCCCGGCGGGTACCGGTTCACCGACTACGGCCGGTTCGGCCTACCCATGATCATCTGGTTCCTGGTGATCGCTGTCGGGCTGGTCCCGCTCATCTGGCGGCTCTGACCCCGGCCGCCAGATGCCGTCCGCTGCCTGCGACGCGAAGAGGTCCAGGCCGAGTCTCCGGGAGAGGTAGGCCGAGGCCAACTGGCCCTTCACGCTGTTGCCCGCCTCGTCGAGCAGCGGCGCGAAGGTGCCCAGGCCGCCCTTGCCCGGCGACACGGTGACGATGCCGCCGCCGATGCCGCTCTTGCCCGGCAGCCCCACGTCGTAGAGCCAGTCGCCGGAGGTCTCGTACAGGCCGGCCGTTGTCATCACCGCCAGGGCGCAGCGGCAGCTCTCGGCGCTGAGCACCTGCACGCCGCTTGTCGGGTTCAGGCCGCCGTCGGCGAGGGTCGCGCCCATCACCGCGAGATCACGGGCGCTGACCAGCAGCGAACTCTGCCGGGTGTACAGGTCGAGCGCCTCGGCCGCGTCACCACCGATGCCGCCGTAGCCGTCGAGCAGGTGGACCATCGCCCGGTTGCGCTGGTTGGACCGCGACGCGGACTCGTACATCGCCGCGTCGAGGTCGAGCGGCCGCCCGGCGAACCGCGACAGCCCGTCGGCGAGGAAGTCCCACCGGTCCTGCGGCGTCGCGCCCGGCGCGAGGCTCGTGGTCGCGATCGCGCCCGGATTCACCATCGGATTGGTACGCCCGCCCGGCCCGTTCTCGACGGCCGCGAGGGAGTTGAACGCCATCCCGGTCGCGTTGACGCCGATCGCCCGGCGCGCCTCGTCCGCGCCGATGGCATCGCAGATCAGGGCGAAGACGAAGGGCTTGGCGATGCTCATGATCGAAAAGAGCACGTCGGCGTCGCCGGCCGCATAGGTGTCGCCGGAGGTGCCCGTCGCCGCCACGCCGAACAGGCCGGGCGGCACCCGGGTCAGCGCCGGATAGACCGTGGAGAGCGCGCCGGAGTCGTCGCCGGCGTAACGCCGGTGCGCCGACCGGACCAGGTCCGCCACGACCGCGGGCGGCGGAAGCCGCCCGGTGGAGACGAACGGCGGCTCGGCGCCCGCCTGCCCCCCACGACCGATGATCACGAGGTGTGCCGCCGCGGGGCGGGCTTATTTGCTGTCGCGCTTGGCCTGGCGCCGCGCGCCGACGGCCTTGGTGCCGGCGTGGCGCTTGCGCATGGCCGGAGCCGACGCCGGTGGCCGCTGCTTACGCTGCGGCTTGACCGGGGCCGAGGCCGGCCGGCGAACCGCCTTCGGCGGGGCCTCGTTGCGCTGGGCCTTCGCCGCCGCGAGCCGTTGCGCCTTCAGCTCCGCCGCGGTGCGGCGCGCCGCGACGGCGAGGTGGCGGCTCACCCGGGCCAGCGCGTCCTCGAACACCTCCGCCTTCTGCGCGTTGCGGGTGTTCTTCGGGCGTGCCTTGCCCCGGCCGCCGTACTCGGCGACCTTCGCGCTGGCCTCACGCCGATACGACTTCATGTACTTGTTGCGGGCCCGCCGGATGCGCGTGTGCAACTCCACGAGTCCGTCCTCGTCAAGCGCCGCCAACTGGGCGGACTTGGTCTCGTGGACCAGCAGCAACTCCGCCTCGGTCAACGAATTCAGCAAAGCTTTCATGGCGCGCCCCGATCATTGCCACATCGCAGTGTGAACGACCTTCGTCAGAGCAAACCTAACCACGAAAACACCGCTATGTGAGCAGGACCCGCATTTCGCGCGGGAAGGCCTTCCGCGGACAATCAGCCGAGCTTGACCGTCCGGCCGGTCTTGATCGACTCCGCCGCGCCGGCCAGGATCTTCACGACCTCGGTGCCGAACGCCAGGTCCAGCGGCGAGGCCGGTCCGCCGCCGGCCGCGACGATCAGCGCGTCGACGGCCCGGGTGAAGGCCTCGACCGGCAGCCACGGCACCGGCGGCACGTCCGCGACGCCGGACTCGCCGAAGAACGCGGCGTCCTCGCGCTCCAGCGCCGCCGGCGCGTCGACCGACAGGGTCAGCGTGCTGACCGCGCCGCTCGCGTGGCCCAGCAGCACGTGGGTCATGTCGCGGCTGCCGGCCAGCGCGGTCACCTCGGCGACCGGGCCGAGCACCGGAAGGATCAGCGCGACCGCGTGCGGGCCGACGTCCCACAGGCCGCCGCTCTCCTTGCGCCACACCGACGCCCCGAACGGGTTGCCCGGCTGGAAGATCGAGCCGAGGTGGTCGATGCGGGCCTCGAGCCAGCCCTCGGTGGCCTGCGCCCGCTCGATGAACTGCTGGATCTCCGGCATGAAGCGGCGGGTGAAGAACACCACGCCGGCCACCTCGTGCTCCGCCGCGGCCGCGACGATCTCGTCGGCGGCCTCGGGCGTGAACGCCACCGGCTTGTCCAGCAGCAGATGCTTGCCCGCGCGGGCCGCGCGCAGCGCGATGTCCGCCTGCACGTCCGGCGGCAGGGCCACCGCGACGGCGTCCACGTCGGCGATCAGATCGTCGATCTCCGCGTACGGCTTGGCGCCGTGCTCCTGTGCCAGGGCCGCCGCCTTCGCCGGGTCACGGCCCCACACGCCGACCAGTTCGACGTCCGGGTGGGCCGCCAGCGCCGGGGCGTGCGCCTGATGCGCCCAGGGTCCCGTACCGAAAAGTCCGAACCGCATCCTCGTGCCGCCTTCCATTCAAGATCACACCCGGCCGAAAGCTAACACGCCGGATGGGCTCAGTACGCTGTGCCGGTGATGAACGGCCCACTATCGACCGCGACCATCGTCGCGGCCCTGCTGCTGGGTATCTGGTATCTGATCCGCTGCGCGCGGAACCGTGCGCCCAGCAACGCGGACCTGTGGGCCATGCTAGGCCTGAGCGCCCTGGTGGCGGTGCTTGTCGTGGTAGCCGTCGTCGGGCTCTTCGTCGGCGAGCCGCCGAGCGACTGGACGACGTTCGTCGGCTACCTGATCACCACCGTCGCGTTCGCGCCGGCCGGGTTCTATCTGGCCCGGCTGGAGCCGACCCGGTGGGGCTCCCTGATCCTCGGCGTCGCCTGCCTGGTGCTGCCGGTCCTGGTGCTGCGGCTGCAGCAGATCGCGGAGGTGACCGGTGCCTGAGCCGTCGAACGCGCCGGCCCGGCCGCGGGACGCCGCCATCGGCACCGGCGCCGGCCGGGTGCTGCTGTTCGTCTACGGCGTCTTCGCCGTCTCCGCCAGCGCCCGCGCGGGCGTGCAGATCGCCACCAAGTTCTCCGAGGCGCCGCTGGCCTTCCTGCTGTCGGCGTTCGCCGCGCTTGTGTACATCGCGGCCACGGTCGGGCTCGCCGTCGGCGGCACCCGGGGCCGGCGGATCGCGCTGGTCAGCTGCACCATCGAGCTGATCGGCGTGCTGGTGGTCGGCACGCTCAGCATCTTCGACAAGGCCGCGTTCCCGGACGCCACCGTCTGGTCGCAGTTCGGCAGCGGCTACGGCTTCGTCCCGCTGGTGCTGCCGATCGTCGGCCTCTGGTGGCTGTGGCGCCACCGCCCGCGCGACTGACCCCTCAGGAGTCGCTCGCGCCGACAGTGTGCGGCAGAAAATTACAGCGGTCCTTGGTCACCAGGCCGTCGGCGCCGAGGCCCTCGCGGATGCCCATGCCGGCCGGCTCGCCGTCGATCAGCCAGGCGCCGATCACCGGGTGGACCGTGCCCTCCAGGCCGTCGAACGACGGAAGCTCCAGCAGCTCCTGCACGACATAGCGGCCGTCGGCGCCGTACTCCGACGGGTTGTCGGAGATGGTGACCCCGTCCTTGACCAGCGTCACCGAGCCACCCTCGCGACCCCAGACCGGCTTTTTCGCGTACGAGGTGAGTTTTGCCGCCGCGGAGGACTCCGCGAAGTAGGCCGGTAGCAGGTACCTGCCGCGTTCAGGGTCGTCGCCGAAGAGCTTCCACAGGACGGGCAGCAGCGCCTTGTTGCCGAGCAGGGCCGCCTTGTACGGCGGTTCCATCCAGACCGTGCCGCGCTTGGCGGGGTCGGCCATGTTGCGGAAGAAGGCCTTGCCGCCCTCCTCGTTCCAGAACCACTCCCACGGATAGAGCATGAAGATGACGTCGATCGACTCGGCCTTGTGCTCCTGGCCCGGCGCGGGCACGAAGAGCACCCGGTCGCCGGCCACATCCCAGCCGATCTGGCTCATCGCGATCAGCTCGACCGGATAGCCGGCCTCCTCGGCGGTCGCCATGAGGTAGGCCACGTTCATCCGGTCCTCGCCGGTGGCCTCGCTCGTCTCGTACGCGAAGAAGATCTTTGGTTTCTCCGGCAGCCACGGGCGGGCCTCGCGCAGCTTGCCGATGTTTCGCCGCCAGGCGCCGGGGTTGGCCGGCTCGCCGTCGGCGGCCTCCCAGCCGACCAGCCGGTCGTGAATCGAGTTCCACTGCCGCCACGGGTGCTGGGTCAGGTTGGTCTGGTCGACCCAGTGCCACTGGATGACCGCGGCCTCGACGAGCGACGTCGGGGTCTGCGCGTTGTACTCGAGCAGGCGCGGCGTCGTGCCCGCGCCGTTGTACCAGAGGTCGAAGCGGCCGTAGACGCTCGGCGAGTAGTCCGGCGTCTGCATCGGCAGCCGGCCCTCCGGGTCCTTGTCCTGGTGGGTCCAGGTCTCGGCGTCACCGTCGAACCACGTGCGGATGATCTGCTCGTGTGCGTACTCCGGGATGCCGATCTTCGTCAGGAAGCAGGACTCCGGGCCGCAGACCGAGGCGAAGTAGCCGTCGCGGCGGCCCTGCGCGGTGTGGCGTGGGCACTGCCGCACCATCCAGTCGCCGGCCTCGATGCACATGCTGTCGAGGACGGTCGTCGCCGTCTCCAGCTCCTCGATCTCAGCCTCGGTGAAGTCGTAGTACGGACCCTCCTGCCAGTACGACATCATCGTGCCGTCCGGCAGCTCGGTGTCGTTGTAGGTCAGGCCGAGGCTGTAGTTGGTGAGCCGCCAGCCGTCGCGGACCGGGCCGTAGGGGATCCGGCGCAAGGTCAGCCGCCGGACTTGCCGCTGGAGTGACCGCCGCTGCCGCCCTTGCCGACCACGCTGGTCTTGACCGTGCCGTTGCCGACCCGGCCGGTGGGCGGCAGCCCGTACTTGGAACGCGCGATCTTGTCGTTGTAGGCGAACTTGGCGCCGCCGGGCGGGAGCTTGTGGCCGATCGGATAGCCGGACCGGTAGCCCGCCGAGTGCCAGAGGAAGAAGGCGCCACCGCCGCCGCCGAAGTTGCCGTCGTCGTCGTCACAGTTGTCCTCGTCGACGATGACGCCGTTCTCGTCGGCGCAGTAGAAGCCCTCGTCCTGGTAGTCGTCGCCGTTGTCGCAGGCGGCCGTGCCGCCTGCGGCCAACAACAGAAACGTGCTGGTCAGAGCCACGCTCCGCGAGCTCATCCGTCGATTCACAGTCCCGCTTCTCCGCCCTTGTCCGTCCGGGGTCGCACCCTCATGTGTAGCGCCCCGGATCAAGCCGGTGCGCTAGTCGCGGGGGCCACCCGCCACATAGATGACCTGCCCGGAGACGAACCCCGCGCCGTCACTGACCAGGAAGGATACGGTGTTCGCGACGTCTTCGGGACGGCCCGCCCGGCCGACCGGAATCTGACCGATCGCCGCCTTCTCGAAATCGGCGAAATCGACGCCGACCCGCGCGGCGGTCGCAGCGGTCATATCGGTCACGATGAACCCCGGTGCCACCGCGTTCGCGGTGACGCCGAAGCGGCCCAGCTCGATGGCGAGTGTCTTGGTGAAGCCCTGTAGGCCGGCCTTCGCGGCGGCGTAGTTGGCCTGGCCCCGGTTGCCCAGCGCGGAGGTGCTGGACAGGCTCACGATGCGGCCCCAGCCGGCCTCGACCATGTGCTTCTGCACGGCCCGGCTGAACAGGAAGGCGCCGCGCAGGTGGACCGCCATGACGGTCTCCCAGTCGTCGTCGGTCATCTTGAACAGCAGGTTGTCCCGCAGCACCCCGGCGTTGTTGACGAGCACTGTCGGCGCGCCCAGCTCGGCCGTGATCCGTTCGACGGCGGCGGTGACCTGCGCGGCGTCGGAGACGTCGGCGCCGACGGCGAGAGCGGTGCCGCCGGCGTCGTGGATCGCGGTCACCGTGTTCGCGCAGGCGCCCTCGTCGAGGTCGACGACCGCGACGGCCATCCCGTCGGCGGCGAGCTTGCGCGCGGTCGCGTCGCCGATGCCGCGAGCGGCCCCGGTCACGATCGCTACCCGATTCGGCTGGGTCATCCTCGGCCTCCCGCAGTGGTCGAAAGCTGTGCTCGAAAGCAAGTCCGGCCGACTCTAACCCAGTAGTTACCCGCGGGTTACATGGCGGGTTCTTCTCACAAGCTATTGCGCCGACGGTATTTACGCACTAGAGATGCAAATTCTCTCAGGCGTGACGGCGGAGCCTGATCCAGCGGTAGCCGTAGCCCGCGACGGCGAGCTTGTCGAGCCCGCCGGGCTCCGCGTACTCCTGGTCGGCGAGCACGTCGTTGGGGTACTCGGCCTCCGGGTGGAGGCTGCCGAGGTCGACCACCCCGTCCTCGCCGGAGAGGTTGTGCAGAAACAACATGGTGCCGGTGAGGTCGTCGGCACGATGCACCAGCAGGCCCGTCGGCGCGGGAACGTCGACGTGCGTGCAGCTGCCGCTGCCGATCTCCGGCGCCTCCCGCAGGGTGCGGATCATCCGCTCGAACCAGGACAGCAGCGACGCCGGGTCGTGCCGCTGCGCTGTCGCGTTGACCGTCTCGTAGCCGTAGTCGCCGCCGGAGATCACCGGGCGGACCAGGTCGCCGGCGTTCGCGGTGGAGAAGCCGCCGTTGGGCAGCAGGGACCACTGCATCGGCGTACGGATGGCGTTGCGCCCGTCCTGCGTCAGGTCCTCGCCCATGCCGATCTCCTCGCCGTACCGCAGCACCGGGGTGCCGCGCAGGCTGAACTGGAGCGCGTACGCCAGCTCGATGCGGCGGCGGTCGCCGCCGAGCATCGGTGCCATCCGGCGGCGGATGCCGCGGCCGTACAGCTGCATGTTCTCGTCCGGGCCGAACTGCGCGAACACCTCGTTGCGCTGCTCGGCCGTGAGCCGCGACAGGTCGACCTCGTCGTGGTTGCGCAGGAACGTCGCCCACTGCCCGCCGGCCGGCAGCTTCGGGGTGTCGTGCAGCGCGTCGATGATCCCCTCGGGGTTGCCGCGGGCGAGTGCGAGCATGAGCCGGCCATTGAGCATGAAGTCGAAGAGCATGTGTATGCGGTTGGCGGAGCCGCCCGCGTCGCCGAAGAACTCCTTGAGCTGGTCCGGCTCGGCGTTCGCCTCGGCGAGCAGGACCGCGTCGCCGTGGCGCCACTGCACGTGCTGGCGCAGGTCGGTGAGGAACTCCAGGTCCTTGCGCGGGTTCGGGTTGCCCGGCTCGGTCTCCTCGATGATGAACGGCACGGCGTCCATCCGGAAGCCGGAGACGCCGAGCTGGAGCCAGAACGAGCAGATCTTCTTGATCTCGGCGCGGACCTCCGGGTTCTTGATGTTGAGGTCCGGCTGGAAGTCGTAGAACCGGTGGTAGAACCACTTCTTCGCGGTGCGGTCGTAGCTCCAGGTCTCGGCCTGCTCGCCGGGGAAGACCATGCCCTGGCGCCGGTCCGGCGGCGCGCTGTCGGACCAGACGTACCAGTCGCGGTAGGGCGAGTCCGGCGACGAGCGGGCCGACCGGAACCACGGATGCCGGTCGGAGGTGTGGTTGACGACCAGGTCGATGATCACCCGGATGCCCAGGTCCCGGGCCTGGTGCAGGAGCTCGGCGAAGTCGCCGAGGGTGCCGAAGCGCGGATCGACGTTGTAGAAGTCCTCGACGTCGTAACCGTCGTCGCGGTTGGGGGTCGGATGGATCGGGTTGAGCCAGACGCAGGTGACACCGAGCCGGGCCAGATAGTCGAGACGCCCGATCAGGCCCCTGATGTCACCGACGCCGTCGCCGTCTGAGTCGGCGTACGTGTCGATGTCGAGGCAATAGATGACGGCCTTCTCATACCACCGGTCGCTCATGCTCCGTTACATGTCCGCGACGGCGGGCGCGGAAACCCCGGACCCACACCACGGGACGGACCTTCTCCAGTTCGAGGAAGCTGGTGATCGCCGCCAGGTGCGGCGCGAAGGAGATGGTGATGGTGGCGAACGTGACGAGGTGGAACGAGTAGAGGAACGCGACCGCGTACCCGCGCCAGCGCGGCTTGAGGAAGAAGATGGCCGGGCTGGCCAGCTCGAACGCGATGATCCCGATCTGCGCGGCGATCAGCAGGCCGGGCACGCCGGCGATGAGGTCGGCGAGGTCGGTGCCGCGGCGGATGATCGCCCGGGCGAGCACGGAGCTCGTCATCCAGTCCAGCCCGCCGAACCGCAGCTTGGCCAGGGCGGCGAGGAAGTAGGTGCAGACCACGGCGAGCTGGGTCACCCGCAGCGCCCAGCCGCCGGCCTCGGTACGCGTCGGGTCGCCGTGCCGGGCCCGGCCGACGGTGGGCAGCGCGGCGAGTGCGACGAGCAGCCCGACCCGGTCGTGGTCGACCTTGCCGTAGCTCATCGCGATGACCATCCACTCGAAGTAGAGCGCGAAGACGGTCCAGCCGAGCAGGCGAGGCGCGCGGCCGGTCGCCGCGGCGAGCGCGAGCAGCAGCAGCGCCCAGAAGACGCCGTGCACCAGCAGCGGGGTCGGGGTCGGCAGGTGCAGCAGCCGCCCGACCAGCAGCGGCTCGTAGAGGTCGGCCGGGGTGGTGGCGTGGTGGCGCACCCAGGGGGTGAACACCACCAGGTCGGCGGCGACGAAGAGGTAGATCAGGGTGCGGAAGGCGGCGATCCGCCCGAGCGGCACGGGCTCGGTCAGCCAGCCGGCGATCTTCTTCACGGCGCCGTCCAGGTCGCGATGGTCTCGTCCCGGCTGGTGCCCGTCGGCCGCGAGTGCTCGATGCCCTCCCAGCGGATGACGATCCGCACGGTACGCAGGGGCGCGGCGCCCGGGCTCTTCTCGGCGTAGGCGGCCGCGATCTGGCGCAACCGGCCGGGGTCGTCGATGTAGGCACGCTGCTGGCCCTCGATCTCGGCCCGCCGCAGGCCGCTGTTGGCCTCGGTGAGCACGATCGTCCGCCCGGTCGTGTCGACCCCTTCGACCCGGGTGTCCGGTGCGTCCGCGTTCGGGTCTGGTGCGGTGGAGTACATCCGGAACGGCCCGAACGGGAAGTCGTCGTCCTGGCCCCAGAAGGTGCCCAGGAGCAGCAGCAGCGCTCCGAGCGCGGTCACCGCCACCCGGACAGTGCGTCCCCGCGTGCTCAACGTTTCCATCGGGCCGGGACACTACCGGTTCGTACGCTGGATCGTGGGTAGGTAAGCCCGGATCGACAGCGGAGGAGAGCCGATGAGCGTGCCGTATCCCCTGGCGGCCGAGACCGCACCCAGCCAGCTGGGCGGCCTGACCGGATGGGTGGCATCGGTCATCGAGTCGCTGGGCGCGGTGGGCGTCGGCCTGCTCGTCGCGCTGGAGAACCTGATACCGCCGATCCCGAGCGAGGTCGTCCTGTCCATGGCGGGCTACCTCGCCAGCCAGGGCCGGATCAACGTCGTGCTGGTCACCATCGCCGCGACGGCGGGCTCGGTGCTGGGCGCGCTCGCGCTCTACTGGCTGGGGTACGCGATCGGCGAGGAGCGCCTGCGGCGCTGGCTGGACCGCATCCCGCTGGTCGACGCCGACGACCTCGACGTCGCCGACCGGTGGTTCGAGCGGCACGAGAAGGGCGCGGTGCTGTTCGGCCGGATGGCACCGGTGATCCGCAGCCTGGTGTCGATCCCGGCCGGCGCCAACCACATGAACCTGGGCATGTTCACGCTGCTCACCGCGGTCGGCAGCGGCATCTGGAACTGCCTGTTCATCGGCGGGGGCTACGCGCTCGGCACCCGGTGGCGCCAGCTCGAGGAGTACAGCCGCTACTTCGACTACGCGATCCTGGCACTGTTCGCCGTCGCGATCGGCGCCTGGGCGCTCAAGAAGGCGCGCAAACGCCGGCGGGCGGCCACGGATAACTGATCCGTCGCCGCCCGCCGACCTACTCGGTCAGAAGCCCGCGCTGATCCGGGTGAACTCCCAGTCGGACTGCGCGATGCCGCTGCAGTTGGAGACCACGCCGCCGCCGGGGCAGCCGCGGTCACGGTTGACCGCCCAGAAGGAGAACCGGGCGAGGTTCTTGCTCTTCGCGTAGTCGCGGATCTGGGTCCAGGTCGCCGGGGTGGTGACCTCCTGCTGGTCGGACAGGCCGTTCATGCCGGAGATGCCCATGTGCGCGTACGCCTGCGCGTCGCTCCACCCGAAGGTCGACTTGAGCTGGTTCTTCAGGCCCTCGGAGGCGTTGACGGTGCTGGTGTACATGTTGGCGCCGCCGCCGAAGTCGAACGGCATGATGGTGTAGATGTCGATGTTGGCGCCCAGCGCCCTGGTCTGGTTGATCAGGCGCACGCCGTGGCTGTTCGGGCCGGTCGTCGTGGTGCCGAAGGTGAGGATCGTCTTCACGCCCGGGTTGTTCTGCTTGATGATCTTCAGGGCGCCGACGATCCGGTCCGCGACCGTGTAGTTCTCGAACTCGTCGTAGTTCTCGATGTCGATGTCGATCGCCGTGAGGCCGAACGCGTTGATGACCCGCTGGTACGCGCCGGCGAGCGCCTCGGGCGTCGCGCAGTTCGGGCCGAGCTTGTTGCCCTGCCAGCCGCCGATCGACGGGACCACGGTGGCGCCGGCCGCCTTGATCGCGTTGATGGTGCTCTCGTGCACGCCGCCGGTCAGGCCGCCCTCGCCGTCCCAGACCGGGTTGCACCCGTTGGCGAGCACGAACGCCATGGTGAAGGACCTGATGCCGGTCGCGTTCACGACGGTCGACGGCGCCGGCGGGTTGCCCCAGCCGGGGTAGATGTACGGCGCGGCCGCCATCTTGGTGCCGGTCGGCGGCGTGGTCGGGCCGGTGGTCGGCGGCGTCGTCGGCGGGGTGGTGCCGCCGCAGGTGCCGTTGTCGATCCAGACGTCCCACTGGCCGCTGTGCGTGGCGGGGCTCTCGTTCTGGTTCCACCACTTGGCGGTGTAGTTGTGGCCGTTCTGGGAGGCCTGGTTGTCCTTGACGTATACCGCCGTGGAGTTCCAGGCCGGTGCGCAGGCGGCGGCCGCGGAGGCGCCGGGCGCGAGCACCACCGTGGCGCCGACGCCGGCGACGGCCAGCGTCATCGCCAGGACGGCCGGATACAGCTTCTTGAGTCGCATGGGGATTCCCTTCCAGTGGGGGCTGGTGTTCAGGGCAGGGTGGAGAGGTGGGGCTTGATGGTGTTGGCCCAGCCGTTGCCGGCGGTGACGTCCCAGTTGATGGACCAGGTCATCGCGCCGCGAATGCCGGGGTAGGTGTGCGGCGGGCGGAACGAGCCGCAGTTGGTGCCGCGGGCCAGGCAGTCGAGGGCCTGGTTGACCACGGACGGCGAGACGTAGCCGCCGCCGGCCGCGCTGGTGGTGGCCGGCAGGCCGAGGGCGACCTGGTCGGGCCGCAGCCCGGACTCCAGCTGGATGCAGGCGAGCGCGACCAGGAAGTTGACGGTGCCCTGGCCGTACGCCGCGTTGTTGTCGCAGCCGAGCATCGCGCCGGAGTTGTAGAACTGCGTGTGGACGACCGTGAGGATGTCCTTGATGTCGAGCGCGAGCTTGAAGTACGAGCCGGCCGGGTTCTGCATGTCGATGGTCTGCGGCGCCATCGTGATGATCAGGCCGGCGCCGGCCTTGGCCCGCAGGCTGCGCAGGGCCTGGCCCATGTAGGTCGGGTTGAGCCCGTTCTCCAGGTCGATGTCGACACCGTCGAAGCCGTAGGTCTGCATCAGCGAGTGGACCGAGTTGGCGAAGTTGGTCGCGGCGCCCGCGTCGTTGACCGCGACCGAGCCCCGCTCGCCGCCGACCGAGATGACGACCTTCTTGCCGCGCGAGTGCAGCGTGGCGACGTCGGCCTTGAACTGGTCGTTGGTGTAGCCGCCGACGGAGGCGGAGAGCCCGGCGTCGATGCTGAAGGAGACCGCGCCCGGCGTGCCGGTGGCGTCCGCGAACGCGACCGCGATCAGGTCGTAGTTGGCGGGAACGGCGGCCAGCTTGATCTCGTTGGCCGGGTTGTCGAAGTTCTGCCAGTACCCGGTGATGAAGTGCGCCGGGAGCGTCCCGTTGCCCGGCGGCACCGTGGTGGGCGGTGTCGTCGGGGGCGTGGTGGGCGGGGTCGTTGGGGGTGTGGTCGGCGGCGTGGTGGGCGGGGTCGTCGGGGGTGTGGTCGGCGGCGTGGTCGGCGGAACGGTGCCGCCGCAGGCGCCTTTGTCGATCCAGACATCCCACTGGCCGCTGTGCGTCGCGGGGCTCTCGTTCTGGTTCCACCACTTGGCGGTGTAGTTGCGGCCGTTCTGCGAGGCCTGGTTGTCCTTGACGTAGACCGCCGTGGAGTTCCAGGCCGGAACGCAGGCGACGGCGGCGCTCGCGGACGAGGCTATGTAGACGGCGGAGCCGGCGGCCGCCAGCGCGGCGGATACGGCCAGAACAAGGGATCGGCGCATGGGGGTGGGCCTTCCACGTCGAACAGTTAGGTTCGTCAATTATTAGGACTGTTAACAATGCAAGTCCAGGCCCCGGCGACCTTAAACTTCCTTAAGGCGCGGGGGCCGAAGGCGCAGGTCGCGCCTCCGGCCCTTACAACTAGATATTGAAGAAAGCCGCTACCTGCGGAATCGGATCCAGTTCACGTTCACGAAGTCGGCCGCCTGGCCGCTGGTGAAGGTGAGAAAAACGGTGTCCGGTGTAGAACGAGCTGCTCCAGCGCGGTCCAGGCGGTCGAGGTGACCAGGTAGAGGGCGCCCGCGAGCGGCAGCCACAGCACCACCGCGACGGTGAGGAACGGCAGCAGCGACATGACCCGGCCGACCGCGCCGGCGTCCGTGCCGGCCGCCATCCGCCGCATGCGGCGCGACGACCACCACGCGAGCACGAGGGCGAGCGCCGCCAGGACGGCGAAGACCGGCAGCCCGGCGGCGAGGTGCGCGGCCAGCGGCACCCCGGCCAGGTGCCCGCCGAGCACGCCGGCCGGCACGCCCGGCCCGGGCCGCACCAGCTGGAACATCAGCATGAAGAACGGCGCCTGCGCGAGCGCGGGCAGCAGCGCGGCGAACGGGCCGGCACCGTGAGCCCGCCGCAGCGCCAGCGTCGCGGTGGCCAGCGCCACCGGGTCGTCGCGGTGCTTCTTCCGCAGCTCGGCGACCTGCGGCGCCAGCGCGGCACCGCGCCGGGCCGAGCGGGCCTGCAACCAGCTCAGCGGGCTGATCGCCAGCCGTACGGCGACGGTGAACAGGACGATCGCGAGCGCCGGGGCGAGCCCGCCGGCGATCGGCATCAGGAGGGTGTGCAGACCCTCGAGGGCGGAGTGCGCGACACCGACGACGGCGTCCAGCGCGGCGGAAATAGACACGGGCGTACCCCTGCGGTCCGAGCGAAAGGATGGACGCGGAGGCGGTGGGACTCCCGGCAGGGCGCGCGATCAGCCCGCGGCGACGCGTGGGAGCGGGACCGCCGGGTACGCACCCGGCGCCCGGGGACGCGGCCGCCCGGCCGCGTCGGGGTCCAGCAGCCGGGGCAGCCGGCTCGCCCGGGTCCGCGCGCCGCGCGGGAGGCCCGCGGCGGCGGGGCGCGGCGCCGGGACCGCGCGGACGGCCGCGGCGAGCACCACCAGCATGGCCGCCGCGACCGCGGCGAGGCCGAGCACGAGCGACGCCGCCGTTCCCGGCGTGGGGCTCTGCACGGCGGCGAGCGCCCAGAACCCCAGTAGCAGCATGCACCCGAGGCTACGCCGGGTACACAAACGCCGGTGTTCGCCCGGCGGCGAACGGGTAGAACGGAGACATGGCGACTCCGGATCGTGCGGCCGCGACTATGACGATCTCCGAGGAGATGGCCGGGCGGGCCGAGGCGCGAGGCCTGCTCACGCTCGGCGTCGAGGAGGAGTACCTGCTCGTGGACGCCGTCGAGCCGCGGGCCGTCGAGGCGGTCGAGGCGGTCTTCGACCAGCTTCCCGACGACCTCCGCGGCGCGGTGCAGCACGAGATCATCCGCAGCCAGATCGAGTCGGCCAGCCCGCCGCAGCTCGAGCTGCGCGACCTGCGCGACTCGATGTCGCGGCTGCGGGCCGGGCTCGCCGCCAGTGCCATGCGGGCCGGCGCCCGCCTGGTAGCCGTCGGGGCCGCACCGGCGGCGGGGCCACGGGCGCGGATGGTCGACGCACCGCGCTACCGGCGGATACACGAGTGCTTCGGCGACCTCTCCCCCGGCTCGGGGCTGAACGGCATGCACGTGCACGTCAGCGTCCCCGACCCGGAGACCGGCGTGCAGATCCTCAACCACCTGCGGCCGTGGATGCCCATCTTCCAGGCCGCGACCGCCAACTCGCCGCTCTCCGGCGGCCACGACACCGGGTACGCGAGCTGGCGTTCGCTGCTGTGGGAGCGCTGGCCGACGGTAGGCCCGACGCCATACCTGGAGTCGCACGAGCAGTACGAGACGCTGGTCTCCGACCTCGTCGCGAGCGGCGCGATGCTCGACAAGGGGATGCTCTACTGGTACGCGCGGCTCTCGGCCAACTACCCGACCGTCGAGATCCGGATGGGCGACGTCTGCCCGACGCTGGACGACGCGATGCTGCTGGCCGCGCTCGCCCGCGCCCTTGTCGCGACGCTCCTGCGCCAGGTGCGCGACGGCCGGCCGGCCTCCAACGTGCCGCATCCGCTGCTGATGGCCGCGCACTGGCGGGCCGCGCACGACGGGCTCGAGGGCCTGAACATCGACATGGCCACCCGGCAGACCCGGCCGGCGTGGAAGCTGATGCGCCAGCTCTTCGAGTACGTGAGCCCGGAGCTGGAGCGCCACGGCGACCTCGACACGGCCTCCGTGCTGCTGGGCCGCCTGCGTGAGCAGGGAACCGGCGCCGCCCGGCAGCGCGCCCTGCTGTCGCGGCACGGCACGGTCGCGGACGTGGTCGACTGGCTCGCCGCCGCCACCAGGGGCGAGCGGTGAAGCTCGTCGTGATCGGCGGCGACGCGGCCGGGATGTCCGCCGCGTCGCAGGCCCGCAAGCGGATGGGCACCGGCGAGTTGGAGATCGTCGCGTTCGAGCGGGGCCGCTTCACCTCGTACTCGGCGTGCGGGATCCCGTACTGGATCGGCGGGGTCGTTCCTGGCCTCGACCCGCTGATCGCCCGTCGGCCGGAGGCCTTCCGCGAGGCCGGCATCGACGTCCGGACGCGGCACGAGGTGGTCGCGATCGACCTGCGGCGGCGCGAGGTGACCGCGCGGGACCTCGAGGGCGGCGGCGAGCTGCGGGAGGGCTTCGACCAGCTCGTGTACGCGGCCGGCGCCGTGCCCGTGACGCCCGACTGGGCGCGGGTGGACGCCGGCGGCGTCTTCGGCGTGCAGACCCTCGACGACGGCGCGGCCGTGCAGGCCTGGCTCGATCGCGATCCGGCGCCGCGCCGGGCGGTCGTCATCGGCGGCGGCTACGTCGGCGTGGAGATGGCCGAGGCGATGGTCCGGCGCGGGCTCGACGTGACGCTGCTGGAGCGCTCGCCGCAGCCGATGTCCACGGTCGACGAGGACATGGGCGAGCGGGTCGGCAAGGCGATCCGCGGGCTGGGCATCGAGGTCCGGACGCGGACGCCGGTGCGGGGCCTGGAGACCTTGGACGGCCGGGTGTCGGCGGTGGTCACCCCGGACGGCGCGCTGCCGGCCGACATCGTGGTGCTCGGCCTGGGGGTACGCCCGAACACCGCGCTCGCCGCGGAGTCCGGCATACCGCTCGGGGTGACCGGCGGGATCCGCACCGACCTGCGGATGCGGGTCGTCGGGCCGCAGGGTCACGTCGACGGGATCTGGGCGGCCGGCGACTGCGTGCAGACCGTGCACCGGGTAAGCGGGCGGCCGGTGCACGTCCCGCTCGGCACCCACGCGAACAAGCAGGGCCGGGTCGCGGGCATCAACATCGGCGGCGGGTACGCGACCTTCCCCGGCGTGATCGGCACCGCGGTGACAAAGGTCTGCGATCTCGAGGTGGCCCGCACCGGGCTCACGGAGTCCGAGGCGGCGCAGGCGGGCTTCGAGTACGTCACCGCAGCGGTGGAGTCGACGAACCGCGCGGGCTACTACCCCGGCGCCGTCCCGATGGTGATCAAGATGATCGCCGAGCGGCGTACCGGCGTCCTGCTCGGCGCGCAGATCGTCGGCCGCGAGGAGGCCGGGAAGCGCATCGATGCCCTCGCGATCGCGATCTGGAACCGGATGCCGGTGGAGGAGATGACCGCATTGGACCTGAGCTACGCGCCGCCGTTCTCGCCGGTCTGGGATCCGGTGCTGATCGCGGCGCGCAAGGCCACCGAGGCGGTGCACGCCGCGGGCTGACGCTTATCGTCCGATGTGTCGTCATGAATCCACTCTGTGCGCAACGCCCTGAGCGGCACTGATTACTTCCGGTCACTTGATGATCACGAATGTGGTATCGTCTTCGATCTTGTAACCGGGTAGGCATGACGAATGCCGCCGCACCCACCCTCCCGCTCGGAGCCGAAATCCGGACCGCGGCACGCGGCCCGGACGGCGACGCGCGCCCGTAGTGGCGACGCGCTCACCGCCACGACCGGCGGTTTCCCGCACGTCCAGGTCCTCGAGGGCGAGACCGCAACCGGGCGGCACCGGCGGCCCGAATCGCTGGCCGACGCCACCGTGTTGCGGCCGCCCGCGTCGATCCGGATCGCCGGCGGACGGCGGGTCGCCCTGGCCCTGGCCCCGCGCGGCGCCAAGCTCGACGGCGCCGCCCGGCCGGCGAACGCGGCGTCGCGGCGCCCGGCCGGCGGCGCACCGCGCGGCCGGCACGCCAAGGCCGCCGACCCGCTGGCCATCACCGTGCGCCCGCTGCCCGTCGTCCTGGACGCGGCCGGCGCGGTCCGCGACTGGGCCCTTGCGGACACCGGCCGCCGGCCCGTCACCGGAACCCACCGCGCCCCCGGCACCCTGCCGATCGAGTCATGGCTGCTCGTCGGCCGGCGCCGGCAGCAGGCGCTGCTCGCCTCCCTGGTCGCGATCGGACTGATGCTGATCGTCGTGCCGATGCAGCAGGGCGGCGGCGTCGACATCAACCCGGTGAACGCGGCCGGCCAGGCGATCGTCAAGGCGCCGAAGGCGCCGAAGAAGAAGGAGAAGCCGGCCGGCGCGGCGGACGGCAACGAGCAGGCCGGCGCGCCCGCCGGGCCGAGCTCGCCGGCGCCCGCCGGCACCGAGGGCGCCAAGCCCGCCCCGGCGAAGTCCGCGGCCGGCGCGACCTCCACCGGCCCGGCGATCCTGGTGCCGAACGGCACCGGCCCGGCCAAGTCGCTGCGCACCACCGGCACGGCCACCGTCGCGCTCACCTTCGACGACGGCCCCGACCCCGTGCAGACCCCGAAGATCCTCGAGCTGCTCGCGAAATATCAGGTCAAGGCGACCTTCTGCCTGGTCGGCGAGCAGGCCCGCAAGTACCCGGACCTGGTCCGGCAGATCGCCGCCGCCGGGCACACCCTGTGCAACCACACCTGGAACCACAGCCTGAAGATCGGCAAGGACAAGCGGGGCAAGATCCGCGCCGACCTGCGGCGCACGAACGACGCCATCCGCGCGGCGGTGCCGAGTGCGGCGATCCCGTTCTTCCGCGCGCCCGGCGGCAACTTCACCGACGCGCTCGTCGAGACGGCGTACGAGGACGGCATGACCTCGCTCTACTGGGAGGTCGACCCCCGCGACTGGGAGCACCTCGAGAAGGACGACGACGCGGCGCACATCGACAAGATCGTCAAGAGCGTGCAGAACGAGGTCCGGCCGGGCTCGATCGTGCTGTCGCACGACTTCAACCAGCCGGACACCATCCGCGCCTACGACGAGCTGCTGCCGTGGCTGAACGAACGGTTCGAGCTGGGCGTGCCGTCGGAGCCCAAGCCGCCGGCGGAGCAGCCCCCGGCCGAGCAGCCCTCGGCGCAGGCACCCGCCGCCGAGGCTCCGGCCGCGGAGCCCGCCGGTCAGCCGGCCGCCGACGCCTGACAGGCGGGGCACCAGTAGAGGTTGCGGCCGGCGAGCGGGCCCCGGGCGATCGGGGTGCCGCAGACCAGGCACGGCTGCCCGGGACGGCGGTAGACGTAGACCTCGCCGCCGTGCCGGTCGACCCGCGGCGCCCGCCGCATCGCCTCGGGCGTGTGAGCGGTGTGGACGGTGTCGATCCGGCCGGACAGGACGCCCTCCTTCATGAGGGCGCGCAGGTCGCTCCAGAGCTCGTCCCAGCGCTGCGCGCCGATGAGGCGGCCCGGGATGGTCGGCGGGAGGCCGGCCCGGAAGAGCACCTCGTTGGCGTAGATGAGGCCGCACCCGGCGACGATGGCCTGATCCATCAGCAGGGCGAAGAGCGGCCTGGTGGCGGTGGCGATCCGCGCGTACGCGATCCGGGGGTCGGCGTCGTCCCGCAGCGGGTCCTGGCCGAGGCGCGCGCGCAGCGCGGCGACCAGGCCGGGATCGAGCACCTCGCAGGCGGTCGGTCCGCGCAGTTCGAGCCAGTGCCGCTCGTCGGCCATCCGCATCCGCACCTGCCCGACCGGGGCCGGCACGGGCGGCTCGCCGTCGGCGAACTTGCCGTAGAGCCCCAGGTGGACGTGGAGCGTCGCCGCGCCCTCGAAGTGATGGAACAGGTGCTTGCCGTACGCCTCGGTGTCGATCAGGGTCAGGCCGTCGAGCCGGGCCGCGCCGGCGGCGAACCGGCCCTGCGGGCTGGCGACCCGCACCGCGCGACCGGCGAAGAGCGCCCGATGCCGCGCGGCAAGCCGGTGAATGGTGTGTCCCTCTGGCACCCGAGAACCCTAGCCGGGCTTTCGCCCTGAGGAGAATCGCTGGGTTCCCCGCCCACTACCGGGGAAGGTGTAAACGTCGAATGAGAGGGTGGGTCCATGAGTGTTGACGAGATCGCGATGCGGGCGGGTGGCGCATCGTTTGACGACCAGGTCTTCGAGCGGCTGCTCCGGGAGCGCATCATCTTCCTCGGCAGCGAGGTCAACGACGAGGTGACCAACCGCATCTGCGCACAGCTGCTGGTGCTGGCCTCGGCCGACAGCGAGAAGGACATCGCCCTTTACATCAACTCGCCGGGCGGCTCCATCAGCGCGGGCATGGCCGTTTACGACACGATGCAGTACATCAAGAACGACGTGGCCACGATCGCGATGGGCATGGCGGCCTCGATGGGTCAGTTCCTGCTCTGCGCCGGCACCCCCGGCAAGCGCTACGCGCTGCCACACGCACGGGTGATGATGCACCAGCTCTCCGGCGGCATCGGCGGCACCGCCGCCGACATCGCCATCCAGGCCGAGAGCATGCTGCACATCAAGAAGGTCATGAACGAGCGGATCGCGTTCCACACGGGGCACACCCCGGAGGAGATCGGCATCGACTCCGACCGTGACCGCTGGTTCACCGCCCAGGAGGCGAAGGACTACGGCATCGTCGACCACGTGATCGCCAAGGCCGCCGACGTGTCGGCGACGTCCGCCCTGGTCTGACGCGTTTCCGCGACGGGCGCCCGGATGATCCGGGCGCCCGTCGCGCCGCGTTGTGTCACCTTCGGGCCTTCGGGGTATAGGCGGGTACGGCATACCCGCGTAGACCTGAGGAGGTGCTGACGTGAAACTCCCGACTTTCTCCCGTCAGTCCGACACCACCGATCGCCCGTCCGTGGCCACCGGCTCCACCGATCCGGTGCGTCCGCGGACCGACCCCCCGACCGACCCCCCGACCGTGACACCCCCGCCCGCCACGCCCCCGACGGTCGTCGAGCGCCGCCGCCCGGCCGAGGGCCAGACCCTCGTCGCCCCGCGCGACACCGACACCGACACCGACACCGACCTGAACAGCCGCGACCTGCGGCCGCCTGCCCGCGAGCCGGTGCGGCCGACCACCGAGCGGCCGCCCGTCGTCGCCGGACCGAAGCCGCGGGCGAGCCTGCTCGCCACCCTCGGACTGATCGTCAGCGTCGCCGCCACCCTGCTCGTGCTCTCCGGGCCCCTCCTCGGGTACGGGATCGGCCTGGCCGTCGTCGGCCTGGTCCTCTCGCTCTGCGGCATCTCGGCAACCGGCAAGCGGCACGTCGCCGGCAAGACCGACGCGCTGATCGGCGTGGTGCTCTCGCTCGGCGCGATCGTCGTCGGCGTCTTCGCCCTTACCGGCTCGCTCTCGTGGCTCGGCACCGACACGCAGCCGGTGACGAGCGTCCGGGAATGGCTCGACGCACAGGTGGTCAACCGCTTCTGACGGGCCCGCCACATTCATCGGTGACGATGCGTCGCCGGTGGGTCCGGAACCGGGGCGGCCACCCGGCCGCCCCGCCCGGAACCTCCCCCGGCGAGCGTGCAACGAATCTTCGCGCGAGGCTCGGATCACGCAACGATCCGCCGCCTCGCGCATGGTTGTTCTAGGGCGTACGCAGGCACTTCGCGCATACCGTTGCCGTCATGACGCCCATCGCCACTCCGCGCCGCTACCTCATGTGCCGGCCCACGCACTTCGCCGTCACGTACCGGATCAATCCGTGGATGGATCCGACGGCGCCCTACGACAACGCCCTGGCCGTCAGCCAGTGGGAGAACCTGCGCCAGACCTTCCTCGACCTGGGCCACACCGTCGAGTTGATCGATCCGCTGCCGGGCCTGCCCGACATGGTCTTCGCCGCGAACGGCGCCACCGTCGTCGACGGCAAGGTGCTCGCCGTGCAGTTCCGCGACGCCGAGCGGGCCGACGAGGCCCCGGCGTACGCCGCCTGGTTCGCCGGCAGCGGCTTCGAGGTGTTCGAGTCGAAGCACACCAACGAGGGCGAGGGAGACATCCTGCTCGCCGGCGACGTGCTGCTGGCCGGCACCGGCTTCCGCACCGCGCACGCCGCGCACGCGCAGACCCAGGAGGTCTTCGGCCGCCCGGTGATCACGCTCCAGCTTGTCGACCCCGCGTACTACCACCTCGACACCGCGCTGTGCGTGCTGGACGAGCGCAACGTCGCCTACCTGCCGTCGGCGTTCTCGCCGGGCTCGCAGGCCGTCCTGCGCCGGCTCTTCCCCGACGCGGTCATCGCCACCCCGGCCGACGCCGAGGTGCTGGGCCTCAACGCCGTCAGCGACGGACGTACCGTGGTACTGCCGGTGCAGGCCACCGCGCTGAACGCCGCCCTGCGGGAGCGCGGTTACCAGACGGTCGGCGTCGACGTTTCCGAGCTGCGCAAGGCCGGCGGCGGACCGAAGTGCTGCACCCTGGAGGTTCGATCGTGACCGACCTTGACCTGCGTACGCCCGCCGCCCTGGCCGACGCCGAGCGCTGGACCGCACACAACTACCACCCGCTGCCGGTGGTCATCACCGACGCCGAGGGTGCCTCGGTCACCGACGTCGACGGCCACCGCTACCTGGACTTCCTCGCCGGCTACTCGGCGCTGAACTTCGGCCACCGGCACCCCGACCTGATCAACGCCGCGCACGCGCAGCTGGACCGCCTCACGCTGACCAGCCGGGCATTCGTGCACGACCAGTTCGCCGACTTCTGCCGGGGCCTGGCCGAGCTCTGCGGCAAGGATCTCGTGCTGCCGATGAACACCGGCGCCGAGGCCGTCGAGACCGGCATCAAGGTCGCCCGCAAGTGGGGCTACCAGGTCAAGGGCGTGCCCGACGGCCAGGCCGAGATCATCGTCGCGGACGGCAACTTCCACGGCCGGACCACGACGATCATCAGCTTCTCCACGGACACCGACGCGCGCGACGACTTCGGGCCGTACACCCCGGGCTTCCGGATCGTCCCGTACGGCGACCTGGCCGCGCTGGCCGGCGCGATCACCCCGAACACGGTGGCCGTGCTGCTCGAGCCGATCCAGGGCGAAGCCGGCGTGCTGGTGCCGCCCGCGGGCTACTTCGCCGGCGTGCGCAAGCTGTGCGACGACTCCAACGTGCTGTTCATCGCCGACGAGATCCAGTCCGGCCTGGGCCGGACCGGCAAGACCTTCGCGATCGAGCACGAAGCGGTCGTACCGGACATGTACCTGCTGGGCAAGGCGCTCGGCGGCGGCATCGTGCCGGTGTCGGCCGTCGCGGCCAACGCCGACGTGCTCGGCGTGCTCAAGCCCGGCGAGCACGGCTCGACCTTCGGCGGCAACCCGCTGGCCTGCGCGGTCGGCGCCGCGGTGGTCCGGCTGCTGGAGACCGGCGAGTTCCAGGAGCGCTCGGCGCGACTGGGCGCCCGGCTGCACGAGGGCCTCAACGCCCTGGTCGGCAAGGGCGTGCTCGCGGTGCGCGGGCGCGGCCTCTGGGCCGGCGTCGACATCGACCCGGCGATGATGACCGGCCGGCAGGCCGTCGAGCGGCTCGCCGCGCGCGGCGTGCTGGCGAAGGACACCCACGGCTCGACGATCCGGCTGGCGCCGCCGCTGGTCGTCACCGAGGAGGAGCTGGACCACGCGGTGGCCCAGCTCGCCGCGATCCTGGTGTGAGGCCGGTAGGGGAGGCGGCCCGCCGCCTCCCCTACCGCTCGAACTTGCGGATGGCCATCGTGGGTGCCTCCGCCATGACCGACGACGGCTGCGTGACGCCGCCCGTCGACCACAGCTTGGCGCGGCCCACGTTGACGCCGGCGTAGAGCTCCACCACGTCGTTCGCCGCCAGGGTGCGGGACTCGTCGCGGTTCAGGGTGATCCGCTGGTCGTCGTCCTGCGAGCCGCCCGGGCGGATCCCCGTGCCGTTGGTGCTCACGTCCTGCGCCGTCAGCTCGCCGCCGCGCAGCGACAGGCGTACGTGGCCGCGGCTGATCCACTTCCGGGCGTCCTCGGTCAGCCACTGGCCGAGCATGATGCCGCCGCCCTCCGGTGCGCGACCCACCACGACCGGCTTGTCCTCCGAGACCACGAAGCGCTTCCGCACGACGCCGTCGATGCGGACCGACAGCACCTCGACCGCCGGCCGGGGGCCGGAGTCGCGCAGGCGCGCGTTGTGCCGGGGGCAGGTCGGCGCGCCCGAGCGCAGGGACGGCGGCGGCTGGGCGACCGGCGCGGTCACCTTGCGCATGTCGGCGAACGGGCTGTCCGGGTCGCCGCCGGAGTCGAAGGCGTTGCAGTTCGACTCGGGGCAGCTCCAGACCCGGGCGAGCAGCTTCTTGCCCATCGGGGACGGCTCGCCGACGGCCGGGATCTCCCCGCGCCCGACGCGGGCCACCAGCACCGGTCCGGCCGCGCCGGTGACCGCGGCGAGCAGCCGGCCCGGCTCCTCGACCCACGGACGGCGGTCCCGGAACTGCTCCGCGCGGTTGCGGGTCAGCACGGGCAGGCCGAGCAGCTCGGCCACCTCGAAGACCCGGTCGTCGAGCTGCGGAACCACCTCTACGACGCCGTCGTCCGCCCAGCGCCGGACCACCATGCGCTCGTTCGAGGTCAGGTCGGCGTCGGAGAGCAGGCCGCGCGGTACCACCGCGTACACCGGCACGTTCTCCTCGGAGACGTGCCGGCCCAGCGCGTCGATGACCAGGCCGAGCCGCAGCATGCTGGCCGGGCGACCGCCGTCGAGGTCGGCGTAGCGCACGATCTCGGAGAGGTCGACCACGGCACGGGCCAGGGCCGGGTCGGTGGTGAGCTGGGCCTCGATGGCGTCGAGGACCTTGCTGACCTCGAATCTCACGAAGCCTCCCTGAACGTGCGCATACGGCTACCTCCGGCCATCATGCCGTCTGGTCCCCGGGCGCGGCGAATCAGGGCGGTTCAGGACGCGTCGGCGAGGATCCGGTCGATGCGGTTGGCGAGGGCGATGTCGCGCGTCGTGACGCCCCCGGCCGAATGCGTGACGCAGCGGAAGGTCAGCGTCCGCCAGCGGATGTCGATGTCCGGGTGGTGGTCCATCTCTTCCGCAACCTTCGCGACCCGGTCGACCACCGCTATCGCGGCGGGAAAACTGCGTAGGCCCACGGTGCGCACGATCGCGTCGGTCCCGCCCTCCCAGCCGTCGAGGACGGCCACGGCACTGCGTACGGAATCGGCGTCGAGCAGGTCAGCCATGACTCAACCTTAGTGCCCGGGCGCCGCCCGGCCGTGGCGGCCCGGACGCGGGTGTCGCGGCCCCTCGCCACCTTGGGCGCCGGAACACGGGGGCCGAGGGGGAGGACGACCCATGGTCGATCGACGGCCGGCGATCGTAGGACTCGTCCTGGTGGCCGTTCTCGGCCTGGCCGGTGTCCGTTTGCACAGCAGCCGCATCGGGCACTCCAGCTGTCGACCGTCGTCACCCCCGGACGACCGGCACGGCAAGGAAGGACCGACATGCGGACGCCACGACTCGCCGGACTCGGCCTCGCAACAATCGCCGCGGCCGCACTCGCGGTGAGCGGCTGCGCGGCTGAGAACGGTGCCGCACCGGGCGCCGGCGCCTCGGCGGCAGCCCCCAGCGCCACCGGCAGCGCGGGACCGGCCGATCCGGCCGCCGCGGCCGAGCTGGCCTCGGCCGCCGCCGCGCTCGGCACCACCAGCTTCCGGGTCACCATGACCTCCGGGCCCGGCCTGAAGCTGAACAGCCTGATGGACGCCCCTAACGGCGTCGGCACCGCCGAACTCACCGCGGCCGGGCCGAACACCGAGATCAAGGTCAAGACCCTGCTCGTCGGCCAGGACCTCTACCTACAGGTCGACGGGATCACCAAGCCCGGCACGTGGACACACGTCGACGTGTCCCGCCTGCCCGAGGGCGCCGACGTCGGCCTGCGCCCCGGCCAGATCGACCCGGCCGACACGGCCAAGCTGCTGACCTCCACCACGGACGTCCAGAAGGTCGACTCCCGCAGCTACAAGGGCACCCTGGACCTGTCCAAGGCGGCCGGCGTCGCGGGCGTCGACCAGAAGATGATCGACACTTGGGGCTCGCAGGCGCAGGACGTCCCGTTCACGGCGGGCCTCGACGACCAGGGCCGGCTGTCGGCGCTGACCATCCAGCTCCCGGCGGTGAACGGACGGCCGACCCCGCCGCTCGAGACGCTCTACACCGAGTACGGCGTCAAGGCCGACGTGAAGAAGCCCGCCGCGGGTGAGATCACCGAGGCGCCGGACAGCCTGTACACCAGCCTGGGCGGCTGACACCCACCTCCGGATCCCGGCGCCGGGCGGTTCTCCTCAGGGAGCCACCCGGCGCCGCGCCGTCCAGTCGGTGCCGAGCGGCCGGGGCCGCGGCTTGTTCTCCTCGATCCAGGCGTCGATGCGCGCCCACCAGTCGTAGAGCCAGCGCACGCGCTCCTCCTCGCCGGCCGGGATCTCCTCCGGCGGCACGCTCCAGAACCGCATCACCAGCTGCTTGTCCATCGGCAGTTCCCGCCACACGTCGCCGACCGTGATCATGCGGTCCAGCCCGGTGTGCGCGCAGAAGATGACCCCGGCGTCCGGCGCGGCGTCGATCGCCGTGAACAGCCCGGTCGGCTTCGGCGGCAGCACGTTGCGCAGGCCCTCGGCCCGCGCGGCGATGTCGTCCATGCCCCGGTCCCGGAGAAACGCGATCGCCCGGATCCGCCGGCGCGGGGTGAAGTTGCCGCCCTCCGGAAAGATCACGAACGCGTCGTTGTCGTCCAGGCCCGTGGCCAGATCGCTGATCTCCTGCTCCAGCGAGCGGGTATGGGTGTGTCCCGGCGAGATGAACCTGTTGGGGAGCCGGTTGAGCAGGATGTCGACCGCCGGATCCCATTGCAGCGCCGCCTTCAGCACGATCCGCGGTTCCCGGTCGAACCAGTTCACCAGCCCGTGGATCAGGATGAACGAGTCGCCGGGCCCGGCATGCCGGCTCACCACGATCTCCGGCCGCCCCGGCATGCCGGTGTCCGGGTCGGTGCCGACGATGTCGACGGTCAGGTGCAGGGACCACTCGGCCAGCCAGAACAGCACGCCGAGGAACCGGCCGGTGAGCACGTAGTGCGCACGCTGGAACGCCGCGCTGCGAATCTTCCACCCGAACCCGGACGCGAACCACAGGACGGCGAGGCAGACGAGCGCGGCCGCGTCCCAGACCAGGTAGACAAGCGCCAGGAAGGCCAGCCGGGGCACCCGCAGGTGCCCCGGCACCAGCGGCGACGCGGCGAGCGCCAGGAGCAGCCAGACCGGCAGGGTCGTGAACATCAGCACGGCGAGCAGCACCACCAGCGGGGCGATCACCAGCCGTCGGACCCAGACCGGCGGCAGCATCAGAGGCCGTCGGGCCGGGCGGTCACATTGGCGGCCAGGTAGCGGCGCGACGCGGTGTATGCCCGGCTGATCCGCCGGCCGGCGGCCGCCATGTCCCGGTAGGCCCACGGCGAGTCGTCGCGGCTCTCGCCGCCGCCGGTCGGTAGCACATGCACCCGTACATCGTCGGGCAGCGATGCAACATCGCGCGCGAACCGGTGCCGCCGGGCGATCTCGAACGCCACCTGCGCCACCTCCCAGGGCCGCCTGGGCACCGTCAGCGGTCGCTCGATCCGCCCGACCTGTAGCACGAAGATCTGCTTGGCACCCACCCGCACAGCCTCGCTGATCGGAATCGAATTGACGATCCCCCCGTCCACGAAATGCTCGCCGGCGATCTCCATCGGCGGCAGCAGCCCGGGCACGGACGAGGAGGCGAGAACGGCGTCGACGAGCGGTCCACTGTCGAACCAGTGCTCGGCGGCGCGCTCGATGCTGGCGGCGCAGCAGCGGAAGGGCACCTTGAGGTCGGCGAAGTCGCAGCCCTCCCCCAGCTCCGAGGCGAGCAGCCGGCGCAGCGGCAGCGGCGAATGCAGGTGGGTCCGGGCGGCGAAGCGCCGCAGTTGCCGGGCCAGCGAGTCGCCGTACACCTCCGCCGCCTCGGGCGAGGACCAGAGCCGGACGAGCCGGCCGGTGACGGCCTCGGAGGGGTCGGCGGCGACCAGCGCCCCGTTGACGGCGCCGATGGACGTGCCGATCACGACGTCGGGCCGGTAGCCGGCCCGGAAGAGGGCACGCAGCATGCCGACCTGCACGGCGCCGAGCACGCCACCCCCGCCAAGCACGAACGCAACCGGCCCATCCATGCGTTCATCGTGTCACGGCGCGAACGCCGTCCCCACCGGGCCGTGCGGGCCCGGCGGGGACGGCGGCCAGGCCGTCAGCCCAGGCCGTTGAGGAACGGCTCGTGGTTGATCCGGAACTCCCAGCTGTAGAACCGGTCCCAGTTGATCGACCAGGTCATCAGGCCTCGGAAGTTCGGGTTGGTGCCGCTGCGTACCGTGTAGCCGCCGCAGTTCACGCCCTTGACCAGGCAGTTGACCGCCTGCTGAACGCCGGCCGGCGCCACGTAGCCGTTGCCGGCGCTCACCGAGGACGGTGCGCCGAAGGCGATCTGGTCCTCGCGCAGCGCCGGGAACATGTTCGCCGTGTTGCCCGCCACCGGGAAGCCCGCGAGCATCATGTCCGTCATCGCGATGTGGAAGTCGGCGCCGCCCATGCTGTGGTACTGGTTGTCGAGACCCATGATCGATCCCGAGTTGTAGTCCTGCACGTGCAGGACCGTGAGGTCGTTGCGCATGGCGTAGATGACCGGGAGGTACGAGCCCGCGCGCGGGTCCTGGCCGCCCCACGGCCCCGAGCCGTAGTACTGGTATCCGAGCTGGACGAAGAACGTCTCGGGCGCCATGGTCAGGACGAAGTTCGCGCCGTACCGGGACTTCAGCGACCGCAGGGCCGCGATGAGGTTGACGATCACCGGGGTGGTCGGGTTCTTGAAGTCGGTGTCGCCCGTGTTGAGCGACAGCGAGTGGCCCTCGAAGTCGATGTCGACGCCGTCGAGCCCGAACTTGTCGATGATCGCGCCGACCGAGGAGACGAACTTGTCGCGTGCCGCGGTCGTGGTCAGCTGGACCTGGCCGTTCGCGCCGCCGATGGAGAGCAGCACCTTCTTGCCGGCCGCCCGCTTCGCCCTGATCGCGGCGATGAAGTCGGCCTCGCTCTCCACGCCCGGGCATTCCGCCGCCGGGCAGAGGGTGAAGCGGATGTCGCCGGAGGTCGCGCTGGTCGGCTCGCCGAAGGCCAGGTTGATGATGTCCCAGTCCGCCGGCACGTCGGCCATCCGCAGGTAGCCCGAGCCGTTGGCGAAGCTGGAGTGCAGGTAGCCGATCAGCGCGTGCTTCGGCAGCCCGGTCACCGGGGGCTGCGTCGTGGGAGGCGTGGTCGGCGGAGTCGTGGGCGGCGTCGTCGGCGGGGTGGTCGGCGGGGTCGTGGTGGGCGGCGTGGTCGGCGGGGTGGTGCCGCCGCAGGTGCCGTTGTCGATCCAGACGTCCCACTGGCCGCTGTGCGTGGCGGGGCTCTCGTTCTGGTTCCACCACTTGGCGGTGTAGTTGTGGCCGTTCTGGGAGGCCTGGTTGTCCTTGACGTAGACCGCCGTGGAGTTCCAGGCCGGGACACAGGCCGCGGCGGCGCTCGCGGACGAGGCTATGTAGACGGTGGAGCCGGCGGCCGCGAGAACGGCGGACGCGGCCAGGATCAGTGAGCGGCGCATGGGGGGGTGGCCTCCACGTCGGTATATCGACAGTTGGCCAATTATTAGGACTGTTAACTGATTCTGTCCAGTGGTCGCAACAATTAACCGGCGGCGAACCGGATCCGCCGGCCGCCGCGGTCGAAGAGCAGCAGATCGTCAAGCCCCACCCCGACGGCCAGCTCCTCGCCCCGCACGACCCGGCCGGGCATCGGTACCCGGACCATCACCTCGCCCATCGGCGGCGGGTCCACCACGTCGTACGCCGGATAGAACCCGTACGGGGTGCTCTCCCCGGGTGCGGCGGCGCGGGCGGACGGCGGCTGCATCCACGGGCTCGGCACCCCGCCGACATCGACGTGCGCCAGCAACTCGTGCCCGAGGTTCTCCACCGCGCACACCGTGCCGCGCAGCGTCATGCCCCGCGCGCCGATCGATAGGGCCCGCAGCGCCACGGTCACCCGCTCGGTGTGGTGGCGGGCCAGCACCGCCGTGCGCGGATCGCCCGCCGGCAGCTCCAGCACCTGCGAGCCGAGGTCCAGCACCACCCGGCAGTCCTCGGCGTACACGGCCGCCTCCAGCAGGCTGGTGCGCGGGGTGCCGAGAAACGCCGCCACGAACAGGGTGTCCGGGTCCGCGTACACCTCGGCGGGCGGGCCGGCCTGCTGCAGCACCCCGTACCGCAGCACCGCCACGCGGTCGGCCATGCTGATCGCCTCGATCTGGTCGTGCGTCACGTAGACCGTGGTGACACCCAGCCGCCGGGCCAGCGCCACGATCTCGCCGCGCAGCGCCGACCGCGCGCCGGCGTCCACGTTGGACAGCGGCTCGTCGAGCAGGAAGACCGACGGGTTGCGTACCAGTGCCCGCGCCATCGCCACCCGCTGCCGCTGGCCGCCCGACAGGTGCTCCGGATAGCGGCTGAGCAGGTCGGCGACGCCGACGTTGCGGGCCGCCTCGGCGACCCGCACGCCGATGTCCGTCGCCGGCACCGGCACGGTGCGCAGCGGAAAGCCGATGTTCTGCGCGACGGTCAGATGCGGGTAGAGGGCGTGGTCCTGAAAGACCATCGCGATGCCGCGGGCACGGGGATCGATGTCGCGCACCGGCACGCCGTCGAAGAGCACGACCCCCGACGTCGGCTCCTCGATCCCCGCCAGCAGGCGCAGCAACGTCGACTTGCCGCAACCGGTCGGGCCGAGCAGCACCAGGAACTCACCGGGCGAAACATCGAGATCGACATGGTCCACCGCGACGACGTCGTCGAAGTTCTTCGTAAGCCCGCGCGCGGCGATCGCCACCATGCCCATCATCGTGGGCGTAGGCGGCCGTCAATACCAGAGCGGGCCGCCCTACTTACTGGAAGACGGACCGGTCCAGCCAGCCGTCGCCGTCGTCATCGAACATCCGCTTCTCGAAGACGCCGTCGTGGTCCTTGTCGTAGTCGGCGAAATCGACCCGGTTGTCGAGGTCCTTGTCGACGCCCACGAAGTCGGCCTCGCCGTCGCGGTTCAGGTCGACCCGGATCTCCACGCCGCCGCCCTCGCGGCCGCGATAGGTCGCCTTGTCCAGGTGGCCGTCGCCATCGGCGTCCACCTGGTTGTGGTAGCCCTTCGGCGGTGCGAGGTGCTCGGCCTCGGCCTGGCCCTTGCCGGTGCCGCCCAGCGCCTCGCCGACCTCCTTGAACGCGGCGCCGAAGCCGCTGCGGGGCGCGTCGCCGAGCCGGGAGACGGCCGGCAGCCCGTCCAGGTCGGGGGCGTCCTCGACGCCGGGCGCCGACCCGAGGCCGGATCGCACGGCCATCTCGCCGCCGCCGGTGCCCCAGGCGTCCGGCGCCGAGCCGAAGCCCTCGGTCACCGGGTGCTCGACGACGTCGCGCGCGGCGACCCCGGCCGCGCTGCCGAACTCGGACCACTCACCCAGGGTTTCCCGGGCCGCGCCGGGACCGGCGCCCACCGGAGCGGAGCCGATGCCCTGGTGGGCCGCGCCGCCACCGAACGCGCCGGAGGCCCCGCCGAGGTCGCCGAACGAGGAGAACAGCCCGAACGTGCTCGACTTGTTCACCCGGTCCTCGACCTGGGCCGCGGACGCGCCGGGGTCGGCGCCGACCTGCTGCCGCAGCAGCTCGGCCTCGCCCGCCTCCAGCTTGTAGCCGGCCAGGGCACCGGTCGCGTCGGCGGCGAGGTGCGCCTGGAACGACGGGTCGGTGAGCAGCCGCTCCAGCACCGCGTCGAAATCACTCATGCCAACCACGTTAGGAGCCCGCGTCCAGTGCCCGCCATAGGGCGGGTGGTCAGTCCAGCTCAGGCATGGCCACCGGCTGTGGCCTGGGCCGACAGGTGCCGCACTGGACCGCGTCCTCGACCACCAGCGCCTCGGCCCGGCCACGCGACGCCGAACGACTCACCTGAAGGAGGTACGGCCCGAAGCGGGCGTGGTCTTCACAGACCCCTCGCCCACAGAACCGGCACGACCCTCGGGCGGCCTTGGCACAGAACCAGCAGAGCACTCATTCATCCAATCACTGGTGGCGGCGGGGAGCTCGACGAGGGCGGCGGCGAGCTCGGTGGCGACGACGACGGCGGCGGGCTCGACGGGCTCGACGGCGGCGTGGTCCGCGGCGTGGTCGGCGGCGGCGTGGTCCGCGGCGTGGTCGGCGGCGGCGTCGTCGCCCGGGTGGTCGGTGGCGTCGTCGTCGGGTCCGGGTCCTCCGTCGTCGGGTCCACCGGGTCGATCGTCGGCACCGGGACCTCGGTCGCCTCGGTCGGCGGAGCCGAGGTCGGCGACACGTCGTCGGTCGGCAGGTCCGACGGCAGCGGCTCGTCGCTCGGCGAGGGGCTGGGCGAGCCGGCCGGCGGCTCCACCTTGACGCCGTCGCCACAGCTCAGGTCGGTGCCGCTGGCCAGGCTCGGTGTGCCGTCGACGTAGACCCGCCCGGTGGCGACGCTCAGGCCGACGGGCTCGACCGCGTACCAGGCGGAGCCGTCGTTGGTGACCAGGCCGGACGGGCGGGACACGGCCATCTCCAGCGGCTGGTAGGCGCCGCTCGTGCTGGCGGTGTCGGCGAGCAGCCGGCCGGCGTCGAGGGTGAGGCTGCCGTGCGGCACCCGCCGGCGTCCGGCGTCGGTGTACAGCCGGCCGACCCGGGCGCTGGAGCCGGCACAGAACAGGGTGGCCGAGCCGCCCTGGAAGGTCAGCCGCCCGGTCGCCTTCGCCGGGACCGTGATGCGGGCGCCCTCGTCGACGTAGCGACGCTCGCCCTCGCTGATGGTCTCGGTCCGGCCGTCGATGGTCGCGGTGACCGTGCCGCGGTCCGAGGTGAGCAGCGCCCGGTCGGTCGGCATCTCGGCCCACGCGGGCCCGGGCACGAAGTTCATGGCCGTGAGCAGCATCGCGAACAGGAGCAGCAGCAGGACCAGCCACCACATCCGGCGCTCGAAGCGGCGGTCGACGTCGGGGTTCTCATAGCCGTCCGGCGGACCGGGCGGCGCGGCGAGGGGCGGATAGACGCCGGGCGAGTGCACACCGGACGCGGCCGGCCCGCTCTCCGCCGGCCCGCCGGCCGGGTGCACCGACGAGCCGACCAGCGGCGGCAGGTCGGAGGCGTCGGGGATGACCCACAGCCGTACGGGCGTGCGGGCCTGCGCGACCGTGCCGGGGCTGCCGTCGCCGACCGGGCCGACGAGCGTGCCGCGGCGCAGTTCGACCCCGTCGGGCATCGCGATGACGCCGGACTCGACCACGACGGCGTGCGTCGGCCCGGGCAGTACGACCGGCGCGCCGGGCTCGAGGTCGACCGGGTGCGCGGAGGCGATCAGCGCGAGCCGCTCGTCGCCGGCCAGCCCGGACAGCGCGGGTGTGTCGGTGAAGAGCGCCTCCGCCTCGGCCCGGTCGGCCGGCGGCGGGCCCGGCAGCGGGCCGACAACGGTCGCGACCGTGGCCGCCGGCACGGCGAGCAGCGTCGTACCGGCCGTGTGCCAGTCCAGCGAGGTCGAGCGGCCGGTGAGCGCGTTGGCCAGCCCGACCACGCCGCCGGCGCCGACGTGGTGGCGGATGACGCCGCCCGGATCGCCCGGCTTGCGGGCCTGCATCGCGCCGTCCACCACGACGTACACCGCCTGTTGGGCGGCGCCGGCCAGGATGAGCTGGGTGCCGGAGCGCGGTCGCAGCCAGCGCGCCCGGGCGGCGAGCCCGGCCAGCGCGTGCTCGGGCAGGCCGCCGAGGTCGGAGGCGCGCAGCGCGGCCATCCGGCGCGGCGCGTCGGCCTCACGCTGCTTCTCGGAGGCGCGCGCCCGGGCCGAGCGCCACCAGCGCGCGACCCGCCCGGCGGCGATGTAGATCAGCGGTGCGCAGAGCCCGAGCACGATCAGCACCAGCAGCGCCTGTCCGGCCAGGCCGCTGTGCCAGAGTCCGGTGGCGAGCCCGGCCACCCGGTCGGCCCAGATCCGGTACACCAGGTTCACGGCCACCGCGAGCCAGAGCACCGCCAGCACGCCGTAGAGGGCGACGATGCGGCCCTCCCGGTCGAGCCCGGACCACGACGGCGGGCGTCCCCGCAGGCGGCTGGTCACCCAGGCCAGGCCCCGGCCGCGCAGGTTCGGGATCTCCAGCCAGTCCATCAGCAGGTAGTAGCCGTCGAGCGCCAGCAGCGGGTTCAGGTTGAACAGGGCGTTGACGTACCAGGCGAAGGCCAGCTTGAAGGCGAGCGGGCCGAGCGCCGGCACCGCGAGCCCGACGAGCTGTATCGATCCGGCCAGCACCAGGCCCGTGAACGGCCCGGCGGCGGTGACGAGTATCCGGGCGCGGCGCCCGGCCATCCACACGTCGGTGGTGTCGACGAAGACGGACGGAATTCCGAAGAAGACCAGCACGCCGGCCGCGGGCACCTCCCGCCCGGCGTGTTTCGTGGCCAGCGCGTGTCCCAGCTCGTGGCTCGCCAGGGCCAGCAGGTTGAGCAGCAGCAGAACGATCGCACCGAGCAGATAGGAGCCGTTGGCCAGGAAGATCGCCTGGCTGCCCCGCCACCAGGTGGCGAGGAAGAGGCCCATCCCGGCGACCGCGAAGACGGACATGACGATCGCCGCGGCCTTGGTGAACAGGAACCGGCCGCCGAAGCGGTAGAGCGCGGAGACCACGCCGTCGATGTCGAAGACCAGCATGCGGCGGCCGCGCGCCGCCGCAAGCACGCCGCTGCCCAGGCGCTTGGGCAACGGCCGGCGCTCGAGCTCCTGGAGCGGGCGGAACGCGTCGACCGGCAGCTCGTCGAGCATCCGGTTGCCGGCCAGGTCGGCGACGACCCGCCGGACCTGGTCGGGCGCGAGCCGGCCGGCGAGCCGGGCGAACTCGGCGACCAGCCGGGCGACCGTGTGCGTGCCGTCCATCATCAGCGCGAGCTGCCACTCCTCCGGCGTCAGCCGCAGATAGCAGGCGCGGCCGCCGTCGTCGGGCGAGCGCAGCATCACGTACGCGGAGCCACGCACGCTCATGAGCTCGACGGCCTCGATGCCGGCGCGCAGCACCGGCCGGGCACGGGCGGGGTTGAGCCGGTCGACTACAGCGCCCCAGAGGCCAGGATCGGCGGGGCCGAGCGGCTCGCCCGGCGCGCGTCCCGCCAGGGCTTCCCAGACGCTCATTCGGGTCTCGACGTAGGTCACCGGGGTCGACCTTCCAATCGCTTTGGCGAATGGAGACTAGGCGGTCAGCCCGGGGATAGCGACCCCCCGATAAGCCTTTCGATATCTGAAATCACTCAAAGTGGACAAATAAGGGTGCGGTGGGTGGCCACGACCAACCCCCTTGGTCGCGACCACCCACCGCTGTGGGAAGTGGTGCCGCCCGATGGCCCGGGCGGCACCGGATGCGTGGTGTCAGGCCGATTCGGCCAGCACGGCGTTCACGGTCTGGCGCTGGCCGTTGCGGGTGAAGTCGATCGTCACCTTGTCGCCGACCTTGGCGCCCTGGATGATCCCGACCAGGTCGTCGGAGTCGTTGACGGCCTTGCCGTTCACGGAGTGGATCACGTCACCCTGCTCGATGCCGGCCTTGGCCGCACCGCTGTCCGGGCTGACCTCCTTGACGAGTGCGCCGCCGCCCTCGGCCTCCGTGACGCTCACGCCGAGCGCCGGGTGGCTGACCTTCTCGCCCTTCATCAGCGCCTCGGCGACGGCCCGGGCCTTGTCGCTCGGGATGGCGAAGCCGAGGCCGATGTTGCCCGAGCCCGAGCCCGAGGTGGCGATCGCGGAGTTGATGCCGATGACCTCGCCGTTGGTGTTGACCAGCGCGCCACCGGAGTTACCCGGGTTGATCGGCGCGTCGGTCTGCAACAGGCCGGACATCGAGGTCGCGCCAGAGCTCTGCTGCTGCGGCTGCTCCTCGCCGAACGGGTTCTGCGGTGCCTGCTGACCGTCGCTGCCGGCCCGGATGGTGCGGTCCTTGGCGCTGACGATGCCCTCGGTCACCGAGCCCTCCAGGCCGAGCGGGCTGCCCAGCGCGAGAACGGTGTCGCCGACCTGCATGTTGGCGCTGGAACCGAACTTCGCCGCCGTGAGACCCGAGACGCCTTCCGCCTTGATCACCGCGAGATCCGTACGCGGGTCGGTGCCGACGATCTTCGCGTCGGCCTTCTTGCCGTCCGCGAAGATCACGGTCACGGTGTCGCCCTGCGCGGTCGCGACCACGTGGTTGTTGGTGACGATGTAGCCGTCCGCGGTGAGCACGACGCCGGAGCCCTCGCCGGTGCCGGTGGTGATCGAAACCACACTGTCCTTGACGGCCGCCACGATCGCGGCCATCGACGAGTGGTCGACTACGCGGGTGACCGAGGAGTTGCTGGTCTGCACCGAGCCGGGGGCGTCGTCGGAGAACGCGAGCGCGGTGGCCGCGCCGACGCCGCCGGCGGCAAGGGCGATCAGGATCGCGGCCGCGCCGGCCAGGACGACCTTGCGGCCCCCGCCGGTCCGCGCGGGCTGGCGGGTCTCGGTGCCGACCGCCTGCGCCCAGGACGGGACCTCGGACTGCGGCGGCACCTCTCCGCCGGGCACCCAGGTGCCGGGCAGGCCGGCCGGGCCCTGCGACGGGTACTGCGGCCGGCCGGGGTAGGCGCCCGCGTAGGGCTGCTGCGGCCCGGCGGCCTGGTAGGGCTGCCCGCCGTGCGGGAACTGCGGTGCCGGGTGCTGGCCGGTGTGCTGCCAGGGCGAACCGGGCCAGCCGCCGGGCTGCTGCGGCGCGCCGGACTGCGGCGCCGCGGACTGCGGGATCCCGGACTGCGGGATGGCGGACTGCGGCGCGCCGGACAGCGGGATCGCGGACTGCGGCGCGGCCGGCTGGATCACCGCCGGCTGCTGGGCCGTGACGTCGGACTGTCCCCGCTCCGGGTTGTTCTCGGGGGAGGCGTCCACTGGCCGGTGCGACTGCTCCTCGGAGGGCCGCTGCGGGTTGGTCTCGTGCTCACTCATAGGAATAACCATGCCTTCGCCCGCTCCGATTGACCTGTGCTGCCCCTGGACGTTCTCTGTGAATGGTGCATGCCTCCAGAAGTCATGATTCGTCGGGAACCAGCGCCGGAAGGGACACCCGGAACGTCGCGCCCTCGCCGGGCTCGCTGATCACCTCGACCGTGCCGTGGTGCGCCCGCACGATCGCCGCGACGATGGCCAGGCCGAGGCCCGTGCCGGACGCCCTGCGGTCCGTACGCCGTGTCCTCGCCTCGTCGGCGCGGTAGAAGCGCTCGAAGACGTGTTCGCGCTGCTCGGGAGCGAGCCCGGGGCCGGTGTCGCTGATCTCGATGACGGCCTGGTTGCCCGTGTCCGGATAGAGCGCGAGCGTCACCGACGCCTCCGGCGGCGTGTGCACCAGCGCGTTTGTCATCAGGTTGCCGATGACCTGCCGCAGGCGCGCGTCGTCCCCGTACGCGACGAGCTTCTCCGGCGACTCCCGCACGTCCAGCTCGATGGTGCGCTCGGGCGCGGTGGCCTGCGCCGCCTGTACGGCGTCGACGGCCAGCACCGTCAGCTCGACGGGCGCCAGGGAGATCGGCCGCTCCCGGTCCAGCCGGGCGAGCAGCAGCAGATCCTCGACGAGCAGGCCCATCCGGGCGGCCTCGTCCTCGATCCGGCGTACCAGCTTGGCCACGTCCTCCGGTTTGCCGACCGCGCCCTGGCGGTACAGCTCGGCGAAGCCGCGGATGGAGGTCAGCGGGGTACGCAGCTCGTGCGAGGCGTCCGCGACGAACTGCCGCATCTTCTCCTCCGAGCGCACCGCGCGGGCCTCAGAGGCCTGCGCGGCCTCGGCGGCGTCCCGGGACTGCGACTCCGCGGCGCGGGCCGCGGTCTCCGACAGCGCCCGGGCGGTGAACGCGGCCTCGATCTGGGCGAGCATCGCGTTCAGGGCCCGGGAGAGCCGGCCCAGCTCGGTCTGCGGTTCCTCGACGTCCGGCTCCGGATCGGGTACGCGCTGGGTGAGGTCGCCGGCGGCGATGGCCGCCGCGGTCCGCTCGATCTGACCGAGCGGGATGAGGCTCTGCCGCACGATCGCCGCGCCGACCGCCGCGAGCGCGAAGAGCACGCCGGCGCCGACAAGCGTGTCGACCCAGATCAGCCGGCTTATCGCGTTGTCGATGCCGAGCAGGCGCTGCCCGACCTGAAGCACCTCGCCGGTGTCGGTGTAGGTGATCAGCATCCGCCACGTCACGGTGCCGTCGGAGGACTTGACCGTGAACGGCTTGTTGAGGTGCTTGTCGACCTCTTTCTGCCCCTTGATCACCGGCGGCAGCTGGCCGGGTTTCAGCGAGTTGTCGTACTTACGGTTCCCCGGTGCGCCGACGCCGTCGACCGTGGTCGCGCACACGTAGTAGTCGGAGGGCAGGATCAGCTTCTGCTCCCCGGTGAGGTTCTCCAGCGTGACCGTGAACCGCACCAGCCCGGCGTCCAGCCGCCCGATCATGTAGCTGTGCAGCGCGTACGTGCTGGCGGCGCTGATCAGGGTCAGCGCCGCGAACACCAGCGCCAGGACGGAGGCGACGAGCTTGATGCTCAGCGGCACGCGGCGCAGGCTGGCCTGCAACGGTACGTACCTGCGGAGCCGGTCGGAGAGGGTCGCGGTCACGGGGTTTGCTCAGGCCGCCGGCTTGCGCAGCACGTATCCGACGCCGCGAAGCGTGTGGATCAGCCGCGGCTGCACGTTGTCCACCTTGCGCCGCAGGTAGGAGATGTACGACTCCACGATGTTGTCGTCGCCCCGGAAGTCGTACTTCCACACGTGGTCGAGGATCTGCGCCTTGGAGAGCACCCGGTTGGCGTTGAGCATCAGGTAGCGCAGCAGCTTGAACTCGGTCGGGGAGAGCTGCACACGCTGCCCCGCCCGGTAGACCTCATGGGTCTCCTCGTCCAGCTCCAGGTCGGCGAAGACCAGGCGCGAGGGCTCCTCGTCGCCGGCCGAGGTGCGGCGCAGCACGGCCCGGATCCGGGCGGTGAGCTCCTCGAGGCTGAACGGCTTTGTCACGTAGTCGTCGCCGCCGAGCGTCAGGCCCCGGATCTTGTCGTCGGTGCCGTCGCGGGCGGTCAGGAAGACCACCGGCGTGCGGGTGCCGCCCTCGCGCATGAGCCGGATGACCTCGAAGCCGTCGAGGTCGGGCAGCATCACGTCGAGGACGACAAGGTCGGGAGTCGCACTCTTGGCCGCGCTGACGGCGGCGCTGCCGCTTGTCGCGGTGCTGACGTCGAACCCGGCGAAGCGCAGGCTTGCGGAGAGCAGCTCGAGAATGTTCGCATCGTCCTCGACGACGAGGAGCTTCGCCTCGCTCTGTTTGCCCTGGGTCTGAGAAACGGCCATGCAACCATCTTCACCCAGGGGCCTGCGCCCACGCTGCGCACTGGCTGAAAGTTTTCTGTGAGGCAGCTAGGCGGCAAGATCAAAGGTGCCGGACCGCAGTCCGGCCGTCGCCTCGGCCGCCCGGGCCAGCGACCGCCGGTCCGCGCCGGGCGCCGGTAGCAGCGCCGGAGCCCCGACGAGGGTAACCGTAAGCCCGCGCGACCGCGCCACCCTCCGCACCGAGGACCACAGGGAGTCGTCGCCGACGAAGGCGGCCGCCGGGGACGCGTACCGGATGGAGATCGGCACGACCGGCGCGCCGGCGTCGACGGCCGCCTGGAACACGGCGGGCCGGAAGCGCCCGCGGTCGGCGCCGCAGAACGTCGTGCCCTCCGGAAAGACCGCGACCGTTCGGCCGGCCCGCAGCGCCGCCGCGATCTCGGCGACCGTCGCCGGCAGGCGCTTCGGCCGGGTCCGGTCGAGGAAGATCGACCCGCTCGCGACCGCGAGGGCGCCGATGCCGGGCCAGCCGCGCACGTCGTGCTTGGCGACCAGCCGGACCGGCGTCACCGCGTGCAGCGCGAGGATGTCGAGCCAGGAGACGTGGTTGGCCACGAGCAGGCTGCCGGGCCGCGGCGCGGGCCCGCGCCACACCAGCCGCACCCCGAGGGCCGCGAGGATGCCGCGGGCCACGGCCCGTGCGGCGCCGGTCCGCGCGAACGGCGCAAGGGCGAAGGCCCATACGAGTACGCCGAAGAGCGCCGACATCCGCAACACCGTGGTGACGGCCCGCACGCCCCGCTCGCCGCCCGGCCGGCACTGCGGGCCGCAGGCGGAGGCGGGCTGCCACATCGCCGCGATCATCGGGTCGCCCCGAGAAAGTGCCGCCGGTAGCGCGGGTCCATCCGGTCCATGGAGAAGAGCATGTAGAAGTCGGCGCAGTTGAAGTCCGGGTCGTAGGCCGGCTCGCCGCAGACCCAGCCGCCCAGCCGCAGATAGCCCCGCAGCAGCGGCGGCGGCAGGACCGCCGGGTCGCCGACGAGGTCGGTCCCGGCGAGCCAGGAGTCGCGCGGCCGCACCCGCAGCGCGGGCGGAGAGAGGTGCCGGGCCGAGACCCGGGCCCAGACGCCGGCCGCGGTCGCCCCGCCGTCCTCGAGGCCGACCGACGCGCATCCGCCGAGCCAGCGCAGGTTGTTCAGGTGCAGGTAGCGGGCGATGCCGGCCCACATCAGGTTCACCACGGCCCCGGAGCGATGGTCCGGGTGCACGCAGGAGCGCCCGGTCTCGACCAGCTGGTCGCGCAGCGGGCGCAGGGCACTGAGATCGAACTCGCCGTCGCCGTAGCGGCGCCCGGCCCGCTCGGCACCCTTCGGGTGCATCATCCGGTACGTGCCGACGACCTGACCGGTCGAGTCGTCGCGGACGATCAGGTGGTCGCAGTAGTCGTCGAACTCGTCGACGTCACGGCCGTCGGGGGTGACGCCACGCAGCGTCGCGCCGAGCTCGGTGGCGAAGACGTCGTGGCGTAGCCGCTGCGCGGCCGCTACCTGCTCGGCGCCGTCGGCGATCAGGAGTGAATAGCCGCTGGTCCCGGTGGATGCGGCGGCGGTCATGAGTACCGTCATGAGAACTGTGTAAGGCCCCCGACTGCCGTCGGCGTGTCGGCTCAGGAGGCGGCGGATGACCGGTACATGAACGGCTTTATGTCGCACCCGTATGAGAGCGTCGGTGACATGCAGATCGCGTCCCGCTACAACGGCCCGCCCACGTCGGGCAACGGCGGCTGGTCCGCCGGCGCGTTCGCCGTGGCGTCCGGCGCGGGCGCGGACGGCCGGGCCTTCGAGGTGACGCTCCGGGTCCCGCCGCCGCTGGAGACCACGCTGACCGTGGCGGACGGCAAGGTCGCCGCGCCCGACGGCACCCTGGTCGCCGAGGTGGCGCCGGTCGCCGACGCCGGCAGCGGGGTGGCACCGGTCTCCCTTGAGCAGGCGCGGGCGGCCACCGCCGGCTACCCGGGCTTCGCCGACCACCCGTTCCCCACCTGCTTCGTCTGCGGCCCCGAGAACCCCGACGGTCTGCGGATCTTCGCCGGCCCGCTGCCCGACGGCCGGATGGCCGCGCCCTGGGTGGTTCCGCCCGACGTTCGCGTCGAGACGCTGTGGGCCGCGCTGGACTGCCCCGGCGGCTGGTCGGCGCTGCGCACCGGCCAGGTCTACGTGCTCGGCCGCATCGCGGTGGCCGTCGATTCCCTGCCCGCGGCGGGCAGCACCTGCGTGGTGGTCGGCGCGGCGGTCTCGGTGCAGGGCCGCAAGGCCCTTGTCGATTCCTCGGTCTACGCGCCGGGCGGCGAGCGAATCGCCACCGCACGGGCAACCTGGATCGCGCTGACGCGGTAGGTTGATCCACCAGCCGAGCGGAAGGAGTGTTCGTTGCCGACAGGCTCCGAGGAGATCGTCGTCTCCAACCTCACCAAGCACTACAAGGCGCTGCGCGCCGTCGACAACCTGTCCTTCACCGTGCACTCCGGGCGGGTGACGGGCTTCCTCGGCCCCAACGGCGCCGGCAAGACCACGACGCTGCGCATGCTGCTCGGCCTGGTCACCCCGACCTCCGGCACGGCGACCTTCTCCGGCGTCCGCTACGGCGACCTCGACGAGCCGATCCGGCACGTCGGCGCGGTCCTCGAGGCGTCAAGCGCGCACAAGGGCCGCAGCGGCATCAACCACCTGCGGATGATCTGCCTCGCGGCCGGGCTGCCGCGGCAGGCGGCCGACGAGGCGCTCGCCCGCGTCGGGCTCACCCCGGCCGCCAAGCGCAAGTTCAAGGGCTACTCGCTGGGCATGAAGCAGCGGCTCGGCATCGCCTCGGCGCTGCTCGGCAACCCGCGGGTGCTGATCCTCGACGAGCCGGCCAACGGCCTCGACCCCGAGGGCATCCGCTGGCTGCGCGACCTGCTCAAGGCGCTGGCCGCCGAGGGCCGCACGATCCTGGTCTCCAGCCACCTGCTCAGCGAGATGCAGCAGCTCGCCGACGACGTGGTGATCATCGCCGCGGGCAAGCTGATCCGGCAGGGCCCGGTCGGCGAGGTGCTCGGCTCCATGGCGGGCGGCAGCCAGGTCCGGGTGCGCACGCCCCAGCCCGCCGTGCTGGCCGCCGCGCTCGCGGCCGAGCAGGCCGCCGTGACCACGCTGCCCGACGAGGCCCTGCTGGTCACCGGGCTGGACACCGCCAAGGTCGGGCACATCGCCTTCACCGCCGGCGTCGAGTTGCACGAGCTCTCCGGCGAACGCGCCGACCTGGAACAGGTCTTCCTGCAGCTCACGGCCGGAAAGGCGGGCATCCGATGAATCTCGTCAAAGCCGAGCTGTTCAAGATCCGATCCACCTCCACCTGGTGGATCTTCGGCCTGATCACGCTGGCGCTCTGGGCGCTGTCCCTGCTGATCAACTGGGCCGGCAGCAGCATCAACCAGGGCGTCGACCCGGCCGAGCAGGGCCTGACCGCCGAGCAGGCCGCGCAGGTCCGGGTGGCCAACGAGGCCGTCAACGTGGCGGCCAACCTCTACACCAGCGGCCAGTTCTTCGGCGTGCTCATGGTGATGCTGTTGGGCGCCATCGTGGTGACCAACGAGTTCTTCCACCTGACGGCCACCACCACCTTCCTGGTGACGCCGCGCCGGGAGCGGGTCGTCCTCGCCAAGCTGGTCGCCTCGGCCGTGTTCGGCGTCGGCTTCTGGCTCGTCACCACCGTGCTCAACCTGATCTTCGTGCCGCTCATCCTGAACCAGCTGGACGTCGGCGCGCAGCTGGGCGAGCCGGCGGTGTGGCGGGCTATCGGCCTCAATGCGCTCGCGTACGCCCTTTGGGCGGTTCTCGGCGTCGGCGGCGGGGTGCTGATCCGCAGCCAGATCGGCGCGACCATCGCGCTGAGCACGATCTACGTGCTCGGCTGGTTCGGAACGACCATCATCTTCGCGCTGCTCGCGCCCCGGTTCGGCGACTGGTTCGACAAGCTCCAGGTGCTGGTCCCGCCGATCGCGTCACAGCTGATGATCTCCGGAACCGAGTTGCCGGGCAGTCCGCCCCGCTGGCTCGGCGCCGTCGTACTGATCGGCTACGCGGTGCTCGCGGGCGGTCTCGGCACGTGGCTCATGAAGCGGCGCGACATCACCTGATCGTGTTCGGCAGGTCACACGCCTGCTCTCCGCCTCGGCAGTTCGTCACACACTGGACGTCCGGATGGCCGCGCGAATCTCACGGCGTAGCCTTGACGGCGATTCCTTCGTCCCGTGTGACGAACCGTCGCGTGCTGACAACATGGTGAAAGAGGCGAACACGGCAGTGTCGACCCAGCAGACTTCGCATGACAATCCACTCGCGGACTTCGGCCCCAACGAGTGGATTGTCGACGAGATGTACCAGCGCTACCTGGCCGACCCAGCCAGTGTCGATCCCGCCTGGCACGATTTCTTCGCCGACTACAAGCCGGCCATGGCCTCGGGCTCGATCGCTACCCCTGACGAGGCGACCGCCGCCAACGCGAAGGCGACCGCCGCGAAGGCGGGCACCGACGCACCGGCCGCCGCGACCATCGCGCCGGAGAAGCCGGCCGCGCCGGCCAAGCCGGCGGCCGCGCCCGCCAAGCCGGCGGCAACGGCGAAGCCGGCCACCACGGCCGCGAAGACGCCCGCGCCGGCGAGCACGTCGAAGGTCACCACGCTGCGCGGCGTCGCCGCCCGCATCGTGCAGAACATGGACGCCTCTCTCGAGGTGCCGACCGCGACGTCGGTCCGGGCCGTCCCGGCGAAGCTGCTTGTCGACAACCGCATCGTGATCAACAACCACCTCGCCCGCGGCCGCGGCGGCAAGGTCAGCTTCACCCACCTGATCGGCTGGGCGCTGGTCCGCTCCGTGATGGCCCACCCGGAGATGAACAACTCGTTCGCCGAGGTGGACGGCAAGCCGGCGCTGGTGCAGCCCGAGCACGTCAACCTGGGCATCGCCATCGACCTCGCCAAGAAGGACGGCACCCGCACCCTGGTCGTGCCGTCCATCAAGAACTGCGAGCAGATGGACTTCCGCAAGTTCTGGCAGGCGTACGAGGACGTGGTCCGGCGCGCCCGCCGCAACGAGCTGACCATGGACGACTACGCCGGGACGACGATCTCGCTGACCAACCCCGGCGGCATCGGCACCGTGCACTCCATCCCGCGCCTGATGGCCGGCCAGAGCGCCATCATCGGCGTCGGCGCGATGGAATACCCGGCGCCCTACTCCGGCATGTCCGACGAGACCCTCACCGAGCACGGCGTCAGCAAGGTCACCACGCTGACCAGCACCTATGACCACCGGGTCATCCAGGGCGCGCAGTCCGGCGAGTTCCTCAAGGCGATGCACGAGTACCTGCTCGGCGACCACGCCTTCTACGACGACATCTTCACCTCGCTGCGGATCCCGTACGAGCCGGTGCGCTGGGTGCGCGACGTCGCCCGTACCTCCGAGGGGCAGATCGACAAGGCCGCTCGGGTCGTCGAGCTGATCCACGCGTACCGGGTGCGCGGCCACCTGATGGCCGACACCGACCCGCTCGAGTTCGAGATCCGCCGGCACCCCGACCTGGACGTGCTCCAGCACGGGCTGACCCTGTGGGACCTCGACCGGATGTTCCCGGTCGGCGGCTTCGCCGGCAAGCAGAAGATGAAGCTGCGCGACGTGCTCGGCGTCCTGCGCGACACCTACTGCCGCCGGGTCGGCATCGAGTACATGCACATCCAGGGCCCCGAGGAGCGGCGCTGGATCCAAGACCGGATCGAGATCAAGTACACCAAGCCGGACCCCGAGGAGCAGAAGCACGTCCTCAACCGGCTGAACGCCGCCGAGGCGTTCGAGACGTTCCTGCAGACCAAGTACGTCGGGCAGAAGCGCTTCTCGCTGGAGGGCGGCGAGTCGCTGATCCCGCTGCTCGACGAGGTGCTCCAGGCGTCCGCCGAGGGTGGCCTCGACGAGATGGTCATCGGCATGGCGCACCGCGGCCGGCTCAACGTGCTCGCGAACATCGTCGGCAAACCGTACGAGAAGATCTTCAACGAGTTCGAGGGCCAGATGGACCCGAAGTCGGCTCACGGCTCCGGCGACGTCAAGTACCACCTGGGCCAGACCGGCAAGTACACGACGCCGGACGGCACGAACTCGACGACGGTCAGCGTGGTGGCGAACCCGTCGCACCTCGAGGCCGTCGACCCGGTGCTCGAGGGCATCGTCCGCGCCAAGCAGGACCGCCTCGACCTCGGCCTGCACGGCTACACGGTGCTGCCCGTCCTGATCCACGGTGACGCGGCGTTCGCCGGCCAGGGCGTGGTCGCGGAGACGCTGAACCTCTCCCAGCTGCGCGGTTACCGCACCGGCGGCACGGTGCACGTGGTCGTCAACAACCAGGTCGGCTTCACCACCGCCCCGGAGTACAGCCGCTCGTCGCTCTACTCGACCGACGTGGCCCGGATGATCCAGGCGCCGATCTTCCACGTGAACGGCGACGACCCCGAGGCCGTCGTCCGGGTGGCCCGGCTGGCGTTCGAGTACCGCCAGGCGTTCAACAAGGACGTCGTGATCGACCTGGTCTGCTACCGGCGCCGCGGTCACAACGAGGGCGACGACCCGTCGATGACCAACCCGCGGATGTACAAGATCATCGACACCAAGCGCTCGGTCCGCAAGCTCTACACCGAGGAGCTCATCGGCCGCGGCGACCTCACCCTCGACGACGCCCAGGAGCAGTTGCGCGACTACCAGTCGCAGCTGGAGCAGGTCTTCAAGGCGACCCGGGACGCGGCCGGTTCCCCGCCGCGGCCCCGGCCGGCCCGCACCGACGAGCCGGAGCCGCAGGTCGACACGGCCATCGACCCCGCCGGCGTGCGCGCGGTCGGCCAGGCACACCTTGACCTGCCGGAGGGCTTCACCCCGCACAAGCGGGTGCAGCAGCTGCTGGACCGGCGCGCCAAGATGTCCGCCGACGGCGGCATCGACTGGGGCATGGGCGAGCTGATCGCCTTCGGCTCGCTGCTGAGCCAGGGCGTCACCGTCCGGCTGGCCGGCCAGGACTCGCGCCGCGGCACCTTCGTGTCACGGCACGCCTCGCTGGTCGACGCGAACACCGGCAACGACTACCTGCCGCTGTCGACGCTCGCCACCGGCAACGCCCGCTTCTTCGTGCACGACTCCCTGCTCAGCGAGTACGCGGCGATGGGCTTCGAGTACGGCTACTCGGTCGAGAACCCCGAGGCGCTGGTGCTCTGGGAGGCGCAGTTCGGCGACTTCGTCAACGGCGCCCAGTCGATCGTGGACGAGTTCATCTCCTCCGGCGAGGTGAAGTGGGGCCAGCAGTCGTCGCTGGTGCTGCTGCTCCCGCACGGCCAGGAGGGGCAGGGCCCGGACCACTCGTCCGGCCGCCCGGAGCGGTTCCTCCAACTCTGCGCGCAGGACAACATGCGGGTCGCCAACCCGACCACGCCGGCGAACTACTTCCACCTGCTGCGCCGGCAGGCCCTGTCCACCAAGCGCAAGCCGCTGATCGTCTTCTCGCCGAAGTCGCTGCTGCGGCACAAGCTCGCGGTGTCGTCGGTCTCCGACTTCACCACGGGCACGTTCCAGCCGATCGTCGGCGACGCCGGCGTCAACGGCACCCCGCTGGAGGACGGCGCCGTCAAGCGGGTCCTGCTCTGCTCGGGCAAGGTCTACTACGACCTGTTCCAGGCGCGGGCGGAGCGCGGCATCACCGACACGGCGATCATCCGCATGGAGCAGATCTACCCGCTGCCGGTCGAGGAGCTGAAGGCCGTGCTGAACCGGTACCCGAACGCGGAGGACTTCGCGTGGGTGCAGGAGGAGCCGGCCAACCAGGGCGCCTGGTCGTTCGTGGCCCTCAACCTGCTCGAGCACCTCGACGGCGTGCGCCTGCGCCGGATCTCGCGCCCGGCGGCGGCCGCACCGGCCGTCGGCTCGGCGAAGCTGCACGAGGCCGAGCAGTCGGCCCTGGTCGAGGCGGCGCTCCCGCGCCCGTGACCGTCTGTTAGAAAAAGGGCGCCCCGCGACATGCGCGGGGCGCCCTTTCACCTGTTTGGGAGAGACCGTGTACTTCACCGACCGTGGCATCGAGGAACTGGTCGAGCGGCGCGGCGAGGAGTCCGTGACGCTGGAGTGGGTGGGCGAACAGCTCCGGAACTTCGTCGACAACCACCCGGAGTTCGAGACGGCGATCGAGCGCTTCGCGACCTGGCTGGCCCGCGACGACGAGGACGACGAGGAGTAGGCCGCGACGTTGAGCGTGGCACGCGACCGGCAACCACGGCCGATCCGCCGCGTCGAGGCGGACCTCGGCGCGGAGATCGACCGCGATGCCTGGTGGGCGAGGATCCCCGCGATCGCGGCGGTGCTGGAGCACGGCCTGAACATCCCGGCGGGGGTGACGTTCCTGGTCGGCGAGAACGGCTCGGGGAAGTCGACGCTTGTCGAGGCCCTGGCGGCGGTGCACGGCCTGAATCCGGAGGGCGGCTCACGCAGCGCCCGGCACAGCACCCGGGTGACGGAGTCGCCGCTGGGCTCCGCACTGCGGGTGATCCGGACGCCGGGCCGGGCGGCGAACGCGTACTTCCTGCGCGCGGAGACCACGCACGGCCTCTACACCTATCTCGAGGCCCTGCCGGGCCCGAACCCGGACACCGGCCTGCACGACCGCAGCCACGGCGAGGGCTTCCTGGAACTGCTGGACCGCAAGTTCCGGGGGTACGGCTTCTACCTGATGGACGAGCCGGAGGCCCCGCTGTCGTTCACGTCGACGCTCGGCCTGCTCGCCCGCCTGGACGGGCTGCGTGGCCAGGGCGCGCAGGTGGTGGTGGCGACGCACTCGCCGGTGCTGACGGCGCTGCCGGACGCGACAATCCTGGAGCTGGGTGACCACGGGATCCGCCGGGTGAAATGGGACGAACTGGAGATCGTCGCGCACTGGCGCCGGTTCCTGGAACGCCCGGACGGCTACCTCCGCGCCCTGCTCTGACCGCCGGCGGTTATCCACAGGGTCGGCGTGGAATCATCGGCCGACCGGTACGTTGAGGACGTGGCAAGCAGCGTCTACGTCGCCGGGCTCGGGCCCGGCGTCGGCAAGAGCACCGTCGCCCTCGGGCTTGCCGAGCTCCTGTCCCGGCAGGTGGCCCGGATCGGCGTGTTCCGGCCGCTGACGGCCGGCCCCGGCGCGGACCCGCTGCTGACCCTGCTCACCACCCGCTACCCCGTCGTCGCGCCCTACGCGGAGTCGTTCGGCGTCACCGTGGCCGAGGCCGCCACGCTGGTCGCCGACGGCCGGCGCGAGGAGCTCATCTCCCGCATCGTCGAGCGCTACCGCGCGGTCGAGCGCCAGTGCGGCTCGGTGATCGTGATCGGCAGCGACTTCTCCGACGGCCAGGACGACGGGCACGACGAGCTGCCCCGCGAGCTGGCGTTCAACGCACGCCTCGCGACCGAGTTCGGCAGCGTGGTGATTCCCGTCGTCGCGGGCCAGGGACGGCGCCCGGACCTGAACGCGACGGTCCGCTCGGCCTACCACACCCTTGTGGACCTGGACGCGACCGTCCTGGCGGTGATCGCCAACCGGGTGCCCCCGGGGATGGCGACCCCGGGCGGCCTGCCGGTCCCGGTCTGGGCCATCCCCGAGGTTCCCGCGGTGGCGGCGCCGACCGTCGCGGAGGTCGCGGCCGCCCTCGACGCGACCGTCGTGACCGGCGGCGAGGCCGCCCTCGACCGCGACGTCCTCGACTACGTGGTCGGCGCCGCGCACGTGCCGGCCCTGCTCGACCACCTGACCGACGGCGCGCTGATCATCACCCCCGGCGACCGGGCCGACCTGCTCGTGGCGGCGAGCGCCGCACACGCCGCCGGCAGCGTGACGCTCGCCGGCCTGGTGCTGACCCTCGGCGAGCTGCCCGACCCCCGCGCAGTCCGGCTGATCGAGCGGCTCAACACCGGCCTGGCGATGCTTGTCGTGCGGTCGGACAGCTACCAGACCATCAGCGCCGCGAACCGGATCGAGGCGAAGCTCAGCGTCGGCACACCGCGCAAGGTGGAGGCGGCGCTCGGCGCGTTCGAGACCCATGTGGACACCACCGAGCTCAACCGGCTGCTCGACGTCACCCGTTCCAGCCGGGTGACCCCCCTGATGTTCGAGAACGACCTGATCGACCGCGCCCGCGCCAACCGCCGCCACCTCGTGCTGCCGGAGGGCACCGACGAGCGCATCCTGCGCGCCACCGAGACCCTGCTGCGGCGCGGCGTCGCCGACCTCACCCTGCTCGGCGACCCGGCCGAGATCACCCGGCGGGCCCGCGAGGTGGGCGTCGAGATCGGTGCGGCCCGGCTGGTCGACCCGGCCACCGCCCCCTGGCGCGACGACTTCGCCGAGCGCTACGCGGAGCTGCGCAAACACAAGGCGGTCACGCTCGACCTGGCCTACGACGTGGTCCGCGACGTCAACTACTTCGGCACGATGATGGTCAGCGCCGGACTCGCCGACGGCATGGTCTCGGGCGCCGGCCACACGACCGCCGCGACCATCCGCCCGGCATTCGAGATCATCAAGACCGTGCCCGGCCTGTCGGTCGCGTCCAGCGTCTTCTTCATGCTGCTGGCCGACCGCGTGCTGGTCTACGGCGACTGCGCGGTCAACCCCGACCCGGACGCCGCCCAGCTCGCCGACATCGCGCTGTCGTCCGCGCAGACCGCGGCGGCGTTCGGCATCGAGCCGCGGGTCGCCATGCTCTCCTACTCGACCGGCAGCTCGGGCTCGGGCGCCGACGTCGAGAAGGTGGCCGCCGCGACCGCCCTGATCCGCGAGCAACGCCCCGACCTACCCGTGGAGGGTCCCATCCAGTACGACGCGGCAATCGACCCTCAGGTGGCGGCGACCAAGCTGCCGGGCAGCACCGTGGCCGGCAAGGCGACGGTGTTCGTCTTCCCCGATCTCAGCTCCGGCAACAACACCTACAAGGCGGTGCAGCGCTCGGCCAACGCCGTCGCGGTCGGGCCGGTCATGCAGGGGCTCCGGCGCCCGGTCAACGACCTGTCCCGGGGCGCGACGGTCAAGGACATCGTCAACACCGTGGCGATCACGGCGATCCAGGCGGGCTCATGAAAATCCTCGTGCTCAACACCGGCTCCTCGTCGGTGAAATACCGGCTCTTCGACGACACCGCGACCCTGGCCAAGGGCCTGGTGGAGCGGATCGGCGAGCCGGGCGGCGACGCGGCCGACCACGAGGCCGCCATGCAACGCGTCATGGCCGAGGTCGACCTCGCCGGCCTCGACGCGGTCGGCCACCGCGTCGTGCACGGCGGCACCGAGTTCGCCGAGGCGACGGTGATCGACGACGTGCTGGTCGCGACCGTCGAGCGGCTCGTCCCGCTCGCGCCGCTGCACAATCCCGCGGCGCTCACCGGCATCGCGGTGGCCCGCAAGCTGCTCCCGGCCGTGCCGCAGGTGGCGGTCTTCGACACCGCGTTCCACCAGACGATCCCGCCGGAGGGCTCGACCTACGCGATCGACACCGCGCTGACCGACCGCTGGCAGATCCGCCGCTACGGCTTCCATGGCACGTCGCACGCCTACGTGGCACGCAAGACCGCCGAATTGCTCGGCCTGCCCGCCGCGACCGCAAAGGTGATCACCCTGCACCTCGGCAACGGTGCGAGCGCCTGCGCGGTCGACGGCGGCCGCAGCGTCGCGACCTCGATGGGCATGTCCCCGCTCTCCGGCCTCGTCATGGGCACCCGCTGCGGCGACATCGACCCCACGGTGATCTTCCACCTGCACCGGGTCGCGGGCCTGCCGATCGAGGAGATCGAGCGGTCCCTGACCCGGTCCGCCGGCATGCAGGGCCTCACCGGCGACAACGACATGCGCACGGTGGAGCACCGCTGGCAGCAGGGCGACCACGCCGCAACGCTCGCCATCGACCTCTACTGCCGCCGCATCAAGGAATACGTAGGCATGTACCTGGCAGTCCTGGGCGGCGCCGACGCGATCACGTTCACCGCCGGCATCGGCGAGAAGTCCCCGGAGGTCCGCGCACACTCCCTGGCAGGCCTAACCGCCCTGGGCATCACCATCGACGACCCCCGCAACACCCGCAACGCCCAAATCATCTCGCCGGACGGCGCAGCCGTAGCGGTGTGCGTGGTCCCCACCGACGAGGAACTGGAGATCGCCGGCCAGGTAGCCACCGTCCTCTCCCGCTGACCAAACACACCACCGCGCGACGACAACCCAAGCCCGTACGGCCCCGAAGCCAAGGCAGCCCGGAAACCGACCAGCGCGAAAGCCGGAACACGCCGGCGCGCCGAACCAAGCCACCCACGAGGCCACGACGGCGCAGAAGCGGGAAGCGCGCGGTGCGGCGACCGCCAAGCCCACGCCACCCAAGTCACTGGGGCGGCGAGGAGCCGGAGAGGGCGGAATCAGGCGTGGCGCGGGCGGGCCTGCGGGCGGGAGCCCGTGATCAGCCCGGCCCGCGCTCAGTCCGGATCAGGTCGGCAGGAGTCCTGGTCAGCCCAGCGCCAGCCAGGCGATCAGCGCGATCAGGACGATCGCGACGACGCCCACGCCGATGAACAGCGGGGTTTTGGACGGGGCTGGCGGCTCCTGCGGAGTCTGCTGCGTGAAGGCGCGGAAGGCCTCGGTGTTGCCGCTCGGGTCGACGGTGTTGTCAGGCATGCGCACGACCATAGCGAAGCCGGGTGGGCCCGCGACAGGGCGTCCTGCCCTTTAGCAGGGCGTTCGCTCTTCGTCCGGAGATTTCACCCGTCCGTGGGAGTGTCCCGGCTGCCTACGCTGGCCGGATGGACCCGGATCTGCAACTGCGCGCGATCTCCGAGATCGTCCGGGCCTCCGGCGCCGGGCTGTGGTTGCGGGGCGGCTGGGCGATGGACTTCTACCTCGGTGAGGTGACCCGGCCGCACCTGGACATCGACTTCTTCTGCCGGGACACGGACGCGGACCGCATCGTCGGCGCGCTGCGCGGGCTCGGCTACCGCGACGTACCGGGCCGCGCCCCGGCGGGACTCCAGCATGATCTGGAAAGCCCGGCCGGGCTGGACGTACAGGTCACGCTGCTCGGCGAGGACGCCGACCGCTGCCCGACGGTGCCCGCCGGGCCCTACGCGGGTACCCGGTGGCCGGCGGACCTGCTTGCCGGGGCGCCCGGCCGGATCGGGGCCGTGAGCTGCCCGATCGTCAGCCCGCGGGCGCAGATCGAGATCAAGGAGATGATGCCGGTCTGGGTTCCCGGCCTCGCCCGCCGCGAGAAGGACCGACGGGACATCGCCCTGCTCCGGGCCGCGATGGTCGCGCGCAAGATCACACCGGGCCGGGATGCAAACCCGGGCACAATGGGCGCATGAAATGCCGGACAGTCGCGCTGTTGATCGCAGTGGCGGCGCTGACCTCCTGCTCGGCCGAGTCGGTTCCGCCGCCGGGCACCGCACCGGCCGCCTCCGCATCCGCGGCCGCGAAGGCACCGGCAGCCGGCGCACCGGCCCCGTCGGCAACGGCCGCACTCGCCGGGAAGGCGCCGAGCGGAACCCTCCCGGTCAAGGTCAGGAAGCTGCGGCTCAGCCGCGGCGCGGACCGCCCGCTGCCGACCACCGTCTGGTACCCGGCCACCGGCAAAGGCCCGTACCCGGTGATCGTGTTCAGCCACGGGCTCACCGCCCGGCCGGGCGACTACGAGCGGCTGCTTTCCCGCTGGGCCGGCGCGGGCTTCGTCGTCGCCGGCCCGGCCTACCCGCACACCTCCGCGGGAGTCCCCGAATTTAACGTGATCGACGTGGTCAACCAGCCCGCCGACGCCTCGCACGTGCTCACCGAGGTGCTCGCCCTCGACACCCGGGCCGGCGACCCGCTGCGGGGCCGCCTCGACGAGGCGCACGTCGCGGCGGCCGGGCACTCCGCCGGCGGCATCACCACGATCGGCATGCTCTCCGGCACCCGCGACGACCGCGACGACCGTCTCGACGCCGCCGTCGTCCTGGCCGGCCGCCAGGTCCTGCCGATCCCGTTCTCCGGGCCGCCCGCCTCCGTCTTCTTCGTGCACGGCAAGCTCGACCGGACCATCCGGTACGCCGACGGCCTCGCCGCCTTCGAGGCCGTGCCGTGGCCCAAGGCGATGCTGACCGTCCCGAACGGCGGCCACGTCACCACCGACGGCAAGGACTTCAACGTCGTCGCCACCGCCACCACCGACTTCTGGCGCTGGAGCCTCTACGGCGACGCCGCCGCCAAGCGACGGCTCGAAGGCCGCAAAAACGTCGAGAGCGACCTTTAGGTCGAGGCCGTCACAATCCGCCCAGGCAAGCGGACGACCATAGACCGGCTCCCGCACCGCAAGGCGGGAAGTCAGGCCGTCATGATCAGCCTGACGCCGCCCAGCGCCGGTTTCGGGCCGTCGCGCGCGGGATTACACAGAACGGCGCCGGCGCTCGGGCGATCCGGGCGCGCGCGTCCAGACCTCACCGGAGCCCCGGCCGCAGTCCGGCGCTAGTGGAGGTGGTCGATGGCGACCTTGCCGAAGGCTTCGCCTGAGTTCAGGCGGGCGAACGCGTCGGCGACCGCCGAGAAGCCGTACGTGGAGTCGATCACCGGGCGGATGTCGCGGTCCACGCAGAGGTCGAGCAGTGCGGCCAGTTCCGCCGCCGTGCCCATCGTGCTGCCGAGGATCTCGAGCTGCATCATGAAGACACGGCGCAGGTCGACCTTCGGGAACGGGCCGCCGGTCGCGCCGCAGACCACGATCCGGGCGCCCGGCGCCGAACACTTCAGCGAGTGCTCGAACGTCGGGGCGCCCACCGACTCGATCACCACGCCCACCCGCTCCGGGAGGCGGCCGCCGGGTTCGATCGCCACGGCGCCGAGCTCGGCGACCTTCGCGCGCTTGTCGGCGTCGCGGCTGGTCGCGTACACGCGCTTGCCGAGCGCGACGGCGAGCACGACCGCCGCGGTCGATACGCCGCCGCCGGCGCCCTGTACCAGCACCGACTCGGCGTCCGCGACGCGGCCGCGGCTCATCAGCATGTGGTAGGCGGTCAGCCATGCCGTCGGCAGGCACGCGGCCTCGAGGAACGAGATGCCCGCGGGCTTGGGCACGAGGTTTCCCGTCGGCACCGCCACCCGCTCGGCCAGCGTCCCGGGCCAGCGCTCGGAGAGCAGTGAGAAGCGGCGCGGGTCCTGCGGGTCGTCGATGACCGGGTAGACGACGACCTCGTTGCCGTCGGCGTCCACTCCGGACGCGTCGCAGCCGAGGATCATCGGCAGCCGGTCGGCGGGCAGCCCGACCCCGCGCAGCGACCAGATGTCGTGGTGGTTGAGCGAGCTTGCGCGCACGTCGACCGTCGTCCAGCCCTCGGGCGGGGACGGTTCGGGCAGGTCACCGACCGTCAACGCGGCAAGTGGCTCGTCGGGCTTCGTCGCAGTGGCATAAGCGGCTCGCATACCGGCAGCTTAAGGCGAAACCGCCGGACCCGGCGGGCCGAGGCACATCGAGCACCTCGGCCCGCCGGGTTGCGGGACTGCTACAGCGAGGAGGTCACGGCCTCGGGAGGTGAGATCAGCGTCGAGGCAACGGACGGCCCGGCGGAGGGTGCCGGCGGGGGCGGTGCGGTGGCCAGCCGGGCGACGCCGTCGCGCTCGGCGGCGCGTGCGACCGCCGCCGCGACGGCGGGTGCGACCCGCGGGTCGAGCGCCGACGGGACGATCGCGTCGGCGCGCAGCTCGTCCGCGACGACGCCGGCGATGGCCTCGGCCGCCGCGACCTTCATCCCCTCGGTGATCCGGGTGGCGCGGGCGTCCAGCGCACCCCGGAAGATGCCCGGGAACGCCAGCACGTTGTTGATCTGGTTGGGGAAGTCGCTGCGCCCGGTCGCGACGATCGCCGCGTACTTGTGCGCCAGCGCCGGCGGAACCTCCGGCGTCGGGTTGGCCAGCGCGAAGATGATGCCGCCCGGAGCCATCCCGGTCAGCGCGCTCTCCTCGATCTGCCCGCCGGAGACCCCGATCAGGACGTCGGCGCCGATCAGCGCCTCCTTGATTCCACCGGTACGCCCGGAGTAGTTGGTCGACCGCGCCAGCGTGATCTTCGTGCCGGACAGGCCGGGACGCTCGGCGTGGATGATGCCCTGCGAGTCGCAGACGATGACGTTCGCGCCCTGGATGCCGGCCGTGATCAGCGTGTTCGTGATCGCGACCCCGGCCGCGCCAGCCCCGCTGATGACCACCCGCAGGTCGGCGAAGCGCCGGTTCAGCAGGGTGGCCGCGTTGCGCAGCGCGGCGAGCACGACGATCGCGGTGCCGTGCTGGTCGTCGTGGAAGACCGGGATGTCCAGCGCCTCGTCGAGGCGGCGCTCGATCTCGAAGCAGCGCGGCGCGCTGATGTCCTCGAGGTTGATGCCACCGAAGGACGGGCCGAGCGCCTTGACCACGGCGATGATGCCCTCGACGTCCTGGGTGTCGAGGCAGATGGGCACGGCGTTGACGTCGCCGAACTGCTTGAACAGCACGGCCTTGCCCTCCATGACCGGCATCGCCGCCTTGGGGCCGATGTTGCCGAGGCCCAGGACGGCCGAACCGTCCGTAACCACGGCGACGGTGTTACCGGTCCAGGTGTAGTCGGCGGCGAGTTCGGGAGATTCGGCGATCGCCTCGCAGACCCGGGCGACGCCCGGGGTGTACGCCAGCGACAGGTCGTCGCGGCTGGACAGCGGGACCGTGCACGAGATCTCCATCTTTCCCTGCTTGTGCAGGTCGAAGACCGGATCCGCGGCCAGGGCAGGGTCGAGCTCAAAACTGAAGAAAGACACGAGGGCTCCAAACAACGCATCGAAACGTCGGTGTGCCAGCCGGTCTAAAAGCGCGAGTCTGCGCGGACCGACGTGCGATGCGGGGGTCGCCCGGGATATAGCAACCGCAAGACTTCGGTGTGCTGCGGTTACTGGAGGTTAACTTAGCGGACCGGGGCGAGGCCAGTAGCGAAACACCACCAGACCAATGACATCCGCCACCCCGTACGCCCGCGAGTCGTCGGTCACGAACTCGTTGTCACCGCGTACCCACCATCCGCCGTCCTGCTCACGCAGCGCGCGCTTCACGACCAGCAGGTCCGGCCGGGCCCGAAATCGGGCGACGACGACGTCACCCGGACGTGCCCGGGCAGAGCGCCGCACCAGGAGGGCGTCGCCGGCCCGCAGGGTCGGCGACATGGAGGGCCCACGCACCTGTGCTGCGAAGAATGGCAACTGCCAACTCATGGCATAACTCCCGCGTCGAGTGTGGCCAGATCGGAAAGGGGTAATGTCAGCATCGGATCATCGCAAACGTATGAAGGGGTCCTGATGCGACTTCCGCGTATTTTCACGCCGCGCACCATGGTCAGCGCGCACTGCGACCTGCCCTGTGGGGTGTACGACCCGGCGCAGGCACGCATCGAGGCTGAGTCGGTGAAGGCCATCGCCGAGAAGTACCAGGCGAACACCGACCCCGAGTTCCGCACCCGCGCCATCCTGATCAAGGAGCAGCGCGCCGAACTGGTCAAGCACCACCTGTGGGTGCTCTGGACCGACTACTTCAAGGCGCCGCACTTCGAGAAGTACCCGAACCTGAACCAGCTCTTCAACGAGGCCACCAAGCTCGCCGGCGCCGGTGGCGCCAAGGGCTCGATGGACCCGGCGGTCGCCGAGCAGCTGCTTGGCAAGATCGAGGAGATCTCCAAGATCTTCTGGGAGACCAAGCAGGCGTGAGCTCCGCAACGGTACGGCCGGTACGTCGTGACGATGTGCCGGCCGTTGTCGCGATGGTGCACGAACTCGCCGAGTTCGAACGCGCCGCCGACTCCTGTCACCTCACCGAGCAACAGCTGACGGCCGCCCTGTTCGGCCCGCAGCCGGCCCTCTTCGGGCACGTCGCGGTCGACGCTGACGACGTACCGCAGGGCATGGCGCTGTGGCACCTCAGCTTCTCGACCTGGGAGGGAACCCACGGTATCTACCTGGAGGACCTCTACGTCCGCCCGCAGGCGCGGGGCACCGGCGCGGGTGGCGCCCTGCTGGCCGCGCTCGCCGCGGAGTGCGTGGCGCGTGGCTACCGGCGCCTCGACTGGGTGATGCTGGACTGGAACCCGGCCGCTGAGTTCTACGCCGCGATCGGGGCGAAGGTGGTCGACGGCTGGCTGTCGTACCGGCTGACCGGCCCGGCCCTCCAGCGACTCGGCGAGCGCTCCGCACCCGTCAGGGGCTAGAGTTCCGTCCATCGGGAGGATGGGGTCGGTGACTCAGCTGCAGACAACGCATCCGGAGCCGGCGTTCGGTGACGACGTCGTGCTGCTGACTGTGCCCGCCGACGGCGGATACCTCGGTGTGCTCCGCACGGCGACGGCCGGCCTCGCCGCGCGCCTGCACTTCGCGCTCGACGAGATCGAGGACCTGCGGATCGCGGTCGACGAGGCCTGCGCGATGCTGCTGGCCATCGCCACCCGCGGCGCGGAGCTCGAGTGCCGCTTCGCGGTCACCGACGACGCACTTACCGTCGAGGTCACGGTGTCGACGGTGCGCGGTGCGCGGCTGCCGTCGGAGTCCTCGTTCGCCTGGAAGGTGCTTACCGCGTTGACGACGTCGGCCTCCGCGGAGGCGACCGGCCGGCACGCGACCATCAGGCTGCTCACCCGCCGCACCGAGCTCTGACCCACCGAGCCCGGCTCAGCGGGCGTTGGCCATCGCGATGAAGTCGAGGTGGCGGCGGCCCACGTCCATCGCGGCCTCCGAGTCGCGGCCCTTCACGCAGTTCAGCAGCTCGCGGTGGTCGGCGTCGACCCGGGCCCAGTAGCCGTCGGGCAGGCTCTCGACGACCTCCTCGCCGTACGTGACGTGGTAGAGCGGGCGGGTGACCAGCTCGAAGAGCGGGTTGCCGGTCGCCGACGCCACCGCGGAGTGGAACGCGGCGTGCGCGGACAGCATCGTGGTGAGCTCGTCCAGGTCGGGATCGAACATCGCCCCGCGCAGCTCGGCCAGGTTCGCGTCCGTGCGGCGCATCGCCGCCAGCCCGGCTGCCGGGATCTCCAGCGCCCTGCGCAGCTCGAGCAGGTCGGCCAGGCCGACCTCGGCGGAGTTGCTCAGCAGCGTCAGCCCGGTGGAGAGCGCCTCGGACAGTTGATCGGCGTCGGGGTGCGCGACGAAGCTACCGCCCGTGACCCCTCGGGTCGTGACGATGAGGTGCTGGCTGGCGAGCAGGCGTAACGCCTCGCGTACCGTGCTGCGGCTCACGCCGGAGCGCACGCAGAGCTCGGGCTCGGGCGGCAGGCGCTCGCCCGGCTGCAACCGCCCCGACGTGATCTCCTCGCGGAGCTCGTCCGCGAGAAGCTGATACGCCGGTGGACGCACCGTCGATCCCGCCACTACCCTCACCCCCCTCGTGATCCGCCCACTCAGAGTAGGCCTTGAAACGCGAGCGGGTAGTGGCGTTCAGTCGAGTCCGAGAGCGCGGGTGGTCGGCGGGAGGACGCAGAGCAGCCCGACCGCCACGCCGAGAGCCATCATCGGTGCGCCGATCCACGCGGTGCCGGTTTGCAGCAGGAAGCCGCCGGCGGCGATGGCGAAGAGCTGCACGACGATCGCGGGACCGCGGGCGTGCGACGAGCGGCGCGCGAGGGCCCGGGCGACGAGGAACACGGCGACCGCGCCGATTGCGGTGAATCCGGTCAGCGCCACCGCGACGGCGACGCTGGTGGAGTCGGCCGTGAAGTCCAGCACCAGAAGGTACGCGGTGAGCAGCGCGAGCGCGACGGCCTCCGCGAAAAGCAGGCGTACCGCCCAGAGCAGCGTCGCCGGAGAATCCAGTTGGCGGGGAGTCACCGCTGTACGATACCGGCCAGTTCGGGCCCGCTCCGAGAGGTACAGTGCCGCCCATGCGAGCGTTACTGGTGGTAAATCCCAAAGCCACCACGACGAATGAGCGCAGCCGCGACGTGCTGGTGCGGGCCCTGCGCAGCGAGGTCGACCTGACGGTCGAGTACACCCGCAAGCGCGGCCATGCGGCGACGCTGGCCAGGTCCGCCGCGGAGAGCGGCGTGGACCTGGTGGTGACGCTCGGCGGCGACGGCACGGTCAACGAGGCCGTGAACGGGCTGATGACCGCGGACTCCGGCCTCTCCGCCCGCGGCACGTCCCCGGCGTTCCGGCTGCCGGCGCTCGCGGTGGTGCCGGGCGGCTCGACGAACGTCTTCGCCCGCGCGCTCGGCCTGCCCCGTGACTGGGTCGAGGGCACCTCGGTGATCCTCGACGGGTTGCGCTCCGGCCGGCACCGGGTCATCGGGCTCGGCCGGGCCGACGACCGGTACTTCACCTTCACCGCCGGGGTCGGCCTGGATGCCGCGGTGACCCGCCGGGTGGAGCAGGCACGGCTCCGCGGGCGTAAGTCGACCCCGTCGCTCTACGTCCGCTCGATGGTCGGGCTGATCTTCTCCGGCGAGGACCGCCGGTCGCCGCCGCTCGCGATCGAGCGTCCCGGCGAGGAGCCGGAGACCGGGCTGGGGACGGTCATCGTCCAGAACACCGCACCGTGGACATACGTCGGCGACCGTGCGATCAACCCCAACCCCGACGCCTCGTTCGATCGGGGGCTCGACCTGCTCGCCGTCCGTAACCTGCACATCACCAGTACTGCACGGACAGTGACTCAGATGGCGTCCCGCAACTCCGAGCCACACGGCAAGCACGTGCTGCGACTCCACGACCAGTCCGAGTTCACCGTGATCGCCAGCCGCCCCCAGTCGTTCCAGTTGGACGGTGACTACCTGGGCGAGCGCCAGAAGGTGCACTTCCTGTCCGTCCCCGAAGCCCTGCGTGTGATCTGCTGAGGGATCTGGCAGGCCTCCCCCGGGGCGTCCTCACGATCCGTTACAGAAAGACGGGCAAAAGGTCGGCAAGGGGCGGCGTACCGTACTACATTGATGGGAGCGTTCGTCCGCGGGTCCTGGGACATGCCCCAGAACCGGACAAAGGGGTCGTGAGTTAGCTCACGCGCTCGGAGAATTTCCGAGCGCTACCCTTGACATCGCGGGAGTTCGTGAAAGCATTCACAAGCGATAAGAAGTAACCCGATGCCGCTCGCGCACGTTCCTAATCCAGAAGGCGCGGAACGGCTTCACGAACAAAGCTTGCTCACGCACCGGTAGTCAGGCGGACGCTCTCCGTCGGTCCTGTGCGGACGCAGATAAAAGTAAGTAGCACCATTTTCTCTACCCAATCCGAAACAAGGAGTGTTGCCGCCATGGACTGGCGTCACCATGCGATCTGCCGCGACGAGGACCCGGAGCTGTTCTTCCCGATCGGGACGTCAGGCCCCGCGCTCCTGCAGGTCGAGCAGGCCAAGGCCGTGTGCCGGCGATGCACCGTGACCGAGTCGTGCCTCTCCTGGGCGCTCGAGTCCGGTCAGGACGCCGGCGTCTGGGGCGGTATGAGCGAGGACGAACGGCGTGCCGTGAAGCGCCGGGGTGGCCTTCGCGTCAGTGCACCCACCGCCTGAACAATCCCTCACAGCATTCACGCCCCAGGCCGCACCGGCGCTGGGGCGTCGTGCTGTCCGGGGGCGGGTTCATGTCCGAGTCCGATCATGCGCTGTTTCCGATCGATTACCCCGCGCAATGGTTACGCACGGCATGAATAAGATCACGGGCTTCGCGAAATGATCTCGAAATCGGCGTTATCGACGACACCATTAGTGGGCCCGCTCACCGCCGCCGTGACGGCGGTCTCCGGAGCAGTCACTCTGCGTCGCCGGGGAATCGCGGCGGCCCGCGCGGGGTAGCGCTCAGCCGGATCGGGCGCGGCATGACGCGCTGTGACGCCGCGACGCACCCGACAACCGGACCGGTGCCGCGGCGAGCGCCGCCGGGATCCTCGTCACACACCGCAGACCAGGCCAGACGGGGTGCGGCACGCCTCACACCGCCCACGCGCCCGCCACGATCCACGTCACACACCGCAGAACCAGAACAGGCCGACCAGGCCGCAGCGGACCGGCTGACGGCGCTGCGGGCCGAATCCGGCCGGCCACCAGACGCACCCGGTCCCCCACGGCAACCAGGACCCACGCCACACGCCGCAGGATCGGATCAGGCCAGGAGCGGGCAGACGACGCCAGAGCGAGCCACAGCGGCCCGCATTCAGCCATCAGACGCACCCGGTCCCCCGCGGCAGCCAGGACCCACGCCACACGGCGCAAGACCGAATCAGGCCGGAGCGGGGCAGACGACGCCAGAGCGAGCCACAGCGGCCCATATCCAGCCGGCCACGAGACGCACCAGGTCCTGCACGGCCCCAGGACCACGCCACGTCCCAGGACCCGGATCGGGCGACGCGGACGAAGGCACAGCGGCCACGAGACGCACCACGTCCGGCACCGCCCCCAAGACCACGCCCCACCGCAGGGCCCAGATCAGGCGACACGGACGAAGGCACGGCGGCCCGCATCCAGCCAGCCACGAGACGCACCAGGTCCGGCACGGCCCCTCAGGACCTACGTCACAGGCTGCGGGACCGGATCAGGCGGAGCGGGCGGCAACGGATCGGACGACGGCACAGCGGGCCGCTGCGGCCCGAATCCGGCCGGCCACCAGGTGCACCAGGTCCGGCACGTCGGTCAAAGGCTCCGCAACGGCCGTGACCCCGGCCTCACGCGCCGACCGCACCGTGTTGTCGTAGAGCAGCCCCGGAGCCAGGAAGTAGGACGCGAGGCCCACCCGCCGATGACCCTGCGCACGCAGCGACGCCACAACCTCACCCGAAAGCGGCGCCGCCGCCGACGCGTAAGCGACCCGGCACGGCACCCCCAGCCGCTCCCCCAGCGCCGCCGCGGCCCGAACCACCGTCGCCCGCGCCGCCGAGTCCCGGGTGCCCGCCGCGGCGAGCACCACAGCATCAAGGCCGCCCGGCGCGGCCTCGCCCAGCCGCTGCTCCAGCCCGCCGAGCAGCAGCGGCGAGACCTGACCGTCGAACGGACCCAGAACGTCCGCCGTCTCCACGTCCATGCCGAGCCCGTCCGCCCGGGCCGCCGCGATCTCGCCCGGCACGTCCACCCGGCCGTGGTAGGCCGCCGTCAGCAGCAGCGGCACCAGCACCGCGCGCCCGTGGCCGCGGGCCTCGAAGTCGGCCAGGACCTGCCGCGGCCGCGGCACGCTGTGGTCCAGGTAGGCCGCCCGGACGTCCCACAGCGGGTACGCGTCCCCGACCGCCCGCGCCAGCGACTCCGTGGCCGCGGCGGCACGCGGATCCCTGCTGCCGTGCGCGACCAGGACGACGGCTAGACGTGCAGGCCGCATTCGGTCTTCTCGAACATCGCCCAGCGGCCCGCGCGCGGGTCCTCGCCGGCCTTCGTGCGCCGGGTGCACGGCCAGCAGCCGATCGACCCGTACCCCTTCTTGAAGAGCTCGTTGACCGGCACGTTCCACCGCGCGATGTAGCGGTCGACGTCCGCCTGCGTCCACGCCGCGATGGGGTTGACCTTGACCTTGCCCTTCTTCGCGTCGAACGCCACCACGGGGGTGTTCGCGCGGGTCGGGGACTCGTCGCGGCGCAGGCCGGTGGCCCAGGAGTCGTAGTCGGACAGGGCGCGCTCCAGCGGCTCGACCTTGCGCAGGAAGCAGCACTCGTCGGGGCTGCGGGCGAAGAGCCGGGGCCCGAACTCGCCGTCCTGCTGGCCGACCGTCATCCGCGGGCGGATCGAGCGGACGTTGACGTTCATCGTGCGGGCGACCGTGTCGCGGATCTTGAGGGTCTCCGGGAAGTGCAGGCCGGTGTCGAGGAAGACGACGTCCACGCCGGGCGCGACGCGGGAGAACAGGTGCGCGACGACGGCGTCGGCCATCGAGCTGGTGACGCAGAAGCGGTCGCCGAACGTGCTGGTCGCCCAGCGCGCGATCTCCTCGGCGGGTGCGCCCTCGAGCGCCTTGCCGGCGGCGTCGGCGAGCTCCTTGAGCTCGGCGGCCGGTCGGCGGGTCGGGTCGGCGGGGGCGGCGGGCGCGCCGAGGGACACCAGTCCCAGGCCGACAGCGGTCACGACAGTCATCGGTTCACTCCCTTGGCGAGCAGTCCGTTGAACTTGACCGTGAAAACCCGGGCGCAGGAGTGGCACTCCCACGCGCCGTGTGAAGCCTCGTTGGGTCGCAGGTCCTCTTCGCCGCAGTAGGGGCAGTACAGCGGGGCCGATCTGGCGTCGCTCATTTCAGCAGCTCCTCATCAGCACGGATGACCCAGTTGGCGAAGGATTCGCCGTCGCCGCGGCCCGCGAGGTAGTTGTGCGCGAGACGCTCCACATAGCCCGGAAGCTCCTCGGCGGTCGCCTTGAGGCCGCGCAGCTTGCGGCCGAAGCCGGCGGTCTGTCCCTGCGCCATGCCGAGCCCGCCGCCGAGGTGCACCTGGAAGCCCTCGACCTGCTCGCCGTGCGCGTTCAGGACCAACATGCCCTTGAGGCCGATGTCGGCGACCTGGGTGCGTGCGCAGGCGTTCGGGCAGCCGTTGATGTGGATCGAGATGTCGGTGTCGAAGTCGCGCAGCCGCTCCTCGAGCCGGGCGACCAGCTCCTCGCCGCGGGCCTTGGTCTCGACGATCGCGAGCTTGCAGTACTCGATGCCGGTACAGGCCATCGTGCCGCGGCGCCAGGCCGACGGCCGGGCCTCAAGCCCGATCCCGCGCAGGCCCTCGACAAGCGATTCCACCTGGTCGTCGGCGACATCCAGGACCAGGAGCTTCTGGTACGGGGTGAGCCGCACCCGGTCCGAGCCGTGCGCCGCCACGAGGTCGGCGAGCCCGCTCAGCTGCGCTCCCGAGGAGCGGCCGACGACCGGGGCCGCGCCGACGTAGTTCCTGCCGTCGAGCTGCTTGTGCACTCCGATGTGGTCGATCGGCTTCGCCGGCAGCTCGGCCGACGGGCCGTCGACCAGCGCCCGGCCCAGGTATTCCTTCTCCAGGATCTCCCGGAACTTGGCGACGCCCCAGTCGGCGAGCAGGAACTTCAGCCGGGCCCGGGTGCGCAGCCGCCGGTACCCGTAGTCGCGGAAGATCCCGACGACGCCCTCCCAGACGTCCGGGATCTCGTCGAGCGGGACCCAGACGCCGAGACGCTCGGCGAGCCGCGGGTTGGTGGAGAGGCCGCCGCCGACCCAGAGGTCGAAGCCGGGCCCGTGCACCGGGTGCCGCACGCCGATGAAGGAGATGTCGTTGATCTCGTAGGGCGTGTCCGCCAGCCAGGAGATCGACGACTTGAACTTGCGCGGCAGGTTGGAGTAGCGCGGGTCGCCGATGAAGCGCTCGATGATCTCGTCGATCGCCGAGGTAGGGTCGATGACCTCCTCGGTCGAGACGCCGGCGACCGGGCTGCCCAGCACGATGCGCGGGCAGTCGCCGCACGCCTCGGTGGTCTGCAGGCCGACCGCCTCGAGCCGGCGCCAGATCTCCGGCATGTCCTCGACCCGGATCCAGTGCAGCTGGATGTTCTGCCGGTCGGTGATGTCCGCGGTGCCGCGGCCGAACTCGGTGGAGATCTCCGCGATCGTGCGCAGCTGCGCGAGGTTCAGCGCACCCCCGTCCACGCGTACGCGGAGCATGAAGTACTCGTCCTCGAGCTCGTGCGGCTCGAGCACCGCCGTGCGTCCGCCGTCGATGCCGGCCTTGCGCTGGGTGTAGAGGCCCCACCAGCGGAAACGCCCGCGCAGGTCCTGCGGGTCGATGCCGGCGAACCCGGTGTGTGCGTAGATGTTCTCGATCCGGGCCCGGACGTTCAGCGGGTTGTCGTCCTTCTTGATCCGCTCGTTCGGGTTCAGCGGCTCGCGGTGTCCGAGCGCCCACTGGCCCTCGCCGCGCGCCTTGCGGGGGCGGGGAGCGGGCTTGGTGGCCGGGGTGCTGTCCAGCGCCATGTCGGCGTTCCTCCAGATATTTCAGCCGTGGTGAGCGCGCTGAACGCGATCGGCCACCTGGGAAGGCTCGCGACATCGGTGTCTGGAGAAGGCCGGCGCGTCTTGCGCGCCCGAAACAGAAGGTCGGGCGGCGTCAGGAAGCCGGACACATCGCGCTGCGGACACGGCCGTAATCCACGTGGCGGCGGGCCACGAAGCGGCGGTCAACTGCAGCGGTCATGCCGGTAAGCCTCTCACGCCCCGCCCTTCTCGGCCAGCCCGGTCCAGATTGCGGGAGTGTGGCGACGGACACCGCATTCGTAACATGCGTTGCGGGTGGACCTGCTAAACCCTTGACGTGTGCGGACCCTTTCACCCACGACGCCGTCGCCGGCGGCCGAGCGAGCGCGTACCGCGCCGCGCGCGCCCCGGCTCGGCCGGGTGCTCTGCTGGCTGGCGCCGGCTGTCCTGACCGGGCTGCTGGCCGGCTACCGGATGGCGCAGCCGGAGGCGTGGCGCGACGAGCTCGCCACCTGGAGCGCGGCGACCCGGACGGTGCCGCAGATCTTCGCGCTCGGGCGCCACATCGACGGCGTGACGGTGCCCTACTACCTGCTCGCACACGTCTGGTCCGGCTGGTTCGGCGACTCGGTCCCGGCGCTGCGGGCGGCGTCCGTGCTCGCCGTCGCCGCGACCGCGGCGGTGGTGGCGCTGCTGGCCCGCCGCCTGCACGGCCCCCGCGCCGCCCTGCTCGCCGGGCTGTTGTTCGCCGTCATGCCGGTCGCCTCGCGCTTCGCACAGGAGGCCCGCGGTTACGCGTTCGCCGGGCTCTTCGCTGCGTGCTCGACCCTGCTGCTCCTGCGCGCCCTGGACAAGCCGGCCTGGTGGTCCTGGATCGCGTACGCGGTGAGCGTCCTGCTGCTCGGGTGGTCGCACCAGATCGCCCTGCTGCTGCTCCTCGGGCACGGCCTGGCCGTCACCGTGCTGAGCCCGCGCCTGCTGGCGCGGTGGCTGCCGGCGGTGCTGGTGGCGGCCGCCGGGGTGCTGCCGTTCACGGTGATGGGCCTCGGGCAGCGCGATACCCAGCTGGACTGGCTCGCCGCGGCGACGCCCGGCGACCTCGCGGGCATCGCCGGCAATCTGTTCATCTCCGGCATCGTCGGCGGCGCGGTCTGCGCGCTGGCGGCGTTGGGCGTGCGCGCCGACGAGGACCGCCGGGCCACGCTGGTCCTCATCGCCGCGGTGTCGCCGATCCTCGCCCTCTACCTGGTCGATCAGCTGGTCGCGCCGATCTTCGTGGGCCGCTACCTCTACTTCGTCGTGCCGCTGCTCTGCGCCGTCGCCGGGCGCGCGCTGGCCGGCCTGCGCACCCCGTACGCGGTCACGGTCGTCCTGGTCGTCGGCCTGGTCGGGCTCCCGAGCCAGGACGAGATGCGCCGCCGCCACTCGGGCTTCGACTACCCCCGGGCGGCCGCGATGGTCGAGGTGTACGCCCGGCCGGGCGACGCCATCGTCTACGCGCACCGCGGCGGCTGGCAGTTCTCCGACACGGCCCTGCGCTACTACCTCGGCGACGACCTGCCCCGCGACGTGCTGCTGCGCTCCGGCCAGGTCGAGAACGAGTCGCTGTGGGCGACGACCTGCCCGGCGCCGGACGCCTGCCTGGCCGGCACGGACCGGGTCTGGGTGCTGAGCGCGGACAACCTGGAGACCGGCCGCCGGGCCGGGGAGACCGATCAGCTCACCGACGCCGAGCGGCACGCGCTCGCGCCGTTCACCCGGCTGATGAGCACTCGGGTGGACGGCTTCACGCTTGCCCTCTTCGAGCGGCGGCCGCGGCCGGGCGGCGAGCCGGACGAGCCGACCGCCGCCGACCGCCACTGGGGACCGGGGCTCCGCTCCGCCGACAAGGACTGAGCCGGCGGTCAGCGTTTGCCGAGCGGCACCACCAGGATCGCCTCGGTGCCGCCGCCGGCCCGGTTGCGCAGCTCGATGCTGCCGCGCAGCTCCCCGGTGGCCAGCGCCCGGACGATCTGCAGGCCGAGGCGCCCGCTGTCGTCGGCCGCGAAATCGTCGGGCAGTCCCCGGCCGTTGTCGGCGACCGTGACGTGCAGCTGCTTGCGGAACCGGTGCGCGGAGACCACGACCTCGCCGATCGGCGCCGGCGGGGTCAGCGTCGGCGCGGCGGGCGGCGCGTCCTCGTCCGGGGCCGGGAAGCCGTGCTCGACCGCGTTGATCAGCAGCTCGTTGAGGACCATCACCAGCGAGGTGGCGATCTCGGCCGGCAGCACGCCGAACGTGCCCTCGCGGCGCATCTTCACCGAGATCTCGGTGGCGGCCACCTCGGTCGCGGCGGTGGCGACCCGGTCGACGATGCCGTCGAAGTCGACCGCCTCGTCGCTGGACATCGACAGCGTCTCGTGCACCAGGGCGATCGACGCGACCCGGCGTACGGATTCCTCGAGGGCCACCCGGGCCTCCGGTGCGTCCACCCGCCGGGCCTGTAGGCGCAGCAGCGCCGCGACCGTCTGGAGGTTGTTCTTGACCCGGTGGTGGATCTCGCGGATCGTCGCGTCCTTGGTCATCAGCGCGCGATCGCGGCGGCGGACCTCGGTGACGTCGCGGGCCAGCACCAGCGCGCCGATCGGCACACCGGCGGGCATCAGCGGAAGCGCCCGGATCAGCACGGTCGCGCCACGGGCCTCGACCTCCTTGCGCGCCGGTGCCTCGCCGCGCAGGGCGCTGAGGATGCGCTCGGCCGCGTCGGTGCCCTCGAGCGGGTCGGCGGCGAGCCGGCTGGAGAGCGCCGACAGCTCCTCGCCGACCAAGTGGGCGTTGAAGCCGAGCCGGCGGTACGCGGACTGCGCGTTCGGGCTCGCGTAGGTGACCTTGCCGCCCGCGTCGAGCCGGATCAGGCCGTCGCCGACGCGCGGCGCGGAGGTGGTCTCGCCCTTGTTCGCCGGCGGCGGGAAGGTGCCGTCGGCGACCATCTGTGCCAGGTCGTCGGCGGTGGTCAGGTAGTTGAGCTCGAGCTGGCTTGGCGTACGCGCGGTGGACAGGTTGGTGTCGCGGCCGATGACCGCGATCACCTCGATGTTCTCGTCAGGTCCGCGCAGCCGCACCGGGATCGCCTCGTGCCGGGCCGGGGTGTCGCCGTACCAGACCGGGTCGCCCTCGCGCCAGATCCGGCCCTGCGCGTACGCGATGCCGAGATGGGCGACCTCCGCGCCGCCCACGATCTTGCCGACCTGGTCGTCCTGGTACGCCGTCGAGGAGGTGTTCGGCCGGACCTGCGCCACGCAGAGGAACGTGCGCGGCCCGCCGTCCTCGGAGCGGATCGGGACCCAGAGCAGCAGGTCGGCGAAGGACAGGTCGGACAGCAGCTGCCAGTCGCCGGCCAGCCGGGTGAGGTGGTCGATGTCGGGTGGGCCGAGGTCGGTGTGCTCTTCGGCGAGATCGCGCAGCGTGGACACGGCACAAGCGTGCCACGCCCACGCCGCGGACTCCCGCGATCAGAGCGTCGAGGTGATCTTCTTGAGGCCGCGCGGCGCGTCCGGGTCCTCGCCGCGGGCCAGCGCGAGGGCGAGCGCGAGCCGTTGCAGCGGCAGGATGTCGAGCAGCGGGGCGTACCGCTCGTCGACGGCCGGCACGGCCAGCCGGCCGGAGGCGCCGGGTATGTCGGCGGCGCCGACCGTCACCACGTCGGCGCGCCGCTCGCCGAGGCGGGCGACCACGTCGGTCATCGACCGCCCGCCGGGGCCGGCGCCGACGACGGCGAGCACGGGCACGTCGGGGTCGGCCATGGCCAGCGGGCCGTGCAGCAGGTCCGCGCCCGAGAAGGCGAGCGCCGGCAGGTACGAGGTCTCCATGAGCTTGAGCGCGGTCTCCCGGGCGGTCGGGTACGCGTAGCCGCGGCCGGTGGTGACCAGGCGCGACGCGAACCGGTAGCGCTGGGCGAGCTCGTCCGTGCCGTGGTCGGCGAGCACCTCGGCGGCCAGTCGCGGCAGCTTCTCCAGCGCGGCCCGCTCGTCGGCGGGCAGTGTGCCGTCGCCGTTGCGGATGCCCTCGACGAGCAGGAGCAGCGCGAGCAGCTCGGCCGTGTAGGTCTTGGTTGCGGCGACGGCACGCTCGTGCCCGGCGGCGACGTCGATGGAGAGCTCGGCGGTCTGCGCGAGGGTCGAGGCGGGGTTGTTTGTCACCGCGAGGGTCAGCGCGCCGCTCTCGCGGGCGACCTTGAGCACCTCGGTGAGGTCAGGCGAGCCGCCGCTCTGGCTGACGCCGACGACCAGGGCGCCGGCCAGGTCGGGCCGCGCGCCGTAGAGGGTGATCGCGCTGGGCGAGGCGAGGCCGACCGGGATGCCCAGCCGGATCTCGGTCAGATAGGCGGCGTAGAGGGCCGCGTGATCGGAGGTGCCCCGGCCGACGAAGACCGCGTGCCGGGGGCGCCGCTCGGCCACCCGGGCCGCGACTTCCGCGATCGCCTTGGCGGGCTCCCCCTCCAGCAGCCGCGCGTAGCCCTCCGGCTGCTCTGCGATGTCGTCCGCCATGCCCTGGCCTCGCTGAGTCACTGAACCGTCCTCTCGTGCGCACTCACGCTCATTTGGTGCGCAGTCTTGCACTGTAGAGCCTCCAATCGCAACGTTTCGAGCATGGGTGCGTGCAATTTGCGGCCTGACATATCGAGATTCGTCGCCTAGGCTCGCGTCGGTGGCACACGGCGTGCCACGCAGGGAAGGCGTGGTCATGGATGATTCCCGGCACTCCGCCGACCGCGACCTCGAGCAGGCCCGCGCGGCGCTCGAACGCGGTGAGATGCACCACGCCGCCGATCATCTGGCCGGCGCGATCGCGCACGCGCCCACCCTGCCGGAGACACACGAACTGCTCAGCCGCCTCGCCGCCCGCGCCGACGGCGGCCTGGAACTCTTCCCGCTCGAGCAGCACGCGTTCGTGGGCACCGTCGTCGCCCGGGCGCACCTGCTCGCCGCCGCGGGCCGGCCCGAGGACGGGCTGCCCCTGCTGGTCGCCGCGAGCGGGCACACGCCCGGCGTCGACTGGGCGGGCGTGCCGTGGGTCATCGCACCCGAGCTGGGCGCCCGGATGGAGCCCGGGCTGCTGGCCCAGATCGTCATGCAGCTCTGCACCGCCATCGGCGACCCCGTGCCCGAGGCCGGGCGCGACGCCCTGCGGCCCTACCTGACGCTGGTCCGGCACGCCGTCGACGCCCACCCCGAGCAGGCCATGCTGCTCGGCGCGGGTTCCGCGCTGGCCCGCCGGCTCGGCGAGGCGAAACTGGCCGTGGAGTGGGCGGTGCGCGGCGCCCGGATCCGGCCGTCGAAGCTGGCGGAGATCTGGCTGGGCTACGCCTACCGCAGCGCCGACCGCATCCCCGAGTGCCTCGCGGCCCTGCGCCGCGCGGTCATGTACGACCCCGAGGACCTCTCCGTCTACGCGGACATCGCCGGCACCCTCGCCGACCACGGCCGGCTCGACGACGCGCTGGCCTGGGCCGACCGGGCGCTGGCCAAGGACCCGGAGTTCGACTGCGCGGTGCACACCGCGCACCGGCTGCGGTACCGCGCCGACGGCGACCTGGCGCACCTGGTCCGGCTCGCCGACTTCCAGCGCGACCACCCGGACGCCACCCACGAGCACACCGACCTGGCCGACTGCTGCGCCGACCAGCCCTGGCTGAGCAGGGTGCCGACCGCGCCGACCATGACCTCGGACCCGGCCCGGGAGCCGTTCGTCGCCGGGCGGCCGACCGAGGCGGCCGTGCAGCGGCTGCACCGGCTCGCGCACCCGCTGTGGCCGCACCCGCCGGCCGCCTACGACGCGGCGCTGGGGCTGGTGCTGGTCGAGCCGGAGGACCTGCTGGCGCTCATCGCCTGCCCGCCGCCGGCGCCGGACAACGAGGTCGGGCGGGCGCTGGCGGCGCACGACCCGGCGCTCTGGGCGCGCTGCGCGCAGGTCTGGGCCTGCCTGGGACTGCTGCACCACCGCACGGACGAGCCGTGGGCGCGGTCCGCCCGGCGCCGGATGCTCGTCGAGCTGGCCGGCGGCGGCACGGATCAGATCACCGAGGCCGCGCTCTTCGCCCTGGTCACGAGCGCCTGGGTCGAGCCGGACGCGCGGGCCGACGTGGCGGAGCTGGTGACGCGCCGGCTCGACGAGGTCGCGGGCACGCACCACCCGATCGCCTGGTCGGTGGCGCACCTGGCGCTGGCTACCCCGGGACTCGAGCCGGACGTCCGGGAGCGGGCCGCGGCCGTCATGCTGGAGGAGGAGGATTTCACGGTGCCGCTGATGCCGCGCCAGCGCCGATTCGGCGTCCGCCTCCGGCGCTGGCTGTCGGGCCGCACTACTCGATGACGGCGATCAGGTCGCCTTCCTGGACCACGTCGCCCTCGTTGACCGCCAGCTGAGCCACGACGCCGTCGGACTCGGCGAGCACGGGGATCTCCATCTTCATCGACTCGAGGATCACCAGGGTGTCACCCTCCTCGACGTCGGCTCCTGCGGCGGCGACGACCTTCCACACGTTGGCCACCATCTCTGCTCGGATCTCGTCGGCCATGGTGCAGTCCTCCCAGTCGGCGCTACTCGGGTGAACGGTATCCAATCATGGTGGCGCCGTGCGGGCATATGGGGCGTGACGGGGCGTCGTTCCGCCGCCGACTACCATCGGCGAGTTGGCGTGCGGACGAATGGAGATCGACATGGCGAAGAAGTCTCGCAAGAAGAAGGCCAGGAAGAAGAGCGCGGCGAACCACGGCAAGCGCCCCAACTCCTGAGCCGTGGACGACGGGAAGGGCCGGCAGCGATCGCTGCCGGCCCTTCTTTGTCGCCTTTACCGCCGCCGTGGTCTCAGGGGAGATACTCGCGCGTCTCCACCTCGACCACGTACTCGCTGAGCTTGATCCGGAGCCGCTCCCGCAGCTCCTCCGGCGCCGTCTCGTCGCCGCAGCAGCGCGCCACCAGGGCCTTGACCTCGTGCTCGATGCCGTACTCCCGCAGGCAGTCCGAGCAGTCGTCGAGGTGCTTGTGGATCAGCTGCCGCCGGTCGTCGCTGCACTCCAGGTCGAGGTACAGGTAGACCTCGCTGATCACTACGCTGCAATCGGTCTTGTGCTCGTCGTCGTTCACGTCGCTCACGCCTCCTGTGCGGCGCTCGCGCCGGAGCTGCGGGTGATGCCGCGGTCGATGGCGTACTGCTCGAGCATCTTGCGCAGGTTGCGCCGCCCGCGGTGCAGGCGGGACATGACCGTGCCGATCGGCGTGTTCATGATGTCGGCGATCTCCTTGTACGAGAAACCCTCGACATCAGCGAGGTAGACGGCCAGCCGGAAGTCCTCGGGCAGCTGCTGCAACGCGTCCTTGATATCGCTGTCGGGCAGCTTGTCCAGCGCCTCGGTCTCGGCCGAGCGCAGGCCCGCGGAGGTGTGCGACTCGGACGAGGCGAGCTGCCGGTCCGAGATCTCCTCGGTCGGCGCCTGCACGGGCTGACGCTGCCGGCGCCGATAGGAGTTGATGTACGTGTTGGTGAGGATGCGATAGAGCCAGGCCTTGAGGTTCGTGCCCTGCTCGAACTGGTGAAAAGCCGAGAAGGCCTTGAGGAAGGTCTCCTGCACGAGGTCCTCGGCGTCGGCGGGGTTACGCGTCATGCGCAGGCCCGCCGCGTACAGCTGGTCGACGAACGGCAGCGCGTCGCGTTCGAAGCGCGCGCGGCGCTCCTCGGCCTTCTCGCTGCGTTCGGTCCGTTCGGTCCGCTCTGCTGGCGTCACCCGCAAGTCTCCCCTCGACCGCCACGCCGAGGATACGGGTTGTGTCCCGCTCGGCGATTCGAAAACCGCCGGAGTGCCGACTCTCACCGATGACCGTACGCCCGCCGGCGCCGCCGCCGGCCACTCGGGCGAGCGCAGCAGGCCGCTCATCTGGCGGGCCCGCAGACCGTCGCGCTCCACGAATCCGGTTTCGGCTCGCACTTTGGGGTACCCCTTCCGACACACAGCCATCCGGCTTGTGCAACGGCGGCGGGGCGGCCCGCATTCCGGCTCAGCGGGCCCAGCTGTTGGCCGCCAGCCAGGAGGCCACGATCTCGGCCGTCCCGGGCAGGTCACGGCGCAGATCGTGCACCGCGCCCGGGCGCACGGCGACCTCGACCCGGCCGACCGGCTCGGGCACGCCGAACGGGTCCCGGTCGCCGTTGACCACCAGGGTCGGCAGGTCCGCCGGCAGCTCGCCGGCGCGGCTGCGCTCGGGCCTGCCCGGCGGGTGCAGCGGAAAGGCCAGGGCGAGCACGCCGGCCGCACCGAGCGCGGGCGCCGTGCGGCAGGCCACCCGGGCACCGCTCGAGCGGCCGCCCAGGACGAGCGGGAGGCCGTCCACCCGGATCTGCGACACCACCGCCGTCCAGGCCTCGTCGAGATGGCCGGCCGGTGCGGGCGCGCGGCGGCCGGCGACCCGGTAGGGCTGGGTCACCAGCGCCACCCGGACCCCTGCGGCGACGGCCACGTCGTGCACCGCCGTCAGGTCGGGCGCGTCGACGCCGCCGCCGGCACCATGGCCGAGGACGAGCATGCTGACGGGCGGGCCGACCGGGTCCGTGATCCGGATCCCCGCCGGCCCGCGCGGCGTTTCGATGAAGGAGCTGTCCACGACTCCTATGTCTAGCGGCTTATCGGCACCAGCGTGAGCAGGCGACGGTCTTCCTCGTCCGTGCCGTCGTCGACCTCCGCCCCGTCGGGCAGCACCCGTTCGCGCCAGGCGACGAGCATCGCCCGCCGCTCCCTGGGTGTCGTCCCGCCCCAGACGCCGTGGCAGTCACCGACCTGCAACGCCCAGGCGAGGCATGGCCCCTGGACGTCGCAGCCCCCGCAGAGCGCCACAGCGCTCTCGGAGGGTTCGTTCGGAGCCGGAAAGAACGTCTCCGGGTCGACGGTGCGGCAACTGCCGCGGGTACGCCAGGCCTCGTCGGACCTGCGTTCGTCGATCGCACTGAGCAATCTTGGGTCGCGCCTGGCAATGGCGACCTCATGCGGCCGCGGCATTCGAGCACGTGTCATCAGCCCACCTCCCCCGTGGGTGCCGGTAGGGCCGTGACGGTCGGTCCGCACCGTGCGGACCGGCATCACACCGGCCCTGGTTTCTATCGCACGGAAGAAGATCAGAACAAGGGGGTTGTCTATCTCGAAACAATGTTTGCTGATAAAAGTGCCTGCATTTGCCGCAAAAGTCAGCCGCGTTTCGCCGCGAAGCGGCAAATAAGACAGGCGCGCGACATCCAGGATTCAGTCAGAAGAGGGTCGCCTCCGCCTCGATCTCCGGCTCGGGCGCCGTCAGCAGGTGCGGCCCGTTGTTGCGCACATTGCCCACGTCCGGGCGGACCGGTCGGACCTCGATCGCCGCCAGCTCGGCGGGCGACATCGGCCGCAGCAGGCCGGGCGCGTCACCACCGCCGGCCAGCCACTCGGGCCAGCGCTCCCGGGGCAGGATCAGCGGCATCCGGTCGTGCACGGCGGCGAGGCCGCCCAGCGCGGCGGTGGTCAGCACGCTGCACGTCAGGGTCTGCTCGCGCCACATCGTCCAGATGCCCGCGAACGCGAGCACGGACGAGTCGGCCGGCGTCATGTAGAAGGCCTGGCGCTTTCTGCCGTCGCGGACCCACTCGAACCAGCCGTCGGCCGGCACCAGGCAGCGGCGGCGCTGGAACGAGGGCGCGAACGCCGGCGAGGTCGCCACGGTCTCGGCGCGGGCGTTGATCATCCGGGCGCCGGCCCGCGGATCGTCCGCCCAGGGCGGGATCAGGCCCCAGCGCGCGGTGTCGACGACCCGGGCGTCGTGGCGCCGCGACATCCGGACCACCGGCACCGGGTCGGTCGGCGCGACATTCCAGCTCGGCGCCAGCTCCTCGGCGACGGTCACCGCGTCGAAGAGCAGGCCGAGGTCGGCCTCGCTCCGCGTCGTCGCGTACCGCCCGCACATGGCAGCGACCCTACGCCGCTCGCGTCTTTCGTGTTGCCCCGCGCAGGCTGTCGTACCCGACCGGCAGAATGGGGGCCGTGACTACTCAAGCGCGTCCCTGGACGGCTCCCGTCGCCGGTGGCCCGGTCGCCACCACGGTGCGGCTGCCCGGGTCGAAATCCATGACCGCGCGGGCCCTCGTGCTCAGCGCGCTAGCCGACGGGCCGTCCGAGATCCGCCGCCCGCTGCGCGCCCGCGACACCACGCTGATGGCCGCGGGGCTGCGCGCGCTCGGTGTCACGATCGACACCGGATCCGACGAGCTGTGGCGGGTCGAGCCGGGCACCCTGCGCGGGCCGGCCCGCATCGACGTCGGCCTGGCCGGCACGATCATGCGCTTCGCGCCGCCGGTCGCCGCGCTGGCCGACGGCACTGTCACCTTCGACGGCGACCCGCACGCGCGCAACCGGCCGCTGCGCCCGATCATCGAGGCGCTGCGCGCGCTCGGCGCCGACATCGACGCGTCGCCGACCGGCGGGCTGCCCCTCGTCGTGCGCGGCACCGGCCTGCTGGCGGGCGGCGAGGCGATCATCGACGCCTCCGGGTCCAGCCAGTTCGTCTCCGGGCTGCTGCTCTCCGCGCCCCGCTTCGCCAAGGGCCTGATCCTGCGCCACGAGGGTCCGCCGGTGCCCTCCGCGCCGCACCTGCGGATGACCACACACATGCTGCGCGCCGCCGGCGCGACGGTGGACGAGAGCGTGCCCGACGTGTGGACGGTCGAGCCGGGCGGGCTGCGCGGCCGCACCTGGGACATCGAGCCGGACCTGTCCGGCGCGGCGCCGTTCTTCGCCGCGGCAATGGTCACCGGTGGCACGGTCACGCTGGCCGGCTGGCCGCGCGACAGCTGGCAGCCGGTGGGCCGGCTGACCGAGCTGCTCACCGCGCTCGGCGGCGAGGTCGGCCAGAGCGACGAGGGGCTCACCGTGCGCGGCACCGGCGCGCTGCACGGCATCGAGGCCGACCTGTCAGAGGTCAGCGAGCTGACCCCGGTGATCGCGGCGCTCGCGGCCCTTGCCGACTCGCCGTCCGAGCTGCGCGGCGTGGCGCACATCCGCGGACACGAGACCGACCGGCTCGCCGCGCTCGCCGCCGAGCTGGGCAAGATCGGCGCCGGCATCGTCGAGCACCCCGACGGGCTGGAGATCACCCCCGGACCGCTGCGGCCGGCCGACTTCGAGACCTACGCCGACCACCGCATGGCACACGCGGCGGCGGTGATCGGCCTCGCCGTCGAGGGCGTGCGCCTCACCGACGTAGCGTGTACCTCCAAGACGCTGCCCGAGTTCCCCGAGCTCTGGGCACACCTCGTGACGGGGGACTGAAACTGCCGGCCAGGAAGCGCGAGTACGACGAGGACGACGTACGGATCAGGCCCGGCCGTTCCTCGCGCCCGCGCACCCGGACCAGGCCCAAGCACGAGGACGCCGTCGACGCCCTCGTCATCACCGTGGACCGCGGCCGTTACGGCTGCGTGCGCGAGGACGCCGAGCACCTGGACGAGCTGATCACCGCCATGCGGGCGCGCGAGCTGGGCCGCAAGTCCGTCGTGGTCGGCGACCGGGTCGCGCTGGTCGGCGACACGTCCGGTGCACCGGGCGCGCTGGCCCGGATCGTGCGGATCGCCGAGCGCAGCTCGGTGCTGCGCCGCACCGCGGACGACGACGACACCACCCCCGAGGGCCGGCTCGAGCGGGTCGTGGTCGCCAACGCCGACCAGCTCGTCATCGTCAGCGCGCTGGCCGACCCGCCGCCACGCACGGGCTTCATCGACCGCTGCCTGGTGGCGGCCTACGACGCGGACATCGAGCCACTGCTCTGCCTCACCAAGGCCGACCTGGCGGGCCCCGAGGCGGTGCTGGACTACTACGCCGAGCTGGACCTGCCGTACGTGCTGGTCAAGCCCGACAGCGACCTGACCGAGCTGCGCGACCGGCTGGCCGGGCGGATCTCGGTCATGGTCGGCCACTCCGGCGTCGGCAAGTCCACCCTGGTCAACCGGCTGGTCCCGGACGCGCTGCGGGCGGTCGGCGTGGTCAGCGCGATCGGCAAGGGCCGGCACACCTCGACCAGCGCGGTGGCGCTGCGCCTGCCCCGGGTCCGCCGCAAGGGCGACCCCGGCTGGATCATCGACACGCCCGGCATCCGGAGCTTCGGGCTCGCGCACGTGAGCGCGGAGAGCCTGCTGCACGGCTTCCCGGACCTGGTCGAGGGCACCGTCGACTGCCCGCCCAACTGCGGACACGCCGCCGGCGACGTGGACTGCGCCCTGGACGCCTGGATCACGGCGGGCAAGGCCGACGCGCGCCGCCTGGCCTCGTACCGGAGGCTGCTGACCTCGCGGGCCGGTGAGCCGGACCCGCGCGATCAGATCGAGTAACGCCCTCCCACCGGCGCCGGTCCTCGATCACGGGGGGCGACCGGATCGGCTAGCGTGCCCGGCATGGCCTCGTATGCCGATGACCTCGCCCTCGCCCACCTGCTCGCCGACACGGCCGACTCGATCTCCATGGCCCGGTTCCGCGCGCTGGACCTGCGCGTCGAGGCCAAGCCCGACCTCACGCCGGTCTCCGATGCGGACACCGCCGTCGAGAAGGCGATCCGCGGGACGCTGTCGCGGGCCCGGCCCCGCGACGGCGTGCTCGGCGAGGAGTTCGGCATGTCGACCCCGCCCGCCGGGCAGGGCAACCGGCACTGGGTGATCGACCCGATCGACGGCACCAAGAACTTCATCCGCGGCGTGCCGGTCTGGGGCACCCTGATCGCCCTGATGGAGGGCGAGCGACCGGTCGCCGGCCTGGTGTCCGCGCCCGCGCTGGGCCGGCGCTGGTGGGGTGCGGTGGGGCACGGCGCCTTCGCCGGCCGGCACCAGCGCGCCGCCAACAAGATCTCCGTCTCCGCCGTGCGCAAGCTCGGCGACGCCAGCTTCTGCTACGCGAGCCTGCCGGCCTGGGAGGAGGCCGGCCGGCTCGAGCCGATGCTCGGCATCATGCGTGACGCCTGGCGCAGCCGGGCCTACGGCGACTTCTACGGCTACATGCTGCTCGCCGAGGGCGCCCTCGACGTCATGGTCGAGCCCGAGCTGTCGCTCTGGGACGTCGCGGCGCTGATCCCGATCGTCACCGAGGCCGGCGGCGCGTTCACCGACCTCGACGGGCAGCGCGCGCCGGGCGACGGGAGCGCCATCGCCACCAACGGTCACCTGCACTCCGAAATCCTCGGACGGCTGACCCGCGCAACGGCCTGACGCACCGATAGTCCTGAGGGGTTGCCGGAGCTGGTCTATTCTCGCCGGGTGATGTCGTCGGGCTGGTTCTATCTCGCCGCGATGATCGCCGCGTACGGGATCGCCAATCTGTTGCAGTCCATGGCGGCCGCACGTACGACCGTGCATCACACCTTCGACCCGCAGCTCCTGGTCCGGCTCGCCTGTCACCGCACGTACCTGCTCGGCCTGTTGTGCCAGGTCCTGGGCTTCGTGCTGGCCTTCCTCGCGCGGCGGGACCTGCCGCTGTTCCTCGTGCAGGCAAGCGTCGCGGCCGGGCTCGGCGTCACCGCCCTGCTCGGCGTCCTGCTGCTGAAGTGGACCCTGCCGGTCGCGGAGGTCGCGCTGCTCATCCTGCTGCTCGGCGGGATCACGGCGCTGGTGATCTCCGCGCAGCCGGCGCAGTCGCGGCAGCTGGGAACGCCGGGGATGATCGGGTTGGCCGGCGCGCTGCTGGCCATCGCGGTGCTCGGCTTCTTCGCGGTGCGACTACACGGCGCCCTCGGCTCCGTCGCGCTCGGTTCCCTGGCCGGCATCGCGTTCTCGGCGGCGGCCATCGCGGCCCGCCCGCTCGCCGGCGAGCAGACGCTCGGCGATTTCTGCGCCAATCCGCTGCTCTATCTGCTGGTCGCGCACTCGATCGTCGGCCAGCTGCTGCTCGGCCTCGCCATGCAGCGCGGCTCGACGACCGCCGCGGTGGCCGCGATGGACGCCGCCGGTGCCGTGCCGGCGGCCGTCGTCGGCCTGCTGTGGCTGGGCGACAAAATCCATCCGGGCCGGGAGTGGATGGCCGCCGTCGGTTTCGTGGTCACCCTGGCTTCGGTGATCGCCATGACCAGGTACGCCGAGCCGCAGCACCACCACGCGACGGCGCATCCGCGCGCGGATCGGCCGAAGGGCAACTCAAGATTGCATCCCGCTGGGCGCTGAGGTGCATGAGACTCAGGCCACGGGGTACCACCTACACAGGCCATACCGTCGTTAATTGGTCATACAGCTAGAAAGCCTCACAACGGGACTGCTACGCGCCGAAATGCGGGAACGACCCGCGTTACGCACAATGGAGCGATCATGTCGAGCGAGGTCCGGCACCTGGTGGACAGCGGGCAGACCTATCCGGTCGTCCGGCTGGCCGGGATCCTCGATGCCGTCACCGCGCCGCTCGTGCGATCCATCCTGATCGACTTCCTGGCCGGCCAGCCCGAGGCGGTCGTCGTCGACGTTGCCGAGCTGAGCGTCCGCGACCCGGCAACGGTCTCCGTCCTGAGCGGCCTCGCCGCGGAGGTCGCCGACTGGCCCGGCAGCCGCCTGATGATCTGCGCGGTCGCGGAGGGCGAGACCTGGAACGGCACCGGGCTGCCGGTCTGGCCCACCGCGGCGGACGCCTTCGCCGCGCTCGGCGCCCCGGCACCGGGACACTTCCTCGACCTCGCCCTGGAGCCACAGGTCGGCGCGGCCAGGCGCTCGCGCCAACTGGTCACCGAGGCGTGTGGCCGCTGGGAACTGCCCGGGCTGGCCGGGCCGGCCTGCACGGTGGTCACCGAAATGGTCAACAACGTCGTCGTGCATGCCCGCACGCCGATGACGGTCCTGCTCGGGCTGCGCGGCGACACGGTGACCGTGGCCGTGCGCGACCACTCGGCGGACGTGCCGCGCTTCTCCGGCGACCCGGTGCCGGTCACCTCGTACGGCGGACGCGGCCTGCTGCTCATCGACTCGGTGGCCCGGCGCTGGGGCAGTCTGCCGCTGACCGGCGGAAAGGTCGTCTGGGCGGTGCTCGAGGGCGAGCAGGAGCAGCCGACGGAAGTCTCCAGCGTGGGTATGGCGGGGCACGCTCGCGGGTAGATTGCGGAACATGCGAGACAACGACTATCCGACCGAAGTCTCCGACCCGGAGGCATCGGGCCTGCCCGAGACCGCCGACGCCGATTCGAACGCGTACGACTCGGTGACCAGCAGCCGATGGGCCGACGGCCGCGATCCGGCCGCGCTACCGGGTGTCGGGCCGGGCGGCTCCAACCGCTTCGGCGACACCCCGGCGGAGGCGCTCCAGGGCGAGCCCCTCGCGTACCACCTGCGCCAGGAGGAGCCCGATTTCGGCGCCGGCGACCCGTCTCCGGACGCCGACCACGCGTACGACGAGACCGTCGAGGACTCCGAGCAGCTCCGCTTCGACGCGGACGTGTGGGGGCCGGGCCCGACCTCGGACCCGAACTCCGCGGTGTCCCTCTACGACGACGGCCAGCTGGACGAGGAGGCACCGCAGCCGGTGGGCCGCCTGGTCGCCACCGACGAGGGCTACGGCTTCGACGACGAGGCGGACAGCATCGCCTACGACGCCGGCGCGGCGGGCGGCGGAGCCAGCGCCGAGGAGCTGGCCATGCACGAGACCAACGCGCCCGACTACCGCTAGTCCAGGCCCTGCTCGATCGCGTATCGGGTCAGCTCGACCCGGTTGTGCAGCTGGAGCTTGCCGAGCGTGTTCTGCACGTGGTTCTGCACGGTGCGGTGGCTCAGGACGAGCCGCTCGGCGATCTGCCGGTAGGACAGGCCCTTCGCCACCAGGCGCAGCACCTCGGTCTCGCGCTCGGTCAGCTTGGGGGTCATGGCGTCCGGGGTGGCCGGCTCCACGGCCAGCCGGCGGAACTCGCCGAGCACCAGGCCCGCCAGGCCCGGCGTGAAGACGGTGTCGCCCGCGGCGGTGCGGCCCACCGCGTCGAGGAACTCGGCCTGCGCGGCGGACTTCAGCAGGTAGCCGCTCGCGCCCGCCTTGACCGCGTCGAGCACGCTCTGCTGCTCGCCGCTGGCGGAGAGCATCAGCACCCGGACACCCGGCACCGCCTCGAGCAGACCGTTGATCACCTCGACCCCCGAGACGTCCGGCAGTTGCAGGTCGAGCACGACGACGTCGGGCCGCGCGGCCGCGGCGATGCGGACCGCCTGCCGGCCCTCGCCCGTGGCGGCCACCACGTCGTAGCCGGCGGCCGTCAGGTCGCGGCTCACGCCCTCACGCCACATCGGGTGGTCGTCGACAACCATGACCCGCGTTCTGGGTGCGTCTGTCACCGGCTCAGCCTATCGGCGCGGCAGCGTGAGCTCGACCTCCGTGCCCTGCCCCGGCGCCGAGGTGATCCGGACAGCGCCGCCCAGGTCGGCGATCCGGCCGCGGATCGACTGGGCCACGCCGAGCCGGCCCTGCTCCTCGGCCTCGTCGAGCCGCTCGGGCGCGATGCCGGGTCCCTCGTCACGCACGCTGACCGTCACCTCGGCCGGCTCGTCCTCGACGAGCACCCAGGCCTTCGTGCCGGGCTCGCAGTGCCGCACCACGTTGTCCAGCGCCGCCGCGACGGCCGCGGCGAGCTCCGCGGCGACGCGGGCGGGCAGCCGGACCGCACCGGCCGGCCCCGCGACCGACACCGTCGCCGACGCGTACGGCTCGAGCAGACTCATCAGGTCCGCCTCGGCGTGCTCGTCCTGTCGTTCGGCGGTGCGGCCCGTGACCAGGGTGCGCAGCGCCGCCTCCTGCTCGCCGGCCAGCCGCGCCAGCTCGCCGGCCTCGCCGTCCAGTCCGGCGCCGCGGCGCTTGACCAGGGCCAGCACCTGTAGCACCGAGTCGTGGATGTCGCGGGCCAGCCGCTCCCGCTCCCGGTTCGTCGCCTCCAACTGGACGGCGCGTTCGAGCCGCTGCTGCGACACCTCGGCGAGCCCGACCAGGTAGCCGACCGCGGTCGCCGCCAGCACCATCAGCACCGTGCCGGTGAATGCGGCCTGGTCGTAGTGCGCGCGGACCGTCAGGTCGGTGATGCCCATGGCCAGGGCGGCGGCGATGCCCCAGCGCCGGCCGCCCGCGACGGCCCACGCGAGCACCGGGGCCACGTGCCAGGCCACCGCGAGCGTCGGCCGGCCCTCCTCCAGCGCGACCCGCCCGACCACCCAGACGCTGGCGGCCAACACGGCCATGGTGATGAGCAGGTCGGCGATGAGCAGCGGCGGCCGGCGCCGGGCCGGCACGGCGTACGCGTACGTGGTGAAGACCGTCCAGCCCGCCATCACCGCCAGCACCGGCCAGGCCAGCATCGGCCGCTCGTACGCGCCGACGTTGCGGACCACCAGGACGGCGACATAGAGGAGCGCGGCGATCCGGAACACGGCGATCGCCCGCCAGAGCGGGGTCTGCAACCCACTCGATTCCGCCATGCCGGAACGATCCCACACGCCGCCGGGCGCCGTCCCGCGCCGATGAGATCAAAAACGGACTCCAGGGTACGGCCGCACTCATTTCGAGTCACCCCGGCGGCTCGAATTCTGAATCTTCGTTTAATTCCATCCACACGCCTTGACGTTTCGACGCAGATCTTCTTAGGTCTCTGCTGACGCATCAGCACCTTTGGCCCCGGAGGTTTCCCGTGCCGCGACACAGCCTGCCGCCGCAACCCACCTGGCTGCGGCCCCGACTAGTCGTCGCATTCGTGGTCGCGACCGCCGGACTGGCCACCGCCATCTGGCTGCCGACCCGCAACGACAGCGCGGACGCCTCGGAACGGGACCGCGCCGGAAACAACGACCGCAGGGACCGCGACCGGACGCCGTCGCTGACGACGTTCGCCGACGACTTCGACGGCAAGCGCGGCAGCACCGTCGACCCGACGAAGTGGTCGCTGAACACGGACCAGGCCGACAACGGGCTGTCCTTCCGGGAGAGCACCCGCAACGCGCGCCTGGACGGCGACGGCAACCTGACGATCGTCCTGCGCCGCGAGGACGAGGGCGGGTTCTCCTCGGCCCGGCTGCTGACCAAGGACCGGCTGCGCGCCACCTCCGGGCACGCCGAGGCCCGGATCAAGACCCCCGAGGGCGACACGGCGCGGCCGGTCTTCGAACTGATCGGCGCCGGCCGGCAGGGCTTCGGCTCGTTCGACGTGCTGAAGGACTCGCTCTCCGACGACTTCCACACGTACGCGGTGGACTGGGCGCCCGGTGAGGCGGTCCTGTCGGTGGACGGCCAGGAGATCTCCCGGATCACGCCCGAGGGCGGCCTGGGCACCGACCAGTCGTTCCGCCTGGCGCTGAGCCTCTCCATCGCCGACGACCGGTCGGGCGACGGCCTCCCGGCACGCATGCAGGTCGACTCGGTCAGCTTCTCGGCCGCGAACGCCACCGAGCCACCGGCCACCGAGCCGCCGGCCACCGAGCCGCCGACCACCGCACCGACGACCGAGCCGCCGGCGACCGAGCCGACCGAGGCCCCCACCACCGAGCCGCCGACCACGGCACCGACGACAGAGCCGACCACCGAGCCGCCCACGACCGCGCCCCCGGCCACACCCGAGTGGGCGCCGTTCACCGACTACGTCGCCGGCCAGCCCGTGAAGTTCAAGGGCGTCGAGTACCAGGTGCTCGAGACGCACACCTCGCTGCCGGGCTGGGAGCCGACCGCGTTGCCCAGTCTGTTCAAGAAGTTGTAACAAAGGGCGGACTCCGGGGTTCCGGAACCAGTCTCTATTGACTGGTGATGGTCAATCTGTAAACACTATTTAAAGTGTTAACACCTCTTCCCCCGGAGGTTCCATCCCCATGCTCAAAACCCGGAAACTGCTCGCCGCGGCCCTTGTCGCGGCGTGCCTCACAGCAGGTCTCGTCTCCACCTCCCGCAACGACACCGCCGAGGCAGCCATCGGCGGCATCACCTGGCAGGACGAGTTCAACGGCTCCGCCGGCGCCCCGATCGACTCCGCGAAGTGGAAGTTCGACATCGGCGGCAGCGGCTGGGGCAACAACGAGCAGCAGTACTACACCAACTCGACGAGCAACGTCTCGCAGGACGGCCAGGGCCACCTCGCGATCACCGCGCGCCGGGAGAACCCCGCGAACTACCAGTGCCACTACGGCACCTGCCAGTACACGTCGGGCCGGATCCTGACCGCCGACAAGTTCACCCAGCGGTACGGCCGCTTCGAGGCCTCCATCAAGGTCCCGAAGGGGCAGGGCATCTGGCCCGCGTTCTGGATGCTCGGCGGCAACAACTGGCCCACCACGGGCGAGATCGACATCATGGAGAACGTCGGCAACCAGCCGAACACGGTCTACGGCACCGTGCACGGTCCCGGCTACTCCGGCGCCGAGGGCATCGGCGGCAACCGCAACATCGGCACCCCGCTCAGCAACGCCTTCCACAACTTCGCGGTGGAGTGGTCGCCCAATCTGATCGTCTGGTTCCTGGACGGCAGCGAGTACTTCCGGGTCACCCCGGCCAGCCTCGGCGGCGACCAGTGGGTCTTCGACCACGCGTTCTTCATGATCCTGAACGTGGCCGTCGGCGGATACTGGCCCGGCTACCCGGACGCCAGCACTGTGTTCCCGCAGACCATGCTCGTCGACTACGTCCGCGTCTCGGCCTGGACCGACGGCACCACGCCGCCGCCCAGCGGCAGCACCGCGCTGCGGTCGAACTTCAGCAACCGCTGCATCGACATCCCGTCGGGCAACCCGGTCGACGGCGCCCGGCTCCAGATGTGGGACTGCAACGGCACCGCCGCGCAGAAGTGGTCCTTCGCGAGCGACGGCACCGTGCGGGGTCTGGGCAAGTGCATGGACCCGGCCGGTGGCGCGCTTGCCAACGGCACGCCGATCCAGCTGGTCACCTGCAACGGCAACCCGGTGCAGCGCTTCACCCTGTCGGCCGCCGGCGACCTGGTGAACGTCTCCGCCAACCGGTGCGTCGACATCAAGGAGTGGAACAGCGCGAACGGCGCACAGCTCCAGCTCTGGGACTGCGGCGGCACCTCCAACCAGAAGTGGACCAAGGCCTGACCCAGGCCGTGAACGACCGAGGACCGGCGGCACACCGATGCCGCCGGTCCTTCGTTTGCGCATGATCGCTAAAGTCCACCGCGGTCGCCGCCCCCGCGGCGCGCCGAGGCCTGCGAAACGGACACCCTGATGCGCGGACGCGATCACCACTTCGTCACGAACGTGACTTCGCTGCTGATCTGTGGCCTGTTGGCCGGTATCGCCGTGGCCGCGGCCGCGTTCCCCGCCGTCGCCATGTCCGGCCTCGCGGCCAAGGCCGGCAGCGAGGGCTTCGCGAGCCTGCCCAGCGAGCTCAAGCAGGCGACCGCGCCGCAGCTGACCCGGGTCTTCGCCGCCGACAACAAGACGCCCGTCGCGGTGTTCTACGACGAGTTCCGCAGCGAGGTCCCGCTCAAGGACATCTCCGTCAACATGCAGAACGCGATCGTCGCGGCCGAGGACCACGAGTTCTACACGCACAACGGCGTGGACCTCAAGGGCGCCGCCCGCGCGATGGTCAACAACTCGGGCAAGCAGAACTCGAAGCAGGGCGCGTCGACGCTGACGATGCAGCTCGTCCGCATGTCCCTGTCGTACACGGCGACCTCACCGCAGGAGGTCGTCGACGCCACCAAGGACACGCCGGCGCGCAAGATCGCCGAGATGAAGTACGCGATGCAGATCGAGAAGAAGCTCACCAAGCAGCAGATCCTGGAGCGCTACCTCAACGCGGCACCCTTCGGAAACGGCGCGTACGGGGTCTACGCCGCCAGCCAGGTCTACTTCCGCAAGCCGCCCAAGGACCTCACCATCGCCGAGGCCGCGCTGCTCGCCGGCATGGTCAAGGCGCCGACGGGCTTCGACCCGACCACGACGATCGGCTATCCCAAGGCGCTGGACCGCCGCAACTGGGTCATCGGCAACATGCGCGACCTCGGCTACGCCACGCCGCAGGAGGCGACCGACGCCATCGCCGTCAAGCTCGGCCACACCACCCAGCGCACCGGAAACGGCTGCGCCGCCGTGAAGAACAACAGCTGGGGCTTCTTCTGCGACTACTTCTACCGCTGGTGGCTCAGCCGCCCGGAGTTCGGCCGGAACCCGTACGACCGCGAGCGGCGGCTGAAGAGCGGCGGCTACACGATCCAGAGCTCGCTCGACATCAAGGCACAGGCGGCGGCGCGGGAGAACATCGCGGACCGGATCGGTGTCAAGGACCGCGACGCGCTGCTGCTGGCCGCGGTCCAGCCGGGCACCGGCCGGGTCCGCGCCCTGGCCGCCAACCGCCGCTTCAAGCTGGACGACGGGCACAACAAGCTGTCCTCGGACCCGGCCAAGGCGGACAAGAACATCCGCGGTAGCTACCCGAACACGACGAACCCGCTGCTCACCGGCGGCGGCGACATCACCGGCTACCAGGCCGGGTCGGTCTTCAAGATGTTCACCATGGTCGCCGCGCTGGAGAACGGCTTCCCGCTGGCGTACCCGATCAACACGACGTACCGCTACAAGTCGAGCTACCGCGACTCACCCGGCTGCGGCGGCGGCTTCTACTGCCCGAGCAACGCCTCGAAGAGCGAGAAGGGCCCGTACAACATGTGGACGGGCTTCGGCAGCTCGGTCAACACCTACTTCGTCCCGCTGGAGGAGAAGGTCGGCGCCGAAAAGGTCGTCGACGTGGCGCAGCGCTTCGGCGTCCAGTTCCGGGCGCCGAACGACGAGGAGATGGCGACGAAGTACGCGGAGGACTGGGGCGCGTTCACCCTCGGCGTCTCGGCGTCGACCCCGTTGGACATGGCGAACGCGTACGCCACGCTGGCCGGTGACGGCAAGTACTGCACGCCGACGCCCGTTCAGCAGATCACCACGCTGACCGGCGAGAAGCTGGACGTCGGCAAGCCGAACTGCCGGCAGGTCACCAAGCCGGACGTGGCCCGGGCTGCCCTGGACGCGGCGCGCTGCCCGGTCGGCGACTCGGCACAGCTGGGCGGCTGCCACGGCTCGACCGCCGGCGGCGCGCGCGGCATCGTCGGCCACCCGATCTTCGGCAAGACCGGCACGACCGACAACGACAAGACGGCCTCGCTGATCGTCGGCACCAGCTCGATGGTCGTCGCCGGGTACCTGGTGAACCCGGACTACCAGAACCATCCGTACCGGCTGAGCCACGACGTGGTGAACCCGGCGGTCGAGTACACCCTGCGCGACATCATGAAGGGCAAGGCGCGGGTCCAGTTCAAGCGGCCGTCGGGCAACAAGATCGCCCAGGGTGAGCAGCGCTCGATTCCGGGCTTCGGCTGCATCAGCGTGGCGGACGCGATCGCCAAGGTGGAGGGCGCCGGCTTCACGGCGACGCCGGGCACCGAGGTCGAGTCGGACTGCCCGAAGGGTCAGGCGGCCGGCACGGAACCCTCCGGCCGGACCATCAAGAACGGCTTCGTCAGCATCCAGATCAGCAAGGGCAAGCCGGGGGCGAAACCGGGGCCGAGCACACCGGCCGCCCCGCGTTAGCTAGCGGATCGTGAAGGTCTCGCCGTAGACCTTCCAGGTCAGCGGGGTGTTCAGGTCGAGGTTGGTGGCGCGCAGGAAGGTGCGCTGCGCGGTCTCGACCCGGGAGACGTCGCGGTGCGCCGGCTCGGTGCGCATCTCGGCGACCCGCGCGTTCAGGAAGGCGTTCAGCCAGACGATCTCGTCGCCGGTCTGGTCCTTCGGGACCTGCGCCTTGCGCAGCGCGGCGGCCCGGATCTCCCGCAGGCCGGACATGCCGTGCATGACGGCCGCGTCGTAGTAGGCGAACTGCCCGAGCGCCCGCAGCCCGTCGGCCGTGGCCAGGGCGACCGAGGGATCGAAGTACATCCGGTCCCGCTCGTCCTCCTGCGTCTTGCGGAAGACCGGGTCCGCGGCGGCCGCCTTCCAGGCGGCCGGGTAGCCCGGGTCGAGGCCGGCGTGCGAGTCCGAGCCGTCGACCGCCCGCAGCGCCGGCAGGTACGGCGCCAGCCGGTTGCCCGGCGAACGCCGCGTGTACTCGGTCACCAGGGCCAGCATGTCCGAGGTGCCGGAGGTGAAGCCGACGATGCCGCCCGTGTAGCCGCGCCCGTCGTGCAGGTCCTCGAGGTAGTCGTACTCGCCGCGCCAGTCCAGCGTGGAGTTCTCCGCGCTGGAGACCAGCGCCAGCGCGGACGCCTTCTTCTTCGGATCATGCAGCCCCGCGGCGAGCTGTGCCGCGGCTGCGGATGCGCCGGCCGTCGTCTTGGTGGCCGGCGCGGCCGGGCCGGGGCCGTAGGTCTGCACCTCGTAGAGCGAGTAGCCCTGCGGGGTGCCCCGCTGGGTGCCGAGCACCCGCAGGTAGCGGCCGGCGCCGGCGAGCTTCTTGAGGTCGTCGGTGCCGCCGTCGCCGTCGGTGGTTGCGTAGAGATCCCGCCAGGCGGAGACGTCGTCGGAGACCTGGATCCGGTACGCCTTCGCGTACCCGCCCGCCCAGTGCAGCCTGACCCGGGTGACGTCCTGCGTCTGGCCCAGGTCGACGATCAGCCACTGGCTCGCGGGTCCGAGGGCGGCCGCCCATGACGTGTTCGCGAAGCCGTCGACGGCCTTCGCGGCGTCGTGCGCGGCATCGGTCACGGTCGACGCGACGACCGGGCGTCCCTTCGAGAGCAACACATCGGGGGCCGCGTCGGCGGTGACCGAGATGACCAGCGGCACCGTGCACACCGCGGCGATCCCGGTGCCCAGCGCGATCGCCTTGGCACGAAAGCTCACCCTACAAACCTATGCGGGTGCGCTCAGCGACGTTTACGGTTCCGTGAAATCAGGACGATGGCCAGGATTATGCCGCCGACGACCAGCAGGCAGCACAGGCCGCCGAGGAAGCCGAAGAAGCCGACGCCGCCGCGCCGCCGGGACCGCGCCGCCTCGACGGCCAGGTCCGAGACGCCGTTGCTCGCCGCCCAGGCGTGCACGGGCACCACCAGGGTCAGGACGACTCCCGTCACCGCCGCGCTGAGCCGGGACCACCACTTCACTGCTGAGGACATGCCGTCCATCTTGGCGGATCCCCGCAAGACCCGCTTGACCTTCAAACCCCCCTACAGGGCAGGGTATGAGCAGCGGAGTCGAGCGAAGGGGCCGATATGGACGCAGATCTCACTGCTCTTGCCGAGGCGCACGGGGTGGCCACCTGGTACGAGGACTGGCACCGCGAACGGCGCGAGGTGGCGGCGGAGTCGGTGATCGGCGTGCTGGGCCTGCTCGGCGTCGACGCGACCTCGCCGGCGGCGATCGCCGAGGAACTGGCCGCGATCCGCACCGCCAAGGAGCGGCACCTGCTGCCCGGCACGGTGATCGTCCGGCAGGGCGGCACCCGGCCGCTGACCGGCACGATCCACCTGGAGGACGGCTCGCTGGTGGAGGCCGCCGGCGCGTTGCCGGCCGACCTGCCGCTCGGCTGGCACCGGCTGGTCACCGGCGACCAGGACGTGGCGCTGGTCGTGGTGCCCACCGAACTGCCCGAGCCGCCGGACACCTGGGGGTGGATGCTCCAGCTCTACGCCCTGCACTCGGCCGCGTCCTGGGGCGTCGGCGACCTCGGCGACCTGCGCGCCTTCGTCGAGGGCGGCCGGGGCGCCGGGCTCGTCCTGCTGAACCCGCTGCACGCCATCACCCCGACGCTGCCGGTGCCACCGTCGCCGTACTCGCCGTCGAGTCGGCGCTTCGCGAACCCGGTCTACCTGCGGGTTGCCGACACGTCCGCGTACCGGCGGGCGGATCCGCCGCTGCGGGAGCAGATCGACGCGCTGCGCCCGGCGCCCGCCGCCGACGGGCTCATCGACTACACCGCCGCCTGGCAGGCCAAGCGCGCCGCCCTGCGGCTGCTCTGGCCGCTCGCCGGCGAGGTGGACCTGGACGCCGATCCCGGCCTCACCGCCTTCGCGACGTTCTGCGCCCTCGCCGAGGTGCACGGGCCGAACTGGCGGGAGTGGCCGGCCGAGCTCCGGCGCCCGGACTCGCCGGCGGTGCTCGCGGCCCGCGGCGGTGACCAGGTCGCCTTCCACGTCTGGTTGCAGCGGCTGCTCGACGAGCAGCTCGACGCCGCCAACCGGGCCGCCCGGGACGCGGGTATGCCGGTCGGCATCGTGCATGACCTCGCCGTCGGCATCGACCCGAACGGCGCGGACGGCTGGCTGCTACAGGACGTGCTCGCCGCCGGGGTGCACACGGGCGCGCCGCCGGACGCGTTCAACCAGCTCGGCCAGGACTGGGGCCTCGCCGCCTGGCGGCCGGACCGGCTGATCGAGACAGGCTACGCCGCGTACCGGGACATGCTCCAGCGGATCTTCCGGCGCGCCGGCGGCCTGCGGGTCGACCACGTCGCCGGGCTCTGGCGCCTGTGGTGGGTGCCGCCGGGCCTCGGCGCCGCCGAGGGCACGTACGTGAGCTACGACCCGGAGGCGATGCTGGGCATCCTGGCGCTCGAGGCGCACCGGGCCGGCGCCGTCGTGATCGGCGAGGACCTGGGCACGGTCCAGCCGCTGGTCACCCGGACGCTGGAGCGGATGAACATGCTCGGCTCGGCCGTACTGTGGTTCACCCGCGACTACCGCAACGACCCGACCGAGCAGTACCTGCCGGCGGCGGAGTATCCCCGCAACGCCCTCGCGACGATCTCCACCCATGATCTGCCGACCGCCGCAGGCTTCCTGGTCGGCGAGCAGATCCGGGTCCGCGCCGGACTGGGCCAGCTGACCGGGACGCTCGAGGAGGAGCACGATCACGCCGACAAGGACCGGGCCAAACTGCTGTTCCGGCTCACCGAGGAGGGCCTGATCACCCCGGAGACCCCGGCCGAGGAGATCATCGTGGCGATGCACCGGTTCCTCGCGCGTACCCCGTGCCGGTTCGTCACGGCGTCGCTGTACGACGTGCTGGGTGAGCTGCGCCAGCCCAACCTGCCGGGCACCTCGGACGAGTATCCGAACTGGCGGATCCCGCTGACGGCCGGGCTTGAGGAGATCCTCGCCGACCCGCGGCTGGACCGGATCGCCGAGGTCCTGAGCGCGCGGAAGGGCGCGGCCGGCTGAGCGCCGCCCGCCGCCTCAGAACGCGAACGGGCCGGGCGGCGGGTCGTCGTCGACGGCGAAGAGCATCGGGTGTACGGCGAGCCGCTGGTCCGGCTCGCGACAGAGCGGCGGCGGCAGCAGGGACGAGCGGTGCTCCGGGTGCTCCTTGCAGTGCCGCTCGGCCCGGCTGATCGCGTCGGCGTGGTGCCGCCCGCCGCCGTACTCGCCGCAGCTGTCGCAGTCCCAGCGCCAGTACGGTGGCCCGGCGTCCGGCGACCGGTGCCGGCGGATCTTCAGCAGCGGCCCGGCACTGTGCTGCGCCGCGGCGAGGATCGCCACCATGTCGCCGGCCGGCGGCGGCTCGGTGGTCCACACCGGCCCGGAGTCGACGATCTCGGGCAGCGCGCTGGTACCCGTACCCGACACCGCTCACCTCCACGTTGATCTGTTGGGCTCAGTGTGGACCGGACACGCGGGCCCGGACGGGTGGTTTCACGTATGAGGGCGGCCCCGTTCACCCGTACCGGTAGATGATTGTCGATCTGCCCGTATGCGCCGTCCGCTTTGTCCAGATTGGGGTTGCCGGGCGGGCGCCTCCCGCCCGGCGCTCGCGCCGATCGAGGAGAGAATCCGTGCCGTCCAGCCCGCACCTCCCCCTGTCCGACAGCCCGCCCCCGGCGGCCGACGCGCCGGGCTGGGAGGTGCTCGAGCTGGCGCGGCGCAGCGCCGAGGCGCACGCGACCTTCCAACGGCTGATGACCGAGGCGCACCTGGAGTACCTGCGCGTCACCGAGACGATCCTGACCGGACGCCTCGCGACGACTCCCACCCTCCCGGCGCCGCACACGACCGCGCCGCACACGACCGCGCCGCACACGATCGCGCCGCACACGACAGCGCCGCACACGACAGCGCCGCACGCGACCGCGCCGCACATCGCCGCGCCGGCCGTTCCGGCGCAGCCGGACCGGCAGGGATCGCCCGCCGCCGGGCCGCCGGCCGGGCCGCCGGCCGGGCCGGTCCCCAAGCCGCAGGACGGTGACACGGCGGCAGCTCCCGAGGAGGTGCCCGGAGCCGGCGTGCTGGTGCGACCGGCACCGTCCTGGGTGGAGACCGCACAGTGCGGGCGCCCGCTCCCCGGCCTGGACGCCGGCCGGGTACACGTCGTCGACGGCGGCAGCGGCCTCGGCGCCGCGGTCGCCGCCGAACTCTCCGAGCGCGGCGTCGCCGCCACGGTGGCCGACGGCCGGGGACCGGGCGGCGTCGTCCTGCTGGCCGGCATGGCCGGCCCGGCCACCCCCGAGGACGCGATCGACACCCAGCTCGCCGGCCTCCGGCTGGCCCGCGAGGGCGGCCGGCGCGGGGTCTTCGTGGTCGTCGCGGACACCGTCGCCCGGCCCGCCGGCGCCTGGCTCGGCGGGCTGAGCGGCCTGGCCACGGCCGACGACGGGGAACGGACGCCGGTGTACGTCGAGTGCGAGCGCGGCGACCGGGGACCCGCCGCCCTCGCCGGGGTGATCGCCGACGAGCTCACCCGCGGCGGCGGGGCGCAGCGCGTCCGCCTGGCCGCGGACGGCACCCGCAGCGTCGGCCGGCCGGCCGAGCCCGAGCCCTCGGCCTGGCCCGGGATCCTGCTCGGGTCGGAGCCCCGGATCGGCGCGGACTCCGTACTCCTGGCCCGCGACTGCGGCATGGCCCTTGTCGAGCTGGCCCGCGAGACCCCGTGCCGGTTGATCCTGATCGGGGACACGCCCCTCGCCGACGAACCGCCCGGCCTGGCCGACGCCCACGACGAGCGCACCATCCTGCGCCGGTTCGCCGCCGGCACCGGCGGGCCGGACGGCCTCGCCGGCATGCGGGCCCGGGCCCGCGCGCTGCTGGCCGTGCGCGAGATCCGCGCCACCATCGAGGCCTGCGAGGCGGCCGGCGCCCAGGTCCGCTACCTGTGCGCCGACGGCGCGGGTGCGCTCTCCGCCGAGCTGGACCGCGCCCGGGCCGACTGGGGACCGATCACCGGCCTGCTGTACGGGCCGGCGCCCACCCCGGCGGCGAAGTCCGACGACGCCGCGTCCGGCGCGCAGCTCACCGGGCTGGCGGCGGCGCTCGCCGCGACCGCGCGGGATCCGCTCGACACGATCGTCCTCTTCTCCGGCACGACGGATCACGCCGTGGTCGGCGCCGCGCTCGACCGCGTCGCCGAGGCCGAGCAACAGCGCCGCCCCGGATGCCTCGTACGCTCGCTTGCCTGGACCTCCCGGCGTACCGGTGAGGCCGGGCCGGGGCACCCACGGCCCGGAACCGTCGCGGTGAGCGCGGCGAGATATCCCTGGATCGGCGATCACCGGCCGCAGGACATCCCGATCCTGCCGCCCGCCGCCGGCCTGGGCTGGATGGCCGCGGCCGTCCGGGAGCGGGAGCCCGGCGCCGTGCTCACCGGTTTCCGGGTGCTGCGCCCGGTGGCGACCGCGGAGCCGCAGACGATCTCGATCACCCTCTCCGGCCGGGAGGTGTCGCTGATCAACGGCGCCGGCGAGCCGTGCTTCCGGGCCCGGTCCGGCGCGCCCGGCCGGGACCGCGAGTGGCGGCCGACCGGCGACCCGGCGCGGTTCCCGGGCAGCTCGGTCTACGCCGGCCGGCCGCTGTTCCACGGCCCCCTGCTGCGGACGGTCCGCTCGCTGGGCGAGATCGGCCCGACCGGGGTCGTCGGAACCGTTCTCGGCGCCGGGGCGATGGGCTGGGCGGACGACGACCTGCCGGTGGATCTCGCGGCGCTGGACGGCGCCGTGCAGCTCGGCGGGGTCTGGGCGATGGACGAACACCGCCCGGTGCTGCCGATGGGCGTCGCCGAGTGCCGGATCCACCGGTGGGGGCGGCTGCCCGGCCCCGCCCTGTGCGTGGTCGCCGACGGGCGGCGCGACAAGTTCGGCGCACACTGCGACGCCGCCCTGGTCGGCCCGGACGGCGAGCTGTGGATGGAACTGCTCGGCATCGAGTTCATCGCCCTCGCCGCGGACGCACCCGCGCTCACCGCGCCGAACCCGGTGAGCTGGACGTAGGAGGTGACCCGGCCGGGTTCCCGCCACCCCGCCGCCGCACGGCAGGCGACATACTGCTGCCGTGGCACAGCGCAGGCGGGGTGAGCGGCGGGTCGAGAGCGTCGGCTCGGGGGTGGCCGAGCTGGTCGGGGACCCGGACCGGCCGTCGGGCTGGACGCTGCTGCTGGACGGCGCGCCGCAGTCGCACGTCGACCTGGCCGATCCGACCTACCTCGAGTTCGAGTACATCCGGCGGATGGCCGCCGCGATCGACCTGATCGCGCCGCCCGGTACGCCGCTGCGGGCGCTGCACCTGGGTGGGGGCGCGTTGACCCTGCCGCGCTACATCGCCGCGACCCGGCCCGGCTCGCCGCAGCGGGTGGTGGAGATCGACGGGCCGCTCGTCGACCTCGTACGCCAGGCGCTGCCCTGGGACCCGAAGGCCAAGCTGCGGGTCCGGGTGGGCGACGCCCGCGAGGCGGTCACCGGAATGCGCGACGCCGGGTACGACCTGGTCGTCGTCGACGTCTTCGCGGGCTCGCGCACGCCGGCGCACCTGGCGTCGGTGGAGTTCGTCCGGGAGGCGGCCCGGGTGCTGGCGCCGGGCGGATGGCTGATCGCCAACGTCGCCGACGGGCCGCCGCTGCGGTACGCGCGCACCCAGGTCGCGACGATCCGGGCCGTGCTGCCGCAGGCCTGCCTGATCGCGGACGCCGCCGTGCTGCGCGGCCGGCGGTTCGGCAACCTGGTCGTGCTCGCCGGGCGGACGACGCCGCCGGTGCCGGAGCTGAGCCGGCGGGTCGCCGGCGACTGGTTCCCCGGACGGGTCGAAACCGATCTCGATCGATTCACCTCGGGGCAGGCGGCGGCGACAGACATCGACGCAGTTCCCTCTCCGGCCCCTCCCGACGGGCTGTTCAGCTCCCGGCCCTAGGCCGAAGGTTCAGGTTCGTCCGGCGCACAAAACATTCAGTGCCTGACGACTTGTCTCTGTGGACACCATCCCGTTCTAATCGATGAATGTTGGACCGGCACTTCCTGTCCGTCTCAGGATCACCGTTGCCCATGACCGACGTGTTCGGGCCCTTGCAGGGCGGCGAGCGCGAGCTGTGGCGCGGCCGCTGCGCCGTCGCCGAGTACGCGTTCGACAAGGCCGCCTCGCTGCCGCGCTGGGCGCTGCCCGAGACGACCGAGATCCTCGTCACCGACCACCGCGTGGCGTACGCGTACACGGCCTCCGAGTCACCCGACGACGTCGAGGTCACCTCGGGCGAGCTGCGCTGGCTCTGGCCGCAGTACCTGCGGATGCAGCCCGGCGACCGGGTGGCGGGCCGGGCCGCCTCGGCCGCGCAGATCCAGCTCGTGTGCGCCGCGTCCGACGGCACCTTCCCCGCGCTGGTCTTCGCGGGCGGCGACCTGACGACGGCCGGCGACGCCGACCGGGTGGCGAACCTGATCCGGCACGCGATCGCCCGCTTCCGGGTGGACAACGCGGAGAAGCTCGGCCTGTCGACGCCGCAGGCCCGGATGCTGTCGCGCCTGCTCATCGGCCCGGAGTTCAACAACCGCCAGGGCGGCGAGGGCCAGACGGTCACGCTGCTCGGCTCGCTGACGCTGACCCGCCCCGCCCCCGCCGCCGGCCCGGCCGCCGAGCCCGACCCGGCGCCCCGGCCTCCCGCCGAGCGGGGCCGGCCCGCGGGCGACGGCACCGTGCGGTCGCGCGGACGTCGCCCCGGCCTGGCCGGCGACGACGCCCGGGCGTTGCGGGCCGCCGCGGCGGACGCGGCCGCCGAGCTCGCCGAGCCCGGCCTCGCGACCCGCGCGGCGGACCTGGCGGCCCGGGTGGCCAGCCTGGTCTCGGGGGCGCCGACCCTGCGGACGCCGCGTGCCGATGACGACGAGCCGACCACCGACCTCGCCGCCCGCGCCGCGCACGTGCGCCGCGCGGAGGCCCGCTTCGTGGCGAACTCGGCGAAGGGCAAGGCCGGCACACGCCGACCCGGGCGCGAGATCGGCCTGGGCTCGCGGGGCAACCGCATCACCTGAGTCAGACGAGCGGCCGGGATGCGACGCTGAAGCACGTCCCGGCGTCGACCCGCCGCTCGTGCAGCGCGTGCGCCCGGCGCAGCAGGTCCATCAGCTCGGACTCCTGGCGGATCCGGGCCCGGTACCGCTCCGGCAGGCTCCTGAGGTGCTCCTCCTCGATGACGAGCCGGTGGTAGATCTCGTCGCAGTACTTCGGGTCGGTCTCGATGTCGAGGAACTCTTTGGCGTGCCGGCGCGCCGCGGCGACGTACGTCTGCGCCCGGCCCTTCGGGCTGAGCAGCGAGGCGACCACCGTGATAACCAGTACGCCGACGATGAAGATCAGCGACGCGCCGGTGCTGATCTCCACCACGTCGATGGGATCGCCGCCGTTGATGAACGGGACGTTGTTCTCGTGCATGGCGTGCAGGATCAGCTTCACCCCGATGAAGGCCAGGATCGCGGCGAGCCCGTAGGACAGGTAGATGAGCCGGTCCAGCAGGCCGTCGAGCAGGAAGTAGAGCTGACGCAGGCCGAGCAGCGAGAACACGGTCGCGGTGAAGACCAGGTAGACGCTCTGGGTGAGGCCGAAGACGGCCGGGATCGAGTCCAGCGCGAACAGGATGTCGGTGCCGCCGATGGCGATCATGACCAGCAGCATCGGGGTCAGGACCCGCTTGCCGTCCCGGACCGTGAAGAGCTTGTCGCCGTCGTACTCCTCGGAGGTGCGCACGAACCGCCGGGCCATCCGGATGATCACGTTGTCCGCGGAACGGTCGTCGCTGTCGTCGCCCTTGAGCAGGCTGCCGGCCGTGACCAGCAGGATCAGGCCGAACAGATAGAAGATCCAGGCGAAGGAGTTGATCAGAGCGGCGCCGAGGAAGATGAAGCCGGTCCTGGCGATCAGCGAGAACACGATGCCGAAGAGCAGCACCTTCTGCTGTTCGGCGCGCGGCACCTTGAAGCTGCCGAGCAGCACCAGGAAGACGAAGAGGTTGTCGACCGACAGCGCCTTCTCGGTCAGCCAGGCGGCGAAGAACTCGGCGCCGACGTCCGGGCCGCCGAAGACGAACACGGCGAGGCCGAAGAGGACGGCGACGCCGACGTAGCCGGCGGACCAGGCGGCCGCCTCCCGCAGCGAGGGTATGTGCGCGCGCCGGACGTGGAAGTAGAAGTCGAAGGCGATCAGTCCGATGACGCCGACGACCGTCAGCGACCAGACCAGGCCGGACACCTGCATGTCAACACGCTCCCGTGGAGGCCTCGGTCCTCGCCGAGATCCATCCTAGGTCCTGTTCGGACCGGGTGCGCGGTGAGCGCCGGTCTCACCGCCTGGTCGTCTCGTCGGTCACCGCGGCCTTGACCTGCGACTCGGTGAGGAACAGCGCGCCGGTCAGGTCGGCGCCCCGCAGGTCGGCACCCCGCAGATCCGCTCCGGTGAAGTCGGCCGTGCGCAGGTCGGCACCGCGCAGGTCGGCACCGATCAGTACGGCGCCGCGCAGGCTCGCACCGCGCAGGTCGGCGCCCCTCATCCGGCGCCCCATCAGGTTCGCGCCGCGGTGATCGGCGCGCCGGGTACCGGCCCGGGCCAGCTCGCTCGCCTTCACCAGCAACGGGTTGACCTTGCCCCGGAACTCGGCGACGTCGAGGGCCAGCAGCTCGTCGGGTGTCCCGCCGGCAAGCGCGGTGGCCTCCTCCAACGCCGCCTCCAGGCGCGGCCGCAGCCGGCGCGCCGCCGGCAGCTCCAGCGCCTGGCTCACGTACCAGAGAAGCTCGTGGATCTGCCGCATGACCGGCAGCACCGCGAACATCTGCCCGGCGGCGCCGGGCGCGCCCCGCCAGTCCCGGCCGCCGAACGTCACCTGGGTGACCTGCTGGCCGGCCCCGAAGCAATCGAAGACGACGCAGCCGCGGAAGCCCTTCTCGGGCAGCCGCTCGTGGATGCCGCACCGGAAGTCCTCGGCGAGGTTGGGACAGGGCCGCCCGGCGGGCTTGTCAATGGCGAAGTCGGCGGACCTGGCGAAGGCGGGCGCGACGCAGCACAGCCCGGCGCACCGGCCGCAGTCCGCGCGCAGCTCGAGGGTGACCACGTGACGACGGTATACCGGCCGCTTTTCGGGCACGGAGTCCGAGATGCCGATTACCTCCCGTCACCATCCGTCATGACTGTATGTGACTTTACGTGTGAAATTCCCCGCCCTTCCAGAGGGGTGACTACTTTCCGTTACTCCGACTACGCTGCGCTGGCCCTAAACCACGAGGAGAACCTGCTGATGCGTGCACGTAAGACGGCGATATTCGCGACGATCGGCTGCGCGGCCGCTCTCGGCCTGGCCGCCCCCGCGGCCGCCGCCGACGCGGCGCCGACCATCTCGGCGCCGGCGAGCCGCACCGGCTTCGGTGAGATCACCATCACCGGTACGGCGCCCGTGGGCGCGACCGTCGAGCTGTACGAGTCGGCGTACATCTGGAACGACTTCTACCCCTCGCCCGACTACGTCACCGGCGGATACGTCACCACGAAGGCGAACGGCTCTGGCGACTACACGCTGAACCGGCTTGTCGACTCCGGCTTCCGCTTCTACGTGAAGGCGAACGGCGTCGAGTCGAGGCGCATCATCGTCGCGGTGGGGATCATCCCGACCATGACGATGACCGCCTTGGACGGCACCGTCGAGGTGAAGGTCGCGGCCGACCCGGGCCAGCCGGGCCTCCAGGTGCACGTCCAGCGCAAGGAGGGCGCCGCCTGGACCGACGTCGCGGGCGGCTACACCTCCAACCCGGCGGCCGTCTTCACGACGACCCTGAACGGGCAGGGCTCGGGCACGAAGACCTACCGCGCCGTGATCGACCCCGACGCGGAGAACAACCTGCTGGCCGGGCAGACCACGTCGGTCTCGCTCAACGTCGGCGGCGGAAGCGGCGGCGGCACGGGCGGCGGGACCGACCCGGAGCCGACACCCACCCCCACCCCCACTCCCACCCCGACGCCGACGCCGACGCCGACGGCCACCCCGACGGCCACGGCAACGCCCACGGCCACGGCGACGTCCACGGCGACGCCCACGGCGACCGTGGCGCCCACAGCGACCGTTGCGCCGCCCACTGCGACCGTGGCGCCCAAGCCGGTGCCGACCACGCCGGCGCCGAAGGCCGGCGACGTGCTGCTCTCGAAGATCGTCTACAACTCGCCGGGCAAGGACACCGGCAGCAACACCAGCCTGAACGCCGAGTACGTCCGCCTGCTCAACACGACCAAGGCGACGATCAACCTCAAGGGGTGGACGGTCCGCGACGCGGCCGGGCACGTCTACACGGTCACCACCGACCAGCGCGTCGCCGCCGGCGCCTACGTCTACCTGCACACCGGCAAGGGCACCAACGGCAGGCCCGACGCGCGGCACCGCTACTGGAACCGCACCGGCTACGTGTGGAACAACGGCGGCGACACCGCGTACCTGCGTACCCCGGCCGGCAAGTCGATCGACACCTGCAAGTGGACGAGCGACAAGGGCAAGACCTACTGCTGAGCGGCTGGTCAGGAACGGCCCTCCGGCGCCTGCCGGAGGGCCGCATCGGGTGGGTAGGGTGCCCGGGTGCCTGATCACCTGCCTGACTGCCCGTGCTGCCACGGCGCCCTGTCCCCGGTCGAGTTCGCGATCCGCTCAGCCTGGCCGGACCCGATGCTCGCCCTCTCCGAGGCGGAGCGGGAGGCGACCTGGGGCAACCACCACCTGCGCCAGGCGGACGGCATCGGCGCGTTCGTCCGCTGCCTGATGCCGGTGCGCCTGACCGGCGGCGGCAGCATCGAGTTCTCCGTCTGGCTTCAAGTCGACCCGGACTCGCTGCGGCACGCGCACGAGATCTGGGAGACCCCCGCGTACGCGGACCTGCGGCTGGAGGGCACCGTCTCGAACGACGTCAAGCCCTGGGACGACCTGCTCGGCGCCCCGGGCCGGGCCGAGGTCCGCGAACTCGAGTCGATCCCGTACCTGGTGGCGGACGAGGGCACCCTGCTGTACCGCATCCTGCACGAGGAGTGGGACCACGACGAGGTGCTGAGCCGCCTCACCCCCGCCCTGCCCACCCCGGTGCGGCAGCGCATCACCGAGCGCTGGTCACTGGAGCGCTCGGCCGGCCTGGAACTCAAGTGGCACGAGAACCGCCTCTACTTCGCCGGCCCCGGCCGCACGGTGCACCTGGACTCGCTGGGCCCGCCGCCCGGCCTCTCCCCCGCCGACGTGATCACCGCGCTGACCGAGGACGCCCCCCGGGACCGCGACGGCGAACTCACGGAGGAGGACGGCGACCTCCGCCGCCACGCCTTCTGGCGCCCGGCCCTCGGCGACGGCCGCATCGTGCACAACCTGCACGGCTTCGTCGCCGTACCCGGCTCGGTCCTGCACCTGGTCTGCGTCTACGACGACCCGGATTCCCTGGACTGGGCGCAACGCGTCTGGCGCTCCGTCCGCCCCGAAAAGGGCTGACGGCCGGCGGCGTGCTAGCGTTGCACTTGCCGACGCGGGGTGGAGCAGCTCGGTAGCTCGCTGGGCTCATAACCCAGAGGTCGCAGGTTCAAATCCTGTCCCCGCTACCACGTGCAAGGCCCCCGGAGAGATTCTCTGGGGGCCTTCGCTTTGCCCGGCCGCCGTATCCACCTGAAACCCATCATGCTAGCTATCATGCTAGTTGGCATGACGGGATGACCGGGGAGCTGTGGTGCTTGACGCCGAGCTGGGCGAGATCGTTGCGAACCTGCGCGTCCTCGGCGCGGACATCGCCGACGTCGAGGTGAAGAGCAGCGGCGGAGGACTGCCGAAGTCTCTCCGGGAGACACTCTCCGCGTTCTCCAACACGCGCGGTGGTGTCGTCATTCTGGGCCTCGACGAAGGCCGGGGCTTCGCCGCCGTCGGCCTGACGAACCCGGCGAAGCTCGCGGCTGACTTCGCGTCGATGTGCTCGTCAGAGATGGATCCCCCGATAAAGCCACTCATACGGATCCACCAATTTGAGGGCGAGCGGGTAGTAGTCGCGGAGATTCCCGAACTTGATCCGGCCCAACGGCCGTGCTTTTACATCGGGGCGGGAATGCACAAGGGCAGCTTCATCCGGGTCAGCGACGGCGACAGGCGCCTGTCGGCCTACGAAGTCCAGATAGTGCTGTCCTCAAGAGGCCAGCCACGAGATGACGAGCAGGCGGTACCCGGCGCGGAGATCGGCGATCTGGCGCCGGCAGGTGTTGACGCCCTGATCGCGCGGCTGCGCACCAGCAGGCCGTACGCGTTCCAGGACCTCGACCGCCTCGCCGTCCTGCGCCGGGCCAAGGTCCTCGTATCCGCGCCGGACGGCAAAGACGAGGTCTCGCTCGCCGGCCTGCTGGCCCTCGGCTCCTACCCTCAGGAGCGATTCCCACAGCTCATGCTCACCTTTGTCCACTACCCGACCGCCGCCGGCGCGCAGTCCGCCACCGGGCAGCGCTTCCTGGACAACGTTGCCCTCGAAGGCCCGATACCGGTAATGGCCCGCGATGCTCTGGCCGCCATCCGCCGAAACATGTCGCGCCGGGCGGTGGTGACCGGCGCGGGCCGTCAGGACAGCTGGGAGTATCCCGAAACCGCATTGCGCGAGGCGGTCGTCAACGCGCTGGTGCACCGGGATCTGTCAGGCAGTGCAAGAGGCACCCAGATCCAGGTCGAGATGTACCCCGACCGCCTGGTAATCAAGAGCCCCGGTGGCCTGTTCGGCCCGGTCACAGTCGACAATCTCGGCGAGGAAGGTATCTCCTCGGCGCGCAACGCCACCCTGATGAAACTGCTCGAAGACGTTCCGCTGCCCGGCGAGACACGCACCGTCTGCGAGAACCGCGGCTCCGGCATCCGCTCGATGCTCGACGCGCTCCTGAGCGCCGGCATGAGCCCGCCTCAGTTCGAGGACCGCGTCTCGTCCTTCATCGTCACCTTCCCGAATCACACCCTGTTGTCCGAAGAGACCCTCGGCTGGATCAGCGGCCTCGGCGAGCAAGGCCTCTCCGACAGCCAGTGCGTCGCTCTGGCGATCCTCCGTGAGGAAGAGATGTTGGACAACCGCTCCTACCGGGCCGCGACCGGCGTCGATTCACGCGTGGCGACCACCGAACTCCAAGATCTCGTCGCCCGCGAACTCGTCGCCCAGAGCGGAACCCGACGCTGGGCGCATTATCGGCTGGCACCGCGCCCGGCCTCCCGCATCAGCGGCACCACACCCCGGGCAGACCGCCGCCCGGCCCTGCTCGCCGCCCTCGGCGACGAAACGCTCTCACGAACCGAACTAGCCATCCGGACCGGACTCAGCGACCAGACGGTCCGCCGCTGGCTGACCATCATGCGAGAGGAGGGAACAGTAGACCTGGTCGGAAACGTCCCCCGCAGCAAAAGCACCCGATACCGACGCGCCCGCCAAGAAGCACTGTTCCCCACGAACACGACCGACGAAAAATAAGATCCCGCACAGCCACCGCGCCCGCCGGGGGACCGACCAGTTTCGCGGGCAATAGTTCTCCCCGCTACGTCAGGCCGAAGTAGGCGTGGAAGACCTGGCCAGTGTCCAGGGTGAGGAACAGTGTGTAGCAGCCCGCCGTCGCTGGTGTCTTCCACGGGAAGCGGTAGGTCTTGGTCGTGGTGTTGTAGGTCAGTCCCGTGCCGGTCGAGGCAGCCGGCGTCGACCCTGTGGGGTCGGTGGTGAACGCTGTGCATTTGGTCGGCTTGTACGTGAGTGACGTGACCGCCGAGAGTGTGGAGACGACGGCGCCTGCCTTGTCGCGTAGTCGCCACTGGAGCGTGTACTGGCCACCCTTCAGAAAGAGGTTGACTGCCGGCGGGTTGAGCGTCGGGAGAATGAACCCGCCGAAGCTGTACTTCGGCACCTGGTAGGAGATTACGACCGAGGCTGGATCGCCGGTCACGCCGGTCGTGCCGCCCGCGGGCACGAACGACGACCCACCGCCGCCACCGGCGTCGGCGCCGCCACCGCCACCGCCGTACAGGCCGCCGCCACCACCGCCACCGCCACGGTTCGCGGGAATGAACGTGATGTCCGGTGGTGGGCCGCCGACGCCGCCCTGCCCCAGCGTTCCGCCTGTCCCTGGCGGCGTCCCGGCGCCGCCTGCTGTCTGCGTGCCCGCGCCGCCGCCCCCGCCGCCGCCCCCGGGTTGACCGGCGTCGCCGCCGCCGGCAATGCGCCCCTGGCCGCCGCCACCGGCGGCGACGATCAGGCGGGAGCTCAGCCCGGTGCCTGCCGGATTGGCGCCGCCGCTGGCGGTCCGCACATCACTGGCGCCACCACCACCGGGAAACCCGTCGCTCCCAGGATCACCGCTGTCGCCCTGCCCACCACCGTTGAATCCACCGGCCCCACCGGGAGCACCAACCGCAGTGAGATCCTCGCCCACTCCGCCGACCTCGACGTACAACGTCGAACCCTGCGTCACGGAAAGCGTGGCCGAGGCGACACCACCCCGCCCGGGTGACCCGGTCCCGAACCCGCCGCCGCCCGCGGCGCCGACTGCGGTGACCGACAGCGCCGTCACGCCGGTCGGCACGACGAACGTCTGCTCGGCTCCCGTGAACGCGAATGGGCACGTCACGGTACTGCCGCTCTGGGTGCAGCCGGGCGGCAAGGCCGCATGGGCCGCCGCCGGGGCGGCGCCGGTCGCCGCGACGGCCAGACCGGCAACGACCGCCACTCTGCCGATCAGATGCCGCCGGACCACATCGCGTTTCTCGACTGGCAGATGGTTCTTTGTCATAGCGCTCCCCGCCGTTCGTTGATGCGGCTCCGCGGAAAGCCCAGGTCTGCTCGACGAAAGTCCCACCTGGACGGTCTGAGTTTATCGGCTGATGTCGGCGTTTATAGCGTGGCATACGGTGTATCACCCTAACTGGGCCCAACCCGGGCTTCGGCACCTCAAGCATCGAAGCCGCGCCCGCCCTGTCATGATCCACTCAGGACCATCACAAAGTCTCCAGATCCACACGCTCCGACTTGAACGACTCGCCTACCACCCTGGCGGCGCGAACGGATTGGCCAACAGGGTCGGGGTCGGCTACCCACCGCTGGTCACCGCCGCGGTCGGCTCCGGCATCACGGCCGTCGATCTGTTACCGAACGACGTCGGCCTGCGACTGATACAGGCACCCCGGCCGGCAACACGAGGATCAACCCATCGAAAACCCACCGTGCCGGGTCGTGCCCTTCGGTGTGCCCGGACGATGCCCGGATGAAGATCAAAAAACGCGGCCCCCCGAAAGTGGGGAACCGCGTCCTGACCTGCGATAATGCTAGTAGCGGGGACAGGATTTGAACCTGCGACCTCTGGGTTATGAGCCCAGCGAGCTACCGAGCTGCTCCACCCCGCGTCGGTATGTACACAGCCTAGCCTGCGGTCGGACCCGCATGCAAAACGGGGCGCCGTAACCTGCCACACATGCGAACGCGGCCCGCCGGTAACCCGGCGGGCCGCGCTGCGTGTGGTCAGGTCAGCCGCTTGCTGTCGGTGTCGGTGCCGACGAGCTCACGGACGGGTTGACCGATGGCTGGGTCGACGGGCCCGTCGTCGGCGTGGTTGCCGCGCCCGCCGCCTTCTGCGCGTTCTGGAAGTTGGTCATCGCCACGTCCAGCGCCTGGAGCGCCGCGCCGTACTTCGCGAAGTCGCCCGACTGCTGGGCCAGCTTCACGTCCGCGATGGCCTTGTCCAGGTCCGCCGCCGCCTGGGCCAGCTGGCCCGTGAGCACCGGCTGGCCGTTGCCCGGCGGTGGCTGCTCGTTGCCCGGTGGAGTGCTCGTCGTGGGCTGGTTGCTCTTGCCCTGCGCGACGAGCTTGTCCAGGCCCTCCTTCAGGTTGTTCGCCAGCACGACGTAGGTGCCGCCGTCGCCGTACGACATCAGGACCTTCTGGAGCAGCGGTACGGCGTCCTGTTGCCCGCTCTTGACGTACACGGGCTCGACGTAGAGCATGCCGTCGCCGACCGGCAGCGAGATGAGGTTGCCGAACAGGACCTGCGACTGGTTGCTGTTGGACAGCAGGGTCAGCTCCGACCGTACGATCGAATTGTTCGTCATCCGCTGATGGACCTGCACCGGGCCTTGGATGGCGGTCTGGTCCGGCAGCTCCAGGATCTCCAGGCGGGGCTTGTTGTCGACGTACGACCCGGAGATCAGCGCCGCCAGGTTGTCCCGGTTGTTCGGGGTCACCGCCGAGGTGAGCTGGAACCGGGTGCCGTCCTGCCCCGGCAGCTGCACGTTCAGGTAGAACGGCGGCTGCTTGACCTCGCTGTCGGGGTCGTCGGGCACGTTCGGCACCTGCCAGAAGTCCTGGCCGGTGAAGTACTCGCTCGCCTCCGTGACGTGGAACCGGGCCAGCAGGTTGCGCTGCACCTTGAACATGTCGGCCGGGTAGCGGAAGTGCGCGGCCAGGGCCGGCGGCGTCTCCGCCTTCGGCGTGATCAGCTTGCCGCCGAACGCCTGGTTCCAGGCCTTGAGCAGCGGGTCCTGGTCGTCGAACTCGTAGAGGGTCACCGTGCCGTCGTACGCGTCGACGGTCGCCTTCACCGAGTTGCGCATGTAGTTGATGTTGTCCCTGGCGAGCGCGACCGTGCCCCGGTTGGTGAGCTCGTCGGTCGTCTCCTCCTGGAGGTTGATCCGCTGCGCGTACGGGTACGTCGCCGCGGTCGTGTAGCCGTCGAGGATCCACTTGATCCGCCCGTCGACCACCGCCGGGTACGGGTCGCCGTCGATGGTGAGGAACGGCGCGACCTTCTCCACGCGGGAGCGGGGGTCACGCACGTACATCAGGCGGGAGTTGTCGTTCACCGCGTCCGAGAGCAGGAAGTTGCTCTCGGTGTTCTTGATCGCGAAGACCAGCCGGCGGAACGAGGAGCCGATCGGCACGCCGCCGGCGCCCTCGTAGGTGTAGCGCTCCTCGGCGTTGTTGTTGTTCGGCTGCGGCCGGTCGAACTCGGTCTTCTTGGTCTCGTCCTTCTGGCCGACGATCGCGTACTCGGTGGACTGCTCGCCGAAGTAGATCCGGGGCTGGTCGACCTTGATCTCCTCATTCGCCGAGGCGCAGCCGGGCTGCTGGTCGTCGCCGAGGAAGCCGGAGACGAAGTACGGCAGGCCGCCGCAGACGACCTGGTTGGCGGGGGCCGCCACCATGCCGTAGCCGTGCGTGAAGACGGTGTGCCGGTTCAGCCAGTTCTGCTGCTGGGTGGTCAGCGCGTTGTCGTTGATCTCTCGGACGCCGACCACGTAGTCCTGCGGCTTGTTGTCCGCTAGCGTGTAGCGGTCCACGTCCAGCTTCGGGCCGAAGTCGTAGAAGCCGCGGACCTGCTGCTGCTGGGTGTACGCCTCGGAGACCAGCTGCGGGTCTATCAACCGGACGTTCTGGGCGCTGGTGTCCGAGGCGAGCGTCGCCGGCGGTCTCGTCGACGACGCGGCGTACGGCCGGACCTCGGTCTCCGACAGCCCGAACGCGGCTCTCGTCGCGTCGATCGAGCGCTTGATGTAGGGCGCTTCCTTGTCCGCGAGGCTCGGCTGCACCTGGAAGTTCTGCACCGCCAGCGGGTAGATGCCGCCGATCGCGACCGCGGAGATGGCGAGCAGGGCCAGCGCGACGCCGGGCCAGACCAGGTTCCGCATCACCGCGTTGGAGAACACGATGATCGCGATCGCCACCACGATCGAGATGTAGGCCAGGATCTCCTTGGCCGGCATCAGCGCGTTGACGTCGGTGTAGCCGGCGCCGTACAGGCCCGGTGAGACGTGCTGCTCGAGCAGCAGCGCGCGCCGGTCGAGGATGTAGGCGACGGCCTTGAGCAGCACGAACAGCGCCACAAGCGTGGTCAGGTGCGCCCGTGCCGCCGAGGTCATCCGGTCGCCGACGCCCTGCAGGCGTACGCCGCCGAAGATGTAGTGCACGGCGAGCGCGCCGATCACCGACAGCACGATCGCGGTGAAGCCGACGCCGAGGAGGTAGCGGTAGAGCGGGTACTCGAAGATGTAGAAGCCGATGTCGACGCCGAACTGGGGGTCCTTGGCGCCGAACGACTGCGAGTTCTGGAAGAGCACCCAGTCCTTCCAGCGGCTCTGCGCGGACAGGCCGGCGAAGAAGCCGATGACCGCCGAGACGACCGTGATCCAGGTGCCGAGCCGCGGCTGGATGACCATCCGGTACCGCTCGAGCGTCGCCTGCTCGGCCGAGTGCGGCCGCAGCAGCGGTCGGAGCCGGTAGGCGAGGTAGAGGTTGGCTGCGATCACCAGTGCCATCGCGAGCCCGATGACGAGGAAGAGCAGCAGGCGGGTCACCAGTACGCCGGTGTAGACACCTGTGAAGTTGACCTCGTCGAACCACAGGTAGTCGGTGTACGCGTCGATGCCCCAGCCGAGCAACGTGAAAAGGAGGAAGACCCCCACGAGGACGCCGACGGTCACGCGACCGCGCCGGCTCATCCTCGGTAGAGGACTGTTACGCATGACCAACGTGAACCCCACAAAGTCGGACCGGTTTTTCACACTACGGGTGTTGCGCTGTTCCGTCTGGGGCGCCTGTGCCGATTGTTACGCAGCGGGGCAGGGTTTGGGGGTGCCGCCGCTGGTGAAGGTCTGTAGCGCGGTCAGGGCGTCATCCACGGTGGCCACCTCGGCCATGGGCAGGCCGGGCACGGCATTTCGCACCGCTTCGGCGCAATTATCGGCCGGTACCAGGAAGAGTTGAGCGCCCGCTTCCTTGGCGCCGACCAGCTTCTGCGGGATGCCGCCGATCGGGCCGACGTTGCCCTCGTCGTCGATGGTGCCCGTACCCGCGATGATCTTTCCGCCGGTGAGGTCCGCCGGCCGCAGCTTGTCGATGATGCCCAGGGTGAACATCAGGCCGGCGCTGGGGCCGCCGATCTCGTCCAGGTCGATGTTGACGTCGAACGGGTGCGGCTGCTTCTTGTCGATGCCGACGCCGATGCGCGGGGTGCCGCCGCTCTCGGCGGCCTTCGTGGTCACGGTCGCGGTGCCGGCCTTGCCCGCCCGGGTGTAACCGATCTTCAGCGGTGTACCCGCCGGCTTGGCCTGCACGAGCTGGGTGAGCTTGTCGGGGCTCGTCACCTCGGTGCCGTCGACGGAGGTGATGACGTCGTCCTTCTGCAACACGCCGGCCGACGGCCCGTCCTTGCTCACCTCGGTCACGAACGTCTGCACCGGGTAGCCCAGCTCGCGCAGCGCGACGGTCACGGCGCTGTGCTGGGAGGACTTGAACTCCTCGGCGTTCTGCTCCTCGACCTGCTGCTCGCTCTGGTCGGGCGGGTAGATCAGCTCGCGCGGGACGACGGCCTGCTCGTCGCTGAACCAGCCCCGGATCGCCCAGACCAGCTCGACGCTCGGCTGCACCCCGACGGTGGTCAGCCGGAGCTGGCCCTTGGAGGTCGAGGTGTCCGCCTTCGTCACCTGGATGACCTCTTTGCCGTTGTCCGAGCCGAGCGTGTTGACGGTCGGACCGGGCTTCAGCACCACGTACGGCAAGGGGATGGCCATGACACCACCTGCCAGCAGTGCGGTGATCAGGGCGCCGAGAATGACCGTGACACCGCGACGTCTCATGCGCGTGACCGTACCAACCGAAACTGAGTTCTCTCTGAGCTGACACCGGCATCGGTCACTAAGGCCGCCAACGCGCGTACGGTTGGGTACGTGCCTGATATCCCGTTCGGCTTCAGCCTGCCGGGCGCCCAGCCGCCCGACCCCTCCGACCCGCAGCAGATGCAGCAGTTCATGAATCAGCTGCAGCAGATGTTCGCCGCGCCGGGTAGCGGCCCGGTCAACTGGGATCTGGCCCGCCAGGTGGCGGCCAGCCAGCTCAGCGCGTCCGGCGACCCCGCGGTGAACATGTACGAGCACAACGCGGTCTCCGAGGCCCTGCGCCTCGCCGACCTCTGGCTCGACCCGGCGTCCGCGCTGCCGTCCGGCGTCCGCGACGCGACGGCCTGGAACCGGAACGAGTGGGTCTACAACACGCTCGACGTGTGGAAGAAGCTGTGCGACCCGATCGCGGGCCAGATGGTCGGCGCCATGGGTGACCTGGTGCCCGAGGAGGCCCGGGCCCAGCTCGGCCCGATGCAGTCGATGGTGGCGACGCTCGGCGGCGCGCTCTTCGGCGGCCAGCTCGGCCAGGCGCTCGGCCAGCTCGCCGCGGAGGTCCTCTCGGCCGGCGACATCGGCCTGCCGCTCGGCCCGGCCGGCACGGCCGCCCTGGTCCCGGCCAACATCAAGGCGTACGGCGACGGCCTGGAGCTCCCCGAGGATCAGGTTCGCCTCTACGTCGCGCTGCGCGAGGCGGCGCACCAGCGGCTGTTCCAGCACGTGCCGTGGCTGCGCGCGCACGTGCTGAGCGCGGTGGAGACCTACGCCAACGGCATCACGGTCAACCGCGAGGCGATCGAGGAGGCGATGAGCCGCGTCGACCCGTCCGATCCGGAGTCGATGCAGCAGATGGCGCTCGAGGGCATCTTCACGCCCGAGGACACGCCGCAGCAGAAGGCCTCGCTGGCCCGGCTCGAGACGGCGCTCGCACTGATCGAGGGCTGGGTCGGCCACGTGGTGGACAGCGCCGCGGGCGAGCGGCTCCCGTCGGTGGCCGCGCTGGGCGAGGCGTTCCGGCGCCGGCGCGCGGCGGGCGGCCCGGCCGAGCAGACGTTCGCGGCCCTGGTCGGCCTCGAGCTGCGGCCGCGCCGGCTGCGTGAGGCCGGCGCCCTGTGGGCGGCGGTGACCGAGCACCGCGGCGTCGCGGGCCGCGACGCGCTGTGGGACCACCCGGACCTGCTGCCGACCGACGAGGACTTCGCGGACCCGCAGAAGTTCGCCCAGTCGCGGCTGGACTGGGACATCTCAGAACTCGACAACCTCGGCAAAGACGACGAGTAGATCAAGGTCAGGACCGTGTCGTGCCTGGTTGCATGGTTACCGTCACTCCCGCCGAGACCGGAGCAGGTGAAGGTCAACGGCAGGACCATGTCGTGCCTGGTTGCATGGTGCTGACCGTCGCTCCCGCCGAGACCGGGCGCGGGGATCCAGTCGCTGGCGCTCCTGAACGGATCCCCGCACCCTGCCAGGTCCGTGCTCCCCAACCCCAACCCCAACCCCGACCGCTCGCGGCGGGGTGGGCTCGGGGGTCAGCCGCCGAGGATGGTCCGGGTGTTTTCCCAGCCCTCCAGGGCCGGGTCGAGGGTTGCCAGGTCCGCGGGGCCGCGTAGGCGGCGCCAATCGGCCGTCGATTGGATGTCGCCGGGGTTCGGGGCCGACCTTCTCAGGCTCACCGGGGTGGCCGTGTCCAGGTCGTGGTCGGGCAGCCAGTCCGGCGCGGGTAGCCGCGCCGCGACGCCGAGCAGGCCCTGGCCGCAGGCCGGCGCGACCGCAACGGGCCTGGTCGTCAGCGGGCGCAGGAGCTTGCCGAGGATCATGCCGGGCACGTCGGCCGCGTCCGCCGCGATGACCGCCGCCTGATCGAAGCCGTCGGCGGCGGCCGCCTTCAGCACGGGCAGCACGGTCGCCGTCGGCACGTCGTAGATGCGCATGCCGGGCCAGCCGATCTCCTCGGCCAGCGCCCGGTCCTCGGGCCGCGCGGCGATGGCCGGCTCGGCCTGCGCGAGCATGGCGAGCAGGTCGACCACGTCCTCGGCCAGCGCGGTTCGCCATTTCAGCAGGTCAACCCCGGGCGGGCTCCAGCCGACCGGGGTCAGCAGGGCAACTACGACACGTCTCGTCACCCCTGAAGGGTAGGTGTGTCGTCGGCCATGACCAGCCCGGTCGCCGCCGAGACGCCTTCCAGGAAGCCGCGGGCCCGTTCCGCACGCGGGTAGCGGTTGACCAGCTCCCAGAACTCCGCGTTGTGGCTCGGCACGACCAGGTGCGCCAGCTCGTGCAGCAGCACGTAGTCGACCACCCACTCCGGCATCTCCTGGATGCGGTGCGAGATCCGGATCGTGCCGTCCTCCGGCGTGCAGGAGCCCCAGCGGCCGTTCTGGTTCGTCACCCAGCGGACGCTGGCCGGCACTATGTCATCGGCGTGGTCGGGTAAGTAGCGGGAGACCAGGCGCCGGGCTCGGATCAGCAGCTCGCTGTCCGTATGCCTGACGCGCTCCTCCCGGGCCGCGAGGCGGGCAAGCATCCGCTCCACCCACTCGGTCTCCTCGGCGCGCGAGAACCGGTCGGGGATGAGGACGACGACCCGTTCGCCCTCTCGGTACGCGGACACCGTACGACGACGGCGCTGGCTGCGCCGCACTTCGACGACAGGCTTGCGCGTCCTGGCCATTACCGGCCCGCGCAGCCCACACTAGGGTTCACATTGCGACGTTAATCCGTCAGGGCCAGGTCACCGCAAGGGTACGAGAAACGACACGCACCCAAAGTGTGAGCTACGTCCCTAAAAATCCGAAAATATTTTGCAGCGCCGCAACACGCCCCCTGGCCTAACCTGCGTAAGGTCGGGAACGAGGCGGCCTGAACGTCCCTTTTCTGCGCTTCTGCAGCACTTCGTCGGCGTGTCTGTCCGTATCTGCCGAAAAAGGGGCATCTCGACCGGCACACTCAGGCCGTCGACGACACGCGCCGACGCCGCGCTGACATGGAAATGGCCGGACCTGGGTAGTGACCGCCCGAGCGGGGTGGCCACGTTCACTTGGTTGCGGAGCGGTCCAGCGCCGAACACAGATCGCGGCCTGTCGCCGCGAGCAAGGCACCGGGCCGACCCGGCCGACAACATGACGAGGAGGAATCGTGGCCGACAACACGTACAACGGCTACTGCGTTAAGTGCAAGGAGAAGCGCGACTTCCAGGGCACCGTCGAGGTCTCGAAGACCGGCATGAACATGGCCAAGGGCAAGTGCCCGGTCTGCGGCACGACGGTCAACCGGATCCTGGGCAAGGCCAAGGCCTGACCGCATCGAACGACCGCGACGGGGGCGGCCACCGGGCCGTCCCCGTCGACTCGAACCGCCGCGGTCACCCGGCCGGGTCATAACCCGTGTGCATCCAGACACGTTGAGTTATTAGCCCAACCCCCAGGCATCTGTGGATAACTCCGCAATTCCTGTGGATAACCCTGCTGTCGGGCGGGCAGGCCTGTGGACAACAATCCCCAGCGCGCCCGAGCCATGACACCGTGTCACCTCATGAGCCGTACGCCGCTGCCCCGCCCCACCCTGCTGCCGGGCCTTCCGCGCATCTGGCACACGCCGCGGACGCTGCAACTCGGCCTCGACCCGCCGCGCGCCGTCCTGATCGACCTGCCCGAGCCGAGCGCCGCCGGGCTGCTCGATCTGCTGGACGGCTCCCGCTCCGAGCGGCTCGCCCTCGCCCGGGCCGGCTCCTTCGGCATGCGCCCCGACGAGGCACGCACCCTGCTCGACACCCTGCACGCCGCCGGCCTGGTGGTCCCGGCGCAGCGCCTCTTCCCGCCGGCTATGCCGGAGCGCCTGACCGGCGAGGCGGGCGCGCTGGCGTTCTCGGCCGGCGCCGCCTACCCGGCCCGGACGCTGCGCCGCAGGGCGGCAGCCCGGGTCGTCGTCACCGGCCGGGCCCGCCTCGCGCCCGGTGTCGCCGTTGCCCTCGCCGCGGCGGGCGTCGGCCACGTCCATCCCGACCTGACCGGCCCGGTCGACCGCCACGAGACCCCCGGCGGCCCGCTGACCGCCGCCGACATCGGCAGGCCCCGGTCCGAGGCCGCGGCGGAGGCCATCCAGCGTGCGGCGCCGGGCACCGACACCCGGACGGTACGGCGGGGAGCCGCGTCCCTGGTGATCCGGCTCGGCGGCTACCCGCACCCGGCCCTGTCCTCGATCGGCCGCGCCCAGCGCCGCCGGCCCTGCCTCGCCGCGTCGATCCGCGAGGGCCGGGTGCTGGTCGGCCCGCTGGTGCCGCCCGCGACGTCGCCCTGCCTGGGCTGCGTCGACCTGCACCGCCGCGAGCGGGGACCCACCTGGCCCGACGCGGCGGCACCGCCGGCATCCGCGACCGTGCCGGCCGAGCCGTGCGCCGCGGCGACGCTGCTCGCCGCGACGGCCTACCTGGCCGCCGAGGCGCTGGCCTTCCTCGACGGCGACACCCCGGAGACCCTTGGCGCCGAGGTGGAGATCAGCAGACCGGGGCGCTTCCGCCGCCGCACCTGGGCGCCGCACCCCTCGTGCCCGTGCCGCCGCCGACCGACGCGCGACCACGGTCCGTAATCGGACTTTCGGCGCACCAGGTGACGGACGACCACATCCAGGGCGGTCGAACTCGTTGACGTCGGTAACAATGATCTGGTGACCGACATCCCGCGGCGTGCGGCGTCCCGCACCGCTAAACTCGCCGCCCTGCCCCTCGGCTTCGCCGGACGTACGGTGCTAGGGCTCGGCAAGCGGGTGACCGGCATCGCCACGGATGTCATCTCCGCCGAGATCCAGCAGCGCACCGCCGATCAGCTCTTCAGCGTCCTGGGCCAGCTCAAGGGCGGCGCGATGAAGTTCGGGCAGGCCCTGTCGGTCTTCGAGGCCGCGATGCCCGAGTCGATGGCGGCGCCGTACCGGCAGGCGCTGACCAAGCTTCAGGAGGCCGCGCCGCCGATGCCGGTGGCGAGCGTGCACAAGGCGCTGGCCGAGCAGCTCGGTGCGGACTGGCGGGAGCTGTTCGCCGAGTTCGACGACAGCCCGGCCGCCGCCGCGAGCATCGGCCAGGTGCACCGCGCGGTGTGGAAGCGGCCGCCGGCCCACGACGGCGACCTGCCGGCGACGGTCGACGTCGCCGTCAAGGTGCAATATCCCGGCGCCGGCGAGGCCCTGCTCGCCGATCTCAAGCAGCTCGGCCGGCTGGCCGGCATGTTCAAGGTCATTCAGCCGGGCATGGACATGAAGCCGCTGCTCGACGAGTTGCGCGCGCGGGTCACCGAGGAGCTCGACTACGCGATGGAGGCGGAGGCGCAGACCGCGTTCGCCACCGCGTACGCGGACGACCCCGAGATCTACGTGCCCCGGGTCGTGGCCTCCGCGCCCCGGGTGCTGGTCACCGAGTGGGTCGAGGGCACCCCGCTTGCCAAGGTCATCAGCGACGGCACCCCCGCCGAACGCGACGAGGCCGGCCGCCTGATGGCCACCCTGCACTTCTCCGCGCCGGCCCGGGCCGGCCTGCTGCACGCCGACCCGCACCCCGGCAACTTCCGCATCCTCCCCGACGGCCGCCTCGGCGTGATCGACTTCGGCGCGGTGGCCCGGCTGCCCGGCGGCCACCCGGAGCCGATCGGCCGGCTGGTCCGCCTGGCGCTGGGGGGCGATGCCGAGGCGGTGGCGGACGGCCTGCGCGCGGAGGGCTTCATCAAGCAGACCGACGACCTCGACGCCGTGGCGGTGCTGAGCTTCCTGCGCCCGATGATCGAGCCGGTCGCGGTGGACGAGTTCCGCTTCACCCGCTCCTGGATCCGCGGCGAGGCGACCCGCCTGTCGAGCCCGAAGTCCCCGGCCTTCCAGCTCAGCCGCAAGCTGAACCTCCCACCGTCATACCTGCTGATCCACCGGGTGACGCTGGGCTCGATCGGGGTGCTGTGCCAGTTGGAGGCCCAGGCCCCGTACCGCTCGATCCTGCTGAAGTGGCTACCCGGCTTCGCACCCGTCGCATAAGCCGGGCACCGACCGATTCACGGTGCGGGTGAGCGGCAGTCCCCGCCACCGCTCGCCCACCGCGCGTCGGCGCGGGCCGCCGATCGTCTGGCTGCAGCGCCCCGGACCGGGACGAGATCGCCGGGTCGCTCGCCGGAGTGAATCGGATCAACCGATCCGCGACCGCCTCGCGGCCACGGGCTGTGACGCCCGCCCGGCAAGAAAAAACCCACAACCGCCTCGCGGCCACCGGCCGCGATGCCCGCCCAGCAAGAAAAAACCCACAACCGCCTCGCGGCCACCGGCCGCGACGCCCGCCCAGCAAGGAAAACCCACAACCGCCTCGCGGCCACCGGCCGCGACGCCCGCCCAGCAAGAAAAAGGGCCCGCCCGCGGTGACGCGGACGGGCCCTGCGGATTCATCTACTCAGAGGTATACCCGCTCACGTGCAGCCCGCTGGCGGGCCTCCATCGCGATCTGGCGGGCGGGTCGGTGTGCCTCAGGGTGTTGGTCGGCCTGAGGCCGACGCATTCGTGCTCGTGAGAGCGCTTCGTGGATGAGTTTCACCTTCGGACTTCCGTTCGTGTTCACAGCGATGTTTTCCGTCTCTTGATCAGGGTGTGTGTGGCTCAGGCCGCGAGGCGGACCGAGTTGCGGGACTCGAGGCCGTTAGCGGCGAGCCGCTCGTCGACCTCGACCTGGAGCTCGGCGTCGCGAGCGACGTCGACCTTGCGGGGACGGCCACGGGGCCGCTTGCGCGGCACGACGGCGCCACGCTCAAAGATCTCGCCGCCCCAGACACCCCAGGGCTCGTTCCGCTCGACCGCACCGGCGAGGCACTCGACGCGCAGCGGGCAGTCCCCGCAGAGCGACTTGGCCAGCTCCAGCTGGGCCGGGGAGTCCGAGAACCAAAGGTCCGGGTCGAACTTCCGACAGGGCAGGTTTGCCTCAAGCTCGACGCTCAGGTCGAGTGGGGCCAGCGCCAGACTCATAAAGCCCGGTCACCTCTCTCTTCTTCTCGATCTTCTGGATCGCGATACAGGTCGTGCACCGGCCGGTGAGCCGGCAAAAAAATTAAGGCCGCGGATCCCGGTTACGGGTTCCGCGGCCTCGAGGTGAGCCGGTTGGTCTGTTAGACCGGCCTTCCTCGAGGCGGGACACCGCTGGCACCATCCGTCATGCGCTTGGAGGTGCCGTTGCTGCCCACGAACCCAGTGGTCCCGTAGCTTCCATCGACGACTGCCAGAGTCCGGACCAGCTCGGCCTGGATCTGGATCTGGTGCGCCTGCGGAGCCGGGGCCCGCTCAACGGCCACGAGCGCCACGGGGGCGGACTCGGGCAGCCACGAAGCGGACGGAGCGCAGACAGCAGCAAGCAGCGTCGACGGTCGCTCGATCGTGTAGTTGAGCTTCATCGGTGCCACCTCCTCCATCGCCTTGCGCTCGGATGTTTCTCGGTACTGATGAACACGGTTTTAACCCGCGCTCATCAGGTGTGCACTGAGGCTAAGCCCGCCCGCCCGGGGAGGGCAAACGAATTAACGCACTAGTTTTCAAAGTTTTCTGGGCCATCGCCCGGCGGGGTGTCGCCGCTCACCAGAGCGAACACCGCGGCACCGTACTGGCCGAGTTTGCGGGGGCCGATCCCGGCGATCGCCAGCAGCTCCGGCGGGGCGCCCGGCCGGCGCTCCGCGATCGCCACGATCGTGGCGTCGGTGAACACGACGTATGCAGGGACTTTCTGCTCCGCCGCGGTGGCGGCGCGCCACGCCAGCAGGCGCTCGTAAAGCTCTTCGTCGATATCGGACGGGCAGGTCGGGCAGCGGCCCAGCTTGCGGTCCGCCCCCGCCAGCAGGGTCCCGCCGCAGATCCGGCAGGAGACCACCAGGTTCCGGCGATTGACGGGTTTCCGACTCACGCCGCGCTCGCCCGCCTTCTCCAGCCCGTTGCCGCGCTGGCCGAGCTGCGGCAGGAACCGGCACGGCCGCCGGGCACGGCCGCCGGGCGAGCGGGACTGGCCGTAGGAGAGCCAAAGCCACTGCCGGGCCCGGGTCACCCCGACGTAGAGCAGGCGGCGCTCCTCCTCGATCTGCTCGGGGGTCTTCGCATAGGTCGTCGGCAGGGTGCCCTCGGCCAGCCCGACGAGGAAGACCGCGTCCCACTCGAGGCCCTTCGCGGAGTGCAGTGAGGCGAGCGTCACACCCTCGACCGTCGGGGCGTGCTGCTGCTCGGCGCGGCGGGACAGCTCCTCGCAGAACCCCGACAGCGACAGGTCGACCTGGACCGCGCCGGCCTGGCCGAGCGGCAGCAGGTCGGGCGAGCGGGCGTAGTCTTCGGCGAGCGCGACAAGCGCGGCCAGCGCCTCCCACTGCTCGCGCTGCGCACCGCCCGGCGGCGGCCGGTCCCGGGCCCAGCCGGTCGCGCTGAGCGCCTCGACGACGGCCTGCACCAGCGGGGTCTCCCCCGGCGTCGAGCGCACGGCCGAGCGCAACGCGATCATCGCCTGCCGGATCTCGGTGCGTTCGAAGAAGCGCTCGGCGCCGCGGATCACATAGGGGACCTCGAGCTCGGCGAGCGCCTTCTCGTAGGCCTCGGACTGGGCGTTCGTCCGGAACAGCACGGCGATCTCGCTCGCCGGGGTGCCCGCGGAGATCAGGTCGCGGCAGCGACGGGCGACGGCGACGGCCTCGGCGGGCTCGTCCGGGAAGATCTTGAGATCGGGCTCGGCGCCGGGCGGGCGCTGCCCGATCAGCTCGAGCCGCAGCTTGGCCTCGGTGCCGCGGGCCTGTTTGATCACCGCGTTGGCCAGGCCGACGACCTGCGGGGTCGAGCGGTAGTCACGGACCAGCCGGACCACCACCGCCTCGCGGCGCTGCCGCGGGAAGTCGACCAGATATGACGAGGTGGCACCGGTGAACGAGTAGATGGTCTGGCTGGCGTCGCCGACGACGGTGATGTCGTCGCGGCCGCCGAGCCAGGCCTCCAGCAGCCGCTGCTGGAGCGGATTAACGTCCTGGTACTCGTCGACCACGAAGTGCCGGTACTGCGAGCGGACCTGCTCGGCCACGTCCGGGTGCTCCTCGATGCCCCAGACGGCGGCGCGGAGCATGTCCTCGAAGTCGATGACGCCCTGGCGGCGCTTCAGGGACTCGTAGGCACCGAATATCTCGGCGACCTTTGCGGCCTCATATGGCGGCTCGCGCAGCGCCTTGGCCGCGGCGACGACGTACTCACCGGGCTCGACCAGGGAGGATTTCGCCCACTCGATCTCGCCGGCCAGGTCGCGGGCGGCCGTGCGGTCGGCGCGGACGCCCACCCGGTTGGCCGCGAGGGCGACCAGCCGGGCCTTGCTCTCCACCAGCTCCGGCATCGCCCGGCCCTCGAGCAGCCGGGGCGCGAAGTAGCGGACCTGGCGCAGCGCCGCCGCGTGGAACGTGCGGGCCTGCACCCGGGAGACGCCGAGCCCGGTGAGCCGGGCCCGCATCTCGGCGGCGGCCCGCGCGGTGAAGGTGACGGCGAGCACATGCCGGGCGCTGATCTCCCCCCTCAGGGTTCGATAGGCGATGCGGTGGGTGATGGCACGCGTCTTGCCCGTGCCGGCCCCGGCGAGGATGCAGACCGGCCCCGCGGGGGCGGTCACCGCCCTACGCTGATCGGGGTCGAGACCGGCGAGCACACGTTCGGCTGTCACAACCGGGAATCATGGCACCCCCGTCCGACGTTTCCAGGGATGGCGTACCGCCGTGTGATGTCTGCGAAGGGAATCCGACCGATGTTGACCATGTACTCGACGCCCTGGTGTGGCTACTGCCACCGGCTCAAGTCCCAGTTCGACCGGGAGGGGATCGGATACGAGGTCGTCGACATCGAGCAGGACCCGGCCGCGGCCGAGTTCGTGATGAGCGTCAACGGCGGCAACCAGACCGTGCCGACGATCCGCATCGTTCCCGCCGACGGCGGCGCCGAGATCGTGATGACGAACCCGTCGATCGTCCAGGTCAAGGCCGCACTGGCCGGCGCAGGCGTGGCCGGCTAGCGGTACGGCAACGAAGCAGGGCCCCGGCGATGAGCCGGGGCCTTCGCGTGTGTGTTCGTTACTCCTGTAGCCGGCCGAGGACGCAGAACTCGTTGCCCTCGGGGTCCGCCAGGACGACCCACGATTGATCACCCTGGCCGATGTCGACCCGCTGTGCGCCGTGCGCCACCAGGCGAGCCACCTCGGCGTCCTGGTCGTCGGGCCGGAAGTCGAGGTGCAAGCGGCTCTTGGCCTTCTTGACCTCATCGATCCGGACGAAATCCAGACCCGGCGTGCGATCCGCCGCCGGCCTGATCTCGAACTCGTCGTCGGAGGAGTGGACGACCACCCAACCGAGCGCCGTTGCCCACCACTGTCCCAGCGCCACCGGGTCCACCGAGTGGACGATTACCTGCTCCCATTGCAAGGTCATCCACAGAGGTTAGACATAGTGCCGCGGCGATGTGGCTGGGGCCGGTCGCGGTGTCGGCCGGCCCCTCCGGGTCAGGGAATGAGCGCGGGAACGCTCGAGTCGAGGAGCCCCTGGCGCTTGAGCTCGCCGTAGAGCGGGGTGGTCTCCGGGTAGTGGCCCCACGCGTGGTCGCCGCTGCCGTCGCCGGCGCCGCCGAGCAACTGCTTCTGCACCGGCGTGAACGACGCCCACTCCGCGGAATTGGGCAGATCCGCAACCTCGTCGCGGCCGGCCACCCAGCGGTAGGTGTAGCCGAAGAAGGCGCCGACCCGGGTGATGGACGAGTAGTTGTCCGACCGGGCGTGCCACAGGCGGCGGTCGAAGACGACCAGGTCGCCCGGGTTCGCAGTGATCTGGAGGGCGCCCTCGGGCTGCGGCCACGGCACGCCGCGCGACGGCGGGCCCGGCAGCCAGTTGGTCAGGTGGCTGCCCGGCAGCACGGTGAAGTTGCCCCGGCCGGTCTCGCTGACGTCCGACAGCCAGTACGCGAGTTTCACCGACATCCGCGGGCGGGGATCGGTCTCCAGCTCGCGGTTCTGCCGGCCGCCGTCCTGGTGCCAGTGCCACCAGTCCTTCTGCCGCTCGTGAATCTGCGGGTGCACATCCACGTGCGAGTGGTAGACGTGCACGTTCCAGCCGAGCATCGACCAGATGTACTTGAACGCCTTCGGGTGGTCCAGGAGGAACGCCAGCTCCGGGTTGTTGGTGACCGCGGAAAGCTGGTGCAGGGCGCCGGTCGGCCCGAGGCCGCCCTCGCGCTCCGCCTTCTCCTTCGACCTCAGGATCGCGGTGCGCGCGGTCGCCACCTCGTCCTGGTTCAGTACCGCTGGAATCACGAGGAAGCCGTCGCGGTCGAACTGCGCGCGCTCCTCGGCCGTCATCGGGGTCCAGGTCTGCTCCGCAAGCAGGGACATCTAAAACCTCATCTCCGTGTCTGCCCTTCCAGACGCTGGAGTGTCCTCCCATCGTTGCTAAGTAGGTGTGAAAAAATCTTTGATTAGAGAAATGTGAATCTCTTAACGGCGGAAATCGCCCAACCATCGCTCAACGAGATAAAACGCGATGGAGGATCGCATAGGGAGATTCATGCGTACGCCGCTCGTCGGCTCCACGTAATCGCCGACGATCATCCGGGCGACGTCGTCCCGGCTGAACCACCGGGCCTCGTCGATCTCCTCGGGGTCCACAGTGATCACCTGGTCCCGATCGGCCACCGCGGTGAACCCGAGCATCAGCGAGCCGGGGTACGGCCAGGACTGGCTGCCCTCGTACTGAAGGGAGCTCAGCCGGACGCCGACCTCCTCGCGCACCTCGCGCACCACAGCGGCCTCGGCCGACTCACCCGGCTCGACGTATCCGGCCAGGCAGGAGAAGCGGCGCACGCCGCCGACCGCGGGCCAGGCGGCGTTGTGCCCCAGCAGGCAGCAGCCCTGCGCGCCCGGCCGGCCGTCGTGGACTAGCACGATCATCGCCGGGTCCGTCCGGGGCCACATCTGCCCCCCGCCGGCGTCCACCCGCGACCAGCCTGCCTCGATGACGGTGGTGGGCTCGCCGTTGCGCGGCGAGAACCGGTGACTGGCGTGCCAGTTGCCCAGCGCCGCCGCGGTGGTGAGGATTCCGGCGTCGCGAGGGTCGAGCCGGTCACCGATCTCCCGCAGGGTCAACGCCTCGGCGTCGGCGGTCTCCGGCAGCGGGCCGTCGATCGCGAAGATCGGCACCCCGGCCGGGTCGACGCCGAGGAACAGCCGCTCGCCCTCGGGCGCCGCGTCGGCGCCGACCAGCACCAGCCGCGGCGAGCCCTGGGCCCGGCCGGTGACCAGCGCGCGGCCGCCCTTGGCGACGTCGATGATCACCACCAGGCCGGACTTCCACGCGCTCGCGAGCCAGTCCTCGTCGAGCCGGTGGTGCGCGGCCCGGTCCAGGCTCGTCCGGGCCAGGGGCGGCCCGTCCAGGCCGGGCTGCTCACCGACGTCCGGCTGTTCCCCGGGCTGACTCACTCGGCCAGTTCCACCGCGGTCAGGGCCGACAGGGGTGCCTCGATCTTCTCGGCGTCGCCGAGCACGACCGTGACCGCGGCCGACGGCGCCAGGTAGCGGGCCGCCGCCTCGGCGACCTGCTCCCGGGTCGCCGACGCCAGCGCCGCCGAGTGCTCCACCAGGTGCTCCAGCCGCAGGCCGAAGCTCGCGAAGACGCTGGCGAGACCGGCGAGACCGGCCTGGGTCGACATGCCGAGGCGCAGGGTGCCCAGGGAGTAGCGGCGGGCCTGCTCCAGCTCCTCCTCGCCGGGCGGAAGGCTGGCGATGCGGCCCAGCTCGTACAGGGTCTCGAGCATCGCGGGGCCGGTGACCTCGGTGGCCACCTCGGCCGCCACCACCAGCGCCGAGCCGGCGACGAAGTGCTCGATGGCCGAGTGCGGGCCGTAGGTGTAGCCCTTGTCCTCGCGGATGTTCTCCACCCAGCGCGAGGAGAAGTAGCCGCCGAAGACCATGTTGGCGAGTTGCAGCGCCGCGTAGTCCGGGTCGGTCCGGGTGACCGCCGGCAGCGCCATGCGCAGCGACGACTGCACCGCGCCCGGCCGGTCGACGAGCCGCAGCGGGCCGGGCTCCAGCTCCGGGGTTGGCGGCACGTTGCCGTCGCGGCTCGGGCCGATCCAGCCGCCGAGCGCCTTCTCGGCCGAGTCGATCGCCTTCTCCGGGTTGAGGTCGCCGACGAGCACCAGCACCGCGCCGTCGGGGCGGACCCGGTCGGCGTGCAGTGCGCGCAGCTGTCCCGGGCGTACGCCCCTGACCTGCTCCGCCTCGGGGGTCTGCACCGCGTACGGGTGCCGGCCGTACATCCGGTGCAGCAGGGCCGTCCGGGCCAGGTGCGCGGGCTGGGTCTGCGCGACCTGGATGTGGTCGACGAGCCGGTCCCGCTCGGTGGCGACCTCCTCGGCCGGGTACGTCGGGTCGGAGAGCACGTCCGCGAGGATCTCCAGCATCCGGTCGAGACCGGCGGCGAGCGAGTTGCCGGTGACCAGCAGCCGGTCCGGGTCAAGCCCGGCCGACAGCCCGCCGCCGACGGTCTGCAACTCGGCGGCGATGTCGATGCTGGACATCCTCGCGGTGCCGGTGAACAGCGCCTGCGACAGCAGGGTGGCGCGGGCCAGCGGCGCGCGGCCGAACGGCACGCGCAGCCGCACCTCGACCAGGGGCACGGCCGGCCGCCGGATGGCGATGACGGTCAGCCCGCTGCTGAGCGTGCGCTCGGCCTGCTTGGGCAGCTTGAGCTTGCTGTCCGGAATCAGATTCGGTAGGGGCCTCACGCTCACTGGTTCGCTCCCGGGACGACCTCGATGGTGGAACGGCGCTCCGGCCGCAGGGTGGCGGCGGCGGCGAGGATCTGCGCCTCGGTGACCTCGCCGACGAGCCGCGGCAGATCGTTGAGCATCTCCGGACGTCCGCGCTGCGCCTCCAGCACGGCCATCGGCAGCGCCCGGCCCAGCACGGCGTCGGTGTCGCGTAGCAGGTGGGTGGCCATTCGGGCCTGGGTGCGGGTGAGCTCACCCGGCGCAAGCCCGCCGGTCACGAGCCGGTCGAGCTCCTCGTCGACCGCGCGCAGCACCTTGTCCGCGTCGCCGCCGGGCGGCATGTGCGCCTGGAGGAGCATCGCGGTCGGGTTGCGGACCTGGTACTCGTCGCCCATGAATCCGATGTAGCCGCCGACGCTGGTGACCGTGCGGTCGCGCTGCACCAGCCGCTCGACCAGCCGGGACGCGTCGCCGTCGGTGAGCACCTCGGCCAGCACCACGTACGGGAGGTACGTCTCGAAGTCGCCGATCGGGTCCGGTACCCGCCAGCCGCTGGCCACCGCCGGCAGCGGAGCGAGCCGGTCGACGTAGCTCTCCCGGCGCTCGCCCTTGATGTCGGGCTCGGCGAAGTCGGGCAGCTTCGGCTTGGACCGGGCCTGCACGTCGCCGAAGTGGCGCTGGATGAGGACGGTCGCCTCGGCCACGTCGAAGTCGCCGGCGACGGCCAGCACCGCGTTGCCGCTGGCGTAGTACTTGTCGAAGAACTCCTCGGCGTCCGCGACGGTCGCGTGGTCGAGGTCGCCGAACGAGCCGTAGCCGTCGTGCGCGTTGGCGAACGTCTCGAACATCACCGGCGGCAGGCGGAGCCAGGGGAAGCCGCCGTACGGCCGGTTGAGTACGTTGACCCGGATCTCCTCCTTGACCACGTCCACCTGGTTGCGCAGGTTCTCCTCCGTCAGGCGCGGACCGCGCATGCGGTCGGCCTCGAGGAAGAGCGCGCGCTCGAGGGCGCCGGACGGCAGCACCTCGAAGTAGTCGGTGTAGTCCAGGTGGGTCGAGCCGTTGAAGCTGCCGCCGGCGCCCTGCACGTGCCGGAAGTGCGCGAGCTTCTCCAGGTTCTCCGAGCCCTGGAACATCAGGTGCTCGAAGAGGTGTGCGAAGCCTGTGCGGCCCTCCGGTTCGGAGCGGATGCCGACGTCGTACACGACCGCCACCCCGACGACCGGTGCGGTGCGGTCGGGCGTGAGGACCACCCGCAGACCGTTGTCGAGGGTGAATCGTTCGACCGGATACTTCGTCGCGGGAATCTTCATTTTGCGCGCCACACCAGAGAATCTAACCCGCCGAGGTGGCCGTTGACGCGTGCGGCTGTACAACGTCCTCGAACGCGGACACCGGGTTTGGCGTAGTGAGTCCGTGACGTCAGGTAAATGCTTCGATATCCTGTCGCGTCCGATCACACCATCGTCGACGGGGAGCGAAGACTGTGCCGGTACGGTTGCGCGTGGAGTGCGAGTCGACCGAGGACGCCGAGTCGCTGTACCGCTGGCTACGCCGGGAGCAGGCGGTACGCGTCGACGGCGAACTGACCCGCGCGCCGTTGGCCGACCCCGAGTCGATGGGCACCGTGCTCGACGTCCTGACGCTGATCATCGGCACCGGCCTCTCCGCCGGCCAGCTCGCGCTCGCCGTGGCCAGCTGGCGCGACTCCCGCCGGCCCGTGCCCGCCGTGACGATCACGCACACCGCCGCGGACGGCGCCGTCACCCGGATAGAGGCGGGCGGACACACCGACCTTGCCGCCGCGCTGACCGAGCTCCAGCAGCGCGAACGGCAGTAATCACCCATGAGTGACGTCGCGGACCCGGCCGCATCCCAGGTCGTCCTGATCGGTGTTTCGGAGTACCGCCGGCTGTTCACGCTGCCGGCCGCCCGGCGCAATGTGACCGATCTGCGTGATCTGCTGCAACACGAAGATTTATGGGGTGTCCCGGCGGAGAACTGCCACGTGCTGCTCGACCCGGAGTCGCCGGCCGAGGTGAGCCGGGCGATCCGCAAGGCCGCCGCCGCGACCGGGAGCGCCGGGCTGTTGCTCGTCTACTTCGCCGGGCATGGCCTGGTCGACGCCGACGACGACAACCTGATCCTCGGCCTGCCCGGCTGCGACCCGGAAGTGCCGTACGAGCGCGGCGTGCCGTACGACTGGATCCGCCGCGCGGTCGCCGACACCCGGGCCCGCCGCCGGCTGGTCATCCTCGACTGCTGCTACTCGGGCCGGGCCGGCGCCGAGTTCGGCGGCGACGGAACCGGCACCGACTTCGTCGCCGACAAGGCCGAGGCCGAGGGCACCTGCCTGCTGGTGTCCGCGCCCGCGAACCGCCCGGCGATGGCGCCCCGCGGCGAGGCGTACACCGCCTTCACCGGCGAGCTGATCCGGCTCCTGCGCGACGGCCTGCGCCCCGCTCCCCCGGAGGCGACCCCGGCGACCCTCACCGTCCACACGATCTGGCGCACGGTGCGCCGGGCGATGCTGCGCCGCGGCTTCGAGCGGCCGGAGTTGCGCGCCCGCGACGCCGGCGGCGAGATACCGCTGGTGCACAACCCGGCGGCGCCGCGGCACAACCTGGCCGGCAGCGTGCTCTACGCGGCGCCCTGGTTCGTCGACGAGGACCTCGGCCAGAGCGCGATCCTGGTGCTGCGGCACAACCAGACCGGCGCGGCCGGCGTCTGCGTCACCCGGCCCGCCGGCGAGATCCCGGACGAGTTCCCCGGCGCCTGGCGGCCGCTGCTGCACCACCCGGTGGCGCTCTTCGACGGCGGGCCGGTGGCCCGCGACGGCTACATCGTGGTCACGCTGCTGCGGGCCGGCGCGAGCCAGCCGATGCGCTTCACTCCGGTACGCGACCGGCTCGGCACGATGGCCCTTTCGGCGGCGCCCGCGGACCTGACCGACGCGGTGGACGCGATGCGGGTGTTCGTCGGCTACCTGGGCTGGCGCGCCGGCGAGCTGGAGGAGTTCCTGGACCACGGCGCCCTGATCGCCAGCCGCCACACACCGAGACAGGTCTTCACCGAGCGGCCCGGCGAGCTGTGGCAGTCCCTTCAGGCGGTCCGATGAGCGAGCCCGGGTTCACCACCAGGGATGAGCTCAGTGACCCGGCCGAGGGGCTGAGTGCCGGCGAGACGTTGTTGCTGGACCGGCTCACGGCGAGTCTGCGCGGCGTCGATCAGATCACCCTGCTGCTCGGCTCCGGCGTCACCGCGGGCGTCATACCGCGGGTGCACGGCGTCCTGGAGATCGCGGACAGCTTCGCGGCGGGGCGCAACGACGACGGCGCACTCGAGCGGGCGCTGGAGCAGGCGCGCGCCGAACTGGTCGGCGGGCAGCCGATCGACGTCTACCGCGCGTACCGGCGGGTCTTCACCGACTGGGTGTCGGCCGGTGCGTTCGACGTGATCGCGCAGCAGGCCGTGCTGAAGGCGTACGCGGCGCCGGACCCGATGGAGTCGCCGCTGGCGACGCACGGCCTCGGCCAGCGCGTGGAGCGCGGTGTCGGCGAGGGCGTCGAGAACGACCGCTTCTCCTGGCAGTTGCCGCGCGGCGTGCAGGCGCTGGGCCACCTTCTGGCCCAGGTGCCGGAGGCCTTCGACCACCGCGTGCTGACCACGAACTTCGACCCGCTGCTGGAGATCGCGATCCGGTCGGCCCGCGGCCGGGCGGTGAGCCTGCCGCTGGACTCGCGCGGCAGCTACGGCGGCACCGGCGGCGCCGACGGCGCGGTGCGGGTCTTCCACCTGCACGGCTTCTGGCGCCCGACGCTGCACGTGCGCGGCCCGCGGCTGCTGCACGACCCGGCGAACATCTCGGACAACGAGCCGCTGATCGCCGCGACGGCCGAGCTGATCCGCGGCGACACGATCTGCGTCCTCGCCAGCAGCGACTGGTCGGGCATGGTGACGGCCGCCATCGCGGTGGTCGCCCGGTACCGGCCCGTGCGCGTGCTCTGGGCCCTGAACGAGCCCGACGCGGCCACCGCGCTGAGCACCGCCGAGCGGCTGCGCGAGGTGATCGGCGTACCCGTCGAGTGCTTCCCGGGTGTCGACTCCGAGCGACTCTTCCCCGCGCTGGCCGAGCGGGCCGAGGTGCCCGTGCCGCCGCGCGCGACCGGCCTGCGGCACCGGGTCCGGCACCACAGCTGGGAGCGGCAGCTCGTCTCGCAGGCCGGCACCCAGCCGCCGCGCGACGTGCCCGGCCTGCTTTTGCAGCTCGAGCGCCGGTTCGGCTGGATCAACCAGCAGCGCGTCCTTTCCGGCCCGATCCGGCTGCTCTGGCCGGTCCGGCTGCGCTCGCGGGCCTCGGTGATCCACATGGTGCAGGCGTTCGTCGCCGGTGCGCTGGCGCGGCTCGGCGTCGAGGTGCGGGTCTGCATCGACGACGTGGGCTCCCGCGACTTCGACGCGGCGGCCGAGTTCCGCGCCGACCTGGACCGCTGGATCTCGCACACCGGCCACGGCGCGGTCCGCGAGTTCGTCAGCCTCTCGGAGTTCCTCGACCAGGTGCAGCGCCAGCCGGCGGACATGTCGCCGGAGTCGCTGCTGCGCCCGACCGACCCGTGGTCGGTGGCGCGCACCTTCTACGGCGAGCACAACCCGTCGCTGTACAGCCTGCTGGCGGCGGTGAAGGCGGTGCCGAACCTGACGTCGTGGGACGAGCTCGAGAAGAACGCCTGGCCGATCGTCCAGTCGGTGCTGCGCACGGACGCGAACCGGCTGCTGACCCCGCTGACGCTGTGGCCGTACCTGAACAGCATGCTGCTGGAGAGCGCGACCGACGACGTCATGACGCTGGGCGGACGCGACGAGGCGATCCTGTGGGCGCAGTGGCGGCAGACCTTCGGGCTGGGGCCGGGCCATCTCTACAACCCGTACATCAAGAGCCTGAAGCACGACGCGCACATGCTGCGCTGGTCGTCGGAGGAGGAGCTGCGCCGGCATCTGCACCGGACCCGCGACCTGCCGGGCTGGGACGTCGAGGGCAGCTACGTGCCCTGGCTGTTCCAGAACGCGCTGCTGCTGCCCGCGTACCTCAACGACGAGCCGGTGCTGGAGACCGCGGACTTCATGCTCGACTCCTGGGCGGCGTTCGTGGCGGCGATCGAGGACGGGCGCCCGGTGCTCGATCTTCTGGCCGCCCGCGTGTCGGCTCTCTTTTTGCGCTCCTAGCGCCTACCGCCCGCGCGCGTCGCCGCGATGGCCGGGAGGCGGTAGCGTCTCTAGGTATGACCGCAGCGATTCTGGATCGTCCTGTATTCACGAATCCCGTCAACGACGATGCGGATCTCTGCGTAACCACGCTGGGCCCGGAGCTCACGGCGTACGTGGCCGGAGCCGGCTCGGTGCACGAGTTCGAGTCCTGGTTCGCGGCCGCGCGCCTGCCGGACCGGCTGGTCCGGCGCCGGCTCGCCGCCGCGGCGGCCCTGGTCAGCGTCTTCGAGGCGGCCAACCAGACCGCCATGGCCGCCGCCTGGCTCCGCGAGCTGGACCCCGCGGGTTACGTGCCGGCGCGGGTGCTGCGGATGTCCGAGGGGGACGAGACCAGCGCGAAGGCCCTGCTCGAGGCCGCGATGGCCTGGACGCTCGCGGCCGCCGGCCTGTAGACCTTCGTCAGCTCCGGCCCACCGGCGCCGCCTCGCGCGTGTCTCCCCGCGCCCTCTTCACATAGATCTGCACCGATCGCTGCCCTCTTCCGGATTCCCCAGGGCGGGTGACGCGGCCTTCTCACCATGCGGTTGGGGGTTGACGACGCTCACCAACCTCGTCCACTATTCCCATCTATCAGATAGAGATGGCAGGGTAGCGGAACACCGGACCGAGAGGACATCCCCATGTACGTCTCGGCGCGCACGGACTACGCCGTCCGGGCAATGCTGGCGGTCGCTGCCGACCATCCCCGTCTGGTCAAGGCCGCCACCCTGGCGGCGGCACAGGACATCCCGCTCAGCTTTCTCCAGGGCATCCTGCTCGACCTGCGCCGCGCCGGCCTGCTGCACAGCCACCGGGGCGTCGACGGCGGGTACGCCCTGGCCCGCCCGGCCGAGGAGATCACCGTCGGCGATGTGGTCCGCGCCGTCGGCGGCGCACTCACCACGGTCCGGGGCCTGCCCACCACGACCACGACCTACCACGGTGTCGCCACCGGGCTCAAGGACGTCTGGCTCGCGGTGGAGGAGGCCATCAAGGGTGTCGTGAACCACCGCACGCTGGCCGAACTCACCGTTTCCGCGATTCCCTCCACCACCTTGACGACGAAATAGGAGTGAGCATGAGCTCCCGCAGTCTCCGTGTGCTTGCCCTAGCCGCCAGTGCCCTGCTCTCCGCCACCGCCCTCGCCGCCTGCGGCAAGAGCGACGACGCCGCCTCCGCGTCGAGCGAGGCGTCGGCGATCCGGCTCGGCTACTTCCCCAACATCACCCACGCGCCGGCCCTGATCGGGGTCAAGAACGGCCTGTTCCAGCAGGCCCTGGGCAACACCAAGCTGGAGCCGAAGACCTTCAACGCCGGCCCGGCCGCGATCGAGGCGCTCTTCTCCGGCGCCATCGACGCCACCTACATCGGCCCGAACCCGGCCATCAACGGCTGGGCCACCTCAAAGGGCACCGCGCTGAAGATCATCGCGGGCAGCACCTCCGGCGGCGCCGGCCTGGTCGTCAAGCAGGGCATCAACACCCCGGCCGACCTCAAGGGCAAGAAGATCGCCACCCCGCAGCTCGGCAACACCCAGGACGTCGCGCTGCGCGCCTGGCTGAAGTCGAACGGCCTCAACGCCGACCAGCAGGGCGGCGGCGACGTCTCCATCCTGCCGCAGGACAACGCGACGGCGCTCCAGGCGTTCGCGCAGGGCGCGATCGACGGCGCCTGGGTCCCGGAGCCCAACCTGAGCCGGATGATCATCGAGTCCAAGGGCAAGCTGCTCGTCGACGAGAAGACCCTGTGGCCGAACGGTCAGTTCGTCACCACCCACCTGATCGTCAAGCAGGAGTTCCTGAAGAAGTACCCGGAGACGGTGAAGAAGCTGCTGGCCGGCCACCTCGCCGCGGTCAAGTACATCAAGACCGACAACGCCGGCGCGCAGAAGGCCGCCAACGAGCAGCTCGCCGCCCTGTCCGGCAAGCCGCTCAAGGACGAGATCCTGGCCGCCTCGTTCAAGAACCTGACGTTCACCATCGACCCGATCGCCTCCTCGCTGTACACCAGCGCCCAGCACGCACAGGACGTCGGCCTGCTCAAGCCGGTCGACCTCAAGGGCATCTACGACCTCGGCCCGCTCAACGACCTGCTCAAGGCCGACGGGCAGCCCGCGATCAGCGACGCCGCCGCCTCCTCCTGATCAACCCCGGCCGGGCCCGCCACGCGGGCCCGGCCGGCCCCACCTGGGAGTTGCCATGAGCATTCTGGAAGCCACAGGCACCCGTACCGACCGGGACGCGGTGGTCCGCATCGACGACGTCTCCAAGCGGTACGGCACCGGAAGCAACGCCCTGCTCGCCCTGGACCGGGTCTCCCTGACCGTGGCCAAGGGCGAGTTCGTGTGTCTGCTGGGCGCCTCCGGCTGCGGCAAGAGCACGCTGCTATCGCTGGTCGCGGGGCTCGACAAGATCAGCGGCGGCACCCTCGACATCGGCGGCCGGCACGTCTCGCTGATGTTCCAGGAGGCGGCCCTCTTCCCCTGGCTTTCGGTCCTGGGCAACGTCGAGCTGCCGATGCGGCTGCGCGGCGTCGGCCGGGCCGAGCGGCGCCGGCGCGCCGAGGAGCTGCTCGAGGTCGTCCGCCTGAAGGGCTTCGGCCACAAGCGGCCGCACGAGCTCTCCGGCGGCATGCGCCAGCGGGTGGCGCTCGCCCGCGCGCTGGCCCAGAACGCCGACATCCTGCTGATGGACGAGCCGTTCGGTGCCCTGGACGCGATGACCCGCGACATCCTGCACGACGAGCTCGAGCGGATCTGGCGCGAGCAGGAGCTCACCGTCCTGTTCGTCACGCACAACGTGCGCGAGGCCGTCCGGCTCGGCGACCGGGTCATCCTGCTCAGCAGCCGGCCCGGCCGGGTCATCGAGGACTTCCCCATCGAGCACGAGCGCCCCCGGCGCATCGACTCCCCCGAGGTCTCCGCCCAGGCCGCCGAGATCACCGACCGGCTCCGCGCGGAGGTCGCCCGCCATGCCAATTAAGTACCCGTCGGCCCGCGCCGGCCTCGAGGGCGTCACCCAGGACGCCCCGCCGCCGGCCGCGCCGGTCAGCGACGCCGCGGCGGACCGCGTCACCGGCCTCGACGCCCTCGAGCTCGGCGGCCGTGATGAGAAGGGCGCGCTCGGCCGCCGGATCTGGCGCAGCGCGTGGCCCAAGCTGCTGGCGATCGCGATCGTCGTGCTGGCCTGGCAGATCGTCGTCTGGGCGCAGTGGAAGCCCGAGTACGTGCTGCCCGGCCCGGCCGTGGTCTTCGACGAGCTGCGCTCGGTGATCACCACCGCCGAATTCTGGGAGGGCGTCCGCATCACCATGATCCGGGCCGTGACCGGCTTCGGGCTCGCCGTGCTGATCGGCACGGTCATCGGCGCCGCGGTCTCCCGCTTCGCGCCGCTGCGGGCCGCGATCGGCTCGCTGATCACCGGCCTGCAGACCATGCCGTCGATCATGTGGTTCCCGCTCGCGATCCTGCTCTTCCAGATCAGCGAGAGCGCCATCATGTTCGTTGTCGTCATCGGCGCCGCACCCTCGGTGGCCAACGGCCTGATCAGCGGCATCGACTACGTGCCGCGTACCTGGCTGCGGGTCGGGCAGGTGCTGGGCATGAACGGCCTCTCGAGGTACCGCTACCTGATCCTGCCGGCGTCGCTGCCGTCGTTCATCTCCGGCCTCAAGCAGGGCTGGGCCTTCTCCTGGCGCAGCCTGATGGCCGGCGAGCTGCTGGTCATCGTGCCGGGTGCGCTCTCCATCGGCGTACGCATGCAGCAGGCCCGCGACCTCAACGAGGCCGCACTGGTCATCTCGTTCATCATCGTGGTGCTGGTGATCGGCATCCTGATTGACGTGCTCTTCAACGCCGCCGACAACGCGCTGCGCAAGCGCTGGGGCCTGACCGGCAGCTAGCCGCGCCTACAGCGGCCGGACCGACTTCAGCACGTCGTCGATCACGTAGTCGAACTGCTTGTGTGTGCCGGGGATCGACACGTACAGCACCGCCGCGGTCGGCTTGCCGACGTCGATGACCGCCACCGCCGAACGCTCGTCGGTGGCGGTCAGGCCGGCGGCCTGGAAGTGCAGCCGGAACTCGCTCACCCAGGCGGGCCGCCCGCCGAGCCGGGTCATCTCGTCGCGCAGCGGCTCCATCGTGTTGGGCTGCGGGTAGTACTCCGCCCGCACGTCCGCGGCCACCTGCCGGCCGACGCACTCCAGGTCGAGCGTCACCGCGTCGTTGTCCGCGGCCGGCACCGCTGCCGACAGGATCGACGCGTGGTAGGAACCGCCGCTGTACTGCTCGGTCACGAAGTGCTGGCCGACCCGGTAGGGCACCTCGAGCGTGCCGGCCCGCCACGTGGTGTCCCAGGTGAGCCAGGGGCTGGGATACCTCTTGTAGGAGATGCCCGACTCCTTGTCGGTCGTCCGCTCGCCGGTGGCCGGCGGCACGGCGCTCGGCGGGACGACCGGAGCGGCGCTGGGCGGCACGGTCGGCGCCGGGCACATCTGGGCCAGCGGCGGCCGCAGGTCGGTCACGGCGGCGGGCCTGCCGCCGAACGGGTCGCCGCCCGAGGTCAGCGCGACGATGAGGATGACGGTCAGGCCGATCGCGAGGATGCCGCCGGCGATGCCACCGAAGATCAAAATCTGGCGCCGGCGCCGCCGTGGTCCATCTCCGCCGGGCGACTCCGGCGGGGCGGCCGGTGGCGGCGGGACCAGCGGGGGTACGCCAGGAGCGGTCACGGTGCCCGAACCCCAGGCGCCACCCGGCCGCGACCAGGCGACGGGTGTCTGGGTGCTCTCGGACATCACACCAGTGAACACCACCGATGCGCGTCACGGGTCACCGCCCGAGCGCGGCCCCGGGCTGCGGTTCATAGGTCTGCACCACCGTCGCGCCGGCGTCGCGGGCGCCGGCGGGGGCATACCAGGGCGCGAAGGCGACGATCAATACCAGGCCCAACCCGAGGACGGCCAGCGCGACCACGATTCCCAACTCCCGCCGGGCGGACACGGTCTGCATGCGTAGCCTCCCAGGGAGTGCCGATTTTCGGCGCAGTCACCTCTAAGACGCCGCGGACACCGAATCGGTTGCACGCACACAGCCACGCTTCACCCAACCCCGGTACCGTGACCCGATGGAAATCGTTTATCCCCCGGTCATTGGAGCTGCCAAGGCGATGTTCCGCGTGCTCGATCTGAGGATTCAGGTCGAGGGAGCGGAGCACATCCCCGCCACCGGCGGGGCTGTGCTGGCGAGCAACCACGTCAGCTATCTCGATTTCATCTTCTGCGGCCTCGGCGCCCAGCCGGCCAAGCGGCTGGTCCGCTTCATGGCCAAGCAGTCGGTTTTCACCCACAAGATCAGCGGCCCGCTGATGCGCGGGATGCACCACATCCCGGTGGACCGCAAGGCGGGCAACGCCGCGTTCCACGAGGCCGAGACCGCGCTGCGCGGCGGCGAGGTGGTCGGCGTCTTCCCCGAGGCGACGATCAGCGAGTCGTTCACCGTCAAGGGCCTGAAGTCGGGAGCCGCGCGGCTGGCCGCGGCCGCCTCGGTGCCCCTGATCCCGATGGCGGTGTGGGGGCCGCACCGGCTCTGGACCAAGGGCCGCAAGAAGGACCTGACGAAACGCCACGTACCGGTCATCATCGCGATCGGCGCGCCGATCGAGCCGGCACCGGACGGCTCGGCCGACTCCACGACGGTCGTGCTGCGCAAGCGGCTCAGCGAGCTGCTGGACTCGGCGCAGCGGGCCTACCCGGAGAAGCCGTCGGGGCCGGACGACACCTGGTGGCTGCCGGCACACCTCGGCGGCACGGCCCCGCGGCCGGAGGAGGTCGGCGACGCCGCCCCGGCAGGCGCCTGACCTGGTCTTTCATCCCCACCGGACCGGACATTCGGGCCGAAAAAGCCACCGGCGCCGGTCCCCCGAGGGGAACCGGCGCCGGTGGTCAGCGCGAGGCTGAGATCAGAGCGGCCGGATGTTGGCGGCCTGCGGGCCCTTCTGGCCCTGGGTCACCTCGAACTCGACACGCTGGTTCTCGTCCAGGCTGCGGTAGCCGGAAGTCTGGATGGCGGAGAAGTGGGCGAAGACGTCGGCACCGCCGTCGTCCGGGGTGATGAACCCGAAGCCCTTGTCCGCGTTAAACCACTTCACTACGCCGGTAACCATGCTCGTCTCCTCGACGGTCGATCGTCCCCGACCATTATGGACGGGAACGAGGTAGTAAGACCCGCACTTCGCGGGACTCGTGTCGCCGTACTGATCGCCCGTACCGGAGAAACCCGGGTTACGACAAAGAGCGCCTGGGGCAGAATCCCCACAGGCGCTCCTAGGTACTTGGGAACCAAACTGACAACGCGATGGAGCCTAGCACGACGCAGGGGGTCCGCCGGTGATAGGCGTACAAGTGGCACAGCAGCTCAGGGCGGCCGGGCTGATCTGGAAACCGGGCCCGGGTGACCGCTTCGCGATCCCGGACCGCGACCTGGACGATCAGGTCTTCGTGCTGAGCGACATGACGATCGAGGTCTATCACGGCCAGGAGGGCCGCCTGATCGGCTTCAACGGCACCACGGAGTGGGCGCTCGACGACGTGGAGCTGGACGAGGCGCTCTGGCTGCCGCACGAGGGCCAGCTGCGCGAGCTGCTGGGCGGCACGCTGCGGGCCCTGCGCCGCGAGGAGAAGGGCTGGGAAGTCGACATCACCCTGCTGGGCGAGGACCGCACCTTCGCCGCCCGGACCCCGGAGGAGGCCTACGCGCGCGCCCTCCTGCACCTCCTGGCAGCCGCCGCAGCCTGATCCGAGCCCCGCGCCGCGGACCTACCCGGTCCCGACCGGCCCCCCGTGCCGCTCAGACCGGCCTCCACCGCGGACCGGCCCTGCCCTGACCGGCCCGGCACCGCTCAGACCGGCCCCGCTCTGCGGACCCGCCCTGCCTTGACCAGCCCTCGGCACCGCTCAGCTCGACCCCCGCGCCGCGGGCCTATTCGGGCTCGGCCGGTTCCGGCGCGGCTTCGGGGCCTGTGGCCTGCGGGACTTCTTCGATCAGGGACGTCAGGCCTTCCTCGTCCGGGAGGTCGGCCGGGCGCACGGTGACGCCGTCGCGGACGTAGTGGAAGCCCGCCCGGACCCGCGTCACCGGGACGCCGGCGAGGGCCGCCCAGGCGATCCGGTAGGCCGCTAGCTGCACCGCCGCCGCGGCCGCGTCCGCGCCGGTGGGGCGGCGGCCCGTCTTCCAGTCGATGACGTCGAAACGGCCGCCCGGCTCGCCGAAGACGGCGTCGATGCGCCCCCGCACCACCACGCCCGCCACCGTGGTCGCGAACGGCACCTCGACCTCGACCGGGGTCCGGTCGGCCCACTCGCCGGCCAGGAACGCCTCCTGAAGCGCCGCCAGCTCCTCGTCCGCGGCCGCGTCGTCGTCGGCCGCGCCGGGCAGCTCGTCGAGGTCCAGCAGCCGCACGGAGCCGTAGCGCTGCTCCAGCCAGGCGTGGAAGGCGGTGCCGCGGCGGGCGTGCGGCGCCGGGCGCTGCGGCAGCGGGCGGCGCAACGATCGCGCCAGGGCCTGCGGGTCACGCCGCAGCACGACGAGCTGGGAGACCGAGAGGTGCGGCGGCAGGGCCACCTCGAGCGGGCCGTCGCGCCGGGCCCGCTCGTCGCGCTCCGCGAGCAGGATCGTCGCCTCCCGGCGCCACCGCTCCAGGTCCGGGTCCCCGGATCCCGCTGGACCGGAACCTGCCGGACCGGAACCAGCCGGACCGGAACCAGCCGGACCGGAACCAGCCGGACCGGAACCAGCCGGACCGGAACCAGCCGGACCGGAACCAGCCGGACCGGAACCAGCCGGACCGGAACCAGCCGGACCGGAACCAGCCGGACCGGAACCAGCCGGACCGGAACCAGCCGGACCGGAACCAGCCGGACCGGAACCAGCCGGACCGGAACCGTCGTCCGCCGCCGGGCCGGACCGGTCCGGTGCCCGCGCCGGAACGCCCGCGCCGGGCCGGGGCCGCCCGGGCCGGCCGGGCACCGGCGGATCACCCTCGGCCGGCAGCCCGACCAGGTCGGCGGCCAGGCCGGCGCGGCCGGCGACCTCGGCGTCCTCCTCCGCCAGCGCCACGAAGGCGGCGGCCGCCTCGGCCTCCGGGGCGGCGATCATGCGCCGGATCAGGTCCGCCGCGGCCGCCATCGCGGGCCGCCGGGCGCCGAGCGGGTCCGACGGCCACTCCGCCGTCGCCACCAGCTCCGCGCTCGGGTTGGCCGCGTCCCCGGCCGGCTCCGGTGCCCAGTGCTCGACCACCCCGGCACCCGCCAGGCAGGTGCCCCGGATCTCCTCCAGGAAGACCGACGGGCCGCGGGCCTTCTTCACCCCGTCGCCCCACCAGTAGCCCGAGCAGAGCAGCAGCCGCCGCGGCCGGGTCACCGCCACGTACGCCAGGCGGCGCTCCTCGCGCTCGTCGTGCTCACGCCAGGCCCGGCCGAAGGCGGTCAGCGCACCCGCAACGTCCTTCTGGTCCGCGGCCTGCGAGAGATCCAGCACGGGCAGCCCGTCGGCGTCGCCCCGCAGCGGGAACGGCAGCACCCCGATGCCCATCAGGAAGTGGTCCGACCCCCGGGCCATGCCCGGCCACACGCCCTTGGTCAGGCCCGCGACCGACACCACGTCCCACTCCAGGCCCTTCGCGGCGTGCGCGGTCAGCACCTGCACCGCGCCCTCGACCACGTCGACCTGGCCCGGGGTCAGCCCGCGTTCCTCCTCCTCCGCCGCCGCCAGGAAGGCGAGGAAGCCCGCGAGCGTGCCGCCGCCGGTGTCGCCCGCGTACCGGGCCGCGACATCGCCCAGCATGTCCAGGTGGCCACGGGCCAGGCCCGCGTCGCCGGCGCCCCAGCCGCGCACCGCCACCTCGACGTCGAGGCCGACCGTGCGCTCGATGTCCGCGACCAGGTCGGGCAGCGGCTGGTCCAGCCGCCGCCGCAGCTCGGCCAGCTCCCGGCTGTACGCCCGCAGCCGCGCGTAGCCCTCCTGCGAGTACTGCTGCGGCACGCCCAGGTCGGCCATGGCCTCGACCAGGGTGGCGTCGTCGAGCCGGTCCGCGACGATGTCCTCGGGCTGTTCCCCTGTGGTGCCGGCGACCCGGGCCGCGGCGATGGACCGGGCGCGCCGGTGCAGGGCGACCAGGTCGCGCGGCCCGATCCGCCAGCGGGCGCCGGTCAGCAGCCGCAGCAGCGCCGCACCGTCCGTCGGGTCGGCGAGCACCCGCAGCGTGCAGACGACGTCGCGTACCTCCGGGGTGTCCAGCAGGCCGCCCAGGCCGACCACCTCGACCGGCAGGCCGCGCGAGCGCAGCGCCTCCTCGATCGCCGGGATCTGGCTGCGGACCCGGACCAGGACCGCGCTGGTCGGCCGCTTCTCCAGCGGGATGTCGCCGGGCAGGGCGTCGGGCAGCCCGGCGGCCGCGCGCCAGGAGCCGAGCATGGCGTCGGCGATCCAGGCGGCCTCATCCGCGTACGTGTGCAGCAGCGCGCAGGCGACCGTCCGCCCGCCGACCCGGTCGGCCACCCGCCGCGCCGGGATCAGCTCGGCCACCCGGGCGCCGGCGGCCCGCAGCGGCCGGGAGAGCGCGTTGGCGACCTGGAGGATCTCCGGCCGGTTGCGCCAGCTCCGGGTCAGGTTGAGCACCCAGGCCTCGCGGCCGCCGGGCCCGGTGAACTCCGCCGGGAACCGGTCGAGGGTGCCGGCCGAGGCGCCACGCCAGCCGTAGATGGACTGGCACGGGTCGCCGACCGCGGTGACCGGGTGCCCGCCGCCGAAGAGCGCGTTGAGCAGCACGACCTGTGCGTGGCTGGTGTCCTGGTACTCGTCGAGCAGCACGATCTTGAAGCGACCCCGCTCGATCGCGCCGACCTCCGGATGATCGCGGGCCACCCGGGCCGCGCGGGCCATCTGGTCGCCGAAGTCCATCGCCTCGATCGCGAGCTTGCGCTCGTCGTAGAGGCGGACCAGGGGCAGCAGGGTGAGCCGGTGCCGCTGGCGCAGCAGCATGTCGCCGACGTCCTTGTAGACCCGGCCCGGCAGCGCCTGCACCTCGGCGTAGAAGCGGCCGGTCCAGGCGGCGAGGTCGTCGGGGGTGACCAGGTGCTCGGCGAGCTCGCCGGAGAGGGCGAGGACGTCGTCGGTGACCGTGCCGGGCGCGCGGTTCAGCCCGGTCATCTCGCCCGTGTATGACCGCACCAGCGAGTCGACGATCTGCCAGCGGGCGGCCTCGGTGAGCAGCCGCGCGGACGGCTCGTAGCCCGCGCGCAGCCCGTGCTCGGTGACCACCCGGGCCGCGTACGAGTGGTAGGTGGCGACCGTCGGCTCGCCCGCGAGGGCATCCTGGCGGCCGAGGCGGCGGACGAGCTGACCGAGCCGGGTGCGTACCCGGTGTGCCAGCTCGCCGGCGGCCTTGCGGGTGAAGGTGAGGCCGAGGATCTCGTCCGGGTGAGCGTACCCGTTGGCGACCAGCCAGACCACCCGCGACGCCATGGTCTCGGTCTTCCCGGAGCCGGCGCCGGCGACCACCAGGACCGGCTCGACCGGGGCGGCGATGATCGCGGCCTGCTCCGGGGTCGGCGGGTGCAGGCGCAGCAGCCGGGCCAGCTCGATCGGGGTGTAGCGGGGGCCGGCGTCGGCGCGGCGCCGGGGCCGGGCGGTGCGGTCGGTGAAGAGGCTGGGCTGGGTCACGGCTCGACGACCTGCCGGCCCTGCCCGGAGATCGGGCAACTGGTCCGGACCGGGCAGACCCGGCACTTGGAGTTGGCGACGGCCGAGAAGGTCGCCGCGGCCATCGTGTCGGCGGTGCGGCGGACCATCGCGTACGCCCAGTTCGGGTCGGTGGCCTCGGCGAGCGGGAGCTGCATCTGCTCGCGGGCCTCCTTGGTCGGGCCGAGCTGGACCAGGGCGGCGCCGCCACTCTCGTCGCCGAACTCCTGGAACGCACCGGCGTCGACGGCGGCCTGATAGCCGGCCAGCTGGGCGTGCTCCTCGACGTCGCTCGCGGAGACGGTGGTGGTCTTACCGGTCTTGAGGTCGATGACGACGAGGCGGCCCTGATCGTCGACCTCGAGCCGGTCGACGCGGCCGGTGAGCTGGATCGGCCGGGCCGGATCGTCGAGCCGCACGGTGAACTCGTGCTCGATGGCGAGCAGCCGGCGCGGGTTCTTGGCGAGCCAGCGCAGCAGCTTGTCGACCATGCCCTGCGCCCGGTCCTGCTCGGGGCCGGCCAACCAGCGGGCGGCGAGCTCGATGGCGTCGAAGCGCGCGGCGACGTACTCGACCAGCCGCTCGCGGTCGGCGTTCGCGTCCTCGGCGAGCATCGCCGCGGCGTGCACCAGGTTGCCGACGCCCTGCGCCGGGCCGGCCGGCGCGGCCCCGCCGTGGCGTTCGAGCAGCCAGCGCAGGCTGCAACGCAGGGCGCTCTCCATCGAGGAGGGGGTGACCTTGACGGGCTCGCCCTCCTCGGCCAGCGGCCGGTCGTCGGAGAGCTGCCGCAGGCCCCACCACTCGTCGGGATGCGCGCCCGGTACGCCCGCGGCGGCGAGCCGGGCCAGCTCGGTAGCGGCGGCGTGCCGCCGCTCGGGCGTCGCCTCCGGCGCGACGACGGCGGTGCGGAGCTCGGCGACGAGCGCGGCGAGGGTGAGCGCCCGCGGTGGCCGCCCCACCGGCAGCGCTAGCTCGTCGATGACCGCCTGCTCCTCGCCGGGCTCGGCGGCCGCGCCGTCGCCGCCGCCGCGCCGGTCGTGCTCGCGGTGCGCGGGGACGTCACCACCGGGCCGATCAATGGCAGCCCCGGATCCGGGCGTGTCGGGGAGGTCGGGCCCGTCGGCGGGACCGGGCTCGTCGGCGAAGCCGTGCGTGTCCCCAGGACCGAGCCTGTCGACAGGGCCGGGCTCGTTGCCGGAGTCGGAGCTGTCGGTGGGGCCGGGCGCGTCGGCGGGGGTGAGTTCGGCGGAGGGGGTGGGCTGGTCCCAGGGGTCGGGGTCGGGCTCGGTTGGGCCCGGGTCGTCCGGGTCGTCCGGTCCCGAGTCCGGGTCCGGGTCCGGCGGGTCCTCGCGGCCTGGGCCGCCGCGTCCGTCCGGCAGGCCGAGTTCGGTCAGGAAGCGGCTGGGCTGCTCCTCGCCGTCGGAGCCGCCGACGCTGGCCGACGCCACCGCCGTCACCACCAGGCGACGCCGGGCCCGGGTCGCGGCCACGTAGAAGAGCCGGCGCTCCTCGTCCAGCAGCGCCGAGGTCTGCCCGACCACCGCCGCCGCGCCGGACGCGGCCCGGCCGGCCAGGTAGTCGACCAGGCGCTCCGAGCCGAGCAGGCTCCCCCGCAGCCGCAGGTCAGGCCAGATGCCCTCCTGGACGCCGGCCAGCACGACCACGTCCCACTCGAGGCCCTTGGCGGCGTGCGCGGTCAGCAGGCGGACGGCCTCGCCGCGGTCGGCGCTCGGCGCGATCGAGTCGGCCGGCAGGTCCTGGCCGAGGACGTGGTCGAGGAAGACCTCGGTCCGCGCGCCGGGGAGCCGGTCGACGAAGCGGGCGGCCGCGTCGAAGAGCACCACGATCGCGTCCAGGTCGCGGTCGGCCGCCTCCGCACGCCACTGCCGGGCCCGGCCGCCCTCGCCGCCGGGTTCGACAGGTGCGCCGCGGGTGCTCAGTCCGTACCAGCGTTCGGCTAGGCCGCTGGCCCGCCAGACCGACCAGAGCACCTGCTCGGCGGTCGCGCCGGGCGCGGCCGCGGCCTCGCGCGCGGTGGCGATGAGCCGGGCGATGGTCTGCGCCGGCACCGCCCAGCGGCGTTCCACGACGGCGAGCCCGGCCGGATCGCGCAGCGCGTCCAGGAGCAGCTCGCCGGAGGGGCGGCGGTCGCCGGCGGCCAGGGCCAGCGCCCGCAGCCCCTGCCGCAGCCGCCGCTCGGCCAGCGGATCGGCCCCGCCCAGCGGCGAGTGCAGCAGCGCGACGGAGGCCTCCTCGTCGAGGACTTCGGGCTCGAGCGCGCAGCGCAGCAGGAGCAGCAGCGGCGCGACGGCGGGCTGCAAGTGCAGCGGAAGATCCTCCGAATGGGTGACGGTCGGCACGCCGGAGGCGGCGAGCGCCCGCTGTATGGAGGGCAACTGCAGCGTCGTCGACCGCAGCACGACCGCCATCCGCGACCACGGCACGCCGTGCAGCAGATGCGCCTCCCGCAGCGCGTGGGCGACGTAGGCGGTCTCGCTGGTGGGCGACCGAAATGTCCGCACGACGGCCCCGGCCACCACCTGCTCCGCGCCGGCCGCTGCATGCGGAGGGACCGTCCCGGCGGACGCCGCCTGAGGCAAGGCCGTCTCGACCGGTGCCCCTTGAGGAGAGGCCATCTCGACAGGTGCCGCCTGCGGAGAGGCCGTCTCGACAGGCGCCGCCTGCGGAGAGACCGTGCCGGCCGCTGCCGCCTGCGGAGAGACCGTCTCGGCGGGTGCCGCCTGCGGAGGGACGGGTGCTGCCTGCGGAGGGATCGGTGTGGTGGCGTCGGGGCCGGTGGGTGGTGGGTGGAGGTGGCGGTGGCGGGTGGCGCCGCGCATTCGTCGGGAGAGTCGCCCGGTCGCGTCGAGCAGGGCCGGCTCGGCTCGGTAGCTCGTGTGCAGCGTGATGACCTCGGCCGTCGCCCCCGACGCGGTCCGGAAGCGGTGCGGGAAGCCGCTCACCGCCTGCGGGTCGGCGCCGCGGAAGCCGTAGACCGACGAGTCCGGGTCGCCGAACGCCACAAGCGGCGTGCCGCCGCCGGCCACCAGGGACAACAGCTCGATCTGGGCCGGGTCGGTGTCGGCCAGCTCGTCGACGTAGACGTATGCCAGGCGGCGGCGCTCGGCCGCGAGCAGCCCCGGATCGTCGGCCAGCAGGCCGGAGGCCGCCCGCACCAGCTCCGCCGGGTCGTAGGCCGTCGACCCGCGGGTGGTCGCGTCGCGCAGCGCGAGCACGGCGACGTACTCCCGCAGGAAGCGGGCCGCCGCCGGCCAGTCGTCGCGGCCCAGCCGCTCGCCGAGCCGGGCCAGCTCGACCGGCCCGATCCCGCGCTCCGCCGCCCGCTGCATGAGGTCGCGCAGCTGCTGGGCGAACGCCCGGGTGGGCAGCGCCGGACGCAGCGCCTCGGGCCACCGCACGGCGTCCTCGATATCCGGGTCGCCGACCGCCTCGAGGAGCTCGCGGATGATGAGGTCCTGCTCCGGGCCGGTCAGCAGGCGCGGCGAGGGCTCACCGCGCTCGGCGGCGGCCCGCCGCAGCAGCCCGAAGGCGTACGCGTGGAACGTGCGCACCAGGGGCTCGTGGAAGCTCGACCCGGCGATGCGGGCCTCGATCCGGTCCCGCAGCGCCGTCGCGCCGCGGCGGCCGAACGTGAGCACCAGGACGCGTTCCGGGTCGACGCCGGAGGCGATCCGCTCCGCGACGGACTCGACGAGCACCGTTGTCTTGCCCGTGCCGGGCCCGCCCACCACGAGCAGCGGTCCGTCGGTGTGCTCGACCACGTAGCGCTGGAGCGGGTCGTCGCGCAGCCGCGCCACGGGCGCGGCGGCGCGCCGGACGAGCCGGTACGCCGGCCGGCGAACCGCACCGGGAGTCGAGGTCACGGCACCAATGAGACCACGCGGGTATGACGGATACCGATCAGGGCGTTCCGATGGAGGCGCGGTCCCGGACCGGCATCGGCAGCCGCCATATCTCCGGCCGCGCGTGGCCGGCCGGGTCGAGCAGCAGCTCGACCGCCCGCCAGCCGAGCTGGTAGTGCGGCAGCGAGATGCTGGTCAGCTGCGGGCGCAGCCAGGCGGCCAGTTCGGAGTCGTCGAAGGACAGCACCGAGACGTCGCCCGGGATGTCCAGGCCCGCCTCGCGCAGCGCCTGGTAGGCGCCGAGGGCCACCCGGTCGTTGAGGCAGATCAGTGCCTTCGGCGCCGGGCCGGCGGCCAGGGCCCCGGTGACCGCCTCGTACGCCGAGTCGGGCCACCAGTCGCAGTCGATCGTCCCGGACAGCCGGGTGCCGGCCGCCGCGAGGCCCTCGCGGATCCCGGCCAGGCGCTCGCGGCCGGCGAAGACGTGCCGTGCCGTGGTGCCGACCAGGTGGATGCCGTCGCGGTGGCCATGCCCGACGATCGTCTCGGCGGCGCTGCGGCCGGCCGCGGCCTCGTCGGGGATGACCGAGTGGTACGCCGGCGTCGCGCCCCGGGTCAGGCAGTTGAGCAGCACGACCGGATGGCCCTTGAGCAGCTTCGGCACGCGCACGTGGCGGGTGAACATGCTCGCGTACACGAAGGCGTCGACCTGCCGGTCCAGGAAGTCGGAGATCAGCTTCTCCTCGACGACCGCGTCGCCCTCGGTCTCGCCGATGAAGAGCAGGTGGCCGTGCGCGATCGCCGCGGCGAGGGCGCCGTGGATGGCGCGGCCGGCGTACGGGTCCGAGGCGAGCGTGTCGGAGACCAGCGCGATGGTCTTGGTGACCTTCGTGCGCAGGCTCCGGGCCATGAGGTTGGGCCGGTAGTCCAGCTCCTGTGCCGCGCGTAGCACCCGTTGCCGGGCGTCCTCGGAGATCCGCATGTCCACGTGGCGTCCGGCGAGGACGAACGACGCCGTACTGCGGGACACGCCGGCGCGTTGTGCGACCTGGAGCAGGGTCGCCCGTTGCGGGGGCATGGAGGGAATTCTTCCACGCGCGGGCCCGCGGACGATCGTCGATCGGCGCGGAGAGTCAGGTTCCCGCGGGGATCGCGTCGAGGGCGGCCTCGACGGAGTCGACCACCACGAGCCGGTCGAGCGCCTGGCGGCGGGCGAATTCCGTGTCCGCGAGCCCGTCGAGCCAGCTCAGCAGGCCGTCGTAGAAGCCGGCCGTGTTCACCAGGATTATCGGCTTGTGGTGCAGGTCAAGGGTCGCCGTGGTCCACACCTCGAAGAGTTCGTCCAGTGTGCCCAGGCCGCCGGGCAGCGTGATGAACGCGTCCGAGCGGTCGATCATGATGTTCTTGCGCTCGCCCATGTCGGTGGTCACGATCAGCTCGTCCGCCGCCGTGTCCGCGACCTCGAGATCCACCAGGTACTGCGGTATCACGCCGAGCGTGTGCGCACCCGAGGCCCGCGCGGCGTCGGCGACCGCGCCCATCATGCCGACCCGGCCGCCGCCGGACACCAGGGTGTGTCCGCGCGGACCCAGCGCCTTGCCGAGCTGGGCGGCGAGCTCGAGCCAGCGCCGGTCGAGGTTGCTGGAGGACGCGCAGAAGACGCAGACGGCCGCCACGTCACCGGCTTCCGTCTTCGGCCTGCGGCCCGTCCGCGCCCACGATGATCTGCACGGCCTCCTGCACGTCGTCCGTCACCCGGATCAGGTCCAGGTCGTTCGGGCCGACCTTGCCGTCGGTGAGCAGCCGGCCCTTGATCCAGTCGAGCAGCCCGCCCCAGTAATCGGTGCCCATCAGGATCACCGGGAAGCGGGTGACCTTGCGGGTCTGCACCAGCGTGACCGCCTCGAACAGCTCGTCCAGGGTGCCGAAGCCGCCGGGCAGCACCACGAACGCCTGCGCGTACTTCACGAACATGGTCTTGCGGACGAAGAAGTAGCGGAAGTCGATGCCGATGTCGACCCAGCCGTTGAGGCCCTGCTCGAACGGCAGCTCGATGCCGAGCCCGACAGACATCCCGCCGGCCTCGGTCGCGCCCCGGTTCGCCGCCTCCATCACGCCCGGGCCGCCGCCGGTGATCACCGCGTAGCCCGCCTCGGCCAGGGCGGCGCCCAGGTCGGCGGCGAGCCGGCATTCGGGGCTTTCCGGCTCGCTGCGCGCCGAGCCGAAGACGCTCACCGCGGGCGGCAGGTCCGCGAGGGTGTCGAAGCCCTCGACGAACTCGGACAGGATGCGCAGGGCACGCCAGGCGTCCTTTGTCTTCCACTCGCCACGGTGGTGTGAGTCGAGCAGCTTCTCGTCGGCGGTGCTCAGCGGAATCGATTCGTGGCGGAGCGTGACGGCGCCGCGATGACGCTCCCGGGGTACGCGCCTGCGACCGTCAGTGCTGTCCGTCATGGCACCCACCGTAGTGCGGACGGTCCGTAACCGGTGAATAACCGGTTGGGTTTCGGCAAGAGGATTGCGACGTCGCGACCTTTTTGCCAGATTGAAACAACGGACGGTAGCTCCGGAGCGTCTGTACAGTTACGAACCCGCACGGCGCAGACACGGCGCCCGGCCCCCGGCCGGGCATCTGGGCAGAGGAGCCACCGTGATGAACCGTTACGAGCGCATGAAGATGCAGCGCCGCATGCAGCGGCGCATCCGGCTGGTGGTCGAGGAACGGCGCATGGCGCTGGCCCTGCCTCCGCCGGCCGTCGAGGCCGCCCTCGACCCGGAGACCACCGTGGAGATTCCGCGCCCGGCGGCCGACCCGCTCTGACCGGCCGCAGGCCCGTCACTCGTACGCGGTCAGCCATCGGTACAGGGTTGCCGCGCCGTCCCGGATCTTGCCGATCTCCACGTGCTCGTCCTGTGTGTGCGCCAGCAGCGGATCGCCGGGACCGTAGTTGAGGGCCGATACGCCCAGCGCCGCGAAGCGCGAGACATCCGTCCAGCCCAGCTTGGCCTCCGGCTCCGCGCCGACCGCCGCAAGGAACTCCCGGGCCGGCTCAGAGGCGAGCCCCGGCATCGCGCCGGGCGCCGAGTCGGTCACTTCGAGATCGAAGCCCGCGAATACCTCGTGCAGGTGCTCCGCCGCCTGCCGCTCGTCGCGGTCCGGTGCGAAGCGCAGATTGACATCGATCGCGCACTCGTCCGGAACCACGTTCCCCGCGACGCCGCCGCTGATCCCGACCGCGTTGAGGCCCTCACGGTACGTACAGCCATCGAGGACGATCGTGCGCGGACGGTAGTCCTCGAGGCGTCGCAACACCTCGCCTGCCGCATGGATAGCGTTCACTCCCCGCCAGGCCCGGGCGGTGTGCGCCCGGCGGCCGGCGGTGCGCACCGTCGCCCGCAGCGTGCCCTGGCAGCCGGCCTCGACCACGCCGTAGGTGGGCTCGAGCAGCACCGCGAAGTCGGCCTCGAGCCACTGTGGGTGCGCCTGCGAGACGAGGTGCAGCCCGTTGAACCGCGACTCGATCTCCTCCGCCTCGTAGAAGAGGAAGGTGACGTCGTAGCCGGGCTCGGGCAGCGTCGCCGCGAGGTGCAGGGCCAGCGCGACGCCCGACTTCATGTCGGAGGTGCCGCAGCCGTAGATCAGGTCGTCGACCACCGTCGACGGGAAGTTGTCGTTGAGCGGGACGGTGTCCAGGTGCCCGGCGAGCACCACCCGCCGCCCGCGGCCCAGGTCGGTCCGGGCCATCACGGTGTTGCCGTGGCGCTCGGTGCTCAGGTGCGGAAGCCGCCGCAGCACGTCCTCGACGTGGCCGGCGATGACCTTCTCGTCGCGGGAGACGGACTCGATGTCGACGAGCGCGCGGGTGAGCGCGACGGGGTCGACGAGCACGTCAGGGGTCAGCGGGTTGGCCATGAGCGGCACATTACCGCCCGGACATGAGGTCCGGCCGCAATGCGCGGAGGGAGACGGAGCCGACACGGGCCGTGGTTTCCCATTAGGATCCTTCGCGCCGGTGATGGGAGGCGCACACCATGCAGGTCGATACGGCATCGCTTCGGACGGCCGCCAAGAGGCTCCGGGACGAGGTCGCCGAACAGCTCAGAAGGGCCGGCATCCAGGCCGGCGGTCCCGAACGCGACTACCTGGTCGCGGGCGCGTTCGACGCGTACACGACGCCGGGCCCGTACCGGGCCGCGGTCGCCGCGTGGGGCCGGGAGCTGGAGGTGCTCGCCGAGGCCGCGCGGCAGCTTGCCGACGCGCTCGACGCGGCGGCCGCCGGCTACGACGCCGCCGACGCGCGCGGCGCCGGGCGACTGGCCGGCACCCGATGAGCGACGACCTGGACCGGCTACAGGACGCGCAGGACGACATCCACGACGCGTACGGGATCTGGGGCGCCAACGATCTCGCCGACGCCTGCCGCGGCGCCGCAGCGGTGCCCGGCTTCGGCGGGGACGCCGGCGAGCTGCGCGCGATCGCGGACCACTGCGACACCGTCGCGCAGACCGTGGAGCAGGCCCTGGACGCGGCGGGTCCCCTGGTCCGGGAGGGCATCAGCCGGGTCTGGGCGGGCGACACCCACGTCAGCGCGGACGAGGCGCTGCGCGCGCTGACCGACGACATGTTCCGGGCGTCGACGGCGTTCCACGCGATCGGCGACCTGCTCCGGCGGCACGCCGGGCCGGTGGAGGGCGAGGGCGCGGACCGCGCCGCCGCCGGCACGCTGGCGGAGATCGCGACGACGGTCGGCGCGATGACCTGGGGCGCGCTGCCCGGCCCCGGGTACGAGGGCGAGGCGATGCGCCGCCAGCACGCCCGGGCGATCGGCGCGATCGACGGCCGGGTGGACCGGCACATCGCCGTGCGCGCCGCGGCCGAGGACCTCGCGACCGCGCTGCACGAGATCGGGACACAGGCCCGGACCGGGCGGCTGAGCGACTCGCCGCTGTCGGCGGTCGACGAGGTGGTGATCGCGGGCGCGGGCCGGACGCGGACGGCCGCGTCGCACCCGCCGGTGCTGACGACGGCGATGGACGAGCGCGCGGCGGCCGCCCTGTCGGCGATGGGCGGCACCGACCGGGAACGGATGACCGGCCTGCTGGCGGCGGCGCGCTCGCCGGAGCACCGGGCGTACCTGCTGAAGACGCTGGCGGCGGGGTACCCGGTCGACCAGGTGGCGCGGTTCGACCAGTTGATCGCGGGCCACGGCGACGACCCGGCCTGGCTGGACGAGCACCTGAGCCCGCTGCCGATGGACGGCGAGCCCGCGCCGGGAAAGGACTTCACGACGTTCGGTGCCGCCGAGTGGGAGCAGGGCGCCGCACCGACCTGCGTGGTGGCGTCGACCGTGACGGCGCGGGCCGAGATCGACCCGCCGTACGCACTCCGGCTCACCACCGGCGGCCACCCCGGCGACCCGGCCTTCGACAACCCGGCGGCGTTCGCGGACCGGCTGCGCGACGAGCAGGCGCAGATCTACGACGACGGCCGGAGCTGGTTCCAGGAACACTTCGGCGGCGACGGGATGACGTCCGGCCAGTCGGCGGCGGTGGCCGACCAGGAGATCGCCCCGCGCTCGGGCGCCGGCTACGACGACGTCGCGCTGGACGACCGGGCGGCCCGGGCGGCGACGGTGCCCTCGATCGAGCGCGCGGTCGACGAGGGCTACCCCGTGCCGCTGTTCACCAGCGAGGACGGCGAGACGCACCAGCTGATGGTGATCGGACACTCGGGTGACCGGCTCCAGCTCTACAACCCGTGGGGCTATACCTACTGGATCACCGAGCACGAGTTCGTCGCCGGGCAGGTGAACGGCGTCGATCCCGACATACCCAGCACGCCCAGCTCGGTGCGGCTGCCGGAGAGGGCGCGCGGATGAGCCGGGCCAGCCTGGTCAACGAGGATCAGCTGGCGGGCGTGGACGTCGCGGCGCTGCTCGCGGGCGGCATGCGCGGCCCCGGCGCCGCCGGCGGGATGGTCAGCGGGTGCGCGGTCCCGGCCGCGATACAGGCCGGCCTGGCCGGGGTGCGGCCGCGGTCGCTGAGCTTCCTCGCCGAGCTCGTGCGCCGGGGCGGCGCACGCTACGCGGCGCGGCTTCCGGAGCCGCTGCCGACGCCGGAGCAGTCGGCGCTGGTCCGGCCGTGGCTCGCGGTCGCCGCCGAGGCGGACGGCGCCGACGAGTCGTTCGCGCGCTGGCTCGAGGCCGTCGCGGCGATCATCGACGCCCGGGATACCGGAAGGTGAGTACCTAGTAGGGTTCGCGGTGTGAGTACCGCGATCTCGACCTCGCCCGCGTGGGGCATCGGCCTCGCCACCGTCACCGCCGAGGGGCAGGTGCTCGACACCTGGTTCCCGGCCGGGTTCCTCGGTCTCGGCGCCGCACCGGCTCAGGCGCCGACGCTGCCCGCCGGCCTCGCCGGGCCGAAGGCGCTCACCGGCCTGTCGACCGTCGAGGTCCGGGTCGAGGTCGGCTCGCTCGCCGACCCGATCAAGGACGCCTCGGACGCGTACCTGCGGCTGCACCTGTTGTCGCACCGGCTGGTGCGGCCGAACGAGCAGAACCTCGACGGCATCTTCGGCATGCTGGCCAACGTCGCCTGGACCTCGGCCGGGCCGTGCCCGCCGGACCGGGTGGACGAGCTGCGCTTCATCGAGCGCGCCGCCGGCCGGCACCTCTCGGTCTTCGGCGTCGACAAGTTCCCGCGGATGACCGACTACGTCGCACCGTCGGGCGTGCGGATCGCCGACGCCGACCGGGTCCGCCTCGGCGCGCACCTGGCCGCCGGCACGACCGTCATGCACGAGGGCTTCTGCAACTTCAACGCCGGCACGCTGGGCACCTCGATGGTCGAGGGCCGCATCGTGCAGGGCGTCGTCGTCGGCGACAGCTCCGACGTCGGCGCGGGCTCCTCGATCATGGGGACGCTCTCCGGCGGCGGCAAGGACAAGGTCTCGATCGGCGAGCGCAGCCTGCTCGGTGCCAACGCCGGCATCGGCATCTCGCTCGGCGACGACTGCGTGGTCGAGGCCGGCTGCTACATCACCGCGGGGTCCAAGCTGACCCTGCCGGACGGCCGGGTCGTCAAGGCCCGCGAGCTGTCCGGGGTCAACGGCCTGCTGTTCTGGCGCAACTCGGTGACCGGCGCGCTCGAGGCGCGGCCCCGCAAGGGCACCGGCGTCGAGCTCAACGCCGCCCTGCACGCCAACGACTGACCCCTGCGGGGCGCATCCTCCGATTCCGCCATAGCCGATCACCCGCGAATGGGATCATCGGTGCGTCGCACCCGCCGACGGGGTTCGGAGGGCACTCGATGCGCACGGCGATCGTGGCGGTGGCGCTTGCCTCCGCGTTCATCACCGGTATCGGCTCACCGGTGCGGGCAGCGGCGAACGGCTGGTCGCGCACCGGTGACGTGCTGACCTGGCGGGCGCCCGCGCACGTGCCGACGGGCGACGCGGCGGTGGAGTTCTTCGCGGGCGGCCGGTCGCTCGGCCGCCCGGCCGAGGCAGGCGACCGCCGGACGTTCCGGTTGCGGATAGATGCCGCCGCGCGCCTGGACGACCTGGAGGTACGCGCGGGCGGCCGGCGCCTGGACGCGGCCGCAGCGGCCGGCGACCGGGCCGCCGGGGTCGCCCTGCCCGCGCCCCTACCGCCGAACCCCGCCGACCCGGGCGTCCGTGGGCCACATGCGACGGTCACCGGTGAGTACTCCCTGCCCGGCGTCCGGCTGCCGGGCCTGCCGCGGCCGGTCGAGATGCGGGCCGTCGTTGTCGCGCCGCGGGGCGCACCCGGCCGGCGGCCGCTCGCGCTGTTCCTGCACGGGCGCCACTCGACCTGCTACCGCGGCAGCGACCCCGACGCGGTCACGGACTCCTGGCCGTGCGAGCGCGACCACCGGCCGATCCCGAGCTACCGCGGCTACCTACAGGCACAGCGGCTGCTCGCCTCGCAGGGCTACGTGACCGTCTCCGTCTCCGCGAACGGCGTCAACGCGCAGGACGGCGACGCCGACGACGGCGGTGCGCAGGCCCGCTCGGCGCTCGTGCGGCTGCACCTGGCCCGCTGGGCCGACTGGGCCGGCGCCGGCCGCGCGGGCGCACCGGCGATCGTCCGGGCCGCACCCCGCGCCGCGATGTCCAAGGTCTTCCTGATGGGCCACTCCCGCGGCGGCGAGGGCGTGAGCCGCGCCGCGATGGACACGCTCACCCCGCCACCCGCCGCGCGGGACGGATACCACGGACGGGTCCGCTGGACGATCCGCGGACTGCTCCTGATCGGCCCGACCATGTTCGGCCACAACCCGGTGCCGGACGTGCCCTCCGCGACCATCCTCCCCGGCTGCGACAACGACGTCTCCGACCTGCAAGGCCAGGCATACATCGACGCCACCCGCGGCGTCGGCGCCGGCCGGGCGCTGCACAGCTCGCTGTACGTGATCGGCGCGAACCACAACTTCTTCAACACCGAGTGGACGCCCGGGCAGTCGGCCGCGCCCGCCCAGGACGACGTCGAGGCCGGCGACGACCCGGTCTGCTCGGCCGGGCGGGCGACGCGGCTCACCGCACGGCAGGAGCAGAGCGCCGGCGCGACCTACATCGCCGCGGCGGCCCGGCTCGCCGTCGGCGGCGACGACCGGGTGCGGCCGCTGCTCGACGGCTCCGGCGTACGGGCGAGGTCGGCCGACCCGGCCCGGGTGCTCAGCCACGCTTTGGGCGCTGGGCGCACGCCGGCGGCCCTGCCGGCACCCGGCGTGCGCGTCACCGGCGGCCGGATCTGCGCGCAGGTTGGCCGGGACCCGGCGCGGTCCTGCCTCTACCGGTGGACGACCGGTTCCCCGCACTTCGTGCCGTACCGCGACATCCGCCCGGAGGCCGGCCGGTACGCCCTCGAACTGGCCTGGTCGGCGCCCGGCACCCCGGTCACCGTGCGACCGGCCTCCCCCGCCGGGCTGGCCGGCGCCCGGGCGCTCACGCTGCGGCTGATCGTCCCGCCCAACACCGCCGGTACGCGGCTCGGCGTGGCGCTCGTCGGTCCGGGCGGGGCGCGGACCGGCCTCGGCGACGTCAGCCTCGACGGCCTGCCCGGCAGCGCGGGGACGACGACGGCCTGGGCGCAGGAGGTCCGGGTGCCGCTCGGCGGATTCCGGGGCCGGGTCGCGAAGATCGAGTTCACCCCGCGTACGGCGGACGGGCGGGCGGTGCTCCTCGACGCCTGGGGCTGGCGGCCCGGCACGCCCGAGGCGGCGGCGGTACCGCTGCCGCGCATCGACCTCGGCGAGGCCCGCGGCGCCGAGGGCGACTCGGGCGTACGCGTATGGCGGATCCCGGCCCGGGTGACCGGGCGTGGCCACGGCCGGGTGCGGCTCTTCCTCACCACCTTCGCCGGCGGGGAGCCCGCGGTGAGATCGTGGGTGGCGACCGTGCGCCCCGGCATGCGGGCCATCGCGGTGCCGGTCGCAGTGCGGGGCGACCCCCGCCCCGGCGGGGACCTCCGGTACAGCCTGAACGCCCGTGCCGTCCGCGGCACGATGATCGGCGACGACCAGGGCGAGTTGCTCGTCACGGACGACGACACTTGACCCTCTAGCAGGTCGAGGCGGCAGGGTTCGGGGGGTGGAGAGCAGGATGCACGGGATCGGGGAGATCGCGCGGGCCAGCGGGCTGAGCGTCAGCGCGCTGCGGTTCTACGACGGCGCCGGGGTGCTGGTCCCGGCCGAGGTCGACCCGGTGAACGGCTACCGCCGCTACAGCGACGACCAGGTCCGGGCGGCCCGCCTGGTGGCGGGCCTGCGCCGGGTCGGCATGCCGGTGGCGGAGATAACCCGTGCGGTGTCGGAGCTGGCCAACCCTCGCGCGGTGCGCAAGCTGCTCGACGAGCACCTGCACCGGCTGGAGGACGGCCTCGCCGACGCCCGCCGTGAGCTCTCCCGCGTCCACGCCCTGCTGGATCTTCAGGAGACCACCTTGACCACGATCACCCTGCCCGCCGCCGCCCTCGCCGCCGCTCTCGACGCGGTCCGCTTCGCCGCCTCCATCGATCCCGGCCTGCCGATCCTCGGCGGCGTGCTGCTCGAGACCGAGCCTGCCGCGCTGTGCCTGGTGGCGACCGACCGCTACCGCCTGGCCGTCGCAGAGGCCGCCGCCGCGGTCTCCGGGTCGCCGGCCCGGGTGGTGGCTCCGCTGCCGTTCGTCGACGAGCTGCGCGCGCTGCTCGCCGAGGGCGGGCAGGTGGTGCTCGCGCTGAGCCAGGACCGGATCGGCGTCGACGTCGCCGGGCGCCGCCTGGAGGCGCAGCCTCTCGAGGTCGGCTTCCCCGATCACCACCGTCTGGTGGAGCTCGGCGCGGACGGCGTCCGGCGGGTCACCGTCGACGTGCCGGCGCTGCGGGCGGCGGTGGATTCGGTCCCCGCGGTGGTCCGCGAGCACGAGGGCAAGCCCTTCGACCTCACCATCCTGGCGGTGGATCCCGCCGGCGCGCTGCGGGTGGCGCGGGAGGACGAGTGGGCGGCCGACGAGCAGGCGCATGTCGCGGTCAACCGCGAGTTCCTGCTAGAAGCCCTGGACGCGGGCGGAGCCGGTCAGCTCGTCCTGGAGCTGGACGGCCCGATCAAGCCGCTGGCGGTGCGCGGCGCCGGCTCCTACTCGATCCTGATGCCGGTCCGTCGCTAATGGGCCTGACACCGGTGTCCCGAGCGGCGAGACTGGCACGGTGGATGACATCGCCGCCCGCCGCGCCGCCTGTACGGACTCCTTTCTCGGCAACGGGCTGATCCGTCCGCCGGAGCTGCTGGCGAGCATCGACCCCGGCGCCGCGGCTGACGTGTACGGCGAGGGCGGCGTGGTCGCCGAGCTCGAACAGCACGTCGCCGCGGTGCTCGGGAAGCCGGCCGCCGTGTTCCTGCCCAGCGGCACGATGGCGCAGGGCGCCACCCTGCGGGTGCACGCGGACCGGCGAACCACCCGGACGATCCTCTGGCATCCCTACAGCCACCTCGACCGGCACGAGGGGCAGGCACATTCGCGGCTGCATCAGCTGATCGGGCGGCCGGTCGGCGAGGTCGAGCAGCTGATCACCCTCGACGATCTGTCCGAGGTCGCGGAGCCGGTCGCGGCGCTGCTGCTGGAGCTGCCGCAGCGCGACCTCGGCGGCGCGTTGCCGGCCTGGGAGGACCTGGTCGCGCAGACCTCGTGGGCCCGCGACCGGGGCGCGGCCGTGCACCTCGACGGCGCCCGGCTGTGGGAGGCCTCCGCCGGATACGAGCGGTCGCCCGCCGAGGTCGCCGCGCTCTTCGACACCGTGTACGTCTCGTTCTACAAGGGCATCGGCGCGCTGCCCGGCTGCTGCGTCGCCGGCCCGGAGCAGGACGTCGCCCAGGTGCGGGAGTGGCGGGGACGGCTCGGCGGCACGTTGTTCGCGTTGTGGCCGGCGGCGTCCTCGGCGCTCGGGCTGCTCGACGGCGCGCTCGCCGAGATGCCGGCCCGGCTGCGGCACGCCCGGGCGATCGCGAGCGCCCTCGCCGACGTGCCGGAGGTCCGGGTCGTGCCCGATCCGCCGCAGACGCCGATGATGCACCTGCTGCTGTCGGTGCCGGCCGATCGCTACCAGGCGAACGCGAGGCGCTTCTCCGAGGAGACCGGGATGTGGGTGTGGCCGAGCGTCGCCGATACCGGCGACCCGGCGGTGGTGCGGTGCGAGCTGGCGGTCGGGCGGGCGACGCTGCGCCACAAGCCGGAGGCGATCGCCGAGGTCCTGGCCGCCCTCTGCGTCTGAGCGGGGTACCCACGGGAGGGTCGCTCGCGGGTGGGCAGGTATTTGCGGGCGGTGCTCGTAGAGTGAGGCTGTGACTGACGACACCTTTCCGCTCGGTGACCGCTCGGTACGACGCATCGGCTTCGGCGCGATGCAGCTCGCCGGACCTGGCGCCTTCGGACCACCACGCGACCGCGACGCCGCCCTCGACGTGCTCCGCAAGGCCGTGGAGCTGGGCGTCAACCACATCGACACGGCTCAGTACTACGGGCCGGACTACGTCAACGACCTGATCCGGGACGCGCTGTCGCCGTACCCGGATGATCTGGTCCTGGTGAGCAAGGTCGGCGCCGCGCGGGACGACGCCGGGCGCTGGCTGCCGGCGATGCGGCCCGAGCAGCTGCGGGCCGGCGTGCACGACAACCTGCGTTCGCTGGGTGTCGACCGGCTCGACGCGGTGAACCTGCGGCTGATGGACGGCGGCGAGGACTTCGACGTCGAGCTGGAGACGATGATCTCCCTGCGCGACGAGGGCCTGATCGCCGGCATCGGCCTGAGCAACGTGACCCGCGAGCAGTTGGTGCACGCGGTGCAGCGCACGGAGATCGTCTGCGTGCAGAACGCGCTGAACCTCATCGAGCGCCAGTCCATGTCGCTGCTGCGCGAATGCCAGGAGCTCGGCATCGCCTTCGTGCCGTTCTTCCCGCTCGGCTCGGCGTTCGGCGGCGTGAACCGGCTGCTCACCCACCCCGACCTGATGGACACCGCGGACCGCCTCGAGGCGCTGCCGTCCCAGGTGGCGCTGGCCTGGCTGCTCGACCTGGCCCCGAACGTGCTGCTGATTCCCGGCACGTCCACGCTCGGCCACCTGGTCGACAACATGACCGCCCGCCGGGTCCACCTGGACGACGACGCCCGAAAGGTCCTGGACGCGATCGCGCTCTGATCGGCCTCAGCCGCGCGACGAGGCCGGCGTGACCGCCGGCACCGACGAGATCAGGTCCGCCATCACCTGTGCCGCCAGCGTGTGCGGGTCCGGCGGCGCCGGATAGTGTGCCGCGATCTCCTGGTTCAGCACGTCGAGCCGTTGCGGCAGCGCGACGAGGAAGTCGTCCAGCCCGCGCTGCACCGGCCGCCTCAGGAACGGTGCGACCAGCCCGACCAGCGGCCTGAGCCAGCCGACACCGCGGGCGGCCGCGCTCGTGGTCACGGTCCAGCGGCCCGGCTCGGCGCGGGCCATCCCGAGCTCGGCGACGGCCCGGCCGCGCGGGTGGGTCACCGTCGCGACCAGCTGCGGCTCCCCGTTCTCGTACGGCGGGAGCCGGCCGGCGTCGATCTGCACCCGCGCGCTGACCATGCCGCTGAGCAGGCCGTGTGAGCCGAGCCAGTCGGGCACCTGTAGCAGCACGTCGATCGGCCCGGACGAGAACTCGACCCGTGCCCGGGTGCCGCTGCGGTCATGGTGGACGGTGAAGCACGTCCGGTCCCGGTCGTCGGCCTCGAGCGTGATGGCGTAGGTGTGCCAGGTCGTCGCCACCCGCCCGGTGGCGCGCGCCACGGCGACCCGGCCGCGTTCCCACTCGGCCGCGGCGAGGGTGTCGGCGTCCTCCAGCCGGGCGGCGACCAGCGCCTCCTCGGGCGTCGGTTCGGGCACGTCGTCCTCGCGGAGCATCAGCCGGTAGGCGGCACCCGGATAGGGGTGCAGGCCGGCGACCACCCGCAGACCGTCGTGCGGCTTCTCGGTGACGGGGTGCAGCACCACCCCGTCGGTGAAGGTCAACGAGCGCCACTGTGCGATCAGCGGCGGTAGCGCGGCCACGAATGGTCTCGCATCGATCGCTGCGACATCCGTTCGACCGCCGAGACGCACCATGTCCGGATCGTAGACCGCGCCGAACCCGGTCGCGCCCTGCGGAACGGTCCGGTTACCGTCAGGCATGCGTTCTCCACGGCAGTACGACCAGCTCGTCGGCGAGGCCGTCGGCGTGCCGGTCACCGGCTGGGAGTTCGCCTGGCTGGACGGCCGCGCGGTCGGATCGGACCCCTCCTGGTCCTATCCGGACCTGGCCCGGCCCCTGCTGCGCCGGGCAGGCAGCCTGCTTGACCTCGACACCGGCGGCGGTGAGCTGCTGGTCGAGCTCGCGCCCCTGCCCACGCACACCGTCGCGGTCGAGGGCTGGGCGCCGAACATGGCGGTGGCCCGGGACCGGCTCGCCCCGTTCGGGGTGGCCGTGGTCACCGAGCTGCCCGGCGGCGAGGAGGAGTTCGACGTCGTGCTGAGCCGGCACGGGCGGCTGCCCGCGGAGGACATCGCGCGCCTGCTCAAGCACGGTGGCACGCTGCTGAGCCAGCAGGTCGGCAGCGACGATCTGGCCGACCTGAACGCGGAGCTGGGCGCGCCGCCGCCGTACGCGACGAGCTGGACGGCGGAGGAGGCGGTCGCAGCGCTGGGTGCGGCGGGGCTGCGGGTGACGGACGTGCGCGAGGAGCGGCCGCCGCTGACGTTCCACGACATCGGCGCCCTCGTCTATCAGCTGCGGGCCGTGCCGTGGCAGGTCCGGGATTTCACTCCGAAGCGGTACGACCGCGCACTGCGCCGGATAGACGCGACCATCCGGACGCACGGCCACTACACGGTGACCGCGCACCGATTCCTCGTCCAGGCCACACGCGGCTGACCTGGAACATCAACGAATGGTCACAAAGTGATTGTCTCGCGGGAATGCCAAGTCGGTTTTTTGTAGGTAGTGTCCGGCAGGGAACCGACTACTCGGGGGAGGGCCGTGGCTACCTTCAGTCGTGAAAGATCCCAGGACACCCTGCAACACGTCGCACAGGCCGCCGAGCACATCTCCGGCATCTGCTTCAAGACCGGCCCGCCGAGCCGCATCGGCGTCGAACTGGAATGGACCGTCCATCGCGACGGGGCACCGGCGGCATATGTCGAGGCCGCCGAGCTGCGAACAGCCCTCGGCACTCACGCACCACCCGCACTAGGCAGTTCCCACCCCGGTGATCCGTTACCTGGCGGTGGCACGGTGACCGTCGAGCCCGGCGGCCAGGTCGAGATCTCCTCGGCACCGGCCGGCTCCCTCACCGAGTTGTACGAAGCCCTCAGCACCGACCACGCGCTGCTCGCCGCCCTGCTGGCCCGCTCCGGCCTGGTGCTCGGCGAGAGCGGGCTCGACCCGCACCGGCCGCCGCGACGCATCCTGCACACCCCGCGGTACGCGGCAATGCAGCGGCGGTTCGACGCCACCGGCCGGCACGGCCACACCATGATGTGCAGCACCGCCGGCCTCCAGGTCTGCCTCGACGCCGGCACCGAGGACCGATTACCTCAGCGCTGGAACGCCCTGCACGAGGTGGGACCGGCCCTGCTTGCCGCGTTCGCCACCTCCGGGCGCCACGCCGGGCGCGACACCGGCTGGGCGTCCGCCCGGATGGCCGCCTGGTACGGCATCGACCCGCGCCGCACCGGGCCGGTCGACGATCCGGGCGACCCGGCCACCGGCTGGGTCCGCTACGCGCTCGCCGCCCCGCTGCTCTGCGTGCGCCGCGACGCCGGCCGGTGGGACGTGCCGCCCGAGGTGACCTTCCCCGACTGGATCGGCGGCGCGCTGCCCGGCCCGCCGGTCGTCGGCGACCTCGACTACCACCTGAGCACCCTGTTCCCGCCGGTACGCCCGCGCGGCTACCTGGAGGTCCGCTACCTGGACGCGCAGCCGGGCGGGGAATGGATCGCCCCGGTCGCCGTCCTGGCGACCCTGGTCGCCGACGACGCGATCACCGACGCGGCCCGCGCCGTCGCCGCGCCGACGGCCGGACGCTGGGTGCACGCCGCCCGGCACGGCCTGGCCGACCCGGCCGTCCGGGCCTGCGCCACCGAGCTACTGGATCTCGCCTGCCGCCACCTGGACCGCACCGGCCTGCCGCCGGCCGTCCGTGACGTGGTGACCGACATCCTCGATCGGCGCCTGCATCGCGCCGGCATCAGGAAGGACCCGCACGAATGACCCAGGACCTGCGTCTCGCCGTCGCCGCCGAACTGGAGCGTGCCCGCGCGCGAACGGCCCTGCTGACCGAGGCCGTCGACGACTCCGATCTCGTCCGCCAGCACTCACCGCTGATGTCACCCCTGGTCTGGGACCTCGCGCACGTCGCCAACCAGGAGGAGCTCTGGCTGGTCCGGGACGTCGGCGGCCGGGAGCCGGTGCGCCGCGACATCGACGAGCTGTACGACGCCTTCAAGCACCCGCGCGGCGACCGCCCGGCGCTGCCGCTGCTCGGCCCGGCCGAGGCCCGCGCCTATGTGGACCAGGTGCGGGACAAGGCCCTCGACGTGCTCGACCGGGTCCGCCTCGACGGGCGGCCGCTGGTCGCGGACGGCTTCGCGTTCGGCATGATCATCCAGCACGAGCAGCAGCACGACGAGACCATGCTCGCCACCCACCAGCTGCGCGACGGCGCGCCCGTGCTCGACGCCGAACCGCCGCCGGCCGCCCGGATCCCGGTCACCGGCGAGGTGCTGATACCCGGCGGCCCGTTCACCATGGGCACCGACACCGAGGCGTGGGCGCTGGACAACGAGCGGCCGGCGCACACCGTCGACGTGCCCGCGTTCCACATCGACGCGGCGCCGGTGACCAACGCCCGCTACGCCGAGTTCATCGCCGCCGGCGGGTACGACGACGCCCGCTGGTGGAGCGCGCGCGGCTGGGCGCACCGGCAGGCCGCCGGGCTGACCGCGCCGATGCACTGGCGGCGCGACGGCGACGGCTGGGCGTATACGAGGTTCGGGCGCACCGAGCGGATCGTCGCCGACGAGCCCGTGGTGCACGTCTGCTACTTCGAGGCGGAGGCCTTCGCGGCGTGGGCCGGCCGCCGGCTGCCCAGCGAGGCCGAGTGGGAGAAGGCCGCCCGCTTCGACCCGGCGACCGGCCGGTCCCGGCGCTACCCGTGGGGCGACGACCCACCGGAGCCGCGGCATGCCAACCTCGGGCAGCGCCACCTGTCCCCCGCGCCGGCCGGCGCCTATCCGGACGGCGCCTCGCCGCTGGGCGTGCACCAGCTCATCGGCGACGTCTGGGAGTGGACCGGCTCGGGCTTCGACGGCTACCCGGGCTTCGCCGTGTTCCCCTACGCCGAGTACTCGCAGGTGTTCTTCGGCGGCGACTACAAGGTGCTGCGGGGCGGGTCGTTCGGCACCGACGCGGCCGCCTGCCGGGGCACGTTCCGCAACTGGGATCATCCGGTCCGGCGGCAGATCTTCAGCGGGTTCCGCTGCGCCCGGGACGCCGGTCCCGGCGCTGCCTGATGTGCCGCCACCTGGCCTATCTCGGAGTACCGGTAGCCCTGTCGGACCTGCTGTTCGAGGCGCCGCACGCCCTCGTCCGGCAGTCCTGGGCGCCGCGCGACATGCGCGGCGGCGGCACCATCAACGCCGACGGCTTCGGCGTGGGCTGGTACCCGGACCACGGCGCCGCGCCGGTGCGCTACCGCAGCGCGGCTCCGATGTGGACCGACGCCGCGCTGCCGGCGCTGGCCGCGCACACCAGCGCGGGCTGCCTGCTCGCCGCGGTGCGCTCGGCGACGGTCGGCATGCCGGTCGTGGAGACCGCGGCGGCGCCGTTCGCCGAGGGCGACTGGCTGTTCAGCCACAACGGGGTCGTCGCCGGATGGCCCGACTCGCTCGCCGCGCTCGCCGGGCGGCTGCCGGTACGCGACCTGGTCACCCTCGACGCGCCCACCGACGCCGCCCTGCTCTGGGCACTGACCCGGCACCGGCTCCGGGCCGGTGCGACGCCCGCCGAGGCCGTCGCCGCGACCGTGGCGGAGGTCTCCGCGGCCGCGCCCGGCTCACGGCTCAACCTGCTGCTCACCGACGGCCGGCAGATCGCCGCCAGCGCCGCCGGGCACGCCCTGTCCGTTCGGGCGGACGCCGCGTCCGTACTGGTCAGCTCCGAACCCATCGATCCCGGACCGGCCTGGCGAGCCGTGCCGGACGGCCACCTGCTCGTTGCCACGCCATCCACGCTGGACATCACCGCGCTAGGGAGATCATGACCGCGCTGGAGATCCATCTCGACGACAAATACCTCGACCGGACGCTGCGCGCCGACGTGGCCACCGGCCTTACCGCGATGCCCAAGTGGCTACCGCCGAAGTGGTTCTACGACGCCCGGGGCAGCGAACTCTTCGAGGACATCACCCGGCTGCCCGAGTACTACCCGACCCGGACCGAGCGGGCGATCCTCGCCGCCCGGGCCGCCGAGATCGCCCGGATCACCGACGCGAAGGCGCTCGTCGAGCTGGGCTCCGGCTCGTCGGAGAAGACGTGCCTGCTGCTCGACGCGCTGCTCGATCACGGCACGCTCGGCGCCTTCACCCCGCTCGACGTCTCGTCCGCCGCGCTCGAGGACGCCGTCGACCGGCTCGTCGCGCGCTACCCCGGCCTGGCCGTACGCGGGGTCGTTGGCGACCTGACCCGCCACCTGGCGCACATACCGGACGGCGACAACCGGATGGTCGCGTTCCTCGGCGGGACCATCGGCAACCTCGCGCCGGCCGAACGCGCCGACTTCCTGGGCCGGCTGCGTGCCGTCCTCCGCACCGGCGAGTGGCTGCTGCTCGGTACCGACCTGGTCAAGGACCCGTCGGTCGTGGTGCCGGCGTACGACGACGCGGCCGGGGTCACCGCCGAGTTCAACCGGAACGTGCTGCGGGTGGTGAACCGCCGGCTGGGTGCCGACTTCGACCCGGACGCGTTCGCGCACGTCGCGCTCTGGGACGCCGAGCAGGAGTGGATCGAGATGCGGCTGAGGGCCACCTCGGCGCAGCGGATCCGGATCCGCGGCCTCGACCTGACGGTGGACTTCGCCGCCGGTGAGGAGCTGCGCACCGAGATCTCGGCGAAGTTCCGCCGCGCCGGGCTGGAGGCGGAGCTGGCCGCGGCGGGCTTCGCGCTGCGGCACTTCTGGACCGATCCCGCCGGCCTGTTCGCGGTGTCCCTGGTGCAGGCCGACTGACCCGCCCACGACGGCGTCGAGTGTCGCCGGGCCGGATTCGAGAGATCAGATCCGGCCCGGCCGCCGCGCGGGCGGGAACGAGCGGGCGGGCGCCGAGATATGCCGAAAGAGGCTAATAGTTTTTGCTTCTTTCGCCGATGACGGCCGGCGGAACGCTCACGAAACTGGACAGATGCGCCGTGAACGACCGGACCCATGGTACGACCCGCCGCGCCGGCACCGGATCCGCGGACGGGACAAGGCGGAGTTCATCATCGCCGCGCTGCTGCTCGCCGGCCTGCTCGGCCTCCTCGCGGTCGGGGTGGCGCGGGACACCCCGCGCGCACCGGGATCGACCCCGAGCCTCTCGCCGCCCTAACCGACGACGGCCAGCGCCTCGATCTCGACCCGGAACGCGGGATGCACCAGGCCGCTGACCTGCACCAGGGAGCTGGCCGGCGGCCGAAGCGGATCGATGAACTCGTCGCGCACCGCGCGGAAGTCCGCCAGGTCACCCATGTTGGTGAGGTAGACGGTCAGCTTCACCACGTGCGCGAGGTCGGTGCCCGCGGCGGCGAGCGCACCGAGAAGATTGTGGAACACCTGGCGGGTCTGCGCCTGCGGATCGTCGGCGCCGACCACCCGGCCCTCGGCGTCGAGCGGGACCTGCCCGGAGACCACGACCATCGCGCCGCTGAACGAGACCGCATGGCTGTAGCCGTTCGTCGGCGGCAGCCCGGCGGGATTAACGTGGTGCTGCATGGCCGCAGCGTAACTAGGGTGCAACCCATGACGCGAGTGTTCGGCGAGGTCGCCGCCATCTACGACGAGGCGCGCCAGGGCTACCCGGACGAGGCGCTCGGCGCCGTCACGGCCTTCCACGGTGGCCGCCCCGCCTCGGTCGCCGACGTCGGCGCCGGCACGGGCAAGGCGACGGAACTGCTGCTCAGGCTCGGCGTGCCGGTGACGGCCGTCGAGCCGGACCCGCGGATGGCCGCGGTGCTGACGAAGAAGTTCCCGCAGGTCGAGGTCGCGAACGCGGCGTTCGAGGAGTGGACGCCGCCGCCGGGCGGGGTCGGCCTGCTCGCCTGCGCGACGGCCTGGCACTGGATGGATGAGCGGAGCCGCGAGCGGCTCGCCCGCGCGGCCCTGCTGCCGCGCGGCACGCTGGCGATCTTCCACAACAGTCATGGGTACGCCGTACCGCGCCAGCAGGACACCGTCGACGCCATCCTTCAGGCGATCGACCCGACACCGTCGATTGACGACCGCCAGGTGGACTGGGCCCGCGTGGGCATCGAGCGGAGCGGGCTGTTCACGGACGTCGAGGTGCACCAGTGGCACCGCTTCCCGGTGCTGTCGAAGGAGCAGTACCTGCGGCTGCTCTCGACGTTCTCGAACTTCCGCAACCACTCGGCGCGGGACCAGCGTGCGGCGGTGACCAACCTGGGCGCGGCGATCGACGGCTGGGGCGGCGCCGTGGAGATGGACATCCTCACCGTCCTGGTGCTGGCCCGCGCGGCCTGAGCCGCGCGACGGCCGTCGGTTATCGTTGACCGCGGCCCCCACCGTCCGGTGCACGCTCCCGGACCTCGCGCCTCCCGGACTCGACAGAACCGTCGGCCGATTGCCTCTTTCAGGTGACGACATCGTCGTTCAGCCGACCCCGTTAGGGACAGGGCAGAGAAAAATGCGTGTCGTGGGGAAAGAAAATAACCTCGGGTAACCCACGAAAGCCTTATGAAAACCGCCGCCGATCAGGTCCGGTCCGTTTACCCGATTTGAGATCATGCCGCGTCACCGCTAGCACTTCATTTCGCCAGGCAGACACCACCGCGCATGCATACCCGCAGGCCGCCGGGCCATGTTGGACGCTCGATCCCGTAAGCCGATCGGATTAGCCCGGTCGGCGCGACCGGGGTGTATCGCGGTATCGGAGAGGCGAACAAAAGCACTATCGCGGCGTCGCGGCGAATCCGCCATCTTTGTCGCAGCGCCGGATCCGCCGCACCGGATCGGCGCCACACCGAAACAACGAGTACGCCGGGCGTCGGCTTTTCCGCGATATTGCGGAGGTCGCACTCCGGCCGATCAGGAGGACCACCATGGGCAAGACCACCAAGCGCACCGCCACCGTCGCCACCGCCGTCGTCCTCACGGTGGGTGCCGGAACCGCGGCCTTCGCATATGCCAGTGGATGGTTCCAGGGTGGCGGCACGGCGAGCGCCGCGTCGTCCACCATCCAGAACGTGACCACGACGGTCACGATTGCGAACGACTCCGCACACCGCCTGTTCCCCGGCAAGACGGTCGACCTGACCAGCAGCATCACCAACCCGAACGACTACAAGGTCAAGATCCTCACTGTCGCGGTCGGCCCTGTCACGTCGATCAAGAACAACTCGAACAACCCCAATTGCGTCGACGGACAGGCGAACCTCAGCGCATCGCTCACCGCCCCCGTGGAGATCAACGCTGCGACGACGACGCCGAGCCAGACCTTCGGCACGTTGACGATGGGCCAGAACGCCGAGCCCGCGTGCGCCGGCAGCCAGATCACGGTGACCCTGAACTTCACCGGCGAGCTCATTCCCTGATGCACCGCGGCGGGGTGGGCCGGTCGGCTCCACCCCGCCGCTACTCGCGGCCCGGATGGAATGAGGAGACCTTGAAGAGATGGCAGCAGGCGCTCGCCGCGGTGGTGGGCCTGACGGGCCTACTCGCCGCGACCTCACCGCCCGGCGGCGGCACGGACGAGCAACCGATGGTCATCACCTCGGCCCACGCCGGCCGCCGCGCCGAGCCGGTCTACCTCATCCTTCGTGGACAGTTGAGCGGGCTCTACCCGGGAGCGGTGAAGCAGATCAAGGTGACCCTGGTCAACGACAGCGGCCACCCGATCCGGTTGCACCGGCTCGACGGATGGCCGGTGACGTCGTCGCGACGGGAGTGCCGCCCCTCGCCGGCCAACCTGCGGATCCTCGACTACCGGGGCCGCCTGCCGGTGACCGTCGCGCCGCACACCCGCCACACGCTCTCCGGATCGATTCCCATCGCGATGCCCACCGGAGCGACGCCCAAGTGCTCGAACACCCGCTTCTCGATCTTCGTCTCCGGCGCCGGCAGCAGGCGGCACCGGTGAGGCGGCCGAAGCGAACAATCCTGATCGCCGGGGTCGCCCTCACCCTGGCGGTCGGCGGCACCCTGGCCGCCAACGCGACCTGGTCGATTCCGGGCCGGTCCGCGCCGATTCAGCTCAAGACGGCGGAGATGCCGCGCGGCCCCAAGCCGGACATCGCCAAACAGGGCGGGTCGGCGGTCGTCACCTGGCCCGCCCAGGAGATCGTGCCCGGCGTGGCGATGCGCGGATACGTCGTCACCCGGTACGACGCCGACCACGATTCGTCGTTCGAGGCGTTCCCGGCGGTCGCCGGCACGACCCTCACCGACGCCGACGTGCCGGCCGGGAAGTTCTACTGGACGGTCACGCCGAAGTTCGCGGCCTGGACCGGCGAGGAGAGCAAGAAGAGCGAGAACGTGAAGTTCTCCGCTCCGGCCGGCGCCGCGCGGGCCGCCGTGGTCGCCACCCCGTCCGCGACCGGACCGGCCGCGCCGACCACCGCCGCCACCCAGACGGCCGGTGGCGGGGATGAGACGGCAGACCCGCCACCGGCCCCGGCCGTCACCACCGCGGCGCCCGCGGAGACCACCCCGGCGCCGGTCACGACCACCACCCCGCTGCCGGCCGAGACCTCCGCGCCCGCCGGGGACGCGAACCCGCCGAAGGGTGGCGGCAAGAAGTAGTCACCGCGAGTTCCCGTGGCCCTCGGCGTCATACAAGGCGTCGGGGGCTACGTGCGCCCGCCTCACTCTTCGTAGGGTCTCACTCTCCGTCGCGGCTTTACACGGACGGATTAGGCCGTAATGACCCTCGGATTTCGCTGTATTCCTGAACACAGCGGACGGTCGCCCGATGCCGGCCCGACCCGCCATGGGTCATGGTTTTCGAGCAGTCAAACGAACTCACACAAGGTCCGCCCGGCGGCGGATCCACATATGAGTGGCGCTCGGCAATGAACGGGCGGCGGAGACAGTGACCGTCGCAAGTTTGGTTCGCCGGGCCGGCGGTGCTAGCGGCGACGTCTTCCCCGATGGGCTCGGTTTAGCGCGTTACCGCAGGTCAGGCGCGTGCTGGCGTTTCACATTCCGGCGTACCTCGTGCGGGTTAAGCCGGACAGACCCTCCTGTCCGATTTATGCGCGGGCAACGGCGGACGTATTCCCGATCACGGAGCCAGGCTTTTTCCGGAAATGTAGTAGATGCTCCGGTTTTCGCCATCGCTCCACCGCAGGAGGAAGCTCCGAATGCGCAAGCTCAGCAGACGGCCAGCCGCCGCGTCACGCACGATCGGCGACGCCGAGGCGACGCCGTGATCCGCGACCTGCCGGCCGCGCGTGACGTGCTCACCGGGCGTGACGGCGCGGCCTTGCGCGACGGCGGCGGGGATGCGTCCGAGGGCGTGCAGGCCACGCCGGAGAGGACAATCGAGGTGGATCTCGACGACGAGCCCACCGCCGACCTGCGCGGCTCCGGCCGCCGCCGCGGCTGGCTGCGCCGGCTGGACGCGCGGACCCGATCGATCCTGACCGGGGCCGCGGCCGCCGCCGTCATCGTCAACGCCGGCGCGGTCTGGGCCTACTGGCGCATCACGGACTCGGAGACGGGCCGGGCCGCCGGCGGAACCGTCGTGGAGATGAACCTGCGCGCCCGCTCGGACCTGAACAAGGCGCTCGAGCCCGGCGGCACCGGAAACCTGACCGTGACGGTCACGAACGACAACGACTTCCCGATCCGGATCACCTCGGTGTCCCCGGGCCAGGGCAACATCATCGCGGACGACGAGCACCGCGAGGCCGGCTGCGCGAACACCGGCGTGATCGTCGCGCAGAACTCGGTGAAGGTGCGGTGGGAGGTCCCCCGCAACACCGTCGGCGCGTTCACCGTCCCCGACGGACTCGCGATGAATGCCGACTCCGACAAGGCCTGCGCCGGCGCCGTCTTCGTGGTCCCGGTGCTGGTCTCCGGCATGGTCGGCCACTGAGGACGGGCCCGGATCGCTGAGGGGCTGAGGGGCGGCCATCACGGCGGCGGCGGCGATTGCGCGCCGCCTCCGCCGCACCTGATGACCACCGGGTGCCCGAAGGTGCCCGGGTGGCGCCACCGCCGGTAACAGAGCGTGGGCCTGGCGGTGCGCAGGAGTGAAATCGTAACGCCGAAATGCAAGTTGCACTACGCCCGCAGGCTATCCACATTGCGCAGCGTGCGCGTCGCGGCCGGACGGTGCTCGATCAGCGAAAGGTCGGGCAGCGGCGGCAACGGGCTCCCGGCCACCGAGTCGTAGAGGTGTGCGCGGGCGCGCTCGATCGCGACGCCCGCGATCTCCTCGTCCCTCGATGCCTTGCCGATGCCCTCGGCCATCACCCTCGAGGTCGCCTCCGCGTACCGCCGGACGTCCTTGAGGACCTGCTCGTAGCCGATCGCCGCCTCGTGCTCGCGGCCGCGGGCCTCCCGCGCCTCCGACCGCTCGTACGCGTTGCCGTGCGACACGAACTTCAGCCCGACCGCCGCGCAGTCCAGGGCGATCAGCAGCAGCGCGATGCCGATGTAGAAGGCGCCGATCCCCCAGAAGTCGGTGCTGACCAGGTACCACATCGCCTGGGTGCGGGCGCCGAAGCCGGCGTCGGCCCGGATCACCGTCGCGTTGACCGTACGCTGATCGGCGATCTTGGCGGTGAGGTCCGCCTGCTCGGCGGCGCGCGCGGTCCGGGCGGCCTTCTGGGTGTCCTGTAGCCGGGCGGCCTGCGCGTCCAGCTTCGCGGCCTGGTCGTCGAGGTGGCGGGAGCGCTGGATCAGGGTGTCGCAGAAGCCGCCGGGCGGGCAGCCGGTCCGGCGGGACACCCCCTTGCCCTCCGAGTCCGCGAGGGCCTGCGCGTAGAGCTTGCGTGCGTCCCGGCGCTTCTCGGCCGCCCGCGTTGTCAGCCCCCGCACCAGGCTGTCGTCGGCCGCCGCCTGCTTCTTCAGCTCGCCCAGCCGGGCGCCGTACGCGGCGATCGCCCCGCCGCCCTCGCCCGCGCTGATCTGCTCGTTGTGCACCTCGTTGAGCCGCGCGTCGATCTCCGCCTGGTAGCGGGCCAGCATCAGGGGCTCCGTGATGATCACCGCGAACAGCAGGGCCATGGCGAGGCGGCCGGCGTACAGGCCGATCGTGGGGCGGCGCAGCAGGTCGTCGGGATCGGAGGAGTCCAGGCGCTCGTAGTTGATCGCCACCCGCCCGACCACGGCACGGTCGTACGCGACCACCCCGATCGCCACCAGTGGACCGACAAGCCACCGCCACCACGGGTGCGAGTAGTTCGAGCTCGCGTCGACGAAGGCGGCGCCGCCGACGGTCGCGTACAGGAAGTAGAGCACGATGAAGACGCCGATGGAGTTGTAGAGAACTCGATCGGAATGGGTCGTCACGCTGTCCGGGTTCACGTTGGCGATCCGGTGCAGAACGCGACGGGCCATGGTGCCGAGTCTCGCCCATCCCAGCGGCGTGTGCGGCCGAAACGGGTGGATCACGCGGGACCTCGGGGTATCGCCCGGGCAGGGCATACCCGATGGGCGCGAGGTGTGCCGGTGGTTCGGCGGTATCGGCTCCGAGAGCTACAGCGCCGTCGGCTCGGTGACGGTCACCCGGACGATCACCGAGGCGTGCACCGTCTGCTGCTGCGGGTCTACGTCGAGCTCCAGGTCGGCGGCCTCCGGCGCGCCACCGAACGCGGCCATCCGCATCATCGGCTGCGCCCCGCCGCCGGTGCCCTCGTCGAGGATCTCCACGAGCCGGTCCACCTCGGCGCCGACGGCCTCGGCGTACTCGCGGGCGCGGCCGAGCGCGTCGGCGATCGCCTCGCGCCGCACCTCGGCGCCCGACCGGCTGCCCGGCCGTAGCTGCCACCACGGCCCGGAGACCGAGACGTGATCCTGGCCGGCCAGGCGCAGCAGCAGCTCGCCGAGGACCCCGAAGTCGGTGACGGTGACCGTGGTGGTGACGCTTCCCGAGTACGCGGCGACGCGCTCGCCGCCGCCGCGCTTGAGCTCGGGACGCACCTGCACGCCGCTGGTCTCGCGGCGCTCGATGGCGTCCGGGAACCCGTCGAGAAGGCCGCGCAGCGCGGCGGCCCGCTCGGTGAGCCGGGTCAGCGCGGTCTGCCGGTCCCGGTCGCGGGCGGAGGCGGTCACGGAGAAGACCGCCAGCTCGGGCGGCACGTCGCGGGTCGCCTCGCCGCGTACGACGATCATCGGTTGCTCGGCCATGCGACGACGCTACCCGCCGGCCCGGCGCGACCGGACGATCAGGAACGCCGCGACCGGCAGCGCCACCAGCAGCAGCACCAGCCCCGCACCGACGATGACCAGCGGCGGAATGCCGTCACCGCCGGCGTCGGCCGGTGCCGGCACGGCCGCGGCCGCCGGGGCGTCGGTCGCCGGCGGCGGGGCGCTGCTGCGGACGGGAGCGGGCTGCGCCGCGGTGAGCGCCGCGAGCAGATCCAACTGGCCGTGGCCGTAGTAGTCGTCGCGGCCCTTCGCGCCACGGTCGATCGCGGTACCGGTGAGCCGGTCCACCACCTCGACGGCGGTCAGTTCGGGGTACTTCGCCCTGATCAGGGCGGCCGAGCCGGCGACGATGGCCGCCGCGCCGCTGGTGCCGTTGCCCCGCACGTACCCGTCGCCGGGTGCGGGGCCGGGGATCTCCACCCCCGGTGCGACCAGGTCGACATATTCGCCGTGGTTGGAGAACTTCGCGACCTTGTTCTTGCGGTCGACGGCACCGACGGTGAGCAGCTCCGGGTACGAACCCGGAAAGTCGGGCTCATTGTCCTTGTCGCCGTCGTTGCCGGCCGTGCCGATCAGCACCACGTCGGCCGCGACCGCCTCCCGCACCGCCGCGCGCAGGCTCTCGGAGTCGCGCGTATTGAACGCCAGGTTGATCACCTTGGCGCCTTGAGCCACCGCGTAGCGGATCCCCTGCGCGACGAGGTAGGTGTCGTTGATCGGCTCGATCGGAATGACCTTGGCCCGCGGTGCGATGCCCAGCACGCCGCGACCGCCGCCGTGGCCGCGCCCGGCGATGACGCCGGCCATCCCGGTGCCGTGACCGACGGAGTCGAAGTTGCGCCCCGGCTTGTCCTGCGCCATGTGCCGGCCCGGCAGGACGGCGCCGCGCAGATCGGGATGGGTGTCGTCCACGCCGGTGTCCAGCAGGCCGACGATGATGCCCTCACCCTTGGTGATCCGCTGGGCCTGGTCGACCTTCAGCGGCGCCCAGTACCACTGCTTGTCCCGGATGTCGTCGGCCCGGGCCGGCGTCGCCGACCCGAACACGACAGCGATCACGGCCAGGACGGCGAGGGTCCGGCGGGTGATACCGCCCGGCACCGTCACCCGCGCCAGCCGATCACGTTCGGCCCGGGATCGTGCCGCACATCGTTCTCCGGCGCCGGGGCGATGACCGGGTCGACGCCCGCCGCTACCTGCCACGGGCTGTCGGGATCGAAGGGCGGCTGAGCGCCGCCGCTCGAACGACGGCCGCCGCGGCCGCCGCCCGCCATCGCGGGAGTGCCCTGGCCGGTCCGCGCCGCGCCGACCGGCTCGTCCGGAAGCCAGGCGGGCCGGGGCGGCCGGACCGGCTCGTTCCGGGCCGCCGCGCGGGCCGCGCCCGCACGGGCGCCGCCGCCGCGCCCGGCCACGCCGCCGCCGATGCCCGCGCCGGCGCCGTGCGGGACTCCCGCCGCGCCGCCGCGGCCCGCGCCGGCCACCGTCTCGCCGATGACCGCGCCGGAGGGCAGCGCGCGTGGCCCGACGGCCGCCGGCCGGGCGCCGGGGCGCGCGCCCTGGCCCACCCCGCCGATGCCGCTGGGGCCGAGCCCGGTCATGCCGCCGCCACCGCCGCCGATGCCGCGCGGGCCCGCAGGAATGCCGCGCGGGTCCGTGACGCCGCCGCGCAGGCCGGGCGCGCCGCCGAGCCCGCCGATGCCGGGGCCGACGATCGGGCCGGCCGGGGGCACGATGGTGCTGCCGCCGACGCCGGTCGGGGGAACGACGCTGGCCGGGGTGACGGCGGGCGGGGTGACCGGCGGCGGGGTGGCCGGCGGGGTGATGACCCCGGCCAGCCCGGGTCCGCCGACCACGCCACCGACGTCCGGGCCGCCGGTCGCGGGAGTCGCCCCGGTGCCGGCCCCCGGCACGAACGGGTCGCGTCCGGGCAGCGGTGGCACCGGGTCGTGCGGGACGGGCACGACGGTCCCGCCACCGCCCGAGGGCGAGACGCCGCCGCCGGTGCTGGAGGTGGTATCGCCCGGTTCGACGGTCGGCTCCCACATCGGATCCTTCGGATCCAGCAGATAGGGGTCGGGAACCTTCAGCCGGGCCACGTTGTCCTGCACGATCTGCTCGGCGGTGATCATGTGCTGCCGCGCCTGGCGGTCGAGGTCGTCCTCGGCGTTGTCCCACCACGCCGGCACCAGGTCGTCGCTCTTCTCCTTGTACTGCTCCCAGAGCGGCTCGATGTCGTTCTTCGCCTGGCGCAGCGCTTCGAGGATGTTGGCCAGGCCGGTCGCGGTGTCGTCGGCGTCGGCCCTCGCCTGTTCCATCCGGGCCAGCAGCGTGTCGATCTCCTTGACGAACGCCGCCGAGCTCGTGTTCTCACCGGGCGGCCAGGCCGCCACGAGCGCCTCGCGGGCGTTGAGCAGCAGGCTCCGCTGGTCCTTGACCGCGCCCGCGAGCTGGCCCCAGGCCGCCACCTGCCGCCAGGCATCGGGATCGTCCTCGTTCATGACCATCGACCACAGTCGCGGCGTATTGAACGACCCCCACGCCGTGCACCAACTACTGGTAAGAACCGGCTCGCTCATACCGCGGTCGCCCCTCCCCCGTGGCGCGGACGGTCGGCCCGCTCGGCCGCGAGCCGGACGGCGCGGGCCTCCTGCGCGGCCGTCCACAGTGCGTGCTCGACCCGCTTCGTCCCGTCGGCCGAGCCGGCGTCGACGGCGTCGAAGTCGGCGGCGACCTTCTCCGCCGCGGCGGCGAGCAGCCGGGCCGCGGTCAGGAAGTTGCCGAGGTTGGCGGTGGACGCGCTCAGGCTCTTCGCGTAGCGCTCCTTGGCGGCGTGCACGCCGCCGCTCGCGTTCTGCGCGCCGAACGGCACGCTGTCCAGCGGCAGCTTGGCCCGGCCCACCGCGGGCTCGGTCACGTAGTCCGTGTCCGCGCGGACATCGGTGGCGAACTTGTTGAGCCCGCCCGTCTCGACATTGATTCCAGGATCGCCCACGGCCGCCTCCCCGTAGCCCCGTCGTCACATCGCTTCAGAGGGTAGCGACCACGAACGATTTCCGGGTACCCGGTAGGGCGGTCAGGCGGTGAGGCGGGCGACGGCCTCGGCGACGCGTTCGTCGGTCGCGGTCAGCGCGATGCGGACGTGCCGGCCCGCGGCCGGTCCGTAGAACGCGCCGGGCGCGGCCAGGATGCCGCGCTGGGCGAGCCAGTCCACGGTGGCCCAGCAGTCCTCGCCGCGGGTCGACCACAGGTAGAGGCCGGCGGTGGAGTGCTCGATGGAGAACCCGGCCTTGACGAGCGCGTCCCTGAGCGTCTCGCGGCGGGCCGAGTAGAGCGCCCGCTGCTGCTCCACGTGCGTCTCGTCGCCCAGCGCGGCGACCATCGCGGCCTGCACGGGCGCGGGCACGATCATGCCGGCGTGCTTGCGGACCGTGAGCAGCTCCGCGATCAGCGCCGGGTCGCCGCCGAGGAAGCCGGCCCGGTAGCCGGCCAGGTTGGACCGCTTGGAGAGCGAGTGCACGGAGACGACGCCGGTGTAGTCGCCGCCGCAGACCTCATCGGCAAGCACAGAGACCGGGGTCTCGTCCCAGCCGAGGGACAGGTAGCACTCGTCGCTGACCACGACCGCGCCGCGCTCGCGGGCCCAGTCGACCACCTTGCGCAGGTGGGCGGCGGGCAGCACCCGGCCGGTCGGGTTGGACGGCGAGTTGATCCAGACCAGCTTGACCCGCGGGTCCGGGCCCAGTGCGGTCAGCGAGTCGGAGCGCACCACCTCGGCGCCGGCGAGGCGGACGCCGACCTCGTAGGTGGGGTAGCAGACCTGCGGGATGACGACGACGTCACCGGGGCCGACCCCGAGCAGCGTCGGCAGCCACGCCACCAGCTCCTTGGAGCCGATGGTCGGCAGCACGCCGAGCCGGCCGGAGGCGCCGCAGGCGCGGGCCAGCCAGCCGGCGATGGCCGCACGCAGCGCCGGCGTGCCGGCCGTCAGCGGGTAGCCGGGCGCGTCGGACGCGCCGGACAGCGCCGCCCGGATCAGCGGCGGGACCGGGTCGACCGGGGTGCCGATCGACAGGTCCACGATGCCGCCGGGGTGCGCCGCGGCGACCGCCTTGGCCGGCTCCAGCAGGTCCCAGGGAAAATCGGGCAGCGTGGCCGACAGCACGGTCAGTGTGCGTCGCCGCGCGGCGGCTGCGAAGTCACGAACGGGGTGTCCTTGTCGATCTTGCCGACCTTGGAGGCGCCACCGGGCGAACCGAGGTCCTCGAAGAACTCGTAGTTCGCCGTCGTGTAGTCCTTCCACTGCTCCGGCACGTCATCCTCGTAGAAGATGGCCTCCACCGGGCAGACCGGCTCGCAGGCACCGCAGTCGACGCACTCATCGGGGTGGATGTAGAGCATCCGATTGCCCTCGTAGATGCAGTCGACGGGGCATTCCTCGATGCATGCCTTGTCGAGCACATCGACGCAGGGCTCAGCGATGATGTAGGTCACGGTCTTTCCCTTCCAGAGCCACGCCGCGGGACACCGCGACGGTACGAGCAGAGCCTAGTATCTCGCCGGAAGGAGGTGGCACGTGCTCCGACGGCAGGATGTGGGACACCGGGTGGTGGTTCGCCGAATTGTAGGTGTTTCCCATAATCGTCCACTTTTTGCCGACGCCCTCGGCGAGCTGGTCGAGCTGACGGAGACGGAACTCACGCTGGCCACCGCCAAGGGCACGCTGCGCGTACCGCTGCGGGAGGTGCACCGCGCCAAGCGGGTGCCGCCCGCCCGCCGGCCGCCCGCCGCTGAGGTGGTCGCCCTTGAGCTCGCCGCGAACGAGGCCTGGCCGGCCCCGATCCAGGCCCGCCTGGGCGGCTGGATCCTGCGCGCGGCGGAGAACTGGACGGGGCGGGCCAACGCCGCGCTCGCGGTCGGCGACCCGGACCGCACGCTCGAGGCCGCCATCGACGCCGTCGAGCTGTGGTACGCCGCCAGGGGCCAGCGGCCCATGATCAACACTCCGATGCCACTGGCCGCCCCGGTCAACGCGGCGCTCGACGGCCGCGGCTGGACGGCCCGCCCGCTGACGCTCGTGCAGACCGCCCCGCTGCCCGCCCTGGTCGGCGACGTCGCGCCGCGGCGGGACCTGCCCCCGGTCGAGCTCGCCGACAGCCCCGCCGACGCCTGGTACGAGATGGTCGCCGAGCACAAGGGCACGCTGCCGGCGGTCGCGAGGAAGCTGCTCACCGGCGTACCGGAGGTGGTCTTCGCGTCCGTGCGGGACGAGGCCGGCGACCTGCTCGCGGTCGGCCGCGGCGCGGTCACCGGCCCGGACCGCTGGCTCGGCGTCTCCCTGGTGCAGACCGCGCCCGCCGCCCGCCGCATGGGCCTGGGCCGGCACCTGGTGCGCGCGGTGGCCGGCTGGGCGACGCAGCGCGGCGCCGCGCGGGCCTACCTGCAGGTCGAGGAGCGGAACACCCCCGCGACCACGCTCTATCAGGGGCTCGGCTTCCGCACCCACCACACCTACCTGACCCGCGAGGCGCCGGACTGACGGGCGTGGCGACGGCTCAGCGGCGCACGACCCGGCGCGGCTTGGTGGTCTTCGCCTTGGCGAAGGCTTGCAGCGAGCGGGAGCGGTAGTCGCGCCCGAGCATTGTGGCGATCCAGTAGCCGAGCAGCGTGCCAAGGATCGCGAAGCCGCTGTAGAGCCAGACCTGGGAGAAGAAGTTGCCCGCGCCCGCGGCGAACGGGGTGTCGCCGCTGATGAACGGGCCGACCAGGATGGTCAGCAGCATGCCGCCGAGCGCCGCGGCACCGATCTCGGGCAGCCAGGTACCCGCCGGCACCCGCTGGGCCCGGACGAAGGTCACGATCGCCAGCACGACGCCGATGGCGGCGAACATGATCAGCGATACCCGGCTCTCGGCCGTCTCGTTGTCGGCGAAGCCGATGCGGATCACGAGCCGCGCGATCACGTTGATCGCGAACAGACCGGCCGCCAGCACCGCAACCGGCACCCAACGCTGCTTCATGGCGTACTCCCCTGACGAGCTACGGCTTCTCGCCGCAGATGAATCGTGGCTCGGGATCGTAACGCCAGGTGAACTTCTCGCGCTCGATCTCTTTGCCGTCCTTGCGGATGACGCGCCATGCGTCCTGGGTGAAGCCCGGCAGCCCGCTGCTGGTGATGCACTTCGGGCCCGGCTCGCGGTGCACCGTCGGCGGCGAGGTGACGTCGCGGCGCGGGCCGAGCACGGTCTTGACGCTGTCGTAGACCTTGGTGCTCCACATCGTGACCGTCACCGACCTGTTGGTGTACGACGTGTCGATGAAGATCCCGTGCGGCGTGGTGTTCTTGAACTTCAGGTCGAGCGTCGGGTAGAAGATCGTCGACTCGATGACCGCCGGGTAGCGGGAGAAGTAGAACGAGTGCGGCTTGTGCTCGACGTCCTCGAGCCCCGCGTAGTAGGCGGCGTTGAAGAGCGTCGTGGTGAACTGCGAGGCGCCGCCGCCGACGCCCGGTTCGAGCTTGCCGCCGACGATGACCGGGGCGTCCTGGTAGCCGGAGTCGTAGTCGCGCTCGCCGGTGTGCCCGTTCAGCGAGAACGTCTTGCCGGGCAGCACGAGCGCGCCGTCGACGGCACGGGCGATGGTCATGATGTTCTGGCTGCGCGGCGAGCCGCCACCGCCGGTGAAGTAGGTGGTGAAGGTGGAGACCTTCTCCTTGATGCCGAGCCTGGCCAGGTCGGTGTCGGTCAGGGCGGCGGCCTGCGAGGTGAGGCTCGCGGTGACGGCACGGGGCCCCGGGTTGGGCAGCATGCCGAGCAGCGCCGGGCCGAGCAGGTTCAGGTCAACCAGGTCGCCCGGCCGGCCCGCCACGATCTTCGGCTTCCCGCCTTTCAGAACGATCTTCGCCGCCTCGGGCGGGGTCTCGACCTTGGCGAACTCCTTCGCCGCGGCGGCGTGCAGCCGCACGCCGTCGATCGCCGGGGTCAGCAGGCCGTTGTCGTCGGCGCGGAAGACCAGGCCCTTGGAGATCGCCTTGGGCGTCAGGGTGAACGACCGGTCCCCGACGGTGACGGTGACCGGCGCCGCGACGGCCGGGACGGCCAGCCCGGCCAGCAGCCCGTCGACCTGCTCGGCCGTGGTCGCCGGCGGCCTGGTGACCAGTTCGATCACGGCCACGCCGCCGGTCAGCCAGGACTGCCGGATCGCGGCGGAGGCGGCCGCCACGTCGAGGTTCTTGCCCGGCGCCGGGTGGGTGGCCTCCGGCGTCAGCCCCGCGTACCCGATGCCGGGCTTCTTCATCGTGATCTGCTTCGGGCCCACCTGCCCGCGGAGCACCGCCTCGAGCTTCGCCTCGTCCAGCTCGATCACCGGCGGCACCGTGCGCCCGCCGAACAGCGCCGGGTTGCCGCTGCGGATGGCCCGGCCGACGGACAGGTCGACGTTGAGCGTCATGGCGATGTCGGCGGGCTCGATCGAGAAGGTCTTGCCCGCCAGGCTCACCGCGACCGGGTGGCTGGTGCGCGGCCCGACGCCGTTGGTCAGCGCGCGCTCGGCGTCGGTGCGGGACATGCCGCCCAGGTCGACGCCGAGGACGCTGGTTCCGCGCGGCACGTCGCCGCCGTACGCCCAGGCGCCCGCGGCCGCCCCCGCGATGAGCACGGCCGCCACGGTGCCGACCACGACGATCCGCCGGCGGCTGACCGGGCCCTCGGAGGGGCTCGAATCCTGCGGCGGCGCCGGCTGCGGCACGGTCGTTGGGGCCTGATCGACGGAGGGCTCAGAGGCGAACACGGCGCAAGTGTGCAGGCCAGGCGGCGATCGCGACAAACGCCACGAGGGGTCGTCACATCTTTGTGACAGGCGGCTGCTTCAGGATCTGGCGGTACAGGTACACCGCGAAGGTGAGGCTTCCCACAAAGATCATCACCAGCGCGACCCAGTTGTCCCCACTGATCAGATAGTCGCCCTCCGCGGTGCGGAACCCGGCCGCCGCGAAGAACGTGATCAATGTCCAGACCACCCACGGCGGCCCGAGCGCCCAGCGCCGCCCCACCGTCGTCAGCGCGAACCAGCAGATCGCCAGGTTGCCGACCACGGCCGCCGGCACCGCGACCCCGATCGGCACGCCGCCGACCCGCAGCGGGGTCAGCACCAGCTCCAGAACGGCGCTGAAGACGGCGGCGAGCATCGCGACGACCAGCCCGGCGGTCCGGATCGTCGCCTCGAGCGCCCGGCTCGGCTCGGCCGGTGCCGCCGCCGGGTCGGCCGACGGCGAGGTGGGAGCCTCGAGCGTCATCGCCCGACCACATTGCTGAACAGGTCGGCCTCCCACTTGTGCGGGCCGCCCACCTCGCCGCGCTCGCCCTTGACCAGGGTGAAGTACTCGACGCCCATGAACTCGCCGCCGAAGTCACCGGCAATGCCGTACAGCCAGGAGTTGGACGGGATCTGGGTCGCGTGCGCGCGCATCGCGGCGACCTTGCGCTCGTAGAAGTCCGTGCCGTCGATCCGGGCCGCGATCTCGTCGTCGGGGTGGCCGAACGGCAGGTCCTCGACGTTCTCCACGTCGGCGAACGGGTTGTCGTCCATGCCCCGGAACGCCTCCATGCCGCCCTCGAGCACGCTCAGCGGCATGGCGGTCCAGTAGATCTTCTCCGGCCCGAAGCCCTCGGCCTCGGCCAGCTCCGCCGCGCGCATCGCGACCCGGTGCGCCTGGATGTGGTCGGGGTGACCGTAGAAGCCGTTCTCGTCGTAGGTGATGAGGACCTGCGGGCGTACCTCCCGCATGATCTCCAGGCACTGCCGGGCCGCCTCCTCGAGGTCGGCCTGCCAGAACGCCCGCGGGTGGTCGTTGGTCTCCTGGCCCATCATCCCCGAGTCCCGGTAGCGGCCCGCGCCGCCGAGGAAGCGGTAGTCGGTGACGCCGAGCGCGGCGCAGGCCCGCTCCAGCTCGCCGATCCGCCACCCGCCTAGCTGGTCCGCCTGCCGGGCCTCGAGCTGCGCCAGCGCGGGGACGTGGATCTCGCCCTCTTCGCCGAGCGTGCACGTCACAAGGGTCACCCCGGCACCCTCGGCGACGTAGCGGGCCATGGTGGCGCCGGTGCCGGTGACCTCGTCGTCAGGGTGGGCGTGCACGAGCATCAAGCGGCGTGCGGGCAGCGCATTCGTCACGCGCGCCACTCTACGCGCGAGCGTGGGCGGCCCCCACCTGCGCGGTTTGCCGGGCGGGAGGTGCCGGTGATCGGCGATGCTGGTCGGCGTGGAGTATCCCGAGCTCGCGACCCGCACCGGCGGGTTCCGCTTCGGCGCCCCGCACGCCCTGACGGTCGGCGACGACGGCGCGCGGGTCGCCTTCCTGCGCTCGGCCGGCCCACGGGACCCGGCGCCCGGGCTGTGGTCCCTCGACGTCGCCACCTCGGCGCTCACCCTGGTCGCGGCGGGGCCCGTCCACTCGTACGCGGGCTCGGCGAAGCTCGACGTGCTGACCTGGGCGTACGAGGGCGGGCTGTTCTCCTCCACCGCAGGGCGGATCGGCACCGCCGACGAGGTCCTGGACCCGCGCCCCGACCCCACCGGGCGGCACATCGGCTACATCACCCCGGACGGCTGCCTGCGGGTGGTCACCGGCGGCGACGACCAGCTGCTCGCGGGCGAGGCCGGCGGCGGCGCGTCCTGGGGTGCCGCGGAGCCGGCCGCGGCCGAGTTCGGCCGCGACCGCGGCTGGTGGTGGTCGCCCGACGGAACCTTGATCCTGGCCGTACGGAGCACCCCCGCGCCGAGCCTGCACCTGCTTGACTTGCACGGCGGCTGGGTCGACGTGCACTGGGACCGGGAGACGTACCCGTACCTGGTCGACGTGCGCTGGGGCGGCGCCGGGAACGCCCTGATCACGGTGCTGCGCCGCACCCAGCAGCACGGCCTGGTGCTGTCGGTTGATCCGCGCACCGGCGAGACCCAGGTGCACGCCGAGCTCGCCGACGCGCGCTGGGTGGAGCCCGTGCCGGGTACGCCCCGGCTGCTGCCCGACGGCCGCGTCATGGTCGGCGGCGAGCTGGCACACGACGGCTTCGACGCCCGCTGCCTCTTCGCCGACGGCAGCCTGATCACCCCGCCCGGCCTCTACGTGCGCCGGGTCGCCGGCGTCCTGCCGCGGCCGACCGGCGGCCCCGAGATCATCGTCGAGGGCACCGAGGGCGAGCCCGCCGAGCAGCACGTCTTCGCGGTCCGCACGGCACAGGCCGGCGGGGTCAGCGCCCGCCGGCTCACCGCGGAGCCCGGCTGGCACACCGCGACGGTCGGCGGCGACGTGCTCGTCACCGACCTGACGGTCACCCGCGGCTCGGCCACCATGACGCTGCCGTCGCTGGCCGAGCCCTTGCCCTACACACCAGCGCCCGTCTTCGAAAGGGTGACCGACCGGCGGCTGCCGAGCGGGGTCCTCTACCCCACCGGCCACGTGACCGGCACCCGGCTGCCGGTCCTGCTCGAGCTGGGTGGTGGCCCGGGGAACCAGCACGTCGTGGCCGACCCGGCCCGGTGGCAGGAACGGCAATGGTGGGCCGACGCCGGCTTCGTCGTGGTCAGCGTCGACTCCCGGGGTACGCCGGGAGTGGCGCCCAGCTTCGAGAAGGTGATCTACCGACGGCTGGCCGACGTGGCGCTGACCGACCAGATCGACGCGCTGCGCTCCCTCACCGGCAAGCACCCCGACCTGGACCTGGGCCGGGTCGCCGTGCGCGGTACCGGCCTCGGCGGCTGGCTGGCGGCGGTCGCCGTGCAGCGCCGGCACGACGTCTTCCGCTGCGGCGTCGCCCGCGACCCGATCATCGACTGGGCCGAGCTGCCCGTCGCGTACGCGGAGCGCTACCTCGGCAGCCACGCCGACAACGCCGACGTCTACGAACACCACCGCGTGGAACCGGCGGCGGCCGGCCTACTGATCTCCCCCGCCGGGGGCCTGTCCGAAGAACTCGCATTCGTGACCCGGGAGTGTGCATGACGTCAACCCTGATCAACCGCAGCCTGCCGCTGGAGGCCCTCGCCACGACGGAGGCCGACTACCTGCACCTCGGCGAGACGTCGGCCCGCACGGAGCTGTGGGACGGCGGGGTACTGGCCTGCCCGAGGGACACGCCGAGGCATCAGATGATCTTGAGCGCGCTGGCCAACGCGCTCAAGGCGAACCGCACGGACCTGAACGTGATCGCGGGCGTGCCGGTGCACCTGGGGCCGGAGCGGATCGCGGTGCCGGACCTGATCATCGCGGGCACCATCGACCCGGACCAGCCGCTGGTCGACGCCAGGTCGGTGCGCCTGATCTGCGAGATCACGTCCCCGACCAGCGCGACGGTGGACTGGTCGCTGAAGATGCACGCGTACGCGCAGGCGGGCATCCCGTGCTACCTGGTGGCGGAGCCGGAGCGAGGGCTGCTGCACAGCTACATGCTGTCGGCGCAGGGCTACGTCGAGCAGTCGGTGATGCAGCTCGTCCGAGTCACCGGGCTGAATCTCTGAGCGGCACGATCATGCTCACCTGTGGGAAGCTCGGGTCATGACGTCCGCCATCTTCGGCCGGGGAACGCCGATGACAGAGGAGGAGTTCCTCGCGCTGGGCGAGACCTCCGAGCGCGTCGAACTCTTCGACGGGAGCTTGTACGTGACCCCCGCACCGACCCCCCGGCATCAGGTGATCTCTCGCAGGCTGGCGAATCTGCTCGACCCGGGCGCAGCCAAGGCTGGGCTGATCGTGATGGAAGCGGTCAATGTGCGGCTGCAACCAGGCCGTATCACGATTCCCGACCTCGTCGTGACGACGGAGATCGACCTGGATGAGTCCGTCATCGACGCCGGGGCGGTCCTGTTGGTCTGCGAGATCATTTCGCCGTCGAACGCGGCGACCGATCGAGTGCTGAAGATGCACTACTACGCCGTCGCGGGCCTGCCCTGGTACCTGCTGGTCGAGCCGGAGACCCGGACCATCCGCCTGTTCGAGCTCGTATCCGGTCACTACAAGGAGCAGTCGGTCACCGGAGAGGGCGCGGTTCTACACCTGAACGAGCCGCTGGATGCCGTGGTCTCACCCACGGACCTGCTCCCACCCGCCTGATACCTACCCTCCCGACCACTTCCGCAGCCCTTCACCCGGCACTAACCTGAGCCGCATTCACCTTCGAGGGGATGTGGGTCATGGACGCGCTGCCGAGCTTTCCGCCTGGGTTCCTCTGGGGCGTGTCGACCGCGTCCTACCAGATCGAGGGCGCCGTGCACGAGGACGGCCGGGGCGCGTCGATCTGGGACACCTTCGCGCACACGCCCGGGCGTGTCCGCGACGGCGACACCGGCGACGTCGCCTGCGACCACTACCACCGCTGGCCGCGGGACGTGGAGCTGCTCGGCGACCTAGGTGTGCGCGCCTACCGGTTCTCCATCGCCTGGCCCCGGGTGCAGCCCGGCGGCTCCGGGCCCGCCAACCCCCGCGGCCTGGACTTCTACGACGGCCTTGTCGACGCCCTGCTGGAGCGCGGCATCGCGCCGGTGCCCACGCTGTACCACTGGGACCTGCCGCAGGAGCTGGAAGACGCCGGCGGCTGGCTGAACCGCGACACCGCGTACCGGTTCGCCGAGTACGCGGCCATCGTCGCGGACCGGCTCGGCGACCGGGTCACCCGCTGGATCACCCTCAACGAGCCGATCGTGCACCTGGCCGAGGGCTACGCCTTCGGCAACGGCGCGCCCGGGCGGACGCTGATGTTCGAGGCGCTCCCGGCCGCGCACCACCAGCTGCTCGGCCACGGCCTGGCGGTGCGGGCCCTGCGCGCACGCGGCGCCACCGAGGTGATGATCACCAACAACTGCACGCCGGTGCTGCCGGCCGGCCCCGGGCCCGAGGACGCCGCCGCGGCCGCGCTCTACGACGCGTTCCACAACGGACTCTTCCTCGACCCGATGCTGACCGGCCGGTATCCGGAGCTACCGGGGCTCGGCGACGACTCGCCGTTCATCCACGACGGCGACCTCGACATCATCGGTACGCCCGTCGACGCGCTCGGCGTCAACTACTACCAGCCGACCCGGGTCGGCGCGGCGGGCGCCGACAGCCCGCTGCCGTTCGAGATGCTGCCGATCGAGGGCGTGCCGCAGACCGCGTTCGGCTGGCCGGTCGTACCCGGCGGGCTGCGCGACCTGATGGTCGGGCTGCGCGACCGCTACGGCGCCGCGCTGCCGCCGATCTACATCACCGAGAACGGCTGCTCCACGCAGGACGTGCCCGACGCGGCGGGCGTGGTGCACGACGCCGCGCGGATCGAGTACCTCGACGGTCACCTGCGCGCCCTGCACGAGGCCATCGAGTCCGGCGTCGACGTCCGCGGGTACTTCGTCTGGTCGCTGATGGACAACTTCGAGTGGGCCGAGGGCTACCACCAGCGCTTCGGGCTGGTCCGCGTCGACTACGACACCCAGCTCCGCACGCCGAAGGACTCGTACGCCTGGCTGCGTACGGCGTTGGCGGCCCAGCCGTGACCGTCCCGGACACCGCCACCGCGGAGCCGACCGCCCGGGTCGGCGGCCGCTGGATCACCCTGCTGTCGCTGGCCAACCTCGGCCTGTGGATGGCCTACTTCGGCCCGCTCCAGGTGCTGCTCCCCAACCAGGTGCAGCAGGTGGCGGGCCACGACAAGACCACCGTGCTCGGCATCGTCACCGGCGCCGGCGCGCTGGTCGCCGTCCTGGTCGGCCCGCTCGCGGGCGCCCTGTCGGACGCCACGACGGCGCGCACCGGGCGCCGGCACACCTGGATCGCCGTCGGGGCGCTGCTCGGCTGCGCCGGCCTCACCCTGCTGGCCGCGCAGCACACCGTGCTCGGGCTGACGCTCGGCTGGTGCGCGGCGCAGATCGGGCTCAACACCCTGCAGGCCGGGCTCACCGCGATCGTCCCGGACCGCGCTCCGGTACGGCAGCGCGGGCTGGTCTCCGGCTGGATCGGCCTGACCCAGTCGATCGGCGTGGTCATCGGCGTCCTGCTCGTCACGCTGGTGGTCGCCGGCACCGGCGGCTATCTGCTGATCGGCGTGCTGGTCGTGCTGACCGCGGCGCCGTTCGTGCTCGCCACGCCCGACCCGCCGGCGGCGCCCGGTACCGTGCCGCGGCTCAGCGCCCGGGCGCTGCTCGGCTCGTACCGGTTCAGCCTGCGCGACAACCCCGACTTCGCCTGGGCCTGGATCACCCGGTTCCTGGTGCAGCTCGGCAACGCCATGGCCACGCTCTACCTGCTGTACTTCCTGCGCGACCGGGTCGGCCACCCGGACCCCGACACCGGGCTGCTGCTGCTCATCGTCGTGTACACCGCCGCGACCCTGCTGACCGTCGTCGTCGGCGGGGTGCTGTCGGACCGCACCGGCCGGCGCAAGCCCTCGGTGATCGTGTCCGGGTACGTCATGGCCGCCGCGGCCGTGCTCCTCGCGTTCTGGCCGACCTGGACCGGCGCCCTGATCGCCGCGGCCGTTCTGGGGCTGGGCTTCGGCGTCTACCTCTCCGTCGACCAGGCGCTGATCACCCAGGTGCTCCCGGCCGCGCAGGACCGGGCCCGGGACCTCGGCATCATCAACATCGCCAACTCGGCACCCCAGGTGCTCGGCCCCGCGCTGGCCTTCCCGATCGTGGCCTACCTCGGCGGCTATCCGGTGCTCTACCTGACGGTGGCCGCCGTGACGGTGCTCGGCTCCGTCCTGGTCACGCGGATCCGCTCGGTCGCCTGACGCCGGGCCGCGGCGGCCCGGCGTCAGGACGACCCGCGCGCTAGCGCGAGTAGAGCTCCACCTCGTACGCCGAGAAGCCGTACGAGGTGGCCCGGGTCTGTCCGGTCAGGCGGACGTAGCGGGCGGTCGTGGCGGCGAAGGCGACGTTGTCCAGGCCGCCGTTGCCGCCGGTCACGGCCGACACCTGGGTCCAGGTGCTGCCGTCGGCGGATACCTCGATCTTGTACGCGGTCGCGTACGCCGCCTCCCACCTGATCACCATCCGGGCCACCGGCCGGCTCGTACCCAGGTCGATGCGTAGCCACTGGTTGTCGGCCGACGAGCTGGCCCACCGGGTGGTGAGGCTGCCGTCGACCGCGTTGGCCGCCGGATAGAACAGCTGGTTGCTCGACGCGGTGACCGGCCGGCCCGCCGCCAGGTTGGACAGGTCGTCGCCGCGCTTGGCCGGGAACGAGACCACCTGCTGGTACGTCGGGCGGTTCTGCCAGGCGATCGGGTCGTGGGTGATCCCGCCCAGCGGCGACTGCACGATGGCGTCGGCGCACCACTGGTCGGCGGCGGCGCAGTGCGTGTCGCCGGGATAGGTGGTGGCGGCCGGCTCGGCCAGCGCGGCCGAGAGGCTGGTCAGCAGCGCGCCGCGGCAGGCGCCGAGCGCACCCGCGCCGCAGTACGTCCGCGGCCAGCCCGCGACCTGGTCGCCCAGCGCCGCGCGCAGATCCTTCTCGACGTAGCCCCACCAGCCGTACTGGAAGGACGAGCCCTTGTGCGACTGCGCCTCGTTGGCCGCGCTCGGCAGGCTGGAGTGCCGCCCGGTCTGGCCGCCCGAGGGCGACTCGTTGATCTGGAGCGTGTCGACGAGCGCCTGGTACAGCCCGTCGCCCAGCCCGGACTCGAACTGCGCCGACACCAGCCGCGGCCACCACGCGTCGAAGATCCGGATGGCCTCGGCGTCCTGGTAGGTCCGGCTGCCTGCGGCGGTCTCGATCCGATGCGAGCCGCGCTGCTGCCAGGCGCGGAGCTTGGCCACCGCGGCCGCCTGCGCGGAGTCGGTGACCGTGCCGGTGTCGATCACCCGGAGCAGGTCGTCGAGCACCTCCGAGCCCCGCAGGTCGGTGGTGCCCGCCGACTCGACGACGCTGAGCAGCGACGCCCGGTCGAACCTCGTCCCGGCCTGCAACGCCGCCTTGATCGGCCGGTCCAGCAGGTCGGCGCGGTGCACCGCGCCGAAGCTGAAGTTGCCGTCAGCCGCGGAGTAGTCCGCCGCCTGCTTGTTGTTCCAGCTGACGAAGTAGTCCTGGTTGACCGCCTGCGGATGGCTCGCCTGCGGCTGGTAGGTGGCCGTGTTGGTGTCCGGGTTCCAGCCGGCCCACTCGTAGGCGGCCTGCGCCCGGGTGGGCAGGTTCGGGTCGGCGCCGGCCGCGCGCACCGGCGCGGCGCCCGACATGAAGTACGCCGCGTCGGCGGAGTTGACGTAGAACCAGTTGAACGCGAACGAGATCGTTCCCGCCGAGGCGGCGAACGCGGCCGGCGTACCCATCTGGTCGGGCTCGTTGAACATCTGGAACCCGATCGCCGAGTCGGCCTCGTGGCGGTACGTCGAGCGCAGGCTGGTGAACGCGACCGGCTTGCCGCCGACCAGGCCACGCCAGCTCACCAGCCCGTACTTGGTGCGCAGCATGGTCAGCCGGTAGGAGCCCGCGGCGGTCGAGTCGGCCGTCGTCGGCGCCCAGGAGTTGGTCCGCGACAGCGGCTCCATGGCGAGGCACTGACCGTGGTAGAGGTAGTGGGTCGAGGCGGCGGTCGGCGCGCTGCCGTCGGTCTCGCAGAGCTCGGCGGCGAAGGTGTCGGTGATGTCCTGCACCGACGACGTCGCGCTCCAGGCGTAGTCCGGGCCGCGGCCGATCAGGGTATAGAGGTTGAGCCCTGAGAAGGCGACGCCCCGGCTGCTGATCCCCGGCCCCTGCAACTCCTGGAGCATCAGCAGCTGCGGCGCGAAGTAGCCGGTCTGCGGGCCGAAGACGGCGACCGGGTGCCCGGTCGCCGAGTGGGCCGCCGAGATCACGGCCGCGTTGGACATGCCGCGGTGGCGGCCGTCCACCCGCAGCCCGCCGAGCGACTCGGCGATGGCACTCGTACCGGTCGCGGCGGCGGAGACGGCCGAGCCGGTCTTGTCGTAGACCAGCGGCTCGGGCGTCGCGGTGCCGGCGTCCGGCATCGCCACGCCGGCCGCGTTCGGATCGCCGGCGCCGTACGGGAAGGACTGCCCGTTGTGCAGGGTGAGCACGGCCTCGGGGTCGTTCTGCGACCGGAACGCCGTCCAGACCTGATCGCCGATCGCGGTGCCGTACTTCGCCCGGGCCGCGATCCGGACCAGGGCCGACTGCATCTCGGTGCCGCCACCGCCGCCGAACAGGCCGCCGATCACGCCGGCGACCGCGATCAGGTCGGTGAGCTGGAAGTTCACCGGGCCGCCGGCGTTGGTGGCCGCGTCCAGGTGACCGGTCAGCACGTACTCGCCGGGGCAGTCCCGGGCGGACATGCAGTCGGCGATGTACTTGTTGATCCCGGCGATGTAGGACTGCACGTCGCCGTAGAGCTGGGCGCCGCGAGCGCCGGAGGCACGCAGCGCGTCGATCTGCGCCTGGAGGTCCGCCTCCGTGTACGGCGAGTTGCGCCAGACGCTCTGCTCCAGCTCCCGGTTGCCGACCGCGCCGCCGGCGAACGAGGTCAGCTGGCCGCGGGCCACGTGGCGCATCAGGTCCATCAGGAACAGCCGGTCCTCGGCGCCGGCATAGCCCGCGCCGAACATCGTGCCGGCCCGGGTGGTGCCGGTGACATGCGGAATGCCGAGGGCCTTGTCGCGCACCACGGTCACGTCGGAACGCGGCGAGTAGCTGCGCTCCACCTGGTTGGCGGGCACGCCGTAGCTGCTGTCGTTGAAGAACGTGTTGATCTGCTGGCCGGTCAGGCCGGTGTAGTTGTAGGTCAGGTTCGCGTACCGGGCCAGTTGATCGCCGGAGTGCGCGGGCATCGTGCCGAAGGCCTGATGGCTCAGGATCTCGAGCAGGTCGGCGTTGCCGTTCTGCCCCGGCGGCAGGATGTCCGCGCATTCGCCGAGGCAGTAGTCGTTCGTGGAGTAGGCGGCCGCCGCGGGGGTGGCGAGCAGCGGGTTCAGCACGGTGGCCGCGACCAGGGTGACGGTGAGGAGGGGGGCAAGGCGTCGGCGCATGGGGGTTTCCCTTCCGGGGACGCACGAACGCGAGAAGGATTCATAATGTTACGCACGTGTGAACGCTCCACACCAGAGCATGACGACCATCGATTCAAGGAGAGAATGTCGGAGGCGCTCGCTAGGGTTCGGTCATGAGTGTTGATCACTTCGACGAGGCCGGCACGGCGGTGCAGGCCGCGCTCGACGCCGGGGCCCGATACGCGGACGCACGGGTGATGCTGCGCCGCACCGAGACGATGAGCGCCCGCGACGGCGACATCGAGGACCTCAGCTCGGACGAGAGCGCGGGCATCGGCGTGCGCGCGCTGGTCGGCTCGAGCTGGGGCTTCTACGCGGTGCCCGACCTGTCCGGCGCCGCCGCCCGCGCGGCCGGCCGCCGGGCCGCGGAGATCGCCGCCGCGAGCGCGCTCGTGCCGGGCCCGGCGATCGACCTGAACCCGGCCGCCGCCGTCACGGCGAGCTGGGCCAGCGGGTGCGAGATCGACCCGCTCTCGGTGCCGCTGTCGGTCAAGGGCGACCTGCTCGTGGCGGCCACCGCCGCCGCCCGCGACGCCGGCGCCGACCTGGCCGAGGGCATCTACCAGATCTGGGACACCCGCAAGTGGTTCGCGTCCAGCGACGGCCACCGCATCGATCAGCACATCCGCGAGTGCGGCGCCGGCATCACCGCCAGCGCATACGGCGACGGCGAGATCCAGCGCCGCTCCTGGCCCTCGCACCGCGGGCAATACGGCACCCGCGGCTGGGAGCTCGTCGACGAGCTGGCCCTGACCGACAATGCCGCCCGGATGGCCGACGAGGCCCGCGCCCTGCTCACCGCGCCACTGTGCCCGTCCGGCGAGACCACCCTCATCCTCGGCGGCGAGCAGCTTGCCCTCCAGATCCACGAGTCCGTCGGCCACGCGATCGAGCTCGACCGCATCCTCGGCTGGGAGGCCGCCTTCGCCGGGACGTCGTGGCTGGACCTCGACCAGCTCGGCACGCTGCGCTACGGCTCCGACCTGATGAACATCACCATCGACCCGACGATCCCGGGCGCGCTCGGCAGCTTCGGCTACGACGACGAGGGCTCCCCGGCGGTCAAGCGCGACGCGGTGCGCAACGGCCGCTGGGTGGGCGTGCTGGCCGGCCGCGACTCGGCGGCGATGGCCGGGCTCGACTACGCGGGCAGCGTGCGCTCCGACGGCTGGGCGCGGCTGCCGATGGTCCGGATGACGAACGTCGGCCTCGAGCCCGGACCGCACACGCTTGACGAGATCATCGCGGCGACCGACGACGGCGTCCTGATGGACATCAACCGCTCCTGGTCGATCGACGACCGGCGGCTCAACTTCCAGTTCGGCTGCGAGATCGGCTACGAGATCAAGAACGGCAGGCGGGGCCGGATGCTGCGCAACCCGACCTACACCGGGATCGGCCCGAAGTTCTGGCAGTCGATGGACATGCTCTCCTCGGAGTCGATCGCGTGGGGCACGCCCAACTGCGGCAAGGGCCAGCCCGGCCAGGTCGGGCACACCGGGCACCCGGCCGCACCGGCCCGCTTCACCAACGTCCGGGTGGGGGTGCGGTCATGAGCGTCGAATTGGATATCGCCGGGCGGGTTATTGAGCTGGTGCGGCGGCTGGCGGGGGCCGGCGCCGAGGCCGAGGTCCTCGCCGGGCACTCCGCCGAGGCGCTGACCCGCTTCGCGAACTCCGCGATCCACCAGAACGTGGCCGACGCGACCACCACCGTGCGGCTGCGGCTGCACCTCGACGGGCGGACGGCGGCCGGCTCGACGACGGTGACCGGCGCCGACGGCCTGGAGTCCCTGGTGGAGCGCACGATCGCCGCGTCGCGCCTCTCCCCGCCGGACTCCGCCTGGACCGGCCTCACGCCGCCCGACGCGCTGCGACCGGCGGCCGGCTTCGACGAGGCGACCGCGGCGGCCACCCCGCAGGACCGGGCCGAGCGCGTCCGGGACTTCGTCCGGGCGGCCGGCGGGCTCGAGACCGCGGGCTTCTGCCGCACCAGCTACACCTCCGGCGGCTTCGCCAACACGGCCGGGCACGCGGTGCAGGGCCGGGCGGCCGAGGCGGCGATGGACGGCATCGCCCGCCTCGACGGCGCGGACGGCGTCGCCCGCCGGGCGAGCGGACGCCTCGCCGACCTCGACGGCGCCGCGCTGGGCGTGCGCGCCGCCGCGAAGGCCCGCGCGGGCGGCCGCCCGATCGAGCTGCCGCCGGGCCGCTACGAGGTCATCCTCGAGCCGACGGCGGTCGCCGACATCCTCGGCAACCTGGCCACCTTCGGCTTCAACGGCAAGGCGTTCGCACAGCACCAGTCGTTCGCGGAGCTGGGCGCACAGCAGTTCGACGACGCGATCACCATCGTCGACGAGCCGCTCGGCGCGACGCTGCCCTTCGACCTCGAGGGCACCCCGCGGGACGCGCTGGTGCTGGTCCGCGACGGCACGACGAGCGCGGTGAGCCACGACCGCACCTCGGCCGCCGAGGCGGGCGCGGCGTCGACAGGCCACGCCTCCGAGGGCTCCCGCTCCTGGGGCCCGATCGCCGCCAATCCGTGCCTGGCGCCGGGCCCTGACGCCGCCGACTCCGACTCCGCCGACTCCGAGCCCGGCGACGGCCCGACGGAGGCGTCCGCCCGGGCGCTGGTCGCCCGGATGCGGCGCGGCCTGCTCATCACGGACTTCTGGTACACGCGGGTGCTCGACCAGAAGAGCCTGGTCATCACCGGCCTGACCCGCAACGGCGTCTGGCTGGTCGAGGACGGCGAGGTGACGGCGGCGGTGGGCAACATGCGCTTCACCCAGTCCTACCCGCAGGCACTGGGGCCGGGAGCCGTGCTGGGCCTCGGCGCCGAGGCGGTCGCCATGCCGGACCGGTGGTCCGGAGTCCGGTACACGGCGCCCGCCCTGCACCTGAGGTCCTGGAACCTCACCGGCAACGCCTCGGGCTGAGCCGCCACCGCGGGCAGGCCGGACAACGGCCTGCCCGCCGCCGGTAGCCCGTGGTCGGTGGTGGGCGGAGCATTGACCGGCGTGTTTCACTGGGCCGGTGAGTGCTGGATCGATGAGTGACGGGCCGGATGACCAGCGGCCCGACGAATATCAGGCCGCCTTCCGCCCGGCCGACGAGCCGACCACCGGCCCGCCCGCCGGCGCGAGCGCCCTGCCCGGCTCCAGCACGCCCACCTCGGGCGCACCACTCTCCACCGCCCCGACCTCAGGCGCACCCGTCTCAGGCGCGCCTGTCTCAAGCGCACCCGTCTCTGGCGCACCCGTCTCTGGCGCGCCTGTCTCTGGCGCACCCGTCTCTGGCGCGCCGGCGCCGACGTCTGGTGCTCCGGCGGCTGGTCAGGGTCCGGATGTCGCGCCCGCTGCACGCCGCCGCGGCTTCAGGCTCACTAACGCGGACGCCGGGCCCGAGGACAGCGCCACGAAGCGCCGTCGGCGGCGGCTCTTCGTCGCCGGGATCTCGATCGGTGCCGCGCTGATCGTCATCGCGACCTGTGCCGGCGGGCTCGCCGTGATCGACACCGTCTCCGACTTCCGCGACGACGCCGCCGCGGCCCGGGAGCGCCAGCGGCTCCGGGACGCCGCCTGCGTCGGCCTGGAGACCCGCCTCAACCGCCTCGTCCCGCCCGGCGCCACCACCAAGCCGCAGGCCAGGGCCGTCGCCGTACAGGACGAGAACGCCGCCACGCGGATCTACGTTGTACAGCTCCGGGACCAGCGGGCCGGCGACGGCTGGCGGCAGCTCCTCGACGCCCGTACAAGCTACGCCGAGGGGCTCGAGGCGCAGGCCAAATCCCGTACTCCGGCGTTCTACGTCGCCCCCGAGACCCATGATCAGGTCTCCGTGGCCGACGAGCTGATCCGCTGGTCACCGGCGCCCTGCGCGGGCGCGATCCGGCGATTGGCAACACCTGACCTGTAGTAAGCCTTCCCTTACACGCCACGAAGCTGACCTTCGTTGTAACGTGTGCCACACATTGCGGATGCACCCCGTCTGACAGGTAGAAACAGGGCAGACAGGATCAGGGCGCGCCCGCCGGCAGACGCAGGTCACTGTCAGCACCGTCAGGGAGACGTCAATGACGACGACGGCAACGAGGCCGGATCAGGGGCGCGCACGCGCCGCGATCGCGGCGAAGACGTTGCGTACGGACCGGTGGTGGTTTCCACCGCTGGTCACCTTCGTGGGACTTACCGCGTGGGTCACCTACGCCACCGTCCGGGTATTCATGCATCGGGACTTCTTCGTCCCGGCCTACCACTATCTGACCCCGTTCTACTCACCGTGTATCACCGACCGGTGCGGTGAGGCGGCCGAGTTCGGCACCCCGCTTCCGAGCGCGTGGTTCATTCCGGACGCGGCGTTCACCCTGCCGTTCCTGCTGCTCTTCCGCCTCACCTGCTATTACTACCGCAAGGCGTATTACCGCTCCTTCTGGCTTTCGCCGCCGGCCTGCGCCGTGCCCGACGCGCACGAGAAGTACTCCGGCGAGACGCGCTTCCCGCTGATCTTCCAGAACATCCACCGGTACGCGTTCTACGCCGCCGGGGTCATCTCGGTCATCAACACCTGGGACGCCATCATCGCGTTCCAGCACGACGGCAAGTTCGGCTTCGGGCTGGGCAACGTCATCCTGGTCGTCAACGTGGTGATGCTGTGGGCGTACACGTTGTCCTGCCATTCCTGCCGGCACATCGCGGGCGGGCGGCTGAAGCACTTCTCGAAGCACCCGGTGCGGTACCGCTTCTGGACCATCGTGTCCAAGCTCAACACCCGGCACATGGGGCTCGCCTGGATCACGCTCGGCACCCTCGCGCTGACCGACTTCTACATCATGGCGCTGGCGGCGGGCTGGTGGCCCGACCTGCGCTTCATCAACTAGAGGGCCCCCAATGACAACCCGAATCGAACGACACCACTACGACGTCGTCGTGATCGGCGCCGGTGGCGCCGGGCTGCGGGCGGCCATCGAGGCCCGACTCGCCGGCAAGCGGACCGCGATCATCTCGAAGTCGCTCTTCGGCAAGGCGCACACGGTCATGGCCGAGGGCGGCGCGGCCGCCGCAATGGGCAACGTGAACAGCCGGGACAACTGGATGGTGCACTTCGGTGACACCATGCGCGGCGGCAAGTTCCTGAACAACTTCCGGATGGCCGAGCTGCACGCCAAGGAGGCGCCGGAGCGCATCTGGGAGCTGGAGACCTACGGTGCGCTCTTCGACCGCACCAAGGACGGCAAGATCTCCCAGCGCAACTTCGGCGGCCACGAGTACCCGCGGCTCGCGCACGTCGGCGACCGTACCGGCCTGGAGCTGATCCGCACCCTCCAGCAGAAGATCGTCTCGTTGCAGCAGGAAGACTTCGCGGAGACCGGCAACTACGACGCGAGGATCCGGGTCTTCTCCGAGACCACGATCACCGAGCTGCTGCTCGACGGCGACAAGGTGGCCGGCGCGTTCGGCTACTACCGCGAGTCGGGCGAGTTCATTCTGCTCGAGGCGCCGGCGATCGTGCTCGCCACCGGCGGCGTCGGCCGCTCCTACAAGGTCACCTCGAACTCGTGGGAGTACACCGGCGACGGCCACGCGCTCGCGCTGCGGGCCGGCGCGACGCTGATCAACATGGAGTTCCTCCAGTTCCACCCGACCGGCATGGTCTGGCCGCCCAGCGTCAAGGGCATCCTGGTCACCGAGTCGGTGCGCGGCGACGGCGGCATCCTGAAGAACTCCGACGGCAAGCGGTTCATGTTCGACTACGTCCCCGACGTCTTCCGCCGGCAGTACGCGGAGACCGCCGAGGAGGCGGACCGCTGGTACAAGGACCCGGACAACAACCGGCGCCCGCCCGAGCTGCTCCCCCGCGACGAGGTCGCCCGGGCGATCAACAGCGAGGTGAAGGCCGGCCGCGGCACGAAGGCGGGCGGCGTGCTGCTCGACATCGCCAGCCGGCTGCCGGCCGAGGAGATCCAGCGGCGGCTGCCGTCGATGTACCACCAGTTCAAGGAGCTGGCGGACGTCGACATCACCAAGGAGCCGATGGAGGTCGGCCCGACCTGCCACTACGTGATGGGCGGCGTCGAGGTCGACCCGGACTCGGCGGCGGCGTTCGGCCACGTACAGGGCCTGTTCGCGGCCGGCGAGGTGTCCGGCGGCATGCACGGCTCCAACCGGCTCGGCGGCAACTCACTCTCCGACCTGCTGGTCTTCGGCAAGCGGGCCGGCGAGCACGCGGCGGCGTACACGGAGACGCTGGCCAAGCGGCCCAAGGTGGCCACCGGCGACGTCGAGTCGGCGGTGGACGCCGCGCTCGCCCCGCTGAGTCGTGAGGGCGGCGAGAACCCGTACACGTTGCAGCACGACCTGCAGGTCGTGATGGGCGACCTGGTCGGCATCATCCGCCGCGAGGGCGAGCTGTCCGACGCCCTCAAGCGGTTGCAGGAGCTCAAGGTGCGGGTGGCGAACGTCGGCGCGACCGGCGGCCGCCTGTACAACCCGGGCTGGCACCTGGCGCTGGACCTGCGCAACATGCTCATCGTCTCGGAGTGCACCGCGAAGGCGGCGCTGGAGCGCGAGGAGTCGCGCGGCGGCCACACCCGCGAGGACCACCCGAAGATGAGCCCGCAGTGGCGACTGGTCAACCTGGTCTGCTCGCTGGACGACGGCGGCGACGTGCACCTCGAGCGCAAGCCGGTGCCGAAGATGCGCGCCGAGCTGATCAAGCTCTTCGACCGCACCGAGCTCTCGAAGTATCTGACGGTAGAGGAACTGGCCGAGTACGACGAGGTAGTCGGGGAGGCGAAGTAATGGAGCGTCACTTTCGGGTGTGGCGGGGCGACTCGTCGGGCGGTGAGATCCAGGACTTCGACGTCGAGGTGAACGAGGGCGAGGTCGTCCTCGACATCATCCACCGGCTACAGGCGACCCAGACGCCGGATCTGGCCTGCCGCTGGAACTGCAAGGCCGGCAAGTGCGGCTCCTGCTCGATGGAGATCAACGGCAAGCCGCGGCTGGGCTGCATGACGCGGATGTCCACCTTCGAGGAGGACGAGACCGTCACGATCACCCCGCTGCGGGCCTTCCCGATCATCCGCGACCTGGTCACGGACGTCTCGTTCAACTACGAGAAGGCCCGCGAGACCCCCGCGTTCGCGCCGCCGCCGGGCGTCAAGCCCGGCGACTACCGGATGCAGCAGGTCGACGTGGAGCGCTCGCAGGAGTTCCGCAAGTGCATCGAGTGCTTCCTCTGCCAGAACACCTGCCACGTGGTCCGCGACCACGAGGAGAACAAGCCGGCGTTCTCGGGTCCGCGCTACTTCATCCGCGCGGCCGAGCTGGACATGCACCCGCTGGACGACCGCGGCGACCGCAAGGAGTACGCACAGGCGAGCCAGGGCCTCGGCTACTGCAACATCACCAAGTGCTGCACCGAGGTCTGCCCCGAGCACATCAAGATCACGGATAACGCGATCATCCCGATGAAGGAACGGGTCGTGGACCGCCGCTACGACCCGCTGGTGTGGCTGGGCCGCAAGATCTTCCGTCGGGACCAGCTGGAGAGCTCACCGGCCGGCTCCGCGCGGGAGTCGATGGCGCAAAGCACCAGCACGGGCGTCACCGGCGTCGCGGCGGGCATCGGCCCCTCGGGCGCCCGGCCCGCGGAGTCACCGCCGCTCAACGTCGACGGCCGGCTTGACGTCGCCGAGATGGTCGCGATGCAGGCGGGCGGCCCCTCGCCGTTCGGCGACGACCAGGAGTTCCCGTTGCCGGAGGGCGGCATCACCTACCGCCATCCGGAACCGGACAAGGACTGATCACACCCGGAAAGGCCCGCCTCGGCGGGCCTTTTCTCTTTGACCCGGTGCGGCCCAAGCGGTATAGACCGTTCTGTCGGAGGGAAGGCCCGTCTTTCTATTTCGGTACGGCGCACGGGTCGAAAACGTTTCAGTTCTGCGCTACCTTTCCGTCCACCCACCGAACGGAAGGCTGGACATGTCTGCTTGGCTCCGGCGCGGTACGGCCGCGACCTACGCCGCGACCCTGGGCGTCCTGCTCCTTGGCGCGCCCGCCGCCGCGGCGGCACCGTCGGCCCCGGCGCCGACCGGCGCCGCGGCCGCGCGCAAGGCCGCCGCGCCGCCGGCCAGCGTCGACGCCCGGCTGTTCCTCTACAACGAGCACGGGCAGGCCGCGGTGGCACCCGGTGACACCGTCACGTTCGTGATGTCGACGGCCGGCTACCCGGAGAACGTGCCGCAGCACAAGACCGTCGTGCTGGAGCTTCCGGAGGGCGTCACGTTCCGCTCGGCCACCAACCAGCACGCCTCCGGCCCGTGCGTGCCGGACGCCGCCGGCCGGAAGGTCACCTGCACGACCCAGGACCCGGTCGACCAGCTGCCGGCGACCAACGGCGCCTGGTGGGTGACGACCGACTTCAGCGACGAGCTGCCGCTCGGCGAGTACGTCACCGCCAAGGCCACCCTCACCACGGAGATCCCGGACCCGGAGCAGGACAACAACGTCTCGAGCTGGGACGTGTTCGTCGCCACGACCGGCGACATGTCCGTCGCCATCAGCGCGCCGCCCGGACCGTGGAAGGTCGGCGACAAGTTCGACGCGACGTTCAAGGTGCACAACTTCGGCCCGTACCGGGCGCCCTTCAGCCTCAGCTCGGGGATCAACCCCGTCTCCGGCCTGCGGTACTCCGGCTGGCCGGAAGGCTGCGGCTTCGACCCGGGCGAGATGCAGTGCACGTTCGGCGTGCTCGAGGCCGGTAAGACGTTCGAGTTCACCATGCGTTTCGAGGTGACGGAGTACGACGCGGACGGGATCTCGCTGACCCCGACGATCTACCCGGGGAACCAGGACACCAACGCCGCCAACGACAAGGCCAGCTACCGGGCCAAGATCATCAAGCCGTCCGCCTCCCCGTCGCCGTCGCCCACCGGCGGCCAGGCCGGCGGCGAGCCGACCCTGCCGATCACCGGGGCGCCGGCCGTCCCGCTCGCCGCCGCCGGGCTGAGCCTGCTGGCCGCGGGGGCGGGCGCCCTGCTGCTGGCCCGGCGCCGCCGCACCTCCTGATCGTCACACCTGCGCCGCATTGGCACACGCGTGCTAATGCGGCGTAGGGTGTCCGGGTGACCGCCTACCAGCCGTCGATGCTCGACCTCATGGCCGGCACCGCCACCACGCTCGGGCCGCTGCCCGGCGGCCCGGTCCGCCACCGGCTGTCCGCGGGCGCCTGGGTGGACGTGCTGCCGGGCTGGGTGCGCGGCTCGGACCCGGTCTTCGATACCCTGCTCACCGCGGTCGACTGGCGGGCCGAGCGCCGCCAGATGTATGACGGCGTCGTCGACGTCCCCCGCCTGCTCCGCTGGTACGGGCCCGGCGAGGCCCTGCCGCACCCGGCGCTGACCGACGCGCGCGACCGCCTCTCGGCGCACTACGGGCCCGAGTTGGGCGAGGAATTCGTCACGGCCGGCATGTGCCTCTACCGCGACGGCCGCGACAGCGTCGCGTGGCACGGCGACACCCGCGGCCGGTCCTCCCGCGAGGACACCATGGTGGCGATCGTCTCCTTCGGCTCCCCGCGAAACCTCCTGCTGCGCCCCCGCGCGGGCGGCGAGACGCTGCGCTTCCCACTGGGCCACGGCGACCTGATCGTGATGGGCGGCTCCTGCCAGCGCACCTGGGAGCACGCGATCCCCAAGACGGCGAGGCCGGTCGGCCCCCGGGTCAGCGTCCAGTTCCGCCCGATCAACGTCGCCTAGCCGGCACACACCCTCCGCCGCGCCCGCCCCCCGGGCGCCGTTCGTCGTGCGCTCCGATCCGGTCCATCGATGACTTACGATACTTTGAGGCACGGAGTGGTCACGCTCCGCGCCCGAAACCTTTGTCGAGCTCGATGTTTCGGGGCTATTGACACCGGGTCTCAAGAACTTACACTCCAAGTGTAAATAGTTACCCGCGTCACATCCTCCACCTAGGACAATGTCCGCCCTCAATGCCGAGGTGACGATGCCCCCTCCAGAAACCGCCGAGACCGACAAAGGGCTCGTTCTACATCAGATCGGTGTCCGCTTCGGTGGCCTCGTCGCCCTCGACGGCGTCTCGCTGCGGGTACCGCCCGGCCGGACGGTGGGCGTCATCGGCCCCAACGGCGCCGGCAAGACCACCCTCTTCAACGTCGTCTGCGGCTTCGTCGCGCCGACCACCGGCGCGCTCACCCTCGACGGCAACCCGCTGCGGCCCCGCCCGCACCGCCTGGCCCGCCTCGGCATCGCCCGGACCCTCCAGGGCGTCGGCCTGTTCGCCGGCATGACGGTGCTCGAGAACGTCATGGTCGGCGCGGAGCACGCGGGCAAGCCGGCCGATTCCGCGTGGGAGGTGCTGGAGCGCTGCGGGGTCGCCGAGCACGCGCACGCCCTGCCCGGCGGCCTGCCGTACGCGGTACGCAAGCGGGTCGCCCTGGCCCGCGCGCTCGTCGCCGAGCCCCGCCTGCTCCTGCTGGACGAGCCGGCCGGCGGCCTGGGCGCCGACGAGATCGCGCAGCTCGGCGAGCTCATCACCGGGCTGCCCTGCGCCGTCCTGCTCGTCGAGCACCACATGGACCTGGTAATGGCCGTCTGCGACGAGATCCTCGTGCTCGACTTCGGCAAACCCGTCGCGCACGGCACCCCGGCCGAGATCCGAACCAACGAGGCGGTCGCCGACGCCTACCTCGGTGCCGCGGCATGAGCGCGTTGCTGGAGGCCGAACAGGTCACGGTCGGGTACGGGGCCGCGCCCGTGCTGCACGACGTCGACCTGGCGGTGCCGGCCGGTGCCATCACCGCCGTACTCGGTGCGAACGGCGCGGGGAAGACGACGCTGCTGCGTACCCTCTCGGGTCTGCTCCGGCCGGCCCGGGGCCGGATCCTGCTCGACGGCCAGGACCTGCGCGGGGTCCGGGTCGAGGAGATGGTGCGCCGCGGGGTGGCGCACGTGCCGGAGGGCCGCGGGGTCGTCACCGAGCTGACCGTCGACGAGAACCTGCGGCTCGGCGGCCTGTGGCGCAAGGACCGCGCGGACGCGAAGCGGGCGCTGGACGAGGTGTACGACCTCTTCGAGCCGCTCGCCCGCCGCCGCCGCTTCCCCGGCCACCAGCTCTCCGGCGGCGAGCGGCAGATGCTCGCGCTCGGCCGGGCGCTGGTCGGCCGGCCGCGCCTGCTGCTGCTGGACGAGCCGTCGCTGGGCCTGGCACCGAAGGTGACCGGCCAGATCATGGGCCTGCTGCGCACCCTGCGGGACTCGACCGGCCTGACCGTGCTGCTTGTGGAGCAGAACGTGCGCAGCGCGCTGTCGGTCGCCGACACCGGCGTCGTGATGTCGCTGGGCCGGGTCGTCGCCGGCGCGGACGCCGCGACGCTGCGCGAGGACGAAGACATGCGACACGCATACCTCGGATTCTGAGAAGGGAGGGCCATGGACCGGTTCGTGTTCTTGACGTTCGACGGCCTGGGCCGCGGCGCGGTGTACGCCGCGTTCGCCCTGGCATTGGTGCTCATCTGGCGGGCCACCCGGATCGTGAACTTCGCGCAGGGCGCGATGGCGGTGGCGACCGCCTACGTCGGCTACTCCGTCTCCACCGCGACCGGCTCGTACTGGCTCGGCTTCGTGGTGGCGGTCGTCGGCGGGCTGCTGCTCGGCGCGGCCGTCGAGCGGGTGGTGATGCGGTTCGTCGACCATTCGTCCCCGCTCAACGGCGTGGTGGTCGCGCTCGGCCTGGTGCTTGTCATCCAGGGCGTGCTCGGCATGACCTACGGCAACGAGTTCCGGCCGGCCGGCGCGCCGTTCAGCCGGGACGCGTTCGACGTCGGCGGGATCGCGCTGCTGTCGCGCTTCGACCTGTTCGTGTTCGCGGCCGTCTTCGCCGTCGTCGGTCTGCTGGCGGTCCTGTTCACCAGGACGAACGTCGGCCTGCGGATGCGCGCCTCGGCGTTCGCGCCGGACGTGTCGCGGCTGCTCGGCGTCAACGTCGGCGGGATGCTCACGCTCGGGTGGGCGCTGGCGGCGGCGGTCGGTTCGATGGCCGGCATGCTCGTCATCCCGACCGAGCTGGGCCTGCATCCGAACGCGATGGACATCGTCTTCGTCTCGTCGTTCACCGCGGCCGTGGTCGGCGGGCTGGACAGCCCGTTCGGCGCGGTGGCCGGCGGGCTGATCGTGGGGCTGCTGCTCTCCTACGTCAGCGGCTATCTGGGCGCGACCGTCGCCCCGATCGCCGTCCTGCTGCTGCTCGTCGTCGTGCTCCTCGGCCGCCCCGGCGGCCTCTTCTCCCGATCGGCGGCGAGGGCGGTATGAGTGCGACTCTGGCCCCGGCGGTGAGCACGGAACGGCGCGCACCCGAGACGAGGCGCAGGACCCGGTACCTGCTGTGGACGGTCGCCGCCGCGGTGCTGATCGTCGCGCTGACCTACGTCCTGCCGCCCTTTCGCAACTACCAGCTCGCGACGGTCGGCGCCTACCTCTGCGTCACGGCCGGGCTGACCGTTCTCACCGGGCTGAACGGGCAGCTGTCGCTCGGGCACGGCGCGCTGATGGCGACCGGGGCGTACACGGTCGCGTTGCTTCAGGAGCGGCTGGCCGGGCAGGGGCAGTGGACGCTGCTGGTCTCGGTCGTCGCGGCGATCGTGGTGACCACCGTCGCCGGCGGGATCGTCGGGCTGGCCGCCGCGCGGCTGCGCGGCCCGTACCTGGCCGGGCTCACCCTGGCCGTCGCCGTGGTGGTGCCGGCCATCACCAGCACCTTCGACAAGACCTTCAACAGCGATCAGGGCCTGTCCGTCTACGTCGACCCGCCGCCGCTGGCGCTCGGTGCGACGTTCCCGTACGAGCGCTGGCAGGCCTGGCTGACCTGGACGGGCGCGCTGCTCACCATGTTCGTGCTGGCGACGCTGGTCCGCGGCCGGTTCGGCCGGTCGCTGCGCGCCGTACGCGATGACGAGGCCGCCGCCCGCATCGCCGGGGTGAACGTCGCGCGCACCCAGGTCATGGCGTTCGTGGTGAGCGCGGCCTGCGCCGGCCTCGGCGGTGCGCTCTTCGCGGTGCTCGCACAGAGCGTCTCGCCGGGCGCGTTCCCGCTGTCGCTCTCCCTGTTCCTCGTGATGGCGATCGTGATCGGCGGGCTCGGCAGCCTGGCCGGCGCGGTCTGGGGCGCGGTCCTGCTGGTCGCGCTCCCCGCCCTGACCCATTCGGTCACCGACTCGGTCGACGTGTCACCGGCGGTCGCGCAGCGGCTCGAGGGGAATCTGCCGCTGGCGCTCTTCGGCATCACGTTGATCGTCGTCATGCTCGCCGCCCCCGGCGGCATCGCATCCCTCAAACCAAGAAGGAGAAAGGCATGAGACGCATCTGGTCCGCGCTCGCCGCGATAACCCTGGTCGCCGCCGCAACAGCGGGTTGCAGCGACGACGGCACGGGCGGCAGCAGTGGCGGCGGCAGTGTTCCCGGCGTGACCGCAACGGACATCCTCGTCGGCACGCACATGCCGCTGACCGGCCCGGCCGCGGCCGGCTACTCGAAGATCGCGCCGGCCACCAAGGCGTACTTCGACTTCGTGAACGCGAGCGGCGGCGTGCACGGCCGGAAGATCAGCTACAAGATCATGGACGACCAGTACAACCCGGCGAACACCCAGCAGGTGGTCCGCGAGCTCGTCCTCCAGGACAAGGTCTTCGCGATCCTGAACGGCCTCGGCACGCCGACGCACACCGGCGTGCTCGACTTCCTCAAGACCAACCGGGTGCCCGACCTCTTCGTCGCCTCGGGCAGCCGCAGCTGGAACCAGCCGGACAAGTACCCGGGCACGTTCGGGTTCAACGTCGACTACACCACCGAGGGCAAGATCCTCGCCTCGCACGTCAAGGAGACCCTGCCCGGCAAGAAGGTCTGCTTCCTCGGCCAGGACGACGACTTCGGCCGCGACAGCCTGGCCGGCATAGAGAAGATCCTCGGCCCGGTCGCCGCCAAGCAGTCGTACGTCACGAGCAACCCGAACGTCGGCCCGCAGATGGGCGCGCTCAAGCAGGCCGGCTGCCAGGTGGTCATGCTGGCGACCGTGCCCGGCTTCACCGCGCTGAGCCTTGGCACCGCCGCCAAGATCGGCTTCAAGGCGCAGTTCGTGGTCACGCAGGTCGGCGCCGACCTGCGCACGCTCTCCAAGCAGCTGGGCGCGGCCACGCCGCTGACCGAGGGCCTGATCTCGGCCAACTACCTGCCGCTGAGCACCGACGACGCCAACCCGTGGATCCAGCTCTTCAAGAAGGTGAACGCGCAGCACAACGGCAACGCCGAGTTCGACAACAACATCGTCTACGGCATGTCCGTCGGCTACCTCTTCGTGCAGAGCCTCCAGGCGGCCGGGAAGGATCTGACCCGGGAGGGGATCATCGCGGCGGTGGAGAAGGGCGGATTCCAGGGGCCGGCCAACGCTCCGCTGCGCTTCTCGGCCGACAACCACTCCGGGTACGGCGGCGAGCAGCTGACCAAGGTCGAGGGCGGTAAGCAGGCGTACTTCGGCACGCCGTACCAGACCGACGACGCCGACGGGCCGGTCGCGGCGTACTCGGCGCAGGCCGCGACTCCGCCGCAGAACGGGATCCCGGCTGCCTCCTAGCACACGAGCGAGGCAAGAGAAACGGTTGCGACTCGCCGTCAACAGATGCAGGGTTGGCGGCGAGGGCGGCTACCCGTCAGTATTTCGCGCTGCAAGCGCAAGTTCATATTCTTTGGGGGTCTTGACCGGATGTCGAAGCTTTCGGGTGCTGTGGCGATCGTGACCGGGGCGAGCCGAGGAATCGGGTTCGCCATCGCGCAACGCTTCGTCGCCGAGGGTGCCAGGGTCTGCATCACCGGACGCGACGCCGGCGCCCTCGAGACCGCGGTCAAGGACCTCGGCGGGCCCGCCGTTGCCATCGGCGTCGCCGGCAAGGGCGACGACGCCGAACACCGGGCCGCCGTGATCGACACGGTGCTCGGCACGTTCGGCCCGGTCACCACGCTGATCAACAACATCGGCATCAACCCGGCGTACGGGCCGCTCGGCACGCTCGAGCTGGGCGCCGCACGCAAGATGTTCGACGTCAACGTGCTCGGCACCCTGGGCTGGGTGCAGGAGGCGCTGCGCGGCGGCCTGTCCGAGACGGGCGGCTCGATCGTGAACATCTCGTCGATCTCCGGCGTGCGGCCCGCGCCGGGCATCGGGTTCTACGGCGTCACCAAGGCCGCGCTGATCCACCTGACCGAGGAGCTGGCCGTCGAGCTGGCGCCGACGGTGCGGGTCAACGCCGTCGCGCCGGCGGTCGTCAAGACCCGCTTCGCCGCCGCCCTCTACGAGGGCCGGGAGGAGAAGGTCGCGGCGACCTATCCGCTGGGCCGGCTCGGTGCCCCCGAGGACGTGGCCGGCGCGGTCGCGTTCCTCTGCTCGCCGGACGCCGCCTGGATCACCGGCCAGACGATCGTCATCGACGGCGGCATCACTTTGACGGGAGCGGGCGCATGAGCGAGCTTGCGAGCGAATCATCGACTCAGTGCCGAGCTCTTGGCATCGCTGGAGCGCCAGCGGAGGCGATGTCATGAGCCCGCGGCGGGTGGTTGTCACCGGGGCCGGCGGCGGCATCGGCGCGGCGCTGGCCCGCCGGTTCGCCGCCGCCGGCGCACGGGTGATCGTCAACGACCTCGACCCGGCGGCGGCTCAGGCCGTTGCCGCCGAGATCGGGGGCCTTGCGGTACCGGGCGACGCCGGCGACGAGGCGGACGTGCGCCGGCTCGCCGACGCCGCCTGGGAGGAGCTCGGCGGCTGCGACCTGTTCTGCGCCAACGCCGGCATGCTGTCGCCGGGCTCGGCCGACGCGGGCGACGCCGACTGGGAGCGTGCCTGGCGGGTCAACGTCATGTCCCACGTGTACGTGGCCCGCGCGATGCTGCCCCGCTGGCTGGAGAACGGCGGCGGGCGCCTGCTGCTCACCGTCTCCGCGGCCGGGCTGCTGACCCTGCTCGGCAGCGCGCCGTACTCGGTCACCAAGCACGCGGCGCTGGGGTTCGCGGAGTGGCTGCGCGCGACGTACGCCCACCGCGGCATCACCGTGCAGGCGCTCTGCCCGCAGGGCGTGCGCACCGACATGCTGACCGGCGGCCGGGACAGCGCCAGCAAGGCCCAGCTCGCCGCGACCGCCATGGAGCCCGCCGAGGTGGCGGCCGTGGTGGCCAAGGCGCTGGAGGGCGACAGCTTCCTGGTCCTGCCGCACCCCGAGGTGGCCGAGTACTACCTGCGCCGGGCGACCGACCCGGACCGCTGGCTCGGCGGAATGAACAAGATCCAGCGCCACTTCGAATCGGAGGCGATGGCATGAGCGGGCCACGCGGGCTCGACCTCGAGCGGCTGCGGGCACACCTCGGCTCCGGCGAACTCGCCGCGACCATGTTCGCCGGCGGCAGGTCCAACCTCACCTACGCGGTAAGCGACGGCACCGAGCGCTGGGTGCTGCGCCGTCCGCCGCTGGGCCACGTCCTGCCGACCGCGCACGACATGTCCCGCGAGCACAAGGTTCTCGACGCGCTCTCCGCGGCCGGGTTCCCGGCGCCGCGGCCGGTGCTGATCTGCACCGACCCGGACGTCATCGGCGCGCCCTTCTACCTGATGGAGTACGTCGACGGCACCATCTACCGCGACGTCGAGGCGCTCGAGGCGCTGGGCGCCGCCGCGATGCGCGAGCTGACCCTCTCCCTGGTGGACACCCTGGCCGACCTGCACGCCCTCGACCCGGCCGAGATCGGGCTCGCCGACTTCGGCCGCCCGGAGGGCTTCAACGAGCGCCAGGTCCGCCGCTGGAAGAAGCAGCTCGACGCGTCCCGCAGCCGCGAGGTGCCGGGCGTCGAGGAGCTGCACGCCCGGCTGGCGGTGCGGATCCCGGACGGCGCGGGCGCGGTGGTGCACGGCGACTTCCGGCTCGACAACGTGCTGATCGGCCCGGGGCTGGAGATCAGGGCGGTGCTGGACTGGGAGATGTCGACGCTGGGCGACCCGCTCAGCGACCTCGCCCTGATGCTCGTCTACGCCGGGCGCCCGCTGCTGACCAAGGACGGCGAGCCGCGCACGCCGATCTCCGTACCGGGGCATCCGAGCCTCGAGGAGATGTCCGAGCGCTACGCCAAGCGCTCCGGCCGCGACGTCTCCGACCTGCACTGGTACGTGGCCTTCGCGGCATTCAAGCTGGCCGTCATCCTCGAGGGCGTGCACTACCGGTACGTTCAGGGCCAGACCGTCGGAGCGGGGTTCGACACGGTCGGCGCGATGGTCGCGCCGCTGGTGGCACAGGGACACGAGTCGCTCGACGCAGCGCTGGAGGGAAACTGATGGACTTCGCGTTCGACGAGAGGACCGAGGACTACCGCAAGCGGCTCCTCGCCTTCATGGACGAGTACGTCTACCCCGCCGAGGCCACGTTCGACGAGGGCTACGCCGACGACTGGTCGCCGCCGCGGGTCATCAGCCTGCTGCAAGCGCAGGCGAAGCTCAACGGCCTGTGGAACCTCTTCCTGCCCGGCGAGCACGGCGCCGGCCTGACCAACCTCCAGTACGCGCCCCTTGCCGAGCTCACCGGCCGCAGCCCGGCGATCGCACCGCCCGCGCTGAACTGCGCCGCTCCGGACACCGGCAACATGGAGGTGCTGGCCCAGTTCGGCAGCCCCGAGCAGCGGGAGCGCTGGCTGCAGCCCCTGTTGGACGGCACCATACGGTCGGCGTTCGCGATGACCGAGCCGCAGGTGGCCTCGTCCGACGCGACGAACATCGGCACCCGGATCGCCCGCGACGGCGACGACTACGTGATCAACGGCCGCAAGTTCTACATCTCCGGCGCAATGAACCCGAACTGCAAGATCTTCATCGTGATGGGCAAGACCGATCCGGACGCCGCACGGCACGTGCAGCAGAGCATGATCCTGGTGCCCCGCGACACCCCGGGCCTGACCGTCAAGCGCGGCATGACGGTCTTCGGCTACGACGACGGCGACCACGGCGGCCACGCGGAGATGATCTTCGAGAACGTCCGGGTGCCGGCCACGAACCTGATCGGCGAGGAGGGCTCCGGCTTCGCCATCTCGCAGGCCCGCCTGGGTCCGGGCCGGATCCACCACTGCATGCGCCTGATCGGCATGGCGGAACGGGCACTCGAGCTGATGTGCCGGCGTTCGCTGACCCGCACGACGTTCGGCAAGTCGCTGTCCGAGCAGGGCGTTGTCCAGGACTGGATCGCGGAGTCGCGGGTCCGCATCGAGCAGGCCCGCCTGCTGGTGCTCAAGGCCGCCTGGCTGATGGACACCGTCGGCAACAAGGGCGCGCACACCGAGATCCAGGCCATTAAGATCATCGTTCCGGCCACCACCGAGTGGATCGTCGACAAAGCGATCCAGGCGCACGGCGCCGCTGGCGTCGGCCAGGACACCCCGCTGGCCCGCCTCTGGTCGCAGGCCCGCACGCTGCGGCTGGCGGACGGCCCGGACGAGGTACACAAGCGCTCGCTGGCACACCGCGAGCTCAACCGCTATCGGAGCACCTGATGCCGGCCACCTCCCCACGCCCCGCGCAGCGCATCGACGGCCGCACGGCCCGCTCGGAGCGCACCCGCAACGCCATCGTCGAGGCACACGTCGCCCTGATCCTCGGCGGTGACCTGCGGCCGACCGCGGACCGCATCGCCAAGCAGGCCGGCGTCTCGCTGCGCGCGCTGTGGAGCCACTTCGCCGACATGGAGGCGCTCTTCACCGCCAGCGGCGAACGGATACTGGAGCAGCGCGACGAGGCGCACGAGCCGATACCGACGGACCTGCCGCTGAAGGCGCGGGTCGATGCCTACTGCCATCAGCGGGCGCGCCTGCTGGAGCAGGTGGCGCCCGCGGCCAAGGCCTCGTCGCTGAAGGAGCCCTTCTCCCCCGCGTTGCAGAGCTACCGCCGCAGCCACGTCGAGCGCGTCCGCGCGGAGCTCAGTGAGCTCTTCGCCCGCGAGATCGGCGACGACGAGACCCTGCTCGCGGCGCTCACGGCGGTGAGCATGTGGCCGACCTGGGGCACCCTGCGCGACGCCATGGGCATGGAACCCGAGGCCGCCCGGGCGGTGCTGACCTGCACGGTCACCGCCCTGCTGAACGCGCCGCGTAGCTGAACCGCGACGTGCCGTGACGGCGGGGACCAGCCGGTCTCCACGCCGGGCGCGGGCGCCCGTCATGGAAACCGACGCCTAGAAGATCACCACCGAGCGGGCGCCCTCGCCGCGGGACATGCGGTCGAAGGCCGCCGGCACGTCGGCCAGGGTGATGCGGTCCGTGATCAGGTGGTCCAGGTGGAGCGCGCCGGAGAGCACGTCCTGTGCCAGCTCCGGCACCTCGCGGTCCGGGTCCGCCGAGCCGTACACCGACGCGCGCAGCGTGCGGGCGCTGTTGAAGATGTCCAGCGCGCTCAGCTCCACCATGTCGTCCGCGCCGCCCATGCCGACGACCGTCACCTGGCCGCCCCGGCGGGTCGTACGCCAGGCCGCCCGGATCGTCGCCGCGCGCCCCACGCACTCGAACGCGTGGTCCGCGCCGAGCCGGGACGTGAGCGCCCGGACGTCCTTCGACAGGTTCTCCGAGGAGACCACGAAGTCCGTCGCGCCCGCCGCCTCCGCCAGCGCCTTCTTCGCCGTGGACACGTCGACCGCGATGACCGTCGCGGCCCCGGCCGCGCGGGCCGCCGCGACCACCGACAGGCCGACCCCGCCGAGGCCGATCACCACGACGGACGAGCCCGCCGACACCCGCGCGGTGTTGCGCACCGCGCCGGTGCCGGTCAGGACCGCGCAGCCAAGCAGCGCCGCGCTCTCCCAGGCCAGCTCGTCCGGTACGGCGATGACGGCCTTCTCCGGCACCACGACCTGCTCGGCGAACGCGCCCAGCCCGAGCGTCACGTGCACCGGGTCGCCGTCGAGGGTGATGCCGTTCTCCAGCGCCGCGACGTTCGCCGCCGCGCACAGCCACGGCTCGTCGTGCGTGCAGAACCAGCAGGCCCGGCAGGGCGGCGCCCAGTTCAGCGCCACGTGCGTGCCGGTACGTACCCGGGTAACCCCCGCGCCGGCCTCGACCACCTCGCCGGCCGCCTCGTGGCCCAGCACCAGCGGGTGCGGCGGGCTCAGCGTGCCGTTGATCATGGACAGGTCCGAGTGACAGACCCCGGCCGCCTTGATCCGGACCCGGACCTGGCCGGGCCCGACCTCGGGCAGGCGCAGCTCCTCGATCGTCGGCGCCGCGCCGTTGTCCCGAACCACCAGGCCTCGCATGTATGGGGTCACCGCTGAATCGCCTTCGTCTGCTGGAATTCGGCGAGGCCGTACGGCCCCAGTTCCCGGCCGAGGCCGGACTGCTTGTAGCCGCCGAACGGCGCGGCCGGGTTGAACGAGCCGCCGTTGACGTCGACCCCGCCCGTGCGCATCCGCCGGGCCACCGCCATCGCCCGGTCCTCGGTGCCCCAGACGCCGCCGGCCAGGCCGTACCGCGAGTTGTTGGCGATCTCCACCGCGTGGTCGTCGGTGTCGAACGGCATGATCGACAGCACCGGGCCGAAGATCTCCTCCTGCGCCAGTTCGCTGGCCGGGTCGACGTCCGCGAAGACGGTCGGCGCGACGAAGTGGCCCCGGTCCGGTACCGCGGCGTCGCCGGCCACCTGCCGGGCGCCGGCCCGGGCGATGAAGCCGCGGACCCGGTCGCGCTGTGCCGCCGACACCAGCGGGCCGAGCCGGGTGGCCTCGTCGAACGGGTCACCCATGGCATAGGCCGCGGCGGCAGCGGCGGCGATCTCGACGGCCGCCGGGTAGAGGCTGCGATGCACCAGCATGCGGGTCCACGCCGTGCAGGTCTGCCCGGAGTTCAGCAGGGCGTTGCCCACGCCGACCTTGACCGCCCTGGTCAGGTCGGCGTCCTCGAGGATCACGTTTGCGGACTTGCCGCCCAGCTCCAGCGACACCCGGGCGATCCGGTCGGCCGCGGCGTGGCTGATCGCCCGGCCGGTCGCCGTCGAGCCGGTGAACGACACCATGTCGACGTCCGGGTGCCCGGCGATCGCGGCGCCGACCACCGGCCCGGTCCCGGTCACCAGGTTGAGCACGCCCGGCGGGAGCCCGGCCTCGTCCGCGGCATCGAACAGCAGGTACGCCACCAGCGGCGTCAGCTCGCTCGGCTTGAGCACCACGGTGCAGCCGGCGGCCAGCGCGGCGGCCACCTTGGCGACGACCTGGTGCAGCGGGTAGTTCCAGGGCGTGATCGCCCCGACCACACCCACCGGCTCGTGCACGACGAGCGAGTTGCCGATCGTCTCCTCGCGTACCGGCTCGGCCGCCAGGTCGGCGTACCCCCGGAGGACCGCGAGCGGGAGTCCCGCCTGGACCGCCTTCGCGATCTTGAGCGGCGCGCCCAGCTCGAGCCCGACGGTGCGCGCGATGTCGCCCGCCCGGGCGGCGAGCGACTCGTGCAGCTTGCCGAGCACCGCGCCGCGCTCGGCCATCGAGGTCTCCGCCCAGCCGGGGAACGCCCGGCGGGCGGCCGCGACGGCCCGGTCCACGTCCTCGGCGCCGCCGGCGGGCACGTGGCCCAGGATCTCCTCGGTGGCCGGGTTCTCGACCGGGATCGTGTCCGCGGACGTCGGCGACGCCCAGGCCCCGCCGACGTAGATCTTGTCGCGCGAGAGGCTCATGTCAGGCTCCCTTTCAGCGAATCCAGGCCGGCCTTCTTCACTTCCAGGCCGGCGAGCACGGTTTCCAGGCCGAGGGCGAACGCACCCTCGTCGACGCTCTGCCGGCGCTCGGCCAGCAGGTGTGCGTTGCGCAGGTGCGGGTAGCGCTCCTGATACAGCTCGGGATCCTCGTCGAAGCCTAGGGCGAACGAGCCGAGCGCCGCACCCGTCACGAGATAACGCATCAGGGCGCCGATGTGTGTGGCGCGGCCGGGCGGCCAGCCGGCCGCGATCAGTCCGCCGTAGACGGTGTCGGCCATGGCCAGCGCCGCGGGCCGGCGGCCGGGGCCGTGGGCGAGGACCGGGACGATGTTCGGGTGCGCGGAGAGCACGGCGTGGTAGGAGTGCGCCCAGAGCCGCAGCGCCTCGCTCCAGTGCTCGTCGAGGAAGTAGGAGACGTCGACCTGGGCGACGACCGCGTCGGCGACGGCGTCCAGGATCTCGGCCTTCGTCGCGAAGTGGTTGTAGAGCGAGGGCCCGGCGACGCCCAGCTCGGTGGCGAGCCGCCGGACCGAGACCGCGTCGAGCCCCTCGGCGTCGACCAGGGCGCCCGCCACCTCGACGATCCGCTCGCGGGTGAGCAGCGTGTGCCGGGGCCGGGCCATTTAACGCTCCTGAAACTCTGGACGGCGCAAAACTTACACCGCTAGTTTTATCACGTGGACTTTTCACTCAGCGACGAGGAGAGGGCGGTTCGTGACACCGCCCGGACATTCATCACCCGCGAGGTCATGCCCCTCGAGCAGGAGGCGCTGCGACGCGAGCGGGCACACCAGCCCGGGCTCGAGCCCGGCGAGCTGCGCGAGTTGCAGCTTAAGGCGAAGAAGTTCGGCTTCTGGGGCCTGTCGACCCCCGAGCAGTACGGCGGCATGGACCTCCCGGCGGTCCTCCAGTCGCTGATCTGGACCGAGCTCGGCCGCACGTTCGTGCAGTTCAAGTTCGGCGGCGAGGCCGACAACATCCTGTATCACGCCAACGACGAGCAAAAAGCCGAATACCTGGTCCCGACGATCGAGGGCGACCGGATCTCCTGCTTCGCCATCACCGAGCCGGGCGCCGGCTCCGACGCGGCGAACATCAAGCTCAGCGCCCGGCGCGACGGCGACGACTGGATCCTCAACGGGGAGAAGACGTTCATCACGAACGGCAACGACGCCGACTTCGTGATCGTCGTCGCGGTCACCGACCGGGAGAAGGGCGTCCGCGGCGGCGGCACGACCGCGTTCCTGGTCGACCGCGACATGGGCTGGCGCTCCGAGTTCATCCAGACCATGGGCGAGGGCGGCCCGGCCTCGCTGATCTTCGACAACGTGCGGGTGCCCGCCCGCAACATCCTCGGCGAGATCGGCCAGGGCTTCGAGCTGGGCATGAAGTGGATCGGCAAGGGCCGCTACCTGATCCCGTCGGGCGCGCTCGGCATCGCCGAGCGCGCGCTCGGCATGGCGATCGAGTACGCGAACACCCGCGAGACCTTCGGCACCACGATCAGCACCAACCAGGCGATCCAGTGGATGATCGCCGACTCCGAGGTGGAGCTGGAGGCGGCCCGGTGGCTCATCCTGCGGGCCGCGTGGACCGTCGACCAGGGCGAGGACCCGAGGCACGCGTCCTCGATGGCGAAGCTCTACGGCGCCAACATGGTCAACAACGTCGTCGACCGCGTGATGCAGATCCACGGCGGCATGGGCTACACCCGTGAGCTGCCGATCGAGCGCTGGTACCGCCAGGTCCGGCTGATGCGCATCTACGAGGGCACCGACGAGATGCAGCGACTGATCATCTCCCGCGACCTGCTTCGCGGCTACACCAAGATAGGTGGGCACCTGGCATGACCATGTTGTCGCTGGCCGCGATCCTGGCCGAGGGCGCTCGGCGGTACCCGGAGAAGGTCGCGGTCGTCGACCGCGACGACCGGATCACCTACCGGGAGCTCTGGCAGCAGTCCCTGGCCTACGCCGCGGGCCTGCGGGAGTCCGGCGTCGGGCCGGGCGACACCGTCGCCATCCTGGTACCCAACGTCGCCGACTTCCCGCGCGCCTACTTCGGGGCGCTCGCGGTCGGTGCGCGGCTCGTCCCGGTCCATCTGCTGCTCACCGCGGACGAGATGGCGTACGTGCTGCGCGACAGCGGCACCGACGTGCTCGTCGCGCACGCCAGTCAGCTATCGACGGCGGCCGCCGCCGCGGAGCTGGCCGGCGTCCGGCTGGTGAGCGTCGGCGTGCCGGCCGGCACGCCCGGCGCGCCGCCACGGCTGGAGGAGGCCGCGGCCGCGGTCGCCCCGCTGCCGACCTACGTGAGCCGGGAGGCCGAGGACGTCGCGGTGGTCTTCTACACCAGCGGTACGACGGGCGAGCCGAAGGGCGCCCTGCTGACCCACCTCAACCTGGTCATGAACGCGACCGTGAACATCTTCGACGCCAACGACGCGCGCGAGGACGACGTGGTCCTCGGCTGCCTGCCGCTGTTCCACACGTACGGACAGACCGTCGGCATGAACGGCACGTTCCGGCTGGGCGGAACCCTCGTGCTGCTGGCCCGCTTCACCGGCGAGGCGGCGATCGAGCTGATGGTCCGCGAGCGGGTGACCGTCTTCCACGGCGTACCGACGATGTACATCGGCCTGCTCGAGGCGGCCGCGAAAGCGGACAAACTGCCCGAACTGCGGCTCTGCGTGTCGGGCGGGGCGTCACTGCCGGTCGCCGTGCTCGAGCGGTTCAGCGAGCTGTTCCGCTCGACGGTCTTCGAGGGCTACGGCCTGTCCGAGACGTCACCGACGGCGACCACCAATCAGCCCGCCTTCGGCACCCGCGCGGGCTCGATCGGGCACCCGATCTGGGGCGTCGAGGTGGAGATCGCCCGGGCGGAGGTCGACGAGCGCATCGAGCTGCTGCCGGTGGGCGAGCTCGGCGAGATCGTGATCCGCGGCCACAACGTCTTCGCGGGCTATCTGAACCGGCCCGAGGAGACCGCGGCGGCGGTGGTCGACGGCTGGTTCCGCAGCGGCGACCTGGGCGTCAAGGACGCCGAGGGCTTCATCACGATCGTCGACCGCAAGAAGGACCTGGTCATCCGGGGCGGCTTCAACGTCTACCCGCGCGAGGTGGAGGAGGCCCTGGCCCGGCACCCGGCCGTGGTGCAGGTCGCCGTGATCGGGGTGCCCGACGAGGTGCACGGCGAGGAGATCTGCGCCGTGGTCGTCGCCGGCCCCGGCGGCGTCGCCGAGCAGGAGCTCATCGACTGGTCGAAGGAGCGGCTGGGCCGGCACAAGTACCCGCGCCAGGTCCGGTTCGTCGACGCCCTGCCGATGGGACCCAGCTTCAAGGTCCTCAAGCGGGAGCTACGCAAGACCTTCGGGTCCGAGGGCGGCGAGCAGCCGGGGTAGCTCCGCAACGATCGGTTTGTCCGCCGGCAGCCACGGGACGCTGTCCAGCTCGCCGGCGGTCAGCCAGCGCATCGCCGAGTGTTCGAGGGCGCGCGGCCGGTCGCCGTTCAGCAGCGTCACCGCGTAGACGCGCAGGACGGCGCGGCCGTGCGCCAGCGGCACGTCCGGACCCACCCGGGCGTCCACCCGCACCCGCACGCCGAGCTCCTCGGCGCACTCGCGGGCCAGCGCCTGCGCGTCGGTCTCCCCGGGCTCGACCTTGCCGCCCGGGAACTCCCAGCGTCCGGCGGCCTCCGGTGGTGCGGAGCGCTCACAGGCGAGCACCCGCCCATCGATCACGATCACTGCCGCGACGATCACTCTGGGTGATGTCCGGCCGCTGACGTGGTGTTCGTGACGCATGAGCCAAGAGCGTGCCACAAAACTTGGCCGATCAGGTTGCCCGAGCCGTCCCGATCGTCACGAGAACACGGATATGTGGGCGTGGACATAGTTGACGGGGAAGGCAAGACTGTTTGGCACCGACCATGACGACACGGCGACAGTTTGGCCACAAGCCGGCAACGACGCCAGGGAGGTGGGCCATGCGGGGCAGGAAAACACGCGGCATCCGCTCCGACTACTTGAGCGACGCCCTCGCGGTGCTCGGCGGCTGGACCCGGGACGGCGTCCAGTTGAAGCGCGTCCTCGCCTGCGACGACAGCCAGCATGCCGCATTGACCGAACGGATCAAGGTGGCGGCCGACACACTGCGCCTGCGCCCCAGCATCCGGCGCATGGACGGTCACACGCAGATCCTGCTCGGCGCCCCGGACGGTGTGGCCATCACCGACGGTGAGGTCACGCTCGCGGCTCGAATCGAGGATGCGTACCGCACGGTGGTCGGACCCCAGTAGCCTTTCGGGCATGACGGCACCCATTTACGACAGCAAGGGCCAGCTCGATCAGATCGCGAGCGGTCTGCTCGAGGGTGAGCAGATCATCGCCGTGTACGACGCGGTCGGCGCCGGCACCGGCTTCCTCGGGCTCACCACCCGCCGCGTGATCATCCAGGACCGATCCTTCATCGGGAAGCGCGTCGCGATCACGAGCATCCCGTACTCCAAGGTGAGCAGCGTCAGCGTCGTCAGCAACAAGAGCTGGGCGGGTCAGTTCTTCTCGACCGGCACCATCGCGGTCACGGTCGGCACACACAGCTACGAGGTCGAGTTCCGTGGCACGGAGAAGACCCAGCACGCGCACAACGTGATCCTGCACTACATCTCGTAAATCGCCTCGCCGCCCTTCCGGCCCGCACGCCCGCTTTGCCCCGGGCTGCGGGCCGCAGCTTTTGGCGCGATGAACAAAAGTCCAAGCTGGACGGACGAAAGTATGGACAGCCGCGTCGTAAGTTACTAACGTTTGCACACTGTTACATCCAAGTAACAGGCGGCGAGATCATCCCCGGGTTCTCGGCGCCTGGCCAGGGCTCGGCGTATCGGCGCAAGGTAGCCCAAACCTGGCAGCTCCCCTACGTCAGGAAAGGGACTGGACCCCTATGTCCGTCAGACATCGAAACATGCCCAGATTTAGATGTGCAGCGGGTGCCGCGCTGCTCATCGCCGCGACCCTGGTCGCCACGGCCGCGCCCGCCCAGGCACACGACATCAACCCCGCCGACTTCCAGCAGGTGACGCTCGCCAAGGGGGTCGCCGAGGTCGGCGAGCCGATGGCCATCGCCGTGCTGCCCGACTCCTCGGTGCTGCACACCGCCCGCAACGGCACGCTGCGCCGCACCGACCGGAACGGCACCACGACCGTCGTCGGCACGCTGGCGGTGTACAGCCACGACGAGGAGGGCCTCCAGGGCGTCGGCGTCGACCCCGGCTTCGCCACCAACCGGCAGATCTACCTCTACTACGCGCCGCCGCTGAGCACCCCCGCCGGCGACGCGCCGGCCACCGGCTCGGACTGGACCGCCTGGACCGGCGTCAACCGGCTCTCCCGATACACCCTCAACGCCGATTTCACCCTGAACACGGCCAGCAAGGTCGACGTCCTGGACGTGCCCGCCGCCCGCGGCCTCTGCTGCCACGTCGGCGGGGACATCGACTTCGACGCGGCCGGCAACCTCTACCTCTCCACCGGCGACGACAGCAACCCGTTCGACTCGGCGGGCTACTCGCCGATCGACGAGCGCACCAACCGCAACCCCGGCTACGACGCGCAGCGCAGCGCCGCCAACACCAACGACCTGCGCGGCAAGGTGCTGCGGATCAAGGTGAACGCCAACGGGAGCTACTCCGTGCCCGCGGGCAACCTCTTCGCGCCCGGCACGGCGAACACCCGGCCCGAGATCTACGCGATGGGCTTCCGCAACCCGTTCCGGATGAGCGTCGACAAGGCGACCGGCGTCGTCTACCTCGGCGACTACGGCCCCGACGCGGGTGCCACCGACCCGAACCGCGGTCCGAGCGGCCAGGTCGAGTTCAACCGGATCACCAGCCCGGGCAACTACGGCTGGCCGTACTGCACCGGCACGAACACCAGCACCGAGACCTACAACGAGTGGAACTTCGCCACCGGAACCACCGGCCCCAAGTTCGACTGCGCCGGCGGCCCGACGAACAACTCGTTCCGCAACACCGGACTGACCAAGCTCCCGCCGGCCCGCCCGGCCTGGATCCGGTACGCGGGCGACACGGGCAGCCCGCCCGAATTCGGCGGCGGCTCGGAGTCACCGATGGCCGGCCCGGTGTACCGCTACGACGCGAACCTGGCCTCGCCGACCAAGTTCCCGCAGGTCCTCGACGGGCACTTCTTCGCCGGCGAGCTGGGCCGCGGCTGGATCAAGCCGATCCACGTCGGCACGGACGGCTCGGTCGGTGCGATTTCGAGCTTCCCCTGGGTAGGTAAGCAGGTCATGGACATGGCCTTCGGGCCGGAGGGCTCGCTCTACGTCCTCGACTACGGCACCGGCTACTTCAACGGCGACGCCAACTCCGCGCTGTACCGCTTCGACTACCTGGCGGGCTCGAACCGGGCGCCGACCGCGGTGGCCAGCGCAAGCACGACGTCCGGTCAGGCGCCGCTGACGGTCGCCTTCTCCTCGGCCGGATCCTCCGATCCGGAGGGTGGGGCGCTTACCTACTCGTGGAACTTCGGCGACGGGACCAGCGCCGGCACCGCGAACCCGTCGAAGACCTACACGGCCAACGGGACGTACACGGTCACCCTGACCGCGCGGGACGCCGAGGGCCTGACGGGCACGGCCAACGTGACGATCACGGTCGGCAACACCGCGCCGACCGTAAAGATCAACAGCCCCTTCAACGGCTCGCTCTTCTCGTACGGCGCGACGATCCCGTTCTCGATCACCGTCACCGACCCCGAGGACGCCTCGATCAACTGTGCCGCCGTGAAGATGACCTACGTACTCGGCCACGACAGCCACGGCCACCAGATCACCTCGCAGAACGGCTGCACCGGCTCGATCACCATCCCGGTCGACGGCGAGCACGACTCGGCGGCGAACATCTTCGCGGTCTTCGACGCCGAGTACACCGACGCGGGCGGCCTGACCACGCACACCCAGCACACGCTCCAACCGCGGCACCGGCAGGCCGAGCACTTCAAGACCGCGTCCGGGGTCGACCCGATAGGCAAGACACAGGCCGAGGGCGGCGAGACCGTCGGCAACATCAACAACGGGGACTGGATCGCGTTCGAGCCGTACCGGCTGAGCAACGTCACGTCCTTCACCGCCCGGGTCTCCTCCGGCGGCGCCGGCGGCACGCTCCAGCTCCGGACCGGGTCGCCGACCGGCACGGTGCTCGGCTCGGCCACCGTGCCGGTGACCGGCGGCTGGGAGACCTTCACCGACGTCACGGGTACGGTCAGCGGCGCGCCGGCCAGCACCGGCACCCTGTACCTGACCTTCGCCGGCGGCACCGGCGCGCTGTTCGACGTGGACGCGTTCACGCTGAACACCGGGGCCGGCCCGATCGTCGGGCTGGCCGGCAAGTGCCTCGACGTGGCCGGCGGTGCCACCGCCAACGGCACCAAGATCCAGCTGTACACCTGCAACGGCACCGCCGCGCAGAACTGGACCGTCACCCCGAACGGCCCGGTCAAGGCGCTCGGCAAGTGCCTCGACGTGGCCGGCGGCGGCACCGCCAACGGCACGAAGGCACAGCTCTACACCTGCAACGGCAGCGGCGCGCAGACCTGGGCCGCCAACGCCGACGGCAGTCTGCGCAACCCGCAGTCGGCCAGATGCCTCGACGTCAGTCAGAACAACCCGGCCGACGGCCAGCAGATCCACATCTGGGACTGCCTGGGCGCCGCCAACCAGAAGTGGGTGCTGCCATGATCGGCAAGTTGCTAGCCGCCCTGATGCTGCTGCCCGCCCCAGCGGCGGTGGCCGACGACCCCTACGACGTGCTGGTCTTCTCCCGCACCGCCGGCTTCCGGCACGATTCCATCGCGGTCGGCACCCAGGCCATCCGTGACCTGGGCGCGGCAAACGGCTTCTCGGTCACCGCGACCGAGGACCCGGCGGTGTTCACCGCGGCCGGGCTGGCCGGCTACGAGGCCGTCGTCTTCCTCAACACGACCGGCGATGTGCTCGACAACACCCGGCAGGCCGCGTTCGAGAGCTACATCCGCGGTGGCGGCGGATACGTCGGCGTGCACGCCGCCGCCGACACCGAGTACGACTGGCCGTTCTACGGCCAGCTTGTCGGCGCATGGTTCGCGTCGCACCCGGCGATCCAGCCGGCCGCGGTGGTGGTCGGCGACCGCGGGCACGCCGCGACCGCGCACCTGCCGCAGCGCTGGAACCGCACCGACGAGTGGTACAACTACCGCACCAACCCCCGCTCCACCGCACACGTGCTGGCCACCCTGGACGAGAGCTCGTACACGGGCGGCGGCATGGGCGCCGACCACCCGCACGTCTGGTGCAAGACGCTGGACGCCGGCCGGTCCTTCTACACCGGCGGCGGACACACCCAGGAGTCCTACGCGGACCCGGCCTTCCGGGCACACCTGCTCGGCGGCATCCGGTACGCGGCCCGCGCGGCCAACGCCGACTGCCGCCCGGAGACCGGTTACACGACGCTGTACAACGGCTCGACCAGCGGCTGGTCGCAGGCGGGCCCGGGCAGCTTCACCAACAGCGACGCGACGCTCACCTCGGTGGGCGGCATGGGCCTGTTCTGGTACAGCGCCAAGCAGTTCACCAGCTACTCCCTGAAGCTGGACTGGAGGCTTGCCGGCGACGACAACTCGGGCGTGTTCATCGGCTTCCCGCCGTCGACGGACCCGTGGTCGGCGGTGAACAACGGCTACGAGGTGCAGATCGACGCGACGGACGCCGCGGACCGCACCACCGGCTCGGTGTACACGTTCAAGTCCGCCGACCTCGCCGCCCGCGACGCCGCGCTCAACCCGCCCGGCGAGTGGAACACCTACGAGCTGCTGGTCGAGGGCGAACGCCTCCAGGTGTTCCTGAACGGCACGAAGATCAACGACTTCACCAACACCGACCCGGTCCGCTCGCTGGCCGGCCACATCGGCCTGCAGAACCACGGTGACGGCGACGACGCCTCATTCCGCAACGTCCGGATCAAGGAGCTCGGCGGGCCGCCGGCCGACCGCACCGGCCCGATAGTCGGGCTGGCCGGCAAGTGCCTCGACGTGGCCGGCAGCGGCACCGCCAACGGCACCAAGATCCAGCTCTACACCTGCAACGGCACCGGCGCGCAGCGGTGGACCGTCACCCCGAACGGCCCGGTCAAGGCGCTGGGCAAGTGCCTCGACGTGGCCGGCGGCGGCACCGCCAACGGCACGAAGGCGCAGCTGTACACCTGCAACGGCAGCGGCGCGCAGAACTGGTCGGCCCAGCCCGACCAGACCCTGCGCAATCCGCAGTCCGGCAGATGCTTGGACGTGAGTCAGAACAACCCGGCCGACGGCCAGCAGATCCACATCTGGGACTGCCTCGGCGCGGCGAACCAGAAGTGGGTCCTGCCCTAGTAGTCGAGCACGCGGGTGGGCAGCGGCGTCTCGGTCACCGAGCCGTCCGCTGCCCGCCTGAGCTCGTAGCCACGCGGGCCCTCCGCGTCGGCCACGACCTCGGCCAGCCGGGTGCCGCGATAGACCAGCCCGGCGCCGTCGTCGGTCGCGTAGCCGTCGCCGAGCGTCCCGTCGCCGATCAGCTTGTGCATCATCGGCCGGCGCTGCTCCTCCGCGTCGTAGTGCACCCCGTTGCTGTACGGCAGCCAGCCCAGCCCGTCGGTGAACGCCCGCAGCTCGGGTCCGAAGCTGTCGGTGCTGCCACCCTGGTGCCAGCAGATCGAACCGGCCGAGACGCCGCCCAGCACGACCCCGGCCTGCCACGCCTCGTGCAGGATCTCCTCGATGCCGTGCACCCGCCAGACCGCGACCAGGTTGGCCACGCTGCCGCCGTTGACCCAGATCACGTCCTGGTCGAGCAGGTGCGCGCGGATGTCGTCGTGGTTCGGCATCGGGAACAGTTGCAGGTGCGAGGCCCGGTAGCGGGTCCTGGCGAACGCCGCGTAGGTCGCTCCGATGTAGTCGACGGGGTCACCGATCGCCTGGTGCAGGAAGCAGATCTTGGCCGTCTCGCCGGCGTTGGCCAGCTCCGCGGCGAAGTGGTGGATCGGCCCGACCCGCAGGTCGAACAGGCCGTACCGGCCGCGGCGGAATCCGGCGCTCGTGGCGAGGATCGTGGGTTCGTCGGCTGTCATCGCGTCATCATGGCGCACGCGTCGGCGGTGTCCAGAACGAGGTCGACGGCGGCGTCCAGCGCCGCGGCGAGGCGCATCGGGTCGCCGTTGAGATCGGCGAAGACGGCGTCGACCCGCTCGGCGAAGTGCGGCGGCGCGCCGGGCAGGGCGGCCGCCGCGGCCACCGCGCCCTTCTCATTGATCAGCCAGCGCCCGGCCGCGCCGTGCAGCGCGTGCGCACACACCCCCACCAGCCGGAACAGGCAGCCCGCCAGGTAGGCCGAGTCGCCGCGCGGCACCGCCTTGCGTGCCACCCCGGCGAGGAAATCGGCCTCCCACAGGCCGGCGACCAGGCTCTCGCCCAGCGCCGGCGGAAAGACCAGGGCCCGCTCCTGCAACGCCGCCAGCTCACCGCTCGGATCGGCCAGGATCACCCCGAGGGCGACCTCCCCCGCGTACGCGAAGTCCGGCACGCCGAGCGGGTGGCCCGCCTGCGCGTGGAACGCGTACCGGCCCAGCTCCGCCTGTTCGCACGCCTGCCGGACCCGGCTCACGTCGCGGTAGATCCAGTCGACGGCCGCGCCGTCCACGGTCAGCCAGCCGCCGCCGTCCACCCACGGCCCCCACTCGCCGGGCGAGGTGACCCGGGCGGCCGGGCCGCCGAAGACCCGGGCCAGCCCGGCCAGCGCCGGAACGTCGAGCGGTGCGCGGTAGTAGACGCCCAGGTCGGTGTCGGAGTCCGGGGTGTGCGTGCCCCGGGCCCGGCTCCCGCCCAGCAGGACGCCGGTCACCCCGGGCACCTCGGCCAGGGCCGCGGCGAGCTCCTGCAACCTGGTATCGCTCAACGCCACCCGGTCATCCTGCCGCACGGTCCGCCGGGGCCGGGCGGATTACCCCTGCTTGCCATCCGATCGCCGGTCGCCCGCCGCGGCATCCGGCGTGGCGGCCGCCACGGGTTCATTCGCCGCGTCCTTCTTCGGGTCGTCCTTCGGGTCGCCCTTCGGCACCACCACGCAGGGCAGCGTGAGCTGGAGCTCGTCGATGTCGGCGGCGGTGAGCAGGCTCAGGTCGCCGTCGATGAGGTCCTTCTCGGACTGATCGCCGCTGCCGTCGACGCAGGCCGTGCCGCGGGCCAGGCCGATGCACGGCCCGAGGCGGAGCTGGCATTCCCGGCGGCCGTCGCGCCCGCCGCCGAACGGGCCGGTGACGCGCCGGTTGCCGAAGGCCACCACCCGGTGCTGCGGCTCGCGGGTGACGTTCGAGTCGATGAGCCGGCGGCCCGTCTCCCTGCTGCCGGTGAACGTCACCTCGTAGTGCAGCACCCGTTCGCCGGGGATGCCCGGCGTCTGGATCCGCCGGCTGCCAGGCGGCATCGACGGGTCCCTGATCAGCCTGGTCCGGAACGGGATCGCCTCGGACTCCGAGACCCGTTCGACGTGCACCACCGGGCCCGCGGGCCCGGCCGGCCCGGCCGATCCGCCCGCCGAGGCGCCCACGGTGGCCGGGTTCCGGCCGCTCGGTGCCGTCCGGCGCGGCGTCCGGGTGCCGCTCCGATCCGCCTCGCCGGGCGTCGACCGGCCGTCGTCCGCCGGCACCGCCGCACGGGCGGAGTTCGGCAGGCCCGGCCTCCGCTCACCCGTGCTCCGGGCCGCGCGTACCCGGCCGGCCGCGTCCTTGGCGGCGGCCTTCCGGTCGGCGGCGTGGCCGGCGGCCTTCTGGGCACCGAGCTCCGCGTCGCCGGCCGGCGGCAGCTCGACGACGGACGAATCGCTACCGACGGCGTTCACCACTCGCGTGTCCGTGCTCGTCAGGGCGGCGATACCCGCCGCCGAACCGGCCACGACCATGAGAGCACCGAGCCCGGCAGTAGCCATCCGTACGCCGAATGGCAGCCGCGCCCACAGCGACTTTCGCGGCGTTTCGAGTAGATGCTGCCAGGAATCACTAGATGTCTGGTTTAGCACCAAAGCATTGTGCTTCGGGTAGCTCGCAAGACCAGCGTCAGAGCCGTGCCCGAAAGGATGACCACCGGCCTTGCGACGGCTATCCGACACCGCGGGGGAGCTCGCACTCCCCGTCCCCGACCGGCCCGCGCGCGGGCAGAGAATTCCCGCACACCCACGAAACATGGAGGTACGGTGCGCAGAACGATCAGCATCCTCGCGGCGGCGACCACGGCGATCGCCGGCTCGCTCGCGATCGGCGCCCCGGCACCGGCGGCGACACCGAGCCTGCGCTTCCACGGCGCACAGTACGACTCGCCAGGCAAGGACACCCGCAGCAACGCGAGCCTCAACAACGAGTGGATCTCGCTGATCAACAGCGGCGCCAAGCCGGTCAATCTCAGCCGCTACACGATCCGCGACGCGTCGAACCACGTGTACACGTTCGGCAACGTGACGATCGCCGCCAAGGGTGGCCGCATCTGGCTGCACACCGGCAAGGGCACGAGCAGCGGCCGCGTCGTGCGCTGGGGCAGCGGGAACTACATCTGGAACAACACCGGCGACAAGGCGACGCTGCGCGACGCCGCGGGCAAGAACCTCGACACCTGCTCCTGGGGCTCGAAGATGGACCGGGTCTGGGTCGCCTGCTGACGCCGTACCATCGGTGCCGTGTCCGCCGTCCCGCCCGTGCCGCTCAGCGGCGAGGAGCAGGCGGTCATGCGCGCCTTCGGCCGGCTGATCCAGGTCCTGCCGCGCCTGCTCGACGCCGACCTCGAGCGGGACCAGCGCATGTCCCTCAGCGAATACACCGCCCTGCGGCACCTGTCGGAGGCCGAGGACCGGCTGATGCGGATGAGCGAGCTCGCCGCGGCCTGCGACATGTCGCTGAGCGGCATGACCCGGCTGGCGAGCAAGCTGGAGTCGCTCGGCTACCTGCGGCGGATCCGCTGCGAACGGGACGCCCGTGGCTCCAACGCGGTGCTCACCGACGCCGGCCTCGCCCGGCTGCGGGAGGCCTGGCCGGATCACCTGGCCAGCGTGCGGCGGCACATCTTCGATCACCTGGAGGGCATGGACCTGCGCCGGTTCGCCGCGGCCCTCGAAGCAATGACCGGTTCGGCCGGTCCGGCGTGCAATGGTGATCCACATGACGACTGAGGACCTACCGGCCGAGTGACGTTCGAACCCGGGCAACCGGTCGTCCGGCGCTTCCTGCACACCGACCGCCGCATCGCCGCCGCGCAGGCCGCTCTTGTCGTCGCGGACGACGCGGACGGGCTGCTGCTGTGGAGCGACATCGGCACCGAGACCATGCGGCGTACCGATCTGGCCGGCGCGCCGACCCGCCACCTGAGCATCGCCGCCGAGGTCGCGATGCCCACCATGCTGAGCCCGAGCCACCACCGGGGCTTCCGCTCGCTGCTGCTCATCCCGCCCGGCGCCGCCCATTCGGTCTCGTGGAACTGGCTCGCCGACGGCACGTTCGCCGGCTGGTACGTCAACCTGGAGACGCCGGCCCGGCGCTGGCCCGGCGGGGTGGACACCCGCGACCAGTCGCTCGACGTGCTGGTCGGCGCCGACCGGGGCTGGCGGCTGAAGGACGAGGAGGACCTGGCGGCGCTGGACCCGGCGGAGGCGGCGGCCGTCCGGGCCGAGGGCGGGCGGGTGACCGGGCTCGTCGACGCGGCGGCGTTCCCGTTCGACGGCAGCCGGCTGGACTTCCGGCCGCCCGGCGACTGGACCCCGGCGACGCTCCCGCCCTGGTGGGACGCCGTACCGGCTTGACGTATGCCGTTATGGGTATACGATCGACCCATGGCACGAGCGGCGACAACCACGGACGCCTTCAACGCGGTGGCCGAGCCCCGGCGGCGGCAGATCCTCGACCTCCTCGCGGCCGGCGAGCGGCCGGTCAACGACCTGGTCGACCTGCTCGGGCTGGCACAGCCCCAGGTCTCCAAGCACCTGCGCGTGCTGCGCGAGGTTGACCTGGTGCGGGTCCGCGACGAGGGCCGGCACCGGATGTACCGGCTCAACGCGGAACCGCTGCGGACCATCCACGACTGGCTCAGCGGATACGAGCGGTCGTGGAACACCCGGTTCGACCTCATGGACGACGTACTCGACGAGCTCAAGAAGGCGGAGGAAGCAGATGACGACCACCGGTAAGGGCACGGCCAAGGTCACGCTGCCGGCCGACAACCAGATCCTGATCACCCGCGAGTTCAACGCGCCGGCACGCCTGGTGTGGAGGGCGTACACCACGCCGGAGCTCATCAAGCGGTGGTGGAGCGGCGACCACGGCACCGTCACGATCGCCGAGGTCGACCTGCGGGTCGGCGGCGCCTGGCGCTACGTGATGGAGGCGCAGGGCGGCTTCGAGGTGGCCTTCCACGGCGTCTACCACGAGATCCAGGAGCCCGAGCGCCTGGTCAACACGGAGGCGTACGAGGGCATCCCCGACCCGGACGAGCACGCGGCCCTGGTCACGACGACCCTGATCGAGAAGGACGGCCGCACGTTCATGGAGATGCTCGTCGAGCACCGCGACCAGGCGGACCGGGACGCGCACGTCAACTCCGGCATGGAGGCCGGCATGCAGGTCTCGCTCGACCACCTCGAACTGGTCGCCGCCGCACTGACCTGACGACCCTGCCATCATGGGGCCGTGACCACCGCCGGGACCCTCGCCAGTGATCGCCTGGCCCGGATCACCTCCGAGGTGCTCGCGCCCGCCGTCCTGGTCGCGGGCCTGATGCTGGCGGTCGGCTGGCACGCCGGCGACGAGCCCGGCGTGTCGCGCTGGTGGGGACTGCCCGGCGCGCTGTTCGCCGCCGGCATCCCCCTGGCGTACGTCCTGCGCGGCGTCCGGACCGGACGGTTGACCAGCCACCACATCCCGGAACGGGAACACCGCCGTGGCCCGCTGCTGTTCGGGATCGCCTCGCTGGCGGTCGGCCTGCCGGCGCTGGTGCTGCTCGGCGCCCCCGGCGACATACCGGCGCTGATGGCCGCGGGTGGCGCGGGCCTGCTGGTCTTCGCGGTGGTGACGCACTGGTGGAAGATGTCGATCCACGCGGGCGTCGCCGCCGGCACGGTGGCGACGCTTGTCGCCGTGTACGGCCCGGTCGCCCTGGCCGGCGTGCCGGTGGCGCTGCTGGCCTGCTGGTCCCGGGTACGCCTGTCGGCACACACGACACCCCAGGTCGTCGTCGGCGCGCTGGTAGGCGCACTGATCGCCGCGACGGTCTTCCCGGCGCTGCGCTGACTCAGGCCCTGCCCACCCGCAGCCCGATGAGGATCACCACCACCCCGAGCAGGCTGGTGAAGGCGAACGCACCGCCGAACGACAGGACCGTGAACAGCAGGCCGCCGACCGCCAGCGCCGCGCTGCCGCCCACCGCGTCCGTGATGCTCTTCGCCGCGGTGTTGAAGCCCTGCTCCCCCGTCGCCGAGAGGGCCAGCACCAGGGTGCTGATCCGCGGATACAAGGTGCCCATGCCGGCGCCAGCCGCGAACCAGCCGACCGTCGCCGCCGCGGGCGGCAGGTGCAGCACCGCGGTCGCCCACTCGATGATCGCCCCGCCGGCGAGCAGCACCGCGCCGACCCGGATCGCCGTACCCGGATCGAGCCGATCGCCCAGCCGGCTCTGCACCGCCGAGGCCAGCGCCCACGAGATCGCGCCCGCCGTCAACGTGACGCCGGAGAGCCAGGCCGGCAGGCCGTAGCGGTCGTGCAACAGCAGCGGCAGGAAGGCCTCGGTGCCGAAGAACACCCCGCCGGCCACGCCGCAGATCGCAACGGTCGCCGGCAGCCCCCGCCTGATCCGCAGCGTGCCGGGCGGCACCAGATTGCGCAGCGCGACCCCGATGACCAGCAGAATCACCGGCACCAACAGCCAGGCCGTCGCCGGCTCGAACTCACCGAGCGAGCTCAGCACCACCACGCTGACCGACACCACGGCCGCCTCGGCCACCCGTCGCGCATCGGCGGCCGACGGCGGCACCCGATCGGCGCGGGCCCGGTCGCGGCCGCGCAGCGACGGCAGCACGAGCACGGTCGCCACGGCGACCAGGACGAGCACGCCGAGGAACACCCAGTGCCAACTGAGCGCGTCGGCGACGAGCCCGGCCGCGAACGGCCCCACCAGCGACGGCAGCACCCAGGCGGACGCGAACGCCCCGAAGATCTTGATGTGCAGCCCCGCCGGGTAGACCGCAGCGACGAGCACGTACAGCGCGACGGTCTCGCCACCCGCGCCGAGACCCTGTAGGAAGCGCCCGGCCACGAACACCGGCATCGCCGTCGCGGTGCCGGCCAGGGCGAGCCCGAGCGCGAAGATGCACACGGAGGCGAGCAGCGGCACGGCCGGCCCGCGCCGGTCGGCCCACGACCCGAACGCCACCATGCCGACAACCCCGGCGGCGAGCGTCGAGGAGAACGCCAGGGCGTAGAGCCCACGCCCATCCAGGTCGGCGGTGACGATCGGCATGATCGTCGTAACCGCGAGCGACTCGAACGCGGCCAGAAAGACCAGGCTCCAGGTGCCGACGGTGGTCAACGCGTAAGGGACTTGCAGGATGCCGGCCGTCCGGGTCTCACTCTCCACGCTCACCGCCCGAACCTAGGACCTCAACCCACCTTCAGGTCAACGGGAAGCAGTCTCGATCTGGATGGGCTGGTGCCCGGCCCGACGAGATGATCAGCGCGCAGCGGCACGGCCGGACCACGCCGGTCGGCCCGTCATCCGAACGTCAACCGGCGGTGGCGTCTCGCCGGGCAGGGCGCAGGATCACCGTCACGACGTCGCCTTCGCCGATGCCCTCGGCCCGCCTCACGGCATCCTTGAGCGGAACCAGGTAGCGGCCGTCCCGGGGGAAGAGCGCCGTCGTGAACTCCGTGCCGCCGATGACGACATGCACCGGCACCTGGCCCCAGTAGATCAGCGACCGCGCCTCCTCCTTGAGTTCGGCGCTGCCGTCCTCGGACATGGCCACGAAGTAGAACGGCGCCGGCCCGCGCCATTCGATGATCTCGCCCTCGAACTCCCACTCCACGGCTACGCGCCTGACCAGGTGCTCTTGGTAGTCGAGGTCGCCGCGCAGGTGGATGCGAGGTCGGCGTGCACCGTCAGGCCGGGGCGGGCGAGCCCAAGCTGCTGGACGACATCGAACCGGCGCTCGTAGCCCGGATCGGCGCCGACCACGAGCGGCTTGTCGGAGGCGGCCCAGCGCCCCAGTTCGTACAGCGCGATCGGTTGCGTCGTCTCGGACGAGAACCAGAACAGGATCGCGGCGGCGGCCGCGAGCTGGTCGAATTCCCAGCGGATCTGCCGGACGCCCTCGGCGTCGTCCCCCATAGGGAAATTCACGCGCCGCGGGTTGTAGATGGCCGGCCACAAGGGCCGCAGGTAGTCGATCGCCTCGCGCTGCCAGTCACGCACCCCGCTGATGCCGCCGGCCAGAAAGATGCCCGGCCGAGGCGATGGCACGGGCCGCTCCGGGGCAACCACCACGGTCGTCATCGGCCGATTCTAGGGGCAGACGGCGGATCCCATGAGCCATCCGGCCGAGACCACAGTGGATGGACCGGGCGCACCCGAATCAACTCGGCCCGTTGCGTCCGCGAGAAGTACGAAGGCCTCCGGCCGTCCGGGTCCGGTTTCGGATGTAAACGGTCGGGGGGTCGTGTTCCGGGGTCGTCTGCTTCTAGGGTGCGGTGGCTGCTGGTAACGGCGAGAGGCGAAACTAGTGATCAACGGTCTCGTGGTTGACGACGCGGGTTTTGAGGTTCTGGCTGGCGGAGAGCGGGTCGGGCCGCGCCGGTTGCTGGGGCCTGAGGATGCGCGGACGTTGCGCGAGCTCGCGGACCGGTATGTGCGGGCGGTGTATTCGGCCGCCGACGACGCGGAGTTCGTCGGGTTGGGCCAGGAGCTGTTCGGTTGGCTGGACGGCGATCATCGGCAGTTGAGCACGCTGTTGGAGCGGGCGGGCGCGCCGGTGGTGTTCGAGGTGCAGGGGCCGCGGCGGCCTTCGGATGCGGCGTGGGCGGTGCTACGGGCCCCGTTCGAGGTGTTGGCCGGCCCGGACGGGGGTTTCCTGGCCGCGGACCAGTTGTCGCGGTTCGAGGTGGTGCGCCGGCTGGGGAACCCAGAAGGGCCGACAGCCTTGGACGGGTTTCGTCTGGGTGTGATGTTCATGGCGTCGTCGCCGCGGGGGCAGGTGGAGCTGGATTTCGAGGCGGAGGAGTCGGCGATCCTGGACGCGGTGGGTGATCCGCGGATCGATCTGGTCGTGGAGGACACCGGGGATCCGGTGCAGTTGGGTCATCGGCTGGCGGATCTGGGTGGGATGCCGGTGGTGCACCTGTCGTGTCACGGGGTGAACAACTGGCGGGCCGGGCCGGGTGTGGCGGGTGTGCCGGTGTTGCTGATGGAGGACGAGCTCGGTCAGGGCCGCCCGACGGCGGCGCCGGAGTTGGTGCGGTTGGTCGACGGGAAGACCCGGCTGGTGTTCGTGTCGGCGTGCCTGACAGCGACCGGTGCGGACACCGACGGGCATCTACCGGCTGGTCCCGGCCGGCGTGCCGGGGCGGCGGTGGGTGCGGGTGGGGTGGTGGCGCATTCGATGGCGACCGGGCTGGTCGCGGCGGGGGTGCCGGCGGTGATCGGCTGGGATGGGTCGGTGACCGATGGCGCGGCGATCCTGTTCGCGCAGGAGTTGTATCGCCGGTTGCGGGATCGGGCGCCGTTGGCGGTGGCGGTCGGTGACGCCCGCCGGGCGGTCCTGGCCTCGCCGAACCCGCGGCTGCGCGAGGACTGGCATCTGGCGCGCGTCTGGCTGGGTCCGGACGGGGGCGGGCCGGTGGTGTCCGGGACACGTAAGCGGACGCTGTTGTCGGCCGGGCACGCGACCAAGACGTTCCTGGACAAGAAGAAGCAGCATGTGCCGGTGGCGGAGCCGAGCATGTTCGTGGGCCGGCGCCGCGAGTTGCGGCAGACGTTGCAGGCGTTGCGTGCCGGTGAGCGGGCCGGGGTGTTGTTGCACGGTCAGGGCCGGTTGGGTAAGTCGAGTCTTGCGGCGCGGATCGCGGACCGTTTCACCGATCGGGCGGTGGCGGTGGTGTTCGGCGATTACAGCGCTCTGGGTGTGCTGGACGCGATCGCGGTGGCGGTGCAGACCAACCCGGCCGCCCGAGAGTTGATCGAGCAAGGTCTGTCGGCGGTGCGGCAGCGGCCGGAGGCGTTGGAGTCGGTGCTGGTGGATCTGTTGTCCGGGCCGTGCGCCCAGACGGCCGACGGGCAGCGGCCGCTGTTGTTGATTGTGGATGACCTGGAGCAGATCCTGGAGCCGGATCCAGCCGGCCTGCACCGGGTCGCGGCCGGGGTGGCGCCGGTGCTGGCCGCGGTGTTGCGGGCGTTCAGCCCGGATGTGACGGACAGCCGGCTGGTGGTGACCAGCCGGTTCCGGTTCACCCTGGACGGGTTGCAGGACCGCCTGGAGGCGGTGCAGTTGGAGCCGTTGTCGGCGGTGGCCCAGCGCAAACTGGCCCGCCGGCAGCAGGCCCGCACCACCGACCAGCTGCGAGAGGAACGCCAGCAGCTCGCGGAACGGGCGGTGGCGGTCAGCCGGGGCAATCCCGGCTTGCAGGATCTGATCGGCGGGCGGCTGGTCTACAGCCAGGCGGTCGACGCCGCACGGGCAGAAACGGCGGTGGCCGGGATGGAGGCCTACCTCGACCGAGGCCGGCTGCCCTCGGACACCGAGGTACGCGAGTTCCTGGAAAACCTGGCCCTGGACACCCTGATCGACCAGGCCGGACCGGCCCACACCGCGCTGCTGCGGCAGCTGACCGTCTTCGACCTGCCGGTGCCCGACGCGGTCGCGGAGGTCTTGGCCACACGCACAGGCGGCTCGGCTGAGCGGCTCTGCGGACTCGGCCTGGCCGACGTCTTTCCCGACGGGTACCAGCCGGACCGGCCGGCAGTCGCGGTGAACGCATTGACCGCCGGCAGGCTCACCCCACTGACCGCCGACGAAAAGGCCGAGACCGCTGCCGCGGTGGTGGAGCCGTTGCACACCGCGTGGGGCGGGCCGGCGCCCCGCAGCGTTCGGGATCCGCTGTTGGCGTTGCAGCTCACCCGTCTCGCTCTGCTCGCCGACCAGCCGACCGTGGCCGCCTCCTGCGCCGCCGAGGCGGTGCAAGCCCTGCGGACCGGGCCGGCGATCGACGCGGCCAGGCTCGGCTCGGAGGTTGTCGCGCTGCTCGACCGCCACGGGATGCCCGTGCCGGCGGTGCTGCTTCGAGGGGTCGCCACCGCCGCCGCTACCAGCGGTGACGGTGACACCGCCGACGCTCTGCTCGAGCGGGCGGTCCAGAGCATGGCCGGCACTTACGAATCTCGCGCTGATCCACTCGATCTCGCCCGCACGCTCGGCGAGCAGGCCCGGCGGCTGGTCACCCGCGGCGACCCCCAGCAGGCCGAGCAGCTGCTGCGCCGAGCTCACCAGCTGTTCACCGCCGCCGGCTCCGAACGGGAGGCTGCGACCATCGACGGCGAGATCGCGGCCATCCTGTTCCGGCGGGGTGAATACGACGAGGCACTCCGCATCCGCCAAGAAGTGCAGCTACCGGTCTACGAACGGCTCGGCGACACCCGCTCGACCGCGGTCACCTGGGGCAAGGTCGCGGACATCCTGTTCCAACGGGGCGACTACGACGAGGCACTCCGCATCCGCCGGGAAGTGGAGCTGCCGGTCTATGAGCGGCTCGGCGACACCCGCGCCACCGCGGCCACCTGGGGCAAGGTCGCCGACATCGTCTTCCAACGGGGCGACTACGACGAGGCACTCCGCATCCGCCACGAAGAGCAGCTACCGGTCTACGAACGGCTCGGCGACGCCCGCTCAACGGCGGTCACCTGGGGCCAGGTCGCCGACATCCTCTTCCAAAGGGGCGAATACGACCAGGCACTCCGCATCCACCAGGACAAGGCGCTACCGGTCTACGAACGGCTCGGCGACACCCGCGAGGCCGCGGTCACCTGGGGCCAGGTCGCCGACATCCTCTTCCAAAGGGGCGAGTACGACGAGGCTTTACGCATCCGCCGGGAAGTGGAGCTGCCGGTCTACGAACACCTCGGCGATGCCCGCTCGGCCGCGGTCACCTGGGGTCAGGTCGCCGACATCCTCTTCCAACGGGGCGAATACGACCAGGCACTCCGCATCCACCAGGACGAGGCGCTGCCGGTCTACGAACGGCTCGGCGACACCCGCTCGACCGCGGTCACCTGGGGCAAGGTCGCCGACATCCTGTACCAGCGGGGCGAATACGACGAGGCACTCCGCATCCGCCGAGAAGTTCAGCTGCCGGTCTACGAACGGCTCGGCGACACCCGCTCGGCCACGGTCACCTGGGGCAAGGTCGCCGACATCCTGCACCAGCGAGGCGAATACGACGAGGCACTCCGCATCCGCCGAGAAGTGGAGCTGCCGGTCTATGCGCGGCTCGGCGACACCCGCGAGGCTGCGGTCACCTGGGGCAAGATCGCGGACGTCCTGTACCAGCGAGGCGACTACGACCAGGCACTCCGCATCCACCAGGAAAAGGCGCTACCGGTCTACGAACGACTCGGCGACGCCCGCTCGACCGCGATCACCTGGGGCAAGGTCGCCGACATCCTCTTCCAACGAGGCGAATACGACCAGGCACTCCGCATCCACCAGGAAAAGGCGCTACCGGTCTACGAACGACTTGGCGACGCCCGCTCGACCGCGGTCACCTGGGGCAAGGTCGCCGACATCCTCTTCCAACGGGGCGACTTCGACCAGGCACTCCGCATCCGCCAAGAAGAGCAGCTACCGGTCTACGAACGGCTCGGCGACACCCGCGAGGCCGCGATCACCTGGGGCCGGGTCGCGGACATCCTGTACCAGCGGGGCGAATACGACGAGGCGCTCCGCATCTACCAGGAAGCGCAGCTGCCGGTCTACGAACGGCTCGGCGACGCCCGCTCGACCGCGGTCACCTGGGGCAAGATCGCCGACATCCTGTACCAGCGAGGCGAATACGACGAGGCACTCCGCATCCGCCGAGAAGAGCAGCTACCGGTCTTTGAGCGGCTCGGCGACATCGAAGGCACAGCCTCCACCAAATGGGGCCAAGCACAGATCGAACTCACCCAGCAGGAATACCAGTCAGCGGCCGACCATCTGGCCGAAGCTTTTCAAATCCTCAATCGGCTCCAACGCCCCGACGGTATCGCCATCGTCGGGGCGACGTTCGGCGAGCTCCTGCTGGCCGCGGGTCAGCTCGATGCGGCGAAGGCGGTACTCGAAACCAGCCTCACCGCGGCACAGACGATCGGCAGCCCTCGGGCAGTCGCGCGCATCAGTAACCTCCTGAGCCGCGTCGACTCGCCCTCAGGCCCTCCGGACTCTTGACCGGTACGCGGCTCGGCCGGGGGAAGCCCGGAACTACACGTTGAACCTGAACTCGACGACGTCGCCGTCCTTCATGATGTAGTCCTTGCCTTCCATGCGGACCTTGCCGGCGGCCTTGGCCGAGGACATGGAGCCCGCCGCCATCAGGTCGTCGTAGCTGACGATCTCGGCCTTGATGAAGCCGCGCTGGAAGTCGGAGTGGATCACGCCGGCCGCCTCGGGTGCGGTCGCGCCGACCGGGATCACCCAGGCGCGGGCCTCCTTCGGGCCCGCGGTCAGGTAGGTCTGGAGGCCGAGGGTGTTGAAGCCGACCCGGATGAGCTGGTTGAGGCCCGGCTCGGTCTGGCCGGTCGACTCCAGCAGCTCCATCGCCTCGTCGTCCGGGAGGTCGATCAGCTCGGACTCGATCTTCGCGTCCATGAAGACCGCCTCCGCGGGTGCGACAAGCGCGCGCATCTCGTTCAGGAACGCCTCGTTGCCCAGCTCGTCCTCGTCGACGTTGAAGACGTACAGGAAGGGCTTGGTGGTCAGCAGGTGCAGCTCGGCCAGCAGGTCCAGGTCGATGCCCGCCGCCTTCGCGCCCACGTACAGGGTGGTGCCCTCGTCGAGCAGCTTGAAGGCGGCCTCCGCGGCCGCGACCACCGGCAGGCGGTCCTTCTTCAGCTTGGCTTCCTTCTGCAGGCGCGGCAGCGCCTTCTCGACCGTCTGGAGGTCGGCGAGGATGAGCTCGGTGTTGATCGTCTCGATGTCGTCTGCGGGGGCGACCTTGCCGTCAACGTGCAGCACGTTCGGGTCGGAGAAGGCGCGGACCACCTGGCAGATGGCCGAGGCGTCGCGGATGTTCGCGAGGAAGGCGTTGCCGCGGCCCTGGCCCTTCGACGCGCCGCGCACCAGGCCGGCGATGTCGACGAATGAGACCGGGGCGGGCAGGATCTTCTCGGAGTTGAAGACCTCGGCCAGCTTCGTCAGCCGCTCGTCGGGCAGCCCGACCACGCCGACGTTGGGCTCGATCGTCGCGAACGGGTAGTTCGCGGCGAGCACGTCGTTCTTGGTCAGGGCGTTGAAGAGGGTGCTCTTGCCGACGTTGGGCAGGCCGACGATCCCGATGGTAAGGCTCACGAGGGGCCAGTCTACGTGGCGGGCAGGTGCACGTACGCCTTGAGCCCGAGGGCCGCGAACGCCGCGACCGGGTCCGCGTGCCGGGGCAGGCCGGCCTGGAACCGTTTCCAGACATCGAGGTCCGCCTGCCAGGCGGTCAGGTACCGCACGCAGAACGCCGGATCGATGATCTGGCAGCGGCCGCGGGCGACCTTCAGCGCCTGGATTATCCGGGTACGCCGCTCGTCCGGGCGGCTCCGGTCGAGCCGGGCCAGGATTTCATCGATCATGGCGACCCGGTTGTCGAGGAAGGCGCGCCAGAACCGCTCGTCCGCGGCCTGCATGGGGCGTTCGTGTTCCGACAGCGAGAAGAGGCCCTCGGCGAGGCAGTCGCCGAACTCCTCGGAGCGCGCCCGCTCCGGCGACAGGTACGGGTCGTAGGGCTCCTGCGTCACCCGCCCGTGCACGGCGACCTGCTCGACGTTGCGGCGGCCGACCAGAAAGAGCCAGTCCTCGTTGTAGACGGTGGGGAAGAACGGGGTGCGCGCGTTGACCCGTACGGCCATGGCGCCGCCGCCGACGAAGACGTCCTGCGGCAGGCCGACCTCCCGCCGGGCGTGGCAGACGACCGAGTTGTCGGGGAAGCCGACGTTGCGCATCGCCGAGACGTTGTAGTCGCTGAGCAGGCCGCCGGCGGCGCGGATGGCCTCCGGCCGGAGGCCGGTGAGGTCGTCGTCGAGGAAGGCGATCCGCTGCCAGCGCAGCATGCGGGCCACGGAAAGGCCGAGGTTGCGCTTGATGCTGACGTCGTTGGCGCGGTTCAGCTTCTTCTCCGCGGCGAGCAGGGTGTCACAGCTGAAGTTCGGCAGTTTCGCCTGGTCGGTGACGTCGACGGCGACGACCGGCGCGTCGAGGAGCTGCGCCTGTTTGCGCACCACCTCCGCGGACGACCAGCGGCTGCACAGCGCGATCATCGGCCGCTGGAGTTCCCGGGCCAGGAGCATCGAGTCGCGCATGGTGGCCGGGTTGCGGACCGTCGGCACCACGATGGCGGGCACGTCACCGGGCGTGACCTGGGTCGGGTGCGCGAGCAGGTGGCCGTGCGAGTAGCGGTGTCCCACGGCCCGTACGGCGGGTAGTTGCAGGGCGGCGGTCATCCCGCGTTCGACCACTCGTGCAGGACCGTGCCGGGCAGGGTCCAGTCCGGGGTGATGACCTCGCCGGCGACGATGCTGACCCGGGCCAGGATGCTGTACGTGTCCTCGGGCCGGTACCGCTGCTCGATGTAGGCGCGGTTGCGGTCGCGGAATCGCGGGTCGGTGAGGGTACGCACGGCGGCGTACGTGCCCCGGCCGTAGTTGCCGTTGCAGATGGTGACCGACCTCTTCCGGTTGAACGGGTTCGGCGCGCGGCAGAACTGGGCGACGTCCTCGATCAGCCGCTGGCCCGGCGGGTCGACCTCCAGCCTCGACGGGAAGACCGTCGCGTTGCCGTCCTGGTCCACTACCCGGAAGGAACCGACGTCCGGATCGCTGCCCTCGCGACGGTCCTGTGCGACCGGGAGCTCCAACGACTGCATCACCCGGCGCGTCATGGGGTTCCAGTCGACGCCACCCAGAAGGACGAGGTGGTTGGTGACGTCGTCCTGGGTCAGCTCGTCGGCGAGTTTGCGCCGCACGGAGACCCCGGGGTTCGCGGCGTACACGTGGCCGTAGAGCTCTATCAGGGCGTCGAGGTCCGAGTAGCCGTACAGCTCGACGTAGTCCGGGCTCTCCGGTGAGGTGTAGGTGTCGCTGGCGCGCAGGTTGGCGGGCAGCCGGGCGCAGACGAGCGTGATGGAGGACTGGTCCGGGAAGTGCCACATGCCTTCCCAGGGCGACCGGGTGGTCAGCTCGTCCGACCTCGACCGGCTCGGCGGCTGGTTCGGCCCGGCCGTACGCAGCTGGAGCAGCTCCCGGAACAGGTCCTCGAAGCGGTCGAGTTCGTCGTCGCGCAGGTCCTGCCGGGTGAGCAGCCGCGGGTGCCCGTCCGCGAGCGAGCGCGGGCTGGCGAAGAACCGGGCGTAGGCGTTCAGCCATTCCTCGGACGGCTGCGCCTTGCCCTTTTCCCAGGAGGAGACGAGCGGAACGCTGCGGCCCAGCGCGGAGGCGACCACTCCCTGGGTCACGGCCCGGTCAGCGAATCCGGTCTCGCGCAGCGCACGCAGGCGCGCACCGAGCCGCTTGCCGTCGTCAGCCATCGCAGTCCTTCAGTCGAAACTTCAGTCTTCACTGAACGCAGATACTCGCACTCGTGAGTGTCTTGCTTCAGTTCAGACTGAAGTTTAGCTTGAAGACAGAAGTTATCCGAACGTTATTTCGGAAGGAGGCACACCGGCAGACGGCGGCACAGACGACAACACCCTCGGTGGCCGCCGAGGGTGCAGTCAGGGCATTTCACTTCAGTGGCAGCTCACATCCACTTGCCTGCAGAAAGAAGCCACCATGACCACATTAACCCTGGACTCCCTGCTGTCAAATTCCGCCGCGGACCAGGACGGCACGCTGAGCGCGCTGATCGTCTTGATGATCCTGGTGATGGTGGTGCTCGTGCGGTTGTTCGGCGGGATGATCGCGCCGTTCAAGGAGGTCGTGAAGGCCGCGCTCGCCGCGCTCGGCGCCCTGCTGCTGGCCGGCGCGCTGGTCGTCATGCTGGTCACGGCGCTCGTGATGTCCGCGTAGTGGCCGGTCTCTCGGACGGGCACCGGCCCCGGGGTGACGGTTGGCGCATCGACCGGCACGATGATCCCGTGGGGGACCTACAGGGATTGCGCATCGCACCGCGGGTTCCCGGAGACATCGACCGGCTGGGCCGCACGTTCGGGCCGTCCGCCCGCGCCTACTACCTCGACCGGTCCCGCCGGCAGGGCGTGCTGCTCGTCGCCCGGGTCGGCGAGCGGGCCGTCGGCGCGGCGTTCGTGTCGACGGAGCCGGCGCCGGAGTCCGCGATCATCCGCCACCTGGGTCGGGTGCCGATGCTGCACCGGCTCATGGTCGACGCGTCCCTGCGCCGCAAGGGCGTCGGCACGAAGCTCATCGCCGCGGCCGAGGCCGAGCTGCGCCGCAGGCGGCTGTGGCGGGTGGCCGTCGGCGTCGACGTCGACAACGCCAGCGCGGCCCGGCTGTACCGCCGGCTCGGCTACCGGGAGTGGGCACACGGGCTGCTCGAGACGATCCGCGAGGACGTCAAGGACGGCAAGACGATCGCCGTGCCGGACGTGTGCCACGTATTCGTGAAGTACCTCTAGCGGACCAGGACGCCCAGCGGGTTGTCGGCCATCGTGCGCAGCTGGGCGGCGAGATTGCGGGCGTCGCCGTCCGGGTTCGCCTCGATCGCCTGCGCCAGCGCCCGCAGCTCGGGCGGCGGGAGCTGCGTCATGCCGACGCCGTGCAGCGGGATCGTGATCGTCGGCCCGCCGGCCGGGTCGCGGGCGATGAGCGTCGGTAGCCGTTCGATCGTCTCGCGGGAGGTCTCCCGGTTGCGCCGGAACGCGAGCGCGCCGACCGTGATCGTTGCCGTCGCCAGGTCGACCGTGCGGGCCCGGAACGCGCGCCGCACCGTCGCCCGCGTGCCCTCGAGCCAGGCCGCCGTCCGCAGCGCGCTCAACGCCAGGTAGAGCCCGATGACGATGAACGGTATGCCGATCAGCCCGATCAGCCGCATCGCACCGATGCCGTCGTCGAAGCCGGAGCCGCCGGTGAACCAGCTGCCGTTCGACACGCAGTCCCGGACCGACTCGGGCAGCAGGTCCCGCGGGATGCCGGCCAGCTCGTCCGCCGACGGGCAGGACTCGTCCGCGCTGATCACGCTGCCCAGCCAGTTGTCCGCGATGAGCGGCAGCACCAGGAACGCCGCGCCGCCGGCCGCGAACAGCAGGCCGAAGACCGCGCCGACGACCTTCTGCGCGGGCGGGGCACCGATCGACAGTTTGATCACGCAGTGAAGGATACGTCGCCACGGCAATGTCCGAATCCCGCCAGCAGTCGGCCCGCCCGTTGGCGCAGACTCGGTCGCATGGAGTTGGACTTCGAGCGTTGCTACCGGGCCGTGGACAGCCGCGACCAGCGCTTCGACGGCTGGTTCTACACCGCCGTGCGCACGACCGGCATCTACTGCCGCCCGTCCTGCCCCGCCGTCACCCCCCGGCGGGAGAACGTCACCTTCTACCCCAGCGCCGCCGCCGCGCAGCGCGGCGGCTACCGGGCCTGCCGCCGCTGCCGTCCCGATGCCGCGCCCGGCTCACCCGAGTGGGACGTGCGGGCGGACACCGTCGGGCGCGCCATGCGGCTCATCTCGGACGGCGTCGTCGACCGCGAGGGCGTGCCGGGGCTGGCGAGCCGCCTCGGCTACACCGAGCGGCACCTCAACCGCATGCTCGGCGCCGAGCTGGGCGCCGGGCCGCTCGCGCTGGCCCGGGCGCAGCGCGCACAGACCGCGCGCGTGCTCATCGAGACCACCGACCTCGGCCTGGCCGAGATCGCGTTCGCCGCGGGCTTCGGCAGCGTGCGCCAGTTCAACGACACGATCCGCGCGGTGTACGCCCGGTCGCCGGGCGAGCTGCGGCAGCGCCGGACGGTCCGGCGGCCCGAGGCGGGCACCATCACGCTGCGGCTCGCGTACCGGGCGCCGCTGCACGCCGGCGCGTTGCTCGGGTTCCTGGCCGCCCGCGCGCTGCCGGGCATCGAGGACGCCGGCGTCACGACGTACCGGCGGGGATTGAATCTGCCGCACGGCAGCGCGACCGTCGCGCTCGAGCCCGGCGACCGGTGGGTCTCCGCCACGCTGCGGCTCACGGACGTCCGCGACCTCGCGCCGGCGGTCGCCCGCTGCCGCCGGCTCTTCGACCTCGACGCGGACCCGGTCGCCGTCGACGGCACGCTGGGTGCGGATCCCGCGCTCGCCGCGGCGGTGCGCGCCGAGCCGGGGGTACGGGTACCGCGCGCGGCCGACGGCTTCGAACTCGCCGTACGGGCGATCGTCGGCCAGCAGGTCTCGGTCGCCGGTGCCCGCACGACGCTGGGCCGCCTGCTGGGTCCCGCCACGCCCGGCGAGTTGCGCGGCTTTCCCAGCGCCGAGTCCGTCGCCGAGCTGCCCGACGAGGCGTTCCGGATGCCGGCGAGCCGGCGCGAGACCATCCGGGCGCTCGCCGGGGCTGTGGCCGACGGCAAGCTGGACCTGGAGCCCGGCGCCGACCGGGAGGAGTCCGTCGCCCGGCTGATGGAGCTCCCCGGCATCGGCGCCTGGACCGCCGGCTACGTGGCGATGCGTGCCATCGGCGACCCCGACGTCTTCCTGCACACCGATGTGGCGGCACAGCGCGGCGCGAAAGCGCTTGGCCTGCCGCACTCCCCCCGCGCCCTGGCCGCGCACGCCGAGAGCTGGCGGCCCTGGCGCTCCTACGCTCTGATGCGACTCTGGAGGTCAGCATGATGCGGCACACGACAATCGACACCCCGGCCGGACCGTTCACCTACCTGGTCAGCGACGCCGGCGCCGTGCGGGCCTCGGGCTTCACCGCCGAGATCGATGAGCTGCTCCCGCTCGTACACGCCGGGCTGCGGGAGGAGACGCGGCCCGCCGCGTCGCCCGGGCCGGTTGGCGACGCGGTCCGCTCCTATCTCGACGGCGACCTCACCGCGATCGACGACGTGGTGGTCGAGCAGCGCACCGGCGGGCCGTTCCTGAGCCACGCCTGGCGGGTCATGCGCGACATCAAGGCGGGCGAGCCGGTGACCTACACCGCGTTCGCGGAGCTGGCCGGGCGGCCGGCGGCGGTGCGCGCGGCGGCGACGGCCTGCGCGCGCAACGCGGCGGCGCTGTTCGTGCCCTGCCACCGGGTGCTCGGCACCGACGGCACGCTGCGCGGATATCGCTGGGGACTCGACGTCAAAACCTGGCTGCTGCGGCACGAGCAGGGCCGTAGCATCGCTGCATGACCGATACGGGCAGGACCGCGCGCGCCGGTCTCCCCGAGCGTCCGTCGCTGGACGGCCTCGAGGAGAAGTGGGCGAGCCGCTGGCAGGAGGAGGGCACGTACACGTTCGACCGCGACAAGGCGCGGCCGGACGTGTACGCGATCGACACGCCTCCGCCGACCGTATCGGGCGAGCTGCACATGGGACACGTCTTCTCCTACACGCACACCGACACGGTCGCGCGGTTCCAGCGGATGCGCGGCAAGACCGTCTTCTACCCGATGGGCTGGGACGACAACGGGCTGCCCACCGAGCGGCGGGTGCAGAACGTCTACGGCGTCTACTGCGACCCGTCGCTGCCGTACGACCCGGGGTGGCAGCCGCCCGCGACGCCGCCGAAGCCGGCCGTCGCGGTGTCGCGGCGCAACTTCGTCGAGCTGTGCGGCCGGCTCACCGTCGAGGACGAGAAGGCGTTCGAGGCGCTGTGGCGCCGGCTCGGGCTGTCGGTCGACTGGGCGATGACGTACACGACGATCGGCGCCCGGTCGCAGGCCGTCTCGCAGCGCGCGTTCCTCGGCAACCTCGCGCGCGGCGAGGCGTACACGGCGGAGGCGCCGACGCTCTGGGACGTCGGCTTCCGCACCGCGGTCGCGCAGGCCGAGGTCGAGGATCGGGAGCGGCCCGGCGCGTACCACCGGCTGCGCTTCCACGGCCCGGACGGGCCGGTCGAGGTCGACACGACGCGGCCCGAGCTGCTGCCGGCCTGCGTCGCGCTGGTCACCCACCCGGAACATCCCCTGGTGGGCCGGACCGTGCGCACGCCGTTCTTCGACGTCGAGGTCCCGGTGCACGCCCACCCGCTCGCCGAGGCCGGCAAGGGCACCGGAATCGCGATGGTCTGCACGTTCGGCGACCTGACCGACGTCATCTGGTGGCGCGACCTCCACCTGGAGACCCGGGTCGTGCTGGGCCGCGACGGCCGTTTCCTGCCGGACCGGCCGGCGGGCGTTCCGGACGCGGCGTACAAGCCGTTCGCCGGCCTGAGCGTCAACGCCGCCCGGCGCGAGATCGTCCGGCTGCTGGCCGAGACCGGTGACCTGATCGGCGAACCACGGCCGATCACCCACCCGGTCAAGTTCTACGAGCGGGGCGACTCGCCGCTGGAGATCGTCACCAGCCGGCAGTGGTTCATCCGCAACGGCGGCCGGGACGCGGGGCTGCGCGACGAGCTGCTGGCCGGCGGGCGGGAGCTGACCTGGGTCCCGGACCACATGCGACACCGCTACGACCACTGGGTCAACGGGCTCACCGGAGACTGGCTGATCAGCCGGCAGCGCTTCTTCGGCGTGCCGATTCCGGTCTGGTACCGGCTCGACAACGCTGGCGAGCCGGACTACGGCCAGCTTCTCATACCGGATGTTTCGGCGCTGCCGGTTGACCCATCCTCGGAGTGTCCGCCGGGCTTCGAGGAGTCCCAGCGCGACGCACCGGGCGGCTTCACCGCCGACCCGGACGTCATGGACACCTGGGCCACGTCGTCGCTGACCCCGCAGATCGCCGGCGGCTGGGGCGACGACGAGGACCTGTTCGGCCGGGTCTTCCCGATGGACCTGCGCCCGCAGGGCCAGGAGATCATCCGGACCTGGCTGTTCTACTCGGTGGTCCGCTCGCGCTTCGAGCACGGGACTCTGCCGTGGAAGACCGCGGTGCTCTCCGGCTGGATCCTCGACCCGGACCGCAAGAAGATGTCGAAGTCCAAGGGCAACGTCGTCACGCCGATGGACCTGCTGGTCGAGAACGGCTCGGACGCGGTGCGGTACTGGGCGGCCAACGGGCGGCCCGGCGCCGACCTGGCGTTCGACCCGGCGCAGATCAAGGTCGGGCGGCGGCTCGCGACCAAACTGCTCAACGCGTCGAAGTTCGCGCTCGGCCTCGGCGCCGCGGACGCGCTGCGGCAGCCGGTCACGGCCGGGCTGGACCGGGCGGTGCTGGCCCGGCTCGCCGAGGTCGTCGACGTCGCGACGGCCGCGTTCGACGCGTACGACCACACCGCCGCGCTCCAGGCGAGCGAGGCGTTCTTCTGGACGTTCTGCGACGACTACATCGAGATGGTCAAGGACCGGGCGTACGCCGAGGGTCCGGGCGGCGACTCGGCCCGGGCGGCGCTCGCGGCCGGGCTGTCCGTGCTGCTGCGGTTGTTCGCGCCGTTTCTGCCGTACACGACCGAGGAGATCTGGTCCTGGTGGCGCTACGGCTCGGTGCACCGCGCCACCTGGCCGACCAAGTACGAGCTGATCCGGGTCGCGCCCGACGGCGACGCCACCCTGCTCGACCTGGCCGGGGACGCCCTGCGTCAGGTGCGCCGGGCCAAGTCGGACCGCAAGCTGTCGATGAAGGCGGACGTCCCGCTCGCGGAGGCGCTCGGTCCGGCGGCGATGCTGGAGCGGCTGGCGCTGGTCGAGGGCGACCTGAAGGCGGCGGGCCGGATCGGCGAGCTCGACATGCTCCCGGACCGCACGGCGGAACTCGTGATCGCCTGCGCGTTCTGAGCGGCCACGGCAGCATGGGAACCATGTCGATCCCGCCCGACGAGGTCGAGGCCCCGGCCGACGACGCGGTCCTCTTCCGGTCCTCGCCGTGGCGGACGTTCGCGCTGATGTTCGCCGTCGTGCTGGTCGCCTACGTGGTCGTGTCGCCGTTCGTCAATCTCCTGCTGAACGTCCCGCACGACCCGTGGTCGTCCATCGTCGCGCAGGGCGCGGTCATCGGGGCCCTGGTAGCCGGCGGCTACGAGCTGTCGGCCCGCTCGGCGCTGCCGACCTGGGTCCGTGCCTCGTCGGGCGGCCTGGAGGTGGCCGCGCAGGGCAGCGACCCGGTGCTGCTGGCCTGGCCGGACATCGACCACGTGGTGGTACGCCGGGACGGCCTGCGCACGGTCCTCGACGTGACCCCGGTCGACCTGGACCGGGTCCATCCGGTCTCGGAGGAGGACGAGGGCTGGCCGGCGATCCGCGACGACGACGACGACCCCAAGGGCCGGCCGGCCTTCACCGCCGACCTGACCGAGGTGTGGCCGGGCCCGCGGGCGCTACGCCGCGAGCTCGCCCGCCGCATGCACTGATCGCCGCTCAGAAGTCCCCGCCGCCGAAATCGCCACCACCGAAGTCCCCGCCGCCGAAGTCGCCACCACCGAAATCGCCGCCGCCGAAGTCCCCGGCCTGGTCCATGCCGTCGTAGCCCATGTCGCCGAATTCCGGCGAGAACAGCGCGTCGAAGATCAGCATGCCGCCGAGGACGCCCGCGCCGGCGCCGAGTGCCGTGCCCCAGACCGGCGTCGAGTACCAGCCCGACGGCACCGGCCGGCCCTGCACCCGACCGCCCGGGTAGTAGTAGGGCGTGGCCGGGCCCGGCTGCGGGCCCGCCCGGTACCGGTGGCCCTGCACGTTGACCTCGCGCTCGCGGGTCAGCTCGCCCGCGCCGCGCGCGGCAGCCAGCGGCGGCAGCTCCGGCCCCGGGTCGAGGCCCATCGCGACGCGGGCCGCGCGCGCGTAGGCCAGGCCCTCCAGCGCCGACTCGCGGGCCAGCTCGAACTGCCGCACCGACGCGGCCTGCTGGAGCTGGCCGCCGGCCGCGTTGTAACGCTCGCCCGCGTCGGCCAGCGCCTGCCGGGCCGCCGGCTCGTCGCCGTGCAGGTTCATCAGCTGGCCGCCGAGCCGCTCGTACCACCGCTGCGCCTCGGCCCGGGCGTCGGCCAGCCGCCGCTGCTCCCGGGCGGCGGAGCCACGCCGCACCGCCCCGGCGATCACAACCACCAGGATCAGGATCAGGAAGAGCAGCAGAAACGCCTTCATGACTCGACGGTACCCGCGGGAATCCAACCGGGGTCTCTGGCAAGCTCCGATGCGTGACCTTCTCGACTCTCGCCGTGGTGATCATCTGTCTGGGTGTCGGTGGTGCGCTCGGCTGGCTGGCCGGGCGCCTGCGCGCCGCCACCGACATCGCCCGGCTGGAGGCGACCCTGGCGGCCGGCCGCGAGGGCGAGGCCCGGATGGAGCAGTCGCTGCGCGCGCTGTCCTACGAGGCGACCGCGCAGTCCCAGGAGGCCGTTGCCCGCGCGGTGGGCCCGCTGCACGAGACCCTGCAACGCTACGAGCTGCGGGTGGCCGAGCTCGAACGCGACCGGGTGGACGCCTACGCCGAGCTGCGCGAACAGGTCCGGTCCATGGGCGTGGTCTCGGGCGAGCTGCGGGTCGAGACGAAGCAGCTTGTCGCGTCGCTTCGGGCGCCGCAGGTGCGCGGCCGCTGGGGCGAGCTCCAGCTGCGGCGCATCGTCGAGGCGGCCGGCCTGCTCGAGCACTGCGACTTCGCCGAGCAGGTCACCGGCGCGACCGACCACCAGGGCGTTCGGCCCGACATGCTGGTGCGCCTGCACGGCGGCCGCTGCGTGGTGGTGGACGCCAAGGCGCCGTTCGACTCCTACCTCTCGGCGATGGAGGCCCGCGACGAGCGCACCCGCGACGCACACCTGGACCAGCACGCGCGGGTGCTGCGCGGGCACGTGGACGCGCTGTCGGCGAAGGCCTACTGGACCGCGTTCGACCAGTCACCGGACTTCGTGGTGCTGTTCGTGCCGGCCGACCCGTTCCTCGACGCGGCCCTGCAACGCGACGCGTCGCTGATGGAGCACGCGTTCTCCCGCAACGTGGTGCTGGCGACCCCGGCGACGCTCGTCGCCCTGCTGCGCACGGTGGCCTACTCGTGGCGGCAGGAGGCGCTGGCCCGCAACGCGCTGGCGGTGCACAGCCTGGCCCGCGAGCTGTACGGCCGGCTGGCCACGCTCGGCGACCACGTCGGCAAGCTGGGCAGCTCGCTGAGCGGGGCGGTGACGGCGTACAACCGCGCCGTCGGCTCGCTGGAGTCGCGGGTACTGGTCAGCGCCCGCAAGCTCGCGGAGATGGGCGTCTCGGACGACGAGCTCGTCGTGCCGGCACAGGTGGAGCTGACGCCCCGCCAGCCACAGGCGCCGGAGCTGGTCGACGAGCTTTAGCCCCGGGCGGCCGCGGCGGCCTTCATGTCGCGGCGCAGCTCCTGCGGCAGCGAGAAGGTCAGCCGCTCCTCGGCGGTGGTGAACTCGGTGACCTCGCCGAAGCCCCGCTCCGCGAGGTGGGCGAGCACCTCCATGACCAGGTCGTCGGGGACGCTGGCGCCGGAGCTGACGCCGACGGTCGTCGCGCCCTCCAGCCACTCGTCCTTGATCTCGGAGGCGTAGTCGACCAGGTGGCCGGCCCGCGCACCCGCGCCGAGCGCCACCTCGACCAGGCGCACCGAGTTGGAGGAGTTGGTAGAGCCCACGACGATCACCACGTCGCACTCCGGGGCGATCTCCTTGATCACGTGCTGGCGGTTCGACGTGGCGTAGCAGATGTCGTCGCTGGGCGGCGACTGGAGCAGCGGTAGCCGCGTCTTGAGCCGGGCGACGGTCTCCATTGTCTCGTCAACCGACAGCGTGGTCTGTGACAGCCAGACCACCTTTGCCGGGTCGCGGACGACGACGTTCTCCACGTCCTCGGGCCCGTCGACAAGCTGGATGTGCGCCGGGGCCTCGCCCGCCGTGCCGATGACCTCTTCGTGCCCCTCGTGCCCGATGAGCAGGATGTCGTAGTCCTCGGCGGCGAACCGCTTCGCCTCGTGGTGCACCTTGGTGACCAGCGGGCAGGTCGCGTCGATCGCCTTGAGGTTGCGCTCGCGGGCCTGCTCGTGCACCTCCGGCGCGACGCCGTGCGCCGAGAAGACGACGGTGGAGCCCTCCGGCACCTCCTCGTTCTCCTCCACGAAGATCGCGCCGCGGGCCTCGAGCGTGGTGACCACGTGCTTGTTGTGCACGATCTGCTTGCGCACGTAGACCGGGGCGCCGTAGAGCTTGAGCGCCTCCTCGACGGTCTGCACGGCGCGGTCGACGCCGGCGCAGTAGCCCCGCGGCTTGGCGAGGAGCACACGCTTGCGAACTGGGCTGGTCGAGTCGGCGGTCACCCGGCCATGGTACGTGCACGCGGCCGCAACGCCTCGGCGTGCGACGGGCACCACAGTCACGACACTGCATACTCGTCCGGTGAATGAGACGAACATGACGGCGCGGCAGCAGGTCGGCGGCGTGGCACGAGGGTCGCTCGGCGCGGTGAGCCTCGTCGGCGGCCTGACCTGGATCCTGCTCAACCTGGACGCGCCACGGCCGGTCCAGGAGATGCTCGTCGGCGTGGTTCTGGCCGCCGGCGGGCTGGTGCTGCTCATGCCGCACCGGGTCGCGCTGCCGGGCCGCGCTACCGCGGCGGCGACGGCCGGCGCCGCGGTCGGCGGCACGCTGGCCGGCGGCCTCGTGACCGGCGTCAGCGTCGGCGGCGCGTTCGCCTACCTCGTCAGCCGCGGCTGGCCGTTCGCCTGGCTGTCCCGGGGCGGGGTCGGCGACGACCGGGCCGCGGCCGAGGAGGCCGCGAACCGGGCGAACTGGCACATCGACGCCGTCAACCTCGTCGCCGACCTCTACTTCTGGGCGTTCGCCGGCCTGCTGGTCGTGGCGGCCGCCGTGGTGATCCGCCGCGCCGGAGCGCGCCGCGAGGCCGCACCCCAGTCCTGATCAACAGATCGCGTTTCCGCACGTGACGGCGGTGGCGGGCGCGATACTCAGGCGATGAGCGCCGTAGGTGACGCGGGATATCCGGCCGGGCACGCGGCGGGCCGCCTGCTGGGCTCCTTCTGGTCGGCGCTGCGGCTGTTCGTCGGCTGGTTCAGCATCGCCATCGGCATCCTCAACCTGCTCGTCGAGCTGGACCGCGGCGGCTCGGGCGACGGCGCCTACCTGGCGTTCCACATCATGCTCGTGATCGGCGGCGTGCTCCTGGTCTCGTTCACCACCGTCGGCGCCGGCGCGGGCGTCGCCGGCTACTGCGCCGGCGGCGCGGTGCTGGCGGGCGGCATGATCCTCAGCGGCGTGCGGGCGTTCGACGCGGCGTGCTGCATGACCGCGTACGCGGCGCGGCACGGCTACCCGTTCACGTTCGCGGCCCGTGACGCCGGCCGCTGGCACCTCGACGGGCCGCACCTGCTCGCCGACCTGCTCTTCTGGGGGTACGCGGGCCTGATCGTGCTGGTCGCGGTGGCATCCGTGCGCCGGGCCGTGCGGCGCACCGCGCCGCGGGATGACGGGCCCGGCTCAGACAGGGCCTAGGCTGGCCGGGTGACTCAGCCCGAGACGCCGCCTGCGAAGTCGAGCGCCGACGAGCCGTGGCCCGTCCGGGTCGTGAGCCAGAAGGTCAGCGCGTGGATCGCCAAGCTCGGCTGGGTCTGGGTCGACGGCCAGGTCGCGCAGATCAGCCGCCGCCCCGGCGCCAGCGTGGTCTTCCTGACGCTGCGCGACCCGGCGGCCGACCTCAGCCTCACCGTGACCGCCCATCGCGACGTGCTCGACGCCGGCGCGCCCGGGCTGGTCGAGGGCGCCAGGGTCACGCTGCACGCCAAGCCCGAGTTCTATCCGGCGCGCGGCTCGCTGAGCCTGCGTGCCGACGAGATCCGCCAGGTCGGCCTCGGTGAGTTGCTGGCCCGCCTCGAGCGGCTGAAGAAGCTGCTCGGCGCCGAGGGTCTCTTCGCCCGCGAGCGCAAGCGGCGGCTGCCGTTCCTGCCGCAGCGGGTCGGGCTGATCACCGGGCGGGCCTCGGCGGCCGAGCGGGACGTGCTGATGAACACCCGGCGCCGCTGGCCGTCCGTGGACTTCCGGGTGATCAACGTGCCCGTGCAGGGTCCGACCGCGGTGCCGCAGATCATCGACGCGCTGAAGGTGCTCGACAACGACGACACCGTCGACGTGATCGTGCTCGCCCGCGGCGGCGGCAGCGTCGAGGACCTGCTGCCCTTCTCCGACGAGGCGCTGTGCCGGGCGGTGTTCGGCTGCCGTACGCCGGTGGTCAGCGCGATCGGACACGAGACGGACGCGCCGCTCGTCGACTACGTGGCCGACGCGCGCGCCTCGACGCCCACCGACGCGGCCAAGCGCATCGTGCCGGACCTGGCCGAGGAGACGAACCTGATCCAGCAGGCGCGGCGGCGGCTGGACCGCGCGGTGATCACCCTGGTGGACCGCGAGGCGCACCGCCTGGAGTCCTGGCGCTCGCGCCCGGTGCTGGCCCGCCCGGAGGCGCTCGTCGAGCAGCGGGCGGCCGAGGTGGCCGCCCTGCGCGACCGCGGGATCCGCAGCCTGGACCAGCGGCTGCGCCGCGCCGACGACGACCTGCGGCACACCCTGGCCCGGCTGCGAGGGCTGTCGCCGATGGCGACCCTGGAGCGGGGGTACGCGATCGTGCAGCGCGCGGACGGCCACGTGGTCCGCGCGGCAGGCGAGGTGGAGACCGGCGACGTTCTCCGGGTACGGCTGGCCGACGGTGAGCTTCGAGCGGGAGTGCGGGAATGACGGACGAGGAACTCAGTTACGAGCAGGCCCGCACCGAGCTGGCCACGGTGGTGGAGCGTCTCGAGCAGGGCGGCAGCTCGCTGGAGGAGTCGCTGGCCCTGTGGGAGCGCGGCGAGAAGCTGGCGGACGTCTGCCAGCGCCGGCTGGACGGCGCCCGCGAGCGCATCGAGGCGGCCCGCGCCGCCCGGGACGGCGGTTAGCCGCCCGGGACGGCGGTTAGCCGCCCGGGACGGCGGTTAGCCGTCCAGGGACGCGGCGAAGCGCTCCAGGCTCTCGGTCTCGGTGGTGCCCACCACGATGATGGTGCGGCCCTTCTCCAGCAGCAGCAGCGCGTTCTCGCCCGGCCGGGCGTCGTAGTGCTGCCAGGTGCGCCCGCCGTCGCGGAAGGTGCCGATCGCCTCGGGGTCGTCGCCCAGCTCGACCGGGATCAGCTTCTCCGTCGGTGCGCTGCTCTCGATGAGCTGGATGGGGTCGGAGTCCGGATCGACGTAGCCGATCCGCAGCGTCGCGCCGTCCTTGCCGCGCTCGAAGGTCGCGCTCACCGTGTGCCAGTCGTCGCCGAGCCCCTGCGGCACGACGACCTCGAAGGCCGCCGCCGCGCGGGCCTGCCGGACGGTCGGCTCGGCGTCGACGCTCACCGGCCGGTCGCCGTCCAGGACGAGCCGGTAGAAGAGCAGCAGCAGCGCGATCGGCACCAGCAGGATGCCGAGCGACATCGCCATGTCCCGCGGTGAGCGCCCACCACGCTTTCCGACGGTGATGGGTTCCGCGGCGGCATCAGGCGTAGTCACCTCCCCATTGTTAACCATGTCGCGGTCGCGGGACTTCGCGCGTCTCCACGTGTGAGGATCGGGGCACCACACCCGCACCGTCGCGAGGAGGCACCCCCATGCCCGTTTCCAACAACCCGCAGGACCTCGACCGCAACATCGCGCTCGACCTGGTACGCGTGACCGAGGCGGCCGCGATGGCCGCCGGCCGCTGGGTCGGCCGGGGTGACAAGGAGGGCGGCGACGGCGCTGCCGTCGACGCCATGCGCAAGCTCATCAACTCGATCCAGATGCGCGGCGTCGTCGTCATCGGCGAGGGCGAGAAGGACAACGCCCCGATGCTGTTCAACGGCGAGGAGGTCGGCGACGGCACCGGGCCGGAGGTGGACGTGGCGGTCGACCCGGTCGACGGCACGACGCTGATGAGCAAGGGCATGCCGGGCGCGGTCGCCGTGCTGGCGGTCGCCGAGCGCGGCGCGATGTTCGACCCGAGCGCCGTCTTCTACATGGAGAAGATCGCCGTCGGGCCGGACTGCGCCGACGTCATCGACATCAACGCCGGCGCGACGGAGAACCTGCGCCGGATCGCCAAGGCCAAGCACTCGAGCGTCTCGGACGTGACCGTCTGCATCCTGGACCGGCCCCGGCACCAGGCGCTGGTCGAGGAGGTCCGGGCGGCGGGCGCGAACATCAAGTTCATCTCCGACGGCGACATCGCCGGCGCCATCTCGGCGGCCCGTGGCTCCTCCGACGTCGACGTGCTGATGGGCATCGGCGGCACGCCGGAGGGCATCACGGCCGCCTGCGCACTCAAGTGCCTCGGCGGCGCGATCCAGGCGAAGCTCTGGCCGCTTGACGACTCCGAGCGCGAGAAGGCCATGGCCGGCGGGCACGACCTGGACCGCGTGCTGACCACCGACGACCTGGTCACCGGCGACAACTGCTTCTTCGTCGCCACCGGGGTCACCTCCGGCGACCTGCTCAAGGGCGTGCGGTACCGCGCCGGCGGCGCGCACACCCAGTCGATCGTCATGCGCTCCAAGAGCGGCACCATCCGGGTCATCGACTCCTACCACCGGCTGGAGAAGCTGGCGCAGTACTCGTCGGTCGACTTCGACGGGCACCTGCCGATGGTGCGCGAGTGACGCAGACCTCGACCGCACCCGCGCCACCCGGATCGGCCGTACCGGCCGGTCGCCGCGTCGCCGGCGTTCTGTTCGCGCTGATCGCGGGGGTCGCACTGGCCGTGCAGTCGAGGATCAACGGCGAACTCTCGATCCGCCTCGGCGACCCGATCGGCGCCGCGGTCGTCTCGTTCGGCTCCGGCCTGCTGGTGCTCGCGGTCCTCGTGCCGCTGCTACCGGCCGGCCGGGCCGGCCTGCGCCGCCTGCGCGACGGTCTGCGGGTACGGCAGATCCGCCCGTGGCAGTGCGTCGGCGGGATGTGCGGCGCCTTCCTGGTCGCCACCCAGGGCCTTACCGTGCCGACGCTGGGCGTTGCCGTCTTCGTGGTGGCGCTGGTCGCGGGCCAGTCCTCGAGCAGCCTGCTGGTGGACCGGGCGGGCGCGGGCCCGGCCGGCCCGCAGCCGGTGACCACGCCGCGGCTGGCCGGCGCGGTCCTGACCGTCTGCGCGGTGCTGCTGGCGGTCGGCGACCGGATCGGGCATCCGAGCGCGCTGGCGCTCGCCGTGCTGCCCCTGCTGGCCGGCGTCGGCATCGCCTGGCAGCAGGCGGTCAACGGCCAGGTGCGGGTCGTCTCGGGCAGCGCGATGGTGGCGGGCCTTGTCAACTTCGCGATGGGCACGTCGGTGCTGCTGGTCGCCCTCGCGGTCTCGGTGACCCTCCGCGGCTTCCCGGGCCGGCTGCCGAGCGGCCCCTGGTGGCTGTACGCCGGCGGCGTCCTTGGCATCGTCTTCATCGCCGTCGGCGCCGCCGTGGTCCGCTACACCGGCGTCCTGCTGCTCGGCCTCGGCATGATCGCGGGCCAGGTCACCGGCGCGCTGCTGCTGGACGGGATCGTGCCGGGCGCGGCCGGCCGGCCGGGCTGGAACACACTGCTCGGCGCCGTGCTCACGCTCGTGGCCGTCGGGGTGGCGGTGCTCAGAGGTCGGTGAGGGTGGTGTCCGGGCCGTACAGGGCCGGTGCCGGGCGCGGGCGGCGCCGGCGGAACAGGATCGCCGAGATCACGCCGCCGAGCAGGCCGAGCAGGTGCCCCTGCCAGGAGATCGGCTGATCGGTCGGCAGCACGTTGTAGAGCTGGTACCAGTAGAGCAGCCCGATGAACGCGGCCACGCCAAGGTTCCACCAGCTGCGCTCCACGAAGCCGCGGGCGAAGAGCAGGCCCAGGTAGCCGAAGACGACCCCGCTGGCGCCGACGACGACGCTGCTCGGGTCGCCGATCAGCCACACGCCGAAGCCGCTGACCAGCACGATCACCAGCGTCGACCAGAGGAAGCGGCGGACGCCGCCGGCCAGCGCGAACGTGCCGACCAGGATCAGCGGGATGCTGTTGCCGTACAGGTGGTCCCAGCCGGCGTGCAGGAACGGGCTGAAGATGACCCCGTCGAGGCCGCTGAGGCGGCGCGGGATGATGCCGCCGGCGACATCAAGGCGGCCGGCGCCGACGCCGACGTCGATCACCTCGATGAGGAACAGCACCGGGATGACGGCGCACATCGCCACGAACGCACGGCCGATCGAGGCGAAGAACGCCTCGGTGCCGAATCTCGCCGCTTGATCCTCGCGCTCCCCGGGGTAACCCATCCCCCGATGGTTACCGATGAGCGCCAGCCCCGCCAACCTGCCGGGTCCGTTCGGGCACCGTCAACTCAGCTTCCGGGCGGCTTCCCTGATGTCGGACCGGAACTTCGACACCTGCGTGTAGACGCCGGGGTAGCCCTCGCGGGCGCAGCCGAGACCCCAGCTCACGATGCCGACCTGCACCCACTTGCCCCTGGCGAGCTGCCGCACCATCGGGCCACCCGAGTCGCCCTGGCAGCTGTCGACGCCCGGGGCGGCGGCACAGATCATCTCGTCCTCGACCAGGTCGACGATCTTCTTGTACGCCTTGGCGCAGGGCCCGTCGGGCACGATCCGCACGGAGCCGAACCGGAGCTTGGTCTCCTGCTGCATGGAGCCCTCGCGGGTGTTTCCCCAGCCGAGGATGGTCTGCGTGCCGGTCTCGTCGGCGCCGCCGGAGCTGATCTCCAGGATCGGCAGGTCGAGCTTGCGGTCCAGCTTGATCAGGGCCCAGTCGTCGCCGCCGGTCTCGGAGACGAACTCCGCCGGGCGGACCACCGTGACCGACTTCGCCTTGATCGCGCGGCCGGACTTGAGATTGGTCACACCGGCGATCACCTCGATGCTGGTGTCCTCGCCCGGGCCGGTGACGCAGTGACCCGCGGTGAGCACCACCCGCGGCGCGGTCAGCGCCCCGCCGCAGCCCATGGAGAGCCGCACCATCCACGGAAATCGCCCATCGGGCGCCTTACCGCCGCCGACGATGTCAATCGCCGGCTCCGCGACGTCTCCCGCCTGTGCCGGTAACTGGTTCACCGAAAGAACGGAGGCGAGAACGCCGAGCGTGAACCACGAGGCGACTTTCCTGACCATAGGGATATTTGAACACGAGACGGCCACGCAAAAGGGGTACGCGCCGAAACGCGTACCCCTTTGCCAAGCCGGGTCTGTTTTAGTACCAGCCGACGTCCTGCGAGTGGCCCCACGCGCCACACGGCGAGCCGTAGCGGCCCTTGATGTAGCCGAGTCCCCACAGGATCTGGGTCTTCGGGCTGGTCTTCCAGTCCTCGCCCTCGCTGGCCATCTTGCTGCCGGGCAGAGCCTGCGGAATCCCGTACGCACCCGAGCTGGAGTTGGAGGCGCGGTGGTTCCAGCCGCTCTCCTTCTTCCACAGCTTGTCGAGGCAGGGGAATTCCTTGATCGCGAAGCCCTCGTCGAGCATGAGGGCGCAGCCGGTGGCCCGGTTGCCGCTGTATTCCTCACACGAGTCGGGGATCGGTCCCGTGTAGGGCACCGTCGCGCCGCCGTCGTCCTTCTCGTCCTCGGCGGCCTTCTTCTCGGCGGCCTTCTTCTCGATGACCTTCTTCTCGAGCGCCCGCGCCTTGCCGGCCGCGGCCTTCGCCTCGGCGGCGGCCTTCGTGGCGGCCTCGCCCTCGGCCTCCCGCTGGTATGCGCGTGCGGCGGCGTGCTGACCGTGCCGCTCCTTGAGCAGCTGAAGGTCGTCGACGTCAGCCTGCGCGATCAGGCCCACCTGGGCGTTCTGCGCCTGGACCTGCTGGTCCTTGCCGAGGTAGACCCCGCCGATCACGCCGGCCACGAGCAGACCCACCGAGGCCACGCGGATACCGACCCGGCTCCAGAGCCGATTCACGAAGATTCCCTTCGTTGGGGGCAATGACGCGGTGCGAATTCGCCGGGACGAATCCCGGCGACGATTCCCACCGCGAGCACCGACGACCCCACGGGCCGCACGCGACCGACCTCACTGCTGCCGGTCACGGTGACCCCCCAGTCGATCTCAAACCTGCCGGGCCACGCGATTGATGCTCGCCAGACACCATGGCCCAGAGTGAGGTGGATGTGAAATGACGACGCGCACGTGTGAAATGAATCACAGGATGTTTGGCATTTAATTCGGGCAAACACCCATCATTTCCATCACTTTCGAGGTAATGGAAATCTCACTGCAAGTAGCTAAGCCTCTGCATAGCGTGAGGCGGGGACCCGTTGGGTCCCCGCCTCAGCTAGTGACGGAGTGTTACTGGGGGATGTCTTCCAGCAGATCGGTGACGACCTCTGCGATCGGCGAGCGCTCCGACCTCGTAAGGGTGACATGGGCGAAGATCGGGTGGCCCTTCAGCGCCTCGATCACCGCCGTGACCCCGTCGTGCCGGCCCACCCTGAGGTTGTCGCGCTGCGCGACGTCGTGGGTGAGGACCACCCGCGAGCCCTGCCCGATCCGGGACAGCACCGTGAGCAGGACGTTGCGTTCCAGCGACTGTGCCTCGTCCACGATCACGAACGCGTCATGCAGGCTGCGGCCGCGGATGTGGGTCAGCGGCAGGACCTCGAGCATCCCGCGCGCCAGGACCTCCTCCATGACGTTCGCGTGCACGACCGCGCCGAGGGTGTCGAAGACGGCCTGCGCCCAGGGCGACATCTTCTCCGACTCGCTGCCGGGCAGGTAGCCGAGGTCCTGCCCGCCGACCGCGTAGAGCGGGCGGAAGACCACTACCTTCTTGTGGCGGTTGCGCTCCATCGTGGCCTCGAGGCCGGCGCAGAGCGCCAGCGCGGACTTGCCCGTACCGGCCCGGCCGCCCAGCGACACGATGCCGATCGACTCGTCGAGCAGCAGGTCGAGCGCGATGCGCTGCTCGGCAGAGCGGCCGCGCAGGCCGAACGCCTCCCGGTCACCGCGGACCAGGCGCACCGACTTGTCCGGGTTGACCCGGCCCAGCGCCGATCCGCGCGATGAATGGATCACCAGCCCCGTGTGGCAGGGCAGCGCGTCCGCCTCCTCCAGCTCGAGCTCCTCGCCCGCGTACAGGCGGCTGACCTGGTCCTCCGAGAGCTTGAGGTCCGACATGCCCACCCAGGTGGGGTCGCTGGCCTGGCCATGTCGGTACTCGTCGGCGGTCAGGCCGACCGAGGCGGCCTTGACCCGCAGGGGCATGTCCTTGCTCACCAGCGTGACGTCGCGGCCCTCCGCGGCCAGCCCCAGCGCCACCGAGAGGATCCGGGTGTCGTTGGAGTCGTTGCGGAAGCCGTGCGGCAGCGCGCTCTGGTCGGCGTGGTTGAGCTCCACCCGCACCGTGCCGCCCTCGTCGTTGCAGAGCACCGGCTGGTCGAGGCGGCCGAACTTGATGCGCAGCTCGTCGAGCATGCGCAGCGACTGCCGGGCGAACCAGCCCAGCTCGGGATGGTGGCGCTTGCCCTCCAGTTCGGAGATCACCACGAGCGGAATGATCACCTCGTGGTCGGTGAACCGGCGGAACGCCGCCGGGTCGGACAGCAGGACCGAGGTATCCAGGACGAAGACCCGGCCGGCTGGGGCGGGCTCCGCGTCGGCGTGCCGATCCCGGGACGACCTGCGTCCCGTGGAGGCGCGGCTGCTGGAGACTTTGGCGGCCGGGTTCAAGGGGGCCCCGGCGTCAGTACGGCGAGATGTCACAGGCCTGCTCGCTCCAGCGGGCGTGCAACCCGGGCCGCCCGCGGTCCGCCACGTCCGGCCCCCGTCCCTGACACGGAGCCGGGATGCGGGCCCCGTGGCGTACTTGTCGCAGGTCCGGGCCGACCGGTTGGCCCGGGATGACCCCGCGCCATGACAAGAACGCTACTGGTCAACTGGCACCTGCGGTAGTACCCGCGTGATACGCCAATTCGCCGTCGAAACGGTGGCGTGTAACCGGCCGAACGGCGGGTACGCTGGGATTCGTGCCTGAGTCTCCCCCCAGCAATGCGCGTCCTACGCACCCGCTGAGCGCCGCCGAGGCCTGGCAGTTCACCGCCTCGCGGGCCCGGGACACGACTCTCTTCTTCGACTTCGACGGGGTGTTGTCGCCCGTCACCGACGATCCCGACGCCTCACAGCCCGTGCCCTCGGTGCTCGGCGTGCTCGAGGAACTGGCCGGTGCGGTCGCCCGTGTGGCGATCGTCTCAGCCCGGCCGGTGAGCTTCCTGCGGTCGCGTTTCGAGTCGCTGGCCCACGTGGACCTTTTCGGTCTGTACGGCCTCGAGGTCTGGCACGACGGCGAGGTCGTCACGGAGCCCGCGGCCCTGCCGTGGGTGCCCGCGATGGCGGAGCTGGCCGAGCGCGCCAGGACCGAGCTGCCCGAGGCGATCCTTGTGGAATACAAGCGCCTCTCGGTCGCCCTGCACTACCGGACCGCGCCGCAGCTCGCCGCGATCGTCGAGCGGTGGGGCCACGAGCAGGCCGAGCGCCTCGGCCTGCGGGTGCAGGGCGGGCGCATGGTCGTCGAGCTCAAGCCCCCGGTCGACCAGGACAAGGGCATGGTGATCAGCGAGGCCGTGCTCAACGCCGGCTGCGCCTGGTATTTCGGCGACGACATGTCCGACATCAAGGCGTTCGACGCGCTGCGTGCCCGCGAGGCCGTGGATCCCGACTTCTTCGGCATGTGCGTGGCCGTCGCCAATCCCGAGACCGGCGCCGAGGTCTCCAGCGCGGCCGACCTGACGCTGGAGTCCCCCGAGGCGGTGGCGGGCTTCCTCGCCGAGGCGCTACACGCCTTCCGCCGCGCCTGACCAGCCATAGGCGCGGCGGGCCAGGTCCCGCAGCTCGCCGAGGTGACCCGGCGGGTCGTCACGCCACCACGCCAGCCGCACCGAGATGCGCGGCGCGTGCCGCAGCACCCGGTAGGCCACGCCCGGCCGCGGGTACTGGTGCGCGGTCGCCTCGGACGTGACGCCGACGGCCTGGCCGGCGGCGATGAGCGTCAGCCACTCGTCGACCGCGGGCGTCTCGCGGACGGCGGCCGGCCGCGCGTCCGGCGGCCAAAGGTCCAGCGTCGTCGTGCCGGTGCGGCTGTCGATCGCCACGGTGTACCGGGACAGGTCCTCCACCCGCAGGCTGCGCCGGCGGGCGAGCGCGCTGTCGGTGGCGACCGCGGCGTACCGCGACTCGAGGCCGATCTCCACGGTGGCGAAGCGGTCGTCGTCGAGCGGGCGGCGGATGACGGCGATGTCCGCCGTGCCGTCGCTCAGGCCGGCGGTCGGATCGTTGGCCTGCACGAACACCAGCGGAACGCCCGGGTGCGCGGCCGCCCAGATCTTCTGTAGGCGCCGGGTGTGCCGGCCGAGCGCGGCCCAGGCGTAGCCGAGCAGGACCTCGGTCCGCGCGGCGTCGACGATGCGTTGCAGGTGGGCGACCTCCTCGACGATCCGCCGGGCCTGCGCGACGATCCGGGTGCCGGTCGCGGTCAGCGCCACGTGCCGGGTGGTGCGCTGCACCAGCCGGGCGCCGAACGCCCGCTCCAACGCCGCGACCGAGCGGGACACGGTCGCCTGCGACACGCCGAGGACGGCGGCGGCGTCGGTGAACGTGCCCGCGTCGGCCACCGCCAGGAGCGTCCGGAGCTGACCCAGCCGCACATCCATACGCCCAGCGTATAGATCGGGCGGCCCGCGCATTTCCGCGAAGGCCCGGCGACGCGGAGCCTGGCGGCATGAGAACCTCCCGGCTCGCGGGCGTCGCGACGATGCTCGGCAGCGCGACGAGCAACCAGGTCGGCGCCGCCGTCGGCGCGCACGCGTTCGCGACGATCGGCCCCGCGGGAGTCGTCGCGGTACGCCAGTTCGTCGCCGCCGCCGTCCTGCTGCCGCTGGCCCGGCCGAACCTGCGCCGCTTCACCTGGGCGCAGTGGTGGCCGACGCTGCTGCTCGCCGCCGCGTTCGCGGTGATGAACCTGAGCCTCTACACCGCGATCGACCGGATCGGGCTCGGCCTCGCCGTCACGCTCGAGGTGCTCGGCCCGCTCGCGGTGGCGCTGGCCGCCTCCCGCACCCGGCTCGACCTGCTCTGCGCGGCGGCGGCTGGCGCCGGCGTCTACGTGCTGGTGCTTCCCGGTACGGCCAGCGACTGGCCCGGGATCGCGCTCGGGCTGCTCGCGGCGGCCTGCTGGGCGTCGTACATCCTGCTCAACCGGCTGCTCGGCACCCGGCTGCCGGGCATACAGGCGCCGGCCGCGGCGACCGCGGTCTCGGCGCTGGCCTACCTGCCCGTCGCCGCGGTGCTGGTGGCGCACGGGCGGTTGGACGCCGCCGGGCTCGGGTACGCGACCGCCGCGGGCGTGCTCAGCTCGGTGATCCCCTACGCCGCGGACCTGACCGCCCTGCGCAGGGTCCCGGCCCGGTTCTTCGGGATGTTCATGATCGTGCACCCGGTGCTCGCCGCGCTGGCCGGGCTCGTGCTGCTCGGCCAGGCGCTCCGCCCGCACGAGTGGGCCGGCATCACGATCGTGATCTGCGTGCTGGCCGTGAACGGCATCAGGCGCCGTAGCGCCGCTGTCGTCCCGCGTAGGACCGCAGCGCCCGCAGGAAGTCCGTCCGGCGGAAGTCCGGCCAGTTGGCGTCGTGGAAGTAGAACTCGGAGTGCGCCGACTGCCAGAGCAGGAATCCGGACAGCCGCTGCTCCCCGCTCGTGCGGATGACCAGGTCGGGATCGGGCTGACCGCGGGTGTAGAGGTGCTCGGCGATGTGCTCGACGTCGAGGATCTCGGCGAGCTCCTCGAGCGTGCGGCCGGCCGCGGACTGTTCGTAGAGCAGCGAGCGGACCGCGTCGGTGATCTCGCGGCGGCCGCCGTAGCCGACCGCGAGGTTGACCTCGACGCCCTCGGTGCGGTGCCGGGTCTTCTCCTGTGCGGCCTTGAGCGCCGTCGCCGTGTTGGCCGGCAGGACGTCGAGCGCGCCGACGATGCGCAGCCGCCACGGGTTGCCGTCCTCGGCCAGCTCGGTCGCCAGGTCTTCAATGATCTTGACCAGCGGATCCAGCTCGGCCGCCGGGCGCTGGAGGTTGTCGGTCGCCAGCAGGTAGAGCGTGACGTGCCCGATGCCGGCCTGGTCGCACCAGCCGAGCAGCTCCTTGATCCGCTCGGCGCCGACCCGGTGGCCGTCGTTGGGGTCGACGTAGCCCATCTCGCGGGCCCAGCGGCGGTTGCCGTCGCACATGACCCCGACATGCTGCGGCACCGGCCGGCCGGCGAGCTTGCCGGCGAGCCGTCGTTCGTACAGCGAATAGACCAGGGACCGCACACTCATCCCAGCAAGCCTAGCGAGCGCGGGCGCACGCTCAAGAGGGCGGCAGGGCGATGTGGAGTAACTCTGCCCCGATGCGTCCGATCGTGCGAAGGTCGAAAACCCCGTCACCCAGCCCCAGGTCCACCATTCGGTCGAAAACCGCACCATCTCGGCGAGCCGCGCGAACCGCGGCGTCGACCACCTCCGGCCGCCGGGTCAGCCGCGCCGCCAGTCCGGAGTGACGCAGGTGGCGGCCGAGTCGATTGCCGAGGGCGGCGGCGTACCGCTCGGCGGCCCGGTGCGGCCCGGCCGCGGCCGCGGCGCCGGCCAGGGCGCCGGAGAGCACGGCGTAGAAGATGCCCTCGCCGGTGAACGGATTGATCAGCGACAGCGCGTCGCCCGCGAGCAACACCCGCCCGCGGGCCGGTGGCGGGCGGCGGGTGGACAACGGCAGGTGGTGGGCGCGCAGGCCGGTCGGCTCGGTGCCGGGCAGCAGCTCGCACAGCCGCGCCATCAGGTACGCCTTCGTCAGCGGCGCCCCGCGCAACGTCTCGCCGTAGCCGACGTTGGCGGTGCCGTCGCCGATCGGGAACGACCACGCGTACGCGGGCCAGCGCGCGCTCGTCGTCTTGATGAGCTGCTCGGTGCCGACCGCGGGCGCGTAGCCGCGGATCGCGATGGCGAGGTGCCCGTCCGGGTTGACCGGATGGCCGAGCGCGCGGCGGACCACCGATCCCGCGCCATCGGCCCCGACCACAACCCGGGCCCGGATCCGGTCGTCGAGCGTGACGCCCGCGTCGTCCTCGCGTACCCGGCGGACCGCGTGCCGGCGCAGCTCGGCACCGTGCGCGACCGCCGCCAGCACGAGCCGGGCGTCGAACACCCGGCGCGGGACGGTGTGCGCCGGCCGGGGCAGTGGCCGGGCCACCTCGGTGCCGCCCGGCGCGATCAGGCGCAGGTCCGCCACCGGTGGGTAGCCATCGGTCACCCCGGTGACGCCGAGGCTGTCGAGCACGTCGACGGCGTCGGCCGCGATGCCGTCGCCGCACGCCTTGTCCCGTGGGAACTCGGCCCGGTCCAACAGCAGCACCGAAGCGCCCGCCCGCCGCGCCGCGAGGGCCGCGGCGGCTCCGGCGGGTCCTGCGCCGACGACCGCGACGTCGAACACGGCCGCGGTCATACCGCGAGCCGAATGTCGGCTGAGGTCACCCGGTGGACGGTACTCAGGCCGCGCCCGCCTCGAAAGCGAGGCGGGCGCGGGGTGTCACGCGGCGTTGAGGCGGGCCTTGAGCGCGTCGAGCTCGGACCAGAGCACGGCCGGCAGCTTGTCGCCGAACTTGGTGAACCACTCCTCGACCTGCGGGATCTCCGCAAGCCACTCGTCGGTGTCGACCCGCAGCACGGCCTCGAGATCCGCCCGGCTGATGTCCAGGCCGCTCACGTCGAGGGCGTCGGCGCTCGGCACGTGACCGATCGGGGTCTCGACCGCCTCGCCCTTGCCGTCGAGGCGCTCGACGATCCACTTGAGCACGCGCGAGTTCTCGCCGAAGCCCGGCCACAGGAAGCCGCCGTCGGCGTCGCGCCGGAACCAGTTCACGTAGAAGACCTTCGGCAGCTTGTCGGCGTCGCCGGAAGCGGCCTTGCCCATCTCGATCCAGTGGTTGAAGTAGTCACCGGCGTGGTAGCCGATGAACGGCAGCATCGCCATCGGGTCGCGGCGCACCACGCCGACCTGACCGACCGCCGCGGCGGTGGTCTCCGACGAGAGCGTCGCTCCGAAGTAGACGCCGTGCACCCAGTCGCGGGCCTCGGTGACCAGCGGGACGGTCGTCTTGCGCCGGCCGCCGAAGAGGATCGCGTCGATCGGTACGCCGCGCGGGTCGTCGTACTCGGGCGCGAGGATCGGGCACTGGTTGATGGGCGTGCAGAAGCGGCTGTTCGGGTGGCTGGAGACGTCGTCGGAGTCCGGCGTCCAGTCGTTGCCCTTCCAGTCGATGAGGTGCGCGGGCGGCTCGCCCATGCCCTCCCACCACACGTCGCCGTCGTCGGTGCGCGCCACGTTGGTGAAGACCGAGTTGCCCCGGGCCAGGGTGCGCATCGCGTTCGGGTTGGTGTGGTGGTCGGTGCCCGGCGCGACGCCGAACAGGCCGAACTCCGGGTTGGTCGCCCACAGGCGGCCGTCCTCGCCGAAGCGCATCCAGGCGATGTCGTCGCCGACGGTCTCGACCTTCCAGCCCGGCAGCGTCGGCTCCAGCATGGCGAGGTTGGTCTTGCCGCAGGCCGACGGGAACGCGCCGGCGATGTAGCGGACCTGACCCTCGGGCGAGGTCAGCTTCATGATCAGCATGTGCTCGGCGAGCCAGCCCTCGTCGCGGGCGGCGACGCTGGCGATCCGCAGGGCGAAGCACTTCTTGCCGAGCAGCGAGTTGCCGCCGTAGCCGGAGCCGTACGACCAGATCTCGCGGGACTCCGGGAAGTGCGAGATGTACTTGGTCTCGTTGCACGGCCAGGCCACGTCGGCCTCGCCCTCGGCCAGCGGCTTGCCGACCGAGTGCAGCGCGGGCACGAAGTCCGCGTCGTCACCCATCGCGGTGAGCACCGCGGTGCCCATCCTGGTCATGATCTTCATCGAGGCCACCACGTACGCGCTGTCGGTGATCTCGATGCCGAACATCGGGTTGGGCGCGTCGAGCGGGCCCATGCAGAACGGCACGACGTACATGGTGCGTCCGCGCATGCAGCCGCGGTACAGCTCCGTCATCGTCGCCTTCATCTCCGCCGGAGCCGCCCAGTTGTTGGTCGGGCCGGCGTCGGCGGGATCTACGGAACAGATGAACGTGCGTTCCTCGACCCGGGCGACATCCCCGGGATCCGTACGCGCCCAGAACGAATTGGGCCGCTTGACAGGGTCGAGGCGGACCAGCGAACCGGCGTCGACGAGCGCGTCGGTGAGCCGGGTCCATTCCTCATCGGAGCCGTCGCACCAGACCACCCGATCCGGCGTGGTGAGGGCGACAACCTCATCCACCCAGTTCAGGAGCTTGGTGTGGGCGGTGGGGGGCACAGACATGTGAATCCCTTCGGTCGGCACTGACCTGTGACGAACCAGGCCGGTCGGTCGGCCATTGTCACGGGAGTCACTTCAGCCTAAGCCGAGGAAACGTTCAGTTCATCGGCGAATCTTGTGGACAACCGCACAATCCTCGGTGTTTGTGCGCAATCACGATCGATCCTTCGCCGCTTGACGCACAAGCGCGCACGGCCTCCCCGTTGAATGCATTTTCCGGCCCGCTTCCACCCACGTTCACAAAGTGGACGAAACGGCCTAAGCTAGTCGTAAATCGGGCTTTCCTCCCACTCCCCGCTTCAGGAGGCAGGAATGACGATCCCGGCCAGCGAGACCGACATGGACACGGATCTGCTTGCCGCCGTCCGCGCCGGCGACACCGCCGCGTACGGCGTTCTGTACCAGCGCCACCGGGCCGCCGCCCGGGCGATGGCGTATGGGCTCGTCAGCGATCCCGCCGACGCCGACGACCTGGTCGCCGAGACGTTCGCGAAGGTCCTCGCGGCGCTGCGGGCCGGCGGAGGGCCGCTGGTGGCGTTCCGCGCCTACCTGCACACGACCCTGCGGCACGTGCGCTACCACCGTGCCCGCCGCGACCGCCGGCTCGAGTTCACCGACGACCTGACCCGGTACGACGAGGGCGAGCCGTTCCGCGACCCGGCCCTGGACCGCCTGGAGCGCACGTACGCCGCGCAGGCCTTCCGGGCGCTGCCCGACCGCTGGCGCGACGTGCTCTGGCGCACCGAGGTCGAGGGCGCCAGCCCGGCCGAGGTCGCCCCGGACCTCGGCCTCACGCCGAACGCCGTCGCCGTGCTCGCGCACCGGGCCCGCGAGGGCCTGCGCCGGAACTACCTGCAACAGCACGTGGCCGTCGCCGATCCGCCCGAGTGCCGGTGGACCGGCGACCGGCTGGGCGGGCACGTCCGGGGCCGGGTGGCGCCGCGCGACGCCGTCCGGCTCGAAACCCACCTCGCCTGGTGCGCCGGCTGCCGGGCCCGGCACGCGGAGATCACGGAGATCAACCAGAGCGGCTACCGTCCGTACAAGCAGCGGGGTCATCCCGAGGCCGACGGATTAAGAGTCGCTCACGAAAACGGCGCACCGTGACCAGCGCCGGTACTCTCGGGTCCGTGCCTGCCGCAATCCTGCCCGCGTTGAGGGCACGCTTCGGCGCACTCGTGCGCGAATTGAGCAAGTTCGGGGTCGTGGGCGGCACCGCCTTCGCCGTCGACCTGACCATTTTCAACGTGCTGCTACAGAGCGATTTCGAGTCGCTGACCGCCAAGGCGATCTCCACGGTCATCGCGACGACGGTGGCGTTCCTCGGCAACCGGTTCTGGACCTGGCGGCACCGCGGCCACGCCAACATGGCCCGGCAGTACGTGCTGTTCTTCCTGCTCAACGGCGTCGGCCTGATCATCGGCCTGACCTGCCTGGCGATCAGCCACTACGGCCTCGGCCTGATCTGGCCCGAGTTCCAGAGCCCGATCGCGGACAACATCTCGGGCCAGTTCGTCGGCACCGCCGTCGGCACCCTGTTCCGCTTCTGGTCCTACCGGCGTTTCGTGTTCGGCGAGGCCGTGGTCCCCGACCCGATCGAGGCCGTCGTTCCGGAGCCGTCCCGCCGGGACGCGCCCGTGGCGGCGCCGCAGGTCGTCGAGCCGACCGCCCCGCCCGCAGTCCGGCGAATGTGACATCGGAGGCACCCTCCGCGTCCCGCCGTCCTCGTCCTTTTCCCCCCGTAAGGTTGACCAATGCCTTCAGCCCGCTCGCTGGCGGAACGCCTGCGCCACCTCGCACCGGAAGCGCTGGCCTTCGGCGTGATCGGCGCGGGCAACACGCTGCTCTACATGGCGATCACCTGGGCCCTGCTGTCCATCGGAGCCGTCAAGGCGAGCATCGTCGCGACGATCGTCACGACGACCCTGGCGTATATCGCGAACCGGTACTGGACCTACCGCCACCACACCCGTAGCGCCCTGCGCCGGGAGTACGCGCTGTTCTTCGGCTTCAACCTGATCGGCATGATCATCCAGTCCGGCGCGGTCACCATCGGCAAGTACGGCTTCGGCCTCACCGAGGAGCACGACGAGATCCTGCTCATGGGGTGCACGATGCTGGGCATCGGGGTGGCGACGGTGTTCCGCTTCTGGGCGTACCGGACCTTCGTCTTCCTCAAGCCGCCGGTCGACGGGCACGAGGCCGCGGTCTCCGAGCTCGACGTGGTCGCGGGCCTTGCCGAGCTCAGCGCCGAGGCCGACGGGACCCTGGACGCGGAGTTGGCGAAAGAGATCGACGCTCAGCGCCGCGCTGTCTAGCGGTCGGCTGCGGAGCCTCGTCCTCGGCGGGCTCCTCGTCGTCGCCGTCTCCGCGCAGCTCGCGGTCCGTCTCGATGAGCTGGTAGAGCAGGGTCTGCACCCGATGGGCGCCGGGCACAGACGTCAGCACCGCGACCTGCTCGCCGATCGAGTCGATCTTCAGCGTGCCGCTGCCCAGCATCCGGTCGAGCAGCGTCTGCCGCAGCGCGTGGTCGTTGACCCGGTTGAGCGGCAGGTCCCGGCGGGCGCGGGCGATCACGCCGTCCTGTAGCAGGATCCGCTCGTCGGTGAAGACGTAGTGGGTGGTCCGCCAGACCAGCAATGGCCACACGCCCCGGGTCAGGCCCGTGAACAGCGCGATCGCGGCGACGATGAGCACGCCGATCAGCCCGCCGGTCGTCGGCGGCAGCATGACCCAGACCAGGATCACCGCGGCCAGGCCGGCGAGCAGCACCAGGATCGGGCCGATCGCCGCACGGGCGTGCGGGTGCAGGTGGAGGACGACCTCCTCCTCGTCGGTCAGGATCTCGTCCGGGAACGCCACCGGATCAGCGTACGTGCAGGACGTCTCCCGCGGAGACGCGCCGCTCGCCGTCAGCCGTACGGACGCCCAGCTGGCCGTAACCGTCCACCGTGGTCGCCGTGCCGGTGAGCTCGCTGCCCTGCGGGAGCAGCACGCGCACGTCGCGGCCGATCGTCGAACACCCACGCTGGTACGCCGCAAGCAGTCCGCACATCTCCGCGTCGCCGCCGGCCTCGCGCCAGCCGCCGTACCACTGCGCGACGCCGCGCAGCAGGGAGCGCAGCAGCGGATCGCGGTCGGTGTTCTCGGCGCCGGCGGCCCGCAGGGACGTGGCCGGCAGGCCCGTCGTCTCGGGAAGCTCCTCCGGGCGGGTGGTGACGTTGAGCCCGATGCCGATCACCACGGCGCCCGCGGTCGCCTCGGCGAGGATGCCGGCGGCCTTGGCCTCGCCGGCGCCGGTGCGGATCAGCAGGTCGTTCGGCCACTTCAGGGACGCGTCCAGCTCGGTGATGCGCCGCACGGTCTCGCGCAGCGCGACCCCGGCGAGCAGCGGCAGCCAGCCCCACGTGTGCTGGGGCGCGGGCGCCCAGCCCCGCTCACCGTCGGCGGCGCCGGGCCGCAGCAGGACGCTGAGCGTCAGCCCGGCGCGCGGCGGCGAGATCCACTGCCGGTCCCGGCGCCCCCGCCCGGCGACCTGCTGCTCGGCGACGATGACCAGGCCCTCGCCGGCACCGTCCCGCGCGGCCGCCGCGGCGTCGGCGTTCGTCGAACCGGTCTCGGCCCGGACCTCGACCCGCCGCCACAGCGCGCCCGGCACGACCAGCGCGCGTTCCAGGGCCCGCTCGGTCAGCGGGGGACGATCCAGGTCTGCATACGGCGAGGAGCCCACAGCGACACCCTAGGCGTCGCCGGGCCGGCTTTTCGGCGCGGGCTCAGTTGGGCTCCGCCGCGTGCCGGCTCACATAGACGGTGCTGCGCGCCTCGGTCTGGCCGTTGCCCGGGCGGGGCCGGGGCCGCGGCCGCGACCGGGTCGCGTCGGAGTACCCGTGCTCCACCGCCGGCAGCGTCTGGGTCAGGGTCTCGCTGGCGGGGAGCCCGCCCGGTGCGCGCCGGCGCCGCATCGTGGCGGAGGCGACCGGACGGCGGAACCGGCGGGGCGCGTCCTCGTCCGCGGCCGCCCCGGGGGTCCACGACAGGTCCGGCATGTGCGACCGGTGGACGTCGGAGACGCTCCAGATCGGCTCGTCCAGGCTCTGGTTCACCGGTGCCGAGGCCTGCGGCCGCCACTCGGCGTCGTCGCGGCGCCCGTTGTCGTCGAGGAGTTCGACCCCGTACCGCTCGGTGTTGAGCATGAAGCGCCCGGTGGCCTCGAGGTCGACGGGCGCGGCCGGCGCGGCATCGAGGCGCTCGATCACGCCGCGCTCCGAGGCGGACCGGGGCGCCTCGACCCGGTCGTCCGGGCGCGCAGGCGGCCACGGCGGCACGACCGCCGGTTCCGGCTCCTCGCCGGGCGCCGCCTCCGGCCGGCCCTGCTCCGGTACGGGCCAGCCGTACTCCGGGTCGTAGCTGCCCGCCGGCACCGGCATCCAGTACTCGCCCGAGATCGGCTCGGGCTCGTCGTCGTACTCGGGCCGGCTCCAGCCCTCGACCCGGTCGCCGTGGCTGCCGCCCCACGGCCGGGGCTCGGCCGGCGGCGCCGCGAAGGCGAACCCGGCCGGCGCGCCGGTGGCGTCAACGGCGTCGAAGTCCGCGGAGAGGTCGGGTTCCTCGGGACTGGCGACCCAGCCCTCGTCGCCGGCCCATTCCTCGCCGGGCCGATCGTCCGGGAGCCCGGCGGGTAGGTCACCGGGCACCGGGAAGTGGCCGGTCAGGAAGCCGCCGGTCAGGTCGTACGCCCCCGCGGCGTCCAGCCCGTGCAGCTCCAGGCTGTGCGAGACAGGCTCGTCGTCGGCCACCCGGTCCAGTTCGGGATCGATGTCGAGCTCGGGATCGCCGCCGCGCTCGGTTGCCGCGCGCAGGTCGTCCACCGGCAGCAGGTCCGCGCCGGCGGGCCCGGCACCCGTGGCGACCAGGTCGAACCGCCGGGAGGACGGCGCGTCGATGTCCTCGAGGGCGGCGAACCGCTGGAGCATGGATCGCCCGCGGCCCAGGCCGGCGAGGCCCTCGACCTCGGCGCCGTCCCTGCCCAGCGAGTCCACGATCGGGGTGCCCACCTCGGGCCACTGCGTGCTGAACGGCATCTCGGTCCCTTCCTGTCGCAGCTCGTATGGCGCGTCGTCCTCGTCAAGCGGTAGGCAGTACGCCTCGTCCGTTCCGGCCGGCAGCGGGCCGGAGAGCGGGTCCGCGTCCGCTTCGGCATCCGCGAAGGACCGGCCCGGCTCACCGGCGGCGCGGTACGCCGCGTCCGAGGCGGGCGCGAGCGCGGCGGAGGTCGGCCAGAAGCGCCGCGATCCCGGCCCGCTCGCCGATCCCGGATCCGCCTCGTCGGCATCGCCGGGGACCGGCCCGGGTGAGGTGCCGTCCTCGGCGCCGGGCGCGTCCTCGGCGCCGGGTGCCGGCAGGCGGCCGGGCTCCGGGTTCCGGCGCGCGGCGGGCGTGGTGGCCGGCGCCTCCACCTCGCGGTCGGCCCGCAGTCGCCGGCGCTCGCGAACGGGCCCGGCGGCCGCGTCCTCGGCTCGGCCTGCGGCGGCCTCCGTGCCCGCGGCGGCGCGGGTTCCCGCGGCGGCGTCGTCGCCGTGCGCGCCGCCGGCGGCCGCGGCACGCCGCGCGGCGCGGCCCGTTGACCGGGCGGCCGTGACCGCAACCGCCTTCGACCCGCGGCGCCGGGCGTCGCCCGTGCCGTTTCCTGTCCTGCCGAAGAGTGCCCTGCGGAAAACGATGAGGGTGGTGATGCCACCGACGATCATCGCCACGCCGACGGGGGTCATCCATGTCGTCACGGGGGATGTAACGAATGGGGCATTGAGTGCGAAACGTGCGAACTGCCCCACCGCTTGAGCCGGGCACCGCACCCGCCGCCGCGCATGCTGGATACGATCTCTGCGGCATGCGGGGCTAGCGGAGGACAGGGCATCGTGACGGCGCAGCGAGACGTGACGCAGCAGGATGACATCCACACCACGGCCGGCAAGCTCGCCGACCTCGACCGGCGCACCGACGAGGCGGTCCACGCCGGCTCGGCGCGGGCGATCGAGAAGCAGCACGCCCGCGGCAAGCGCACCGCGCGCGAGCGCATCGCGATGCTGCTCGACGAGGGCTCTTTCGTGGAGCTCGACGAGCTCGCCCGGCACCGCTCCACCGCGTTCGGCCTGGACCGGAGCCGCCCGTACGGCGACGGCGTGGTGACCGGTCACGGCACCGTCGAGGGCCGCCAGGTGTGCGTGTTCTCCCAGGACTTCACCGTGTTCGGCGGCTCGCTCGGCGAGGTCTTCGGCGAGAAGATCGTCAAGGTCCTCGACCTGGCCATGAAGATCGGCTGCCCGATCATCGGCATCAACGACTCCGGCGGCGCGCGCATCCAGGAGGGCGTCGTCGCGCTCGGCCTCTACGCCGACATCTTCTTCCGCAACGTCCGGGCCAGCGGCGTCATCCCGCAGATCTCGCTGATCATGGGCCCGTGCGCGGGCGGCGCGGTCTACTCCCCCGCGATCACCGACTTCACGGTGATGGTCGACCAGACGTCGCACATGTTCATCACCGGCCCCGACGTGATCCGCACGGTCACCGGCGAGGACGTCGGCATGGAGGAGCTCGGCGGCGCACGCACGCACAACGCCCGCAGCGGCAACGCGCACTACCTCGCCAGCGACGAGGACGACGCGATCGACTACGTGCGCGCGCTGCTCTCCTACCTGCCCAGCAACAACCTGGACGAGCCGACCACCTTCGATCTGCCGGCCGACCTGGCGACGGGCGAGGCCGACCTCGCGCTGGACGCGCTGATCCCGGACTCGGCGAACCAGCCCTACGACATCAAGCGGGTCGTCGAGACCGTCGTGGAGGACTTCCTCGAGGTCCAGCCGCTCTACGCGCAGAACATCGTCGTCGGTTTCGGCCGGGTCGAGGGCCGGCCGGCCGGCATCGTCGCGAACCAGCCGATGCACTTCGCCGGCACGCTCGACATCGCCGCGTCCGAGAAGGCGGCCCGCTTCGTGCGCACCTGCGACGCCTTCAACATCCCGGTGCTCACCTTCGTGGACGTGCCCGGCTTCCTGCCCGGCACCGGCCAGGAATGGGACGGCATCATTCGGCGCGGGGCCAAGCTCATCTACGCGTACGCGGAGGCGACCGTCCCCAAGGTCACCGTCATCACCCGCAAGGCATACGGCGGCGCGTACGACGTGATGGGCTCCAAGCACCTCGGCGCCGACATGAACTTCGCCTGGCCCACCGCGCAGATCGCCGTGATGGGCGCGCAGGGCGCGGTCAACATCCTCTACCGCGGCGACCTCGCGGCGGCCGACGACCCGGCGGCCCGGCGTGCCGAGCTGATCCAGGAGTACGAGGACACGCTCGCGAACCCGTACATCGCCGCCGAGCGGGGTTACGTGGACGCCGTCATCAAGCCGTCGGAGACCCGGGAACAGGTCACCCGGGCGCTACGGATGCTGCGCACCAAGCGGGAGACGCTGCCGCCGAAGAAGCACGGCAACATCCCGCTCTGAGCTCCTCGCACCGAGCTCCTCGCACCGAGCTCCTCGCTCTGAGCTCAGAGCGAGGAGCCGACCTCGGGGAGCCACTGGCCGGCCAGCATGAAGCCGCCGATCACCAGCGCGGCGAGGTCGACCGCGAGGAAGACGCCGACCCAGAAGATCGCCGGCACGTGGGTGATCCCGGCCAGCTGGTCCGCATCGGACTCCGGCATCCGGCCGCGGCCGCGCAGCTTCTGCAGCTCGAAGACCGGGCGCACGCCGCCGATCAGCAGGAACCACACGCCGACGTACGCGAAGGCCGCCTGTACCTGCGGCGACCCGTACCAGGAGACCGCGAAGACGATCGCGCCCGTGATCAGCACGGAGACCACGCCGAACACGTTGCGAATGTTGATCAGCATCAGCAGCAGCAGGACCACCGCCACCCAGAGCAGCAGCATGATCCGGTTGCCGCCGAGCAGCCAGGCGCCGCCCAGGCCGACAAGCGACGGCGTGATGTAGCCGGCCAGCAGGGTGAACATCATGCCCGGCCCGGTCGGCCGGCCCGCCGACAGCGTCAGCCCGGACGTATCGAACTCCAGCCGGATGCCGCGCAGCTTGCGCCCGGTGAGCAGCGCGACCAGCGCGTGACCACCCTCGTGGGCGATGGTTATCGCGTTGCGCGCGACCCGCCACAGCGGCCGGACCGAGACCACGACCAGCGCGACCACCGCCGTCACCAGTACGAGCAGGCCGGGCGGGTCCGGCTGGGCCCCGAACAGGGAGTCCCAGAGTTCACTTACCGAGTCGATCGACACAGCCCGGGAGCGTAGTCGATCTGCGCAGGTCTAGGCCAAGTCGCTAGGCGCGGCGGCGCAGGTCGGTGGCCCTCCGGGGTGGTGCCGTGCGGCGCTGCAACATCCAGACGCCGGCGACGCCCGCGCCAAGAAGCACCGTCGCGGCGACGACCAGCAGCACCGCAAGGGTGCCGACGGCCGCAACGACGAGCGCGATATCGGCGATCGCGACAAGCATCCACAGCGCGATCGTGGGCCTGCTGCCGTGTCGGCGAATCATCATGACCTCCATCCGTGGTGCCCGATGAGTACCCATTCATCGGTCACTCACACCCGGGCGGTCACGACTTCGGCTTGAACCCCTGGTAGATGAGCTGTAGATCCTTCAGCCCGGCCTCCCAGTCGCCGGGCGAGGTGTACCAGGAGATGCCGTACGCCTGCTTGCCCGCCTTGGTGATGACACCGCGCTTGACGGCGCGCTGCGCGTTGCCGCTCGACGTGGTGTACGTGAACTCCCAGTCGGCGGCCTTCACGAAGTAATCGACCGGCTCGATCCTGATCCGCTCGTAGTTGCGGTAGGACCGTCCGCGCCGGTCCTGCTCCTGGCCCTTCCAGTCGGCTACCGGATCCGGCTGCGGCTGATCGGTCTGGTCGATTATCAACAGCCGGTTGTCCTTGCGGAAGTAGACCTCGCTGCCCCGGCGGTCGATCGTGACGCCCTCCGGCACCGGCACGGAGAAGCCGGTGCTGTCGCTGTAGCGGTACCAGCCCTTCGGGATCGTGACGTCGCCGGGAGCCGGCGCCGCGGGCGAGCTCGGCGGCGCGGACGACGGCTGCCCGGTCGTGGCGGCCGGGGCCGCCGGCGCGGCCGAGGTGGCGGCGGTGGTCGGCTTGGTCGCGCTGGCGGCCGGCACGGCACCGGGCTTGCGGCCCTGGTCCTTGGCCCGCTCACCGTCGTCGCCGCCGAACGCGCGCGGGACCAGGACGACAAGGGTCAGCAGTACGGCGGCGAGCAGGCCGATCGCGATCACGGTCTGCCGGCGGGTGAGCGTGGTACCGAAGACCGTGATGCCGCGGGGGCCCGCGGACGGCGCGCGGAAGTTCATCGGCTGCCAGGCGGGACGGCTCGGCTGGCCGAAGCCCGGAATGCCCGGTACCGGGTCCGCGGCGCCCGACGGGGTGCCGGCCGCGGCGGGGGCCGGCGTGACTGCGGGAACCGCGCCGACCCGGGTCGCGGCCAGGGCGGACTTGCGCTCGGCCGCGGTCTTCTGCGGGCGCTTGGCGGTGCCGGAGCGCGGCTTCGGGGCGTCCGGGTCGGTGACCGGCTTGATGATGCGGGTGCGGTCCGGGCCGGCGGCGCCGCCTCTGGCGTCACCGGGCTTGGCCTCATCCGGCTTCGCCGCGTCGGTGCCACCCTCCGGGGCGCTACCGTCCGCGTCCTGGTCCGGCGTGCTGCCGTCCTGGTCCGGCGTGCTGCCGTCCTGGTCGGGCGTGGCGTCGCCGCTCTCGGCGTTCTCCGCCGTCGGCGGTGCGGGAACGGCCGTGCCGGCTTCGTCCGCCGTCTCGGCGGGTGCCGGCTGGTCCGCGACAGTCCCGGAGTCGTCCGCCGGGGCGGCCGCCGATGCCTTCGCGGTGCGGCCGCGCTTGCGCGAGGACTTGGTGGCCGGGGCGGTCTTCGCGGGTGCCTTCGCGGCTTCCGCTTCCTTCGCCTGCTCCGGCTCCGGCTCCGTCGCGGCCGGGTCGGGCGATGCTGCGCCCTCGACCGGCGTCGTGGCGGCGCCCGCGTCCTCGGCCGGCACCTCCTCGACCTGCGGTTCCGCGTCCGTCTTCGTCGTGGCCTCGTCCGCGGGCGCGGCGACGGCCGGCTCGGCCGTGCGCGCCTCGGAGGGCCGCGGGCCGAACGGCTGGCGGCTCTTCTTCGGCTCGGCGGTGCCCGAACCGCCGTCCGCCGGGTCGGCGACCGCAGTTTCCGGCTCATCCGTGCCGGTGGTCTCCGGCGCGGTCGCGTCCGGCGTCTCCGGCGCGGTCACGTCCGGCGTCTCCGGCGCGGTCGCGTCAGGCGTCTCCGGCGCGGTCACGTCCGGCGTGTCCACCGAGGTCGTGTTCGGCGTCTCCACCGAGGTCGCGCCCGGCGTCTCCACCGAGGTCGCCGCGTCCGCCGCGGCCGCCGCGGTCACGGCCTCCACGGCCGCCGAGCCGGACGCGGCCGGTGCGGAACCGGCGGCGTCGGAGACGACCGGGTCGCCAGGTGCGGCGGCGGTCGTCGCCGATGACGTCGCCGCGGGGCGGTCGGCCACCGTCGGCGCCGCCGACGAGGCCCTGGGTGCCGGCGGGGCGGGCTGCTGGGGCTCCGGCGGCGTGGCGGCGGCCGGTGCGCCCGTCCGGCCCGTGGAGCCCTTGCGGGCGACGGCGACCTCGTCGGCCGTGAACGACCCCGGTGCGGAGCCCGACCCGCGCATCGTCGCGTCCGGGGCGGTGCCATGCGCAGCCGACTTCGATGCCGGTGTTGGCGGGGACGATGCTGCACCCGTACGGGATCGGTCTAGGTTTTCGATCCGGGTGGCATCCAGCGCGGGCGGCTTCGGGGCCTCGGCCCGGGCCGGGGTGCCCCCGACCGATGCCTTGCCCGGCGTGAAGATCGGCGGACGGCCGCCACCGGCCGGGCTGACCGGCGGGCGCGGGCCCGGCACGACGGGCGCGGAGGCCGAGACGCCGGGCACGACCGGCGGGGCGAGGGTGGGCGCCGGGCGCTCGCGGCCCGCGCCCGGCCGGCGCATGGTCGGGCTCATCGGGAAGCTCAGCCTCGACCGGCGGCCGGTGGCGCGCAGCAGCAGCCGCTCGGCCTCCTCGGCGTTGATGCGGTGCGCGGGATCCTTGCGCAGCAGGCCGTTGAGCACCGGCTTGAGCGGCCCGGCGTTGCGGGCCGGCGGCGGGTTCTCGGTAGCGAGCGCGGCCAGCGTGGCGATCGCGGACGGCCGCGCGAACGGCGACGCGCCCTCGACGGCCGCGTAGAGCGTCGCGCCGAGCGACCACAGGTCGGCGCCGGGCCCGGCCGCGCCGTCCCGGGCCCGCTCGGGGGCGATGTAGGCTGGCGAACCCAGCACGAGGCCGGTCCGCGTCACGTTGGGGTCGCCCGGCACGGTGGCGAGCCCGAAGTCGGTGAGCACGACCCGGCCGTCCTCGCCGATGAGCACATTGCCCGGTTTCACGTCCCGGTGCACGACTCCGGCGCGGTGCGCGGCCCGCAGGGCGTTGAGCACGCCCAGCCCGATCTCGGCGGCCCGGACCGGGTTGAAGGGTCCGTCGGCGGCCAGAATGTCCTGCAACGAGCGGGACGGCACGTACTCCATGACGATCCACGGGTCGGCGTCGGTGCGCAGCACATCGAAGACGCGGACCACGTTGATGTTGTTGAGCCGGGCGATGGCGCGAGCCTCACGCAGCGAGCGCTCGCGCATCTCCCGCCGCTCCTCGGCCGTCAGCCCAGGCGGCGGGACCAGCTCCTTGATGGCGACCTCGCGGTGCAGGACGACGTCGGTCGCCCGCCAGACGCGACCCATCCCGCCCTGACCGAGCGGCGAAACGAGCCGGTAGCGGTCAGCGACAACAAGCGGGGGGGAAGTAGACATCACGCAGAAAATACCCGGTCATGTCGAGCCGCAGCGAATCGATCAGCCGAGTGTGGGACGCGTGTCACCGGGAACCACCCGAACCGTCGTATCCTTGATCAATGAATGAGGAACCGCTGGTCAAAGTCGTCCGGGGTGCACCGACCCCGGAGGAACTCGCGGCGCTGGTCTGCGTCGTGGCCCGCGGGCACACCGGCCCGGATTCACATTCCGGACGCCCGTCGATCTCCGCCTGGACCAGGAGCGCCCGCCCAGCCGCAGGCCGGACGTCGTGGCGGGAGTCGGCGCTACCCCGTTAGGCATCGACCGGCCTCGTTCGTCCACAGCCACTAACGGGGACTGCGAAGGCGGGCGACGACGGACTACTCTCGCGAGAGATTTCGCATTCTCGGGGGAGGCACCGGCGATGCCTGTGGACAGGGAGCCACCGTCGTGGATCGATGACTTCGGCTCGATCGAGACGGACATCCAGGCGATGGAGGAGTTCGCCGCGACCCTGGCCAACGAGGTCGCCACCGGTTACGAGCCCCACCTACAGCAGGTCGTCACGGCCATGCTGACCGAGCTACCGGCGGGAAGCGCCGACTTTCCCGAGCTGGGCGGCTTCCTCACCCGCCACCACGAGGTGCAGCAACAGACCTTCTCCAACGCGTTCAACTTCCGCGACGGCACACACCACTTCGCCACGGTCGCCAAGTCCATCAGCGACGAATACGGCACCACCGACGCCTACGCGCACGCGAAGGTGGCGGACGTGACCGACGCCTTCGCCGCCGCGAGTGATCCCCTGAGCGGCGAGACGAAGGTGGACGGCTGATGCTGATCGCTGACGGCGGTGGCGGCTACGGCGGCACGGACTGGATGTCGAAAGACGTTCGCTTCATGTGGTCGACGATCGCCAACCAGGACACCGGCCCGCACTACGACGTCGTCGAGGGCTGGCGCAAGACCGCCGACCTGACCCTCGCGCACCGCGCACAGGTCCAGATGTACCGCGACAACCTGGCCGCCGTCTGGCCGCCCTCGAAGAGCCCGGCCGCGGCCGCCTACATCGAGCGCCTCGACCAGTTGCTCGTGGACCTCCAGGCAACCCACGACGCCGCGTCCGCGAATTACACGACCTTCGCGACGGTGACGCTCACCCTGAGCCTGGCCCGGACGAAACTGAAGCCCATCCTCGACGAATACGAGGCGAACCGGCAGCTGGTCGTCGACTGGCAGGCAAAGCAGGACGAGGCAGCCGCGGTGACGGAGCCAAGGCCGACACCGGCGCCCGGTCCCCCGCCGGTGTCATCAGCGCGGCAGGAGCAACTGAACAACCAGGCCCGCGCCATCATGTACGACCTCAGCAGCACCTTGATCAGCGGAAACGCGGCCCTCCAGAAACCCAGGCATTACGACCCGGTAAGTATCTCGCGGGATGATCCACCCGACGGCGAGTCGAGCACCAACCCGGTACCTGGATTCGCCGTAGCACCAGTGATTCCCCCTCCCGGGGCGGGAAACGCCGGCGGCTCTGGACCGTCCGTCAGCCCGGTGTCGCACTCGACAACCGCTCCGGCCAGCCCGGTTCCCCCTGGTTCCAGCTTGGGCGGTGGGCTGGTTCTGGGCGGCGTCAACCCCACTGCCGTGGCTCCTCCCCCGACTTCGGGCTTTCCGCCCGGTCCGGGGCCCAGCCCTGCGCCGCCGATCGCGACTCCCGGCCCTATGCCCGGCCTCATCGCGCCGCCCGGCGGACCCGGACTGGTTCCCCCCAACGGCCTTCCCCCGGGGATATCGGTCAAGAACGGTATGGGCACTGGTCCCGCCAACCGCATGACCATGCCATCCGGCGGGGTCATCGGCGCGACTCCCGGCAGCGGAGTCATCGGACAGATGCCCGCGGGAAACACCGGTGGCCGGGCCGGGAGTGCGGCTCGGGTCAACCCGGTCGGCGGTGTCATCGGGCAGCAGGGCGGCCCGGCCGGTCGCGGCATGACTCCGAACGGCTCGCTGGTCAATCAATCCGGCAAGGGCCGCAGCCGACATGACGACCCCGAGTCGAAGCGATGGGATCCGGACAACCCGTGGGCAACCGAGGAGGGCGTCGAACCGGTGGTGCTTCCGCCAGGCGCTCCAGGCCCGGTCGACCCCGGACCCGCCATCGGCTTCCAGAGATGACCCGACGCTTCCTGGCAGTGGTTGCGGCGGCGCTGGCTGGGGCCAGCGCCGCTCTCTGTGGCACGCCGGCCCTTGGCGCCGATGCCGTAAGAGACAAGCAATGGCACCTCGAGTTCCTGGACGTCGCGGAGGCGCAGCGCACAAGCACCGGAAAGGGCGTGACCGTTGCGGTTATCGACTCGGGCGTGTCCGACCACCCGGACCTTTCCGGAACCGTTCTGAACGGCACCGACTTCCTCGAACGCGGCGGCAATGGGCGAACAGACCGGACTGGGCACGGCACCGGGATGGCTGGACTGATCGCAGCTCACGGCGGCGAGAAGACCGGCGCCCTGGGCATCGCGCCAGACGCCAAAATCCTCCCTATTCGGGTATTTGATAAGAAGCCGCAAAAAAATGCCAGAATTGGTGAGGCAATCACCTACGCAACAGAACACGGCGCAAAGGTCATCAACTTGTCCCTCGGCGGCGGCATCGACCCCGCAACCCTGTCAGCCGTGAAGGCGGCCCAGGACGCGGACGTCGTCATCATCGCGGCCGCCGGCAACAAGCCGGAGGATGTCGGCATTACAGCGCCGGCCTTCCTGGAAAGCATCGTCGCTGTCGGTGCGATCGACCGTTCCGGCAAGAAGGCGGCCGTCTCGGTTTCCGGAGCCGCGCTGGACCTGATGGCGCCGGGCGAGGACATCGAAAGCACCGGACGTAACGACGGCTACCGCTCCGGCACCGGCACTTCCGACGCCGCGGCCATCGTTTCCGGCGCGGCGGCACTTCTGCGCAGCAAGTATCCGGACATGACCGCGGAAGAGGTCGTGGCGCGGCTTGAATCCACCGCTATCGACAAGGGTAAGCCTGGCGTTGATGCCGACTACGGTCATGGCATTCTCGACCTTGTTGCCGCGCTCAGTGACAGCGCCGCTCCCTCCGCGAGCGCGAGCCCGTCGACCGCGCCGACGCCGACCCGGTCGGCCAGCGCCGCGGCATCCTCGGCGACCGAGCCCGCCGGCAGCACGACCCCGTTCATCGTCGGCGGTGTCGCTGTCGTGGTTGTCCTCGGCGGGTTGATTGCATTCCTGCTCGCGCGCCGCCGGCCGGGCGCCTCCCCCTGACCCGGCGCGAATAGCCGGACTTGTAGCGTTGTTCTTCGTGCAGACCGATTTTTCCCCGCGCCTGGTGCTCGCCTCAGCGAGCCCCGCGCGCCGGGCCCTCCTCAGCGCCGCCGGCATCGACGTGGAGGTCCTCGTCAGCGGCGTGGACGAGTCCACTGTTGAGGCCGCCGACGCCGCCGAACTCTGTCTCTCCCTGGCCCGGATGAAGGCGCGCGCCGTCGCCGCGACCCTTTCCGCCGATCCCGGTGTGCTCGTTCTCGGCTGCGACTCGGTGCTGGCCTTCGACGGGGAGATCCTCGGTAAGCCGCACACCCCCGCCGAGGCCGTCAAGCGGTGGTGTGCCATGCGCGGCCGCTCCGGCGTGCTGCACACCGGCCACCACCTGACCGATCTCACCACCGGCAAGCAGGCCGAGGACGTCGGAGCCACCGTCGTGCACTTCGCCGACCTCACCGACGGGGAGATCGAGGCCTACGTCGCGTCCGGCGAGCCGTTGCACGTCGCCGGCGCGTTCACCATCGACGGTAAGGGCGGCGCGTTCGTCGAGCGGATCGAGGGGGACGCCGGGAACGTCATCGGCCTGTCCCTGCCGCTGCTCCGCCGCCTGCTCATGACGTTCGGCGTAACGATTCCCCAGCTCTGGCGCACGAGCCGGAAAGAGGACGCATGACCTACAAAGGGCTCTCGCTCACCGCGGACCTGCACCAGTACCTGCTGAGCCACAGCACCCCGCCCGATGAGATCACCGCCGACCTCATCGCCGAGACCCGGGCCGTCCTGCCCGGGGACGCCGTCATGCAGGTCGCGCCGGAGCAGGCCGCCTTCCTGCGCCTGCTGACGGGCCTCATCGGCGTACGGAATGCGGTCGAGGTCGGCACCTTCACCGGGCTCTCCTCGCTCTCCATCGCCCGCGGGCTCGCCGACGGCGGGCGCCTGACCTGCTTCGACATCTCCGAGGAGTTCACCGGGATCGCCCGCCGGTACTGGAAGCGTGCCGGCGTCGACGACCGGATCGAGCTGCGGATCGGGCCGGCGGCCGAACGCCTGCGGGAGCTGCCCGCCGAGCCGCACCTCGATCTGGTCTTCGTCGACGCCGACAAGGGCGGCTACCCGGCGTACTGGAACGAGCTCGTTCCGAGGGTGCGGCCCGGCGGGGTCCTGCTGATCGACAACGTCCTGTGGTCCGGGGAGGTCGTTGATCCGCGGGATGAGAACGGCCGGGCCATCGCCGCCTTCAATGATCTGGCCCGCGACGACGACCGCGTCGAGCTGGTCATCCTGCCCATCGCGGACGGGCTGACGATGGCCCGGCGCCGGTAGTCCGTCAGCGCACGCTGCGGGCGAACAGCCTTGCCGCCCAGGTCAGCGCGAGCCCCGCGAGCACGGCCATGATGGCCAGGCCCTGCCACACCTCCGGCGCGGCCAGGTCGCCGATGAACAGCGCCCGCACGCCGCTGACCGCCCAGGAGAACGGGTTCCAGTCCGCGATGCCTTGCAGCCAGCCGGGTGCGAAGGTCAGCGGCAGCAGGATCCCGGAGAGCAGCAGGACGGGCTGGGCGACCGTGTTCATCATCGGCGCGAGCACGTCCTCGCTCTTGACCGCGAGCGCGACCCCGTAGGAGAGCGCCGAGGTCATCAGCGAGATCAGGGCCAGCATCAGGAACGCCAGCAGCAGGTAGCCGATGAACACGCGCAGGTCGAAGAGGAGCGCGAGCAGCGTGATGATGACCGCCTGCGCCAGCAGCGAGACGGTGTCGCGCAGCGACCGGCCGAGCAGCAGCGCGAACCGGCTGACCGGGGTGACCCGGGAGCGCTCGATCACGCCCGCCCGTAGCTCGGCGATCAGGCCGAAGCCCTGGAACAGCCCGCCGAAGATGGCCAGCAGGACCAGCAGGCCGGGCACGAAGATCTCGTACGCCTCGGCGTTGGAGCGCACGCCCAGCGCCGGCTTGAGCAGCGGGGCGAACAGCAGCAGGTACATCACCGGCTGAAAGACGCCGACCAGGATCCAGACCGGGTTGCGCAGCAGGAGCTGCATCTGCCGCTGGAAGATCAGTGAGGTGTCACGCAGCAGCTTCATGGCTCAGCTCTCCCGCAGGGATCGGCCGGTCTTGGTCAGGAACACGTCGTCGAGGCTGGGCCGGTGCAGCTCGATCGACTCCAGCGGCACGGACGCGGCGTCCAGCGCCCGAAGGATCAGCGGGATGGCAGTCGCGCCCTCGTCGACGTAAAGCCGCACGCTGTCGTCCTGTGTCTCCAGCTTGCTGACGAAGTCGGCCGAGCCGAGGGCCTCGGCGGCCCGCGTCGGTGACGGCACTCCGACGGTCACGATGTCGCCGGAGATCTCGCGCTTGAGCTCCGCCGGCGTGCCGGAGGCGACGATCTCGCCGTTGTCCATGATGGAGATGCGGTCGCAGAGCGCGTCCGCCTCGTCCAGGTAGTGCGTGGTGATGAAGACGGTCATGCCCTCGTCGCGCAGCCGGCGGACCTCGTCCCACATGTGCGCCCGGCTCTGCGGGTCGAGGCCGGTGGTCGGTTCGTCGAGGAAGACCACCTTCGGCTCGTGGATGATGCCGAGCGCGATGTCGACCCGGCGGCGCTGGCCGCCGGAGTACGTCTTGCACCTGCGGTCGGCGTACTCGCTGAGCTGGAAGCCATCCAGCACGCGCGCGGCGCGGGCCAGCGCGTCGGACTTCGAGACGCCGTAGAGGCGGGCCTGCAACACCAGTTCCTCGCGGGCGGTCGAGTCGTCCCAGGTGCTGCCGCCCTGCGCGACGTAGCCGATCCGGCGGCGGACCTCGCCGGGGTTCTTGCGCAGGTCGGCGCCGGCGATGACGGCGTCGCCGCCGTCCGGCTCGACGAGCGTGGCGAGCATGCGCAGCGTCGTGGTCTTGCCGGCGCCGTTCGGCCCGAGGAAGCCGAAGATCTCGCCCTCGTCCACCGACAGGTCGACGCCGCGGACGGCCTCGACGATCTTCTTCTCCCGACCCTGACGGGAGGTGAAGGACTTCCTCAGTCCCCGTGTTTCGATCATGGTGCTCCCCAGTCCCGGGCGGACGGATGCCCGCCACCGGTCGTGAGGCAGCGTAGGACTTGTCGATGCGACTAGTCAAACTTGATTAATCAGAGGTCTTGCCATCCCGATGGCGCCGGGTCCTTCACCCCGACAGGCAGATACGACTCGCCCGACTCGATGAGCCCCGCGATCCGCCCGCACCAGCGGATCTCCGCCTCCGAGCGCTCCATGGAGAGCTCCCACATCCACGTCACGAAGGTCGGCTTGGAGCGCGCCCAGTCGGCGCCGATCGCGGCCCGGAGCTGCTCGTTCCCGGCGCCCAGCTGCGCCGCCCGGTTCCGCAGCGCCGCGGCGGCCTCCGCGCGCGGCATGGCCGGCAGGAACGAGAACGCGGCCATGAACGGATCCGGCGGCGTCGCGATCGACCACCAGTTGCCGCGCAGCAGCGCGGTGAACTCCTCGGCGCCCTTCTCGGTGATCTCGTACGTGGTCCGGGCCGGGCGCGAGCCGACCTGCTCGGTGGCCACCTCGCGCAGCAACTCCTCGTCGGCGAGTTTGCGCAGGGCGTGGTAGATCGAGCCGGGCTGGATGTTGGCCCATTTGTCGGCACTCCAGCTGAGCAGCTCGCGGCGCACGTCGTAGCCGTGCACGGGCTGCATCCACTGGACCAGGCCGAGGATCATCATGCGGGTCGCCGACATATCTCACAGCCTAATAGGCAAACTTGACTGAGAATTTTGCCGGTACCTGACGATAGGCTCACCCCGTGCGCAAGGTATTGATCGCCAATCGCGGCGAGATCGCCGTCCGAGTCATCCGAGCCTGCAAGGACGCGGGCCTGGCCAGCGTGGCCGTCTACGCGGACGCCGATCGCGACGGCATGCCCGCCCGGCTCGCCGACGAGGCGTTCGCCCTGGACGGTGAGACCGCGGCGGAGACCTACCTGCGCTTCGACAAGCTCCTGGACGTCGCCGCCCGCAGCGGCGCCGACGCCGTGCACCCCGGCTACGGCTTCCTGTCGGAGAACGCCGACTTCGCTCAGGCCGTACTGGATGCGGGCCTGACCTGGATCGGCCCGACGCCGGCCGCGATCCGCGACCTGGGTGACAAGGTCACCGCCCGGCACATCGCACAGCGCGCGGGCGCCCCGCTGGTGCCGGGCACGGCCGAGCCGGTCCGGAACGCCGAGGAGATCGTCGCGTTCGCGGTCGAGCACGGCCTGCCCGTCGCGATCAAGGCGGCGTTCGGCGGCGGCGGCCGCGGCCTCAAGGTCGCCCGGACGCTGGGCGAGATCCCCTCGCTCTTCGAGTCCGCGACGCGCGAGGCGGTCGCGGCCTTCGGCCGCGGCGAGTGCTTCGTCGAGCGCTACCTGGACCGGCCCCGGCACGTGGAGGCCCAGGTCCTGGCGGACACGCACGGCAACGTGATCGTCGTCGGCACCCGCGACTGCTCCCTGCAACGCCGCCACCAGAAGCTCGTCGAGGAGGCGCCGGCGCCGTTCCTCAGCGAGGACCAGCGCACCCGCATCCACTCGAGCGCCAAGGCCATCTGCCGCGAGGCGGGCTACCACGGCGCCGGCACGGTCGAATACCTGGTCGGCCAGGACGGCACCATCTCGTTCCTCGAGGTCAACACGCGGCTACAGGTCGAGCACCCGGTCAGCGAGGAGACCGCGGGCGTCGACCTGGTCCGCGAGCAGTTCCGCATCGCCGACGGCGGCGTGCTCGCGCTGACCGAGGACCCGGCGCCGCGCGGCCACTCGATCGAGTTCCGGATCAACGGCGAGGACGCGGGCCGCGGCTTCCTGCCGGCCCCAGGCCAGGTCACTGACCTGACCTGGCCGAGCGGGCCGGGCGTGCGGGTGGACACCGGCGTCGAGACGGGCAGCGTCATCGGCGGCAACTTCGACTCGCTGCTCGCAAAGATCATCGTGACCGGCGCCGACCGCACCGAGGCTCTCGAACGCGCCCGCCGCGTCCTGGACGAGACGGTCATCGAGGGCATGGCGACGGTCCTGCCGTTCCACCGCCTCGTCGTGCGCGACCCGGCGTTCATCGACTTCACCGTCCACACCCGCTGGATCGAGACCGAATGGCAGGGCGGCGTCGAACCCTTCGCGCCGGCCGCGGCGGCCGCCGCAGAGGCGCCGGACCGCGAGACCGTCGTGGTCGAGGTCGCCGGCAAGCGCCTGGAGGTGCGCCTACCGGCAAACCTCATTTCCGGTACGCGCACAGTCGGCCCAGCCCGCCCTCAGCCCCGCCGTTCGGGGTCCGTAAAGCAGGCGGCGGGCGCCAGTGCGGCCGCGCTGGCGGCTCCCATGCAGGGCACGATCGTCAAGGTCGCGGTTCAGGACGGCGACCTGGTCGCCGAGGGCGACGTGATCGTGGTCGTCGAGGCGATGAAGATGGAGCAGCCGCTCCAGGCGCACCGATCCGGCACGGTCTCGGGCCTGTCGGTTGAGGCCGGCGCCACGGTCACCGCCGGCGCCGTGATCTGCGAGATCTCCTGAGCCTAGGCACCGTGGTTCAGCCGGCGCAGGACGGCGCGGGCCGCCTCGTCCGGCGTCTCAGAGGTTTGCGGTAGCGAGCCGCTGAGCCACAGCGTCGCGAAGCCGTGCGCAAGCGACCACGCGGCCAGCCCGGCCTCCCGCACCCCCGGCCCGTCGGCGCCGGCCCGGCCGTCCGGCAGGTCCGCGACCCCGGCGTAGAGCGCGTCGCCGGCCCGTTCCCGCGCGGCGGCCAGGGCGGCGTCGTCGGCGTGGTAGAGGTCCGGCCGCCACATCACCTCGAAGTGCGCCCGGTGCGTCGTCGCGTACCGGACGTAGGTGACGCCCAGTTCCAGGAAGCTTCCGGTCGTCGCGCGGGTCTCGGCCAGCGCCGCCGCGAGCTGAGTGAAGCCCTCCGCCGCCAGCGCCGTGAGCAGGCCGGGCTTGTCTCCGAAGTGGTGGGTCGGCGCCGCGTGCGAGACGCCGGCCCGGCGGGCCAGGTCGCGCAGGCTCAGCGCCGCCGGCCCGCTCTCGGCGATCGCCTCAGCCGCCGCGTCGAGCAGGGCCCGGCGCAGGTCGCCGTGGTGGTACCGCTCCTTCGCCATGTGGCCAGCATATCTTTCCATTGACAAGATAGCGATCCGAGGCGCATCTTGTCAGTGACAAGTTTGGAGGACCCCAGATGGCACCCCTGATCACCCTCGTCGGCGGCACCGGCCTCGCCCGCCTGCTCGGACTGCTCGGCGTCGACGCCCTGGACGGATGGCTGCCCGCCCTACGCACCGGGCTCGCCCTGATGTTCGTGCTGACCGGGCTCGCGCACTTCGGGCTCGGCCGCCGCGCGGACCTGATCGCCATGGTTCCGCCCCGGCTGCCCCGCCCGGACCTGCTGGTCACGGCGACGGGCGTGCTGGAGCTCGCCGGCGCGGCCGGCCTGCTGCTGCCGACCACCTACCGGCTCGCGGCGGCGTGCCTCGCGCTGCTGATGGTGGTCATGTTCCCGGCCAACGTCCACGCGGCCCGGCACCGGGTCACGCTCGGCGGGAAGCCGGCCACCCCGCTGCCCCTGCGCACCGCGGTGCAGCTCCTCTACATCGGTGCGGCGCTGACGATCGCACTCAGCGCAGCCGGGTGATCGTCACCTCGACGCCCTGGCCCGTACTCTGCGGGCCCGCGTAGACGCCCTTGAGCGGCGGCACGTCGCCGTACTCGCGGCCCCGGCCGACCACGACGTGCCGCTCGCCGACCGGCACGCCGTTCGTCGGGTCGAAGGCCGTCCAGCGGCCGACCCACCACTCGACCCAGGCGTGGCTCTGGCCCACCACGCTGTCGCCGATCGCCGCCGCCGGCGACGGGTGCAGGTAGCCCGACACGTACCGGGCCGGCAGACCCATCTCCCGCAGCAGACCGACCGTCAGGTGGCTGATGTCCTGGCAGACGCCCTTGCGCTGCGCCCACGCGTGCAACGCGTCGCTCTGCACGCCGGTCGCGCCCGGCTGGTAGGCGACCTCGCCACGGACGAACTCGCAGACGGCCAGCGCCGCGGCGTGCGGCGTGCCGTGCGCGCCCCGGATATCCGCCGCGATCCCGGCGAGCTCGGCGTCCAGGACCGTCCGCTTCGACGCGACCAGCAGTTCGTACCAGCGGTCCACGTTCTCCGGCATCTCGAGCTCGTCCCAGGCGGCGCCCTCGCCCTGCTCGATCAGGTCGCCCGGCGGCAGGGTCTCCACCGTGGACGTCGCCGTCACGGTCAGCGCCTCGTGCTTCGCGTGCACGTCGAACGCCGTGACGACCGTGCCCCAGTAGTCCTCGTAGCGATAGGTGCGCGCCGGCGGCCACACCTCCACGCGCGCATCCAGCACCGCCTGGTGACTCTCGTTACGCGGCCACATCCGCGCCTCGTTGTAGGACGACGACACCGGCCCGGCATAGTCGAACCCACTCTTGTGCTGAATCTTCAGCCGCCAGCTATCCACCAACGGCCCGCTCATGCCGTCCCCTCCGCTGGCGCTTCGGCGACGACATGAGTTTCAACCTGAGCCGATGATTCGCTCGCAAGCTCGCTCATGCCGCTCCTCGCACCCAATTGACCGCCGTAGTCTGGCGGAAATAGCGGCGGGACACCGCCTCGTTCACCTGGGAGCAGGTCTTCTCCAGGCTGGCCAGCACCGGTGACAGGTCGTCGATCAGCTCGTCCGCGCCGCGGAACTCCAGGTTGGTGCGGGCCCGGCCGACGATCCGCTGCGCGTCCGTCGCCACGCCCGCGCGGCCCGGGTCCGGCTCCAGGTCGGTCAGGCAGGACTCGGCCGTCGAGAGTGCCGCGAAGACCGAGCGGGGAAAGAGCCGGTCCAGCAGCAGGAACTCCGCCGCGTGGCGATCATCCAGGGAGCCACGGTACGTGCGCAGGAACGTCTCCCACGCCCCGCTGGAACGCAGCAGCGTCAGCCAGGACGGAATGCTCCCGCCGGCCCGTTCGTGCGTACGCAGCAGCCGGGCCGTCATGTCCACCCGCTCGACGTTGCGGCCCAGCACCAGGAACAGCCAGCCCTCGTCGCGGCTCATGGTGGCGTCGGTCAGCCCCGCCATCACCGCACACCGCTCGCGCACCCAGCGAAAGAACGAGTGCACACCCTGCTGCTCCACCCGGCGCCGGGCGTTGGGCAGGCCGTGCCAGGTCGAGTTGAGGCACTCCCACATCTCCGAGGAGACCGTCTCGCGGGCGCCGCGGGCGTTCTCCCGCGCCGCCGCCAGCGCGCCGACCACCGAGCTCGGGCTGCGCTCGTCGAGGCCGAGCAGGCCGACCACCCGGGCGGAGGTGAACGGCTGGTCCTCGATCGGCATGCCCATGACCGCGAGCAGCGAGCGGCAGGCCTGATCCTCGCTCGTCCACGGGTCGGCCAGGATGCGCTGGAGGTGCACGTCGAGGATGCGGGCGGTGTCCTCGGCCCGCTCGACGTACCGGCCGATCCAGTAGAGCGACTCGGCGATCCGGCTCAGCACCGCGGCCCTCCCTGCTGTTGCTGCTGTTGTTGCTGTTGCTGCGACTCGCCAATGCCGGCGCCGGGGCCCGGGTCCGGGCTGCCGGCCGCGGGCGGCCGTGCCGGTTCGGCGGGCGGGTGCGGCACCTGGAACGGCGACGGGTCGTCGGCGTCGGCGAGCACCCAGGTGTCCTTGGAGCCGCCGCCCTGGCTGGAGTTCACGACCAGGGCACCCTCCGGCAGCGCGACCCGGGTCAGGCCGCCGGGCAGCACCCAGATCCGGTCGCCGTCGTTGACCGCGAACGGCCGCAGGTCGACGTGGCGCCCGCGCAACCGGTTGCCGATCAGCGTCGGCACCATGGAGAGCTTCACCTCGCGCTGGGCGATCCAGCCACGCGGATCGGCCACGATCTTCGCGGTCACCGCGGCGAGCTCCGCCTCGGTGGCCTGCGAGCCGATCACGATGCCCGCGCCGCCGGCGCCGTCGACCGGCTTGAGCACCAGCTCGCCCACGCGCGGCAGCACGTGGTCCAGCACGCCGGGCTCGTCCAGCCGGTAGGTGTCCACGTTGGGCAGCAGCGGCTCCTCGTCGAGGTAGTACCGGATGAGATCCGGCACGTACGTGTAGAGGAGCTTGTCGTCGGCGACGCCGTTGCCGACCGCGTTGGCGATGGTGACCCGGCCCGCGCGGGCCGCGTTGAGCAGCCCGGCCACGCCGATCACCGAGTCGGCCCGGAAGTGCACCGGGTCAAGGAAATCGTCGTCGATGCGCCGGTAGATGACGTCGACCCGCTGCTCGCCCGCGGTCGTGCGCATCGCCACCTGGTTGCCGACGCAGACCAGGTCGCGGCCCTCGACCAGCTCGACGCCCATCTCGCGGGCGATCAGCGCATGCTCGAAGTACGCCGAGTTGTATACGCCGGGGCTGAGCACCACGACGGTCGGATTGCCGATGCCGACCGGCGCGGCGGCCCGCAGCGCGCGCAGCAGCATCGCCGGATAGGCCTCGACTGGACGGATCTTGGTGGCGGCGAAGACCTCCGGCAGCACCTGGGCCATCGCCCGGCGGTTCTCCATGACGTAGCTGACGCCGGACGGTATCCGCACGTTGTCCTCGAGCACCCGGAACCTGCCCTGCTCGTCCCGGATCAGGTCGACGCCGGCGACGTGGATCCGGACGCCGTTCGGCGGGTTGATGCCCGCCGCGGCACGCAGGAAGTGTGCGCTGGTGGCGATGATGCGCCGGGGCACGACGCCGTCCGCGAGGACCTGGCCGGCGCCGTACACGTCGGCGAGGAAGGCCTCCAGGGCGCGGATCCGCTGCGCGACGCCCAGCTCGACCTTGCGCCACTCGGCGGCGGCGATGATCCGCGGCACGATGTCCAGCGGGAAGGGCCGCTCGACGCCCTTGAGCGCGAACGTGATGCCCTGGTCCAGGAACGCCCGTGCCAGCACCTCGGCCCGAACGCCCAGCTCAGCGCTCGACAGCGGTTGCAGCGTCGCGTGCAGGGCCTCGTAGGTCTCCCGAGGCATGCCGAGCTCGCCGAACATCTCGTCCCAGCCGGGGCCGAGGCGGTACTCCTCGAAAAGATCCGCCATGGCCTGACACTACGGGCGACTCGTTGCGCGCGGGTAACACCGGTCACGGCCTTTTCACGGCGCAACAGAGCGATCGGTACAACAGCGCGATCGGTGCAGCAGCGCGATCAGGCGCCGGCATGAGGCGGGCCGCCGGTACGGGACCTACCGACGGCCCGGGCGCTACACACCCGGCACGAGGCCGGGCGGGCGCCGCTCGCCCGAGACACCGGGAACGGGGGACCCGGCGTATCGGGGACTGGCCCCCACGGTACGCGTGCGCGGCCCCCATCAGAAGCGCCCGATCCGGGTCTACACCGTCGGGGATCGCCGTTGCCCGCATAAAGGCCAACGGCGGGATCGTTCAACACGTACCGTGTCGGGCATCACCGTTACCTGGGCCTGATCAGAGCGCATCCTGGACTCAGCTCATTCTCAGGGGCGCACAGGGACAATGCCGTGTGCGTGACAGCCGCGAGGTGGCCGACCGATGACCGATTTGTTGACCGTAGTGGCGACACCGGCGTGGGCCTACCTTGCTCTTTTCGGGTTCCTGGCGATCGACGCGATGATCCCGGTCGTGCCGATCCAGGCCATCATGATCACGTCCGGCGCGCTCACCGTCTACGGCAACCTGAGCCTGCCGCTGGTCATCGCGGTCGGCGCGCTGGGCATGTTCACCGGCGACTCCATCGCCTTCGTGCTGGGCCGCACGGCGGGCCAGACGGGCGGCCACTGGTTCAGCGGGCGCCTGACCGCCCTGCGGCAGCGCTTCGCGCCCAGGAACGAGCAGGTCGAGAAGCCGGACTCGAAGACCAAGCGCGCGGCCGTGCGGTTCACCCGCGGCCTGCGCCGGCCCGGCCCGCTGGTGATCCTGCTCTGCCGCTTCGTTCCCGGCGGGCGGATGGCGGCCGGCTACAACGCCGGGCGCAGCGGCTACCCGATCAAGCTCTGGGTGATCTACGACGGTGCCGCGGCGCTGGGCTGGGCCACGTACGGCGGCCTGGTCGGGCACGTCGGCGGCACCGCGGTGACCCAGTCGGCCTGGCGCCTGTTCTCCATCGCCGCCACGGCGGCGGTCATCTTCGGCACCGCGGGCTGGATCCTGGCGCTGTTCGGCGGGCGTAAGGAGGCCGAGGCCCTGCGCCTCGCCGACGAGTCCGGCGGCGAGGCGACCGACGACCACCCGGCCGGCGCCCGCAGCTGAGGCCCCGGATCCGCGGCGCGGATCCGGGACCACCGGGCCGCTACTGAATGTCGTGCAGCATCAGCTGCCGGGCCGCCTCGGCGATGGAACCGGAGAGCGACGGGTAGATGGTGATCGTGTGGGCCAGCTGGTCCACGGTGAGGTTGTTCTCGATCGCCATCGTTATCGGCAGGATCAGCTCGCTCGCCTTCGGCGCGACGACCACGCCGCCGACGATCTGGCCCGTGGCCGGGCGGCAGAAGAGCTTGACGAAACCGTCGTGCAGGCCGGCCATCTTCGCCCGGGCGTTGCCGGTCAGCGGCAGCATCACCTGGCGGGCGGGCACCTTGCCGGCGTCGACGTCGTTCTGTGAGACGCCGACGGTGGCCAGCTCCGGGTCGGTGAAGACGTTCGCGGAGACCGTGCGCAGCCGCAGCGGCGCCACGGCCTCGCCCATCGCGTGCCAGATAGCGATCCGGCCCTGCATGGCGGCGACGCTGGCCAGCGGCAGCACGCCGGTGCAGTCGCCGGCCGCGTAGATGCCCGGCACGTTGGTGCGCGACACCCGGTCGACGGTCACGTAGCCGCCGCTCGCCACGTCGACGCCGTACTCGCGCAGGCCCAGGTCGGCCGTGTTGGGCACCGCGCCGACGGCCATCAGGGCGTGCGAGCCCTCGACCGTGCGGCCGTCGGAGAGCGTCACCAGCACCCCGTCGCCCGTGTTGACCACCGAGTCGGCCCGGGACTGGTTGAGGATCGTCATGCCGCGCTCGCGGAAGACCCGTTCGATGGCCATCGCGGCGTCGGCGTCCTCGTGCGGCATGACCCGCTCGCGGCTCGACACCAGCGTGACCTTGATCCCCATGGCCAGGTAGGCGCTGGCGAACTCGGCGCCGGTGACGCCCGAACCGATCACCACCAGGTGCGAGGGCAGCTCGTCCAGGTCGTAGACCTGCCGCCAGTCGAGGATGCGCACACCGTCGGGCACCGCCGTCGGCAGGACCCGCGGGGTCGCACCGGTCGCGATCAGCACGGTCGCCGCGTCCACGGCGTACCCCGCGCGACCCACGGGAGTGATCAGGACCTGGTGGGTGTGACCGAGAGTGTCCTCCCCGAGCCGCGCACGGCCCGTGACGACGTCCACGCCCGCCTTGATCAGCTTGGCCTGGATGTCGCCGGACTGCGCCAGCGCGAGCTGCTTGACCCGGTCGTTGACGGCCTTCGCGTCGACCGTCACGCCGGACAGGCCCGCCGAGCGGATACCGAACCGCTCGTTGTGGCGGTAGCCGGTCACCACCTCCGAGCTGGCGATGAAGGTCTTCGAGGGGACGCAGTCGGAGAGCACGCACGCGCCGCCGGCCCCGTCGGCCTCGACGAGGGTGACGTCCGCGTCGAGTTGTGCGGCGACCAGCGCCGCCTCGTACCCGCCCGGCCCACCGCCGATGATCACGATCCGGCTCACGATACTCCGACCTCCATTGCTAAGTTTTGTCGCTTTCGTACCTCTGATGTGCCGACACGCACGCCTCGTATTCTCCACTACCGCCCGTCCGGGCTATCGTCATCGCCGTGGGTCACTACGCCGCGTACGGCTCAAACCTCGATCCGGCCCGTATGCGGGCCTACTGCCCGCACTCGCCCATGGTCGGGGTCGGGTGGGTGGAGGGCTGGCGCCTGACCTTCGCCGGCGAGGGCGACATGGGCTGGGAGGGCGCGGTCACCACGATCGTGGAGTCGCCCGGCGACCGGGTCTTCGTCTCGCTCTACGACGTGCACCCGTGGGACGCCGCGCAGCTCGACGAGGTCGAGGGCGTGACCGCCGGCGCCTACCAGAAGCTCACCGTGCGTGTCTCCACGCTCGAGGGCGAGTTCAGCGCCTGGGTCTACGTCTTCGACGGCTACGAGGGCGGCATGCCGACCGCCTGGTACCTGTCCGAGATCGCGAACGCGGCCGAGAAGGCCGGCGCGCCGGACGACTACGTCGCCGAGCTGCGGGGCCGCCCGACCCGGACGTCGTCGCCCGAGGTCTGAACGGTCCGCTGGTAGATGTTCGCCTGGTACATCGGGCGCATACCTACCGCGCGGTAGAGCCGCGCGGCCCGCGTCGGATTCGCCAGGTCGACGCCGAGGCCGGCCGTCGCGCGGCCCTTGGCCGCATAGGCCGCGAAGGCCCGGCGCAGGAGCGCCTCACCGACACCCCGCCGACGGTACGGCCGCAGCACCGCCAGCGACCGCACCCAGCCCGCGTTCTCCTCGGCGCCGGAGTCGGACGACTGGAGCACGCCGGCCCACTCGCCGTCGGCCTCGCCGACGAACCACTCGTCCCAGGCGATGCTCGACTCGGCCGCGCACCGGCTCCGCCAGGTCTCGTAGTCCGTCTCCCGGTGGTCGCTGTCGCGGAACGCCTCCTCGATGGTGGCGTGGAACCGGCGCAGCTCGGCCTCGTCGTCGTGGCGCAGCGGCCGGACCGTGACGCCCGGCGCCGGCTCCGGCGCCGTGACCGGCGCGCCCGTCAGCGACATGATCATGCGTGCGTGCTGCTTGAGGAAGCCGAACCCGGCCTCGGTCAGCGCCGCGATCCACTCCGTCTCGGTGGGTATCGCACCCGCCCGGACCGTGTACACGTCGTGTCCGAACTCCCGGCCGCGCTCCACCACCCGCTCCAGCAGCAGGCCCAGCAGCCACCGCAGGGCCGGCTCGCCGCGCCCCGGCCACGCGTACACCTCGATGAACTCGCGGTCGTCGCCCGTGGCGTTGCCGGGGTAGGCCCAGCCCACGATCTCTCCGGCGGCGTCCAGCGCCACCCAGCAGTCCCGGGACGGGTCGGTGTGCGGCGCGGTGAGCGCCTCCCGCACCTCCTCGGCCGTGAAGTCGGGCTCGCCGACGGCCGCGATGTCGCTCGCGTGCGCGAGCCGCAGGATCTCGGGCACGTCCGCCGGCGTGGGGCGGCGGGTGCGCCAGCCCGCAGGCAGTCCGGTCACCCGGAAATCTGAGCACATAACGGCGCGACGGCCAACCGAAATCGGGGGCTCAGCCCGCCCGCGGCGGAGTTCGTCACCCGAGCCGGTGCGACAGCGACTCCAGCAGCCCGCAGAGCTCGATCCGCTCGGCCCGGTCGAGCTGCGCGTACGCCTGGCCGGCCAGCGAGTCCGCGACCGACTCCGCCCACATCAGGCGGCGCACTATCGGCCCCGGCGACGGGTAGGGCGGCTGCCAGCCGAACGCCACCGCGTCCGTCTCGCCGTCCGGGCCCGCGATGATCGCCTGCAACGGGGTGAGCCCGCTGGCCCGGACCGCGACCACGTGCACGCCGAGCCGGTGCTCGTGCAGCAGGTGCAGCATCACCGCCGCCTGCGCGCCGGGCGCCGTCTCGGGCACCGGCATCGCGCGCCACGCGGCGAAGAGCGGCAGCCCGGCGGCGTCCACTGCGGACACGACCCGCTTCGAGAGCTCCAGCAGCCGGTTCAGCCGGGGGAAGCCGCCCAGCTCGGCGACGCCCCACCGGCACAGCTCGTGCAGGTGCCAGGCGGCCACCTCGACCGGCGGGGTGGTCTTGGCCGCCGCCTCCCAGCCGTCGGTCACGGCGTCGGGCGCGATGAAACCGATCGCCGCGGCGACCGTCTCCGGGCGCACGTCGCCCAGCGCACCCGCGCGCGCCGACACGTGGTAGGCCCACCCGGACAAACCCATCAGCCGCGCGCGGCGCAGCGTCTGCGGCGACTCAGCGAACGCACCGACGAGTTTGGCGAGTCCCGGCTTGGCGTTGGCGGATGCCTGTTCGGGGGTCACGCGCCCGATTCTGCTCTCCCTGACCGGTTCAGGAAACCGGCTAATGATCCGGTTCATCGGCGTCGAGATCCTCGATCGCCGCCTCGACGTCGCCGACCTGACGCCGGGCCGCCGACGCGTCGCGCTCCGACGAGCGTCGGGCCAGCTTGCGCCGGGACAGCTCGGCCTGCGCGACGATCCGCTGCCGTTCGAGCTCGGCGAGCTGCTCCTCGATCTCGTCAACCGCGTGTGCTGCGTCACGCTCGGCCGCCTCGGCCCGTTCGAGGCGGGTACGCGCCCGGGTGTCCGCCGCCCGCGCCGCGGTCAGCTCCCGCTCGAGCTCGCGCCGGCGCTCGGCCCGCTGCTGCCGGGCCTTGCCGTCGGCCCGCCGCTTCCGCTCGTCCGAAAGTGACGGCACCGGGGCGGACTCGGGCTCCCCGGCCGCCGGCTCGGGCGGATCCTCCGCCGTGACCAGGCGCAGCCGGGGCCGGGGCACCTCGCCGAAGCCGGCGTAGGTCGCCGCCCGCACCAGCCGCCCGCCGCGGACCTGTTCGGCGACCTCCGGCTCGGCCAGCGCCGCCGTCAGCGTCGCCTCCACCTCGGCCATCGGCAGCTTCACCGTGCGCAGCCCGGGCTCCTCCTCGACGGCCAGCCGCTGCGCGGCGTTGACCAGCGCGGACACCACCTGGCGGCGCTGGGTGGACAGCTCGCGCAGCTGCTCGCCGTGCAGGCCGCGCTGTGCCGCGCGCAGCGCGGTGGCGAGCTCGACCAGCTCGTCGATCAGCTCCGGCCGGCGCAGGGCGAGCAGGTTGACCAGCCAGGCCGCAACGGTCGGCTTGCGCAGCGCGGCCAGCCGCTTCGCCGTCTCCTTGTCGCCGGCCTCCCGGGCCTGCGCCACCGCGGCGGCCCGGCCCGCGACGAACCCGTCCGGCGGCGCCTCGTAGAGCGCCCGGATCAGCTCCTCGGTGCTGGCCGGCACGTCAGTCGAGGGTAGTGCCGGGCGCGACGTGCGCGTACCTGGTGCCGCCCAGCCGCTCCAGGTGCCCGTCGGATACCTGCGCGCCGGTGTCGGTGAGCAGGTAATCGTGCAGCGCGAAGGCCCGGTCCGGCTTGACCGCGCGGACGAAGTCGATCGCCTCGCTCAGCTTCATCCAGGGCGCGTTCAGCGGCACGAAGAGCGTGTCGACGTGCTCGTCGGGCACCGTGAACGAGTCGCCGGGCGTGTACACCGAGCCGGCGCCGTCGGAGATCAGGTAGCCCAGGTTGGCGATCCGCGGGATGTCCGCGTGGATGACCGCGTGCTGACCCCCGTACGCGCGGACGCTGAAGCCCGCCGCCGTGAACTCCGTTCCGGCCTCGACGGCCGTGACCGCGAGCGCCTCCAGCTTGGGCAGCACCTGGGGGTGCGCGTACACCCGCAGGCCGGGGTGCTTGACGAGCGCGGCCGCCAGAGCATCGGTGTCGAGATGGTCGAAGTGCTCGTGCGTGATCAGCACGGCGTCGGCCCCGTCAAGGGCCGACCTTTCGCTGAACGCGCCCGGGTCGACGACGAGGACGGCGTCGCCGCCCTCGACGCGCAGGCAGGAATGCGTGAACTTCGTGACGCGCACGGGACCCCTCCGGTGCCGAATCGTGACCGCTCACCTCGCAGTCTGCCGGAACCGGCGCATCCGCGTCGCGCGTCCCAGGGTGCAGATCTCAACGGTCAACGGAGGATCCATGCGTGCAGGACGAAAGATAGCGGCGGCAGTCGGTGCCGTCGGGCTGGCCTTGACACTGGCACTGGCGGGTTGCGGCGGCAGCGGCGGCTCGGACGATACGCAGTCCACCTCGGGCGGCGGGTCCGACAAGGGCGCGGCCGAGGCTCCCGCGGCCGGCGCGCCCGAGGCGCCTCGGGAGGACGCCGACTCGCAGGGCAAGGACCAGACGGCGCAGGCGCCCAACCTGGCCGTCGACCAGCGGTCGATCATCTACACCGGCTCGATCACCGTACGCGTCGACGACGTGAACATCTCCGCGGCTCGCGCCTCCGGCATCGCGACCGCCGCGGGCGGCTTCGTCAGCGGCGACAAGCGCAACAGCGGCTCCGGCTCGTCGGACGCCTCACTCGAGCTGCGCGTGCCGACGGACAAGTTCTCCACCGTGGTCACCCAGCTCGCGGAGCTGGGCGACGAGGAGCAGCGCGGCATCAACACCGAGGACGTCACCGAGGCGGTCATCGACCTGGACGCCCGGATCGCCACCCAGAAGGCCCGGGTGGAGAGCGGCCGCAAGCTGCTCGCCCAGGCGAAGTCCCTGAACGACCTGGTGATGCTGGAGCGCGAGGTGGCGACGCGCGAGGCGGACCTGGCGTCGCTGGAGGCGAAGAAGCGCCGCCTGGCCGACCTGACGTCCCTGTCGACGATCACCGTGATCCTGCTCGACCCGGAGGCGGTCGCCAATCAGCCGAAGGAGGACGGCCCGCCCGGCTTCCTGGCAGGCCTGGAGAACGGCTGGAAGGGCCTACTGACCTCGCTGGGTGTCCTGGTGACGATCATCGGCTGGCTGCTGCCCTGGCTCATCGCCATCGGCCTCCCGGCCTGGGCCATCGTCCTGGCCTACCGCCGCTACCGCCGGTCCCACCCGGCCAGCCCGCCCCGCCCGGCGATCCCCGCCTTCGCGACACACGGCCCGCCGCCGGGCTACCCGGTCCACCCGCACCGCCCCGCACCCCCGGCCGCCCCGCAATCCGCGCCCCCGGCGGCCCCGCAGTCCGCACCGCCGGCTACCCCGGCTTCGCCCGACGAGAAGGACGCCAAATAGCAGTCGGCCCTGTCGCCTCGATCCGAGGCGACAGGGCCTTTGTTCTGTCGGCGCGCAGCGGCGACGAGCGCGACCACTCACGCACCCGGAAGGGAGCGAAGCGACCGGGGCCCGCGGGAGCGACGGTCAGCACCATGCACCGCCGTGGCAAAAAAGCTCATGATCGGTGTTAACGCTCTTGATCTTTGTCAGTAAGCCGCGGTCGACAGCGCGGCGAGCGCGGTATGCACCAACACCCGCACCCCATAACCGATGCACCGCTCGTCGACGTCGAAGTTCGACTGGTGCAGGTCCGCGTGCACGTCCTGGCCCGGCGCGCCGGTGCCGAGCCGGATCATCGCACCCGGCACGTTCTCGAGATAGAAGGCGAAGTCCTCGCCGCCCATGCTGATCTCGGCCTCGACGACCCGGTCCGGGCCGAGCGCCGCGCCGGCCGCGCCCGCGATCACCGCGGCCGCCATCCGGTCGTTGATCACCGGCGGGACGCCGCGGGTGTACTTGACCTCGACCTCGGCGCCGGTCGCGGCGACCACGTCGCGGATCAGCTTGGTGATCAGCTCCGGGGCCTCGCGCCAGGCCTCGCGGTTGAGTATGCGGACCGTGCCGAGCACCGAGCCCTCGCCCGGGATCGCGTTGAACGCCTGCCCGGCCCGCACCGCGCCCCAGACCATCGAGACGCCGGCGCGCGGGTCGACCCGCCGGTCGAGCAGCGCGGGCACGTCGACGATGACCCGGCCGAGCGCGTGCACCAGGTCGGCCGTCAGGTGCGGGCGCGCGGTGTGCCCGCCCGGGCCGCTGAGGCGGACCTCGACGGTGTCGGCGGCGGCCGTGAACGGGCCGGAGCGGACGCCGACCAGGCCGGCCGGCAGCTGGGGGTAGCAGTGCAGCGCGTAGATCGCCGCGACGTCCTTGAGCGCGCCGGAGGCGATGACCTCGGGCGCGCCGGACGGGACGCACTCCTCCGCGGGCTGGAAGATCAGCCGGACCCGGCCGGGCAGCTCGCCCTGCTCGTTGAGCTGGGCCAGGGCGAGGCCGAGGCCGAGCAGCACGGTGGTGTGCACGTCGTGGCCGCAGGCGTGCGCGACCCGGTCGACCGTCGAGCGGTAGGGCACGTCCTTGGTGTCCTGAAGCGGCAGCGCGTCGAGGTCGGCGCGGAACGCGATCACCCGGTCGCCCTCGCCGATGTCGCAGATCAGACCGTTGCCCTTGGGCAGCAGCTGCGGGCTCAGGCCGGCGACGGCGAGCTCGCGGGCGACAAGTGCGGCGGTCTCGAACTCGGCGTGCGACGGCTCCGGGTGCGCGTGGATGTGCCGCCGGATCGCTACCAGCTCGGCGCCCCGGGAGGCGAGCCAGCGGTCGAGCTGGCCGGGCAGCGGGTCGGCGCCCGGCGGCGGCCCCGGGAAGGGCGCCAGCTGGGAGTCGTCGGGCACGGTCAAGGCTGTTGTCACGTCGGATTCTCTATCGCTCTCGTCAACTGAACCGGTTTCCGCAACGCGCGACAGCTTAGACCTGATGAGGTGACGCTGTGCAACGCCATTCCCGCAATGATCAACCCTAACCGTGTCACTAAAGCCCTGATTAGAGCCTTTCGCGGGCGGCATCAGTTCACCACTTCCTACAACGGGTGACGAAACGCGAAGGTAACGCGGCTCCGGCCCGACCCGAGACCTCGATCAGAAGTGCTCAACGGGGTGGTACACGCCCCACACGTCGCGAAGTGTGTGGCATACCTCGCCCACGGTGGCACGCAGTCGCAAGGCGGCGCGCATCGGGGGCAGGACGTTCTCCGTACCCGCCGCCGCCCTGCGCATATCCTCCAGCGCCGCCTCGACCGCCGGGGAGTCGCGGTCGGCGCGCAGCTTCGCCAGTCGGGCGGCCTGGTCCGCCTCGATCGCGGGATCGACCCGGAGCGGCTCGTACTTCTCCTCCTCGTCGATGCCGAAGCGGTTGACGCCGACGACGACCCGCTCGCCGCTGTCGATCTGCTGGGAGATCCGGTACGCCGAGGTCTCGATCTCCTGCTTCTGGAAGCCCTGCTCGATCGCCTCGACGGACGAGCCGAAGCTGAAGACCCGCTCGATCAGCGCGGTCGCGGCGGCCTCGACCTCGTCGGTCATCGCCTCGATCACGTACGAGCCGGCGAACGGGTCGACGGTGTCCACCAGGCCGCTCTCGTACGCGAGCACCTGCTGGGTGCGCAGGGCGAGCCGGGCCGACTTCTGCGTCGGCAGCGCGATCGCCTCGTCGTAGGCGTTGGTGTGCAGCGACTGGGTGCCGCCGGCGACCGCGCCCAGCGCCTGCACCGCGACCCGGACCAGGTTGACCTCGGGCTGCTGCGCGGTGAGCTGCACGCCGGCGGTCTGTGTGTGGAACCGCAGCATCAGCGACTTCGGATTCTTCGCGCCGAACTCGTCGCGCATGATCCGGGCCCACATCCGCCGGGCCGCCCGGAACTTGGCGATCTCCTCGAGCAGCGTGGTGCGTGCGACGAAGAAGAACGAGAGCCGGGGCGCGAAGTCGTCTACGGCGAGCCCGGCGGCGATCGCCGCGCGCACGTACTCGATGCCGTTGGCCAGCGTGAACGCGATCTCCTGCGCGGGCGTCGCGCCGGCCTCCGCCATGTGGTAGCCGGAGATCGAGATGGTGTTCCACCTCGGGATCTCGGCGCGGCAGTACGCGAACGTGTCGGCGACCAGGCGCAGCGACGGCTTCGGCGGGAAGATGTAGGTGCCGCGGGCGATGTATTCCTTGAGGATGTCGTTCTGGATGGTGCCGGTCAGCGCGGAGCCGGGCACGCCCTGCTCCTCGGCGACGAGCTGGTAGAGCAGCAGCAGCACCGAGCCGGGCGCGTTGATCGTCATCGACGTGGAGACCTTGTCCAGCGGGATGCCGTCGAAGAGCTGCCGCATGTCGTCGATCGAGTCGATGGCCACGCCGACCTTCCCGACCTCGCCGTGCGCGATGGGGTCGTCGGAGTCGTAGCCCATCTGGGTGGGCAGGTCGAAGGCGACCGACAGGCCCATCGTCCCGGCCGCCAGCAGCTGGTGGTAGCGGGCGTTGGACTCGGCGGCGGTGCCGAAGCCCGCGTACTGCCGCATCGTCCACGGGCGCTGGGTGTACATCGTCGGGTAGACGCCCCGGGTGTACGGATACGCTCCGGGTTCGCCGAGCCTGGTGTCGACGTCGGGCGCCACGTCACCGCTGCCGTATACCGGCTTGATCTCGAACCCGGATTCTGCGTTCACAAGGGCGATCCTAAAGCAGCGTTAAGCACACGCGGGTGAGGTATTTTGCACTCTCCGTCCGAAAAGTTCCACCCTATGCGACAACGCGCTCACCCACGGTCGAGGTTTGGAGAACACCCCCTCGGCGGCTTTCCGAAAAGGGGTGGGAACCGGCAAGATAGCCTGGTTGGCCGACAGCCCCCTACCCCCTTCGGTGGCATCTCTCGTGACTCAGATTCCGACCTGGAGCGGTGGCAACTCTGCTCCGACCAGCGGACGCGCGGCCCCGGGCACGCTCATCGGCGGGCGTTACACGCTGCGCGCCGCGGTGGGCCACGGCGGCATGGGCACGGTCTGGCGGGCCGCGGACACGCTGCTCCGCCGCGACGTGGCCATCAAGGAGGTCATCCTCCCGCCCGGCCTGGCTCCGAGCGACCGCGACTCGATGTACGAGCGGACGATGCGCGAGGCGCGGGCCGCCGCCGCCCTCCAGCACCCGGCCGTCGTGCAGGTCTACGACGTGGTGCACGAGAACGGCCGCCCGTGGATCGTCATGGAGCTGCTGGAGGCGCGCAGCCTCGCCGACATGGTCATCGAGGACGGCCCGGTCGCGCCCCGCGTGGTGGCGAAGATCGGCATCGCGCTGCTCGGCGCGCTCGAGGTCGCGCACGCGCACGGCGTGCTGCACCGCGACGTCAAGCCCGCCAACGTGCTGATCTGCACCGACGGCCGCTGCGTGCTCACCGACTTCGGCGTCGCCCGGATGCCCACCGACGTGCAGCTGACCACGCCCGGCATGGTGCTGGGCTCGCCGCACTTCATCTCGCCCGAGCGGGCGATGGGCAGCGACTTCGGGCCGCCCAGCGACCTGTTCTCGCTCGGCGTCACGCTCTACACCGCGATCGAGGGCCGCCCGCCGTTCGACAAGGGCGACCCGATCGAGACGATGCACGCCGTCGTCGAGGACCCGCCGACCCCGGCGGTGCGCGCGGGCTCGCTGACCCCGGTGCTGATGGGGCTGCTGGAGAAGGACCCGGCCCGGCGCTTCGACGTGCAGAGCGCGCGCACCATGCTGCGCCAGCAGCTGGCCGGCCCGCTGGCCAGCAAGGCACCGCCGCACATGATGACGGACCCCTATTCGGTGGTGCCGGCGCAGCGCCCGCCGGCGGCCGAGACCCAGCCCATCCCGCCGCAGCAGCCGAAGCCGTCCGGCCAGATCGGCGGCCGGGCCATGCTCGCACCCGGCGAGTCGCTGACCGGCCGCCTGTCCAAGCTCAAGCCGGGCAACTCCGGCGGCGGCCGGCGCCGCGCGCCCGAGGCCGAGCCCGCGGACGCGCCGACCGGCGCCTACCCGCCGCCGCCCGGCCTCGACGACAACAACCGGACCAGCGTCATCCCGCCGGGCGCCCAGCAGAGCGAGGCGACAAGCGTGCTGCCGCCGCGGCGGCAGTGGGACGGCGCCCGCGCGGCCCGTGACCCGATGCCCGGCACGGTAGTGACGAACCCGGCCGCGAAGCGGCGCGCAATGATCGACAACGCGGTCGCCACGGTCCGCGAGAACACGGCCCGGGCCGTCGCCACGGCGAAGGGCTGGCCGCGCTCGACCCAGCTGATCGCCGGCGGCGGCGCGCTGGCCGTGGTCGTCGTACTGGTGCTGGTGTTCTCGCTGTCCGGCGGCGGCGAGAAGGCGCTGCCGCCCGACCAGCCGTCGACCGGCGGTCAGGTCGTGCCGGCGTCGCTGGAGACCCAGGACTACAAGGGCGACGACGCCGTCACGGTGAGGGTGCCGAAGGGCTGGTCCCGCGCGGCGAGCGGCAACTGGGTCGACTACGTCGACCCGGACGACAAGTCGACGAAGGTCCGGATCCTGATCGAGCCCGGATCCATCCCGCCGCGCAAGTTCGCCGAGACCACGGCGCCGGGCACGCTGAAGAAGTCGAAGGCCTGCCCGAAGCCGTTCAACCACCTCGGCGCGACCGATGTCGAGATCGCCGGGCTGACCGGCGCCCAGTTCGAGTACACGTGCGGCGAGGGCGACACCATGCGGCACGGCATCTGGTGGCAGACCACCACCGGCGGCAAGATGTACTCCTTCTACCTCACCACGACCGAGGCACAGTTCGGCGACAAGAAGCAGTACTTCGACGAGATGGCCAAGACCTTCACCCTCCAGGCAGGCTGACCCGGCCCGCCGTGCTATCCACTGAGCATGGCAACTGACGACCTTCGCAGGCTGGCCGAGACCTGGCTCGCCGACGATCCCGACCCGGCCGCGCGCGACGAGATCCGGGAACTGATCTCCCGGCTCCCCGGCAGCGCGGATGAGCTCGCCGACCGGTTCGCCGGCCCGCTGACCTTCGGCACGGCCGGCCTGCGCGGTCGGCTGCGCGCCGGGCCGAACGGCATGAACCTCGCGGTGGTCACCCGGGCGGCCGCCGGCCTGGTCGGCTGGCTGGCCGCGCAGGGCGGCCAGGGTCCGCTCGTCATCGGCTACGACGCCCGCCACGGCTCGCGGGAGTTCGCCCAGCAGACCGCGCGGGTGGCGACCGGCGCCGGGCGGGCGGCGCTGCTGCTGCCCCGGCCGCTGCCGACGCCGGTGCTGGCGTACGCCGTGCGGGCGCTGGACGCGGTCGCGGGTGTCATGGTCACCGCCAGCCACAACCCGCCGCAGGACAACGGCTACAAGGTCTACCTTGGCGCACAGCTCGGCGGGCCGGGCGGCGCCGGCGCGCAGATCGTCCCGCCGGCCGACACCGGCATCGAGGCCGCCATCCAGGCGGCCGGCCCGGTCACCGCGGTCCCGCTGGGCGAGCCCGGCACGGTCCTGGAGGAACGGATCGTCCAGGGGTACGTGGACAGCGCGGCCGACGTCGTCGCGCCCGGCCCTCGCGATCTCAGGGTGGCCTACACGCCCCTGCACGGCGTCGGCGGCGAGGTGTTCGCGGCGGCGTTCGCCAAGGGGGGATTCCCGGCGCCGGGCGTCGTCGCCGAGCAGGCCGAGCCGGACCCGGAGTTCCCGACCGTCGCGTTCCCCAACCCGGAGGAGCCGGGCGCGATGGACCTGCTGCTCGCCCTCGCCTCGGCGCTCGACGCCGACCTGGCCATCGCCAGCGACCCCGACGCCGACCGCTGCGCCGTCGCCCTGCCCGGCGCGGAGCCGGGCAGCTGGCGCCCGCTCAGCGGCGACGAGCTCGGCATCCTGCTCGCCGACCACCTGATCCGGCGCGGTACGGCCGGCGCCTACGCCACCACGATCGTCTCGTCCACGCTGCTGCGCGCGCTCTGCGCCGCCCGCGGCGTGCCGTACGCGGAGACCCTGACCGGCTTCAAGTGGATCGTGCGCGGCGCGGAGAAGCTCGCCTACGGCTACGAGGAGGCGCTCGGCTACTGCGTGGCGCCCGGCCTCGTGCGCGACAAGGACGGCATCACGGCCGCGCTGATCGTCGCCGAGATGGCGGCCGCGCTCAAGGCCGACGGGAAGTCCCTCGCCGACCGGCTCGCCGACCTGGACACGGAGTTCGGCGTCCACCGCACCGGCCAGCTGTCGATGCGGGTGGAGGACCTTGGCGAGATCACCCGCACGATGGCCCGGGTCCGCGCGAACCCGCCCCGGACACTGCTCGGCGACGAGGTCACCGACGTCGAGGACCGGCTACCGGACGCCGACGTGCTGACCCTGCGTACCCCGCGCTGCCGCGTGGTGATCCGCCCGTCGGGCACCGAGCCGAAGCTCAAGGCGTACCTCGAGGTGGTGGAGCCGGTCGTCGACGGCGACCTGGCCGCGGCCCGGCTCCGCGCTGAGGCCGCGCTGAACCGCGAGCTGCGCCCGGAGGTCGCCACCGCCCTCGGCCTGGACTGACGACGCCGGATCCGGGGCCTCGCGGCCCCGGATCGCGGGTCAGACCTTCGGGGCGCCCAGGGCCGCGGAGATCGCGCGGCCCAGGGTGGCCACGACGAGCGCGACGCTCGGGCGCACGATGGAGTCCTCGAGGTTCATAGCGCCGTAGAAGCCGGCGCCGCTGGCGATCTCCTCCAGCCGCTCGTGTGCCCGCGCCGACTCCTCGGGCGGCAGGCGCAGGGCCGGCTCCATCCGGGTCGCGATGAGCAGGGTGGCCAGTGCCGCCGTCCGCTCGTCCGGCGGCGCGTCGGTGATCAGGGCCTCGGCAAGCCGCTTGCGGATCTCGGCCTCGAAAGCGGGATCCGCCGTCGGGTAGCGGTGCACGTGGATGTGGCCCATCTGGGTCTCGTCCACGTCGCGCACGACGCCGCGCGCGATCAGGTCCTGGAGGACCCGGTTGCGCAGGTTGTGCCGCAGCCGCTGAACCCACTGCGCCGGTGTGTGCGGCTCGTCCGCCGCGGCCTTGGCGAGCACCAGGTCCGCGATCGGCTCGCCGGTCGGCGTGGGGTCCTTGACTACCAGGTTCCCGTTCACGTAGGCGATCCGGCCAGCCAGCGCAAGGTCCACCAGCACGGCCGCGGACATGCCGAGGTCGAGCCCGATGCGGGAACCGGTCGCCTTGCCGGTCTGGTCGTCGTACGCGAGGAGGAGGAGTTCCTCAGCGAGCGCGATGGAGGTCATGGCGAAAACGATAGTGGCCGGTGTCACCAGAGCAACGGCCAGCCGTCCGGAATAAAAGGCTACTTCTTGACAACACCCATCGCCTCGGGCCATTGGCCGCCCTCGAACACGTTCGCGTAGCTCTCGCTGATGTGCCCGACGTCGATGGCCCAGCGTCCCGCCTGCGCCAGCTTCGCCGCCACCAGGGTGCCGGTGGGGCCCAGCGCGATCAGGAACAGCTTGTCCGGGTCCTGCGCCTCCAGCAGCGGCATCAGCCGCGGCAGGTCCGCGTACGCGTTCACCGGCTTCGAGTAGACGAACTCGATCGACTTCGCGTTGTCGAACAGCGCCGGCTCGAGGACGAACCGCGAGCCCTCGCCGGTGACGATGACGATCTCCTTGGCGTCCCAGACGTCGCGCCACAGCTGCACGCCCTGGCGGCCGAGGTGGATGAAGTACTGCGGGCGCGAGACGTGCGCCATGCCCCAGGTGAGCGTGGTGTCCAGCAGCGGCTTCACCTCGGGCCAGATGTCCAGCCAGACCCCGGTCCAGTGCACGTTACGGAAGGTGTACGGGAACGCGACCATCAGCTTGTCGCGGTCGTAGCCGTCCATCCGCAGCACCTGCCGCAGGTCACCGGCGAGCGCCGCCGACCAGGGCTGGAAGCGCAGGTTGAACTCCGGCCGCAGCATGGTCTTGAGCTCGCCGTCGCCGAAGCGGGCCAGGCTGATCCGCTCCTGGGCGACCTTACGAACGGTGTCCTCGAAGCCGAGCTGGCAGGCCTCGGTGAACTCGCGGATCTCGGCGAACGTGTCCCGTGCCGCCAGCGCCCGGAAGCCCTCGAGGTACTTGCGCTGCTCGCGCATCTCCCAGCGGATGTCGGTGAGCAGCGCGGTGGTGGACTTCTCATGCTTGCGAACCTCGGCGGCCTGCTTCTTCGCCTCCGCCTGCTGCTCCTTGAGCACCTTCACCAGGCGGGACTCCGGCCCCCGGCCCCCGGCGATGCGGCGGCGAACCTTGTGCCAGACCGTCGCCTTCGTCGGTTCGCTCATATCGTTCTCTCCTGCTTTCCGGCGGCCAGCATGCCCTCGATGAGGCGCCCGGTGGCGGCGCCGTCGTCCAGGTCGCAACCCTTGGCCGCGAAGTCGGTGTAGCGATCTGCGTAGCGGGCGGCGACGGCGTCGATGTCCCGGATCGCCGCCACCACCTCCTCCGACGTCGAGAGCAGCGGGCCGGGGGCCTCCTGCTCGAAGTCGAAGTAGAACCCGCGAAGCGTGTCGCGGTAGTGCGCCAGGTCGTAGGTGAAGAACAGCATCGGACGCCCGGTGTTGGCGAAGTCGAACATCACCGACGAGTAGTCGGTGATCAACATATCCGCTGCCGCCAACAGTTCGGCCATGTCGGGGTATGTCGATACGTCGAAAACGAAGCCGTCGCCGTTGCCCGGGATCTCGTCGATGACGTTCGGGTGCCGGCGCACGAGCAGAGCGTGATCCGCACCGAGCTTCTCCGCCGCGTCCACGACGTCGATCTTCATGGAGATCTGGTAGCTGCCGGCCAGGTACTCGTCGTCGCGCCAGGTGGGCGCGTACAGCACGAGCTTGCGGCCCTCGGGGATGCCGGCCGCCTTGCGGACCCGCTCCTTGATCGCGGCCCGGTCCTTGAACAGCAGGTCGTTGCGGGGGTAACCGATCTCCATCAGCTCGCCGTCGTACTTGAAGGCGCGGCGCAGGATCGGCGTGCTGAACGTGTTCGGCGAGACCAGGAAGCTCCAGTTCGGGGCCTCCATCTCCAGCTTCTCCAGGTAGCGGCGGTCGGTGAACTGCACGTCCGCGATGTCGAAGCCGATCCGCTTGAGCGGCGTGCCGTGCCAGGTCTGCACCACGACCTGGCCCGGGCGGCGCTCGAACCACTCCGGCAGGTGCTGGTTGGTGACGATGTAGCGGGAGGTCGCCAGCGACTCGTACCAGCGGCGGCTCCAGAGCGCCACCGGCTCGGCGCTGTGCGGCAGCGGTGCCTGGCCGTCGACCGAGACCCACTGGTGCTCCAGCTGGGCGCCGCGCGCGACCAGCTCCTCGTGCACCGCCCGCGGGCTGTCCGAGTACTGCCGGCCGGTGAAGCTGTTGTAGAGCACGACGTCGCGCAGCGGCTGCTTGCGCAGCGCCGGGTACTCCTTCTCGCGCAGCCGGGTCTGGTGGTAGCGGCCGCGTTCGTCCTCCTCGAGCGCCGTGCGGACGCGCAGCACGACCCGCTCGTCGGTCAGCCACTCCAGCGAGACCCGGGGTGCGTCCCCGGCCAGCGGCAGCGGCAGCGCGGCCATCACCTCGGCCACGGCGGGCAGCGGATGCACCGGCCCGTTGCTGTCGCGGTACAGCACGTTCCACATGCCGGTACGGATGCGGATGTGGTCGTCGAAGCTCGGCACCGCGATCGGGTCGACCTCGGCGTGCCAGGTGTCGCCGTCGACGTGCGCGTCGAAGCTCCAGGTCTCGCGGGCGTTGAACGGCCGCAGCACCAGCTTGAACCGGTCGACCGGGCCGTGGATCCGGCCGGAGAACCGGAACTTGCGGTCCGCGGTGCTCACCCCGGTCAGCAGCGGGCCGGTCGGCATGGTGACAAGCTGGGCCTCGCCGGAGAGCGCGGCGTGCACGTGCACGCTGAGCACGCCGATGTCGATCGGATCCCAGGCGAAGTCGTCGGCGGTACCGCAGGCGACCATTCCGCTGCGCTTGGTGCCGACCGCGAGGTCGATCCGGAAGCGGTCGGTGGGCTCGGCGACCCGCAGCGGCTCGTAGGTGACCCCGTCACGCTGCAGGTCACGCACCGGCACCCGGAAGCGGAACCGCTCGCCGTCGAGCTCGACGGGGTAGCGGCGCCAGGTCAGGCCGTCTATGCGCGACAGCGTCGCGCTGGTGACCGGAGCGTCGCCGCGCAGCCGGCCCTCGATCTCCAGGTGGTCGTCGACCAGGCGGCCGCCGGTCAGCCGGGCGGGTACCCGCTCGACCCGGAGCCGCAGCCGGCCCTGCTTGATGAACGGGGTGATCCGGACGTCGTCGCCGACGTCCAGGCCGGTCAGCTTGATCGGGTTGGCGGGCTGGCCGATCTCCAGCGAGCCCTTGCTCATCCGGCCCAGGCCGACGACCCCGGTCACCACGGTCCAGGTGCCGGTCTTCCAGCCGCCCTCGGGCGTACGCATCGTCTGTGGGTCGATGACGGCGTCGAAGCCGGACCAGTCGTAGTTGTTCTGCGCGGTGCCGTGGTCGGCGGTGGCGTCGGCGCAGCGCCGGGAGATCATCGGCATGCGCTTGGTGCGCCGGCCCGAGTTCTCCTTCAGCCAGATCAGCCGGGACGTGCTCCACGGCCGCGCGGAGGACTGGCCGGGGATGAACGCGTGCCCGCGGATGTGCAGCTTGCCGTCGCGCCAGGAGACGTCGTGCACCTTGGTGCGCGGCCGCGGGGTGCCGGCCGCGAACAGCTCGGGCGGCAGCTGCGGCAGCTTCTCGTGGTACAGGTCCATGTCGTGATAGCGGCGCAGGCCCTTGCGGGCGATCCGGCGCTGCTTCTTCATGACCGGGACCAGGTCGAGGATCTCCGGCAGCATCCGGTTGCGGATCAGCGTCCAGAGCACCCGCTGGTTGGCCGGCAGCTCGAGGATCGCCTCCGGGTCGATCGTGTCGAGGTACTCGTTGGTCCGGTCCATGAAGATCCGGCGGTACTCGTCGTCGACGGTCGGCAGCACCTTGGCGAAGATGAACAGGTCGCCGGTCAGCACCGACTCGTCGTAGAGCCGCTTGGTGGCGTGGTGGCCCGACTCGCCCAGCAGGGTGCTCACCTTCCAGCAGCCCTCCAGGCGGTCGATGAAGTTCTTGAGCTCCTCGCGGCGCTGAGTGATCGACTTGTCGTCGCCCTCGCGCTCACGCCAGTAGTAGATCGGCGCGTCGATGACGTCGACGCTCTTGGCGAGCACGTGCAGGGGCACGGTGACCGGGGTGTCCTCGTACAGCACGCCCTCGGGGAAGCGCAGGCCCTGCGCGTCCCAGAAGGTCCGGCGGTAGACCTTGTTCCACGCCGTGCGGTCGCCGAGCAGGACCGGCTGCTGGTCGACGTGGGTGCGCAGCCTGGTGTTGGTGAAGATGTCGCGGTGCATGCCGGACTGGATCAGGCCCTTGCTGCTGAGCCGCATCACGTTGCCGCAGGAGAAGTCCGAGCCGGTCTTCTCGAGGATGCCGACGAGCAGCTCCGCCGTGTACGACGGGAGCACGTCGTCGCTGTCCATGAACATCAGGTAGTCGCCGGTGATGTGCTCAAGGCCGGTGTTCCGCGCCGCGCCGAGGCCGGCGTTCGCCTTGTGCACGACCTTGAAGCGGGCGTCCTTTGCCGCGAACCGCTCGGCGATGTCACCGCTCGAGTCCTTCGAGCCGTCGTTGACCAGGATGACTTCCAGCTGGTCACGGGTCTGCGCGGCGATGGACTCAAGGCACTCGTCGAGGTACGGCGCCACGTTGTAAATGGGCACCACGATGCTCAGCACAGAACTCGCCATTCCAGCAGGATAGGGGTCCGCTCCATGCGCTCGACACACACCGTCTATGTGAGTGAGCTTCGGCCGATGTACTAGGGTGCGCCGCCGTGCAAGCGATTATCGCCACACTCGGGTACGTGACGTCGCCGGACCGCCGGAAGGTGCTGATGATCCGCCGGGACACCCGGCCGGACGACCTCCACTTCGGCTACTACAACGGCCTGGGCGGCAAGCTCGAGCCCGACGAGGACGTGGTGGCGGGCATGCGCCGGGAGCTGCGCGAGGAGGCCGGCCTGGAGGCGCTCTCCGTCGACCTCGCCGGCACCATCTCCTGGCCGGGCTTCGGTCGCGGCGGGGAGAACTGGTTCGGCTTCCTCTTCCGCATCCCGGCCTGGAGCGGCACCCCGCTGTCCGGCAACGCCGAGGGCAGCCTGCACTGGGTGGAGGTCGCCGACGTGCTGGCCGGCCGGCTGCCGATGTGGGAGTCCGACCGGCACTTCCTGCCGCTGGTCTTCGCGGCCGAGCCCAGGCCGTTCCACGGCGTCATGCCGTTCGCCGACGGGAAGGCGCAGAGCTGGTCGTACGCCGCCTAGAACCGGGGCATGCCGCCGAACTGGCGGTCGCCGGCGTCGCCGAGGCCCGGGACGATGTACATCTTCTCGTTGAGGCCCTCGTCGATGCTCGCCGTGATCAGGCGCAGCGGCAGCCCCGAGTCGCGCAGCCGCTCGATGCCCTCGGGCGCGGCGAGGACGCAGCAGACGATGACGTCGGTGCAGCCCCGGTCGACGAGCAGCTGGCAGCAGTGCACCAGCGAGCCGCCGGTCGCCAGCATCGGGTCGAGGACCAGCACCGGCAGGCCGGCCAGGTCGCCGGGCAGCGACTCCATGTACGCGCGCGGCTCGTAGGTGTCCTCGTCGCGGGCCAGGCCGACGAAGCCCATCGACGACTCGGGCAGCAGGCCGAGCGCGGCGTCGGCCATGCCCAGGCCGGCCCGGAGCACCGGCACGATCAGCGGCGGGTTGGCCAGGCGGGTGCCCTGCGTCGGCGCGACCGGCGTGGCGATCGGGAACTTCTCGATCGCGAAGGAGCGGGCGGCCTCGTACACGACCATCGTGGTCAGCTCGTGCAGTGCGGCACGGAAGGCTCCCGAGTCGCTCTCCGCGCTGCGCATGACGGTGAGTCGGGACTGGGCCAGCGGGTGATCAACGACGAGTACGTCCACGCCGCTCAACCTACCGGGGTTCCCCAAGATCAATTGCCGGAGGGCCGCGTAGAATCCTTCTCATGACTGCGACAACGACGTCGAGACTGCCCGACGTGTCCGGTTCCGCCTTTAACCTCCGTTCTTTCCTGCACGGATTGCCCGGGGTCGACAAGGTCGGCATCGAGGCGCGGGCGGCCGCCCTCGGCACCAGGTCGGTAAAGACGACCGCGAAGGCGGCGGCGATCGACCTCGCCATCCGGATGGTCGACCTGACCACGCTGGAGGGCGCGGACACCCCCGGCAAGGTCCGTGCGCTGTCGGCCAAGGCGATCCGCCCCGACCCCGCCGAGCCGTCCTGCCCGAGCGTCGCCGCGGTCTGCGTCTACCCGTCGATGGTCCCGATCGCGGCCGAGGTGCTGGCCGGCTCCGGCGTGCACCTGGCGAGCGTGGCGACGGCCTTCCCGTCCGGCCAGTCCCCGCTCGAGATCAAGCTCGCCGACACCCGGGACGCCGTCGCCGGCGGCGCCGACGAGATCGACATGGTGATCAGCCGGGGCGCGTTCCTCTCCGGCCGCTACGACCACGTGTTCGAGGAGATCGTCGCGGTCAAGGAGGCCTGTGGCTCCGCGCACCTCAAGGTGATCCTGGAGACCGGCGAGCTGGGCACGTACGACAACGTCCGCCGCGCGTCCTGGCTGGCCATGATGGCGGGCGCCGACTTCATCAAGACCTCGACCGGCAAGGTGCCCGTCGCCGCGACGCCGCCGGTGACGCTGGTGATGCTCGAGGCCGTGCGGGACTACCGGGCGCAGACCGGCCGCCAGGTCGGCGTGAAGCCCGCCGGCGGCATCCGCACGACCAAGGACGCCATCAAGTACCTCGTGATGATCAACGAGACGGTCGGCTCCGACTGGCTCGACCCGGACTGGTTCCGGTTCGGCGCCTCCTCGCTGCTCAACGACCTGCTGATGCAGCGCACCAAGCTCGCCACCGGCCACTACGCCGGCCCGGACTACTTCACGCTGGACTGAGGCACATGCCATCCCGAGACGGCACTGCCGCATTGCAAGGAGTGACCAGCAGGATGTTCGAATACGCCCCGGCGCCCGAGTCCCGCTCGATCGTCGACATCGCACCCTCCTACGGCCTGTTCATCGACGGATCGTTCGTGCCGGCCTCGTCCTCGGGCGGCGTCTTCAAGACCGTCAACCCCGCCTCCGAGGAGGTCCTCGCCGAGATCGCCTCCGCCGGGGCCGACGACGTCGACCTGGCCGTCGCCGCCGCCCGGCGCGCCTTCGGCCCCTGGTCGGCGCTGCCCGGCGCCGAGCGCGCCAAGTACCTCTTCCGGATCGCCCGGATCATCCAGGAGCGCTCCCGCGAGCTGGCCGTGCTCGAGTCCCTCGACAACGGCAAGCCGATCAGGGAGTCCCGCGACGTCGACCTGCCCCTGGTCGCCGCGCATTTCTTCTACTACGCGGGCTGGGCCGACAAGCTGGCGTACGCGGGCTTCGGCCCGGACCCGCGGCCGCTCGGCGTCGCGGCACAGGTGATCCCGTGGAACTTCCCGATGCTGATGCTGGCGTGGAAGATCGCGCCGGCGCTGGCGGCCGGCAACACCGTCGTGCTCAAGCCCGCCGAGACCACGCCGCTGTCGGCGCTCTTCTTCGCGGACATCTGCCGGCAGGCCGACCTGCCGCCCGGGGTCGTCAACATCATCACCGGCGCCGGTGAGACCGGCCGCGCGCTCGTCGAGCACCCCGACGTCAACAAGGTCGCGTTCACCGGCTCGACCGAGGTCGGCCGGCAGATCGCCCGGTCGATCGCGGGCACCCGCAAGCGGCTCACCCTCGAGCTGGGCGGCAAGGCGGCGAACATCGTCTTCGACGACGCGCCGATCGACCAGGCCGTCGAGGGCATCGTCAACGGCATCTTCTTCAACCAGGGGCACGTCTGCTGCGCCGGGTCGCGGCTGCTGGTGCAGGAGTCCGCGTACGACGAGGTGCTCACCGCCCTCAAGCGCCGGATGTCGACGCTGCGGGTCGGCGACCCGCTGGACAAGAACACCGACATCGGCGCGATCAACTCGGCGGAGCAGCTGTCCCGGATCCGCGAGCTGTCGGAGATCGGCGCCGCCGAGGGCGCGGAGCGCTGGTCGCCGCAGTGCGACCTGCCGTCGCAGGGCTTCTGGTTCGCGCCGACCATCTTCACCGGCGTGACCCAGGCGCACCGGATCGCCCGCGAGGAGATCTTCGGGCCGGTGCTGTCGGTGCTGACCTTCCGCACGCCCGACGAGGCGATCGAGAAGGCGAACAACACGCCGTACGGGCTCTCGGCCGGCGTGTGGACCGAGAAGGGCTCGCTGATCCTCGCCATGGCCGACAAGCTGCGCGCGGGCGTGGTGTGGGCCAACACGTTCAACAAGTTCGACCCGACGTCGCCGTTCGGCGGCTACAAGGAGTCCGGTTACGGCCGCGAGGGCGGCCGGCACGGCCTGGAGGCGTACCTTGCCTGAGCCCACTTCCCCGACGAAGGCCACGCGCGCCGCCAAGGCCGCGAAGGCCGGCCGGAAGGCGAAGACCGCCGCCGTGCCGGCGGCCCCGGCCGAGGCGCCCGCCGCCCGGGCCGGCCGGCTGGCCGTGCGCAAGACCTACAAGCTGTACATCGGCGGGGCGTTCCCGCGCAGCGAATCAGGACGGACCTATCTGGTGGACGGCGACAACGTGGCCCTCGCCTCCCGCAAGGACGCCCGCGACGCCGTCATCGCGGCCCGCAAGGCGCAGGCCAAGTGGGGCGGCGCGACGGCGTACAACCGGGGTCAGGTGCTGTACCGGATCGCCGAGATGGTCGAGGCCCGCCGCGACGAGTTCATCGCGCGGGGCGTGCCGGCCGCCGAGGTGGACGCGGCCGTAGACCGCTGGGTCTGGTACGCGGGCTGGTCCGACAAGATCGCCCAGGTGCACGGCGGCGCGAACCCGGTCGCCGGTCCGTTCTTCAACATCTCGGCGCCCGAGCCGACCGGCGTGGTCGGCGTGGTCTCGCCGGCCTCGTTCCTCGGTCTGGTCAGCGTCATCGCGCCCGCCATCGTCACCGGTAACACGGTGGTGGTGCTGGTCAGCGCCCCGCAGGCGGCAGTGACCCTCGCCGAGGTCCTGGCGACCTCGGACCTGCCGGGCGGCGTGGTCAACATCCTCACCGGCCGGCCCGCCGAGACGGCGCCCTGGCTGGCCTCGCACGACGACGTCAACGCGCTCGACCTCACCGGCGTCGCCGACCCGGAACTCGCCGGCGACCTGGAGCGGGCCGCGGCTGGCAGCCTCAAGCGGGTCGTCCGGCCGCCGGTCGACACGCCCGACTTCACCGCCGACCCCGGCCTGCACCCGATGACGGCGCTGCTGGAGACCAAGACGGTGTGGCACCCGAAGGGTTTCTGACCTCGGTCTGCCGCCCCGCAGGGGCGCACACTAAGGTGTGTGCCCAGACTCACCGTCCGAACAGCTCACTTGAACCAACCCGGAGGTCACCGTGACCAGCCAGTCGCCCGAAGAGGGCTCGACGGTCAAGGACGAGAAGGCCGTCGTAAAGGACGACCTCTCCGGCCGTGAGCTGTGGGACGAGGTACGGATCTCGCCTGTCGAGATCGCGATGCCGGGTGGCGTGGGCCTGACCCTGCGCGCCTACCGGCTCGCCTCCGAGCTGACGCCGACCGAGATCGAGGCGGACGAGGACGACCCCTTCGAGGCCCGGGACCGCGCGGCCGCGGCCCGTGCCGCCGAGGAGGAGGGCGTCGACGAGTTCGCGGCGCTGGTCGCCGAGGGCGACTCGGGCACCAAGGCCGGGCGCAAGTCGGACGGGACCGTGACGACCGAGGACGGCGAGGTCGTCGAGGAGCCCGACGCGGCCGACTTCGCCGACGAGCCCGAGGAGGAAGAGGAGGAGTCCCCGGAAGACGAGGAAGTGCCCATCTTCCTCAGCCACCGTGGCAAGCTGCTCACCTTCAAGACCCCCGAATCGCTTACCTCCTTCATCCGTTCGGGTGCTCCGCACGACCTCGCACAGCTCGACACCTGGGCGACCCTCGCCGAGCGGGTACAGTCGTCCGACGTCGACCCCACGCCGGACGACCGCTACGAGTTGGACCTCGTGGTGGAGAATCTGCGCGGCGGGCACGACACGTGGGACCTGCCGCTGCTCATCGCGGCCGGCGAGCTGGCCCGAGACCTGGGCCACGCGCTGCGCTTGAAGCCGGTGATCCTGGCATTGGCGCCGGGTTCGCCACTCGATGACCTGGACGAGTCCCTGCGGTCAGCCGAGAGTGGCGGAATGGGCGGTTTCTTTGGACGCCGGAAGCTTCGTAAAATCGGGGCACAACAGGCGAGTCTGGGCTGGCGATCGATTATCGGCAAGATCTCTGCCGCTGTGGACTGGCGCGACTGACCCCTCAGCAGGGACCATCAGTCCTTGGCCGAAAACAGAGGCCCCGGGAGGAGGACGACGCCGTGGCGCTCGTGCGCGTGTACTGCGGTCTGGCGTCGGCTGATGAGACGGTGCGGACGGCTTCGGCCGGATCGCATCTGACCATCGCCGTGGTGGATGACGCGGGAAGGCTGCTCGGAGTCCACGAGATCAGCGACGACCCGGCGGGCTATGCCCAGCTGGGGACGCTGCTCGTGGAGCGGACGAGCGGGTTCGCGGACGCTGCGGTAGCCGCCGACAGCGACGACCACATGGTCACGTCGCTGCTGACCGCAGCCGGCCGTCCCCTGATAGTGGCCGACGACGACTCGACCGACGACTTCGCCGAGCGATTCGCCGACGACGACTCCGCCGAGGAGATCTCGGCGCCGCCGGCCGCCCGTCGCGCGGTGGGCCTGGCCCGCGCGTTGCAGGCGGGCGCGATCGCGGCCGTCACCATCCCGGCACCCCGCGAGCTGGTGAGCTACAAGCCCATCCTCGCGGCGCACGTGACGATGCTCAACGGCCGGCACGCCGCGGCCAGCGCGCTGCGCGAGGTGCTGCGCGAGCTCTACCCGGCCGCCCTGCGGGCATATCCGGACCCGGCGCACCCGCTGGCCCTTGCCGTGCTGGACGCGCTGCCGGAGCCCGGCCGCCTGACCGGCCGCAGCCACGACGCGGAGCAGGTCGCCGAGGAGGTGGCCGCGGAACTCACCCGCGCCGGTGCCGGCACCGACGACCAGGTCGTCGCCGCCGTCACCGCGCTGGTCGTGGCGATCGGCGAGTCCCCCCGCCGCGGTGGCGTCAACAAGGCGCTGTCACCGGCCGCGGCGGACACCGTCCGGCACGCCATCGGCGCGGTCCGCTCCTGCGACGCCGCGTGCGAGGCGCTCGTCGACACGCTCGTCGCCCGCGCCAGCACCCAGTCCGGCACCGGAGCGGCCGGCCGCCGCCAGGCCGGAGCCCGTCGCGCCGAGGCGGCCGCGGGCCTGCCGGTGCGCACGTCCGACGCGAGGACGGGTCGCCGCAGCCGCCCCGAGCCGCCCGCCGCGAACGGTTCGCCCGTGACGCCGCGCCCCCTGACCAGCCCCCCGGTCGCACCCGAGCCGGTCATGCCGCCGCCGCTGGCGCCGCGACCGGTCACTCCCCCGCCGGTCGCACCGGCCGCGGCCGCGGGCCTGCCGACCCGCATCTCGAACCCGGGTCCGTCCAGCCGTCCCGTCTCGGTTCCGCCGCCCCCGCCGGGGATGACGCCGATCGTGCCGGGCTCGCGCCCGTCCTCGGTCCCGCCGGTGGACACCGGGCAGCCGTTCCGGCCGACGCTGACGAACGCGGCGATGAGCAGCGCCCGCGCCGAGCGGCAGCGCACGGTCATCCCGTCCCGGCCGAACACGCGCACCTCGGCCCCGCCGCCCCCGGCCGCCAACGGCGCGACGGACTACTCGCTGCCGATGCCGGCCCAGCGCGCGCAGGACCTGCCCGAGCCGGGCTCCCGCGCCAACTGGCCGCTCATGAACAGCAGCGACGACGCGGCGGCGGCACCTCCGGCCGCCGCGGTGAGCAGCCCGCCGACCGACGGCCGGGTGCGCCCGCCCTGGCAGGACATGCCGAAGGAGCCGCCGGCGCTGCGCCTCGTCGAGCCGCAGCTCTCCGGCTTGGTCAACACCCCGGCCGACGTCACCGCGGTCGCCGAGCCGCCGCCGCTGCGCCTGGTCGACGACCGGGGCGGCCGCAACGGCCGGGCACCGGCGGCCCGCCGGACGACGCTGACCGCGCTCGACCGCAGCACCACGCCCCCGGTTCCGGCCGAGGGCGACGGTGACCTGCTGATCTTCGCCGCGGCCCGCTCGGCCTGGTTCACCGGCCACGACGAAGAGGCCGCGGACAACCTGGACTGGACGAACGCGAACGACACCGGATGGCGGGCGGCCGAGAAGGCCTCCAGGCCGTCCGTGGCGGCGGAGACGACCGCCGGCCTGCCGAAGCGCGTACCCCAGGCCAACCTGGTGCCCGGCTCACCGCTGCGCGAGGACCGCCCGCTGCGCATCGTCCGCGACGCGGCGAGCATCGCGGCGCACACCACCGGCTACTTCCGGGGCTGGCGCCGCGGGCAGGAGATCGGCGGCTACGCGATCGGTGGCCGCCCGGGCCGCGAGGCGGCCGGTGGCTGGGACTTCAGCCGCGAGGGCGGCACCCAGGCGGAGGAATACCACAACGCGGGCTACCGCAGCAGCTGAGCCGCGGTCCCGGACCGCGTCAAGCATGTAGATCGGCCACGCTCCCGTCGGGAGCGTGGCCGATTTCGATGGTGCCCGGCGGCGCAGACCCTTACAGGGTCGAGGCCAGTTCGGCAGGGGCGGCCAGGGAGGCGCTGAGCCGTTCGCGGGCCTCAGGGGTCAGTGCCACCTGGCCGGCGCGATTCAGCACCGCCTGGGCCGTCTCAGGGTCGCGCAGGGCCAGTGCCGGTTCGGCCCGGTAGACCGGCGCCTCCACGTAGGCGACCGGGTTGTCGGGCGCGTCGGTGCGGCGTTGTCGGGCGCGTCGGTGCGGCGCAGGCCGCCGTCCAGGATCTTCGGCGCCTGCGCGCGGTCGCCGTGTGAGTCGCCGAGGACCACCACGTGTCAGCGCGGACCCGCGAACACCACCGCGGCGCCCAGTCCCGCGGCGTCGTCGCCAACCGGCCGGGGCTTGACGCACGTGAAAAGTCTCCGGGCATGCAAAAGTCCCGCTCTGTCGGCAGAGCGGGACTTTCAGCAGCCTGTCAGGCCGGCGCTACCGCGCGCGAGCGACGCATCGTAAGGACGTACTCGACAAGCGAGATGAGTACGTTCTTCGTCGACTCACGGTTACGGGCGTCGCAGCTCACCACGGGCACGTCGCTGGAGATCGCGAGCGCGTCGCGAACGTCCTGCGCGTTGTGGTACTGCATACCGTCGAAGCAGTTTATGGCGACCAGGTAGGGCAGCCGTCGATGCTCGAAGAAGTCTATGGCGGCGAAGCAGTCGGCGAGCCGACGCGTGTCCACCATGACCACCGCACCGATGGCGCCCCGTACCAGCTCGTCCCACATGAACCAGAACCGTGTCTGGCCAGGTGTGCCGAACAGGTAGAGGATCAGATCCCGGTCGATGCTGATACGGCCGAAGTCCATTGCCACCGTGGTGGTCGTCTTACCCGGCACCTGCCGGTTGTCGTCGACACCCACGCCGGCGGAGGTCATGATCGCCTCAGTGGTCAGCGGGGTGATCTCAGAGACCGACCCCACCAGCGTCGTCTTACCGACACCGAAGCCACCGGCGATGACAATCTTCGCCGATGTCACACGCCCGGCGGCCGGCCGGCGCGACATGTCAGAGCCTGCGAAGTCCACTCAGCACCCTTTCCAGCAGTTCCGTACCCACCGCATCGGACTCATCATCAAGCGATGTCGGCTCGTACACCGCGACAAGACCATCTGTGGCCATGTCCGCGACGATCACTCGAGCCACCCCGAGCGGTAGTTGCATGCGTGCGGCGATTTCTGCCAGCGACTGAACTCTGCCGCCGTCGCACATCGCCGCGATGTACTGGTGTTCGCTCCCGCCCCTGCCCGCTCCCGTGGAACGGCCACGAACGGTGGTCTCGACGAGCGCTTCCAGCGCTATTTCCAGCTTCGGCCGGGTTCGGCCACGGGTCACGGCGTACGGTCTTACCAGCGCGCCGGTCGGCTCATCGCGTTCGGGCAACGTCACCGCTCACCCCATCCCTTGGCCCATAGAAGTGTCTCTTGTAATAAAGCTTTTGGACAGATGCCGGACGGAGCCGACAAACCATCCGTTCAGCCGAGCACTCCGGCCGCGGAGCGCGGCGCGGGAGTGAGCGCTTCGCCGACCCGGTCGACCAGGAGCGCCATCTCGTAGCCCACCTGACCGACGTCACAGCTGCGGGCCGCGAGCACTGCGAACGACGAACCGTCGGAGATCGACATCAGGAAGAGGAACCCGTTGTCCATCTCGACGACCGTCTGCAGCACCGCACCACCCTCGAAGCACCGTGCGGCACCCTGGGTCAGGCTGACCAGGCCGGAGGCGATAGCCGCCAGCTGATCAGCACGGTCGCGCGGCAGGTCCCGCGACGCCGCTAGAAGCAGACCGTCGGCGGAGACCGCGATTGCGTGCGCCACCCCGGGAACGCGGTCGGCAAAGTTGGCAAGCAGCCAACCAAGATCCTGCGTACTTGTCATGCTTCATGCTCCTTGCCAGCCTGCGAGGACTGCTGCCCTCCCGGAGTCTCCTCCGAGTTGGTCGAATTTTCCTTCGTACGACCCCGCTGTACACCGCGATGGTAAGCGGAGAGTAGCCCGCGTACCGCTTCGGGAGTGCGGCGCTGAACGGAGGTCTCGGCCCGGTCGACACCACCCGGGACGAGCTGTGCCATCGGCGTACGGCGCGGAAGGCCGGCCGTCGTCGTCGTATCGACCGGCATCTCGGCGGCCTTGCGGGCCGCCTGCCAGCCGTCGTCGGCAGCGGTCTGCCACGGGTTTGACCCGTTGCCGTTGACCGCACCGCCGGACGAAGCCGCTCCGACGGTGGCCGGGTCCCGATCGCGGGCCGGCTCACGCTCGAACGCGGGATCGCCGTTCAACTTCTCCGGGGAGACGGCCTGCTGAGGCACACCGACCGATCGGGCCGGCTCTCCGGTGGAGAATCGCTGCGTCGTGACCACCGAGTCGGCATCGGCCGGCGGCGCCGACTTCGGTGCCGCGGGCGGCGCCGACTTCGGAGCGACGGGCGCCTGCTGCTTGGCGGTCGCCTGCTGCTTGGCGGGCTTGGCGGGCTCGTTCGGCCGGGCGGTCGTGAACCAGGCCGACTCGAGCTCACGGAAGATCGGCAGCTCCATCGTCTCGTCGGCGAACTGCGCCTTCGAGTCGCCGGCCGCACGCTGACGCGCGGCCGCCTGTGCCGCGGCGATCTGCGCGGCGGCGGTGGCCTGTGCCTCGGCCGCCTGCATCTCCGCGATCTCGTGAGCCGCCGCCGCGGCGGCGGCGGACCGCTCCGCGTCGGACTGCGGCGTCACGTTCTGCGGGTTCATCGGGCGGGCGACCTGCGGCTGCGAGCCGGCCGGGCGGTACCGCGGCAGCTCCGCCGTCATGTCCAGGGCGGCCGAAAGGTTCTCCGGGACGTGCGGCGCGTGGCCCTGGTCGCGATCGGCGGTGACCGGCGGCCAGGCCGGCGGTGCCGAGGCGGCCGACTGCGGCGCGGGTGGCGCCGAGTATGGCCGGTTCTGGGTCGGCGGCGCCGAGGTCGGCGCGCCCTGCACGGGCGGCGACGACACCGGGTGGCCGCCACCGTACTGCGGCATGGGCGGCGCGGAGACCGGCGGGACCGGAGGCGCCGACACCGGCGGCACGAACGGGCTGCGGCCCTGCGTCTCCGGGTGGGACGGCAGCTGACGCGGGATCGTGTGGCCGTACTGGCCGGTGTCCTGCTGGAAGCCGTCGCCGTTGCGGCGCTGCGGTAGGTCGTCGGGGCCGGCGAAGCCCTGCGGGCCCGACTGCGGCTGCGAGTTCGGCAGCGGCGGGATCGGCTCGTTGCTGCGCGGGCCGTGGTAGCCGTTGGCGCCGTTACCGAAGCCGTTGCCGCCGTAGCCGTTGCCGCCGGGCTCGAAGCCGTTGGACGGCGCACCGGTCAGGTCGGACCAGGCGGGCACCGAACGGCCGCCACCGGCGCCGAGCATGCCACCGCCGTGCATCGGCGGGTTCGGGTCGAACGGCCGGCCGGTCGGGTAACCGCCGCGGCCGTTGCCGCCGGACTCGAGCGCCAGCGGCGGCTCGCCGAACGCCGGACGCTGCTGCTCCTGCCCGTAAGGGTGGTTGGGGCCGGACGCCAGGCGCGCGGTCATCGAGGACGAGACCATAACGCTGACCGGCAGGCCGACGTCGGCGACCGTGCCGCGCTCGGTGTCGGCCGGGCGGAGCTCGACCTTGACGCCGTGCCTGTTCGCCAGGCGGGCGACCACGACCAGGCCCATCATGCGGGAGACGGCGACGTCCACCATGGGCGGCTGGGCCAGACGCTCGTTGAGGTCACGCAGCTGCTCGCGGCTGATGCCGATGCCACGGTCCTCGACCGAGAGCACCGCGCCGTCGCCCAGGCGCCGGGCCTCGACGATGACGTGCGAGTTCGGCGGCGAGAACGCGGTCGCGTTGTCGAAGAGCTCGGCGACCAGGTGGACCATGTCGTTGACCGCGTGAGCGGACACCTCGATGTCCCGGTCGATCATGCCGAACTCGATGCGCGTGTAGTGCTCGACCTCGGACTGCGCGGCGCGGAGCACGTCGATCAGGGCGGCGGGCTCGCGCTGCACACGGGTCGAGTCGGCGCCGGCGAGAACCAGGAGGTTTTCGTCGTTACGGCGCATTCGGGTGGCCAGGTGGTCGAGCTGGAAGAGCTCGGCCAGCCGGTCCGGGTCCTCCTCGCCGCGCTCGAGCCGGTCGAGGTGGCCGATGAGCCGGTCGACCAGGATCTGCGAACGACGGGCGAGGTTGACGAACATCGTCGCGACCGACGACCGCAGGGCGGCCTGCTCGGCGGCGGTGCGGACGGCCTCGAGGTGAACCGCGTTGAAGGCCTCGGTCACCTGCCCGAACTCGTCCCGGCTGCGCACCGGCAGTGGCTCGGCTACCTGGTCGGCTACCTGGGCCGGGGTCAGTGAGCCGGTCAGTGCCGGGTCTCTCAGCCGCTCGACCGCCTGGGGCAGGCCGAACTGGGCGACGTTGAGCGCACCCTGGCGCAGTTCGCGCAGGGAGCGGGCCATCGAGCGGGCGACCAACCAGGCGAACGCGATGGCCAGCAGGAGCATGCCGAGCAGGATGCTGGTCTCGATGAAGACCCGGGTCTGCACGTCATCGCGGATCTCGGTTGCCTGCTCGACGATCTGCTTGTCGAGCCTGTTCTCCACGCTGCGGAACAGGTCGTTGTAGCCGATCATCGCGGTTTCCCACTGCTCGCGGTTGAACGCGATGTCCCTTGACCGGTCGGGGCTGAGGCCCTGGAGCGGACCGGTCAGGTTGGTGGCGGCACGCAGCGCCGGGCCGTTGACGACGCGGTCGAAGAGTGCCTCTTCGTCGTCGGTCGCGACCTCACGCATCGAGCTCTTGGCGATCTGGAAGCCGGTGTCGGTGACCAGCATGTCGCGGCGCAGGGCCGGGGTGAAGTTGCCTTCACCGAGGACCTCGAGGCCGACGTCGCGCTGGCGGGCGATGTAGTCCTTGGCCCGGGCCACCGCGGCGACCACCCGGAGGCGGTTACTCAGTGTGGTGTCCTGGGCGAGCTGTGCCGAGGCGTCGCGGACGTTGAGCAGGTCCTCGATCAGCGGGTCGTAGTTGCCCTTGATGTCCTTGAGCCGGAAGTTCGAGTTCGCCGTCTGGCTCCGGATGGAGGGCAGTTCCTCAAGGTTGCGGTCGAGGCGCAGCAGCAGGATCGACACCTGCGGCGGCAGGTCGTCGAGTGCGGCCTTCTGCTGCGAGTAGGGCAGCTTGGCCGCATCCACCTTGGGATGTTCACGCGTGTAGGCCAGATTTGCGGCATCCCGCTCCGCTGACTTGGGCTGCGTGGTCGCGATCATCACGCCGAAGGCACGTTCGTTCTGCAGGTGATCGACGAGACCACCGGCGGCCTGCGACAGCACCGAAAGGGTGCGTGCACGCTCGGCGTCGCTGGCCTCATTGATGTGGTCGATCAGGCCGCTGGTGCCGACGATGACCGTCGCCAGAGTAGGCACGAGCATGATGAGCCCGAGCTTCGACCAGATCGGCAGATCCCGCAGCCGGCCGGCCGGCCGGCGGAGACGCGACATGACAGCGTTCGCCGTCTTGGGGCGCTTGCTCACGTCACCGTCCTCCTGATTCGGACCCGGCATTCGGATCGCCGGGCACCGCACACGGCCGACTCACCGGTCGGGCCCCCGAGATTCCATCACGACGAGTCTCAAAGAGAAAGAGCAGCCTGACCCGGACCGTTTGTGTGATGCGATGTTGCGTCCGAAGAGTTGGACATCGCCGGTCGGTCATCACTGCTCGTATATGGCGCATCTCTTAAAGTCACTCGCTTGGGACGACGCCACGGGGATCCCGCACACGCCGCTCCGGCCCGATCCAGCATCAATCGCGGCAGGACAGACGATGGCTCGCCGCCGCGCCAACGGCAAGGCAAGATGCCGGATTGTGCAGTGTTTGAGACAGCAATCTGACCGAAAGGATGAGGCGGCTGACCGAATCGGTAGTTTCGTGGGACGAAGGTACGGACGTGTCGCCAATGCCGCTTTAAAACGGACTTCAGGCCAACAACTTCGCGTAAGCCGGCTTGATCACGTCGGTGATGATCGCCAGCCGCTCGTCGTACGGGATGAAGGCGGACTTCATCGCGTTGATCGTGAGCCACTGGAGTTCACTCCAGCCCCACCCGAACGCCTCGACGAGCAGCGCCATCTCCTTCGACATCGACGTGCCGCTCATCAGCCGGTTGTCGGTGTTGACGGTGACCCGGAACCGGAGATCGTGCAGCAGCCCGATCGGGTGCTCGGCGATCGAGGGCGCCGCGCCGGTCTGCACGTTGGACGACGGGCACAGCTCGAGCGGGATGCGCTTGTCGCGCACGTAGGACGAGAGCCGGCCAAGGCTCGTGCCGACGATGTCGTCCACGATCCGCACGCCGTGCCCCAGCCGGTCGGCGCCGCACCACTGGATGGCCTGCCAGATCGACGGCAGCCCGAAGGCCTCGCCGGCGTGGATGGTGAAGTGGAAGTTCTCCCGCTGGAGGTACTCGAAGGCGTCGAGGTGCCGGGTGGGCGGGAAGCCCGCCTCCGCGCCCGCGATGTCGAAGCCCACCACCCCGGTGTCGCGGCACCGCACGGCCAGCTCGGCGATCTCCTGCGACCGGGCGGCGTGCCGCATCGCGGTCAGCAGCGTGCCGATCCGGATCTGGTTGCCCTGTGTGGCCGCCTCGGCGCAGCCGTCCCGGAAGCCGGCGTGCACCGCCTCGACGACCGCGTCCAGGCTCAGGCCGCGCTCCAGGTGCTGCTCGGGCGCGTAACGCACCTCGGCGTAGACGACGCCGTCGGCGGCGAGGTCGAGGGCGCACTCTCGGGCGACGCGGTGCAGACCCTCCTCGGTCTGCATGACCGCGACGGTGTGCGCGAACGTCTCCAGGTAGCGTTCCAGCGACCCCGAGTCGGCCGCGGCGACGAACCACTCGCCCAGCCGCTCCGGATCGTCCTCGGGGAGTCGATGCCCCGCCTTGGCGGCGAGCTCCACGATCGTCGCGGGCCGCAGCCCACCGTCGAGGTGGTCGTGCAGCAGGGCCTTCGGGGCCTGGACGATGTCGGCGTGGGAGATGGCGACCATCACCAGATGCTAGTAGGAAGCACCGAATGATCGACGGAGCATTGCCGTACCTGCGGTGTCCGGTGTGCGGCGAGCCGCTGAACCGGGCCGATCGGAGCCTGCGCTGCCCACGCGGGCACGGCTTCGACATCGCGCGGCAGGGCTACGTGAACCTCACGGCGGGCCGGTCGCCCCATTCGGGCGACACGGTCGAGATGATCGCGGACCGCGAGACCTTCCTGGCGGCGGGCCACTACGACTTCATCGCGGCCGCGCTGGCCGGGACGGTACGCCCGGGCGACGGCCTGGTCCTCGACGCGGGTACGGGCACCGGCCACTACCTCGCCCGCGTCCTCGACGCCCTGCCGGGCACCCCCGGCCTGGGCATCGACGTCTCCAAGCCCGCCCTGCGCCGCGCCGCCCGCGCGCACCCCAGGGCCGGCGCCGCCCTGGCCGACCTGTGGCGCCCGCTACCGCTGCGCGACGCCGCCGCCTCGATACTGATCAACGTCTTCGCCCCCCGCAACGGCCCGGAGTTCCGCCGCGTCCTGCACCAGGACGGCCTGCTCCTGGTCGTCACCCCGGCACCCGACCACCTGGCCGAACTGATCGACGCCTACGGCCTGATCAGCGTCGACCCGGAGAAGACCGCCCGAGTCACCGAATCCCTCGGCCCCTCTTTCCGCGAGCAGGGCACCACCACCCTGCGCCACTCCATGCACCTGACCGCCGCAGAGACCCGAACCCTGATCGGCATGACCCCGAGCGCCCGCCACCTCGAAGTCCAGGACATCGAGGCCTCGGAGATCACGGCGACGGCCGCGGTGAACCTGACTCTCTACGGCCCGGCGTAGCCGGCCGTAGTCATCCACTCACGCAGCCGGCAGGGAGCGCAGCGACCGGTCTCGGCGGGAGCGACGGTCAGCACCATGCAACCAGGCACGACACGGTCCTGACCTTGATCTTGATCGTGCTCTCACACCGAGAGATCGACTTCTTCCCACCCGGGCGGCGCCTCGTGGTAGGGGCCCGAAAAAACAACCGCCCACTCCAGCCCCCACCTCCGCTGGCCGATGGCGTTGGCGTCCACCTCGCCCGGCAGCCATCCCCCGACCCGGCCCGCCTCCTGGAACGCCCAGTCCAGGCAGTAGTAGAGATCCAGCAGCACGGCGGCCTCGATCGCGTCCCGGGGCGCGACCAGCGACCGCGACCGCCACTCGGAGAACGACTCCCCGCCCGGCAGGTCCGGCATCTGCTGCATCAGCCGCTCCTCCGGCGGCACCGTCGGATCGAGGTGCCGGCTCAGGCCGAGCAGCCAGGCCAGGGCGAAGACCGCGTCGTGGTGCAGCACGAACGAGCGGTGGTCGCCCTTGCCGCCCGCCACGAACTGCCACTCCGGGGGCGTCACGAAGTCCACCAGGTGCGAGCCGAGCAGCCAGCTCATGGCCGTCTCCGTCGGCATGCCGAAGCAGCGCGCCACCACCACGTGCAGCACCGCCGCCCGGGCCTCTATCTCACCGGTCGCGCGCAGCGCCACGCCGTCACCCGGCTCCCAGACCAGCGGGAATGCCGGCGGTGGCAGTGGCAGTCCCAGCCTGTCGAGCTCGTCCAGGCTGGCATCGCGCACCGCTCGGGGATCGGGGGCGACCTTCATGACCGCTCAGGCTATGCGGTCGATGAGCAGAGGCGTAGGGGCGGGCGCCCGCTGTCCTATCCGGATCGCGCCGTCGGCCGCCGCGCGCGCGGCGGCGATCCTTGACCCGTCATCGGTACGGAGTTCGAGCAGCGGGTCGCCGGCGCGGACGGTGTCGCCGGGCCGGACCTTGAGCATGATGCCCGCGCCGAAGCTGACCGGATCCTCCTTGCGGGCCCGGCCGGCGCCGAGCCGCCAGGCGGCCAGGCCGATGTCCAGCGCGTCGATGCTCTCGATAACGCCGTCGGCGCCCGCGCGCAGCACCTCGGTCTCCCGGGCGGTGGGCAGCGGCGCGTCCGGGTCGCCGCCCTGTGCGCGGATCATCGCCTTCCACGAGTCCATCGCGGCGCCGGACTCCAGGGCCTTCGCCGGGTCGACGTCCAGGCCTGCCGCGGCAAGCATCTCCCGGGCCAGGGCGAGCGTCAGCTCGACCACGTCCGCGGGGCCGCCGCCGGCCAGCACCTCGAGGGACTCCTCGACCTCGATGGCGTTGCCGACGGCCAGGCCGAGCGGCGTGTTCATGTCGGTGAGCAGCGCGACCGTGCGCACGCCGTGCGCGCCGCCCAGCTCGACCATCGTGCGCGCCAGCTCGCGGGCCATGCCGACGTCCTTCATGAACGCGCCCGTGCCGACCTTGACGTCCAGCACCAGCGCGCCGGTACCCTCGGCGATCTTCTTGCTCATGATCGAGCTGGCGATCAGCGGGATGGCCTCGACGGTGCCGGTGACGTCGCGCAGCGCGTACAGCTTGCGGTCGGCCGGCGCGAGGCCGTCGCCGGCGGCGCAGATGACCGCGCCGACGCCCTGTAGCTGCCGGACGAACTCGTCGTTGCTCAGCGTCGCCCGCCAGCCGGGCACCGACTCGAGCTTGTCCAGGGTGCCGCCGGTGTGCCCGAGGCCGCGGCCGGAGAGCTGCGGCACCGCCGCGCCGCACGCGGCGACCAGCGGCGTGAGCGGCAGCGTGATCTTGTCGCCGACGCCGCCGGTGGAGTGCTTGTCGACGGTCGGGCGGGACACCGCGGACAGGTCCAGCCGCTCGCCGCTGGCGATCATCGCGGCGGTCCACCGGGCGATCTCCGCGGCCGTCATCCCGCGCAGCAGGATGGCCATGGCGAGCGCGGACATCTGCTCGTCGGCGACGACGCCCTTGGTGTACGCGTCGACGACCCAGTCGATCTGCGCGTCGGACAGCGTCAGCCCATCCCGCTTCGCCCTGATCACGTCAACAGCAGCGAACTCGCTCATGACTGCTCCCACCTCGTACCGATGCCTTCCGGCGGTTCACCCTCGCCGGCCCAGGACAGGCCACCGTCGGCGTCCACCACCACGATCCTCGGTGTGCGGGTGAGTGCCCACGCCACCGCGCCCGCGGCCGTCGGGAAGATGGGGCCCTCCTCGAGGATGCCCTTCTCCGCGTCGATCTCGTCCGGGCTGCCGGCGGAACGCTCCCAGTAGCCCGTCCAGACCTGCTCGCCGCCGGAGAGGTCGGGGTGCACGAAGACGGTGCCGCGGCCGCGCCACTTGGCCAGCTGCGGCGGCACGGCCGGCACCGCGGACGGCCCGGTGACCTTCTCGATGTCGTCCGGGCCGAACGCGTTCGGCAGCAGCTGGGCCAGCGTCAACGGCCGGGGCAGCGCCTCGACCAGGCACTCGGCGCCGCCGTGCTCATAGAGCAGCTGCCGGCAGCGCCCGCAGGGCATCAGCGGAAGGCCGTTGGCGTCGACGCAGGACAGCGCGACCAGCCGGCCCCCGCCGGTGGCGTGCAGCGAGCTGACCAGCCCGCACTCGGCGCAGAGGCCGATGCCGTACGAGGCGTTCTCGACGTTGCAGCCGACCACCACCCGGCCGTCGTCGACGAGCGCGGCCACACCCACCGGAAAGTCGGAGTAGGGCGCGTAGGCGTGCCGCATGGCCTCGATGGCGGCCGCCCGCAGCGCGGGCCAGTCGATCTCCATGCCGCCGATTCTGCACCACCACCGATCCAGCCTGATGCGGCTCCCCTGAACGGGCTAGCTCTTCACGTAGGGCTGGCCGTCCGCGGCGGGCGCGCGTACGCGGCCGACCAGGCCCGCCACCGCCACGATCGTCGCGAGGTACGGCAGCATGTTCAGGAACTGGCTCGGCACCGAACTGCCCGCCACGCTCAGGTACGTCGCCAGCTTCTGGGTGAAGCCGAAGAACAGCGCCGCGCCCAGCGCGCCGAACGGGGTCCAGCGGCCGAAGATCAGCGCCGCCAGGGCGATGAAGCCCGCGCCCGCCGTCATGTTCTTGTTGAAGCTGCCCGTCGCCACCAGGGTGAAGTACGCGCCGCCCGCGCCGGCGATCAGGCCGCCCATCAGCACGTTGACGTACCGCAGGCCGCGTACCCGGATGCCGACCGTGTCGGCCGCGGTCGGGTGCTCGCCGACCGCCCGGGTGCGCAGGCCCCAGCGGGTCCGGGAGAGCCCGAAGTGGATCACGAAGACCAGGATCAGCGCGAGCCAGACCAGCAGGTTCGCCTCGAACAGCACCGGGCCGATGACCGGGATGTCGGACAGGACGGGGATGCTCCACTCGGGCATCCGCGGCGGCTCGTTGTACGACTGCGCCTCGGGCTGCATGAGCCGCTCGTAGAGGAAGCCGGTGATGCCCACCGCCAGCAGGTTGAGCACGATGCCGACCACGACCTGGTCCACCAGGTAGCGGATCGCCAGCACCGCGAGGATCGCCGCGATGATCAGGCCGCCGATGGCCGCGCTGAACAGGCCAAGCCAGACGCTCGTCGCCATCGTGCCGACCAGGGCCGCGCCGAACGCGCCCATCAGGAACTGGCCCTCGATGGCCACGTTGACTACGCCGGAGCGCTCGCCGAGCACGCCCGCCAGGGCACCCAGCAGCAGCGGCACCGCCAGTTCGAGCGTGCCGCTCGCCGTGTCGACGAGCGGCAGGAACTTGCCCGCCACCTGCCAGCACAGGAACGACAGCACGAAGCCGAGGATGCCGAGGCTGAGCACCAGCGTCTGCTGCCGGCGTGCCACGCCCGCCAGCAGCACCGCGCCGGCGCCGAGCGCGACCAGGCCGAACAGGATCGCGCCGAACTGCCCGTCGATGGAGAGCGCGGCGCCCTCGGCGTCCTCGCTCAGGGTGAAGCGTGCGGCCTCGGACGGCGCGAGCGGGCCGAAGACCCCGATCGCCACCAGGCCGAGCAGCACCAGCGCGGCACCGAGCCGCCGCTGGCGGTCCCAGAACCGCTTCGGGGCCGTGGCCTCCGTCAGCTCCTCCACTGTCGCCGTCGACACCGGGGTCACCAGCCCTTCGCCATCGATGCGCCGAGCCGCGCGGAGCGCGCCGCTCGCAGGTGGAAGATCGCCTTCACCAGGGCCGGTGCGGCGATGAAGATGACGATCAGCGCCTGTAGCACCGTCACCAGCTCCAGGGAGATGCCCGAGAACGACTGCATCCGGTTGCCGCCGGCGCGCAGCGCGCCGAAGAGGATCGCGGCGAGCAGCGTGCCCCACGGCCGGTTGCGGCCGAGCAGGGCGACGAGCAGGCCGTCGAAGCCGATGTTGCCGGCCACCTGGGTGGTCAGGGCGTGTGCCGTGCCGAGCACCTGGGTGGCGCCGCCGAGGCCGGCGAGGCCGCCGGCCGCGACCATGAGCAGCGTGTAGGTCCTGCCGACGCTGATGCCGGCGGTCTTCGCGGCGGCCGGGTTGGCGCCGACGGCGCGCAGCTCGAAGCCGAACGACGAGCGGTTGAGCAGCCAGGCGACCGCGGCCGTGGTGAGCACCGCGAGCACGATGCCCAGGTTGACCCGGAGCTCACCGCCGACACTCGACAGCTGCGCGGAGGAGTCGACCGGCTCGCTGATGGCGTCGCTGCGGCCGGTGGCCTGGATGCCCTTCTGGAGGATCAGCCAGCTCAGGAACAGGTTGGCCGTGTAGTTCAGCATGATCGTGACGATGACCTCGTGCGCACCGGTCCGGGCCTTGAGGATGCCCGGCACGAAGCCCCACAGCGCGCCGCCGAGCAGGCCGGCGGCGAGCGCGGCGAGCAGGTGGATCACCGGCGGCAGCGGCAGCAGGAATCCGGCCAGCGCGGCGAAGATCGTGCCGATGATCGCCTGGCCCTGGCCACCGATGTTGAAGAGGCCACCGCGGAACGCCAGCGCCACCGAGAGGCCGGTGAAGACCAGCGGTGCCGCGTAGGTAAGCGTCTCCGAGATCGGGAAGAACACCTGCTTCAGGGTCCCGGTGCCGTTCGCCCAGGCCTCGATGGCCGCCGGGTCGACGATCGCGCCCTTGAAAAGGTCCGCGTACGCGTTGCTGACGGCGTCCCAGCTGGCGTTGATGGCGTCGGCCGGGCGGGCGGTCAGGTACGAGAACGTCTCCAGCACCGCGGGGTCGGAAACGATGATCAGGATCGCGCCGATGAGCAGCGCCAGCACGATGGAGAGCACCGTGACCGTGACCGTGTTCGCGGACCACAGGTTGTGCAGGAAGTGACTCATGAACGAGTCGCCGTCGCCGGGCTTCTCCTTGCCGGCAGCGGCGGCGGGCGCGCTCTTGGCGTCCGTGGCCGGCTCGGTGGCCGGCTCGTCGGCAGGCGGCTTCGGAGCGCCGACCGGTCCGTCCGTGGTCACTTGGTCCCCTTCTCTGCAACCCCGTCGCCGTCGGTGTCGTCCGCGGCCGGTTTCGGCTCCGCGGCCGGCGTGGGCACGACCGCGTCCGGATCGGTGATGCCGGCCATCAGCAGGCCGATCTCCTCGCGCGGCGTGTCCGGGGAGACGATCGCCAGGATCCGGCCGCGGTACATGACCGCGATCCGGTCGGCGAGCCCCACGACCTCGTCCAGCTCGCTGGAGACCACCAGCACGGCAGTGCCGACGTCCCGCTCGTGCACGATCCGGCCGTGGATGAACTCGATCGAGCCGACGTCCACGCCGCGGGTCGGCTGCGACGCGATGAACAGCCGCAGCGGCCGGGACAGCTCCCGGGCCACGACCACCTTCTGCTGGTTACCGCCGGACAGCGTGCTCACCGCCGCGTCGGGCGACGAGGTACGGATGTCGAACTGCTCGACCCGCTCGCGCGCCGCCGACGCGACGGCGGCCGGGTTGAGCCGGAACGCGTTGCCGTACGGCGCCCGGTCGTACTGGTCGAGCACCAGGTTCTCCGCGACGGAGAACTCCTTGACCACGCCGTCGAGGCTGCGGTCCTCCGGCACGTAGCCGATGCCGGAGCGCAGGATCCGCTTGGTGGACATCTTGGTCAGGTCCTCGTTGTCGACCGTGATCTCGCCGCCGCGCGGCTGGCGCAGGCCCATCACGGCCTCGACGAGTTCGGTCTGCCCGTTGCCCTGTACGCCGGCGATGCCGAGCACCTCACCGGCGCGCACGACCAGGTCGACGCCGTCGACGGCGCGCACGCCGCGGTCGTCGTCCACGATCAGGCTGGAGATCTTGAGAACCTCCCGGCCCGGCTCGGACGGCGCCTTGTTGACCTCGAGGCTGACCGCGCGGCCGACCATCAGGGCGGCGAGCTCGTCCTCAGGGGTCTGCGGTGAGGCGGTGCCGACGGTCTGCCCGCGCCGGATCACGGTGATCCGGTCGGCGATCGCCTTTACCTCTTTGAGCTTGTGGGTGATGAAGACGATGGACTTGCCGGCGGAGGCGAGCCCGCGCATGACCGTGAGCAGCTCCTCGGTCTCCTGCGGGGTCAGCACCGCGGTCGGCTCGTCGAGGATGAGCAGGTCGACGTCGCGGGTCAGCGCCTTGACGATCTCGACGCGCTGCTGCGCGCCGACCGGCAGGTTCTCGACCAGGGCGTCGGGGTCGACCGGCAGGCCGTACCGCTGGGAGACCTCGATGACCTCGCGCCGGGCCCGGCGGCGGTCCAGGAAGCCGACCCGGGTCTTCTCCGCGCCCAGCGCGATGTTCTCCGCGACGGTGAAGACGGGTACGAGCATGAAGTGCTGGTGGACCATGCCGATGCCGGCGGCGATGGCGTCGCGGGGGCTACGGAAGGTCCGCGCCTCGCCGTCGACGAGGATCTCGCCCTCGTCGGGCTGGAGCAGCCCGTAGAGCTGGTTCATGAGGGTGGACTTGCCCGCGCCGTTCTCGCCGAGGAGGGCATGCACCTCGCCGGGCTCGACGGTCAGGTCGATGTGGTCGTTGGCCACCAGGTCGCCGAAGCGCTTGGTGATGCCGCGCAGTTCGAGTCTCAGCGGAATCTCCTGCAGACGAGTGGCTGGCGATCAACGGAGGGACGTTAGCAGCCTGAGCAGAGCCGCCGCGCAGGCCGCGAGGAAAAACCCCCCGCGACCGCGCGGCGGCCGAAATGCTGGATCTAACCGCGGATCACTTGGGCGCGTTGGCCGATTCGACCTTGACGGTGCCCGCGATGATGTCCGCCTTGAGCTTGTCGATCTCGGCCTTGAGGCCGGCGTCGACCTTGCTCTCGAACTGGTTGAACGGCGCGATCGAGACGCCGTTGTTCTCCAGCGTGCCCAGGTAGCCCGGGGTCGCGGCGAGGGTCTTGCCGCTCGCGCCGTCCACGACGGCACCCTTGACGGCGTCGGTGATGTTCTTGACGACCGTGGTCAGGAAGACCTCGCAGTACTGCTCGGCGCTCTTGCAGCCGTCCTGGTCGACCCAGATGACCGAGACCTTGCCGTTGGACGCCTTGGCGACGTCCGCGGTGCCCAGGCCCGTGCCGCCGGCCACCGGCATGATCACGTCGGCGCCCTGGGCGACGAACGTGTTGGTGATCGACTTGCCCTTGTTCTGGTCACCGAAGTTCTCGGCGAAGGTGCCGTTCTGCTTGGCCTTGTCCCAGCCGAGCACCTTGACGTCCTTGCCCTTGACCTTGTTGAAGTGCGCGACGCCGTCGGCGAAGCCGTCCATGAAGACGGTGACCGGCGGAATCTTCAGGCCGCCGTAGGTGGCGACCTTGCCCGTCTTGGAGTAGCCCGCGGCGAGGTAGCCGGCCAGGAACGCGGCCTGCTCGGTGGCGAACTGCATCGGGAACACGTTTGTCGCGTCCGGGATGCTGGCGTCCACGATGCCGAACTGCTGGCTGGTGTTCTCCGTCGCGACCTTCTTGGTGGCGTCGCCCATCAGGCCGCCGACCGAGAGGATGAAGTTGCACTTCTGCGTGACGAACTGCCGCAGGTTGGGCTCGTAGTCCGCCTCGGAGGTCGACGCCACGTACTTCGGCTCGACGTTGCTCTGGGATTCCTTCGCCGCCTGCAGGCCGGCCCACGCCGAGGCGTTGAACGACTTGTCGTCGATGCCGCCGGTGTCGGTGACCATGCAGGCCTTATATGCCGCCGCGGTGCTCGCGCCGGTGCCGCTCGGGGTCTCTTCAGGGGCGTCGCCACAGGCAGCGGCGGCGAGCGAAAGCCCACCCGCCGCGAGAATCGCAACGATTCGCTTCCCACGTACTGGGCGCAAGACGCCCTCCTTCCACAGCGCACCGACACCTCGCGGTGCGTCTCAGGCGGGAGCGTAGCCGCAGGCCAGGGCGGCGTCAGGAAATCGGCCCGGACTGTTGGCGCACCGTTACCTGGCTGCAATCGGGTCGGCTCCTGAACGCCTCTTTAGCAGCCGTGGAGCGGTAATTGCCCGGTTGGCCGGGTAACTGGCGATCAATCTTTCGGCGTGAGCCCGCCCGTGGCGGTGCTTTCTTCGGCGTCGCTCCGGCCGGGAGCCGCCTGGCGCCAGGCCTTGACGCCGAGCACGCCCACCGTCGTGCCGATGACGAGCGACGCGCCGATGAGCAGGGCGTGCACCCAGAGGAACGACGTCGGGCCGCCGTCGTCGAAGGACCTGTCGTCCTTCCAGATCGCCAGCCCGAACCGGGGCCAGATCAGCCAGGTCCAGACACCGACCGCCACCAGGAACGCCGACCACCGCCGCGAGAGCACCACGCCGAGCAGTATGCCCGCGCCGGGGGCGGCCGTCCGGCGCCGCCCCCGGCTGTCCGCCGCGCTCAGCCCGCCAGGGCGGGCTCACGCTCCGCCGGTGCCGGCGCGACCTCGGCGGCGGGCCCGGCCAGCCCGCGCCGTCCGAACGCGACCAGGAGCAGACCCCCTATCGCGTACGCGCAGAGCACCCAGATCGCGGTGCCCGCGCCGTTGCCGTCGAAGTACGCGACCGAGCGGAGCAGCGTCGAGCCCGCGCCGATCGGCAGGTACTGCCCGACGGCCCCCCACGGCTGCGGCAGCAGCTCGGCGGCCGAGCTGACCCCGGAGAGCGCGTTGCCGACGAGGAAGACCGTCAGGGCGCCCAGCGCCAGCCCGGCCCGGTCCAGCACGGCGGCCAGCCCGGCGACGGTGCCGGCGACCGCGAGTCCGAACAGGCCCATCACGGCCGCGTTGCTCAGGTAGTCGCCGGGCAGCACACTCAGCCAGTACTGCTGGACGGCCGCGCCGCACAGGCCGGCGAGCACGGCGAACGTGCCGAGCGCGAGCAGCCGATCACCCCGGCGCTTGACCACCAGGAAGATCAGGACCCCGGCGAGCAGGCTGGTCATGGCGAGCGGCAGGAAGCCCGAGCCGAATCCGGCTCCGCGCGGGTCGTCCGCGTCGCTCGGCACGACGTCGACGACCGGAACCGGCCGGCCCTCGCCGAGCGCGGCGGTGGCCTGGGTCAGCAGGCTCGCCACGGCCGGGCCGGCGGCGGAGGCGACGTGCAGCGACGGCCCCTGCGGCCCGAGGACGATCGCGCCGTAGACGTCGCGGTTCCTGATCGCGGCGTCGGCGTCGGCGACCACCCGGACGTCGAAGGCGCCGGGGTGCGCGGCGGCGAGGCGCGCGGCGAGCTGATCGGCAGCGGGCGCCGGCCCCGCGACCGCCAGCGGCAGGTCGCGCGGCTCGAGGTTGGCGGCCGGCCCGGCGAACAGCGGCACCAGCAGGGCCTGAAGGGTCACCGCGGCCACGGCGACGAGGACGGCCAGGGAGGTTGCTTTCGGCAGCCTGGACATGTCGATCTCCTAAAACGAATGCTCGTTCTCTTTTGTATCCACAGCTTGCGCCGGGCCGGGCGGGAGTGTCAAGAACGAGCGTTCGTTTTAGAATGTGCGGCGTGCCACGCGTATCCGAAGACCACCTGACCGCACGCCGGGAGCAGATCCTCGCCGCGGCCCGCCTGTGCTTCCTGCGTAACGGCCTGCACAACACCTCGATGCAGGACCTGATCCAGGAGGCCGGGCTGTCGGTCGGCGCGGTCTACCGCTACTTCAAGTCGAAAAACGAGATCATCAGCGCCATCTCCCTGAGCGTCGCGGGCCGGCTGGTCGTTCAGCTCGAGGAGCTCGCGGCGCTGGATCTGCCCCTGATGGAGGCGATGACCCGGGTGCTGGACCTCGCCGACGAACAGACCGGGCCGGACGGGTTCTTCCCGCTGGCCCTCCAGGTCTGGAGCGAGGCGGTCCTCGATCCCGCCATCGGCGCCATCGTCCGGGCGCGCTACCTGGAGCTGCGGCAGCCCTTCCTGACCATCGCCCGGCGCGCCGTCGAGCGCGGCGAGCTGGGCATCGGCACGGACGCGGAGGCCATGGCGGCGGTGCTGTTCGGCCTGATCCCGGGCTACGCACTGCAACGCCAGCTCGTCGGCTACCCGGACAAGGAGACCTACCTGGCCGGCGTGCGCACGCTGCTCGGCTGACCCGCGGGTCAGCCGCCGGCGGCCAGCCGCGCCGCGATGCGGCCGAAGCCGGCCCGTACCTCGGCACGGGTCGGCGGGCGGCCCGGGGTGGTGCGGCGCGGCGCGTCGTCCGCGGTGACGTCCTCGGCGTCGAGGCCGGGGTCGTTCCCGGCCCGGGCCAGCGCGATCTCGTCGCGGATCGCGCCCAGCTCGGCGAGGGGTAGCAGCGGCTCGACCACCGCCATCAGGTCCTCGTCGGCGACGACGGCCTGGGCCAGCGCGAGGGCGTGCGGCCGCTCGTACGGCCCACAGACCAGCGGCGCCCACTCCTCCTCGTCGTCCAGCGCGCCGATGGTGATGATCCACGGCAGGTCCGCCACCGGTGAGTCCGGCGGCAGGTGCAGCGTCACAAGGGTGCCCACGCGCTCATCATGGCGCCCGGTCGTGCCGAATCCAGGTGTTTTGCCCCACCGGAGCGGTTTTATCGTCCGCCGACAGGTCCACCACGCGGCCGTGCGGACTGGTCGCCGCCCAGGACGCGCCGAAGAGCAGCAGCTGATTGAAGACGTAGAGGTAGACCAGCACGCCGACGGCGCTGGCGACCAGGGCGTACGCCGGATTGCGCTCGACCAGGTTGACGAAGAACCGGCCGACGGTGTTCAGCAGGGTGATGCCGATGCCGACCTGAAGCACCGGCGGCAGCATCCGGCGCGCGGTCATCCGCAGGCGCGGCACCGCGGCCAGCAGGGCCGCCGCGAGCACCATGTTGATCGCCACGGTGAGGATCAGGTTGACGGCGGAACGCAGGAGCGAGGCCTGGTCGCCGGCGATCCATCCCAGCAGCGCCTCCAGGCCGTAGACGGCGAACACGGAGACCGCGAGCAGGAGCAGTATTCCGATCAGGACCAGCAGGTCGACGGCCTGCCGGACGCCGATGTAGCCGGGCTGCTGGTTGAGCCGCCAGATCAGCCGCTGCGAGGAGCGGATCGCCTCGACCCAGCCGATGCCGGTGAAGATCAGGCCGAGGATGCCGACGATGCCGACGGTGCGTCCGCTGTCGACGATGGCCTGCACGTCCAGGAACGGCAGGTTCTGCTCCAGGAACTCCTGCACGACCTCGAAGAGCTCGGGGTTCGCGCCGATCAGGAATCCGAAGATCGAGTAGCCGATCAGAGTCAGCGCGAACACCGCGAAGAAGCCGTAGTAGGCGATCGCCGCCGCGAGCCGTCCGCCCAGCACCGCCTCGTAACGCAGCCAGGCCCGGCAGAAGTGGTCGAACTGCGGGGAGCGGTGTCGCAGCGCCATGATCCGGGCCTCGACCGCCGCGTACGCCCGGTCGATGGCGTTCACGCCGCCGACCGTACCGAATGAATTGGACCCTGTCTCCGCAGGCCCGCCCGCGTCTTCCACGGCTTCGTCCGGCGGGTCCGGCCGACTAACGCAGACCGCCGAGCGGGTAGTCCCGGCGGCGCTGCCACGGGCCCTCGCCGCCGTGCGTGAAGAGGGTGAACGAGCCGACGTCGAAGCGGGCGGAGAAGCCGGCGAGCTCCTCGAACACCGCGTCGAGGGCATCGCTCGCCACGTCCTGCGCGACGGTGACGTGCGGGTGGTACGGGAACCGCTGGTCGCGGTGCACCCCGTCGGCGGCGGCGATGGCGCCCGCGAGCAGCTCACACTCGCTGATGCCGACCGCGAGGGTCACGAAGACGACCTCGGTGATCGGCCGGAAGGTGCCGGTGCCGCGCAGGTGGATGGTGAAGGGCTCCTGCGCCGAGGCCACCGCCTCGAGGTGCTTCTCGACCGCGGGCAGCGACTCGGTGAGGATCTCGGTCGGGCCGAGCAGCGTGACGTGCGCCGGCGTGTACGCGGCCTGCGGATCACCCGCCTCGGCCCGGCGCCGGGTCAGCTCCGAGCCCCACGGCTCGGGGATGTCGATCGCGACGCCGATGCGCGTCGTGCTCTCGGCCACCTGGGTCAGGCCCCGCGCGCGGGGCTGAGGAAGCCGATGTGCTGGTACGCGCTGGCCAGCGTGACCGCCGAGACGGCGCGCGCCTTGTCGGCGCCGACCGCGAGGATCTTGTCCAGGTAGCCCGGGTCCTCGAGGTAGGCGCGGGTGCGCTCCTGGATCGGCTTGACGAACTCGACGACGATCTCGGCGAGGTCCTTCTTGAGGTCGCCGTAGCCGCGGCCGTCGTACTGCTCGAGCAGTTCGTCTATGGTCCGGCTGGTCAGCGCGGCGTAGATGGTCAGCAGGTTGCTGATGCCGGGCTTGTTCTCCTCGTCGTAGAGGATCTCGCGGCCGGTGTCGGTGACCGCCGACTTGATCTTCTTGGCCGAGCGGGCGGGATCCTCGAGCAGCTCGATGATGCCGTTCGGCGACGACGCGGACTTCGACATCTTCGACGTCGGGTCCTGCAGGTCGGTGATCTTCGCGGTGTCGCGCACGATGTAGGGCGACGGCACCGTGAACGTCTGGCCGAAGCGGGTGTTGAAGCGCTGCGCCAGGTCGCGGGTGAGCTCCAGGTGCTGCCGCTGGTCCTCGCCGACCGGCACGGCGTCGGCCTGGTAGAGCAGGATGTCCGCCGCCTGGAGGATCGGGTAGGTGAACAGCCCGACGCTCGTGGTGTCGGAGCCCTGCTTCGCCGACTTGTCCTTGAACTGGACCATCCGGCCGGCCTCGCCGAAGCCGGTGATGCAGCTCAGCACCCAGCCGAGCTGGGCGTGCTCGGGCACGTGCGACTGCACGAACAGGGTGCACCGCTCGGGGTCGAGCCCCAGGGCGAGCAGCTGCGCCACCGAGAGGCGGGTGCGGGCGCGCAGGGCGACCGGGTCATGCCCCATGGTAATGGCGTGCAGGTCGACGACGCAGTAGAAGGCGTCGGCGGTCTCCTGCATGGCGACCCAGTTCCGGACCGCGCCGAGATAGTTGCCGAGGTGGAAGGAGTCGGCGGTCGGCTGGATGCCGGAGAGCACCCGAGGACGGTGGTCGGCGTCGGACATGAGCGCCATTGTGTCAGTCTCGGCTGGCTTTCCGTCAAACGCCCGGCTACCGATAGTCTGATGTTTGATTCTGTTGACTTTTGAGCGTTCTTGGTGGAAAGCTAAGCTAGAGTCCCGCGTCCGTCAACGCACCCGCCATGAAAGGTCACGACGTGAAACTGCTCGTCACGGGAGGCGCCGGCTACGTCGGCAGCGTCACCAGCCGGCTGCTGCTCGACGCCGGGCACGAGGTCACCGTGCTGGACAACCTCAGCACCGGCTTCCGCGAGGCGGTCGCCCCCGACGCCACGTTCGTGCAGGCGGACATCTCCGAGGCCGGCGGCGTGCTGACCCCGGACGCGGGCTTCGACGCCGTGCTGCACTTCGCGGGCCTGATCGCCGCCGGCGAGTCCATGACCAAGCCGGAGCTCTACTGGGATCACAACGTGGTCCGCTCCCTGGCCCTGCTCGACGCCGTCCGGGCCGCTCGCGTGCCCCGCTTCGTCTTCTCCTCCACCGCCGCCGTCTACGGCAACCCTACCGAGCTGCCGATCACCGAGGGCGCGGTGAAGGCGCCGACGAACACCTACGGCGCCACCAAGCTCACCTTCGACCACGCGCTGACCTCGGAGACCTTCGCGCACGGCCTCGCCGCGGTCTCGCTGCGGTACTTCAACGTGGCCGGCGCGTTGATCCGCCCCGACGGCACCGCCATCGGCGAGCGGCACGACCCGGAGACCCACCTCATCCCGATCGCCCTCCAGGCCGCGGCGGGCAAGCGCGACAAGCTCCAGCTCTTCGGCGACGACTACCCCACCGTCGACGGCACCTGCGTGCGCGACTACATCCACGTGCAGGACCTGGCCCGGGCGCACCTGCTCGCGCTCGACGCGGCCACCGGCTCCGAGCACCGGATCTACAACCTCGGCAACGGCAACGGCTTCTCCAACCGGCAGGTGGTCGAGGCCGTCCGCGAGGTCACCGGCGCGGACCTGCCGGTCGAGATCGCGCCGCGGCGCGACGGCGACCCGGCCACCCTGGTGGCGTCCTCGCAGCGGGCCCGCGACGAGCTCGGCTGGGTGCCCGAGAAGAACACCCTGAACGACATGATCGGCGACGCCTGGGCCTTCTACCGCAGCCACGTCGCGTGATCTGATCGTCGCCATGACTGACGCCTCCGCAGCCTTCGTCGCCGCGTTCGCCGGCGAGCCCGCCGGCCGCTGGGCGGCCCCCGGGCGGGTCAACCTGATCGGGGAGCACACCGACTACAACGACGGCTTCGTGCTGCCGTTCGCCCTGGGGCAGCGGGTCGTCGCCGCCGCCGCCCGGTCGCCCGAGCCGGGCTGGACGGTGTGCTCGGACTTCGCGCCCGAGCCCGTCACGTTCACCTCCACCGAGATCGGCGCCGTGCAGGGCTGGGCGGCGTACGTGGCCGGGGTGGTGTGGGCCCTGCACGACGCGGGCTTCGAGGTGCCGCCGGCCCGGATCGCGATCACCTCGGACGTGCCGGTCGGCGCGGGCGTCTCCTCGTCCGCGGCCCTTGAGTCGGCGGTGCTCACCGCGCTGGTGGACCTCGGCGGCCTCGACCTGCCCGTCGCGGCGCGCCCGGCGCTGGCGCAGCGGGCGGAGAACGTCTACGTCGGCGCGCCGACCGGGATCATGGACCAGTCCGCCTCGATCCGCTGCGAGCAGGGCCGGGCGCTGTTCCTGGACTGCCGGACGCTCGAGGTCGAGCAGATCCCGTTCGACCTGGCCGCCGCCGGCCTGGCCATCCTCATCATCAACAGCAACGCGCCGCACCAGCACGTCGACGGCGAGTACGGCGCACGCCGCCGCTCGTGCGAGGAGGCGGCGCGGATCCTCGGCGTGCCGGCCCTGCGCGACGTGCACCCCGGCGAGCTGGACGAGGCGCTGACCAAGCTGGACGACGAGGTGATGCGGCGCCGGGTCCGGCACGTCGTCACCGAGGACCAGCGGGTGCTGGACACGGTCGAGCAGCTGCGCGCGGGGCGGATCCGGGAGATCGGGCCGCTGATGACCGCGTCGCACGCGTCGATGCGCGACGACTTCGAGATCACCGTCCCGGAGGTGGACGTGGCGGTCCGGGCGGCGCTGGCGGCGGGCGCGTACGGCGCCCGGATGACCGGCGGCGGCTTCGGCGGCTGCGTCCTGGCCCTGATCGACGCGGACCGGGCGGAGGCGACGACGGCGGCGGTGGAGCGGGCCTACGCCGAACACGGCTTCACGGCGCCGACGACCTGGTCGGCCACCCCCGGCCCGGGCGCCACCCGCCTGCCCTGAGACGACGACGCCCCGCCCGGCTCCAGGCCGTGCGGGGCGTCGACGGGGTGTCGCCTACTGGGCTTCGATGATCATTCCGGCGCCGACCGTGCGGTTGGTCGCCTCGTCGATCAGGATGAAGCCGCCCGTGGTGCGGTTGCGGCGGTACTCGTCGGCCAGCAGCGGGACCGTGGTGCGCAGCTTGACCCGGCCGATCTCGTTCAAACCGAGCTGCGGCGCGCTCTCGTCGCGGTGCAGCGTGTTCACGTCGAGCCGGTATTGCAGGCCGCGGACCACCGTGCGGGCCGAACGGGTGGTGTGCTTGATCGTGTACTTCGCGCCCACCCGCAGCGGCGCCGTCTCGTCCATCCAGCAGACCATCGCCTCGACGTCCTGCGCGACCGCCGGTGCGTTGTGCGGCCGGCAGATCATGTCACCGCGCGAGATGTCGATCTCGTCGGTGAGCCGGACCGTCACCGACATCGGCGGGAACGCCTCGTCGACCGGGCCGTCCGCGGTGTCGATCGCGGCGATCTTGCTGGTCAGTCCGGACGGCAGCACCATCACGTCGTCACCGGGCTTGAGCACGCCCGAGGCGACCTGGCCGGCGTAGCCGCGGTAGTCGGTGACCACCGTCGACTGCGGACGGATCACGTACTGCACCGGGAAGCGCACGTCGACCAGGTTGCGGTCCGAGGCGATGTGCACGTGCTCCAGGTGGTGCAGCAGGGACGGGCCCTCGTACCACGGGCTCTTCTCGGAGCGCGACGCGATGTTGTCGCCCTCCAGCGCCGAGACCGGGATGATGGTCAGGTCGGTGATCTCGAGCTTGGCCGCGAACGAGGTGAACTCGTCGGCGATCCTCTCGTAGACCTCGCGGTCCCAGTCGACCAGGTCCATCTTGTTGATGCAGAGCACCAGGTGCGGCACCCGCAGCAGCGAGGTGAGGAACGCGTGCCGGCGCGACTGCTCGACCAGGCCCTTGCGGGCGTCGACCAGGATCAGCGCCAGGTCGGCGGTGGAGGCGCCGGTGACCATGTTCCGGGTGTACTGGATGTGCCCCGGGGTGTCGGCGATGATGAACTTGCGCCGCGGCGTCGCGAAGTAGCGGTACGCGACATCGATCGTGATGCCCTGTTCCCGCTCCGCGCGCAGCCCGTCGGTGAGCAGCGCCAGGTTGGTGTACTCGTCGCCGCGCGCGGCGCTGACCGCCTCGACCGCCTCGAGCTGGTCGGAGAAGAGCGACTTGGTGTCGTACAGCAGCCGGCCGATCAGGGTCGACTTGCCGTCGTCCACGCTGCCGGCGGTCGCGAACCGCAGCAGGTCCATGCTGCGGGCGGCAGCCTCTTCGGTCTCCAGAACTGCCTGACTCATCAGAAGTAGCCTTCCCGCTTGCGGTCTTCCATCGCGGCCTCGCTGACCTTGTCGTCGCCCCGGGTGGCGCCGCGCTCGGTGATCCGGGTCGCCGCCACCTCGTCGATGACCTTCTCGACCGTGTCGGCGTCCGAGAGCACCGCGGCGGTCTGCGACGCGTCGCCGACCGTGCGGTAACGCACCGTGCGGGTCTGCACGGTCTCGCCGGACCGGGGCACGATGAACTCGTTGACCGCGTAGAACATCCCGTCGCGCTCGACGACCTCGCGGTCGTGCGCGTAGTAGATGCTCGGCAGCGAGAGCCGTTCCTTGGCGATGTAGTGCCACACGTCCAGCTCGGTCCAGTTGGAGAGCGGGAACACCCGGATCGACTCGCCGGGGTGGTGCCGGCCGTTGTACAGCGACCACAGCTCGGGGCGCTGGTTCTTCGGGTCCCACTGGCCGAACTCGTCGCGGAAGCTGAACATCCGCTCCTTGGCCCGGGCCTTCTCCTCGTCGCGGCGGGCGCCGCCGAAGAGCGCGTCGAAGCGGTACTTCTCCACCGCCGCGAGCAGCACCGGGGTCTGGATCCGGTTGCGGGTGCCGTCGGGCAGCTCGCGCACCAGGCCGTTGTCGATGGCCTCCTGCACGCTGGCCACGACCAGGTTCAGGCCGAGCTCGGTGACCCGGGCGTCGCGGTACTCCAGGACCTCGGGGAAGTTGTGCCCGGTGTCGACGTGCATCACCGGGAACGGTATCCGCGCCGGCGCGAACGCCTTCTCGGCGAGGCGCAGCATGACGATCGAGTCCTTGCCGCCGGAGAAGAGCAGCACGGGCCGCTCGAACTCCGCCATGACCTCACGCATGACGAAGACGCTCTCCGCTTCGAGAGCGTCAAGATGCGAGACGCGATAGGGCTTTGTCTGGCTCATCGGTTCCAGACCTTTCGGGTGTCGGCCGAGCTTTTTGCGCGGGGGTCAGGTTACGGGAGGTGACGCTGCAGCGCTGCAAGCAATCGGGGAGCGAGGTCCTTGCGACAGACCACCAGATCCGGCAACTTAGGATCGGCCTGGTTGTATTTCAACGCAGTCCCGTCGATTCGGGAAGCATGTAGCCCAGTGGCCGACGCCACAGCCACCGGGGCGGCGCTGTCCCACTCGTACTGCCCGCCGGCGTGCACGTATGCGTCGGCCTCGCCGTTGATCACCGCGGCGATCTTCACCCCGGCCGATCCCATCGGCACCAGCTCGGCGCCGATCTCCTCGGCGAGGGCGGTGACGAAGGCCGGCGGCCGGGTGCGGCTGGCGGCGATCCGGATCGGCCCGCCGGTCGCGGCCTCCAGCGGCAGCGGCGGGTACGCGGGCGGCAGGTCGGTGGCGAGCGTGCGGTGCCGGGCCGGCATCGCGACGGCGCCCGCGGCGAGGCAGCTCGGACGCGAGCAGTCGGCGGTCCAGAGCGCCACGTGCACGGCCCAGTCGGTCCGGCCCTCCTCGGAGAACTCGCGGGTGCCGTCGAGCGGGTCGACGATCCAGACCCGGGAGGCGTCGAGCCGGTCGGGGCGGGCGGCGGGCTCGCCGTTCTGCCACGCGATGCGGGAGTGGTCGTCCTCCTCCGACAGCACGGCGTCGGCGGGGCGCCAGCGGGCGAGCTCGGTGCGCAGCAGTTCGTGCGCGGCCTTGTCGCCGGCGGCCTTGAGCGCCGCGCCGTCGGCGTACCCCATCTCGTCGCGGACCCGGAGCAGCACCTGGCCGGCGCGGTCCGCCAGCCAGCGCGCGAACGCCGCGTCGATGACCGGCGGCGTGCCGCCGTCGGCGACCGCGTCGCGCTGACCGGTAACGCGCGCCGACGTCCTTGTCTGCTCGCCCATCGCCTCGCCTCTCATAGATGTCAGTACGCTCCGGATGAGCGAACAACCGCCGTCATGGTCCGCAAAAGGATCACCAGGTCCAAGCTGAGCGACCAGTTCTCCACATAGCGAAGGTCCAGCCTGACCGCCTCCTCCCAGGGCAGGTCCGATCGCCCGGAAACCTGCCATAGACCCGTCATGCCCGGCTTGACGGCGAGCCTGCGGCGCACGTCGTCGGCGTAGGCGGCCACCTCCTCGGGCAGCGGCGGCCGCGGTCCGACCAGCGACATCCGCCCGGACACGACATTGAGCAGCTGGGGGAGTTCGTCCAGCGAGAGCCTGCGCAGCCACCGGCCGATGGGGGTGACGCGCGGATCGTCACGGATTTTGAAGAGCACACCGTCGTGCTCGTTGAGATGCCGGAGCTCGGCCAGCCGGGCCTCGGCATCGACGTACATGCTGCGGAACTTGAAAATACGGAACTCGGACCCGTCACGCCCGACCCGCACCTGCCGAAAGAGTACCGGCCCGCGTGATGTCAACCGGACGCAGAGTGCGACGGCTAACAGCAGTGGCCCGAATACGATGAGCAGGGCGAGGGCGCCGAAGCGATCGAAGAGGTCCTTTACGATGCGCGCGCCGCCGTGCAGCCGAGGGTGCTCGACGTGCAGCATCGGCAGGCCGTCGAACGGCCGGATCGTGGTACGCGCGCCGGCCACGTCGACGAGCGCGCTGGCGACGACCAGGTCGACCTCGTCGCGCTCGAGGCGCCAGGCCAGCCGGCGCAGCACGGTGCCATCCAGTTCCGGGCAGCTCAGCACGACGACGGTGTCCGCGTCCGCGAGGTCGACCGCGCTCGCGACGTCGTCGAAGGTGCCGAAGACCGGCAGGTCGATCACGCCGTCATGGCCCGGCGGCAGGCACGCGCCCACCACCTCCAGGCCGTGGTACTTCTCCCGGCGCAGCTGGCGGGCGGTGCCGATGACGGACAACTCGTGCCCGACCACCAGCACGCGGCGCAGGCTCTCCCCCCGCGCCCGGGACATGTGCAGCCGCTTGCGCAGGGCGAACCGGAGCACGACGGCCACGCCGACCGCCGTGGGCAGCGCGACCAGGACGTAGGAGCGCGCGAGGTCGAGATCCAGCGCGTACGAGAAGACGGCGACCCCCGCGATCAGGCCGACGCCGCCCCGGAGCACCCGCTGGTACTCGTCGGTGCCGACGAACAGGAACCGGCTCTCGTACGCCCGGCTCACCACCAGCACGGCAAGCAGCACCACCGGCAGCAGCGCCGACAGCAGCAGGTACCAGCGGTTGTAGGTGGTCACCTCGTCGCCGAAGCGCAGCCCGAACGTCACCGCGCCCGCGGCGATGCCCGCCAGCAGGTCGCTCGCGACCAGGGTGCGCACGTAGCGCCGCTCCCAGCACTGACGCCGGGACATCGCCGCGTGCCGGCCGCGTACCCGGACGAAGGGCCGGGTGGCCGGCCGCGCGGCGGACGACCGGTTGGGCTCGGCCGACCAGAGCCGGTCGATGGCCTGGTTGCGGGCCTGCTCGGTCAGGATGAGCCCGCCGGCGCCGGCCAGCGGCGCGGCGTTGTCGGCGGCCTCGCCGCCCAGCCGGGCCGGCGACACGATCTTCGCGTTGCGGGACCGGTTCGGCAGCGGCCGGTGCGCGCGCGGGCCCTGGTTGGTCGGCGGATGATTGGCTGGGCCGTGGTTGTCCGGGTACTGCTCCGCCTGCGGGGCGTCGCCTACCCGCACCGTCGGCAGAAGCACCGTCGGCTCGTTGAGCGCCGCCTCGTGGCCCTCGGACAGGTCCTGTTGCACCCGAACCTCCCCCGCACCGCACGTGTGCGCACCGTTTCGGTGCGCTACGTGACCAACGCGTCAGAGCGGGAGGCGTCACGGGATCGAAAGGCGGACAAGACGGATGAAAGTATCTATCCGATTCGCCCGCCTTCCATCAACTTCCGTGGTATTTGTTCTGCGCCCACTCCACACCCTCGAGCACGACCGCCTCCACCACGTCGGCGGACCGGTCGACCAGGAAGTCCAGCTCCTTGCGCTCCACGCCGGAGAAGTCCGAGAGCACGTAGTCGGCCGGATCCTGCCGCCCCGGCGGCCGGCCGATGCCGACGCGGACCCGCGCGTACTCCTTGCTCCCCAGCGACCTCGACATCGAGCGCAGCCCGTTGTGGCCGCCCTCGCCGCCGCCGCGCTTCGCACGCACCTGCCCGTACGGCACGTCGAGCTCGTCGTGCACGGCGATCACGTGCTCCACCGGCACCTTGAAGAACTGGCTCAGCGCGGCCACCGGCGCGCCCGCCAGGTTCATGAACGTCAGCGGCTTGGCCAGGATCAGCTTCGGGCCGCCGAAGCCCAGCCGGCCCTCGGCCACCTCGGCCACCGCGCGCTTGTGCCGGCCGAACTTGCCGCCCAGCCGCGATCCGAGCAGGTCGGCCACCATGAACCCGACGTTGTGCCGGTTACCGGCGTACTCCCGCCCCGGGTTGCCGAGGCCGACCACCAGCCACGGTGCGTCGTCGGTCATTACTGAGCCCCCTCATGTCGGCCCCCTACGAAAAGAGGGAAAGTGCCGGCCGGCACTTTCCCTGCAGATCGCGGTTCTTCGGGTCAGGAAGCGGATTCCTCGGTGCCCTCGGCGGCCTCAGTCTCGGCGGCCTCGCCGGCGCCGGCGCCGGTGTCGCCCTCGAGCTGCTCGGCGGTCTGCGCCGCGGAGACGATCGCCAGCACGAAGTCGGGGTCGACGGCCAGCTCGGTGCCCTTCGGCAGGGTCACGTCGCCGGCGGTGATCTGCGAACCGGCCTCCAGGCCCTCGATCGAGACCTCGAAGCCGCTCGGCAGGTGCATCGCCTCGGCGACCACGGCCAGCGTGTTCGACTCGGTGACGACAAGGGTGTTGCGGGCGGCGTCGCCGACCAGCGTCACCGGGACGTCGACCTGGACCTTCTCGCCACGCTTGACGATGATCAGGTCGACGTGCTCGTAGGTGTCCTTGATCGGGTCACGCTGGATCGCCTTCGGCAGGGCCAGCGTCGCGCCGGTGCCGCCGACGACGTCGATCGTGAAGACCTGGTTGAGGCCGCCGTGGCGGATCGCCGCGGCGAACTCACGGGCGGGGAGCGCGATGTGGACGGGGGCTTCGCCGTGGCCGTACAGCACGGCGGGCACGAGGCCGGCCCGGCGCGTGCGGCGGGCACCACCCTTGCCGAACTCGGTACGGGGCTCGGCGCTGATCTTTACCTCGGACACGGGGAAACTCCTGAAAACGTTGGGCGGCGTGAAAGTCGGCGTGCTGCGGGCAATCGGCGCTCGGCGAAGGGGCGCACGGGCACAGGCCCGGAGCACCGCGTCGATCACGGTGCCTCAAGCGAAATCCGCGAATTGCAGCAGACCGCGTGGCACCCTCGCCGTGGCAACCGGACCAGCTTACCTGCCGCGTTGACAGGTAAACCGGCGGGTCCGGTCGGATGACCCTCCCTGTGAAAATTTCACTCTGATGATGCAACTTGCAGGCCCAGCTCAGCGCCCTTGCGGGCGCACCGGAGCCGCGCGGAGTATCAGCTCAGGCCACCGAAGAGCGTGGTCACCGAGCCGTCGTCGAAGACCTCCCGGATCGCCCGGGCGAGCAGCGGAGCGATCGACAGCACAGTGATCTTGTCCAGCTGCTTCTCGGGCGGAAGCGGCAGCGTGTTCGTCACCACCAGCTCGCTGATCCGGCTGTTCTTGAGTCGCTCCGTCGCCGGATCCGACAGCAGCGCGTGCGTGGAGGCGACGATCACGTCGGCGGCACCCGAGTCGAACAGGATGTCCGCCGCCTTCGTAATGGTGCCACCAGTGTCGATCATGTCGTCGACGATCAGGCAGACCCGGCCCTCGACCTCGCCGACGACCCGGTTCGCCACCACCTGGTTCGGCTTCAGCGGGTCACGCGTCTTGTGGATGAAGGCCAGCGGGCAGCCGCCCAGCCGGTCGGTCCACCGCTCCGCCACCCGCACCCGGCCCGAGTCCGGCGCCACGACCGTCATCGGCCGGCCCGCGAACTTGCGCATCACGTGCTCGGCGAGGATGTCCATCGCGAACAGGTGATCCACCGGGCCGTCGAAGAAGCCCTGAATCTGCGCGGTGTGCAGGTCGACCGTCAGGATCCGGTCGGCGCCGGCGGTCTTCAGCAGGTCGGCGACCAGGCGGGCCGAGATCGGCTCCCGGCCGCGGTGCTTCTTGTCCTGCCGCGAGTACGGATAGAACGGCAGGACCACCGTGATCCGCTTCGCCGACCCGCGCTTCAGCGCGTCGATCATGATCAGGGTCTCCATGACCCACCGGTTCACGCCCTCGGTGACCGACTGGACGACGAACGCGTCCGAGCCCCGCACCGAGTCCTTGAACCGGACGAAGATCTCGCCGTTGGCGAACTCATACGAATCCGACGGGGTCGGCGCGACGCCGAGCACCCGTCCGATCTCCTCCGCCAGCTCGGGGAAGCCCTGGCCGGAGAAAAGCATCAAACTCTTACGGTTCTCCGCGACGATGCTGCCCATCGGCTCGTCCGCTCCCGTGCAATCGAGGGGTTGTCACCTGAAGTATTACCCGGCGCCTTCCCGGCGCCACGTGCCGGAGCCAGGGCGTGGGATGCCTCACCCCAGCTTGCGCCGACGGGGGTGAGTCGTGCTGGGAATTGTCGCCAGGTGAGGCGACAAAGCTAGGCGCCGGCCTCCCCGCTCTGCTGCTCGAACCGCTCCGCGGCCTCGGCCGAGACCGTGCCGGGTCGCTGGCGCGCCGTCCATCCCTCGACATTGCGCTGCGGCGCCCGGGTCACACCCAGGGAGCCTGCGGGCACGTCCTTGCCGATGGCGCTGCCCGCGGCGACGTACGCGCCCGGACCGATGTCGACCGGCGCGATCAGCACGGTGTCGCTGCCGACGAAGGCGGCCTCGCCGACGACGGTGTGGTGCTTGTTCACCCCGTCGTAGTTGGCGAAGATCGTGCCCGCGCCGATGTTCGCCTTCGGCCCGATCGTGGCGTCGCCAACGTACGTCAGGTGCGGCACCTTCGCGCCCGCGCCCAGTTCGGCGTTCTTCGCCTCGACGAAACCGCCGATCTTCGCCTTGCGCCCCAGCCGGGTGCCCGGCCGCAGGAAGGAGTACGGGCCGACGGTGGCGTCCGGGCCGACCTGCGCGCCGATCGAGTGCGTCCGCAGCACCGTCGCGCCGGCCGCCACCACGGTGTCGATGAGCGTGGTGTCCGGCCCGATCACCGCGCCGGTCGCGACCGACGTCGAACCCTGTAGCTGCGAGTTCTGGTCCACGACCGCGTCCGGCTCGAGCTCGACGGTCACGTCGATCCAGGTGGTCGCGGGGTCGAGGATCGAGACACCGGACCGCATCCAGGCGGTGTTGACCCGGTCCCGCAGCAGCGAGCGCAGCCGCGCCAGCTCGGCCCGGTCGTTGCACCCGAGCGTCTCCAGCGCGTCGGCGGCCACGTAGACACCCACCGGGTGCCCGACGGCGGCGAGCAGGCCGAACACGTCGGTCAGGTACTCCTCACCCTGGTCGTTGTCGGTCGAGAGCTTGCCGAGCGCCTCGCGCAGCAGCGCGGCGTCGAAGGCGTAGATGCCGGCGTTGATCTCGCGGACCGCCCGCTCCTCGGGGGAGGCGTCCCGCTCCTCGACGATGCGCTCCAGGTTGCCGGCGCCGTCGCGCACGATCCGCCCGAGCCCGGCCGGGTCCGGCACCTCGGCGGCGAGCACCGTGGCGCCCCTGCTTGTGGACTCGTGCGCGGCGACCAGCGCCTCGACCGTCTCGGGGCGCAGCAGCGGCACGTCGGCGTTGAGCACGACGACGGTGCCGGTGGCCTCCGGGATGGCGTCGAGGGCGATCCTGACCGCGTGCCCGGTGCCGTTCTGCTCGGCTTGCAGGACCGGGGTGGCGCCGGGGGCGATCTCGGTGAGGTGGGCGCGGACCTGGTCGGCCTTGTGGCCGACCACGACGACGGTGCGGGAGGCGGCCGCGGCCGTCGCGGCGTGCAGGACGTGGCCGAGCAGCGTGCGGCCGAGCAGCGGGTGCAACATCTTGGGCGTCGCGGACTTCATCCGCTTGCCCTCACCGGCGGCGAGAACGACAACGGTACGGCTCTGGGCCTGGCTCACGCGGGACTCCATTGATCGCAGTGGCTATGCAAGATCGCAGTGCGGTGCAGAAAACGGCGGCGTCGGCTCAGCCGCGGACGAAGAAGCTCCCGAGAGAGGATTCGAACCCCTATAATCACCACCAAAGGGTGACGTCCTGCCCTTAGACGACTCGGGAGGGCAAAGCGGACATAACCACGAGGTCATGTTCGCGGGCTACATCGTAACCTCTTCGATCGAATCGGTCTCGGCGGCAATCCCACCCATCAGAACTCCGTCCCCTGCCGCGGCCGACCGCCCTCGACAAGGGTCTCCGACATCGCGCCGAACCGAGGACGGATTGTGCGTCTTCGCGGGCCGCGCCGGAAATCTCGAACGAACGTGCGACGGACGCGTCAGCTCGCCGGCGTCCCCGTCGAATTGTCCGGCGCCGCCCGAGCGGGCCGGATAGCCGACCCGCCGAACTTCCGACACTCTCCATACCCAACTTACGGTTGCGTAAGTTACGGTGACGTAGGCGTAAGTAGTGAACCTTCCCCCCGTGTCCCCACCTTTGTGAGGTGCCATGACTTCCGTACTGACCGGGCAGACGACCGACACCGCGGCCGGCCCCAAGCCGCTGACGGAAGGCCCACAGAGCCGGGGCATCCTGATCGCCCTCTACGGCTTCGTGATCGTCCCGTTCCTCGCGGTCTTCGCGGCAGTGCCCGTTGCCTGGGGAGGCTGGCTGTCCTGGACCGACGTCGCCATCGGCGCCGTCTTCTACCTCGTCTCCGGCCTGGGGATCACTGTCGGTTTCCACCGCTACTTCACCCACGGCAGCTTCAAGGCCAAGCGCTGGCTGCGGGTCAGCCTGGCGATCGCCGGCTCGCTGGCGATCGAGGGCGGGATCGTCCAGTGGGTCGCCGACCACCGCCGCCACCACGCCTTCTCCGACCTGGAGGGCGACCCGCACTCGCCGTGGCGCTTCGGCACCGGCTTCTGGGCGCTGACCAAGGGCCTCTGGTACGCACACCTGGGCTGGCTGTTCAAGCGCGAGCTCTCCAACCGCGGGCGCTTCGCACCCGACCTGCTCGCCGACAAGGACATCCGCCGCGTCGACGCGCTCTTCCCGGTCTGGGTGATCGTGTCCACGCTGGGCCCGGCGCTGCTCGGCGGCCTGATCACCCTGTCCTGGCAGGGCGCGCTCACCGCGTTCTTCTGGGCCGGCATCGTGCGCATCGGCCTGCTGCACCACATCACCTGGTCGATCAACTCGGTCTGCCACGTGTACGGCAAGCGGCCCTTCGAGGTGCGCGACGGTGACAAGGCCGCCAACTTCTGGCCGCTGGCGATCGTGTCCTTCGGCGAGTCCTGGCACAACCTGCACCACGCCGACCCGACCTGCGCCCGGCACGGCGTGCTGCGGGGTCAGATCGACATCTCGGCCCGGGTCATCTGGCTCTTCGAGAAGACCGGCGCGGCGTACGCGGTGCGCTGGCCGAAGCCGGAGCGCGTCGCCGCCAAGCTGGCGAAGGCGGACTCACCGACGTGAACGTCGGTGATCGTCCGGGACGGTGTGAACGGAATCCGGCTGGCAGGATGGCCGGGTGACAGACCAGAGCGAAACAGGCGATCAACCCCGCGGCCGGCGTGCGCGCCCGGCCGCGCGGTCGAGCCGGGGCGCTGCCACCCCCGCCACCTCCCGGGTACGCATGTCGGCCGCGCAGCGCCGCGAGCAGCTCATCACGATCGGCCGTCAGCTCTTCGCCGAGCGGGGCTTCGACGCCACCTCCGTCGAGGAGGTCGCGGCCCGCGCCAAGGTCTCCAAACCGGTGGTCTACGAGCACTTCGGCGGCAAGGAGGGCCTGCACGCCGTCGTGGTGGACCGCGAGGTCCGCGCGCTGCTGGACCGCGTCGCGGCGGCGCTGACCGCCGGGCACCCGCGTGAGCTGCTGGAGCAGGCGGCGCTGGCCCTGCTGGACTACATCGAGAACGAACCGCACGGATTCCAGGTGCTGGTGCGCGAGTCCCCCGTGCTCTCGCCGGCGGGCAACTTCTCCAGCGTGATGAACGACGTGGCGCACCAGGTCGAGCACATCCTCGGCGCGGAGTTCAAGTCACGCGGCCTCGACCCGAAGTTCGCCGAGCTCTACTCGCAGGCGCTGGTGGGCATGGTGGCGCTCGTCGGGCAGTGGTGGCGCGAGGCCCGCAAGCCGAAGAAGGAGATGGTCGCGGCCCACCTGGTCAATCTGGCCTGGAACGGCCTGTCCCACCTCGACCCGAAGCCCACGCTGCTGACCCGCCCCCGGTGACCGGGGGCGGGCACCCGCCGGCCGGTCAGTCCCGGCGCAGGGCGGCCTCGTGCTCGCGGCGGCTGTCCTCCGCCGTGCCGACCTTGCCGTAGAGGCCGCCGACGAGGATGAAGAGGCCGAGCACGGTCAGCACGACGATGTTGACCATCGAGACGTTCAGGACGTTCGCATCGGTCTGGATCATCGTCATCAGCACCATGGCGAGGGCGAGGATGCCCCAGCCCATCACCAGGTTGACCCGGTGATGGACGTTGCCGCCGAGCAGCGCGGCGACCAGGACGATCAGGCCGACCACCGTGGACAGCCAGGCGGCCGCCGGGTTGGTGCGCAGCCCGAGAACCCAGTCGGAGCCGCGGTTGAAGAACGGATCGCCCCAGGTGACCACGATGCCGATGACGCCGTACAGCGTGAGGTAGAGCCCCGACGCCGCGGTGAGCCAGCGGTAGGGCTGCCGGAGATGATGGTTGAGCGGGTAGTGCGCCATCAGGCAGATTGTGCCTGGCGTTCGCGCACCTGTCGCGGCGCTCCGGTCTCGGCGGCCGGCGCGACCTTGGTGTAGAGCCCGGCCATGATGAGCGCAAGACCCACAAGGTACGTAACAACAACCGTGGAGACGCTGAAGTTCAGGAAGTTGGCGTCCGTGCGGATCACGGCCAGCCCGTAGCTGCCGACCACCAGCAGGCCCCAGCCGATGACCTTGTCGACCTCGGTGTCCACGTTGCGGCCGATGGCGGTGGCGAGCAGCACGATCGCGCCGAGCGCCAGCGAGGCGAACGACCAGAAGAGGTTGGTGTGCTGACCCAGCACCCGGTCGTCACCGTTGCCGAACAGGCCCTCGTCGGCCGTCTGGATCACACCGAAGATCCCGAACACCACGAGGTAGGCGCCGGCCAGCGCGCTCAGGGCGCGGTAGATCGGCCGCAGCGGGTGATTGACCGGATTGTGCGCCATGGTGTCCCGTCTCCAACGTCGGTTCGTGTCGTCAAGATTCTCGCGCATCGCCGGAGGCCACGCAGGAGCACCCCCGGATCAGGCCTCGGGTAGGCGCTCGGCCAGCTCCAGCCAGGCCTCCTCGACCTGGCCCCGCTCCTCCTGCACGACCTTGAGCTGGGCGTCCAGCTCCATGATCTTGTCGTAGTCGCTGCCGTGCGTCGCGAGACTCTCATTGATCTTGAGAATCCGCTCGTCCAGCTTGGCGACCTGCCGCTCCAGCCGGCCGAGGTCCTTGCGGGCGGTGCGGAGCTCCGCCGCCGACATGCCGTCCGCGGTCGCGGCCGGGCCCCGGCCCGGCGCCGTAGACGCCTCCGGCGGGGCCGCCGGATTCCCGGCCCGGGACAGATATTCGGTGATGCCGCCGGGCAGGTGCACCAGCCGGCCGTCGCCGAACATCCCGTACGCCGTGTCGGTCACGCGCTCGACCAGGTAACGGTCGTGGCTGGCCACGACCATCGTGCCCGGCCAGGAGTCGAGCAGGTCCTCGAGCGACGCGAGGGTGTCGGTGTCGAGGTCGTTCGTCGGCTCGTCGAGCAGCAGCACGTTGGGCTCGGTGGCGAGCAGGCGCAGCAGTTGCAGCCGCCGGCGCTCGCCGCCGGACAGGTCGCTGACCGGCGTCCAGATGCGCTTGTCGGTGAAGCCGAACACCTCGGCAAGCTGGCCGGCCGTCAGCTCGCGGTCGCCGAGCTTGACCCGCTTGGCGACCTCCTCGACCGCCTCGAGCAGCCGCAGGTGCCCGGGCAGCTCCTTGAGCTCCTGTGACAGGAACGCGGGGCGCACTGTCGAGCCGGTCACCAGCCGCCCGCCGTCCGGCCGGGTGATCCCGGCGAGCAGCCGCAGCAGCGTGGTCTTGCCGGCGCCGTTGGCGCCCAGTATGGCGATCCGGTCGCCGGGACCGACCTGCCAGGTCAGCTCGTTGAAGATCGGCTTCGGCCCGGCCAGCAGCGTCACGCTCTCCAGGTCGTAGACCTGCTTGCCCAGCCGGGTGGTGGCCAGCCGTTGCAGGCTGACCTTGTCACGCACCGGCGGCACGTCGGCGATCAGCGCGTTTGCGGCGTCGATGCGGAACTGCGGCTTCGACGTCCGGGCCGGCGGGCCCCGGCGCAGCCAGGCGATCTCCTTGCGGAGCAGGTTCTGCCGGCGCGCCTCCACCGACGCGGCGACCCGCAGCCGCTCGGCCCGGGCGAGGGTCCAGGCCGCATAGCCACCCTCGTACGCGTGCACCTGCTCGTCCACGACCTCCCAGGTCGCGGTGCAGACGGCGTCGAGGAACCAGCGGTCGTGGGTGACGACGACGAGCGCGCCGCGGCGGCCCAGCAGATGGCGGGCCAGCCAGTCCACACCGGCCACGTCGAGGTGGTTGGTCGGCTCGTCGAGGATCAGCAGGTCGGACTCGCGGACCAGCAGCGCGGCCAGGGCGACCCGGCGGCGCTCGCCGCCGGACATCGGCCCGACCGGCGTCTCCAGCCCGAGGTGGCCCATGCCGAGGCCGTCGAGGATGGTCCGCACGCCGGCGTCGCCGGCCCACTCGTGCTCGGCGCCCATGCCCTCACTCAGCCAGGCCGTGCCCAGCACGACGTCGCGCACCGTCGAGTCGGGTGCGAGCGTCAGGGTCTGCGGAAGGGCGGCGACGCGCAGGTCACGGCGGTGCGTGACCCGGCCCGAGTCGGGTTCCTCGAGCTTGGCGAGCATGCGCAGCAGGGTCGACTTGCCCGCGCCGTTGAGGCCGACGATGCCGAGACGCGCGTCGTCGTCCAGGCCCAATGACACGTCGGTGAGCAGCTGACCGGCGGCTCCGTAGCCCTTGTTCACCCGGTCCAGATTGATGATGTTGGCCACGATGCCTCTAGGTTACCCGGGCGCCCGGCATCGGCCCGCGGGCGGTGACCACCGAGCGGCACACCCCGGCCTCGGTCAACCCGGCCGCGACCCGCTCTGCGTGCGCGCCGTCGGCGGCGAGGAAGACACAGGTCGGGCCGGAACCGGAGACGATGCCGGCGACGGCGCCCGCCTCGGCGCCCGCCTTCAGCACGTCGGCAAGCGCCGGGCGCAGCGACAACGCGGCCGGCTGGAGGTCGTTGGCGAGCGCCGCGCCGAGCACCGCGGGATCACGCTGGCGCAGCGCGGTCATCAGCGCGTCCGCGCTCTCCAGCGCGGGCGGCGGCCAGGGGCCGTCCCGCAGCCGGTCCAGCTCCCGGTAGACCTCGGGGGTGGACAGGCCGCCGTCGGCGATGGCGACCACCCAGTGCCAGGTCGTGGGCCGGGCCAGGATCGGGCTGACGGTCTCGCCGTGCCCGGTGCCAAGCGCGGTGCCGCCGTGCAGCATGAACGGCACGTCCGAGCCCAGCTCGGCGCCGATCTCGGCAAGCTCGTCCCGGGAGAAGCCGGTGCCCCAGAGCAGGTCGCAGGCGAGCAGCGTGGCGGCCGCGTCGGCGCTGCCGCCGGCCAGGCCGCCCGCGAGCGGGATCGACTTGCGCAGGTGCAGGCGGGCATGCGCGGGCACCCGGCCCTTGGCGGCCAGCGCCCGGGCGGCCCGCATGATCAGGTTGCTGTCGTCGAGGGCGAGCTCGCCGGCGCCCTCGCCCTCCATGGTCAGCGCGAGGGTGTCACCGGGCCGCGCGGTCAGCTCGTCGAAGAGGCTGATCGCGTGGTAGACGGTGCTGAGCTCGTGAAAGCCGTCCTCCCGCAGCGGACCGACCGCGAGATGAAGATTGATCTTCGAGGGCACCCGGACCCTGACAGGGCCGGCGAACCGGCGCGGCTTGTCGTCGTCCGGCCCCCACGCCTCCGTCACGGAGCGATATCCGAGATCGGGTCAAGGACCCACATGACCTGGCCCGGTCGAGCCGTCATGAGTCCACCTCCTCGTGCCGCCTGCCGGACGCGCTGAGCTTACCGCCGCACCCGGCGGCGATGGCGGCGGCCGCGATCGCGGCGAACTGCTCGACCGTGAGCGACTCCCCGCGGGCCTGCGGGCTCACCCCCGCGGCAACCAGCACCTTCTCGGCCAGGCCGGCGCCGCCCGCCCAGCCCGCCAGCGCGGCACGCAGGGTCTTGCGCCGCTGCGCGAACGCGGCGTCGACCACCTGAAAGACCGCCCGGCGCTCGACCTCGGCGGGTGGCTCACGGTTGGCGAAGGCCACCAGGCCGGAATCCACGTTCGGTACCGGCCAGAACACCGCAGGCGGCACCCGTCCCGCGGAGCGCGCGGCCGCGTACCAGGCGAGCTTGACCGACGGGACGCCGTAGATCTTCGAGCCGGGGCCGGCCACCAGCCGGTCGGCGACCTCCTTCTGCACCATCACCAGGCCGCCGCGAAGGGTCGGCAGCTCGGCGAGCAGGTGCAGGACCACCGGCACCGCGACGTTGTACGGCAGGTTCGCCACCAGCATCGTCGGCGCCGGGCTCAGCGCGGAGCGCCCGATCCGCAGGGCGTCCGCGTGGTGCACGGTCAGCTTCGCGGCGTCGCCGCGCTCCGCCACCGTCGCCGGGAGCGCGGCCGCCAGCACCGGGTCCAGCTCGACGGCGTGCACGTGCGCCGCCGCACCGAGCAGGCCGAGGGTGAGCGAGCCGAGCCCGGGCCCGACCTCCAGCACCACGTCGTCGCCGGTCAGCTCGGCCGCGGCGACGATCCGGCGCACCGTGTTCGGGTCGTGCACGAAGTTCTGGCCGAGCTTCTTCGTCGGCGCGACGCCGAGGCGCGCGGCGAGCTCCCGGATCTCCGCCGGGCCAAGTAGTGCATCAGCCATGAGGTCAGAGCCTACGGCTGCCCGGGGGTGACCGTGGGCCACGGGGCAGCGGGGAGCAGGTCCGACACGGTAGAACGGGACAATGACGGAGCTGCTCGAGCTGCGGGGCGTGGTGGAGGCGACACCGGACAAGGTCGCCGAGGTACTGCTCGACGCTCGGCCCGGCGGGCGGTCCCCGCTGGCCGCCACCGGCTCGGCAACGCCCGCCCGGGGCGACGAGTTCACCGTCGTCCTCGAGGGCAGCACGATGACGGTGACCCTCGACCGGGCCGCGCGCTCGATCGCACACCAGGGCGAGTGGTGGTATCGCGGCGTCACCAGCGTGGAGGCCGACGAGCGCGGCGCGCTGGTGATCCACCGCATCTTCAACGTCGCGCCGGGGCACCGCTGGGCGGTCCGGTTCGTCTCCCGGGGCCCGCTCGCGGCGGCGCCGACGACGTTCGCGAAGCTGCTCGGCGGCCTCGGCGAGCAGCTCGACTGCGCGGCCTATCCGCTGCCCGGCTGAGGTCCCTTACCGCCAGGGCCCGAAGGCCCGCTCCCCGTTCGCCGAGACGGCCGCGCAGAGCGTGTCCAGGTCCGTGCCGGTGGTCCCGGCGAGCGCCCGCATCGTCAGCGGGATCAGGTACGACGCGTTGGGGCGCCCCCGGTACGGCACCGGCGTGAGGTACGGGGCGTCCGTCTCGACGAGCATCTGCTCCGGCGGCGTCAGCGCGGCCGCCTCCCGCAGCCCGGTGGCGCTGGCGAACGTGACCGTCCCGGCGAAGCTGAGCAGGTAGCCCCGGCGCACGCACTCGGCGGCGAACTCCGCGTCGCCCGAGAAGCAGTGCAGCACCACCACGTCGGGCGCGCCCTCGGAGTCGAGCACCCGCAGCACGTCGGCGTGCGCGTCGCGGTCGTGGATGATCAGCGGCTTCGCGTACCGCTTGGCGATCGCGATGTGCGCCCGGAAGCTGTGCTCCTGCGCCGCCCGGCCCTCGTCGCCGGTGCGGAACGTGTCCAGGCCGGTCTCGCCGACGCCGCGGACGCGGGGCTCGGCGGCGAGGGCTTCGATCTCGCGCAGCGCGGCGTCGAGATCGGACAGTCGCGGCGCCTCGTTCGGGTGCAGTGCCACCGCGGCGAGCACCGCGGGGTGGCGGGCGGCCAGCTCGGCGCCCCAGCGCGAGGACGCCACGTCGACGCCGACCTGTAGCAGCCGGTCCACGCCGGACTTGGCCGCCGCGCCGATCAGCGCCTCGACCGGGTCACCGGCCGTCGCGCCGCCGGGCACGCCGGCCTCGTGCACGGTGATGTCGAGATGGGTGTGGCTGTCGAAGACGGGTACGGCCAGCGGCTCCGGCGCGGGCGGGAACTCACCCGCGCGCCGAGCGGCCCGCGCCTTGCGCGATTCGGAAGGTGTAGTGCTGTTCATCGTCGTTCAGGATCACATATCCGCCCGTGAGAGTTTTTTTCACTCACTGCGGGTCACCCTGCGTTCACCAGGAATCCATCCTCGGGGCCTAACTTCAGCCCGTGACCGTGACCGGTGAGGACACAACCGTCGACACCGACCCCCTCGAGCCGCCCCTGATGGCGCCGCTGCGCCGCGATCTGACCTGGGACCGGGTCCAGGCCATGACCCAGTCCGCCGGGCACCAGGACGACGCGGTGCTGCAAGCGATCCGGCACACGGCCGCCATCCGCCGCGGCACCCGGATGACGAAGGTCATCTCCGCCACCCAGCTCGCCGGCCACCTGGCCGGCTGGCTGCCGTACGGCTTCTGCTACCGCGCCTGCGACATCGCGCACCTGCGCACCCCGGCCGAGCTCGGGCTGCTGCGCACGGACGGCACCGGCGAGGCCGACGTGGCGTTCGCGCTGCGCTGGCGCGCGGTCGACCCGATCGACTACGAGATCCCGATGGGCGAGGTGCAGAGCGGGCTGCCGGCGCTGCCGGCGCACTCCCGGATCGGCCCGATGGTGCTCGGCACCGGCTTCACGCCGAGCACCATCGACCTGATCCCCGAGTTCGTCACGGCGGGCTTCGCCGACCTGCCGCTGCCCGCCAACGCGCAGCTGCTCGCGTACCCGGGCACCGGCGACGAGGTGGTGCTCTACACGTACCAGCCCGAGCAGCACGGCTGGCTGCGGCTGGCCGGGCCGCGCTGGCGGCACCTGCTGGACGGCCTTCCCGGCGTGAGCCCGGACCGCGAGTACGTGCCGTGCTCGGACGCCGGGGCGGCGCGGCTGGTCGGCCGGATCAACGACCACGAGTACCAGGCCGTCGCCGACCCGCCGGAGGAGTTCCGGGTCCGCGCGCTGACCCGCGCCGCCCGCTATCCGGTGACCACGCTGAGCCGCCGGGCCGAGCAGGCGCAGTGGCGCACCGTCGGCTGCTGGGTGCTGCAACGCGACGACAACTGGGCACGCCTGCGCCTGATACGGCCGGACGCCGACGCGGTCTCCGCCGTCGGCGCCCGGTGCTACGAACGCGGTGTCTACGAGGTCTGGGCGCCGGTACGCGAGCTGACCGACCACCACATCGCCGAGTTCCCTTACGTGCTCTAGGAGCCGAGGCGCTCCAGCTCCTCCTCGACCACCGACGGGTCGAGCTTGCGGAACACCGGCTTCGGTGCCGCCAGCGGCGTTCCGGCGACCAGCGGCACCGACTCCCAGCGCGCGCCGACGGTGTAGTCGCCGGTCAGCACCGGGTAGCCCGGGCCGCCGTCGAGGTCCTCGACCTCCACGATGGACGGCATCGGCGCGTGCACGCCCGAGCCGCCGAGCAGCTCGTGCACCTTCTGCGCCGAGTGCGGCAGGAACGGGGTCAGCAGCGTGTTCGCGTCGCTGACGACCTGGAGCGCCACGTGCAGTACGGTGCCCATCCGCGGCTTCTCCTCGGCGGCCTTGAGCTTCCACGGCGCCTGGTCGGAGAGGTACTTGTTCGCCTCGGCGACGACGCGCATGGCCTCGCCGATCGCCGCCTTCTGGCGGTGCTTGCCGATCAGGTCGCCGACCGCGGCGAAGCCGGCCTTCGCCGTCTCCAGCAGGGCGAGGTCGTCGGCCGTCAGGTCCAGCGCCGGCGGGATCTCGCCGAAGTTCTTGGCCGCCATCGAGATCGACCGGTTGACCAGGTTGCCCCAGCCGGCGACGAGCTCGTCGTTGTTGCGCCGGACGAACTCCGCCCAGGTGAAGTCGGTGTCGTTGGACTCCGGGCCGGCGGCGGCGATGAAGTACCGCAGCGCGTCGGCGTCGTAGCGCTCCAGGAAGTCGCGGACGTAGATGACCACCTTGCGCGACGAGGAGAACTTGCGGCCCTCCATCGTCAGGTACTCGCTCGACACGACCTCGGTGGGCAGGTTCAGGGCGCCCAGCGAGCCGGGGTTGCCGCCCTTGTCGCCCGCTCCCGAGTAGCCGAGCAGCAGCGACGGCCAGATCACCGAGTGGAAGACGATGTTGTCCTTGCCCATGAAGTAGTAGCCGAGCGCGTCCTTGCCCTGCGCGTCGGCCGACCACCACCGCCGCCACGCCTCCGGGTCGCCGGAGCGGCGGGCCCACTCGATCGACGCCGACAGGTAGCCGATGACCGCGTCGAACCACACGTAGATGCGCTTGTCGCCGCGGTCCCGCCAGCCGTCGAGCGGGATCGGGATGCCCCACTCGAGGTCGCGGGTGATGGCACGGGGCTGGAGGTCGTCGAGCAGGTTGCGGGAGAACTTCAGCACGTTGGGGCGCCAGCCCTCGCGCGCGTCCAGCCACTTGCCCAGCGACTGGGCGAAGGCCGGCAGGTCGAGGAAGAAGTGCTCGGTCTCCACGAACTGCGGCGTCTCGCCGTTGATCCGCGAGCGCGGGTTGATCAGCTGCTCGGGGTCGAGCTGGTTGCCGCAGTTGTCGCACTGGTCGCCACGGGCGCTCTCGTAGCCGCAGATGGGGCAGGTGCCCTCGATGTAGCGGTCCGGCAGCGTGCGCCCGGTCGACGGGGAGATCGCGCCCAGCGTGGTCTTGGGGACGATGTAGCCGTTCTCGTAGAGGCCGGTGAACAGCTCCTGCACGACCGCGTAGTGGTTGCGGGTGGTGGTCCGGGTGAACAGGTCGTAGGAGAGCCCGAGGCCGCACAGGTCCTCGACGATCACCCGGTTGTAGCGGTCGGCGAGCTCGCGGGGCGTGACGCCGTCCGCGTCGGCCTGCACCTGGATCGGCGTGCCGTGCTCGTCGGTGCCCGAGACCATGAGCACATCGTGGCCGGACATCCGCATGTACCGGCTGAAAACGTCGGAGGGCACCCCGAAGCCGGAGACATGACCGATGTGGCGCGGGCCGTTGGCGTAAGGCCAGGCGACCGCGGCGAGAACGTGGCTCATGGTGCCCAAGAGTAGTGACCGCCGCCCCGGCCGTGCGAACACCCGGCGACCTGACCAATTTGTCCCGACACGCCCGAGTATCTACCTGATCACCGCGGGTACCCGTAGTCCAATGGGAGACATGACGGGTGACGCGCCACAACCTGGGGAAACGCCTCACAACGAGGGCGGCCCGTGGTCGTACGCCGACCCGCCGGGCGCGCACCTACGCCCCCGCTCGGCGCCGGGGGGCGACCCGGCGCTCGAAACACCCGAGGCGGTCGCGCCCGAGCTCGCCGAGGCCCACCTCGCCGGGGTGCAGGACGTGGCCGCGGCCCTGAACGTCCTCGCCGCGCCAACGCGCCCGGAGACCGAGCGCGAGGAACTACCCGAACCCGAACCCGCCGTCGACCCCGACGCCAAGGGCGTCGAGCAGCACCACGAGGACGTCGACGCCGAGCGCTTCAACACCGGGGGCGACAGCACCGCCTACGCCGCCCTCGACCCCGAGCCTGCGGCGGGCGAGGCGCCGGACGTGATGATCCTGCCCGAGCCGGACCGCGACCGGCCGACGGTGGCCCTGGAGCGCGGCGCCGTGCCGGGCCAGCCGCCCTCCGGGCTGCCCCGGTTCGGCCGGGGCCGCGAGGACGGTGCCCGGGCGGACCGCGCGCTACAGGACCGGGTACGCCAGGAGCGCACCACCGCCCTGCTCGAGACTTCGCCGTTCTGGCGGGCCGGCGAGGAGGGCCCGGCGGCAGGCCTGCCGGCGCTGGACGACCCCGGGCGGCCCGCCGGCGCCGCCCGGCGGTCCCGGCGCGGCCCCCGCAACCCGCGCCGCCCGGCGACGGGCCTGCTCGGCCTGCTGGCCCTCGGGCTGGTCGCCGCCTTCTTCGCCTGGGTGAGCGCCGAGCCGCTCTGGCTCGCGGCCGGACACGGCGACCGGGGCTCCGCCACCGTCCTGCGGTGCACGGGCTCGGGGGTCACCCAGCGCTGCACGGGGCAGTTCACCGCCGCGGGCGGCGCCTACCGGGTGGACGACCTGACCCTGCTCGGCGTCGAGCCCGACCGGCGCGCCACCGGCTCGATCGCGCCGGCCCGGATGGTCAGCGGCGACAGCCGCCAGGCGTACGTCGGGAGCACCGGCATGCTGGTGCACCTGCGCTGGGCGCTCGGCCTCGTGCTGTTGCTGGTCTGCGGGCTGGGCATCGCCGGGCTGACCGGTGCGCGCCGGCTGGACACCGCCCGGGCCCGGCACGGCGCGCTGCTGATCAGCATCGCGGGCCCGCTGGTGCTGCTGGCGGGGTTCCTCGCCGCCGCCTATTGAGCGTGCACCAGCGCGTACACCTCGCGCTTGCGCAGGCCGTACGCGTCGGCGACGGCCTGGATGGCGTCGCGCCGGGAGGCGCCGCCGGCCTCGCGCTCGGCTACCGCCGCGCGTAGCTCCTCGTCGGCCGGCCGCTCGGCCGGCCCGGCCGGCGCGCCGGCGACCACCACGGTGATCTCCCCTCGCGGCCCGGCCTCGGCCGCCCACTCGGCGAGCTCACCCAGCGGGCCCCGGCGGATCTCCTCGTAGGTCTTCGTCAGCTCGCGGCAGACCGCGGCGTCGCGCTCGGCGCCGAGGGTCGCGGCGAGGTCGGTCAGGGCCGCGGTGATCCGGTGCGGCGCCTCGAAGAAGACGAGCGTGCGCGGCTCGGCGGCCAGCTCGCGCAGCCGGGAACGACGCCCCGAGCCGGTGCGCGGCAGGAAACCCTCGAAGCAGAACCGGTCGCTGGGCAGGCCGGACAGCGCCAGCGCGGTGGTCACCGCGCTGGGCCCGGGTGCCGCGGTGACCGCGAAGCCGGCGTCCAGCGCGGCCCGGACCAGGCGGTATCCCGGATCCGAGACGCTCGGCATGCCGCCGTCGGTGACGACCGCGACCACCGCGCCGCCCCGCAGCGCCTCGACCAGGTCGGGGGTCCGGCGCTCCTCGTTGCCCTCGAAATACGACACGATGCGGCCGGCGACGGTGACGTCGAGGTCCCGGGCGAGGCGGAGCAGGCGCCGGGTGTCCTCGGCCGCGATTACGTCCGCCGTCGCCAGAATCTCCCGCAGCCGGGCGGAGGCGTCGCCGACGTTGCCCAGCGGCGCGCCGACCAGTACGACCCGGCCCGTACCCGTCTCCACCACCGGAGAAGTCCATCACATGAAGTCGCGTGGGCTCCGGGCGCCGTGCTCTTCCGCCGCAGCCTACGATCGCGGGGTGACTTCGGCGACAGCTGACACCGACACCCCCGAACCCGCCACCGCGGACGAGCGGCCACCCGACGCGGCGGCCGGCGGCCTCACCGGTGTGCCCGACGCCGTCCGCCGTCGGCTCGCGACGCTGGACCGCTGGTGGAACCCCTACTCGTGGCTGATCACCGCGCTGGTCGTCGCGGTCGCGGCGATCCTGCGGCTGGCCGGCCTCAGCCGTCCCAAGGGCTACATCTTCGACGAGGTGTACTACCCGACCGACGCTTGGGACATGCTGCACCACGGCGTGGAGTGGGACGAGAAGACCAACGGGCCCGCGTACGTGGTGCATCCGCCCCTCGGCAAGTGGCTGATCGCGCTCGGCGAGAAGGCGTTCGGCAACAACGAGTTCGGCTGGCGCATCTCGGGCGCGATCGCCGGCACGCTCATGATCCTGATTCTGATCCGGGTCGCGTACCGGCTGTTCCACTCGATCGTGCTGGCCGGGATCGCTGGCCTGCTGATGGCGCTCGACGGCTTCCAGCTGGTGCTGTCCCGCACGTCGCTGCTCGACATCTTCCTCGGCCTGTTCATCCTGGCCACGTTCGCGGCGCTGGTGCTGGACCGCGACCATTACCGGCGGCGGTGGCTGCGGGCGCTGGAGCGCGGCTACGACCCGGCGGACAACCTGCGCGGGCTCCCCTGGATCTTCCCGTGGTGGCTGCTCACGTCGGGTGTGCTGTTCGGGCTGGCCTGCGGGGTGAAGTGGAGCGCGCTGTTCTTCGCGCCGTTCTTCGCCATGCTGGTCGTGGTCTGGCGGGTGCAGGCCCGCCGCTCGGCCGGCGTGCGCCGGGCGTTCCTGAGCGGCATCCTCGGCGATCTGGGCTACCTGATCCTCAGCTTCGTTCTGACGATCATCTTCTACGTCGCCACCTGGACCGGCTGGTTCGTCACGGACACCGGCTACTTCCGGCACTACCGCGAGGCGAACGGCCTCAGCGAGCCGCCGATCCTCGGCGCACTGCTCAACCTCGTGCACTACCACGCCCAGGCGTACGACTTCCACAGCGGGCTGACCGACCGGCACGTGTACCAGTCGTGGCCGTGGCAGTGGCTGCTGCTGGGCCGCCCGGTCGCGTTCTACTGGAACGGCAACGGCAGCTGCGGCGCGCCCAGCTGCGCCGCCGAGATCCTGCTGCTCGGCACGCCGATCCTGTGGTGGTCGTTCCTGCCCGCGCTGGCCGCCCTGGTCTGGTTCGGCATCGCCCGGCGGGACTGGCGCGCGTTCGCCATCGGCACCGGCGTGGTCGCCGGCCTGCTGCCGTGGTTCTACTTCGCGGTGGCCGACGGCCGGACGATGTTCGCGTTCTACGTGCTGCCGGCGCTGCCGTTCCTGATCCTGGCCGTCACCTACGCCCTCGGGGCGATCATGACGCCGTCGACCGGGATGGTCACCGGCTCCGGGCGCTCCGACCGGCAGCTGATCGGCACGATCGCGGTCGGCGTCTACGTGCTGCTCGTGGCGCTCTGCTTCGCGTGGTTCCACCCGATCTTCATCGGGCAGCTCATCCCCTATGAGGACTGGTCGTCGCGCATGTGGCTGGGCAGCCGCTGGATCTGACCGGCCCGCCGGCGGGGACGATCTCGCCGGCGGGGAATTGAAACGATAGAAACGCCCGCCGCTTCGCGCGACGGGCGTTTCTTTATCGAATAGGTGCGCGCCCCGATCGCCTGCCACGGGGGAAGCGGGCGATAGGAGCGCGCAAGATGAAGCTTAACCACCGCCGATGGCGGACACAACGGGTGGCCATACTCAGTTATCGGGAATCTTGTTGCCAACTAACGACCAGACCGTGAACAGGGACGTCTCGGCAGGCCACGTGCGACAAAGTGGACAATCCGCTATATTGGTTTCAATGCCACTTATCGCATCGTGAATACCATTCGGGTAATGCCTTTCGAATGAGTCGGCAATTAGACAATAAATCGCGGGCCAAAGCGGCGTAACCTTTAAGATCGGTGATGTTGTCCGCAGGTCAGCGGGTGTCCGCGAAAATCCTTGCACACAACTTGCCCATCAGGTCAAACGCAAGTAGCCACCGTTTCGGACGATTCCGGCCCCACCCTTCGTACGTCATCAGATCCGGTGACTCCGATCAAGATCTCGGTAGATGTTCTTAAGCTCGCCGCGTGACATTGCAGGAGCCCAATAACCCGCCATTCGCCGACGTCGACATCCCTGACACACAGGTGATCGATGTCGCGCTCCCCTCGCCGGTGTTCGTGGACTCGACCGGACGCCGTCGGCGCCTGCTGCGGCGGGTCGCGTACGGCTTCGGTGCCCTCTGCATGGTTTATGGGGGACTCATCAGCGTCAGCCTGGCCGGCGGACCGGTCAGTTCCAGCGCCGTCCTGCCCCTACCCCTGCCCGGGCTGGCAGACAGCGGCGACGAGAAGGACGTCGTCCTGGCCCGGCCCAGCCCGACCCCGGTACCGGTCACCACCACGCCCGCCGCGCGGCCCATCCTCGAGGTCTTCCCTCGTCGCGGCGCGCCGGGCGGCCGGACGGTCGAGGCCGGTTCCGTCACGCCACGGTCGTCGTCCGAGTCTCCCGATCCGTCCCGGAGCCCGTCGCCCGCGCCGACGTCGACCAAGCCCACGACCAAGCCGACCACCCCCAAACCCGCCGAGTCGGGGACGACCCCGCCGGCAACCCCGGACCCCGTCGAGACCACCACCGATCCGGCCCCGCCGGCCCCGCCCACCCCGCCGGCGCAGCCCCCGGCCAACGGCGGCGGCGGATCGGGCGGTGGCGGGAGCCCGGGTAGCGATCCCGTGGTCCCGCCGCCGCCACCGGCCGAAGACCCCGACCCCGCCGACCCGGCGCCGGCGAGCACCCCGAAGCCGAAGCCCGAGCCGAAGCCCGAGCCGAAGCCGGAGCCGAAGCCCGAGCCGAAGCCAGATCCTGGACCGGACCCCAGCGCCGAGGCCACCCCGTGACCCGCCCGCCGGCCCGCCGTAACCGCAACCGCAACCGGGCCCGGAGCCGCCTGCTGCCGCCGCCACGCGTCCTGCTCGGCGTCCTGCTGATCAGCGTCTTCGTCGGCGTGCTGGTGGTGCAGGCGTACATCAACGCCGAGTTCACCAGCGACCACCTCGAATCCGAGGTCGGCGACCAGGCCGGGGTGCCCGCGACGATCCGCGGCGGCGGCCCGATCATCAACACCACCGGCGGCCAGGAGAGCTCCAGCCGGCTGCCCGAACGCACCATCGCGCTCACCTTCGACGACGGCCCCGACCCACAGTGGACGCCGAAGGTGCTCGACGTCCTGCGGGAGAACGACGCGCACGGCACGTTCTTCGTCGTCGGCTCCGAGGTCGCCCGCCACCCGGAGCTGACCAAGCAGATCACCACCGACGGCAACGAACTCGGGCTGCACACGTTCACCCACCCCAACATGCAGCGCATCGCGCCGTGGCGGCGCAACCTCGAGCTGTCACAGACCCAGGTCGCCATCGCCCGGGCCGCGAACGTGCGCACGAACCTGGTCCGCTTCCCGTACTCGTCGAAGCCGCAGGCGATCGACGAGGTCAACTGGAAGATCATCAAGGAGGCCGGCAAGCACGGCTACCTGGTCGTGGTCAACGACATCGACAGCGAGGACTGGCAGCGCCCCGGCGTCGCGCAGATCGTCGAGCAGGCCACACCGCACGGTGACTCCTCCGCGGTCATCCTGTTCCACGACGCCGGCGGCGACCGGGCACAGACCCTGGCGGCGCTCAAGGTCTTCATCCCGGCGATGAAGGCGCGCGGCTACCGCTTCACCACGGTCACTGAGGGCCTGAACCTCTCGATCGCCGAGCAGGAGAAGGACCAGACCGTCGCTCTGCCGCTGCTCCCGGTAAACCCCGTTGCCGCCTCGACCGACCGGCTGCGCGGCTCCGGGCTGTTCTGGACGGTACGGCTGGCGGACGGCCTGGTCTGGGGGCTGGCCGGCCTCTTCCTGGTGGTCGGGCTGCTGACCATCGGGCGTACGGCGTTGCTGCTGCTGCTCGCCACCCGGCACGCCCGGCAGCGCCGCCGGCCCGACTGGTCCTGGGGCCCGCCGGTCACCGAGCCCGTCTCGGTCATCGTGCCCGCCTACAACGAGAAGGAGGGCATCGAGGCCGCCGTCCGGTCCCTGGCCGGCGGTGACTACCCGGAGATCGAGGTCGTGGTCGTCGACGACGGCAGCACCGACGACACCGCGGCGATCGTGGAGCGGCTCGGCCTGCCCAACGTGCGGGTCGTCCGGGTGCCGAACGGCGGCAAGTCCAACGCACTCAACACCGGGATCGCGCTGGCCCGCCACGACATCATCGTCACCGTCGACGGCGACACCATCTTCGAGCCCGACTCGATCCGGATGCTGGTGCAGCCGTTCGCCAGCCCGGCGGTCGGCGCGGTGGCCGGCAACGTCAAGGTCGGCAACCGGCAGACCCTGGTCGCGGCGTGGCAGCACATCGAGTACGTGATCGGCTTCAACCTCGACCGCCGCCTCTACGAGGTACTCAACTGCATGCCGACCGTGCCCGGCGCGATCGGCGCGTTCCGCCGCGTGGCACTGGCCGAGGTCGGCGGGGTCAGCGACGAGACCCTCGCCGAGGACACCGACGTCACCATGGCGCTGTGCCGGGCCGGGTGGCGGGTCGTCTACGAGGAGCGGGCCAAGGCGTGGACCGAGGCGCCGACGACCCTCGAGCAGCTCTATCGCCAGCGGTACCGGTGGAGCTACGGGACCATGCAGGCGATGTGGAAGCACCGCAAGGCGCTGACGGACTCCGGCGACTCGGGCCGTTTCGGCCGCGTCGGCCTGCCGTTCCTGGCCCTGTTCGGGGTGGCGCTGCCGCTGCTCGCACCCGTCGTGGACATCATGCTCGTCTACGGGCTGGTCTTCTGGGAGCTCAGCGCGACGGTGGTCGCGTGGGGCCTGATGCTCGCGCTGCAACTCTTCACCGCGGCCGTGGCGTTCCGCTTCGACAACGAGTCGATGCGCCCGCTGTGGCGGCTACCGCTGCAACAGTTCGCGTACCGGCAGCTGATGTACCTGGTGCTGATCCAGTCCGCGCTGACGGCCATGACCGGCGGCCGGCTGCGCTGGCACAAGCTGCACCGCGCCGGGCTCGGCGGCGCACGGAGCGCCGAGGCGGCGCCGCCCGCGCCGCCCGTACCCGTACCGGACCTCGCGCCCGCGGTCGACACCTGGCCGCCGGTGCTGGACCAGTCGGCCGACCCGGACCATCCGGCGGCCGGCCGGGCGACGGCCCGCCCGCCGGTACCGGCGCAGAGCGTTCCGCACTACGACAGCGATCATCCGTACCGCGGTGATCACCAGTACGACGACGACCGGTACGACGCCGACGAACTCCCGTCGGCCGGCTCGCCCCCGGCCGGCGGCTCCGGTCCCGTGTTCACCCGCGGGGCGTAACGGGGCCCCGCACCCGCCCGAACTGCAGCCGGGCGGGTGCGGGGCCCTCACACGCGCTAAGCGTCGACCAGTTCGCGTTCGGCGACCGGGAAGACCACGTGCAGCGAGGTGCCGTCGCCCGGGCGGTCCGAGAGCGCCACCGTCGCGTGGTGCGCGTCGAGGATCCGCTTGGCGACGGCCAGGCCGCGGTCCGGTCCGGGTACGAGACCCGGGTCGGCGAGCGCGCCGTAGTACAGGTGCGGGAACAGCTCGGGGCGCATTCCGCCGGGCATGTCCATGTCGTCAAGCCGTACCGTCGGGCCGGACTCCATCTCCGTGCCGACCCGCACCCGGCCGCCCGCCGGCGTGTACTTGACCGCCGCGAAGAGCAGGTGCGTGAGTACCTGCTCCAGGCGTACGGGATCAGCGATGATCGGCATCGACGGGCCGCCGGCCTGGTTGAGGATCCAGATCTGTTTGGTCGTCGCGATCGGCCGGACCGCCTCCACCGCCCGCTGGGTCAGCCGGGTCAGATCGATCTCCCGCATGTGCAGGCTGTCCATGCCGTGCCCGGCGTCGGCCATCGAGGCCAGGTGATCGAGCAGGTCGCTGAGCCCGCGCACGTGCGCCGCGGTCGCCCGGCCGACGAGCTCGGCCTGCTCCGCGTCGTGCATCCCGGTGTTGCCGAGATCGGCCAGATAGGAGCGCATCAGCCGCAGCGGCGCCCGCAGCTCGCCGCCGACCAGCCCGGCCAGCTCGTCCTTGCGCCGCTCCAGCTCTTGCAGCCGCGCGGTGGTGTTGACCAGCGCGGTGGCGTAGCGGCGCATCTCCAGCTGCGAGGTGACCTGCCGGGCCAGCGCCCGCAGCACCTGGAGCTGCTCGGTGTCGAGCCGGCGCGGCACCGAGTCGAAGATACAGAGCGTGCCGACGGCGAATCCGTCGCTGGTGACCAGCGGCGCACCCGCGTAGAACCGGACGCCGTCGCTGCGCTCGACCGTCGGGTTGCCGGCGAACCGGGGATCCTCGCGGGTGTCCGGCACGACGAGCAGGTCGTCGCCGAGGATCGCGTGCGCGCCGAACGACATGTCGCGCGGGGTCTCGGTCAGTTCGGTGCCGATCTTGGCCTTGAACCACTGGCGATCGACGTCGATCAGGCTGATCAGCGACATGGGCACGGCGCAGACGGTCGCGGCGAGCTTGACGATGTCGTCGAAGTCCCTCTCGGCCGGGGTGTCGAGCACGTGCAGTTCGTAGAGCGCGGCGAGTCGGTCGGCTTCGTTGCTGGGCAGGGGCGCGGACATGGCGGTCACCTCCTGGAGACACTCCAGGAATACCACCTAAAAGTAGCAGGACTCGCATTTCGCCAGTTTCCGCTCCCGGCCAGGGGCTCGGTCTCAGGCCGCGCGGTGGCAGACCGCCTCGACGTTGTTGCCGTCGGCGTCGAAGGCGAACGCACCGTAGTAGTCCGAGTGATAGTCCGGGCGCACGCCGGGCGGCCCGTTGTCGACGCCGCCGGAGCGCAGCGCGGCCGCGTGGAACGCGTCGACCGAGGCCCGATCCGGAGCGGTGAAGGCGACGTGCACGCGGCGGGTCGGCTCCCGCAGCGCCAGCCAGAAGAACGGGTGACCGCTGTCGGCGGCGAACCCGATCAGCTTCGCCTCGTCGACCACGATCTTGATGCCGAGCGGGCGCAGGGCATTCTCATAGAAGTGCTTGCTCTCGTCGAGGTGATGCACCCCGAGGACGACGTGGTCGATCATGGTCAGTTCCTCTCGCAGCCATGTTGACCGTATCTCCAGGGTGCGACATCTATTGATCTCGTGCGCCGAGCGGCGGTCAGTATGCGCCGAGCAGGGCGGCGGTATGACTGACCTGAACGCTGTGGGTTACGCAGTCATCCCCCTCGATCATGTGCAGCAGAAAGCCGGTGGGCTCGGCGATGTAGCCGGGCGGCTCGTCGGAGCCGAAGAGCAGCCCCGCCTGCCGCCACAGACTCGGCGCGACGGTGAGCACGCTGCCGGCGAAGCCCGCGGTGATCGACCGGTGCACATGCCCGGCCATGACCCGCGCGACGTGGGGATGGCCGGCGACGACCTTGCGCAGGTCGTCCCCGTCGAGCAGCCGCATGCCGTCGAGGAAGCGGATGCCGACCGGCATCGGCGGATGATGCAGGCCGACCAGCGCCGGCACGTCCGGCCGGCGCCGCAGCACCTCGTCCAGCCAGGACAGCTGCGCGTCGCCGAGCCGCCCCGCCGGAGAGCCGGGAATCAGCGAGTCCAGCGCCACGAGCGTGAACTCCGGATAGTCGACGGAGTAGTACGCCTCGCCGCCGACGGCGTCGAGCATCGCGTCCCGGTCGTCATGGTTGCCGGTGGTCAGGTGCAGCGGCAGCGGAAAGCTCCCGATGATCTCCAGCAGCGCCGCGTACTCGTCGGGCCGGCCGTGATCGGTGAGATCGCCGGTGATGACGACGCAGTCGGGCAACGGATCGAGGGCCATAACTCTGGAGAGTGCGAGCTGCAGCCCGGCGGCGGGGCCCCCGCCCAGCGGCCCGGTGGTGATGTGCGAGTCGCTGAGCTGCGCGATGAACGACGTCATGCCGCCATGATCCAGCGCAACCCGCCCAACACAACCGAACGGTCGTAACCCCTACACCGTCAATAACAGGACGCACACGCGAACGTCGACACAGGGCCCCCAGAACCCGAGCCGCCATTGCCGGTCGAAGCGCGCAGGACAGGCCCTGGAGGAAGCGCCGCTCCTCGTCGACCAACCGATCCGAGTGCGCCGACAGCGTGCCGAGCCAAGGCCATAGCTGTTGCCACCGACGTAGGGAAAGGACCGCTGCCGGCGAACGCCGTCGACTACGACCAGAGTCGGAATCAAGAAGACGAATACGCCGCATACATCAAATCGAAGCGGTCTCTCCCATTTTGCTGCGCACGGACCCTTAAAGAATCCACACCGCCGCCGGTGACCAAATCATTGACATCATCGTCCTGATATCGTTCCTCGGCAACAAGAAGGGGGACATTCAAGCGCCTCTGAGCCCTGAAGGCGGCGTTCCGAGCCGCCATCGAACACTCCAATATCGCGTCCGTCGATCCCGTGGCGATCACTTTCAGCGCAGAATGCAGTGTGACGACAGAATAAAGTGCCAGGGCGGAGGGGCCGGTGAGTTCGTCACCGACCACCATCTCATGCATCCCCTCCAACTCACGCCGTTGCGACTCATAGACCGAGCGGTCTTCAAAGTCCGGCACCCAGAGCATGTCCAGAGTTCTCACATAGCGATCGAGATCGGCGGGCCGACCCGAACTGGACACCGTCCAGAAGAGGATTCCGCTCGACCTTTCGGCGCATGCCGCCGAGAACAGGGCGGCCTGCTCCCGCGATGCGACAACGGCGAACTCGTCTATGTTCAACACTTACACCTTCGCGAACCTGGCCAATAGAACGTGCGGATCTTGAAACCGCGCTCACGCGAGTAGACCTGACCCGAGATTCTACCGGCAGTCGCCCTGATCATCTCACCGCACGGACCGGGTCGACAGACACTCCTCGACGCGGCACCCGCAATGGGCCGTCCGCCCATTTGATGGATACGGAGAAGGATGTTGTGTTCCGCGTGGGTCAACCCTTCGATATTGTCCTCGACCGCAATATGCCCCTTTCGTCTCGCCAACGAAATCTGCCCCAGACTCATACCGTCGCCGCTGCTGCCCACGACGGTAGCCTCGTTCCACCCACCTTTCCCGTCGGGGAACTGGGCACGTATCGCAGCCGACGTCTTGTTCTGCACGTCCCACTCGGTGCCCGCTAGCTTCTGGTATTCCGTGGCCGTGTCACCCAGTTCGTTCGCGAGCTCCTGCAACTCATCGTCGGAGCCGCAGTTGTGCACGAGGACTGGTTCGTTGCCGGCGATTACGTAGTACGTGTGGATCTCGGCGACGGTGAGGTCGCGCATGACCTTGGAGCCGTCGAACGCGTGGACGTCGATGACGTACTGGATCTCACCGTCGGGGCCGACCAGGGTCGACTTGCCCTCGACGAGATCGGCCGCGTCGACCCACTTGCCCGCGGTGGCGTCCCAGAAGGGGTGGTACGCCGTGGTCTCGAGCACCGCCTCGGTAGGCCCGCGGGTGCTGCGGCCTCCCTTGCCTTCGCCAACAGACTTGTCGGCCTTCTCGCCGGCCGGCCGGTCCGAGACCGTGACGTCGGTCAGTTCAATGTCGCGGTTGGAGTGCAGCTCGGTGACCTGCCGCGCACCTTCGTCACCCGTGGCAGGGTCCTTGGCCCGCACCTCGTCGCCGACATTGACCTCGGAGATCGGCCGGATCGTGCCGTCGGCCATCAGCACCCGGGTCGCCGGGTCGAAGCTGTGGCACGAGGCCGTTTCGGGTCGATCGGCCTCCTGAGGCTCGTCCCGATCTCGGTCTCGGTCTCGCTGGCGCTCCTGCTGCCGCTCCTGCTTCTTCGGCTTGGCGTTGTTCGGCTTCGAGTCGTTCCGCGCCTTGGTCTGCGGCTTCGGCTTCGTCGCCTGCGTGGAGGCCTTCGGCTTCTCCTGCTTCTGCTTCTTCGGCTTCGGCTTCTTCTTTGTCGGCGGCTTTTTCTTCTTCTTCGGCATCTTGGGCTTCTTCGGCAACTTCTGCATCACGTCGTTCAGATGCTTGCGTGCCTGCTGAAGCAGGTTCTGCGTATGCCGCATGACGGTCCGGGCGCCCTCAACAACGCGCTTCCACATGCGATAGCCGGAGAACGCCCGGTCGACCGCACGGTAGAGGGACTTCGCCAGCTTGAGGGCCTTGATCGGGCCCAGGAAGTTGGACGCAAGGTCGACGCAGTCCCAGATGCTGCCGCCGATGCACCCGACGATCGCGTTGTAGCCGATCATGTCGAGCAGCATTCCGATGCCGACCTGGAGCAGGATGTCGAGCAGCGGCGTCTGGCTCTCCCGCTCGGCGCGCTGGAAGTCGGCCTCCTGGCGGGCGATCTCGCCACCGGCGGCCTTCATGTCGCGGTCCCGCTGATCCATCGCGCTGGTGTAGTCCGCGAGTTGGGCCTGGTACTTCTTCATCGCGCACGCGAAGTCGTACTCACCGCACTTGCCGTCCACCGCGTTGCCGGTGGTGTCGGTGTTGCCCAGGGGGTCGCCCTCGGCGTACGCGTACCGGTTGGCCGCGCCCGACGTCGGCGTCGGGCTGTTCGTCGCGGTGTCGCGAGTGTCGAACGCTCCGGTCTCCGGGTCGTACCAGCGCGACCACATGTTGACCTTGCCGGTGCCCTGATCGGTCCACTCGGACTGGTAGCCGAGCTTGCCGACCATCCCACCGCCGGCGAGGATCTTGCCCCACGGGTCGTAGGACACCGAACCGGTCAGCGCGGTGCCGTTGCCGGCGAACTCGCCGACCACGTCGTCGTGGATGTCGGTCCAGGCGTACCGGTAGGTGCTGCCGGAGGCCACACCGACCAGGCCGTCGGCGACATCCCGGACGTAGACGCTGGTGCCGTCCGCGGCGATGTCGTTGCTGAGCCCGGTGTACTTGAGGCTCGGCTGGATCATCCGGCCCAGGCCGTCGTAGGTGTAGCTCGCCGTCGATCCGTTCTTCGCGCCCTGGGACACGACCTGGTTGAACGCGTCGGTGACGGTGTTCGTCTGCTGACCGTTGACGGTGGTGGCGGCCAGCGTGCCCCGGGCCGTGTACTGGTAGGTCGTCCCGGCCGAGTCGCTCACCAGCTGGTTGCGCTCGTTGTAGGTGAACGTCTTGGCGCCCGCCTGCACCCGGTTGCCGGCCTTGTCGTAGGCGTAGACCACCGGGGTGACCCCGTTGTCCCAGCCGATCATCCGGCCGGCGAAGTCATAGCTGTAGGTGTTCGTCGACGCGCCGTTGAATCCGGTGGTCGTCTTCTTGGTGAGGTTGTCGTTGCGGTCCCACTCGTACGCGATCTTGCCGATGCTGGCCTCGGCGGAGGTCTTCACCTCGTCGGTTTCCAGCTGGTGCAGGTCGTTGTAGCCCAAGGACCGCTTGTTGCCGCCGCCGTACGAGATCGACGTCACCTGTGAGGTCTCGTCGTAGCCGTACGACTGGCTGATCCCGGCGGTGGCGTTGGCCAGGGTCTTGAGCCGGCCGGCCTCGTCGTAGCCGTAGGACGTCGTCCCCGCACCGTCGACGCGCGTGGCAAGCGCCCCGTCGTCGTTGTACGTGTACGACGACGCACCCGAGACCCCGGCGATCGACGTGATCAGACCGCGGTCGTCGTACTGCACGGTGTTCTTGCCCGCCGAGCCGGTGAACGAGGTCATCCGGCCGACCTGGTCGTACTCGTATTCCCGGTCGGTCGTGGCCACCTGTGCGCCGGTGCCCGAGCTCCGCTTGAGCCGGCCCATCACGTCGTAGTCGGAGGTGACCGTCACCCCGCCCGGCGATTCCATTCGCGTCAGCCGGCCACCCGCGTCGTACAGCATGGTGAAGGTCCGGTCGTTCGGGTTGCCGGCCGTGGCGGGCTCGATCTGCTTCGCGGGCAGACCCCACTCGTTGTACGTGGTGATGAAGTTGGTGCCCCGGTCGTCGTTGCTGAACCGGGTCTGATTCCCGGCCTTGTCGTAGCCGAACCTCGTGACGATCGCGTCAGACCCGCTGATCGGCTCGCGCTGCGACTCCAGCCGGCCTGCCGCGTCGTAGGTGAACGTCTTCTCGCGGTTGTAGGCATCCGTTGCCGCCACCGTGTTACCAGCGGCGTCGTACCTCTGCGACCGCGTGCGCAGCAGCACGTCGGTCTTCGAGTAATCGGACGTGCTGAGCGCCCGGCCGGCGAAGTCGTACGCGACCGTGGTGTAGGTCTGGTCGGGCGCGGTCGTCCTGACCGGCCGGCCCGCGCCGTCGTAGCGCATCTTGGTGACCTTGGTAGCCCCGTCGGTGACGGTGACCTGCTCGCCGGCGGCGTTGTAGGTGGCCTGGGTCGTCACACGGCCGGGCGAGGTCACCTTCGTCGGCCACGGGCTCTCCCCGTTCGTGCCGTAGGCGTATTCGGTGCTGTACGACGCCGATGCCTGGCGGACCGCCTGGGTGGACTTCAGGGTCCGGCCCAGGTAGTCGTAGGTTGAGCCGACCGAGGCCCCGTTCGGGTCCGTGTGCCGGAGCACGTCGCCGTTGATGCTGTACGAGTACCGGGTGATCCCGGAGTCCGGCGCGGTGACCTTCACCGTCCGGCCGAACTGGTCGTACTCGTACCGGGTCGTGGCGTTCAGCGGGTCGGTGGTGGCGACCACCTGTCCGACCTCGTTGTACTCGGCGGTCGTCTTCGCCACGATCGGCGCGCTTCCGGCCTTCGGCGTGTAACTGGGCAGCTCGCTCTCCACCAGCTGACCAACGCCGTCGTACCGGAAGGTCGTCACCTTGTCGTTCGCGTCCTGCTGCTCGGTGACCTCACCGAACGTGTTGTAACCGACCAGGGTCTCCGACACGGTCAGGGCCGGGGCACCCTCCTCGACCACCGTGTTCACGGCGGGTGAGGAGGTCACGACCGCGCGGCCGACCTCGTCGTTGGTGATGTAGGCGGTGTTACCCCGCGGGTCGGTCACCGACTTGATCGAACCGTCCTCGGTGAGGCCGTAGGTGGTGCGGCTCACCCGGGCGTCGTTCGCCGGCGCGGCGCCGGACTTCAGCTGACCGACCTCGGCCGGGGTCAGCACCTTCTGGTACGCCTGCACGTCGTCGATCCGGCCGGAGAAGGCGCCGGTGGTGTCGGTCTCCGAGCCGATCCGCAGGCCGGTCGCCCGGTTGTTGAAGTCCTTCGTCGTCGAGATCGTCGCGGTGGCCGTGCCGTCCACGTACAGCGTCGCGGTCCGGTTGGCCGGAACCGGGTCGACGGTGACCGCGAGGTGCGTCCACGCGTTGGACGCCGCCTTCACCGTGGTGGAGCTGTTGAGCCAGGTGGTGCTGGCGTCCGGGTTGCGGACCGCCATGGCGATCTGCCAGGTCTCGGTGGTCTTGTTGAAGAACAGCTTCAGCGCGGAGCTGCCGATGTCACCGGCCATACCCAGGACATGGCGGTCGAGGTCCCGGGCACCGAGGTTGACCCAGGCGCTGACCGTGTACGGCTGCTGCGCGTTCACCACCGGCTGACCGATGATCGAGGCGGAGCTGCCGTTGAACGAGGCGGACCCGCCGCGCTCGCTGGACCAGGTGACCGCGCCGTTCACCTCGCCGGTGTTGTTACCGGCCGAGTCGGCGGTGGTCGGACCCGAGGTCTGGTCCATCTTCCACCGCATGGTCGGCGTCAGACCGTCCGACAGGTACGTGGTCTGCTGCCGCAGCCGGCCGAGCCGGTCGAACATCGCCTCGGACCTGCCCAGCACCGTGCTGCCCTCGGAGAGGGTGGTTCCGATCACCTCGTCCTCGAACGAGTACCGGTAGGCGGTGGTCCGGTCACGGGCCCCGGCCTGGTCTCCGGGCTCCTCGGGGAGGTCCAGGGTCGCGGCCGTGCTCCGGCCCGCGGCGTCGTAGGTCCGCGTGGTCGTGGTCTGGCCGTTGTTGGTGACCTGCTTTATCACGTTTCCGGCGGCGTCGTAGGTATTGCGCTCCATGAGGAACGACGCACCGGTCTCCGGATCGCGCCGGGTCACCGACGCCAGCAGGTTGTTGTCCGTGTACGTGTAGTCGTTGGTGTAGCCGTCCTCGTCCCCGTCGCCGTCCGTGTCCGCTTCCGACACGAATTCCGATGCGAGCCGGCCGGCCTTGTCGTACGTCATCGACCGCACGGTGAGGTTCGCCGCGGGTGACGGCGAGTGCGGGTCGCCGATGTAGCCCTCGACGATCGTCGCGAGCTCGTTGCCGAGGGCGTCGTACTCGGTACGAACCGTGCTGTCGTCCGCGTGTTTCTGCCGATTCACCCGGCCGTACTCGTCGTAGCCCGTCTCGACAGTGTTGCCCAGCTCGTCGGTCTCGGTGACTCGCCGGCCGAAGCCGTCGTAGCCGTACGTCACCGTCCGGGACGCGTCGCCGCCGGTGGCGTCCGACGCGACCTCCGAGGTCAGCAGACCGTCGACGTTGTAGGTCAGCGACGTGACCGGCGTGTGTACATCCCCGTTGACGGCGTTGGTCACCGCGGCATTGGTCACCGTGACCACCCGGTCCAGCCGGTCGTGCGCGAAGGTCGTGGTCGGGCCGGCGACGCCGGCGACGACCTCGATCTCCTTGGTGGTGCGGCCCAGCCCGTCGTATTCGTACCGGGTGACCATGCCGGCCGGGTCGGTCGTCTCGGCGACGTCGCCGCTGGGGTAGTACAGGATGGTCTGCACGCCGCCGTCGGGCTTGACGACCCGCCACGGCAGGTTGGCCGGCGCGGGGTCGGCGCCATAGCCGCCGGCCGTCCTGCCGGCCGTGGTGCCGTCGGTGTAGGCGATGGTCGTCTTGCCCTTGAGCGGGTCGACCATGCCGATGCGGTTGCCCTGACCGTCATAGGTGTACGTGGTCAGGTAGGTGTCGTCGGTGGCCGACGTCGACCCGAAGCCACGCTGGGTCATCACCCGGTCGTTGATGAGGTTGGGTGCCGGGTTCTCCGTGGTCGCGTCCGGGTAGTAGCTCGTGTAGCTCGTCGAGCACTTGTTCTCGGAGCGGTCCTGGCAGGTGGTCGCCGCGACGACGTTGCCCCGCACGTCGTGCTCGTTGATGGTCATGTTGCCCATGGGGTCGGTGACCGTCCGCAGGTGACCCTTGCCGCTGTAGCCGTACCGGGTCATGTTCCCGAGCGCGTCGACGTCGGCGATCTTCCGGCTGTACACCAGGTCGTACACGGTGGTGGTCGTGGTGCTCTTCGGACCCTCGACCGCGTAGTTCACCTCGCCCGAGCCGTTCGACTGGGCGGCGTTGCGGGCCTTGAACTGGTTGGAGATCTGGGTCGGATCCAGCTCCGCGGCGTAGAACGCGACCTCGGCGATGTGCCCGGTGAAGTCCCTCGTGGCGCCGGCCATTCCGGCCCACATCGAGGCGCCCGACGTGCCGAGGCTGTATGCGGGCTGGGGGGTGGCTGGAGTCAGGGTCCTCCCGCCCGCCCACTGGATCTTGGTGCCGTCCAGGTACAGCGTCTGGGTGTTGCCGGCGGTGGTCAGCACCGCGTGGTGCCACTTGCCGTCGTTGACCGCCTTGTGGCTGGCCACCCCCAGCTTCCATCCGTTCGCCCGGTCCAAGGCGCAGGGGTAGAGAAGCGCGTCGGTCCCGTCGACGTACTTGCCCGAGGTCGGGTTGATGGACACGCATTTCCCCGATGCCGGGTTCCGCAGTCCGCCGCCCATCGGATCCCACAGCTGTGCGGCGCTGCCGTTGCAGGTGTAGAGCTGAATCGCGGCGCCGTCGGCCGTGGAACCACCGCGGATGTCGAGACACTTGTCGAGGGCGCGGACGGCGACGGAGGAACTGGAGCCCGACTCGATAGTCCAGGTCTGTGCGGCGCTGCCGTTGCAGGTGTACAGCTGGATCGGCGTGCTGTTCTCGGAAGTGCCGCCCTGGACGTCGAGACACTTGCCCGCGACCTGGGAGCTCATTGGGCCGGTGGCCGGCGTGGACGGTGACAACCCACGCAACTCGCCGTCGGAGTCGATCCACATCGTCGGGATGCTCAGGAATTGAAAGGTCTCGGACCTGCCGAGCAGGGGTCCGTGGTCCGTCGTGTTGAACCACATCGAGACGGAGTTGGTCCCGTCCGGGTGCACCCCGGCCGGCAGGGCCACGTGGGAGTTGCTGCCGTTGAACGTCGCGGCGGTGGTGGACCCGCCGAGCGGGCCGGGCACCGAGCCGGTCGTGACGTTGTTATAGGTGGCGGTTCCGCCGTTGACCTCGTTCACCGCGTCCTGGGTACCGGTGTCCGACAGCCGCCAGTAGTTCGTCGGCGCGCCGCTCAGGACCGCACTCTCATGAACCTTCGTCGTCTTGGTCACCGTCGGCTTCTTCGGCTTCCACGCGGTGCCGTTGCCGTCGGTCAGCTGACTGACCCGGCCGGTGGCACCGTCGTACGCGACCACCGCGGTGGACTGCGTCGACGGACGGATCACCCGCGTCAGCGGGCGGACCGGGAGCCGGGCGGCCCAGATGTCGTCCACCATCGCCTTGTCGACCGCGGTGTCGTAGTACGCCACCTCGGCGATCGAGCCGTTGAAGTGATCCTTGGTACCGAGGTTGCTGCTCGTGTTGACGTGCGACTGGTTCGGCCAGCCACCGCCGAGGAAACCGGAACCGACGTACGAGCTGACCGCGCTCATGTCCTGGACGGTCACGCCGGTCTCGTCGACGGCGACGCGATTGCCGTCGAGGTACAGCTCCTGCTTGTTGCCGGTGGTGGAGAGCACCACGTGGTGCCAGTTGTTGTCGGCAACGCTCGCCGTGGACTGCATCGGCGTGTGCACCCGGGACAGGTATGCCTGGTCCGCCGTGCGCTGCTTGAAACAGGCCCAGATCTGCATCTCCGCGTTCAGCTGGGTCGGGAGGCCCGTACCCACCGAGTCCAGGCACAGGCCCGACGCGTACGCGACGATCTGACCGTCGGCCTTGACCTCCCACTGCTGGTTCGACTGCCCGTTGCAGTCGTAGGTGATGACGTCGACGCCGTTGGTGAAGCCCTCGCCCTCGGCGTCCAGGCACTTGACCACGCCGCCGGTGGTGACCCGCAGCTCCCGGGTGGCGGTCCAGGTGAACACCTGGTTGGCCGCCCCGGTGCAGTTGGCGAGCGCGAGCCGGACGCCGTTCGCCGAGGAGTTGCCGGGCACCGTGAGGCACTGCCCCTGCCCGTACGCCATCAGGGTGCCCAGCGACGCGCCCAGCTTCGGCGCCTTGGGGAAGCCGCCGACGAGCTTGCCGTCCGTGCCTACGTACAGCGTCGGGTTGTATGCGCCCTTGGTGGTGGTCGCCGTCGAGGTCGTCGGCTCCCAGGACTGCCCGTACAGGACGCCGTCGCCGGCGCCGTTGGGCGTCTTGAACCACATGCTGATGGCCTGGTTGGTGGAGTCCCCGTCCAGGTTCGCCGGCAGCCTCACCTGCGACGACGTGCCGTTGAAGCCGGCCGCCGTCGCGGTGGACCCGGCCAGCGGGCCGGGCTGGCCGAGCGTCACGTTGCTGTAGGCGCCGTTGTCGGTGCCGACGTTGTCCAGGACCGAGCTTTCGGCCGTGGTGCCGCTGGTCTCCGTCAGCCGCCAGTAGGAGTGCGGCTTGGAGTTGTCCACCGCGGTCTGGAACAGGCTGCCCGAGGTGTACTGGTACGCGTGGCAGTCACCCCAGTTCGTCGGGGGACACACCTTGGTCAGGGAGTTGTCGGTGTACTGGTACCACCAGGTGTTCACCGAGTCCCAGTCGCCCGGCGTGACCGGATCGGTGGCCACGTACTCGACGTGCTTGGGAGTCGTCTCGCTCCAGTAGAAGTCCAGGGTCCGGCCCGACGCGGACTTGATCGTCGTCAGCAGGTTGTTGTTGTAGGCGAAGGTCTCCTCCCGGCCGGAGACGTCCTTGATCGCCTTCAGCGCGAACCGGCCGGTCGCGACCTTCTGAAGGAAGTCGTAGGTGGTGCCGTCCTTCTCGACCAGCCTGTAGCCCTCGGTGCCGATCGCGGTGAAGGTGGCGGCGCGTCCCGCGGGCGAGGAGAACGTGCCGTCGTGATTACGGCCGAAGGCCAGCTCCCGCCCGTTGGGGTAGGTGACCACCACCGTGTTGACGACGCTCGTCCCGCTCGGTCCCGTGACGTTCGCCTCGACGGCCTTGGCATCCACCACGCTGGACCAGCCCGCGCCGAATGCCTGGCCGACGCGCGGGTCGATGCTGTTGTACGACCGGACGACCTCCAGCGCCGGGCCGACGGTGTTGATCATCGCGTCGCGGCTGGAGGTGGTGTAGTTGCCGATGACCGAGTCGAAGCCCTGTTCGGCGTTCTGCGACAACCCCGAGGTGATCGAGGGCTGCGGCACCGGCGTGACGAGCAGATGCTTCGTCAGGTACTTGGCGTTGTCCAGCAGACCGTCGGAGACCTTGACGGTCCAGTAGTACGACTCGCCCCACTTCAGCTTCCCGGCCGGGACGATCCAGGACTTCTTCGAGATCGCACCCGAGGTGAAGACCTGGGTCTTGGCGTCCTTGTCGTAGAAGATGAACTCGTACTTCAGCGACTTCGGCCAGTTGTCCGCGTCGTGCGCGTCGGCCAGCAGCTCCGGCGACAGCGTCCGCACGGCCTGCCCGTAAGCCGGGTACTGCTCGTTGACCTGCGGCGGCTCGTTGTAGTCGTAGGTCACTTCAAGGTACGGGTCGGTCGCGGAGTCACCGTAGTTGCCCGAGGTGAAACGCTTGAACGCGGTCGAGTCGGTCTCCGACGCGGTCAGCGCCAGGCCGTAGTTGGGCATCGATCCGCTGGACCAGGCGTTGAAGGTCGCGGTGTTCAGCGACACCGAGCGCCAGGCGCCCTTTCCGGCGTTGGAGCCGGTGTTCTCACACGCGGGATAGTTGTTGGTGATCGTCATCGTGCCGATCGCCCCGGAGTAGCTCGGCCCCTTCGCCAGGGTGCCGTTGTCCTCCATGCTCGCGACGGTCCAGGGCTCGGTGATCCGCCGCACGTAGACCGGCTCGTGGCTGGTGCAGTTGTACGACCAGGTGTGGAACAGGAAGAGCTTCGCCGACTTGATCTGCGTGCCGGTCAGGCCGTCGTTGTCGAATTCATCGAAGTGGATGAACGACCGCGACTTGTGTGTGCCGCTGTTGTACGTGCCGACCGGAAGATCGTCGCCGTTGTGCTGCTTGGTGGCGTCGTTGTTGTCGACGAAGATGTCGCCGGTGTCCTTGGTCTGCCATGTCGTCGGGTCGATCCGCACCGGATACTGCCGGGCCGGGTCGTTCAGCCACGCCGCGTCGGCGGTCACCTTCAGCGCCTGGCCGCCGTCGACGGTGATGAGGTCGTACTCCACGTCCCACGACCGGGCGGGCAGACCCGACTGCGGGTCGACCTTGGAGTCCTGCATGTAACCCGCCGGCACGTACATGGCGACCTTGCCGTCGGCGGCGACCAGCTCGAGCGAGCCGTCGTCCATCTCTCGCGCGGTCAGGCCCTCCAGCCGCAGCGGGAACACCCACTCGTTCCCGGCCGCCGGTGTATTCAGGACAATGGTCTCCTTGAGACCGTCGCTGACCGTCCTCAGCTCGAGGTCGGTGTCCGGCAGGATCTCCGGGTACGTCGCGGTGGAACCGTCGACGACCGCCGCCACATCCGCCGCGCCGGCCAGGTCGTAGGCCATCGTGTGACCCGAGGCGGTCGTCACCGACGCCAGCGCCTCATCCGCCGACTTCACCCGCTTCACCCGCGGAGCGGGCGGTGCCGCCTGAGTGGACGGGATGGCCGCGGCGGACGGGGAGACCGACGACGAGGGGGCGGAGTCGTCGGCGCCGCGTGCGCCCAGGGTCACGTCGATGGAGTTCGCGCCCATCTCCAGGCGGTCTCCGCGCCGGATCAGGGTGGTGTCGATCGGCTGGTACGACCCGTCGGCGGCCCGGTAGTTGGTCCGCGACTTGTGGATCTGGCGGGTGATCGAGCCGTCGGCGTTCTTGAACTCGTCGATGAGGGCGGTCGACTTCTTGGGCAGGCGCTCGCTGGTCTTCGCGTCGAAGCTGCCGGCGCCGGACTTCTCCGGCGCGGTCCACTTCTTCGGGGCCTCCTGCGGCGGCGGCGCGGGATCGACAACGCCCTTCCCGCGGCCCGGCGCCCGGCCGGCACCACCGTTCGCCCGCGTCTTGTCGCCGGACGCGTAGTGGTCACGGTGCTCGGCGTCGCGCGCCCACTTCTGCATCGGCAGGCCGGTGACGGCGGCCAGCGCCGCCGGCTGCCGCAACGCCGACAGCAGCCCCGAAACGGGCCACCCCGCGTTCTCCGGAACCACCTCCGGCGGGACGCCCAATGACATCCCCACGGCAAGTGCAGTGACGACAGCGATACGTCGTCTCACAGTGAGCCCCCGCTCCCACAGCAAACTTTCAAGACGCCGCGAAGCATGGAGCAAGATCATCTATTTAACAAGATCTTGCACCGGGGCCGAATCACCACTTACTCTCCGCCGGTGTCCAAAAAGGCGAGGTCAGACGCTCTGTTGTGGAAGAGATCACAGTGGTTGTCCGTGAAGTTCCCGCGGCGGGGACGGGCAAGGGTGATCGCCTTGGGCCTGGCCGCGGCCGCCATCGTCGCGGGCGTGACGACCTGGGCGCTGTGGCCGGATCCGCCCCGGCAGCGTGAGTATCTCGACACCACCGCCTGCCTGCTCACCGACGACAAGGGCGTCGCCGGGAACGAGGCGAAATCGATCTGGTCGGCCATGCAGGACAGTTCGGGCGCCAACCTCGTCCGGGTGCAGAACGTCCGGGTCAACGGCCCGCAGACCGCGCGCAACGCCAGCGCGTACCTTGCCTCGCTCACCGGCGGCCGCTGCGGCGCGATCATCGCGGTCGGCCCGGCTCAGGTGGAGGCGGTCACTAAGGCCGCCGGCGCCCATCCCGGGCTGCGGTTCGTGACCGTCGGCGGCACGCCGGCGACCAACGTCGAGGTCATCGACGCCGCCGCCCCGGACGCCCTGCGCACCGTGATCAAGGAACGGATCGAGGAACTGGCCGACGCCGCGTCCTGACCGCCGGCTCCATATCATCGGCGAGATCAATGCCGGCGAGGCGCGGAGCCACTAGCAGCTTCATAAAGAGTGCGGGGGTCGGCCGAGGCCGGCCCCCGCACTCGCCATCACTTCTTGATCTTGATGGTCGCCGAGACGGTCCGGCCGTCGTAGTGACCGGTCCGCTTGACGACGACAGTCAGGGTCAGCTTCTTGCCCGACCAGGACTTCTTCAGCTTCAGCCGCCCGGTCGTCGCGACGAGCTTGCCGTTGACGCGCCACTCGTACCGGTAGGAGGTCGGCTTTGGCGACCAGGTGCCCGACGAGGTCTTCACCGTCCTGCCGACCTTGACCGTCCCCACGATCTTCGGCTTGGCGGTCGCCTTCGGCGCCACGCCGTAGCCGACGGTGAGCGCGGCGGAGGTCGCCACGTTCTCCAGGTGGTTGGCGTGGCGGCCGGTCACGGTCACCGTGAGGCGCTTGCCGCGCAGCTCGGCGGGGATCGTGTACGACGAAGCGGTCGCCCGGGCGATCGGCACGCCATTCGCGGCCCACTGGTACTGGTAGTACTCCACCGCCGGACTCCACACGCCGGGGTTCACGGTCACCTTGACCCCGACCGCGGCCTTGCCGGAGATCGACGGCTTGGTCGCCACCGCCAGCTGCGTCGGCTGCACCACCACCACTTCGCGATAGGTGGAGGGCCGTTGTGGCGCCGAGTAGGACGTCGCCTCGAGGTCGTACCGGCCGGGCTCGACCCGGGTCAGGTCGATGTCGACCGTGTAGTGGTCCCGGTTCGCAGACACCGACCGCACCACGATCGGGGTCACCCTCTCGCCGCCCCGGGTGAGCCACAGAGTGTCCTGCTGGTGCAGGGCGGTGCCGAAGATGGCGAAGGTCGCCGTTGCCCCGGCCGTCAGTACGAATGGGGCAGGACTCCCGAGCCCGAAGGAGGCGTGGTTGCAGAGCCGGAGAAGGGTGACGCACGCCGCCTCGGCCCGGAAGGGCCCGGGCCGCTCCGCGATGAACGCGACAAGCGCACGGCTGTTGACCAGGGACGGCTTCGGCAAACAGGTCCAGGCGGTGCCGTCCTGGTCGCACCGGACGATCCCGCCGTCGCCGTTGATCAGGTACGGCTCGACGTTCTCTGTCGTCAACCGGAACTCGTCGTAGAGCCCGGTCGGCACGGAGACACAGTGTGCCCGGTCGTCCGCGCTCAGCGTCCCGGTGACCGGCCCGAAGCCGTACGCGGTGTTGTCCGTGATCACGCCGCAGTCCGCCGGCGCGGTGTAGTCGTAGCCGACCGCCCAGGTGTCCAGCCGGTAGTCGGCCGGCTTCGCGGCGGCCACGATGACCTCAGTGGACTGCACCAGGCACGGCAGCGCCGGGCAGGTGTGCAGCTCGCCGTCCTCGCCGAAACGCCCGATCGTGGGGGTATCTCCGCCGCTCTGCGCCCCGATCCAGGAGTTGACCGGAACCCGGTAGCACCGCACGTCGCCGGAGATGCTGATCGAGCCCGCGGTGGCCGGGCCGCCGAACGCCGTGGAGGTCGGCGCCGTGCAGCTCTCGCTGATCGCGGTGACCTGGCTGATCCGGTACCGCCCGGAGCCGTTCGCCGAACGCACCACCACCATGTGCCGGGCACTGCCCAGTCCGCAGCCGAGCTGCTGGTACGCCGCGGCGTCCGTGTCCTGGCACACCAGCCTGCCGTCGTTGTCGTACACGGAGAGCGAGGCCGTGCCGTCGCCCTCGACCCGGTCCAGGGTGAGGATCTCGTCGCTGCCGGAGCCGCCGTCCGGAAGGTCGAAGCAGGTGATGAAGTCGGCGCCGGAGAGCGAGACGGTCGCGTGCCCGGGAGCGCCGGGCACCCCCGGCGACATGTCGGCGCACTCGTTCGCCCCGGTCGTCCGCTGCACCGCGACCCGGTACTCACCGGTCGTCCGCGGGTCCTGGCTCACCACGATCAGCGAGGCCGACCCCGGGATATCCAGCTCGCATCCGAGCAGGTCGGTGACGTGGCCGGAGGCGCACGGCCGCGCGTCCTGGTCCTGGATGAGCTGCACCATCGGCCTGTTCGGGTCCTCGGGTGCGAGCGTGACCTGGTAGCGGCCCGGTGCGTCGGGCAGGTCCAGGCAGCGGACCTCGCCCTGGCTGGCGAAGGTGCCGCGATACGCCGTGCTGAAACCCTGTGCGGCCACAGCCTCGCAGCCGGGGCCGTTCAGATCGACAACGGTCGCGCGGAAGGGCTCGCTGTACGGCTCGGCCGCGCCGGGCTCCGCAACCAGGTAGTAGGTGCCGGCCCCCAGATTGCACCAGGCGACGGCACAGGCGAGGCTGACGCCGTCGTAGACCGCGCTCGCGAGTGTCTTGTTGTCCGCGTCGGCCGCCCGGGCCAGGTACACCCCGTTTGCCGCGACGGTGAACCGCCGGCAGCTACCACCCTGAAGCCGGTCGGCCGGGCCTTCCCCGAAACCGGTCATCGCAGTCACGACGCAGCTCGCCGGGTCCACCGGCATCCGCGCCGGCGCCGGCCCCGAGGCGGCGGCATCGGCCGTCCGAGCCAGGAGAAAGCTCGGAACGGCAACCGCAAGCGCCATCCCGGCCGCAATCACCAACGTGGCCGCCCGGCCTCTACCCCAACGCCTCACAGACGCCCCCGCTCATGATCCACAAATAGCGTGGATCTTCGCAGCGACGCAGATCAGCACCAACCAGCGTCCCACCCTATGGGAAGACAACATGCGACGCCAACGAACCCAGCGCAACCACCGCGATCAGCGCAACCACCGCGATCAGCGCAACCACCGCGATCAGCGCAACCACCGCGATCAGCGCAACCACCGCACCGCGGGGCTTCCGGGGGCTCGGCCCCCGGAGCAGACAAAACAAGTGGCCCCGGTCCGCGCTACCCGCGGACAGAGACCACCCAGACACTTGTGGAGCTGTGGGGATTTGAACCCCAGACCCCCTCGATGCGAACGAGGTGCGCTACCAGACTGCGCCACAGCCCCTCCGGCCCCGTAGGACCGCAGCAAGGCTAACAGGTCACCCCGCCCGCCCGCGAACCACCCTCCCAAAGATCATCAAGCCGGATACGACGACCCCCGGCCGCCCGCCTCGTAGGCCCGCCCGCGCAGCCCACCGCCCCGCCGGTAGGAAACCGACCCGCCGTTGACCGCCGCCGGCAGGTCCGACGGATCGCGGTCCAGGCCCATGGCCGCCCGCCGCACCGCCTCCTTCTGTGCCGCCAGCCGGCGCTGCGCCTCCCGGCGGGCCGCCGCCCGGCGTGCCTGCTCCCGGCGTACCTCCGCCTGCCGCGCCGCGAGCCAGGCCGCCTCCCGCGCCTCGATCCGCCGCCGGTGCCGGTCCGCGATCGCCCGGTTGCGCAGGTGCACCAGGTAGACCCCGAGCAGCGTGCCGGTGACCGCGAAGCTGATCCAGAAGCCGGGCCCGACCGCCAGCACGCCGATCAGCTCGATCACGTTGAGCAGCAGCAGCGCGGCGAAAACCCGCCGCCGCCGGACGACCGCGGGCGTCTGCCGGCGGCGTACGCGTGGACGGCGCGCCGGCCGACGGGCCGGGACCAGCCGCAACCGCCGGGAGGGCGGCGGCGGGGCGGGGGCGGCGGAGACCGGCAATGGATCACCCGTTAGGGTCCGCGACGTAACCGCGTACCGGCGTCCGGGGTTTATCGGTCGGCGTCCGGGCACGGTGCGGAGCCGACGGCGGCGCTGAAGCACCCGAGCCGTCGACGACGCCCGCTCCGCCGCCAGGCGCTCGGTAGCGTCGTACCGGCGCACGAGCGCGGGTGCGAGGGCGAGCAACCCGGCCGCGGCGAGGACGGCGAGGAGCACCGAGGTCGGCACCCTCACCCCTCCCGTCAGCCTCGAAGGCGTCCGGGCGGCGACCCGGGCGCACAAAAGTCCCAATCTCCCCGAGGTTACGGGCGGGAGCTGCGGAAATCGCCGCGCCGCGCCGGGGCGGTACCGTCCTGATGATCATTTCGGCACATCGACGGCTGAGCCTTTTTCCACGTGGCCCGGGCGGCAGCTCCCGGCGGCGGGTCGATGGCTCGGATACCTCTGGCCCGCGGCCAGGTTGAAAATTGCTCATTGGGCGTGTCGCGGGTCGGTGCGCGCCTATCCGGCCTTGGCGCGCAGCCGCCGCCACCGGGCCACCAGGCCACCCTCGGCCGCGACTTCCTCGCTGGTCATCGCGAATCCCAGGTGGTCGCGCCAGGCGCCGTCGATGTGCATGTAGCGCGGGTGGTAGGCCTCCTCGCGGAAGCCGAGCTTCTCCACGACCCGCCGGCTGGGGCCGTTCTCGGGCCGAATGTTGATCTCCACCCGGTGCAGCCCGCCGGCGCCGAAGGCGTGATCCACGGCCAGCGCCAGCGCCGTCGGGATCACCCCGCGCCCGGCCACCCGCGAGTCGACCCAGTAGCCCACGTACGCGGAGCTGAACGCCCGCCGCACGATGCTGCCGAGGTTGATGTGCCCGACCAGTCGCTCGCTGCCGTCGTCCTCGCGCAGGCAGACCACGAAGGGCATGCTGTCGCCGCGCCGGGCGGCCCGCTTCATGTCGCGGTAGACGTAGTAGTAGGCGCGGACGGAGTTCATCTCGGGCCAGGGCCCGGGCGGCGAGGACTCCCACGGGCTCAGCCAGGCCTCGTTGGCGATCCGCACCTCGGACCACGCTTGAGCGTCACCGCGACGGTACGGCCTGAGCAGCACGGATCCGTCCGCCAGGACGGCGGGCCATCCGGGCATGGACCCCAGCATCATCGCCTCCGGTCGAGCAGCAACACGTCGACGGTCGACCCGGCAGCCGCCGAGGTGACCCGCTCGCCGAGCACCAGCAGACCGTTGGCTTCGGCAAGGCCGGACAGAGTGTACGGCCCACCGGCGAGCGGCTGCACCGTGTAGCCGCCGCCGCGCCGCTCCGCAACGTGCGCGGGGCGGAACTCGCGCAGCCCGCCGGGCGAGGAGACGGTCTCCAGCAGGTGCGCCTTCACGCTGGGCCGGAAGACAGGCTCGGCACCGGCCAGCAGCTGGATGACCGGCCGGGCGAGCACCTCGAACCCGATGAGGGCCGCGCCGGGCTCGCCGGGCAGGCAGACGACCGGGACCTCCTCGCCGCCCACGGTCCCGAAGCCGAGGGTCGCGCCCGGGCAGAGCGCGACGTCGGTGAACCCGACAGCGCCCCGGCCGTGGTCGCGGCGGGACAGGACCCGGCGCAGCATGTCGCCGGGGCCCGTACCCGTTCCGCCGGTCGTGATGATCAGGTCGGCCCGCAGCGTCTGGTCCTCGAGCAGCCCGCGCAGGCCCTCGGGGTCGTCGTCGCAGATCCCGATCCGGTACGCGAGCGCGCCGGCCTCGACGGCCGCGGCGGTCAGCGCGTGCGAGTTGGCGTCGACGACCTGTCCGGGCTGGCTGGGCCGGCCCACGTCGACGAGCTCGTCGCCGGTCGCCACCACCACGACCCGCGGGCTGGGCCGCACGACGACGTGCCCGATGCCCGAGGCCGCGAAGACCGCCACCATCGCCGGGGTCACGTAGGAGCCGGCGGGCGCCAGCACCCGGCCGACGGGCAGCTCGTCGCCCGCGCGCCGGACACCGGACCCGCGCTTCGGCGCGTGCAGGATCTCCACCGCGGCCATGCCCTGGTCGGTCCAGTGCACCGGCACCACGACGTCGGCGCCGATCGGCAGCGGCGCGCCGGCCGCCACGGAGAAGCACGTGCCGGGCGTCAGCCGCACCGGCCGCCAGCTCGCCGCGCCGAGGTCGCCGACGACGTTGAGGCGGACCGGTCGCGGCCCGCCCTCGAACGTCCCGAACGACGGGTGTGAGCCGATCCGCCCGGCGGCGGCGAGGTCCTCCCAGCGCGCCGCGTACCCGTCGATGGCCGACTGGTCGAAGGCCGGGTACGGATGCGGGGCGAGCACGTCGTTGGCGAGCGTGTTGCCGTGCGCCTGGGTGAGGTCGAGGTCGAGCGGAGGCAGCGCCCGCAACCTGCGCAACACACTGCCCAGGTATTCGGCGAGAGGCATCAGCTCGTTGGCGGCCGCCTCGGCATCGGCCGTAGCGGTCATCCCTTGGCACCGCCGGCGACGAACTCGCCGAGCCACGCCCGGAACTCCGCGCCCAGGTCCTCGCGCTTCGCGGCGAGCTGCACGACCGCCTGGAGGTAGCCCAGCGGCATGCCGGTGTCGTAGCGGTGGCCGCGGTAGATGATCCCGTGCACCGGCGTGCCGTCCGCCAGCAGCGCGGCCATCGCGTCGGTCAGCTGGATCTCGCCGCCGCTGCCCGGCTTGGTGTCCTGGATCGCGTCGAAGATCTTCGCGGGCAGGATGTAGCGGCCGAGGACGGCCAGGTTGCTGGGCGACTCCTCGGGCGACGGCTTCTCCACGAGCCCGGTCACCTCGACGATGTCGTCGCCGCCGATGGCGGAGGGCGCCACCGAGGCGATCCCGTAGCGGGAGGTCTCCTCGGGCTTTACCTCCATGAAGGCCAGCACGATGCCGCCGGTCTGCGCCTGGAGGTCGAGCATCGCCGGCAGCAGCGGCTTGTCCTCCTCGACGAACTCGTCGCCGAGCAGCACGGCGAACGCGTTGTCGCCGATGTGCGAGGCGGCGACGCCGACGGCGTGGCCGAGCCCGAGCGGCTCGCCCTGGCGGCAGGTGTAGATGTCGGCGAGCTCACTGGTACGCCGGACGGCGGCCAGCCGCTCGAGGTCGCCCTTCTCCTCGAGCCGGGCCTCGACGTCGGGCCGCCGGTCGAAGTGGTCGACCATCGAGGTCTTGCCGCGACCGGTCACGAGCAGGACATCGGTGATGCCCGCCGCAGCGGCCTCCTCCACGATGTACTGCAAGACCGGGCGGTCCACAACGGGCAGAAGTTCCTTGGGTACGGCCTTGGTCGCCGGGAGGAAGCGGGTGGCAAGCCCCGCCGCCGGAATGACGGCCTTCACCGCTCGACGGCCGCTCTCTCGGGCCTTCGTCGTCATCTGAGGGGTCACCGCACCTTCGCTCAATTCGTGCCCGGACATGCCGCGAGACTATCGGCCGCGGCCCTGCCGCGGCGGTTGTGGCCCGCCGGACGCGCCTGGCGCCGCGACGTCTGTACCAGTGACATGGTCGAATTGCCCTTCCGGTACGCCTGTCGAAACCGTCGCGTCCGGCACACCCGCCGCGGGCAGCGGCACGGTCTCGGCCAGGCGGTACGTGTCCCGTCCGGCGTTCTTCGCCGCATAAAGTGCGTCGTCGGCCGCGTCGAGGACCTGCTGCGCGGTGGTCCCGTGCTCGGGATAGACGGCGATGCCGATCGAAACGCTGATCGCGACCCGGTCGACGGGCTGCCCCGTCGAGGAGTCCTGTCTGCGCGGGTCGATGGGTACCGGTATCTCCCGCACGGCGGCACCGAGCCGTTCGGCGACTATCACGCCACCGTACGCGTCGGTCTCGGGCAGCAGCACGACGAACTCCTCCCCGCCCTGCCGGAACGCGACGTCGACCTCGCGCAACCCGATCCTGATCCGCCGGGCGAACTCGCCGAGCACGGTATCGCCGGCGGCATGCCCGTACGTGTCGTTGACGTCCTTGAAGTGATCCAGGTCGAGCACGAGCACGGTCAGCATCCGACCGAACCGGCTGGCCCGCTCCACCTCCCGGCGCAGCGACTCGCGCAGGTAGCGGTAGTTCCAGAGCCCGGTGAGCGGGTCGGTCAGGGACAGCCGCTGCGCCTCCTCGTGCACCCGCACGTTGTGCACGGCGACCCCGGCCTGCCCGGCGAAGGTCCGCAACGTGAGCAGGTCCGGGTCGTCGAACTCGTCGCCGCCGAGCCGGTCGTAGAGTGCCAGCACCCCGAGCGTGGCCGGCTGGCCGCCGGCCAGCGCGTCGCCCGGCACGAGCGGGTCGCCGACGGTCGCGGGCGCGCAGATCGGCACGGCGACGTAGCTCCGGCAGGCCGGCTCCTCGAGGACGCCGGCGCCGGGTCCGCGGACGCCCCGCCGCGGCTCGCCGCTGGCCGCGACCGCGCCGAGGATGCCGGCCCCGGGTGTCAGGCGCAGCGTCGGCAGGTCGGCCTCGGGCACGTCCCAGCGCCCGGTCAGCCCCTCGGCGCAGCGCGCCACGAGCCGGCCGTCGACCGGGTCGAGCAGCAGCACGATCCCGGCCCGGGCCCCGGTCGCCGACAGCGCGGTCTGGAGGATGACCTGGAGTATCCGGTGCAGGTCGTGCGTGCTGGAGAGGGTGTCGCCGAGGATGGCGAGGTGGCCGCGCAGCTGGTCGCGGCTCGCGGTGAGCGCCTGCACGTACGCCTGGAGCTCGCGGGTCATCCGGTTGAACGTGCCCGCCAGCCGGCCGATCTCGTCGCCGCGGCCGACCGGCACCCGGGTGCCCAGCTCCCCGTCGGCCACCTTGCCGACCGCCCAGGCCAGCTCCTCCAGCGGCCGGGTGGTGGAGCGGGCCAGCCGCCGGGCGACGAGGACCGCGACCACCGCGACGATCACGACACCGAAGATCAGGAACGCGTAGAGCGACGTCGGGTCGGAGTTCGCCACCGAGACCGCGAGCGGCAGCGGCTGGCCGGGCTCGGCCGGGACCCCGCGCACGGACTGCTGCCCGCGCCCGGCCCCGTCCCCCGGCAGCGCGGCGGCGACCCGCCGGCTCACCGGTTCCGGCTCTGAGCTCAAAGCCGCCCCGGCACCCGGCCCGTCGCCGGCGAGCAGCGTGACGGCGGCACCGCTGGAGGCGGCCAGCCGGTTGACGAACTCCACGTCGAGCCGCTGGGCGGCGGAGACGGTGACGTCGGCCTGGTGCGCCCGGGCGACGATCGCGGTGGCGGCCCCGCCGGCCACCGGCGTGGCGCAGTCCCGCTGCCCGGCGGTGACGCCCGCGCCGATCCGGATCTCGGAGGCGAGGCCGCGGGCGACGAGCTGGTCGGCGGCCTGCCGCCGCCCGGCCTCGGGCAGCACGGCGACCGCGTCGGCCGCGGCCTGCAACTGCCGGCATACGGCACCGATGGCGGTGCGCACCGTCGTCGCGGCATGATCGAGTCGCTCGACCGTCCGATCCCGGCTCACCGTGGCGACGGTCATTCCGACAAAGAAGGACCCGAGCAGAACCGGACCGAGCACGACCGCCAGAAAAGCGGTAGTGAGTCGGCCACGCAGAGTCACACGTCCTCCTGGAAGTGGCCTTCTTTGGAGCGATGCTGACATAGTGTGCACCGTTTGCCGGTTTTCAAAAGGGGGTGTTGCATGCCGGATTTCGCCGGTGAAGCGGAAAAATCTCGAACCGCGAAGATTGCGCTGCGCGATCAACTCCTCGCAGCACGTAGATCACTCCCCCCGAAAACCCGCGCGTCAGCCGCGGCCGCGGTCCAAGCCGCCCTCCAAAATCTCGTACGCGCACAGCAGCACACGATCATCGCCGGATACGTCCCGGTGGGTCCCGAACCCGGCGGCCCCGACCTGCCGGAGGCGCTGGCGGGCCGGCTGATCCTGCCGGTGCTGCTCCCGGACAACGACCTCGACTGGGTCCGCTACGAGGGCCCGGACTCCTTGCGACCAGGCCCGCGGGGCCTGCGCGAGCCGATCGGCCCCCGCCTCGGCCCCGAGGCGGTCGCCCAGGCGTCGCTGCTGGTGGTGCCGGCCCTGGCCGTCGACCGCTCCGGCCTGCGCCTGGGACGCGGCGGCGGCTCCTACGACCGGGCACTGGCCCGCGCCGCCGACGCGTACTCCGTCGCCCTGCTGCACGACGGCGAGTTCCTGCCCTCCGTACCGGCCGAACCGCACGACCGCCGGGTACGCGCCGTGATCACACCGGCCGAGGGCCTCAACGAGACGCTGGACTGGACGAAATAAACTCCGATGACGGAGCATTGGCACTCCTAGACCACGAGTGCCAAGCGAGCGAGTATCACGGAGGACCAGTGCCCACGTACCAATACGCCTGCACCGAGTGCGGCACCCCGCACGAGGCGGTGCAGTCCTTCTCCGAGCCGGCGCTGACCGACTGCCCGAACTGCAGCGGCAAGCTCCGCAAGGTCTTCAACTCGGTCGGCATCGTCTTCAAGGGCTCGGGCTTCTACCGCAACGACTCCCGCACCGGAAACGTGAGCGCCGAGAAGGCCGGTTCGTCCTCGTCGTCCTCGGACAGCAAGTCGGACTCGTCGTCGACCCCGGCGACCACGCCCAGCTCATCCTCGACGCCGGCGGCCGCGTCCGCCTCCTCGTCGTCGTCCTCGTCCTCGTCGAGCTCCAGCTCGTCAGGCTCCGGTTCGTCGTCCTCGAGCTCGGCGGCGAAGTCCTCCTGATAGCAGGCACCGCGCCCGCCGTGTAGTTATCCACATCCCGGGGTTGTCCACAGGACGGCCACCGGGATGTGCCGCATCCGCCTACCGTTCTGCCCCGATGACGCACCCCGGGGCCGCTCAGGAGGCGACGATGCGCGGAGAACCACGACTGGACCCGGTCCGCTGGCGCCGCCCAGGCCGGTCGGCGCTGCTGAGGTCAGCCCTGGTCGCGGCCCTCCTAGCGACGGCAGCGGCGATGATGTGGTCAAGCTCACAGAGCTGCGCCCCGCCCCCAACCGCCGCCCCGCTTGCCCTCGCCGCCCAGCCGGCCTGCCACCCGGACCCCGGGACGAACAGCCGTCCCAAGTCCCCAAAGCCGGCGACCGCCGACCCCTTCGGCGCACCCGCTCAGCCTGACCCAGCGCAGGACGACCTGACCGCGCCCGACGCACCGGCGACCCTGACCCGACCACCCGTGCCGGCGGGAACTCTCGGCGTGCCGATCCGCCTCGCCGAACCCGCCGCCCTCCGACTGCTACGCCCAGGCGACCACGTCGACCTGTTCCGGCTGACCGAGGCCGGCCAGGACTCGCCGCCCGTGGCCAAGGCCGCCCTGGTCCTAGACGTCACAGGCGCGGACGACCCGGCAACAGGCGGACTACTGCTGGCCCTGACCCCGTCGGAAGCGGAACGCACCATGACAGCCGCAGAACACGGCTACGCAGTCCAGATCCGCCCAGACGGCTGACCACCCCACACCCTTACGCGCACACTGGCACTTCGCCGCTCAGCCCAGGCCCGGCGCAACCCAGACGCAGCGCAAACCAGACCGGCACAGGCCAGACTGCGCGAGTCGGACCCAGCGCAGCCCAGGCCCAGCCCAGCGCAGGCGCAGCGCAGCCCAGGCCCAGCCCAGCGCAGGCTCAGCGCAGCGCAGCGCTGCGCAGCGCAGCGCAGCCCAGGCCAGGCCAGGCCAGGCCCAGCGCAGCCCAAGCCCCTGCCCAGCCCAGGCCAAGCGCGGGCCAGGCCAAACACGGGCCAGTCCGTGCGCGGGCCAGACCAAGCCAGGCCAGGCCCGCCCGGGCGACCCTGCGCGGCCCAGGCCCGGCGTGGCCAAACCATGCGCGCGTCACCCAGTGCGGCCCACGCACCTACGCAGCCCAGACTCGGCGCGGGCCGGACTCAGGGCGGGCCAGGCTCAGCGCGGAGGGCCAGGCCCGGCGTGGGCCAGGCTCAGCGCAAGGAGCCAGGCTCGGCGCCGGCCCGGCTCAGCGCGGATCGGATCCCAGCGGTGTCTGGGGCCGCGCCGCGCGGGTCAGCCCCAGTGCGGGGGGCGGTCCTCGAGGAGGCGCTCGTCGTTCGAGTTGTCGCCGCTGAAGCCCCAGCCCCGCTCGGTGTCGTCACGGGTCTGCTCGGGCAGCAGCGGCATCTCCTCGGACTCGAGATCCACCGTGCGCTCGGCGTCGGCATCACGTTCGGGCTCGTCCAGCATGTCCACGCTATGAGGGTAGGCCGCGTCGCGATGCGCTGTCGGCATCGGATGGCTGTAGCGTCGATGAACGTGAGCGCACCGACCGGTTCCGACGACGACGCGTATTGGCAGCGCCCCGATGCCGAGCCGGAGCCCTTCGGTGCCGGCCGGCCCGAGCCGGCGCCCGAGCCCACCCCCACCTACCAGGGACCGCCGCGCACGCCGCCGCCGTCGCCGCATTGGCGTCCGCCGATGCTCCAGAAGCCCCCGCCGCCGCGATCCATGCCAGGCCAGGACATGGACGCCCTCGAAGAGGACGAGGGCTCGGCGCGCACCGTGACCTACGGCATCGGCCTGGTGGCGGGCGCGATCGCCCTGATCCTGATGTGCCTGCTCTGCGCCCGCGTGATCTTCTGACCAACACCGGCACACCGGATCTTCGTCACACGGACCCGCGGCGGCACTCTCGGAGAACCCAGAGCCGCACCCGCTGACCGAGGGGGCGAAACCCGCGGCAGCAGGAGCCACCTACGGAACCCGAGCCAACCGCACGATTCGAGGTCCGCACGAATCGAAAACCACGCGCGGAAGCCGGCGCCACCCGCATGAGGAGCCCGAACCGCGCGCGCAAATCGAAAGCCAGCCCTCCGCAAACCGAAAGCCGCACGGGCGCGAATCGAAAAGGCAGCCAGCACGGAATCCGGAGCCGCCGGCGCAGCAACCCGGAGCCATCCGCGCACCGGAGGACGAAGCCAGCCCGGCCGGGGTCGCGGTCGGAGGTCCGCGGCGGTTGCTACCGTCCCGGCCGCCACCCCACATGGCGGCCGGGACGGAGCACCGTCAGGACGTCGTTCCCCAGACTGCCTGAGCTCCGGAGTCGCCGGTCCTGATCACGTAATAGCCGGAAACCACCGCCAGCGCCACCACGATCACCGCCAGTCCGAGCTCGGCAGCGCGGGGTAGCGGACGGCTGCCCTTGCGGCTGGTCAGCACGACCATGACGAGAGTCACAACGCCGAGGCCGAGCGAGAAGTAGAACGTCAGCGTGCCGAAGCCCATGTGCTCGTCGATCGCCTCCAGCGGCGGGCCGCTCATGCCGTTCGCCACGAGGCGGTCGTACAGCTCCGTGCCGGAGAGCTTGGCTACGAAGGCGAACACCGGCGCGGCGATCGCGAGCAGGACCGCGGCCCAGCCGAGCTTCGAACGCCAGCGCGGCAGAACCGCGTAGGCGATCGCGATGAGGGCCAGGAGCGGCACGAACACCACCGCCGCGTGGACCACGAGAGCATGTACCGGCATGCCGTTGATCTGATCGAACACGGCGACCTCCTTGGTTCGTTCGGGAACGGGGGCCGTCATCCTAGAGATATCTGACGCCGCAAACATCCCCCCTGTCTCCGCCTACGCGCAGTGGACCACTCCGGTTCACCGGCCGGACCGGTGTTCGGCGAAACTCGCCCTCTCGCAGGCCACGGCGGTGCACTCGGAGGTTGAGCGGGCCCGATCGGCGTGCTGTCATGGTGAGATGTCGACGGGTGAGCAGCTGCTGCGCGCTAACGGCCTGCGCGTGACGCGGCCGCGGGTGGCCGTGCTCGACGTGCTGACCCAGGGCGGTCATCTCGAGGTCGAGGAGATCACCCGCCAGGTCCGCGACCGGCTCGACTCGGTCTCCACCCAGGCCGTCTACGACGTGCTCGGCGCGCTCTCCCGCGCCGGCCTGGCCCGGCGAATCGAGCCCGCCGGAAGCCCGGCACGCTTCGAGGCCCGCGTCGGCGACAACCACCATCACATCGTCTGCCGCAGCTGCGGGACGATCGAGGACGTCGACTGCGCCGTCGGCGAGCGCCCGTGCCTGGACCCGGGCGTCGCGCACGGCTTCGAGGTGGACGAGGCGGAAGTAACGTTCTGGGGCCTCTGCCCCTCCTGCCAGCGCGAACGCCGCGCCGACCGCGCAGCCTGAACCAACTCAGCCCGACGCCCACCACGCACCCAGCAACCAACTCAAGCTGACGCCGCTCCGCTGCCTGAACCAGCTCCAACCTGACGGCCATCGCACAGCCAGCCACCAGCTCAACCTGACGCCATCGCACAGCCAGCCACCAGCTCAGCCCGACGGCCACCACACAGCCAGCCACCAGCTCAACCTGGCGCCCACCACACAGCCAGCCACCAGCTCAACCTGGCGCCCACCACACAGCCAGGGACCTGCTCAAGCTCGCGCCGATGGTCAAGCCTGAACCTGTTCAACTTTCCCGCCCGGCATGGCACGCTGGATCGCATGGACAGCTCCCCGGACATGGGACTCTTCGGCCCGGACTCGGTCACGTGGAAGGTGCACAACGAACCCATCGTCACGATGGGCGGCCTCCGCTCCCTCTACCTACAGGCGCTGCACCCCCGCGCGGTGGCGGCCGTCGCCCAGAACTCGGACTACCGCGCCGATCCCTGGGGCCGTCTGAACAGGACCTCGGAGTACGTCGGCACCGTCCTTTACGGCAGCACGACCGAGGTCGAGGCGGCCGCGAGCCGCGTCCGCCGTGTGCATTCCCGAATGTCGGCCACCGACCCGCGCACGGGCGAGAGTTTCCGCGTCGACGAGCCCGACCTGCTGCGCTGGGTGCACGTGGCCGAAGTGGAGTCCTTCCTGACGACGGCCCGCCGCGCCGGACTGAGGCTGACCGACGAGGAGGTCGACGGCTACTACACCGAGCAGCTACGGGCGGCGGAACTCGTCGGCCTCGACCCGTCGACCGTTCCCGGCACGGCGGCCGAGGTCGCGGCCTACTACGAACGGATGCGGCCGGAGCTGGGCATCACCCGGGAGGCCGCCGAGACGGCGCTGTTCCTGACCGTTCCGCCGGTGCCGGAGGTCTGGAACAGCCGGGCGATCCGGTTGAGTCTCACGCTCGGTCCGGCCCGCTGGGCCTATTTCGGCATCGCGGGCACCGCCATCGCCCTGCTGCCCGCCTGGGCCCGCAAGATGTACGGCGGCCTGGGCTGGCCGACGACGGACCTGTCGGCGGACCTCTCCGTCCGCGGCCTGCGCCTGCTCATGGCCGCGATCCTGGCCACCCTGCCAAGGCAGTACCGAGTCACCCCGATGCGCCGCGCCGCCCTGGAACGAGCCGGCGCCGCAGCCGGCTGATCCGCCATGCCACCACCCCGGTTCGGGAGTAGGCACTAGTCCGGCGGGCGTTCGAGATGTTCGACCGCAGCCCACGGGTCCTTTGCCTGTGCCTGCTGGCCGGCCGGGCACGTCCGGCGGAAGTCGCACCAGCCGCACAGCGTGCCGGGATTGGTGGGGAACTCCGCGTCGGGGTCTCCCCCGGCCGCCACCGCCTTCTCCGCCGCGATGATGTCCCGTGCGGTGTCCTCGGCCCGCGCCACCTGACGCGCCAGTGACTCCTCGGTGTGCTCGTGCGCCGCGATCGTGCCCGTCGGCAGGTGGTGCAGCTCGACCCGGTGGCACGGTCGCCGGAACACCCGCTGGGCCGCGTAGGCGTAGAGCGCCAGCGCCTGTGACCCGCGGGCGTCGTCCGCGCCGAGGCCGGAGCGGCCGGTCTTGTAGTCGACGATGACCGCCTCGGGGCCCTGCTCGCCGGTCCGGGAGTCGATGCGGTCCGCCCGGCCGTTGAAGGCGAGCAGGGCCGTCTTGGTCGCCACCGTCCGCTCGACGCCCAGCGGCTCGTCCTGCGGGTCCAGGCCGGTCACGTAGGTCTCGAGCCAGCCGAGGGCCTTGCGGTAGGTCACCCGCTCCTGATCGACGTCGCGGTAGCCCTCGCGCACCCACGTCGCCTTCAGCAGCGTGGGCAGGGACTCCGGGACGCGGCGCTCGGTGGGCACCGAATACCAGTTCTTCAGGGCCGTGTGCACGCTCGCGCCGAGCGAGTTGTGCGCCCAGGGCGGCCCCTTCTGCGGGGACGGCCGATCCACGTAGGTGTAGCGGTAGCGGCGCGGGCAGTCGGTGTACGCGCCGAGCTTGCTCGGCGTGCAGACGAAGAGGCGCTCGGGCATGCCGGCGAAGCCCAACTGCTCGGGCACCGCGGCCGATCGGGGGGAGGTCCTGGGCACGTGGTAATCCTGCCAGCACCCTCCGACAAGAATCAGGGCGCGTTGGTGTAAAGCTCCACGAAGGCGGCCACGGAGTCGGCGATCAGCTGCACCGCGATGGCCGCCAGCAGCAGGCCAGCGATGCGGGTCAGCACCTCGATCCCGCCCGGGCGTAGCAGCCTGACGATGCCGCCGGAGAAGCGCAGCACGAGCCAGACCGTCAGCATGACGGCGAGGATGGCCAGGCCGATGACCGTGTAGTCGCGCACCCCGTCGGCGCGCTGCACGAACAGCATCGTCGCCACGATCGCGCCCGGGCCGGCCAGCAGCGGCGTGCCGAGCGGCACCAGGGCCACGTTGGTCGTGCCGCCCTGTTCCGACGGCTCGTCGGTCTTGCCGGTGAGCAGCTGCAACGCCACCAGGACCAGCAGCAGGCCGCCGGCGCCCTGCAACGCGGGCAGCTGGACGTGCAGGTAGTCGAGCAGCGTCTGGCCCGCCACCGCGAAGACCACGATGACGCCGAGGGCCAGCAGCACGGCGTGGGTGCCCGCGCGGATCCGCTGCTTGGCGGGCAGCGTCCCGGTCAGGGCCAGGAAGACCGGCACCATGCCGGGCGGGTCGACGATCACCAGCAGGGTCACGAAGGCCTCGCCGAACAGCTTCAGGTTCACGAGATCAACTTAGGCGGCCCTCCGCGGGCCGGGTGCTCGACTGCGTCCATCGTCACCCCAGGACCGGGACGCCGGTCGCGGCGGCGGCGATCCTCGCGTACGCGTCGGGTGCGGTGCCGAATGCACCCAGCTGGACCGTCTTGTGCCTGCCGTGGAAGTCGGAGGAGCCGGTGACGACCAGGCCCAGCTTCTCGGCGAGGGCGCGCACCTGCGCGCGCTGCTCGACGGTGTGGTCCTCGTGGTCGGCCTCGAGTCCGAAGAGGCCCGCCGCCGCCAGCTCGACGATCAGCTTGTCGGGGACGATGCGGCCCCGGACGGTCGCGTTCGGATGGGCGAAGACCGCGACCCCGCCGGCGGCCCGGATGGCCTGGACGGCCTCGAAAACATCAAGATCCTCTTTCGGTACGAAGTAACGGGCGCCCAGCCAGCGCGAGGCGAACGCCTCGTCGGTGGTGCGCACGAGCCCGGCACGGATCAGCGCCTGCGCGATGTGCGGTCGACCGACCGAGCCGCCGGCCGCGTAGCCGTAGACCTCGGGCCAGGAGATGTCCACGCCGTCCGCGCGCAGCAGCTCGACTATCCGCTCGGCGCGCTGCTCCCGGTCGGTGCGCAGCCGGGCCAGGTCGGCGGCGAGGGCCGGCTCCTCCGGATCGAACAGGTACGCGAGCATGTGCAGCGGGATCGCCGGCTCCACGCCGTACCACCGGCAGGAGAGCTCGGCGCCGCGGACCAGGGCCAGGCCGGGCGGCCGGGCCGCCGCGGCCTCGGCCCACCCGCCGGTGGTGTCGTGGTCGGTGATGGCCATCACGTCGAGGCCCGCCTCAAGGCCCGCACGGACCAGTTCGGCCGGGGTCAGTGTGCCGTCACTGGCGGTCGAGTGGCAGTGCAGGTCGATTCTGGTCACTCGCAGACGTTACCGGGTGCGTGCGACAACCCCGTTGTGCACGTCAGGCGTCGTCGCCCGCGTCACCGTCCTTGCCCAGCCGGGCCTCGACGGCCTGCGGTTCGTACATCTCCTCGACGACCCGCAGGTACAGCTCGTTCGGGTTCGGCAGGTACTTGACCTCGCGCAGCGCCTGGTCCTGGCCGGCCGACTCCAGCACGAACGTGCCGTAGCTCAGCATGCGGCCCAGCGCGGACTGCTCGTACTTCATGTCGGTGACCCGCAGCAGGGGCATCATGGCCACCTTGCGGGTGACGATGCCGTTGACGACCATGACCCGCTTGTTGGTCAGGATGAAGCGGTCGAAATACCAGTCGCCGATCCGCCAGGCGACCCAGCCCATGACGCCCAGCCAGACCAGCACGGCCACGGTGACCATGCCGTCGACGTTCTGCCGGGTGAGGAAGCCCGCGAGGTAGCCGAGCAGCAGGGTGGCGCCGACGCCGATCAGCAGCGGGGTCGACAGGCTTACCCAGTGGCGCTTCCACTCGCCGCGGTAGCGCTCGGTCGGGAAGAGGTAGCGCGAGACCAGGGTGGTCGGCTCGTCCTCGAGCGGCAGCACCCGGCGCGGTCCACCCGGGACGCCGGCTCCCTCGCCGCCGAGGCCCTGAAGCTCCTCCGCGGTGAAGACGGGAGCCTCGTACTCGCCGGGGTCGCGATAGTCCTCGTCGCGCGGATCGGTCCCGTAGCCGCCGTAGCCGGCACTGGGCGAGTAGGCGGCGTCGGGCGAGTAACCGGCGTCTGGGGCGTAGCCGGCATCGGGCGAGTAGCCGGGCCCGGGCGTGGCCGAGCCCTGGACATACTCAGGACCGTCGTCGCGAAACGCCGGATCGTCGTAGCCGAAATTCTCGTCGTCGTCCCGAGGGCGGCGCGCACCCTCATCATCAGGTTGCCGCGGCTCGCCAGGACCCATCAGGTGATGTTAAGCGACGAGGTTGGTGAAGAACGTTCCGAAACCGCGGGCAATGTCGCCGATGGTGCTACCCAGCGACTCGAACACGGCAGCGGCCGAGTTGGGGTTGAACGCAATGAAGAAGATCAAGAATGCGATGCCAAGCCAGGTGAGGACCTTCTTGATCATGGCGGGCCTTCTCCTCCGTTGCGGGTGACGGTCATCGCCGCGGGAATACTCACGGTATCAGTTTCGTGGCTCAGTGTGAACAATGTGGCCGTAAAGCCGATACCGGTCCCCGCAGGTCAGGCCATCCTGATCAGGCCCGGCCGTGCAGGTAGGGCGACGGCGCTCCGTACACGAGCTCGGACGGGATCCCGTCGGACAGGTCGTGCAGGACGACATGCTCGGCGAGGAAGTAGCCCGCGCTTGCGGGCCACGCTACCGCATAGAGCCACATTCCTTTGGCTTCACTCACATAGGCACTTCGATCTTCCGGGGACTTGACACACCACAGTGGAGTGGGGTGTCCGCCTACCTTGATCTTGGCGTGCGGGCCGGAGTGTCCGCCCGTGCCGCCCATGGCCTCGGCGATGAGGTAGCCGGGGTCGATGCCGGTGATCCCGGCGAAGCGGGTGCCGAGCCCGACGCCCGGACGCTCCGCGATCAGCACCAGATCGGCCGGGCCGCCACCGAGCGGCTCCGGGCCGCTGCACGACAGCGCGGTCGCCTTCACGCCGTCGCGGTCGTCGCCGGCCCAGCCGACCCCGGTGACCATCCAGCTCGGCGGCAGCGGCCACGGGCACCAGAGCGGCATGTGGTCGACCGTGGGCGCCGACTGCCGCAGCACGCTCTCGATTATGTCTGGGCCGATGTGCTCGGCGACGTGAAACGGGGAGACCTCGCCACAGTTGTCGCAACGCCAATCGCTGTGCATCAGGTCCGGCGGCCGGACCTGCGCAGCACAACGGGGGCAACTCACCGTGACACCCACCCTCTAACGGTGCGGGTCAGCAGGGCGCCCGTCAAGCGAATCGACAGAACCCGAGCGCTTCGCGCAGCTCACCGGGCAACTTCGGCCCGGCCCCGGGCCGACGGCGTCCGAGCCGCCCGCCCCGGCCCACGTCAAAGGCGCCTCGATGAGCCCTCTTCAGCGTGACCCGGACGGCAGCTGCCGACGGGGTCAACGGCTCAGATACGGCCGCCCCGAGGCCGTCCCCGATGCTGACCCGGGGCTGGCCCGAGGCCGTGCCGGGAGCTGTGGCCCGAGGCTGTCCCCAGGCCGTCCGGGGCTGGCCCGAGGCCGTCCTGGGGCTGGCCCGAGGCCGCGCCGGGAGCTGTGGCCCGAGGCTGGATTGCTCTGCTCAGTGATCATCGCTCGGCGGCGGGGACGCGTGTGCGCGTATCCAGGCATGCATGGCGATCCCGCTGGCCACTCCGGCGTTGATCGACCGTGTGGACCCGTACTGGGCGATCGAGAAGACCGCGTCGCACGCGGCGCGGGCGGCCGCGGAGAGCCCGGGGCCCTCCTGGCCGAAGATCAGCACGCAGTCACGCGGAAGGGTGACCGTTTCCATGGGCCGCGACCCCGGCAGGTTGTCGATGCCGACGATCGGCAGGCCGGCGTCCGCCGCCCAGGCGGTGAACTCCTCGATCGTCGGGTGATGGCGCACGTGCTGGTACCGGTCGGTGACCATCGCGCCGCGCCGGTTCCAGCGCCGGAGCCCGATGATGTGCACCTCGGCGGCCAGGAACGCGTTGGCGTTGCGGACCACGGCGCCGATGTTGAAGTCGTGCTGCCAGTTCTCGATGGCGACGTGGAAGCCGTGCCGGCGCTTGTCGAGATCGGCGACCACGGCCTCGTGCCGCCAGTAGCGGTAACGATCGACGACATTGCGCCGATCTCCCTGCGCCAGCAGCTCCGGGTCGTAGTGCTCACCCTCGGGCCACTCGCCGGGCCAGGGACCGACACCGACCTCGGACTCGTCCATCGCGGCTGGGTTTTCGACGACCATGGTCCAGGAGGCTAACCAGGGGCCCTGTGGCCGCACCTGGGGGGAGACGCAATGAGCGGCGGGGCCCTCCCCGGCGCCCGCCGCCCACGCTCTGTTGGAAGAGAGTCTGCCTTACCCTGCGTATCTATGTGAAGGGTTTTCAACAGTGACTCAAGTCACATTTAACTTTGTTACCTATTACCTTCAGTGGTGACCTGTTCGTTATCTGACGGCACTCCGGGCCATCGAGACCGCCCACCAAGGCCGCACCCGTCGCAAATTGGACAGCACGCGCCGCGCCGGTTCTGAGAGCGCTCTCCCTACTTTGAGTTACGATGGGTCGCCCAAGGTCAGCGCACCGGGCCGGAAATGGTGCCGCAGGCCACGTGTCACCCGAACCAGGCACGGGAATCATCGGGGTGGACGATGGGTTTGGACCGCATGTAGGCCTTTCCCGTGGCCTTCTTCCCGTGGACGGAGAGATCATGGCGACTGTCGCGCTGACCGCAGAGAACTTCGACGAGGTGACCGGCAAGGACGGCATCGTCCTTGTCGACTTCTGGGCCAGCTGGTGCGGGCCCTGCGTCCGCTTCGCGCCGACGTACGAGCGGTCCTCGGAGAAGCACACCGAGATCACCTTCGGCAAGGTCGACACCGAGGCCCAGCAGGAGCTCGCGGCGAAGTTCCAGATCAGCTCGATCCCCACGATCATGGCAGTGCGCGACGGCGTCATCGTCTTCTCGCAGCCCGGCGCCCTCCCCGAGTCGGCGCTCGAGTCCCTGATCGACCAGGTCGAGAAGCTGGACATGGACGACGTGCGCAAGCAGCTCGCCGCAAAGTAATCACCGGCACCCGTGCCGGCAGCGCCGCGGACCGGCCGGTCCGCGGCGCTCCCTTTTGGTGGGTTCCCGGAGTACCGGGTGGACAGTCGATAGAACATGTGTTCGAATCTTCGCCATGCGATGGTCACACCTGTCGGCCTCCACCGACGACGGCTCGCTCCTGAACGCAGCGCCGGCGGCCCCACCCCTGCCGCTGGCGCTGCCCGGAGCGACCGTCCGCACGTTCGACACGCCGGGCTTCGCGGGCATGACCTTCTACGAGATCCGCGCCAAGTCCCTGATCAACCGGGTGCCCGGCGAGTCGCGGGTGCCGTTCCAGTGGACGATCAATCCCTACCGGGGCTGCTCGCACGCCTGCTCCTACTGCCTGAGCGGGGACACCCCGGTCCTGATGGCCGACGGCTCGACCCGCCCGCTCTCGCAGCTGCGGATCGGCGACGCGGTGCTCGGCACGATGGGCGCCGGGCCGCACCGGCGCTACGTGCCGACCACGGTGCTCGACCACTGGGCCACGTCTAAGCCCGCCTACCGGGTCACCCTGGCGGACGGCACCCGCCTGGTCGGTAGCGGCGCACACCGCTTCCTTACCGACCGCGGCTGGCGGCACATCAGCCCGGAGGAGCCCGGGCTGCCGGCCCTCGCGGTCGGCGACCGGATGGCCGGCGTCGGCCGCTTCGCCGACGCGCCGAAGGAGTCACCCGACTACCGCACCGGATACCTGTGCGGCCTGGTCCGCGGCGACGCGGGCAACCTCGCCGGGTCCCGCGAGGGCGACGCCTGGATCCGTGCGGACGCCTACCTCGAGGACATCCCGATGCACGTGGCGCTCCGCTGGCCGCAGGAGCCCACGGGCAGCTGGTACCGCGGCTTCCTGGCCGGCGCGTTCGGCTCGACGGGGCACGCGGACCGCCTGGCCATCGTCTTCACCAGCCGCGACCCGGGCTTCCTCGACCGCATCACGGACGCGCTCACCCACCTGGGCCTGCCCAGCCGCCGCCCGCCGCACGCCCAGCTGGGCGGGGTCCACTCCGTCGAGATCGCCCGCGACCTGTGGGCGGCGCTCCGGTTCCGGCACCTGACCGGGGTCAGCGACGCGCCCCTGGACGCCTCGGGCGTCGGCGTCCGCGGCGAGGCCCAGCTGACCGTCGCCGACATCGAGGACCTGGGCCTGACCCTCCCGCTCTACGACATCGCGACCGGCACCGGCGACTTCGTCGCCGACGGCGTGGTGAGCCACAACTGCTTCGCCCGCAACACGCACACCTACCTCGACCTCGACGCCGGCCACGACTTCGACTCCAAGGTGATCGTCAAGGTGAACGCGGCCGACCTGATCCGCCGGGAGCTCGCGGCACCGAGATGGCGGGGCGACGCGATAGCGATCGGCACGAACGTCGACGTCTACCAGCGCGCGGAGGGCCGCTACCGGCTGATGCCGCGGATCCTGACGGCGCTCCGCGACTTCGCCAATCCCTTCTCGATCCTGACCAAGGGCACGCTGCTCCTTCGGGATCTGGACCTGCTGAGGCAGGCCGCGTCGGTGACGGACGTGAGCCTGTCGATGTCGATCGGCTTCGTCGACGAGCGGATGTGGCGCGCCGTCGAGCAGGGCGCGCCGAGCCCGCGGCGGCGCCTGGACGTGGTCCGCCGGCTGACGGACGCCGGCTTCCCCGTCAGCGTCCTGATGGCGCCGATCCTCCCGGGCCTGACCGACTCCGACGAGTCCATCGAGGAGACCGTCGCCGCCGTCGCGGCGGCGGGCGCGGTAAGCGTGACGCCCCTGCCGCTGCACCTGCGCACCGGAGCGCGCGAGTGGTATGCGGCCTGGCTGACCCGGGACCATCCCGAGCTGGCCGCCCGCTACCGGGAGCTGTATCGGGACGGCTCCTACCTGCCGCAGAAGCTCCAGCAAGAGATCGGCGCCCGGGTGCGGATGGCGGCCCGGCGTCACCGACTCCATCCGGCGGCGGACGGCGAGGCACGCACCGCGCGCGTCAACGGGCCCACGGCGGCGGGCCACCCGGACACCCCCGCGACCGACGGCACGCCGGAACGCACCACCGGCCAAAGCTTCGAGCCCAAGCAGCTGACCCTCCTTTAGCGCCCGCCAGCCGCGCCCGCCCGAACCTGCGCGGCGCGGCACGCCTGGACCCGCGCGGCACGGCGTGGGCGGACCCGCCCCGGGTGCAACGTGAGCGGCCTGCCCGGCCCTGCGAGGGCGGACCTCCTCGGCCCGGCGTGGGCGGACCCGCGCGGGTGCAGCGTGAGCGGGCCTGCCCGGCCCAGCGAGGGCGGACCTCCCCGGCCCGGCGAGGGCGGACCCGCGCGGGTGCAGCGTGAGCGGGCCTGCCCGGCCCAGCGTGAGCAGACCCGCCCGGCCCGGCGAGGGCGGACCCGCGCGGGTGCAGCGTGAGCGGGCCTGCGCGGCCCAGCGTGAGCAGACCCGCCCGGCCCGGTGTGAGCGGGCCTGCGCGGGTGCAGCGTGAGCCGGCCTGCGCGGGTGCAGCGTGAGCCGGCCTGCGCGGGTGCAGCGTGAGCCGGCCTGCGCGGTGCGGGTGCGCAGTTATCGGCTGGCCATTGGGTCCAGGTCGGTGGAGAGGCGGTGGCGGATGCGGCCGATCAGGACTCGCATGTCGGCGCAGTAGACGGTTGGATTGCGGAAGCCTTCGCCTGGTCGGTAGCGGTGTGCGTAGTGCCCGCCGCCGCAGATCCGGTGGATCGGGCAGGCGGCGCACTCGTCGCTCAGTGCGGCGAGGCCGATCTGGCGTGCCACGAAGCCCGGATGGTCGAGGGCGGCGTCGAACGGGTCCGTCAGCACGTTGAGGCCGGTGTCGCACGCACCCGAGTAGGCGCTCTTGAGCGAGTCGACCTGTTCTATCGCGCCGTCCGATTCGATCACCGCCACGGCCACCGGGCTCAGACCGACCTGATCGGACCGGCTGGATCCGCCGAGCAGGAGGCTCATGATCTCCTCGAAGAGCCGGACCCGGGTCTCCTGGCGGGGTGCGCCGTACCAGCGGTCGAAGACCTGGGCGAGCCAGTCGCCGTGCGGGGTGGCCTGTCCCGGCGACCTCGACGGTGGCATCGCCCAATTTGCGTGCGGCAGCAGGAAATCGATGGCGGGCGGGTCGTGTTCGAGCAGCCCGGTGTAGGTCGCTACCGGATCCGCCGCCGGGTTCACGGTGCACAGCAGGCCCGCGAAGGACGAGCGGAACCGCGCGCTGCCCAGCAGCCCCAGCGCCCGGTCGACGGCCGCGTGGCTGCCCCGGCCGCTGCGGAACCTGCGGTGCAGGTCGTGGTCCTCCGGTCGCCCGTCGACGCTCACGCCGATCCTGACCCGCTCGCGCGACAGCCGGGCCAGCGTCGGCTCGTCCAGGGTGACGGCGTTCGTCTGCATCCCGACGGAGAGCTCACAACCGTCCGGCATGGCGCGGCGCAGGTCGCCGATCAGCCGCACCAACCGGCCGGCGCCGGCCAGCAGGGGCTCGCCGCCGTGCAGGATCACGCTCACCCGGTCCAGGCCGTGCTCGCGTGCGTGCTCGCCGATGCGCCCGGCGGCGGCGCGGCAGACCTCGGCGGACATCACCGTCGGCCGGTCGCGCCAGCTCTGGTCGGCGAGCTCGTAGACATAGCAGTAGTCGCAGGCCAGGTTGCAGCGCTGATGCACCTTGAGGACGAACTCCCGGATGGCGGTGGGCCGCCATCCCGTCCGCCGCAGCGCGTGGACGTCGAGCAGGTCGTAGGGCCACGGCGGGTGGTCGGGCCGGACCGGGTGCGGCGAACGCCGGGCAGAGGTTCTCATCGGTTTGCTTCTCCCACGCCGATCGCCGAAGTACGCCGTCAGGCACCGATCCCTTGTCGAGGGCCACGCCGAGCGACGACTCCGGGACCGGTCGTCCGGGATGACGTCACCGGCCCGTCGATCGGCTGCGCTGTCCACATGGTGGCCTCCCCGCACAACGGGCCGGCAAAACACGGCGCCGGCCCGCGGCGCGCGTCGCCGCCCACGCCGTGAACCTACGCCGATGCGCGCAAGGACCGGCGCCGCGACAAACGCAGCGCGGCCCCGGACCCGGACGCAGCGCGAGACCAGACGCAGCGCGAGACCAGACGCGGCGTGGATAGAGTCGAGGGCATGAGGAGTGCACAGCAGATCCTGGCCGAGGCGTACGTCATCGCCGTGGTCGGCGCCTCGCGGGACCCGGCGAAGCCGTCACACGGTGTGCCGCTGCAAATGCTCCGGCACGGATGGAAGATCATCCCGGTCAACCCGTTCGTGGACGAGGTCTTCGGGATCAAGACCGTGCCCACGCTGGCCGACCTGACGGAGCCCGTCGATCTCGTCGACATCTTCCGGCCTGCCGCCGACGCGGTGGAGGTCGTCCGGCAGGCGGTCGCGATCAAGGCGCCCGCCGTCTGGCTACAGAGCGGCATCGTGTCCGCCGAGGCCCGCCGCATCGCCACCGAGGCCGGCATCGACTACGTCGAGGACCGCTGCCTCGCCGTCGAGCGGGCCGTCGGGAACCTCAGCAGGATCGCCTGATCGGCGCTCGAACGTCCAGGACATCCGGCCGGGACGTCCAGACACGCGGTATCGGGGTCCCTCAACTACCCAGCGGCTAGTACCGTGCCGGGGTGAACGAGGAGGACCTTAGATGACTTACCCGCCCGCCGGTGGCAACCCGGACCCATATCAGCCCCAGCAGCCATACGGGCAGCAGCCGGGCTACGACCCCACGGCGCCGTACTCGCAGGACCCGTACGCGGCCCCGGCCAGCGGCGCACCCTCCAGCGGACAGCCGTACGGCCAGCCGCAGTACGGCGCTCCCTCCAGCGGGCAGCCGTACGGCCAGCCGCCGCCCTACGGTCAGCAGCCCGGCTACGGCCAGCCCTACGCGCAGCAGCCCTACATGGGTGCGGCGCCGACAAACACCATGGCCATCCTGAGCCTGGTGTTCGCCTTCGTGTTCTCGCCCGCCGCGATCGTCATGGGTCACGTCGCCAAGAAGCAGATCCGTCAGACCGGCGAGTCCGGCGAGGGCCTGGCCACCGCCGGGCTCTGGCTGGGCTACATCTTCACCAGCATCTACGTGCTGCTCTGCGCGTTCTACATCATCGTCGCGATCGTGGCGATCAGCTCGAGCGGCAGCACAACCTACTGATCGAGCGGCGAGCCCGGTGGACGCAGCCGTCCACCGGGCGAGCCGGCTCAGCGGAACTCGGCCTCGCGGACGCTGTTGCCGCCGTCGACCACCAGCATCTGGCCGGTGATGTACGACGCCGCGGGCGAGCACAGGAAGGCGATCGCCGCCGCCACCTCGTCGGGGGTGCCGGGGCGGCCGATCGGCGTGCCCAGGCCCTGCTTGATCTCCGTCACCGTCGAGGCCGCCGTGTAGATCGTGCCCGGCGCGACGCAGTTGACGTTGATGCCGTCGGCGACGAGCTCCATCGCCAGCGCCCGGGTGAGGCCGACGACGCCCGACTTCGCCGCGGCGTATGCGGCCTCGGTCGGCAGGGCGTTGATCGGGCCCGCCGTCGCCGCCAGGTTGACGATGCGGCCCCAGCCCTGCTCGGACATGCCGCCGACGAAGGCGCGGCTGCACAGGAACGCCGTGCTCAGGTTGCGGTCGATCTCCGCCCGCCACTCGTCGTAGGTGAGCTGCGCGACCGGGCGGAGCACCTCGGGGCTCGTGCGGCTGGCCAGGCCCGCGTTGTTGACCAGGACCTGGACGTCGCCGAGCTGGTCCACGATCGCGTCGGCGAGCGCGCCGACCTCGGCCTCGTCTGTGAGATCCGCCACGAAGCCGGTCACGCCCAGCTCGGACGCCCGCTCGTGGATGCGCCGCGTCGTCGACACGATCGCCACGCGGGCGCCCAGGTCGCGCAGCCGGCGCGCGGTCGCGTACCCGATGCCGTCGGGGCTGCCCGCGCCCGTGACCAGGGCGACCTTGCCGTCGAGCCGCAGTGTCACGGGGAACTCCTCGGCCTCGGCCGCGGGGTCGTCCGGTGCGAGTCCGGGTTCGCCGACCGGATCCGGACCCTGGCCCTGCTCGGACTCGGAACTGGGCGCGGAAGTCCGGGGCCGGCGGCCGGCCGCGGGGCGGGTGGCGTCCCGCCTGGACCGGCTGCCGGTGGCGGAACGGGCGTCGAAGACCATGCGGCGATCCTGCCCGCTACCGCGTGCCGGGGCAAACATCCTCGGCCGTGGCGCACGCCGATGGCGTTGCACGACCGCACCCCGCGCACATCCGGGCACTCCGGGTGCCCGAGGGACGGCGGGCCGGTGACAAGGGCATCTATTCTTGCGGGCGGGAACGACGCGCCGGAGGAGGCCGCCATGACCTACCCGCCGACGCCCGGCCCGGACGGCACCTATCCGCCGCCGCCGGATCCGCCCGTGCAGGCCTACCAGCCGCCCGCGCCCTACACCTATGGCGCGCCCGGATACGGCGCGCCCGGATACGGCGCGCCCGGATACGGCGCGCCGGCGCAGCAGGGCCAGGGCATGCAGCCCGGTTACGACTACGGCTACCCCGGCAGCCCGTATTCGTACCCGGGCGGGCCCTACCCGGCGGGAGCGCCGACCGAGGGCCTGGCCATCGCCTCTCTTGTCGTGTCCTGCGCCAGCGTGCTCGGCACCTGCTTCTGGGGCATCGGCGGAGTGCTCGGCATCGTCGGCGCGATCCTCGGCCACGTGGCCCGCCGCCGGATCCGCGCGTCCGGCGCCGGCGGCGGCGGCCTGGCCCTCGCCGGGATCATCGTCGGCTGGACGGTCACCGGCCTCGCGGTGCTCGGCGCGGCCGCCCTGGTCTTCTTCATCGTGACGGACAGCAGCTCCGGCTACTAAGGCGTGTTCGGTACCGCCATGGGGAGCACGGGTCCCTGCTCGACGAAGGTCAGCGGGGCGGCGCGGCCGTAGCCGCGCGGCAGCTCGATGCGGGCCAGGTCGACGTCGGGGGTGCCGATCTCCACCGCCGTGCCGTCGTGGCGGGCCACGACGCTGGAGATGTGCACGCCCGCGGCCGTCCAGGCGGCCAGGTCCGCCACGATCCGGTCGTGCCACGCGGTCAGCTCGGTCAGGCTGTGCACGGCGTCGCGGACCACGACGCAGGTGTTCTCCGCGCTGAACCGGATGAAGTCGTCGAACTCCGCCGACGGCACCCGGTAGACGATCGCCCGCACGTGTTGCTGGTCGACCTCGAGGCCGGCGTAGCTCGCGGCGTGGTCGGCCCGGCCGCCGGCGTCGATCCGCGCGATGGCCGCCGCCAGCGGGGCGGGCGTCGCCGGCAGGATCCGGCCGCCCACGTTCACGGTCTCGGCGGGGCGCGAGAACTCGCATCCCGCCGTGGTCCAGCCGCCGGTCAGGCCGGGCATCGGCAGGGCGGGCTCGTCGCAGGCGCTCGTCATCAGCACCACCCCGAGCAGCAGCAGGCGGAGCCGGTATCGATCGCGGCGCATCTCATCCACCCTCTCTACCGCGTGGAGCGGCGGCACGCCAAGGCGCGGCGACGCCCGCAGGGTTCAACGACGTCAGCGATCCTCGGGATCCGCGCCGTCTGCCAGCGACGCCGTCGCCGCCCGCCGCCGCACCCGGGCGTCGCCGAGCACCACGACGGCCACCCCCGCCACCAGCAGGCCCAGCCCCGGCAGCGCCGCGGCCCGGGGCGTCTGGCCCAGCCAGGCCCAGGCCAGCAGCGCCGCGCCCGGCACCTCCAGCAGGATGAGCACGCTCACCGTCGTGGCCGAGGTCCGGTGCAGCGCGTAGTTGAACATCGAGTGCCCGAGCAGCTGGGCACCGACCACCAGCGCCAGGATCGCCGCCCAGGTGCGCTCGTCGTACCCGTGCAGCTGCACCCGGCCCAGCACGCAGACGACAAGCAGCAACGCGGCGCAGGTCCCGTAGCAGACCCAGGTGTACGTCGTCGTGCTCAGCCGGGTCCGGGCCCGTTCGCCGAGCGCCGTGTACACCGCCGCCGCCATCGCTCCGACCAGCGCCAGCAGGTCGGCGAGCACCGCCTGCGCCGACACACCGACGTCGATGCCGGTCGCCCAGGCCGCCCCGGCCACCGCGAGGCCGATGCCCACCCAGCCGGCGGTCGAGGGCCGGCGGCCCTGCACGGCCGCGATCAGCCCCTGCCAGACCGGCTGGGTCGCCACCAGCGCGGTCGCCGTCGCCACCGATCCCAGCTGAACGCTGGGCATCCAGGTCGCGAAGTGCAGCGCCAGCGCCAGCCCGGCCAGGACCGCGAAAACGCCGCTGCGGCTGCGCAGCGTCACGAGCTCGAACCGGCGTGGTCCGGCCGTGATCGGCGTGAGCGCCACGAAGGCCAGCCCGTTGCGCCAGAACGCCACTGCCAGGGCGGGTGCGGCCGCGAAGGCGATCAGGGGCGCCGACGACGACACCGCCAGCACGGCCACCGTCAGCGCCGCCGCGGTGAGCGGGGCGGGCGTTGAACGCATATTCATCCCCCGCAGTCACTTCTTGCTAATCCGCAGAACAGCTCGTCACGTTTTGTTGAACGCAAAGTGAGGCAGTCGTTACGCTCGCCGCCGACGCATCCGTCAATCCCTCTGGAGAGTGGTCATCGATGCCCGCGTACCAAGCGGTCGTTTTCGATTTTTTCGGCACGCTGACCCGTTCCATCAGGAGGGGGCCACAGCACGCCGACATCGCCAGAGCGCTCGGCTGCGACCCCGCCGCGGTGCTCAACGTCCTGGACCGCACGTTCCAGGTCCGGGCGCGTGGTCACCTCGGCTCCGCCGAGGCCACCTTACGGTGGGTCACCGAGCAGGCGGGCGGCAGCCCGGAGACCGCGCAGCTGCGGGCCGCGGTGCCCGCCCGCGTCGACGCGTTGAAGGCCGACACCAGCATTCGCGCGGACGCGGAGAGCGTGCTGCGGGCCATCAAGCGCCGCGGGCTGCGTACCGCGCTGATCAGCGACTGCACCCACGAGCTGCCCGCCTTCCTGCCGAGCATGCCGATCGCGCCGCTGCTCGACGTGAGCGTCTTCTCGGTCGAGGTCGGCCGCTGCAAGCCCGACCCGCTGATCTACCTGGAGACCTGCTGGCGGCTGCGGGTCGCCCCCGAGGACTGCCTCTACGTCGGCGACGGTGGCAGCCGCGAGCTCACCGGCGCGGCGGCGGTCGGCATGACCCCCGTCCGGCTCACCGCGCCGGACCTCGCCGATCATCTGGTCTTCGACCCGGACGATTGCTTCACCGGGCTCCGCGTGCCGTCGCTGACGGCGGTGCTGGACCTGCTGGATCGCGTACCGGCGCTGACCTGAGCGCATGCGAGGATGACCCGGTGACGACCGAGCTGGTGGCTGAGGCGATCAAGAAGGCCGGCATCGCCTGGATCAGTGCGGCCGGCGGGGAGTCCCGCGGCCTCTGGGTCATGCCGCTCGACGGCGCGCTGATCGTGGTCTGCGGGCCCGGCGAGCAGGACGCGCCGGGCCTCGCCGACGCGGCACGCGCCGCCGTGCGGCTGCGCGGCGACAACGGCGGCCTCATCGTGATCGTCGAGGCGCTGGTGGAGCGGCTGACGCCGGGCAGCGAGGCCTGGACGGAGATCGCGCCGCAGCTGGCCGGTAAGCGCCTGAACGCCTCCGGCACCGCCGACGAGGTGACCGCGCGCTGGGCGGAGACCGGCTGCGCGGTGCTCCGGCTGACGCCGGCGGACGAGCCGGCGGTCGCCGCGCCCGACCTGCCGGCCGACTCGGCCGCGGCCCCGCCCCGCGAGACCCCGGCGCGTGTCGTGGTCCGCAACCCCTTCCGCCTGCACCGGGTCGGCAAGCGCAGGCTCTGAGCGCCGGCTCAGCCGATGAACGGCGGGACGTCGATCTCGCCGCGCGCCACCGGCACGACGTGACCGCTGACCGCGGCGACGGTCGCCGCGCCGCCAACGGCCGTCACCGTGCACCGCAGCAGGGACGGCCGGTGCATCTCGACGCCCTGGTGGACCGTGTACGACGAGGTCCGGTCGCCGGGTAGCAGCCCGTTCGCGACCAGCCACACGCCGAGCCCCAGCGCGGCCGAGCCGGTCGCCGGGTCCTCGGGCACCGAGACGCCCGGGCAGAAGACCCGTGCGTAGGCGGTCCGGGCCTCGGCGTCCCAGGCGAACACGCTGATCCCGGTGACCTTCAGGGCACGGCCTCGCTCGGCGTCGGCCCAGGCCCGCGCGAGGGCGCCCCGGCGCACCGGGAGATAGGCGAATTCCAGCCCGCATCCGGCCGGGCCGGGCTGCGCGGATCCGCCCGCGAAGTCGTCGGCGCCGAGCCCGACGAGGTCGAGCAGCGCGCCGACGGGCAGCGCGGCGCCGAGGGTCGGCGTGCCGCCGGTCAGGGTCGCCGAGTCGGGCGTCACGGAGATCGACAGCAGGCCCGCGCCGCACTCCTGCACCATGTCCCCGGCTTCGGCAAGGCCGCGCCGCACCAAGGTCACGGCGGCGCCGATGCTCGGGTGTCCGGCGAACGGCAGCTCGGTCTCCGGGGTGAAGATCCGCGCCCGATAGGTACCGCCGGCCTCGGACGGCAGTACGAAGACGGTCTCCGCAAGGTTGAATTCGCGGGCCATCAGCTGCATCTGGTCACCGGCGAGCGCCTCGGCCCCGAACACCACGGCCAGCGGGTTGCCCGCGTAGGGGCGGTCGGTGAACACGTCCACGATCTCGTACGCCACGGTCGACATGGCTCGACGCTAACCTAGGCTTGTGCCGTGACCATGGGGAGCAGGGTTTACCTAGCGCGGCTCGCGGCGCTGCCCGTCTTCGACCCCAACGGCGACCGCGTGGGCCGGGTCCGCGACGCCGTCATCCGGCTCCGCACCACCAACCGGCCGCCGCAGGTCGTCGGCCTGGTCGCCGAGATGGCGCTGCGCCGGCGGATCTTCCTGCCGATCGGGCGGGTCACCTCCATGGACGCCGAGGCCGTCGTCCTGAGCACCGGCATGCTCAACCTGCGCCGCTTCGAGAAGCGCCAGAACGAGCTGCTGGTCCTCGAGGAGGTCCTCGACCGCCGGGTCACCGTCGAGCCCGAGGACCGGCAGGGCGATGGCCAGGTCGGCACGGTCGTCGACCTCGCCATGGAGCTCAACCGCAACAACGAGTGGCTGATCACCAGGGTGGCCGTGCGGGAGCACACCGGGCGGCTGGCCCGGCGCGGGCACACGTACCAGGTCGACTACGACCGGATCCGCGGCCTGGTCGGGCCGACGGACACCCAGGGCACGTCGAACCTGGTCGCGCTCCTGGAGCAGATGCGCCCCGCGGACATGGCGAACGCGCTCCAGGACCTGCCGGACGCCCGCCGCAACGAGGTCGCCGCAGCGTTCAGCGACCGGACGCTCGCCGACGTGCTCGAGGAGCTGCCCGAGCACGACCAGGTGGACATCCTCGTGCACCTGAACCGGGAGCGTGCCGCCGACGTGCTCGAGCGGATGGACCCGGACGACGCCGCCGACCTGCTCGCCGAGCTGCCGAAGACCGAGCAGAGCGTGCTGCTCGACCTGATGGAGCCCGAGGAGGCGGCACCGGTCCGGCAGCTGATGAAGTACAACCCCGGCACGGCCGGCAGCGTGATGACCTCCGAGCCGGTCATCCTGACCCCGGACGCCACCGTGGCGGAGGCGCTGGCCCGGATCCGCGAACCGGAGCTGTCTCCGGTGGTCGCGGCGCAGGTGTTCGTGGCCCGGGCACCCTCCGCGACGCCCAGCGGCAAGTACCTGGGCATGGTCCACTTCCAGCGTCTGCTGCGCGAGCCGCCCTCGTCGATGCTGGGCGGCATCGTCGACAACGACATCGATCCGCTGCGGCCCGAGACGAATCTCACCGAGATCACCCGACGGATGGCGACCTACGACCTGGTGGCGATGCCGGTGGTCGACGGGACGTTCCGGCTGGTCGGCGCGGTCACCGTCGACGACGTGCTGGACCACTCGCTGCCCCGGGACTGGCGTGACCGCGACGCCCATGACGACGAGCCCGCAGCGAACCTGTGGGGAACACGGCAGACCCCGGGAGCGGCATCATGACCGAGCCTCGCCGTGATCGGCTGGACCAGCCCATCGAGCCCGGGCGGGTGCGCCTGCCCCGGTTCGACCCCGAGGCCTTCGGCCGCTGGTCGGAGAGCATCGCGCGCTACATGGGCACGGCCAAGTTCATCGTTTACATGACGCTTGTCATCGGCGCCTGGTTCGCCTGGAACACCCTCGCGCCCAAGGACCTGCGCTTCGACCCGTACACGTTCACGTTCCTGACCCTGGTCCTGTCCCTGCAGGCCTCCTACGCCGCGCCGCTGATCCTGCTCGCGCAGAACCGGCAGGCCGACCGGGACCGCCTGACGATGGAGGAGGACCGCCGGCGGGCGGCCATGCAGAAGGCCGACACGGAATATCTGGCCCGCGAGATCGCCTCGCTGCGGATCGCCGTCGGCGAGGTCGCCACCCGCGACTTCCTGCGTTCTGAGCTGGCCCGGCTCGCCGACGAACTGGACGAGGCCGCCCATCGACGGCAGAAGCTGGAACGCAAGGAGTGGGAGGAGGAGCGGACCTGACACCGACGTAGCATGGTCGGCATGTCCGCACCCGCCCCCACCATCGAGGACGCCGTTCAGGCGGCCCTGGCCACCGTCGACGACCCCGAGATCCGCAAGCCCATCACCGAGCTCGGGATGGTCAAGGGCTTCACCGTCGCCGGCACCGGCGTGAAGGTCGAGCTGCTGCTCACGGTCGCCGGCTGTCCGCTGAAGGACAAGCTGACCAACGACATCACCGCGGCGGTCACCGCCATCCCCGGCATCACCGCCGTGGAGATCGAGTTCGGCGTCATGACCGAGGAGCAGCGCAAGGCCCTGCAGGCCACGCTGCGCGGCGGCGGCGCGCAGGCCGCCGAGCCGGTCATCCCGTTCGCCCAGCCGGGCTCCAAGACCCGGGTGTACGCGGTGGCAAGCGGCAAGGGCGGCGTCGGCAAGTCCAGCGTCACCGTCAACCTGGCCGCGGCCCTCGCCCGGCGCGGCCTGTCCGTCGGCGTGGTCGACGCGGACATCTACGGCCACTCGGTGCCCCGGATGCTCGGCGTCGACGGCCGGCCCACCCGGGTCGAGGACATGATCATGCCGCCGCAGTCGCACGGTGTGAAGGTCATCTCCATCGGCATGTTCACCGCGGGCAACGCCGCCGTCGTCTGGCGCGGGCCGATGCTGCACCGCGCGCTACAGCAGTTCCTCGCCGACGTCTTCTGGGGCGACCTGGACGTGCTGCTGCTTGACCTGCCGCCGGGCACCGGCGACGTGGCGATCTCGCTGGCCCAGCTGCTGCCGAACGCCGAGATCCTGGTCGTGACCACGCCGCAGATGGCCGCCGCGGAGGTGGCCGAGCGCGCCGGCGCGATCGCACTGCAAACACACCAGCGCCTCGTCGGTGTGGTGGAGAACATGTCCTGGCTCGAGCTGCCCGACGGCTCCCGCATGGAGGTCTTCGGCGCCGGTGGCGGCCAGACCGTCGCGGACTCGCTGACCAAGACCGTCGGCGCCTCGGTGCCGCTGCTCGGTCAGATCCCGCTGGACACCCGGGTGCGCGAGGCCGGCGACGCCGGCACGCCGGTCGTGCTGGCCGATCCGGACTCCCCGGCGGCGAAGGCGCTGGACGCGGTGGCGGACCGGCTGGCAGTCCGGCGCGAGTCGCTGGTCGGCAAGCCGCTCGGGCTGATGGTCACCGCCAAGCGGTAGAGCTCAGGTCGCGTCTACGTCGAATCTGCTCGGCGCCGGGGTGGGCTTGTCCACCCCGGCGCCGTCGCGGTTGTTGGGGTCTGCGGCGGCGGCGACCTCGCCCAGGTCCGACTTCACGCCGTTCAGGTCGCTCTTGACGTCGTCGAAGAGGCCCTGCAACGGCTGGCGGATCGCCATCTCGTCCTCTTCGCTGAGCAGATGCTTGCGAATGAAGGCCTTCGGGTGCAGGTCCTGAAGCTGGATGTCGGTGCCGAGCTCGCGGCTCAGGTCGGAGGTCGCGTTCTGCGCCATCGACCGCAGGCCGCGCAGCATCCGCAGGCCGTCGCCGATCACCTTCGGCAGCCGCTCACCGAAGATCAGCAGGGCGAGCATGAGCAGCCCGCCGATCTCCCACCAGTTCAGGTTCTCGAACACGGCCGGCCTCCCTCGTCCCGTACGCGGGCAAGACTACGCACGTTCCCTGTGCGACGTCGCCCGCCCATGAGGGCAACTCACTTCGCGTCGGCCGCCAGGGTCACCGACGCCGTCTGAATCTTCGTGCCGCGGCGGTATTCGACCGCCACGACCGAGGCGGGCGCGTACTTGCGGACCAGGGCGATCAGGTCCGCGCCGTCCTCCAGCGGGTGCCCGTCGATCTTGGTGATGACGTCGCCGGACTTCAGGCCCGCGATCGCCGCCGGGCCGCCCTGCCCGACCGAGCGCAGCCGGGCGCCGGACGCGCCCGTCGACCCGCCGGCGCCGCTGGTGGAGACCTCGGCGCCGATCACCGTGCGCCGGGCCTTGCCGAAGTCGATGATGTCCTTGGCGACCCGCTTGGCCTGGTTTATCGGGATGGCGAAGGCGAGGCCGATGTTGCCCGCCTCGGTGTCGCTGCCGCCGACGGAGCGGATCACCGAGTTCACCCCGACCACCCGGCCGGCGGCGTCGACCAGCGGGCCACCGGAGTTGCCCTGGTTGACGGCCGCGTCGGTCTGTATCGCCGCGTAGTAGCGGACGGTGCCGCCCGGGTCGCCGGCCTGGATGGTGCGGTCCAGGGCGCTGACGATGCCCTGGGTGACCGTGTTGACCAGGGCAAGGGGCGAGCCGAACGCCAGCACCGGGTCGCCGACCGCGATCGAGTCGGAGTCGCCGAGCCGCACGACGGTCAGGTTCTTCTTTGCGACTTTGATCACCGCGATGTCGGACTCGGGATCGCGGCCGACCACCGTCGCCGACGTCGACGAGCCGTCGCTGAACGACACCGACATGGTGCCGTCCGAGCCCTCGACGACGTGGTCGTTGGTGATCACGTAGCCGTCCGGGGACACGACGAAGCCGGAACCGATCGCGCCGGTGACCCGGACCGTGACCACGCTGGGCATCACCTGGTCGGCGACGCCGGCCATCGAGTCGGGCGGCCGCTGCGCCGCCGACGGGGCGGCCAGGGGCGCTCCGCCGAGCTGGGTGCCGCCGCCGACCCCGCTGTGCGTGGCGAAGACATAGCCGAGCGTGCCGCCGAGGCCCCCGGCCAGCAGGGCCGTGACCAGGCATATCAGCATGATCGGCGCCAACGACCGGCGCGGCGCGTTCGGGTCGGCGACCGGCTCGGGCTGCGGGCCGGTGCTCACCGGCGCGGTCGGCACGACAACGGCCGCCGGCGCATACGGGTCCCGCCACGGATCGGCCAGTGCGTCGGACCACCACGGCGAACCCGCCGGCGCTCCGGATGTGGCGGGCGGCGGCGGTTGAGGCTGGCGCCAGTTCCAGCCGTCGGTCACGTCGATGCCTCCACTCGTCGTACTGGAACCGCGGGCTCCGCGTCCAGGATGACACGGATCGGCGGCGATCATCCGGTGAGTCGGGCCTCGACTGCGGGTCGCCGCTTTTCGGCGCCGAAGTCCCCGATGCGCGAACGGTGGGCACCGCTCTACGCTCATACCCGATGTGCACCGGTTCCGGACCGCTCATCCACTTAGCCAGAAGGAGGTCGTCATCGTCACCGAAGCCCGATCCCCCGGGGCACCTACCGCGCAGTCGATGCGGTTCGCCGAGACCTACATCGCCGAGGACATCGTCCTGCAAACCGCGCGCAGCCTCGCCGTGGAGGTCGGCCTCGCGGCCGTGACACCCGGCGCGGGCTCCGTGCTCAGCCTGCTCGCCGCGGCGGGCAGCGCCAAGGCGGTGGTCGAGATCGGCACCGGTACGGGGGTCAGCGGCGTCTGGCTGCTGCGTGGCATGCGGGCCGACGGGGTGCTGACGACGATCGACGTGGAGAACGAGCACCAGCGCATCGCCCGCCGGATCTTCCAGGAGGCGGGCTTCGCGGCGTCCCGCACCCGGATCATCACCGGCCGCGCGCTGGACGTGCTGCCCCGCCTCGCCGACGGCGCCTACGACCTGATCTTCGTGGACGCGGACGCCACCGAGTTCGGCGCGTGCGCCGAGGCCGCGCTCCGCCTGCTGCGGCCCGGCGGAATACTGATCGTGAACGGCGCCCTGGCCGGCGGCCGCATCAGCGATCCGGCCGCCCGCGACGTGGACACCATCACGATCCGCGAGACGGTCAAGGCCCTCCGCGACTCCGAGGACTGGACACCCGCCCTGATACCCACCGCCGCCGGCCTGCTAGCCGCCGTGAAGCGCTAGCCAGCGCAACAGGGTGCGGACGCCCCAGCCGGTGGCGCCCTTGGTCAGGTCGGCGTCGTCCTTCTCCGCCCAGCTGGGCGCCGACATGTCGAGGTGCGCCCAGCGGTCCGTGCGGTCGCCGAGGAACTCGCGCAGGAACAGCGCCGCGACCACCGAGCCCGCGCCCTGTGTCGGCGAGCTGTGCCGGTCGGCGATCTCGCTGTCCAGGTACTGGACGTAGTCGTCGGGCAGCGGCAGCCGCCACATCTGCTCGCCCGCGGCCTCGCCCGCCGCGGCCAGGTCGCCGGCCAGGCCGTCGTCCTGGCTGTAGAGGGCGGCCGTGCGCTTGCCGAGCGCGACCGAGTTGGCGCCGGTGAGCGTGGCCAGGTCGATCACGACGTCGGGGTTCAGCTCGGCGACCGCGTAGCCGAGCGCGTCGGCGAGCACCAGGCGGCCCTCGGCGTCCGAGTTCGTCGACTCGGTGGTCGCGCCGTCCCACTGGGTGATGACGTCGCCCGGGCGGAACGCCGCGCCGCTGACCGCGTTCTCCGCCAGCGGCGCGAGCGCGGTGATGCGTACACCGAGGTTCAGGTCCGCGGCGGCCAGGGTCGCCGCGATGACGGCCGCCGCGCCGGCCATGTCCTTCCTCATCAGCTTCATGCCGTCGACGCTCTTGATGGAGATGCCGCCGGTGTCGAACGTGATGCCCTTGCCGACGAGTACCACGTGGCGGGTCGCGCCGGGCGGGTTCCAGGCCAGTTCGACGAGCCGCGGCGGCGTGGCCGAGCCGCCGCCGACCGCGAGGATGCCCCCGAAGCCCTCGGCGGCGAGCTGCTCCGGCCCGCGCACGGTGACCTGCACGCCCGGGCGTGTCGCGGCCTCGGCGACGACCTGCCCGGCGAACCAGGCCGGGTTCTTCACCGCCGAGGGCGTGTTGGTCAGGTCGCGGGCGAGCCAGGTCGCCGCGGCGGTCACCCGGGCGGTCTCGAGGCTCTCCGCGTACGCGGTGGCGTCTTCGGTCCTGAGGGTGACCGTCGCCGAGCGTGGCGGTTTCGGTGCCTCGCGGAAGCGGTAGCCGCCCAGCCAGAGTCCCTCGGCGAGGCCGCGGACGGCGGCGGGCGTGATCCGGTCGGGCAGCAGCACGTCGAGCGGCTCGTCGCCGCTCGCGGTGCGGGCGACGGCCGCGCCGGCGGCGCGCCAGCCGCCCTCGTCGGCGGCGCCGACGCCGGCCAGCAGGAGCCTCGCGGGGGTGCGCAGCGGGCGCGGCAGCACCTGTACGGCACCGGCCCTACCTGCGTCTTCGGCGGTGCGCACGAGTTCGGCGGTCTCCTCGTCGCCGCCGGCGAGCACGCCGGAGCCGTCGACCGGCAGCACCCGGGTGCCGGGGCTCTCGTCGCCTGACAGGCGGATCGCGAACACTGGAGGATGACCTTTCCTCAGGACGTGGAAAGCCCGCCGGTGCGGCAGGTACCGTACCGGCGGGCCACGTGAAACGTCAGCCGGCGATCGCCTTCAACGCGTCACCAAGCGCGTTGGCCTCGTCCGGAGTCATCTCAACGACGAGACGGCCACCACCCTCCAGCGGGACGCGCATGACGATGCCGCGCCCTTCCTTGGTGACCTCCAGCGGACCATCGCCCGTCCGCGGCTTCATCGCCGCCATCTTGTCTCCCCTCAGACCTACATCAGGGTCGGTGGGTTGCCCCACAGCCACTTCGTCAACGTCCCGTGCTCAGCCCCACGGGGCGCCGTTCCTCGTTTCCGACCGGCGGAGTCGCCCCCGCTGGACCGACCCGAGACCGTAGCGCTGCGGGCCTCGTCCAACGTCACACGACGTGGCCCACCGTGCCGATCAAACATTTTCCCTGATGAACACCGGCGATCCCAAACCCAGCCCGGGCGGATGTGACAGCGTCTAGCATATCGTCTTTCCTGCTGTCACAATGTGCGGTCATGCAGGCGCGGTCGGCACTCTTCGACCTCTACGGCGACTATCTACGCCCGAGAGGCGGCCGAGCGCCGGTCTCGGCCCTCGTCAAACTGCTCGCGCCGGTGGGGATCGCGCCGCCCGCGGTGCGTACCGCGGTGTCCCGAATGGTGCGTCAGGGCTGGCTGCACCCTATGCGACTGGTCTCCGGACCGGGCTACCTGCTGACGCCGAAGGCCGCGCGCCGCCTCGACGAGGCGTCGTCCCGGATCTACCGGACCGGGCGAAACGGCTGGGACGGGCGCTTCGATCTGGTGCTGACGCACGCCCCGGTGCCCCGCAAGGAAGGCAAACGCCTGACTTTTCTGGGCTACGGCATGTTGAGCGAACTGGTATGGGTCGCGCCGCGCGCCGCGGACGAGATCGACGCGGTGCTCGCCGATGCCGGGGTCGGCTACGAGCGGTTCAGCGCCGGACACGCGGCGGGCTCGACGGGCGCGGCCGAGGTGGTCGGGCGTGCCTGGAACCTGGCCGAGATCGGCAAGGCGTACGAGGACTTCGTCACGACGCAGCGCCCGATCGTCACCGCGATCGGCGCCCGCAGCACCGACGAGGAGGCGTACGCGGCCCGCTTCCAGTTCGTGCACGCCTGGCGCGCGTTCCTCTTCCGCGATCCGCAGCTGCCGGCGTCCCTGCTGCCCTCCCGGTGGCCCGGCTCCAGCGCCGCCACGTTCTTCGACCGGCACGCCAACCGGCTGCGCCCGGCGGCCGACCGCTTCGTCGAGCGCTGCCTGGCCTCGGCATCGCGCGGCGGCCGTGTGGGATTCTCTGACCCATGACCGCCATCCAACCGCCCCACCCGCCGCCCATGACCGGACTGAAGGCAGAGTCGCTTCTCGTAGACCGCACCGACGCCGTGGTGACCCTCACCCTGAACCGCCCCGACGCGATGAACGCCCTGGACAACGACCTCAAGGAGGCGCTGCGCGACACCCTGGCCTCGATCGAGGTGGACAAGTCCGTCCGGGCCGTCGTGCTCGCGGGCGCGGGCAACGCCTTCTGCGTCGGCCAGGATCTGCGGGAGCACGCACGCGAGCTGGAGCGGGGCGCGACCGAGCTGGACACCGTGCGGCAGCACTACAACCCGATCGCGCAGCGGCTGGCCAGCCTGCCCAAGCCCGTCGTCGCGGCGGTACGCGGCACCGCCGCCGGCGCCGGCGCCTCGCTGGCGCTGCTCGCCGACTTCCGGATCGGCGGCCCGCGCACCACGTTCCTGATGGCGTTCGCGAACGTCGGCCTGGCCGGCGACACCGGCATCTCCTGGTCGCTGCCGCACCTGGTCGGCCGCGCCCGGGCCCTGGAGCTCCTGCTGCTCGCCCAGCCCGTACGCGCGCAGGAGAGCCTCGACTACGGCCTGCTCACCAAACTGCTCGAGGACGACGACCAGGTGCTGCCGGCCGCGCAGGAGTTCGCCGCCCGCCTCGCCGCCGGTCCGACGGTGGCGTACGCCGCGATCAAGCGCGAGCTCTCCATCGGCACGGCGGGCTCGCTGTCGGACGCGCTGGCCGCCGAGGCGCAGGCCCAGGCGATCTGCGGCTCGACCGCCGACCACAAGGCCGCGGTGACCGCGTTCGTGGCCAAGCAGAAGCCGGTCTTCGACGGACGGTGATTCTTGCGGCCGGATATAGCCCGCGGTATGAGTATTTCGGGATAGCCCATACATGCCAGTGAATGTTTGACTCTCACCCATCAAGAAGCAGTGCGCCCCCCGGGCGCACCTTCGGCTTGGGGAGGTCTGGATGGCAAGGTGGCGCAGATTCCTGGGTGCGGCGGCCGCCGCACTCACGGTGGCCTCGATGGGCACCCTGATGCAGGCCTCGCCCGCGTCAGCGGCCGACGACGGCCCGCAGCAGGTCGTCGGCGGTACCACGGCGACGCAGGGCGAGTTCCCGTTCATGGTCCGCCTGTCGATGGGCTGCGGCGGCGCGCTGTACAGCTCGACCCTGGTGCTGACGGCCGCGCACTGTGTGAGCGGCACCGGCACCAACACGTCGATCACCGCGACGATCGGGGTCGTCGACCTCCAGTCGTCGAGCAGGGTCACCCGTAAGTCGAACTACGTCTACCGGGCTCCCGGCTACAACGGCAACGGCAAGGACTGGGCGCTGATCCGCCTGGCCAGCCCCGTCACCGGCTACGCGACGCTGCCGATCGCCACGACCACGGCGTACGACACGGGCACGTTCACGATCGCCGGCTGGGGTGCGGCGAGCGAGGGCGGTGGGCAGCAGCGCTACCTGCGCAAGGCGACGGTGCCGTTCGTCAGCGACGCCACGTGCAACTCGAGCTCGATGTACAACGGCCAGATCATCGCCAGCAACGAGATCTGCGCCGGCTACGCGGCCGGTGGCGTCGACACCTGCCAGGGCGACTCCGGTGGCCCGATGTTCCGCCGCAACGCGTCCAACGCCTGGGTGCAGGTCGGCATCGTCAGCTGGGGCGACGGCTGCGCCCGGCCGAACAAGCCCGGCGTGTACACGCAGGTGAGCTTCTTCGCCTCGACGATCGCCTCGGCGGCGGCCAGCCTGGGCGGCTGACCCCCTCGGATCGACACGCGGCGGGCCCGGAGCTGTTCAGCTCCGGGCCCGCTGTGCGTCAGTCGTCTTCCTCGTCCTCCTCCGGGTCGAGGTTGGCCTCCTCGCCCAGCACGAACGCCTGCATGGCCAGCTCGTCGCCGGACGGCGAGACGAACGTCGGCAGCTCCGCCGGCCCGAGCTCCACCACGTACGACCAGAACTGGCGCACCGCCTCGGCCGGCGTCGCCGCCTCGATCGGCAGGTCCAGGCTGACCAGCCAGGTGCGCCGGTCGCTCTGGCCGCCGAGCCTGGCGGCGAGCCGCCGGTACAGCTCCTCGTCGACCTGGGCGACCGGCTCGGCGAGCTTGAGCTCGTCGGCCGGCACCGGCTCGTCGAACGAGCGGCGGGTGTAGTTGACCACCAGCTCGGGTACACCGTGAGCGCCCCGCCGCGCCGGCGCCGCCTCGACCGCGCCGAGCGCCACCACCTGGGGCGTCTCCTCGCCGGCCACGAGGAGCACCTCGTCGCCGGCCGCCGGCTGCACGCCCGCTAGGCCCGCCACGGTCAGGGAGTCGTGATGGAACAACCGCTCGGTTGCCCATCGATCCGCCGGAATGATCACCGCCCATTGCGCCATGGGCACCATCTCATCACGGGCCGCCCGGCGGCCCGCCGGTGACTCGCGCGCGGGCCTTCCGGCGGCACAGAACGGCCGGAACGGTCCGCAAGTGACTCGGATGCCCACGACTGTCCACCCGGACCCGCGGGCCCCTCAGCGGCGCGCTGGGGCCGCCGCAGCGGTGGGTCAGCGTGCCTCCGGCGCCACGAAGCAACCGGCGAGGTGGTCGTCCACCATGCCGGTCGCCTGCATCAGGGCGTAGGCGGTGGTCGGGCCGACGAACTTGAAGCCGAGCTTCTTCAGGGCCTTGGCCAGCGCGGTCGACTCGGGGGTGATCGCCGGGACGTCCGCCCGGGTCGCGGGCCGGGGCCGCGGCGCCGGCGCGTACGACCAGAGCAGCGCCGTGAGGCCGTCCGGCAGGCCGGCCGCCACCCGGGCGTTGTGCAGCGTCGCGTCGACCTTCATCCGGTTGCGCACGATGCCGGCGTCGGCCATCAGGCGGGCCGCGTCCCGCTCGGTGAAGGCCGCCACCGCCGGGATCGAGAAGTCCGCGAACGCGGCCCGGAAGGCCGGCCGCTTACGCAGAATGGTGATCCAGGAGAGCCCGGACTGGAACGCCTCGAGCGACATCCGCTCGAAGAGCGCGTCGTCGCCGCGGACCTGCCGGCCCCACTCGAGGTCGTGGTAGGGCTGGTAGTCGGGGGTGCTGCCGCCCCACGCGCACCGGGCGCGCCCGTCCGCCCCGATCACCAACCCGTCGGTGCCGGGCCCGTCGATCACATCCGTCATGCGACGACGGTACGAGGCGGGTCCGACAGCGAAGTCAGCGGAGGCGACCCTCCTCGACGAGCCGGCCGAACTTCTTAAGCGCGCCCTTGAGGCTGAGCTTGGACCCCGGCCAGAGCACCGGCCAGGCCAGCCGACCGGCCGCACCCGGCGGCAGGTGGAACCACTCGTGCATGACCACCTGGGTCCGGTCGCCGCCCATCGCGGTGCAGCGCATCGAGCCCGGCCCGCGCAGCACCTTGCCGCAGTGCACGACCCGCAGCTCGTACGGCGCGTCGACCCGGACGACCCGCATCTCGTCGCGGAGCCCGGCGGGGCCGACACCGGTGATCGCCTCGATCAGGCTGCCCTCGCCGCCGTCGCCCTCGACGACCCGCACCTTGGTGAACGGGATCCACTCGGACTGCCGCTCCCAGTTCATGAACGCCGCGAAGACCCGCGGCGCCGGCGCGTTGACGATGACGGTCGCGGTGACCTCGCCGGTGCCCGGGCTCGCCGCGTCGTCGAGGCCGCCGGCCGGCCCGGTCTCGCTCATCGGCGCTCCGCCGGCTCCCCGTCGCCGGCTTTGCGCTCGGGCGCGTCCTCGGCGCCGGCGGCGGGCCCGGCGACGACGACCGGCACGGTCGACTCGCCCGGCAGCCTGTCGGCCGCGGGCGGGGTCTCGGGCAGCGTGCCCTCGGGCGGTGCGGCCGGCGGCGGCGCGACCGCGGCCTCGCGGGCCCGGCGCAGCACGTCGGCGTCGGCGGTCCGGCCCTCGCGCAGCGCCAGGACCTCGGCCTCCAGGACCCCGATCAGCTCGCCCTTGTAGCCGATGTCGTAGGCGGCCCGCTGTAGCGCCTGGTCGACCTGGGCCATCCGGTAGCCACGGAAAGCGGTGTCGAACCTGGTACGCAAGATGTCCTCCTCGCCGAGCGGCCGGTCGCCGGGCAGCGGCAGGGACCTGCCGTCGGGTTCGACCGGCGTCAATCCGGAGTCGCCACCGCTCACCATGACGGTCACACCGAAGACGATCGCCGCGACCACGAGAGCCACGACGATGAAGAGGAGAAGCTGACCCATGGGCACGATCGTGGCACGACCGCTGCGGCGTGGCGAGCCCGCCACCCCGCAGGCGGGCGATCGCCCCGCTCGATCGAGGGGCGTCAGGTCCAGGTAAGGATCTTCTTGCGCCAGGCATAGGCGATGCCCAGCGCCAGAACCGCCACGAAGACGGCCATCTCGACGGCCGTCACCAGGCCGAAGCCGGGCCGGTCGAAGACGACCGCCCACGGGAAGAGAAACACGGCCTCGACGGCGAAGAGCACATAAAGGTACGCATAGACATAATAACGAATCTTCGCCTGCGCCCAGTCACCGCCGACCGGGTCGACGCCGCTCTCGTAGGTCGTGCGCTTACCCGCCGGCTCGGCCGGGTTAGCGGGCCTGAGCAGCCTGTTCGCGCCGAACGCTCCGACGAAGACGAGCACACCGGCGCCCAGGAGCAGCCCGAGCGTCGCGTACGAACCCAAATACCCGTCCACGGGCGCAGCCTAGCGAACCGAAGGGTGGACTCGGTTGGCCCAGGCAAGCCTTGCCTGGCTACTGTGGTCAACGGTCTGAAGTCGGACAAGCGCCCGTACCCGCAGTGGTAAGGAGCGCCGACGTAGGCTGGAAGTGACTATTGCGGGCCGGCTCATCGACGTGCGTACCCGCCGGCCGGCTCCCTCAGGAGGTTGGAACGTGGCCGTTCCCGCGAAGCGTGTCGAGCAGCTCGATCGCGTGGTCATCCGGTTCGCCGGCGACTCTGGTGACGGTATGCAGCTCACCGGCGACCGGTTTACGTCCGAGACCGCCCAGCTGGGCAACGACATCTCGACGTTGCCCAACTTCCCGGCCGAGATCCGGGCACCAGCGGGCACCCTGCCGGGCGTCTCGAGCTTTCAGGTGCACTTCGCCGATTACGACATCCTCACGCCGGGCGACTCGCCGAACGTGCTGGTGGCGATGAACCCGGCGGCCCTGAAGGCGAACCTGGCCGACCTGCCGACCGGCGCGGACATCATCGTGAACACCGACGAGTTCACCCGGCGCAACCTGACCAAGGTCGGCTACCCGGTGAGCCCGCTCGAGGACGGCTCGCTGGACGACTACGCCCTGCACCCGGTGGCGCTGACCTCGATGACCATCGGGGCACTCGCCGAGCTGGGCGTGGCGAAGAAGGACGCCGAGCGCGCCAAGAACATGTTCGCCCTCGGCCTGCTGAGCTGGATGTACTCGCGCCCGTTCGAGTCGACGATCCGGTTCCTGGAGCGCAAGTTCGCCAAGCGCCCGGACCTGGTCGCGGCGAACAAGGCGGCCTTCAACGCGGGCTGGAACTTCGGCGAGACGACCGAGGACTTCTCGGTGCGCTACGAGGTCAAGCCGGCCAAGATGCTGCCGGGCACCTACCGCAACATCACCGGCAACGCCGCGCTGGCGCTGGGCCTGGTCGCCGCGGGCGTGCGCGCGAAGCTGCCGGTCTTCCTGGGCGCCTACCCGATCACCCCGGCGTCGGACATCCTGCACGAGCTGTCGAAGCACAAGCGGTTCGGCATCACCACGATGCAGGCCGAGGACGAGATCGCCGCGATCGGCGCGGCCGTCGGCGCCGCGTACGGCGGCGCGCTCGGCGTCACCACTACCTCGGGCCCCGGCGTCGCGCTCAAGGGCGAGACGATCTCGCTGGCGATCGCGCTCGAGCTCCCGCTGGTCATCATCGACGTGCAGCGGGCCGGCCCGTCGACGGGCATGCCGACAAAGACCGAGCAGGCCGACCTCAACATGGCGCTCTACGGCCGGCACGGCGAGGCGCCGCTCGCGGTGATCGCACCGAGGTCGCCGTCGGACTGCTTCCACGCCGCGATCGAGGCGGCCCGGATCGCCCTGAAGTACCGCACCCCGGTGATCCTGCTGTCGGACAACTACGTGGCCAACGGCTCCGAGCCGTGGCTGCTGCCCGACGTCTACGACCTGCCGGACATCTCGGTCGACTTCACCACCGAGCCGAACGGTGAGGACGGGCGCTTTCTGCCGTACCTGCGCGACCCGGAGACCCTGGCGCGGCCGTGGGCGATCCCGGGCACGCCGGGCCTTGAGCACCGGATCGGCGGCCTGGAGAAGGCCGACAAGACCGGCGACATCTCGTACGACCCGGCCAACCACGAGCTCATGGTCCGGATCCGGGCGGAGCGCATCGAGTCGATCCCGGTGCCGGACGTCGAGATCGAGGACCCGGACGAGGTCGCCCGCGTGCTCGTGCTGGGCTGGGGCTCCACCTACGGCCCGATCGGCGCCGCCTGCCGGTCGCTGCGCCAGCGCGGCCTGCCGATCGCGCAGGCGCACCTGCGGCACCTGTCGCCGCTGCCGGCCAACCTGGGCGAGGTGCTCAAGGCATACGACAAGGTGATCATCCCGGAGATGAACCTGGGCCAGCTCGCCCACGTCATCCGGGCCAGGTACCTGGTCGACGCGGTTCCCTTCAACCAGGTCAGCGGCCTGCCTTTCACGGCCGCGACGCTGGAGAACATGCTTGAGGACGTGGTCAAGAATGGCTAGCCCGACCCTGAACCACCGCAACCTGGGGCTCACCCCGGTGCAGCTCACCGCCAAGGACTTCAAGTCCGACCAGGAGGTCCGCTGGTGCCCCGGCTGCGGTGACTACGCGATCCTGGCGGCGGTGCAGCAGTTCATGCCGGAGCTGGGCATCCCCCGGGAGAACACGGTCTTCGTGTCCGGCATCGGCTGCTCCTCGCGCTTCCCGTACTACATGAACACCTACGGGATGCACTCGATCCACGGCCGCGCGCCGGCGATCGCGACCGGGCTGTCCGCGTCCCGCCCCGACCTGTCGGTCTGGGTCGTCACCGGCGACGGAGACGCGCTCTCGATCGGCGGCAACCACCTGATCCACGCACTGCGCCGCAACGTCAACCTCAAGATCCTGCTGTTCAACAACCGGATCTACGGCCTGACCAAGGGCCAGTACTCGCCGACCTCCGAGCTCGGCAAGATCACCAAGTCGACGCCGGCGGGCTCGGCGGACTCGCCGTTCAACCCGCTGTCGCTGGCGCTCGGCGCCGAGGCGACGTTCGTGGGACGCACGATCGACTCGGACCGCAAGCACCTCCAGTCGGTGCTGCGGGCGGCCGCGGAGCACGAGGGCTCGGCCTTCGTGGAGATCTACCAGAACTGCAACATCTTCAACGACGGCGCCTTCGAGCTGCTCAAGGACTCGGACACCCGCGACGACCACCTGATCCGCCTGGAGCACGGCCAGCCGATCACCTTCGGCGCGCAGGGCCAGTTCTCGGTCGTGCACCCGGCCGGCGGCTTCGGCCTGTCGGTGCGCGACAGCGCCGACCTCGGCGGCGAGACGCCGGTGGTGCACGACGCGACGGTCGACGACCCGGCCTACGCGTTCGCGCTGAGCCGGCTGTCCGGATCGGACCTGGGCACGACCCCGATCGGCGTGTTCCGCAACGTCCAGCGCCCGTCCTACGACGAGCTGATCCAGAAGCAGCTCGAGGACGCCAAGGCCCAGGTCACCGGGACGCCCGACCAGATGCTCGGCGAGCTGCTGAACGCCGGCGACACCTGGACGATCCTGTAGGGGTCCTAGACCGGCAGGTCGACGCCGCGGTGTTCCTCGTCGCGGATGTAGACGAGCATGTCGCCGGTCTCGATGGTCATGGACTGCTCGCCGCCGAGCGGCACCACCTTGCCGCGCCGGATCAGGGCCACGACGAGGGTCTGTAGCTCGCGGGGGTTGCGGCCGACCTCCGCCCGCTCGGCGGAGCGCATCGCCAGCGCCATGCCCTGGCCCGGCGTGAGCAGGTCCTCGACGACGTCGATCAGCGGCGGCGTGGTGGTGGTCAGGCCCAGTAGCCGGCCGGCCGTCGAGGACGACACGATGACGTGGTGTGCGCCGCTCTGCTTGAGCAGGGCGGCGTTCTCCTGTTCCCGGACCGCCGCGATGATCCGGACCTGACCGGCGGTCAGCTGCCGCACGGTCAGGCTGATGAGCACGGACGCCTCGTCGGTGTCGGTGGCGATGATGACCGCCTTGGCCTTCCTGACGTCGGCCTCCTCGAGCACGGCCGAGCGGGTGGCGTTGCCCTCGATCGCGACCAGGCCGTTCGCGGCGGCCTGGCGCAGCGCGGCGTCACGGCCCTCCACGATGATGATGCGGGACTTGTCGTAGCCGGTCTCCAGCAGCGCGCTGACCGCGGCCCGGCCCTTGGTCCCGTAGCCGCAGACGATGACGTGGTCCTTCAATTTTCGCCTCCACCGGGTGACCCTGAGGCTGTTCCGGTACTGGTCCGTCAGCACTTCCAGGGTCGTGCCGACGAGGATGATCAGGAAGAGCACGCGGGCCGGTGTGATGAACACAATGTTCATGAGCCGGGCGTCCGGCGTCACGGGCGTGATGTCGCCGTAGCCGGTCGTGGAGAGCGAGACGACCGCGTAGTAGAAGCAGTCGAGCAGCGTCAGCCCGTCCCCGTTGACGTCCCGGTAGCCGTCGCGGTCGAGGTAGATGACGCCGACGGTGAGCAAAACGAGGGTGATGGCGGCGGCGAGCCGGATGGCGAGCGCACGCAGGGGTCCCTGTCGGACCAGCGGTAGTCGAATCACTGGACGGCCGTCTGCACGTTCATACCTTAGCGGCCTTGAACAACACCGCTCTTTAGAACATCACATGACAGACCTGTTACGGAATACTGGTTAGTAACTTGAGTCACCGTTAAGGAAAAGTCCATCGACCTGCTTGTATGCCGCAACCTTGGGCTCGAAGACTGGCGGCCTACCGCTGGAGGTAATGATGAACCGGTTCGTCCGCCGCTTCCTCGTCATACTGATCTCAGCCTTCGCCCTCCTCGCACCCTCCGTCGCGGCGACCGCCGCCACGGAGAGCAAGGCGTCCGTCCTGTCCGGATGGACGCAGACCACCGCGGCCAGCACCAACGCCTGGAACAGCGCCCGGCTCGACCGCGCACCGTGGGCGAGCTACGGCTTCGACTGGTCCACCGACTACTGCTCGTCCAGCCCGGACAACCCGCTGGGCTTCGACTTCGAGCTCTCCTGCTGGCACCACGACTTCGGGTACCGCAACTACAAGGCCATCGGCGCCTTCCCCGCCAACAAGGCGCGGGTGGACAACATGTTCTACGCCGACCTCAAGCGCAAATGCGCCACGTACAACTCCGTGGTGCGGCCCGCGTGCCTGAGCCTCGCGTGGACGTACTACCAGGCGGTGAGCGTCTTCGGATCGCTCGAGGCCGTCAACCCGTCCGACATCGACCGCGCCCGGGCGCTGATCGAGAAGTAGCTCCGACCATCGGCAGGCAGTGAACGGGCCCCGGATCCACCACCGGGGCCCGTTCCCGTCAGCCAGGTGCGTGCGCGAAGCGGGTCGAGCCGTACTCCAGGTCGGGGTGTTCGACGGCGAGGGCCATAGCGACCGCCCGGCCGAACCCGTTCGCCGCGCCGTCGGCGTAGGCGACGTCGAAGGCGGTGTCGCCGAGCACCCGCCGCAGGACGGCCTGCTGCGCCGACCAGAAGGCACCGAACTGGGTGGCCCGCCGCGCGCCGCGCACCGACTCGGCGCCACCGAAGAGGACGGTCGCGGTGGTGGGATCGCCGCCGACCGCGCAGCGGACCGCGATGGCCGCGACGGCGTCCGCGGCCGCGCCCCGGAATCCGTGCCGCAACCGCGATCGCAGCGCGACGACCAGGTGGTCGTGCGCGGCGACCAGGTCACCGCGGCGCAGGGCCACCATGCCGAGAAGCCAGTCGACGGTACGGCTGCCGCGGTCCTGCGGCCGCCCCGCCTCGAGCTGGCGGGCCCCGCCGAGCAGCTCGGCCGCCTCGTCGACCGCGTCGCGCCGCCAGAGCAGCTCGGCGAGCGCCACGACCGAGGGCAGCGCAACGCCCGGCACGCCGGTCCGCTCCGCCGCGGCGATGACCTCGCGGCACACCCGCTCGGCCTCGGCCAGCCGCCCGGCGCCGACCAGCGAGATCCGGTGGCCGGCCAGCGCGCGCAGGAGCAGGGCGGGCTGGTCGGCCTCGCGGGCGAGCTTCTCGGCCCGGTTCAGGAAGCGGACCCGCTCCTCCGGGTCGTCGGCGAGCCCGGCGTGGACGAGATACGCGGAGGCCAGCTCGGCCGGGGCGACCTGCTCACCGTCGGCGCGCCCGTACAGCCGGAAGAGCAGGTCCCGGCCGGCCCGGGCCCCGCCGTGCTCGCGCCACCAGGGGTCGAGGGCACCGGCGAGCCGCAGCCCGGCCCGGACGCTGCCGCCGGTCGCGGACCAGCGCAGCGCGGCCTGCCACTCGCCGACATAGGGCGCGAGCTCGGTGAGCGACACGGTCCGCGGCTGCCCGTCGGTGTCGGTGGCGACGCTCTCCAGCGTGTGCAACGACCAGGCGGCGTGCCGGTCCCTCGCGGCGTGCTCCTCCCCCGCCGCGACGAGCCGGCGGGTCGCGTACGCCCGGACCTGCTCGGACATCCGGTAACGGGGTCCGGCGACGACCTCGACAAGCGAGCGGTCGGCCAGCTCGGACAGCGCGCCGAACGCGTCCTCGCCGGACCACTCGACGGTGCCGAGCTCCACCGGCCCGGCGAAGACGGCCAGCCGCCGCAGCAGCCCGGCCGCGGCGTCGCTGAGCCCGCGGTAGGACCAGTCCAGGTTGCCGGTCAGGCTGGCGTGCCGCCCGGTGCCGAGCCGCCCGGCGTCCAGCGCCGCGATCGGATCGTCGAGGCGGGCGGCGAGCTGCGCCGGGGAGAGCAGCCGGAGCCGGTCCGCGGCGAGCTCGATGGCCAGCGGCGCGCCGTCCAGCTTCGAGGCGATCCGGGCCAGGTCGGCGGCCTCGTCCTGCTGGCCGGGCCGGCCGCCGCGCGCGGCGTCGGTCCGGTCGGTGAGCAGGGTGAAGGCGTCGGCCGGCGTGAGCGGCGGTATCCGCCAGACCAGCTCGCCGGGCACGCCGAGCGGCACCCGCGAGGTGGCCAGCACGTCCAGCCGCGGGCAGCCGGCGAGCAGGCGCTGCACCAGCTCCATGGCGGCCGGACGCCGGGCCTCACAGGTCTCGAGGACGACGAGCGTGCGGCCGGCGCCGCACCGCTCGATGATCGTGTCGAGCACCGGCCGGGCCGGCTCGGGCCGGACACCCATCGCGGCGGCCAGCGCCGCCTCGTGCCCCTCACCGGCGAGATCCACGACCCAGACCCCGTCCGGGTACGCGGTGAGCAGCTCCTCGGCGACGACGTGCGCCAGCCGGGTCTTGCCGGCGCCACCCGCACCGGCGACGGTGACGAGCCGGTGCCGGCCGACCAGATCGCGCAGCTCGGCCAGCTCCGGCCGGCGCCCGACGAACGGGGTGACCGGGGCCGGCAGGTTGTGCGCGGGCGCGCAGGGCGTGCGGGGGCGGGGGAAGCTGCGCTCCAGGCCGGCGGCGGCGAGCTGGAACAGCCGCTCGGCGTCGTCGAACCCGCGCAGCCGGAAGGGGCCGAGGTCCAGCAGGTCGATGGTCTCGGTGCGCCGGGCGGTCACGATCCGCGCGACCCGCGCGGCGGCGCCGCGACCCGCCCAGTCGAGGGCGGCGCCCTCGCCGGTGCCGTGCCCGTGTGCCGGTGCCGCCGCGGTGGCGGCACGCGGATCGCGGGTGGTGCTCGCGCGGCCGATCGCGACGCGGCCGACCGCGGCGGCGCGGAATTCGCGGGTGGCGAGCGCACAGCCGGACGCGGTGGCGCGGGTTGCCGCGGCCTGCCGGACGGCCACGCGGCCGGTCACGGGCGCGGCGCCCGCCAGGACGTCGTCGCCCGGGCCCGGATCCGGTGAGCCGCCGGAGACGGCGGAGGCCGTCGCCTCCGAGCAGAGGACCTGGCCACCGTGGGCCGCGGAGGCCACCCGGGCCGCGCGGTGGACCTCCGCGCTCGCGTACTCGTCGCCGATCGGCGTGGCCCAGCCGGTGTGCAGACCCATGCGGACGCGGGGTTCCGCGTCCGCGCTCGGCCACGGGTACGCGGCCAGTGCACGCTGCGCAGCGACGCACGCCGCGACGGCGGCCCCCGCGTCGCGAAAAGCAACGAAGAAGGAATCACCCTCAGTGAAAAGCTCGACGCCGGCGTAATTGCTCAGCGCTGCGCGCACCAGGTCTCGATGCGCGTTGAGCACGCTGCCATAGCCGTCGCCCAGCATCCGGGCGAGCCGCGTGGAGCCCTCGATGTCCGTAAACATGAAGGTCACCAGCCCACTCGGCAGCTCGGTCCGTCCCGACACGGTAGGAACCTCCGCCCCCTTGGGAAGTCGCGCTTCGTGCTGCGCACCGCACTCACACGGCACATCGTTGGAACGCTCGGTAACCACCCGCCCGCCACGGCCGGCCACTCAAGGGCGGCCAACGGTCTGGTCATCGACGTTCACGCACGGCACTACGCGTGACGTAACGACGCGGTTCACGTTCGAGTTGCGCTGCGGCCGGTCAGTTCCGACGATCCGTTCGGATGTCCCCGCAAGAGTCACGTTGTGCGACTCCACCAGGTCACTCGACGATCACCGCAGCGTTACGTCAATGAACCACCCATACTCGACGGAACAAGAGATCCTCAAGGCCTTGACTGTGATACCGGCCCATCCTGATACCGACCGAACGGACGGATCTTCTCGACGATCGCGCACCAAGGTCGTCGGTGGCGTCATCAGTGTCCGATTTCAATCCTGCGGGATCGCGCGGGTGCGGCCGGCGCCGATCGCGGTGGGTGTGCGATCGGTCCGGGTGAGCGAATCGGCCGGGGCGGCGATCAGCAGCCGCAGCCGCCGCCGCAACAGCCACCGCCGCCGCCGGTGGCCGGGGCCGACGGCACGGCGCCGCCGCGGCCGGTCACCGCGACAGTCGTCAGTAGCTTGACCGTTTCGGCATGCCCCTGCGGGCAGGTGGCCGGTGCGCCGGACTCGGCCATCGGGCGGTTCATCTCGAAGGTGTCGCCGCAGGCGCGGCAGCGGTAGTCATAACGCGGCATCCACACAGCGTATGGCCCGGGTGCGACACTTCACCGAGGTGGCTACCCCCTTGTGACCCGCAGGTATCGGAACAGGTCCATGGAATCGCCGCTGGCCGCCGCCCGGTATCCTCGTCCGGGTGACGGACGGCCAGGAGACACCCTCGGCGCGGCGTGGGCGACGGCCCTCGGCGCCGCATCTCGGCGGGCCCCTGGGCAGCTCGGGCGCGGCACCCGCCGACGAGCCTCCCGCGACCGACTCCATCGGCGACCAGGCGACCGCGGACGGCGACCGAGCGACCTCCGTCGGCGACCGGGCGGCGAAGATCACCGCCGGTGACGTGACCACGCCGGTGGCGGGTTCTCCGGCCGCGGCGGCGAAGACCGGCGCGGCGGGCGACGATCACGCCCCGAAGGCGGCCACGGAAACCAAGACCGCGGACGGCGACGCCGCCGTGTCCGGCGCCCGGCCGGAAACAAAGGCCGAGGCGCCAGCAGGCAAGGACGTCGCGGACGGGACAGCGGCAGGCAAGGCGGACGCGACAGCGGCAGGTAAGGCGGACGCGACAGCGGCAGGCAAGGCGGACGCGACAGCGGCAGGCAAGGACGTCGCGGACGCGACAGCGGCAGGCAAGGCGGACGCGACAGCGGCAGGCAAGGACGTCGCGGACGCGACAGCGGCAGGCAAGGCGGACGCGACAGCGGCAGGCAAGGACGTCGCGAGCGGGACGGCGGCAGGCAAGGCCGGGCCGGCCACCGCCGCCGCCGCGGAGCCCGGCACCACCGCGAACGGCGACGACACTCCCAAGAGCGGCCCGGAGAAGACCGGCAAGGACGGGACCGGCAAGGACGGGGCCGGCGAGACGTCGGTGGCTCCCGCCGCCGCGGCCGTCGCCGCCGCCGCCTCGAAGGGGCGGACCACCCGGGTCCTGCGCGCCGCCAATCCCGTCCGGGTCGCCCGGAACACCGCCCGCAGCACCTCGGCGTGGGCCAAGCGCCCCAGCGGCCGGCTCATCCTCCCCGCGGCCATCGCCGCCCTGCTGCTCGGCGCCGCTGGATCGGCCGGCGCCTACCTCGTACCCCAGGCTCTGCAGTCCGTGCCGTCGCCCAGCGTGACCCCGGGCTTCGGCCAGGACGCCGGCGCCTCCGCGGGTCCCATCACCGCGCCCAGCATCAGCGGCGTTCCCGGGTTGCCCGGGTCCGTCTCGACGCCCGGCGGCACCCTGCCCGCCACCGTGCCGCCCGTCGCCGGCGTCGGCGGCGCCCGGCCCGCGGACGTGCTGGCGGCCTGGGCACAGGAGGCCGGCACCCGGGCCGGCATCCCGGTCGTCGCCGTGCAGGCATACGGCTACGCCGAACTGGTCGTGGCCCGCGCCACCCCGGCCTGCCATCTGAATTGGACCACCATCGCCGCGATCGCCAAGGTTGAGTCCTCGCACGGCAGCGCGAACGGCGCCGTGCTCAGCGCCGACGGTTCCGTAGCGCCCCCCATCTTCGGCCTGCCGCTGGACGGCAAGGGCGGCCGCCAGCTCATCCGGGACTCCGATCAGGGCGCCCTCGATGGGGACCCGCAGTTCGATCGGGCGATGGGTCCGCTCCAGTTCATCCCGCAGACCTGGACCGCGATCTCCGTCGGCAACGGCGTCGACGCCGACAACAACGGACTCTCCGATCCCAACGACATCGACGACGCGGCGCTGGCCGCGGCCCGCTATCTGTGCCAGGGCGGACGCGACCTGTCCAAGCCGGACGCCTGGTGGGACGCCATTTTGTCCTACAACGCCGTCCGGCCGTACGCGCAGAAGGTGTTCGACGCGGCCAACGAGTACGGGCAACGCACCCGGGTCTGAATAACAACCCACAGTGACGAGTCGCGTACATTTGACCGCCCAGCACTTCCCTGAAGGTCCAGATACCGGCAAGCTGTACGGGTGAGGGTGCGTGAGTGGGATCCCCGGGCCGCGTCGGCCTGGGAGATCCGGTCGCTCGTGGAGACGCTGAACGCGGTGCTGGCTGCCGATCTCCCGGACGATCCACCGTGGCAGGACGTGCAGGTGGTCGACTACCTGGCGGAGACGATGCCGGGTGAACGCCGGATCAGCTGGGTCGCCGAGGACGACCGTCTCGCCGAGGGCGAGAGCGCCATCTTCGGCCATGTCAGCATTCTTCTGCTGGGCGACATCGGCGTGCTCGAGGTGCTCGTCCACCCCGATCTGCGCCGTCGCGGCCTCGGTCAGCAGTTACTCGCAGTCGCCGCACGCCGGGCCTATCTCGAGGGCTTCTCGTCCATCGGGGTCGAGGCGATCGGCGACACCCCGGCCATCGATTTCTACACCTCGATGGGCTTCGAGCGGGAGTATGTGGAGACCCGCAGCGTCCTGACCCTGTCCAGGGTGGACTGGAACGCCCTCGGTGCCATGGCCGGCGGGATCAGCTCCGGATACCGGATCGAATACCACCCCGGCGGCCCGCCGCCCGAGCTGGTGGAGGCCTACGCGCAGGCCAAGCTGGTCGGCCAGGACGGCGACGACAACGACCTCGACCTGCGGCCGAGCTCATCCGACCCGCAGCGGCTGCGGGACAGCCTCGACACGCTGCACCGGCGCGGGCTGAAGCCGTACATCGTGCTGGCGCTGCACGAGGCGACCGGGACGGTCGCCGGGCTCACCGAGGTGGTCGTGCCCGCGCAGCACCCGGAGCGCGCCGACCAGTACGACACCATCGTCGTCCGGGAGCATCGCGGCTACGGCATCGACCGGGCGATCAAGGCACGGATGCTCTTCGAGCTGCGCACGGCGGAGCCCGGGCTGCGCGAGGTGCAGACCTGGAACGCGCAGCACAACGAGTCGATGTTGAAGGTCAACGCCGAGCTGGGGTTCCAGTCCGACCGAGATTGGTATGAATACGGCGCCGACGTTGCGCAACTGGTGCAGAGACTCGAACCCACGGACTGACCTGGGCCTTTATCGTCGGGCACCTTCACCTCCCTGATCGGCGGCTACGTGCCGACCGTCGGCGACGAGATCGTCGTGCGGGCCCGGGTCTCCGAGTTCTTCTCCATGACGCAGCTCTCCGGCGCCTCGCAGGTGACCAAGCTCGCATCGGACGTGCCGGCGGGCGAGGTCCAGATCGACGACGCGACGCCGCCGTCCGAGCTGGCCGCCGCCGAGCGCTTCTGGGAGCGTCACGAGGGCATGCAGCTTCGGGTCCGCGCGGGCTCCGGCGCGGTCTCGGGCCGCAACGTCTTCGGCGGCACGGCCGACGCCGAGATCTGGGTGATCGACAAGGACGACCCGCTGCTCGCCCCCGCCGACCCGTACGCACGCCGGGTGTTCCGCGACGCGCACCCGCTGGACAACCTGCCGGGCACCGTCGACGACGGCAACGGCGACCGCATCCTGCTCGGTTCGATCGGGGTCAAGGCGACCGCCGGCGACAACGGCGATCGAGAACGGCCACGCGCACGCGCGGATCGCGTACGGCGGCGACGTGAACGTCTTCCCCCGGTCGGACGACCCGGTTCCGGCCAACCCGGGTGACCAGCTCGGCCCGCTGTACGAGGCCGGCCTGCACAACCTCTGGGAGAACCTGGTGGCGGAGGCGCAGACGCTGGACAACCTCTTCGTCAACGACGGGCTCTACGGCGACCTGATCGAGATGCGAGCCGCGCACATCAACGCCGGCTGGGCCGCCTCCGACGAGGCGAACGGCTCGAAGGGCTCCAGCGACCACGACCCGCAGATCGCGCGCTTCCGGTCCCGGGCGGCGCTGTCGGCGGCGAGCGCGAGCGTCGTCGAGGGCGACCGCGGCACCACGCCGCTTGCCTTCCCGGTGACCCTGTCGCGGCCGCTGAGCCGGCCGATGACGGTCTGCGCGACGACGGTGCCCGGCTCGGCCCTGCCGACGATCGACTTCGAGCCGTACGTGGGCTGCAAGGTCATCCCGGCGGGCTCGACCGGCGTGGTCTTCGAGGTACGGGTCCGCGGCGACAAGGTCAGGGAGCGGGACGAGACGTTCAAGCTCGCGATCGCCGGCCTGGAAGGTCTCCGCCTGATCGACGCCACGGCGACGGGGACGATCAAGAACGACGACTGATCAGGAATGCGGAAAGGGGCCCCTCGGGGCCCCTTTTCAGTAGCGGTCGCGTAAAAGCTGAGCGGCCTCGGTCGCCCAGTAGGTGAGGATGATCTGGGCGCCGGCCCGCCGGATGGAGGTCAGCGTCTCCAGCATCACGCCCTGGCGGTCCAGCCACCCGTTCGCGGCGGCGGCCTCGACCATCGCGTACTCGCCGGAGACCTGGTATGCGGCGACCGGGACGTCGACGCGGTCGCGGACGGCGGCGATCACGTCGAGATACGGCAGGGCGGGCTTCACCATGACGATGTCGGCGCCCTCCGCCACGTCCAGCTCGACCTCGCGCAGCGCCTCGCGGACGTTGCCCGGGCTCTGCTGGTAGGTGCGGCGGTCGCCCTGGAGGGTCGACTCGACGGCCTCGCGGAACGGTCCGTAGAAGGCGCCCGCGTACTTGGCCGCGTAGGCGAGCACGGTGGTGTCCTGGTGGCCGGCGTTGTCGAGGGCCCGGCGGACCACGCCGATCTGGCCGTCCATCATCCCGGAGGGGCCGACGACGTGCGCTCCGGCCTCGGCCTGCGCGACGGCCATCTGGCCGTAGAGCTCGAGGGTGGCGTCGTTGTCGACGGTCCCGTCGGCGGCCAGGACCCCGCAGTGTCCGTGCGAGGTGAACTCGTCGAGGCACAGGTCGCCCATGACAACTGTCGAGTCGCCGACCTCGGAGATCAGGTCGCGCAGCCCGACGTTCAGGATGCCGTCGGGGTCGATGCCGCCGGAGCCGGTCTCGTCCTTGGCGGCGTGGTCGGGCACGCCGAACAGCATCAGGCCGCCGACGCCCGCGCTGACCGCCTGGTGCGCGGCCTTGCGCAGCGACTCGCGGGAGTGCTGCACGACGCCCGGCAGTGAGCTGATCGCGCGGGGCTCGGTCAGGCCTTCCTTGAGGAACAGCGGCAGCACCAGCTCGGCCGGTGCGACCCTGGTCTCCTCGACCAGCCGCCGCATGGCGGCCGTGCGGCGCAGGCGCCGCGGACGCACGTCGGGAAACGACATGCCAACTCCCTCAGCCAGGCCGGTCGCTCGACCGGCCGCCGTGACCGGGGCCGGCCGTCGCGGCCGGCCCGGCCTATGTCAGCGGAAGCGCAGGGCGGTCGGGCCCTGGACCTTGGAGCCGCGGCGCTGCTTGGCCGGCATCGCGGCGAGCTTCTCGCGCAGTTCGACCGCGTACGACGCCAGCGCCTCGACCAGGTCGCCGACCGACGCGTGCTGCGGCTGGACGTCGACCCGCAGGCCGAACTCCGTCGCCGTCTCCGCGGTCTTCGGGCCGATCACCGCGACGACCGTGCGGGCGTGCGGCTTGCCGGCGATGCCGACCAGGTTGCGGACCGTCGACGACGAGGTGAAGAGCACCGCGTCGAAACCGCCGGACTTGATCGCGTCGCGAATGTCGGCCGGCGGCGGCGCCGCGCGGACCGTCCGGTACGCGGTGACGTCGTCCACCTCCCAGCCGCGCTCGATGAGGCCCGCGGCCAGCGTCTCGGTGGCGATGTCGGCGCGCGGCAGCAGCACCCGGCCGACCGGGTCGAGGATCTCGTCGTGCGGCGAGAACTCCGCCAGCAGGCCCTCGCTCGACTGGTCGCCGGCGGGGATCAGCTCGGGCTGGATGCCGAACGCGCGGACGGCGTCGGCCGTCGCCTCGCCGATGCAGGCGATCTTGACGCCGCCGAAGTGCCGGGCGTCCAGGCCGTGCTCGCCGAACTTCTCCCAGACCGCGCGGACCGCGTTCACCGAGGTGAAGACGACCCAGGCGTACCGGCCGTCGACCAGGCCCTTGACGGCCCGCTCCATCTGCGCCGGGGTGCGCGGCGGCTCGACGGCGATCGTCGGCACCTCGCACGGGATGGCCCCGTACGCCCGCAGCCGTGCGCTCATCGCACCCGCCTGCTCCTTGGTGCGCGGTACGAGCACCTTCCAGCCGTACAGCGGGCGGTTCTCCCACCAGCTCAGCTTGTCGCGCTGGGCGACCTCCGTGCCGACGGTGAGCACCACCCGGCCGGTGAAGCCGAGCGCGGCGGCGACGAAGCTGTCCACCGAAGAGGTGGTCGTGTACTGGGTCTCGCCGGTGCCGTCGCCGGTCACGCCGACCGGCGTGCCGGGCTCGATGCCCGCGGCGAGCAGTCCGTCGCGGACGGCGGCGAGGTCGCCGGCGTCGACGGCGACGGCGAACGAGCCCTTGACCGCGGCCGCGGCGAGCGCGTCGAAGTCCAGGCCGGCAACGTCGTCGATGTCGGCGACGGTGCGCACGCCGGGCAGCGGCACGCCGGCGTAGGTGGCGACGCCCTCGGCCTGGCCGAGGCCGGGCACGACCTCGAAGTGCACGGCGGTGCGGGCGACGGCCTGCACCTCCTTGACCACGGTCTCGTGACCGAACGGGTCGCCGGCGACCAGGTGCACGGCGGCGAGGCCGGACTTGGCCGCGGAGAGCAGCACCTTGGCGACGTCGCCGGGTGCGCCCTCGGCCGGGCTGAACTGGGTGTCGTCCTTGGCCTCCGCCCGGATGGCCGCGAGCAGCGATTCGGGCACGCCGCGGTCGTAGATGACCTGATCGGCCTCGGCGAGAGTGTCGTGCGCCCGGCGGGTCAGCAGACCCGGGTCGCCGGGTCCGGCGCCGACGAACGCGATGCGCCCTGCGGACTTACGGGCGGTGCGGGTGGTCATTCTGTGCTCCCCATCAGGGTGTCGGCGCCGGCGTCGAGGAGATCGGCGGCAAGCGCCTTTCCGATCTCCGCCGCGTCGGCGGGCGTTCCGGTGCGCGACAGCCGGACAGCTCGAGCCCCGTCCGGGCTGATCACCGCACCGCGCAGGTAGATCTCATCGCCTTCCTCGCCTTCGGCGAGTTCGGCGTGTGCCGCGACCGGCGCGGAGCAACCGGCCTCGAGCGTGGCGAGCATCGCCCGTTCCGCCGTGACGGCGGCGCGGGACGGTGCGTGATCGAGTGCGGCCAGCAGCTCGACCAGATCTGCGTCGTCGGCCCGGCACTCGATCGCCAGCGCGCCCTGTGCGGGCGCGGGCAGCATGAGCATCGGATCCAACGTCTCTGTGATCTCGGCGGCGCGGCCGAGACGCACCACGCCGGCCCGCGCCAGGACGACCGCGTCGAGGTCGGCCTCGGGGCCGAGCACCCTCGCGATACGGCTGTCAACATTGCCGCGGATAGGCGTGACCTGCAACTGTAGGCCCAAGGCATGCAGTTGCGCGATTCGGCGCACCGCGCCCGTACCGATCGCGGAGCCCGCCGGCAGCTCGGTGAGGGTCAGCCCGTCGCGGGCGACGAGCGCGTCACGCGGGTCCTCCCGCAGCGGCACGGCCGCGATGTGCAGACCCGGGTGCGGAAGCGTCGGCAGGTCCTTGTACGAGTGGACCGCGAAGTCGATCTCGTTCGCGATCAGGGCCTCACGCAGCGCCGAGACGAAGACCCCGACACCGAGCTGGGCGACGGGCGCGTTGGAGCGGTCGCCGGCGGTGACGATCCGGACCAGCTCGACGGGGCGGCCGGTCGCGGCGGTCAGCGAGTCGGCGACCTGCTGGGACTGAGCGAGCGCGAGCGCGCTGCCACGCGTGCCGAGGCGCAGTGGGGCGTTCACTCTTGTCCTCCGATCTCGGGAACGGCGTCAGCCTGGGTGGCGTGGGGTACGTCCAGGTCGAACAGCTCACGCAGCAGCGCCGCGTACTGGTCGCCGCCGGGTTCGGCCGCGAGCTGCCGGACCCGCACGGTCGGTGAGTGCAGCAGCTGCTGTACGACCCGGTGCAGGGTACGGGAAACATCGGCCCGCTGCTCCTCGGTGAATTCCGGGCGCCGGGTGGTGAGCTTGCGCAGCTCGCCGCTGACCACCTCGTCGGCCCGGGTGCGCAGGGCGGCGACGGTCGGGGCGATCTCGGCGCCGCGCAGCCAGGCCATGAAGTGGTCGACCTCGGCGGCGACGATCTGCTCGACGGCGAGGGTCTCGGCGGCGGCCGGCATGGTGCGCCGGGTCGTCGCCAGGCCGTCGATGTCGACCACCGTGACGTTCGGCAGGTCGGCGACGTCGGGCGCGACGTCCCGCGGCACCGCCAGGTCGAGCACGACGAGCGGCCGTTCCCGCCCGGCGAGGGCGGACGCGGTGAGCAGCGGCTCGGTGGACGCGGTGGCGCAGACCACGATGTCGGCCGCGGCGATGGCCGCGTCAAGGGAGTCGAACGGCACGGCCGTGGCGCCGTACGCCTCGGCGAGACGCTCGGCTCGGTCGGCACCGCGGTTGGTGATCTCCAGGGGGCCGACACCGGAGCGGGTCAGGGTGGCCACCGACAGCGCGCCCATCGCGCCGGCGCCGACCACCAGGCCGGTGCGCCCGGTGAGGTCGCCGTCGAACGTGGCGGACGCCACCTCGAGCGCGGCGGTGACGACGCTCTGCCCGGCCCGGTCGATGCCGGTCTCGGCGTGTGCCCGCTTGCCGACCCGCAGCGCCTGCTGCATGAGCTCGTGCAGCAGCCGGCCGGCGGAGTCGGACTCGGTCGCGGCGTGATAGGCGTCTCGCAGCTGCCCGAGGATCTGCGCCTCGCCGACGACCATCGAGTCGAGCCCGGCGGTGACCCGGAACGAGTGGCGCACGGCCGCCTCGTCGTAGTGCACGTAGAGGTGGGCGGCGAGGTCGCTGGCCCCGATGCCGGAGTGCTCGGCGAGCACGTTGCAGACGTCGCCGAGGCCGCCGTGGAAGCCGGTGACGGCCGCGTAGACCTCGACCCGGTTGCAGGTGGAGAGGATCACGGCCTCGCCGATGTACGGCTGGGCGAGGAGTTTGCGCAGCACGGCAGGGATGTCGGTGCCGGCGATGGTGAGGCGTTCCAGGGTGTCGACCCCGGCGGTCCGGTAGGACGCGCCGACGCTGAGCAGGTTCACGAGCCGACCGCCTCCTGGTTACCGGGCTGCGCTGAGCGGCCGCCGGGTATCGCCGTCAGAGACGCCTTGCGGTGCTCGTGGAACGAAAGGATCTGCAGCTCGATGGCCAGATCAACCTTACGCACGTCGACACCGGCGGGCACCGACAGCACGCAGGGCGCGAAGTTGAGAATGCTGGTGACGCCGGCGGCCACCAGATCGTCCGCGACCGCCTGCGCCGCGCCCGCGGGGGTGGCGATCACGCCGATGGTGATGCCCTCCTCGACGACCGCCATGCCCAGCTCGTCGATGTGCCGCACGGTCAGGTCGCCAAGCGGCTTGCCGACCTGTTCGGCGTCGGAGTCGAACAGGGCCACTATGCGGAACCCGCGGCTGGCGAACCCGTCGTAGCCGGCCAGCGCGTGGCCGAGATTACCGACGCCGACAAGCGCGACGGCGCGCCGCTGGTCCAGCCCGAGGATGTACTCGATCTGGTCGACGAGCAGCGCAACGTCGTAGCCGACGCCGCGGGTGCCGTAGGACCCGAGGTGGGAGAGGTCCTTGCGGAGCTTGGCCGAGTTGACTCCCGCCGCGGCGGCGAGGCCCTCGCTGGACACCGTCTCGGAACCTGACTCCGCGAGGTTGTGCAGAGCGCGCAGGTATTCCGGTAGCCGCGCGATCGTCGCCTCGGGAAGATCCGGGAAGGCGGGAACTGCACCGGTATTACCCGGCGTGCTTCCGTGACGCTGCTGACTCATCTGACTCCGTGCCGACGAGGCGGACCTACGGTGAGCCCTGCTGCAGGTCCGGTACCGGTTGCGCCTGCGTGGACCGGCTGTGATAGCGGGGCTCGTCGGAGTCACAGAATAGGCGCTTGTGAAGGCGTGCACAAATCGCGATCTTGATGGGAGAACTGGACAAAGATCGAGTCGGCATGCTATTGCCGTCGACTCTCCGCCGAGTATTACCGGTTACCGCCCCGATGTGCCACCGGGTCCGCGTCACGGAGTACGGGGCATCACAGCGTCCGGGCGATGCGCACCGCCTCGAGCAGGGTGTCCGCCACCGGCCGGCCGCTGGCGCGCAGCCGCGACGGATCGGTGAAGCCGCCGCTGTAGAGCACGCACACCCCGCCGACCGACTCGGCGGCCTCCGCGTCGTCGAGCGAGTCGCCGATCAGCACCACCTGGTCGCCGGGCACCTGCTGCTCGGCGAGGTGCCGGGCCAGGTGGCCGGCCTTGAGCCCGCCGTCGACCTCGGTCGGCCGCCCGTCGATGCGGGTGAACATGCCGGCCAGGCCATAGGTCTGCACGGCCGGGATCAGCTCGTCGTGGAACCACATGGAGAGCAGCGACTGGCCGCCCGGCCAGGCCCGGATCGCGGCCTCGGCGTCCGCCGCCAGCGAGATCGTGGTGAGCCCGACCCGGTAGGCCTCGTGGAAGATCCGGTCGAGCTCCTCGAACTCCTCCGCGTCGACGGCCCGCTCGAGGATCTCCGCGTAGAACTCGGCGACCGGCCGGCGGAACCGCCGGCGGTGCTCGTCGGAGTCGACGCTGCGGCCGCCGACGGCCGCGAAGGTGTGATTTGTCGACGAGACGACGAGCGAGAGATCGTCGAGCAGCGTGCCGTTCCAGTCCCAGACAAGATGAGTGCGAGCCACGGCGCGAGATTACAGGCGGGGCGCCCCCGCCGGTCTACTCATATCCCGCAGCAGACGATCCTCCTCGACCCGCCAGTAGCCGTGCTCCTTGCCATCGAGAAGCACCACCGGCACCCGGTCGCCGTAGTCGCGTTCCAGCTCCATCGACTCGCCGACCTCCACCCGGGTCCACTGGCCCGGCGCGATCCGGTCCAGGGTCTGCTCAGCGACCTCGCACAGGTGGCAGCCGTCCCGGCTGATAAGAGTGATCCGGGTCATCGCAGGGCACCCTTTCGCACCTTGCCGATCGCCGAGTGCGGCAGCTCCGGCACCAGCTCGATCCCGGTCGGCAGCTTGAACCGGGCGAGCTGACCGGCGCAGTAGACCTGGAGCTCGGCGGCGGTCGGCGGCGGGTCGAGGGCGGGCACGACGTACGCGTACGGCGCCTGCCCGGTCGAGCCGTCGGGGATCGCGATCACGGCCGCCTCGGCGACGCCCGGGTGCGAGCCGAGGACCCGCTCGATCTCGGCGGGGTAGACGTTGAAGCCGTTGACCAGGATCAGCTCGCCGATCCGGTCGACGAGTACCAGGTCGCCGTCCGCGTCCGCGTACGCGATGTCGCCGGTGCCCCACCAGCCGTCGGCGTCCGGGCCGTCCTGACCGTCCGGCCAGTACCCGGAGAAGAGGTTGTCGCCGCGCACCACGATCTCGCCGGGGTCCGTGCCGCCGCTCACCTCCAGGTCCAGGTCGAGGTCGAGTTCGTCGGAGGACTCCGCCGCGACGTCGCCGTCGCGCCACAGCACGGCGCCGTCCGCGGTGCGCAGCAGCAGCGAGACCCCGGGCAGCGGGCGGCCGATCGAGCCGACCTTCTCCCGGTCGCTGACCGCCGTCGTGGTGAGCACCGGCGCCGCCTCGGTGAGGCCGTACCCGATCAGGACGGTCCTGCCGGTCGCGGCCGTGAAGCGCGCCGCGTCGGCCGGCTCGAACGGCGCCGCGCCGCAGACCGCCGTCCGCACGGTCGACAGTGCCTCGCGAACGCTCGGCGCCAGCGACCACGCCGCGTACATGGATGGCACCCCGACAACGGTCGTGACCTGATGTTTCTCGATCAGGGCGAGCGTCGCCTCCGGGTCGAAGCGGTCGACCAGCACCCCGCAGGCGCCGTGGTGTGCGATCGCGCCGAGGCCGGTGTTGAGCCCGTATGCGTGGAAGAACGGGATCGCCAGCAGCACCACGTCGTCGCCGCAGAGCACGGGCGGCTCGATCCGCGCCAGCTGGTCGTGATTGGCGGCGAGCGCGCGGTGGGTGAGCATCGCGCCCTTCGGCCGCCCGCTCGTCCCCGAGGTGTAGAGCAGGACCGCCAGGTCGTCCGCGGCGGCCGGGTGCGGCGCGGCCCGCTCGCCGGACCGCAGCGACGCCACCGGTACGGCCACGCCGGCGGACAGCCCCAGCCGGCCCAGTGTCGGGTCCTCGGCGATCACCCGCACGGCACCGCAGTCCGTCAGTGCGAAGGTCAACTCGTCGGGCGTGTAGCCCGGATTGAGCGGAACCGCGACGAGTCCGGCGCGCAGAACCGCGAAATAGGCGACCGCGAAATCGACGGTGTTGCCGAGCACCAGCGCGACGCGATCGCCGGGCGCGGTGCCCACCGCGAGGCGCCCCGCGGCCTGGTCGACGCGTTCGTCCAGCTCAGACCAGGTGACTAAGGACTCGCCGGTTATCAACGCCGGAGCGTCGGGGCGATGTTGCGCGGATGTGCGGACCGGGTCCCGAGCGCTGTTCTCCACGACGCCTGAGTCTGGCACAGAAGGCACTCGATCGGGTCGCCGGACACCATGTCCGGGCCGTTGCCGACCTGTCCTAGATCGTGACAGATGTTCTCGATGCGATTTCTGTGGCGCTTCGGGATATTTTCGCGCAGCGCACACTTTGTGCGACTCCGCGTGTTCGATCTCCGCAATACTTCCGGTCTGTGTAACGGAGTCCACATCCGTGGGTGAGGTTGCCCTGCCATGCGCGGGCCGCCCCACCCCCTTTTGTTGTGGAGCGGTCTTCAGACCCCCTCATCGACGGCCCGCCGGGTCAAGGAGGCGCAGTGAGTCATGTGTACGCCGGCGATCCGTACAGCCGCGATGTGTTCGCGGCGCGTCTCGCGCTCACGGAGGGCCTGAGCGCCCTCCGCAGGGGCATCGACAACACGATCGCGTACGCGATCCGCAGCGACGGACCCAAGCGGACCCGGAACCGGCCGCACATCAACGAATCTCCGAGCCGGCACCTGCCGCCGACCGGTAACGCGAAGCCGGGTGGCGGGCGGGTCGCCGTGCCCGGGCGCCCACAGGCGCCGCAGCAGGCCGGGCCGGACCGGCGGACGGGCGCCGCCGACGGAGACGCCACCGTCGTCGTACCGACGCAGAGCACGACCGGCCCGCCCAGCGAGTCCGAACCGCCCAAGTATCCGGCGCGCCCCGACCCGGGCGACGCGGCCGCCGAGGTGTGGGCGCTTGTCGAGCGGGCGCAGGCCGGCGAGTCCGCCGCCTTCGGTCTGATCTACGACCGGTACGTCGACACCGTCTTCCGCTTCGTCTACTTCCGGGTCGGTAACCGGCAACTCGCCGAGGACCTCACCTCCGACACCTTCCTGCGCGCGCTCAAGCGCATCGGCAGCTTCACCTGGCAGGGCCGCGACCTCGGCGCCTGGCTGGTCACCATCGCCCGCAACCTGGTCGCCGACCACTTCAAGTCGGGCCGCTACCGGCTCGAGGTGACCACCGGGGACGTCCTGGACGCCGACCGCGAGGACCGCGGGCCCGAGGGCAGCCCCGAGGCCGCCGTCGTCGACCACATCACCAACGTGGCGCTGCTCACCGCGGTCAAGCAGCTCAACCCGGAGCAGCAGGAGTGCATCGTGCTGCGCTTCCTCCAGGGCTTCTCGGTGGCCGAGACCGCACAGACGATGGGCAAGAACGAGGGCGCGATCAAGGCACTCCAGTACCGGGCGGTCCGGGCACTCGCCCGGCTGCTCCCCGACGGGTTCCAGTGGTGACCGCAATTCATCACATGTCGATCTCTGCGGGCTCCAGCGCCCTACCGATACCCGTAACCGCTCCCGCCCGTCGTGCGTTTGTCCGGGTGCGACCAGTGGTGGGCCTTTGGCCCACCGGTTCCGTCGCGACCGCCGGCGAGATCGCCGGCGATTCAGTCACGAGCGAGGGGAGGTGCACACGGTGAACTTCAACATCTTTGATCGCCGGAGCGCCGAGCGCTTCGCGGAGCTTCTCGACGAGACCAACGGCGGCATCCGCCATCACACGCGGGGCCAGGCCGACGAGCAACTCGCCGAACTGGTCGCCATCGGGCACAGCCTCTCCGCGGCACGGTCCGGGGTCCAGGTGGATCTCGAGTTCCGTACCGGCCTGCGAGCGATGCTCGTGGCCACCGCGGAACGGGACGGCATCGGGGCGACCGCCACCGCGCAGGAACGGGCCGAGTGGCAGAAGGATGCCCAACCGGCCCGCAAGCTGTTCGGCCGCCGGATCCGCGCCCGCGGCGCGATCGTCATCGGCGTCGCCGCCGGTGCCATGGCCGTCTCCGGAATCTCCGCCGCGAGCGAGAACGCCGCGCCGGGCGACGCCCTGTACGGCGTCAAGCGTTCGACCGAGCGCGCCCAGCTGGCCATGGCCGGATCCGATGTCACCCGGGGTCAGCTGTCGCTGACGTTCGCCCGCAACCGCCTCTCCGAGGCGGCCTCGATGGAGGGCGACGACCCGAGCTTCGGCGACGTGCTCGACGACATGGACAACGACACCCGGCAGGGCGTCAAGCTGCTCAACTCGGCGGCCGTCACCCGCCGGGACAAGGCACCGCTGGACTCCGTCGACACCTTCGTCGGCAGCCAGAGCCGGGTACTCACGGCGCGGCTGGACCGGCTCGACGCGAACAACCAGGCGCGGGCACTGCAGTCGTTGAGCCTCCTCGACGCCGTGCACGACCGCGCCGCGGACCTGCGCGCCGGCCTGAGGTGCGACACTGTGACGCAGTCCGGCAGCGACGCCATCGGGCCCAAGCTGCGCGAGTGCGCGACCGGCGCCGCGACCACCACGGCTCCCGGCTACCAGCAGGGTCACGGTCAGAAAGAGGCGACGACCGGCGGCGACAAGGGCAAGAAGGCCAAGCCGAGGACCAGCGGCAGCCCGACGGCCGACCCGGCCACCGGCGGCACGCCCGGCTCCCGGAACTACGTCGACCCGTCGGCGGATCCGTCGGACCTGCCGGACGCGCGGAACTCGGACGCACCGTCCGACGCACCGGCCGAAGAGGACAAGGGCCTGCTGGGCGGGCTGCTGGGCGGCATCTTCGGAAGCTGAGCCTGCGCAACACGTGGCGAGGGGCGGTGTCGGACTTCACGAGTCCGGGCCGCCCCTCACTTTCAGATTAGCGGCCGAACGGGTCCGGACGCTTCTCCAAAAGGGAATGAATCGTTGCCTGAATGGTCTCGCGCACCTCGTCGGCGAGGTTGTAGACGATCATCGGATCGTCCGCGTGCTCGGTGAGGTGCGCCGTCGGGATCGGCGGGCAGAACTCGATGAGCCACTTGCTGGGCAGCGGGACCAGGCCGAGCGGCCCGAGCCACGGGAACGTCGGCGTCACCGGGAAGTACGGCATGCCGAGCAGCCGGGCCAGCGGCTTGAGATCGGCGATGATCGGATAGATCTCCTCGGCGCCGACGATGGCGACCGGGATGATCGGGGTACCGGTGCGCAGCGCCGCGGAGACGAACCCGCCCCGGCCGAAGCGCTGTAGCTTGTAGCGCTCCGAATAGTGCTTGCCGATGCCCTTGAAGCCCTCGGGGAAGACGCCGACCAGTTCGCCCTCGCGCATCAGCCGCTCGGCGTCCGGGTTGCAGGCCACCGTCGCGCCGGCCTTGCGGGCCAGTTCGGACAGCACCGGCATGCGGAACACCAGGTCGGCGCCGAGCAGCCGCAGATGCCGGTCCTGCGGGTGCTTGTCCCGCAGGGCGACCGTGAGCATGAGCGCGTCGAGCGCCACCGTGCCGGAGTGATTGCCGACGACGAGCCCGCCGTCGAACTCCGGGACGTTCTCGATGCCGAAGACCTCGGTGCGGAACCAGTCCCGGTAGAGCACCTTCAGCATCGGGTGGAAGACGGCGTCGGTGAGCTCGGGATCGAAGCCGAAGTCGTCGATCTCGTAGGTGCCGGCCAGCCGCCGCCGGAGGAAGGCGAGCCCGCTCGCCACCCGCTGGTCCCAAACGTCGACCACGCCGACGGGCTCCGTCGCCGTCTCCGGTTCGGCGGCCGGCTCCTGCGGGGTGTCCGAGCCGACCAGGTCCGGGGCGGACGGGGTCTCGGCCGCCTCGCGGGCGGGCCGCCGGCCGGGTCGCCGGCCGTTCAACGGCTTACCCGGCGCGGCGACGGGCAGCTCGAAGTCGGAGTGCCCGGGCAGCGCCGCATGAAACTCGTCCTGGGTCATAGCTGCACGCGCTCCTGGTCCTGCGTCGCCGCGACGTCCTGCGTCGCCGCGGCCCGGACCCGGCGGATGCCGTCGAGGATGGCCCGCTCCGCGGCGGCCAGCCGGTCGGCGCTCAGCGACGCGCCGTTGCGGTGCCCGTTGATGAAGTCGTCGAAGGCGGCGGCGGTGGAGCGCGGCGCGAACCCGAACTCCCTGACCAGGCGGGTCGTGTCGACCACCCGGCCGTGCACGAACAGGTCGATCTGGTCCAGTCCGATCTGGCCGATGCCGACGTTGCGGGCGACCGCGGCGACCGACGACAGCGTGCCCTCGGGCAGCGGCAGCGAGATCCGGCCGGCCCGGCGCACGGCCTGGGAGAGCGCGAGAACGCCCTCGCCGGCCACGTTGAACGTGCCCGGGTGGTCCTCGACCACGGACCGGTGCAGGATCTCCAGCGCGTCGTCGACGTGCACGAACTGGAGCCGGGCGTCGCGGCCCAGCACGGTGGGCACCAGCGGCTGAGAGAAGTAGCGGGTCAGCGACGTCTCGGCGGTCGAGCTGATGAACGGCGCGAACCGCAGCACGGTGGCGCCGACCTCGGGACGCCGCCGGCGGAAGCCGCGCACGTAACCCTCGATGTCGAGGATGTCCCGGGCGAACGAACCGCGGGGCACGGCCCGGGGCTCGGTGTCCTCGGTGAAGACGGCCGGATCGCGGAACGAGGCGCCGTACGCGGCCGTCGAGGAGCGCACCACCAGCTTGCGCAGCTTCCCGGCGCTCTGCGCGCCGGCGAGCAGCTGCATGGTGCCGATGACGTTCTGTTCCTTCATCGCCGAGCGGCCGCCGCCGTCGGGGTCGGGCGCGCTGGTGACCGCCAGGTGCACGATCACCTCGGCGCCCAGCTCGGCGAGGACACCGGCCGAGGCGCGCGCGTCGGCCTGGATCAGCTCGACGTCCGTCAGCAGGCCCGACAGGGCCGGCGACGGTTCGTGCGGATCCAGGCCGATGACACGTTCGACGCGAGGGTCCGCGGCAAGCCGGGACGCAACGCGGGCACCGAGGAATCGACTTACCCCGGTGACCACGACGACCCTCGGCGGGGCCGCGGGCATGGACGTCACCACGGGCGCGCCTTTCGCATGCGGCGGTGCTGGGTGCAAGTGAGCTGGCCGGGCGTCACGCCCGGCCGGTGATCACTTGCCGAGACGGCGACGCTGGACGCGGGTCTTGCGCAGCAGCTTACGGTGCTTCTTCTTCGCCATACGCTTGCGACGCTTCTTGACCACGGAGCCCATACGAAATGCCTCTCGAAACCATGTGGGGCCGGTCCCTGCACACCCGCAGGCGCACCCGACCGAGCTTGACGGCGGCTCGCCCCGCACCCGGCGCCGTTTGGACGCACGCGGATATCAGGGGGCGAACCGCTCCAGCGTAGCGGCCCGGCGGACCCAGGACCAACACGGCCCCGGGGTCAGGCGGTTTGACTGAACGCTCCGCGCAGATACGTGTGGACGGCGTGCTCCGGTACGCGGAACGAGCGACCGACACGCACGGCGCTCAGTTCACCGCCGTGCACGAGCCGGTAGACGGTCATCTTGGATACCCGCATGAGCGCGGCGACCTCGGCCACGGTCAGGAAGCGCACCTCTGCGAGGCGCTCCTCGGCTTGGGCTGGACCCGTCATCTCCTCGCACCGATCCTTTCGCAGGCGCCTCCGCCGCGGCCGGTCAGGCCTTGCGCCGCGGCGGGCGGGCGCGCGTGTCATCAGTACGGTATCGAGACTGTTGTGACCAAGGCGATGCGTTCCGTGAAATAACCACAAAAAGTCAAGCCGACACGCCACATGAGGCGCGTTTTACCCCGAAAGATGACTTACTTCCGACTAACGAGTGCTTTGCCGAAGAACGCCACATTTGCCGGGCGCTCGGCCAGGCGGCGCATCAGGTAGCCGTACCACTGGTCGCCGTAGGGGACGTAGACGCGCACGTTGTGGCCGACGGCGGCGAGCCGGGTCTGCTCCTCCGGGCGGGTGCCGTAGAGCATCTGGATCTCGAACTCGTCGGCCGAGCGGTCGAACCAGCGCGCCCGGTCCTCGGCGATGGCGATCAGCCGCGGGTCGTGCGTCGCGATCATCGGGTAGCCGTCGCCGGACATCAGGATGTTGAGGCAGCGCACGTACGCCTTGTCGACGTCGAGCGCCGACTGGAACGCGACCGACTCGGGCTCCGCATAGGCGCCCTTGCAGAGCCGCACTCGCGACCCCGAGGTGGCCAGCTCGCGGCAGTCCCCCTCGGTCCGGCGCAGGTACGCCTGTAGCACCGCACCGGTCGACGGGTGGTCCTTGCGCAGCTCGGCGAGGATCTCCAGCGTCGAGTCCGTGGTGGTGTGGTCCTCGGCGTCCAGCGTGACCGTGGTGCCGGCGTCGGCGGCCGCGGCGCAGATCTCCCGCGCGTACTCGTACGCCATCCGGTCGTCGACCTTCTGCCCCAGCGCGGACAGCTTCACGCTGACCTCGGCCGCCGGCGTGAGCCCCGCGGCCTTGAGCCGGCCCAGCAGGGTCAGGTACTGGTCGCGGGTAGCGGTCGCCTGCTCCGCCGTGAGGGTGTCCTCGCCCAGGTAGTCGAGGCTGATCCCGAGGCCGTCGTCGGCGAGCTCGCGGCTCGTGCGCAGGGCGTCGTCGACACCCTCGCCGGCGACGAATCGACGGACGATGCCTTTGGTGACCGGGGCGGTGGAGACCAGCCGCTCCATCCGGGACGACCCGGCGGCGGCGAGAAAGACGGAACGGAGCATGGTCCGAGCGTATCCTTCGTAGCCGCGCCAGTCGCCGCGGAGCTGTGTTGTCGCCCGAGGTGAGGCTACGGTTATCGGGTGAACTTCGATGCGTACGCGCGTACGGCGGTCGAGCTGGTCAACGTCGGGCTCGGCGATCTCGACGGGCTCAGATCCCTGTTCAACGAGGATCTTGTCTGGATGCGCGACGAGGTCGGGGAGAAGGACCTCGGGTCGTTCCGCCGCGCACAGCGCCGGCTGCGCGACATCTTCGAGTACGGCACCACGGGCCGCGACGCCGAGGTCGTCACGGAGCTGAACGCCCTCCTCGAGGCATATCCGGTGCAGCCACGCATCTCCGGGCACGACGCCTCCGACTGGCACATGCACGTCACCAGCCGCGGCGCGTCCGTGAGCTCGGAATATCTGGCCGGCGCCGTCTGGGGCCTGTCCGTGTGGCTGTGCGAGTACGGCAGCGCCCGCTTCGGCATCTGCGCCGACGAGCGCTGCGGCAACGTCTACCTCGACACGTCGTCCAACAACTGCCGGCGCTTCTGCTCCGAGCGCTGCGCGACCCGTTCGCACGTGGCGGCGCACCGCGCCCGCAAGCGCGCCGCGACGCTCACCCCCGCGTAACCGCCGGGGTCGCCGAGGCGGCCGGCGCGAGGTGGTGCCGGGCGAAGGCGAGTGACTCCCGCAGGTCCGCCTCGCGGACCGCGCGGCTTGTCACCTTGCGGGTGGAGACCTCCAGCGCCACCGAGCCCCGGAAGCCCCGGCCCGCCAGCGACCGCAGCAACTCGGCACAGGGCTGGTTACCGCGCCCCGGCACCAGGTGCTCGTCGCGGCCCTCGCCGGTGCCGTCGCCCAGGTGCACGTGCTTGAGGCCCGAGCCCATCCGGTCGGCCATGACCAGCGAGTCCGTCCGCGAGGCGGCGGCGTGCGACAGGTCGAGCGTGTACGCGTCGTAGCCTGCCTCGGTCGGATCCCACCCCGGCACGTACGGCACGAAGTTCCGGCCCGCCATCCGCACGGGGTACATGTTCTCGATCGCGAAGCTCGTGTCCGGGTGCCGGGTCTGCACCTTGGCCAGGCCGGCGGCGAAGTTGCGGGCATAGTCGCGCTGCCAGGTGAAGGGCGGGTGCACGACAACGGTCGGCGCGCCAAGCGCCTCGGCCAGCCCGGCGGCGCGGTTGAGCCGCTCCCACGGGTCCGGGCTCCAGACCCGCTGGGTCACCAGCAGGCAGGGCGCGTGCACCGAGAGGACCGGCACGCCGTAGTGGGCGGCGAGGCCCTGGAGGGCACCGGCGTCCTGGCTTACGGCGTCGGTCCAGACCATGACCTCGACACCGTCATAGCCCACCGTCGCCGCCATCTCGAATGCCGCGGCGGTCGGCTCGGGGAAGACGGAGGAACTGGACAGGAGAACGGGGACACGGAAGGCCACCGGTCAAGGGTAGACCCGTCCGGCACGCCCGCCGGGTCCTCCGTCGGGGTAAACAGTGGCAAACCAGACGCCTTGACGGGCGGCGGTCACCCACGCGCGTACGCTGTCGCAGGTGAGCCGCCGCACCCAGATTCGCATCGTGATGGACGAGGCGGCCGCCGCCCGCGGCCGCGAGGTCTCCCTGGACTTTCCCCGTGAATGGATCGAGTTCACCGACCCGGCCGACGACCAGCACGTGGTCCGCGCCGACCTGACCTGGCTGCTGTCGCGGTGGACCTGCGTGTTCGGGTCGGCCTGCCACGGCATCATCGCCGGCCGCCCGCAGGACGGCTGCTGCTCGCACGGCGCGTTCTTCACCGACGCCGACGACGAGAACCGGACCAAGAGCGCTGCGGCCCGGCTGACGCCCGAGACCTGGCAGCACTACCGGCGCGGGTTCAAGAACTACACCGAGATGGACACCGTCGACGGCGCCAAGCCGGCCCGGCGCACGGCGACGCAGTCCGCCGACGGGCCGTGCGTCTTCCTCAACGACGCCGACTTCGCCGGGGGCGGCGGCTGCGCGCTGCACGCACAGGCGCTGCGCGACGGGGTGCACCCGCTGACCTACAAGCCGGACGTGTGCTGGCAGCTACCGGTGCGCCGCGAGCAGGACTGGACCAAGCGGCCGGACGGCAGCAAGTACCTGCTGTCCACGCTCACCGAGTTCGACCGGCGCGGCTGGGGACCCGGCGGGCACGACCTCGACTGGTGGTGCACTTCCTCGCCGGACGCGCACGTCGGCACCGAGCCGATGTACCGGACGTACGCGCCGGAACTGGTCGCGCTGATCGGCCAGGACGCCTACGACGAACTGGCCCGGCTCTGCGACGTCAGGCTGCGGTCGCCGCTTGCCGCGCCGCACCCGGCGACGGTCGCCGCGGAGGCGGCCCGGGCACCGCAGAAGCGCGCCGGGCGAGGCCCGGCGGCACCCACTCACGGCTCGAACTTGTAGCCCAGACCACGCACGGTGACGATGTAACGCGGGGCCGACGGCTCCGGCTCCACCTTGGAGCGCAACCGCTTGACGTGCACGTCCAGGGTCTTCGTGTCGCCGACGTAGTCGGCGCCCCAGACGCGGTCGATCAGCTGACCGCGGGTCAGCACCCGGCCGGCGTTGCGCAGCAGGAGTTCGAGCAGCTCGAACTCCTTGAGCGGCAGCTGCACTCCCGTGCCGTCCACGGTCACCACGTGCCGTTCCACGTCCATCCGGACCGGGCCCGCCGCCAGCGTCGGCGTCGTCACCTCGGCCGGCTCCGAGCCCTGGCGGCGCAGGACCGCACGGATCCGGGCGACCAGTTCGCGCGGCGAGTACGGCTTGGTGACGTAGTCGTCCGCGCCGATCTCCAGGCCGACGACCTTGTCGATCTCGCTGTCCCGTGCGGTGACCATGATGATCGGCACGCTTGAGCGCTGCCGCAGTTGCCGGCACACCTCGGTGCCGGACATCTCGGGCAACATGAGGTCCAGCAGGACGATGTCGGCGCCGGTCCGGTCGAACTGCGTCAGCGCCGAGGTTCCGGTCGGTGCGACCGATACCTCGAAGCCCTCCTTGCGCAGCATGTACGACAGAGCGTCGGAGAACGACTCCTCATCCTCGACCACGAGCACGCGAGCCAATGGGGGTTCCTTCCTTAGGGGCCGGCCTGTTTCAGGCCGAAGGGAGCCCGGCCGCGCCGGACTCGATCTCAATCGCCGGGGGTAACGGCATAGGTACCTCCGGGGGGCGCGCCGGTAGGCGCAGAGTGAATGTCGAGCCACCGCCGAGCGTGCTGGTCACGTCGACGCGACCGCCGTGGTTGGTGGCGATGTGCTTGACGATGGCCAGGCCGAGCCCGGTGCCGCCGGTCGAGCGCGAGCGGGCCTGGTCGGCGCGGTAGAAGCGCTCGAAGATCCGGTCGACGTCGTGCGGTGCGATGCCGATGCCCTCGTCGGTGACGTCGATCTCGATCCAGTCGTCGTCCTCGCGCATGGCCAGCGCCACCCGGGTGTTCTCGCCCGAGTAGGCGATCGCGTTCTCGACGAGGTTGCTCACGGCGGTGGCGACCTGGCTGTCGCTGCCGTACACGGTCGCGCCACGCGGGCCGGCGTACACGACCTCGATGCCCTTTGCCGACGCCGTGGTGCGGGTCCGGTCGATCACCTCCGCGATGACCCAGTCCAGGGCGACCGGCACCGGGGTGGGCAGCGGCTCCGCGCCCTGTAGCCGGGTCAGCTCGAGCAGCTCGTTGACGAGCCGGCCCATCCGGGCGGACTCGTGGTGGATGCGCTCGGCGAACCGGCGCGCGGCGACCAGGTCCTCGGACTGCTCAAGTGCCTCCGCGGCCGGCAGCTCGGTGGCGTCCAGCAGCGCCTCGGCGAGCAGCTGGAGCGCGCCGATCGGGGTCTTCAGCTCGTGGCTGACGTTGGCCACGAAGTCACGCCGGACGCGGGCCAGCCGGTGCGATTCGGTGACGTCCGCGGCCTCGACGGCGACGTGGGTTGCGTTCAGGGCGACGGCGCGCAGGTGCAGCCCGAGCGGCGCGTGCGCACCGCCCGCGCGACCCCGGGGCAGGTCCAGCTCGACCTCGCGGCGCACGCCCGTGCGCCGCACCTGGCCGGCCAGCGTACGCAGGATCGGGTGCGCCGCGATCGTGCCGGGAGCGCCGCCGGAGCGCAGCAGCCCCATCGCCCGCGCCGCCGGGTTGACAAGTACGGGCTCGTCATCGGCGTCCAGCACGACGACGCCGACGCGCAGCGAGTCGAGGCTTTTGCGACCGAGGCCCTTGAGTCCGTGTTTGCCCGTACGCTCGTCGTCGGTGTCGATCTCTCGTCCCCCCTCAGCCGGCCGGGCGGCCGGAGCGTCGTCGGGCTCCGGTCCGGCCGAGCCGGCCGGGCGGGCCCTGGACAGCAGGAACCCGGCCACCACGCCGATGGCGAGGGCGGCGAGAGCGAGGGTTATGCCGTACACCGGATTCACGCTGCGATCGTAGGGGCATTGTTTACCTGAACCGTACGTCCAGCCGGACAAACCCGGCGTGCTTCGAGCAATGTTCACCACCCGGCCCGGCGTCGTTCACCGCCGTTCATGTTCAGGCCGCCGTGCACCCCTAGCGTTGCCTCAGCAACCCCTGCTCACAAAGGCTGCCGACCCGATTAGGGCAGCCCCGAACCCCCGGGACGAGAAATCATGCGCGAGGAGTTTCAGGCCGACCTGACGGAGGTCAGCCGCCTGTTGGTGACGATGGCCGAGTCGGTACGCGCCGCGATGCGCAAGGCGACAACGGCCCTGCTGACCGCCGACCGGGAGGCAGCCAACGCGGTCATGGAACGCGACGCCGAGGTCGACGAGGTCTACCGCCAGGTCGAGGCGAAGGTGGCGGACAGCATCGCCCGGCAGGCGCCGGTCGCCTCCGACCTGCGGACGCTCATCACCGCCCTGCACATCTCCGCCGACCTGGAGCGGATGGGCGACCTGGCCGAGCACGTCGCGAAGACCGCGCTGCGCCGGCACCCGTCGCCGGCGGTGCCCGCCGAACTGCGGCCCGTCTTCCGGCAGATGGCCGAGGCCGCCGACCGCATGGCCGAGAAGATCACCACAGTTCTCGCCAGCCCCAACGCCGACCTGGCCGCGGAGCTGGAGAAGGACGACGACGCCATGGACGACCTGGAGCGCGACCTGTTCAAGGTGCTGCTGCACGACGACTGGCCGTACGGCGCGGAGACCGCGATCGACGGCGCACTGCTGGGCCGCTTCTACGAGCGGTACGCCGACCACGCCGTGAACGCCGGCGAGCAGATGATCTACATGATCACCGGCGAGCCGGTCACCGGCTGACCCGGAAACGCGAAACGCCGGGACGCCACGGGGGTCCCGGCGTTTCCGGCCGTCCGGTCCGGGTCAGCGGCCCTGGCTGGCGACCGCCGCGGCGGCCTCCTTGGCCAGTTCCGGGTCGAGGTACGCGCCGCCGGCGGTGACCGGGCGCAGGTTGTCGTCCAGGTCGTAGCGCAGCGGGATGCCGGTCGGGATGTTCAGCTTCGCGATCGCCTCGTCCGAGACCTGGTCGAGGTGCTTGACGATCGCGCGCAGCGAGTTGCCGTGCGCGGCGACCAGCACCGTCTGGCCGGAGAGCAGGTCCGGCACCACCGCGTCGTACCAGTACGGAAGGGCGCGCTCGAGGACGTCCTTGAGGCACTCGGTGCGCGGCTTCAGCTCCGGCGGCAGCGCCGCGTAGCGCGGGTCGGCGAACTGCGAGAACTCGTCGTTCTCGCCGATCGGCGGCGGCGGTGTGTCGTAGGAGCGGCGCCAGAGCATGAACTGCTCCTCGCCGTACTCCTGGAGGGTCTGCTTCTTGTCCTTGCCCTGTAGTGCGCCGTAGTGGCGCTCGTTGAGCCGCCAGTGGCGCCGCACCGGGATCCAGTGCCGGTCGGCGGCGTGCAGGGCGATCTCGGAGGTCCGGATCGCGCGCCGCAGCACGCTGGTGTGCACGACGTCGGGCAGCAGGCCGTGCTCCTTCAGCAGCTCGCCGCCGCGTCGCGCCTCGGCCTCGCCCTTGGCGTTGAGGTCGACGTCGACCCAGCCGGTGAAGAGGTTCTTGGCGTTCCACTCGCTCTCGCCGTGCCGCAGCAGTACAAGGGTCCCCACAGTCATGCCCTCCATCCTGCCGCAGGCCGGGCGCGGTCGTGCGCGGACCCCGGGTGGCGACCAACACGTGGAAATCATGCTGCGCCGGCAACCGAAGATCCGTAACTTGTAAGGCTGCGACGATTGTTCGGTGCTTACGGGGGTTTACGCGTGCGCGGATGGCTACAACAGGCGGCCGGCGGGCTGCCGCGGCAGTTCTGGTTCCTCTGGACCGGCACGCTGATCAACCGACTCGGCTCGTTCGTCGTCGTCTACCTGGCCATATATCTCACCGGGCAGCAGCACTTCAGCCAGAGCCAGGCCGGGCTCGTGCTCGGCGCGTACGGGGTCGGCGGGGCGGTCGGCACCATGACCGGCGGCGTGCTCACCGACCGCTGGGGCCGCCGGCCGACGATGCTGACCGCGCAGTTCGGCGCGGCCACGCTGATGGTCGGCCTCGGCCTCGCGCAGGGCTTCTGGCAGATCCTCCTGGGAGCGCTGCTCCTCGGCGCGTTCGCCGAGGGGGTCCGCCCCGCGTTCCAGGCCATGATGGTCGACGTGGTCCCGGACTCCGACCGGGTCAGGGCCTACTCGCTGAACTACTGGGCGGTCAACCTGGGCTTCGCGAGCGCGGCCGTCCTGGCCGGCCTCGCCGCCCAGTTCGACTACCTGCTGCTGTTCCTTGTCGATGCGGGAACGACGCTGGTCACGGCCATCATCAGCCTGATCTTCCTGGCCGAGACCCGCCCACACCGCGCGCCACCGGCGGCGGGGCCCCGGCGCGGCGGCCCGGGACTCGGGACGATCTTCCGCGACCGGACCTTCATGACCTTCGTGGCGCTGAACTTCTTCATCGTCCTGGTGATCATGCAGCACCTCTCGGCCATGCCGATCGCGATGAGCGCGGACGGCCTGAGCCCGGCCACGTTCGGCTGGGTGATCGCGATCAACGGCCTGATGATCGTCGCGGGGCAGCTCTTCGTCCCGAAGCTGATCGACGGCCACGACCGGTCGCGGGTCCTTGCCCTGTCCACCCTGATCATCGGCGTGGGTTTCGGGGTGAACGCCTTCGCCGGCACGGCGGCGCTGTACGCCGTCTCCGTGGTGATCTGGACCGTCGGCGAGATGCTCCAGTCCCCGTCGAACTCGGCGCTGATCGCGGAGCTGTCGCCGGCCCAGCTGCGCGGCCGGTACCAGGGCGTGAACTCCCTGTCCTGGTCGGCGGGCGCGGCGCTGGCCCCGATCGTCGGCGGCTTCGTGCAGCAGCACCTGGGCGGCACGGTGCTCTGGCTGGGCTGCGCGGCGATCGGCGTACTCGTCGCGGCCGGGCAGATCGTCTCGGGCCCCGCCCGTGAGCGCCGCGCCAAGGCCCTGCGCGAGCGCGCACCCGTGCACCCGGTCGCCGTCGAGACCGTCGCCGCCGAGACCGTCGCACCGCCCGTCGCGGTCGTGTTGCCGCCCGCCGGGAGCGCCGTCCCGCGCCAAAGGCGACGCCGGCCACCGTCAGGTCCGGGTTCCGGCCCTCGAACGAGCGTCCCGAGGGGTCCGAACCGGGCCATATCCGATCGGGCCGACCGGGTTACCCGGAAGGGTGACAACGGGCCGGACGTCTGATTCGCGCATCATCCGTGAGGCTTGAGTTGCCTCATGTGACGGTTCAGACAGATGGCAGACAGCCAACTGGCTTGTGGCCCTCGACCGGCCCAACTAGCGTGGTCGATGGACGCCGAGCCGTCAGTTCGGGGAACGGGTCGACCCTCTGGGTCACCGCGGATCGGCGTTCGGGGACGGGTGGCATAAGCCGTTGGGGGACGGCGCGACCCGAGACCGGCGGTTAGTGCGGGCGACGCCTATGGGGATGGGCGTCGCCCGCCGCCGCCGGCGCTTTCTTTTTCCTACCCCTCAGCCTTCGAATCCAACTTCGGATCGGCGAAGTGTGCGAAGGCCTGGAGGTTGGCCAGGGACTCGCCACGCTTGACCCGCCACTCCCATTCGCGGCGGATCGAGCTGCCGAAGCCGATCTCCAGCATCGAGTCGAAGGACTCGTCCGCGTACGTCAGGACCGCGCCGAGCAGCCGGTCGAGCTCGTCGGCGTCCAGGCCCTTCAGCGTGACCCGGCCGGTCAGGTAGACGTCGCCGGAGCCGTCGATCGAGAAGCCGACGCCGTACATGCGGGCGTTGCGGCGCAGCAGCCAGGCCCAGAGCTCCTCGTGCTTCTCGTCCGGGTGGCGCATCACGAAAGCCTCGATGCGCAGCGCGTGCTCGCCGACGATGAGGTTGCAGGCCGTCTTGAGCTTGTGTGTGCCGGGCAGCGTCACCACCCAGGACGAGTCCCCGGTCGGCTCGCACGGCAACTCCCGCTCCGCGCAGACCCGCTCGATCAGCTCACCGACGTCGCTCACCATGAGAACGAGCCTGCCAGACGCGCCGCGATCAGCGCACGATGCTCGGTCACCGCCTCGCGGTAGACCCGCAACAGCCCGTCCGCCGTCCGGTCCCAGGAGAAGTTCCTGGCGTGCCGGACGGCGCCGGCCGAGAGCTGGGCGCGGCGCGCCGGCGCCACCAGCAGACCCGTCAGCACCCGGGCCCAGTCGCCCGGGTCGTGGCCGTCGACAAGCACCCCGCTCACGCCGTCGGTGACGGCCGTGACCAGGCCGCCGACCGCCGCGGCGACCACCGGGGTGCCGCAGGCCTGCGCCTCGAGCGCGACCAGGCCGAACGACTCGTTGTGCGACGGGACGGCGACCAGGTCGGCGGCCCGGTAGAGCCCGGCGAGCGCCTCACCGGTACGCGGCGCGATGAAGCGCACCTTGTCGGAGACCCCGAGCGAGGCGGCCAGCTCGATCAGCGAGGTGGGCCGGTCCAGGCCGCTGCCGCTGGGCCCGCCGCAGATCACCACCGTCACGTCCTCGTCCCGCAGCGGTTCCGAGGCAAGCGCCCGGATCAGGACGTCCGGACCCTTGAGCGGCTGGATCCGGCCGACGAACGCGACGACGTACCCCCGCTCGGGCAGGCCCAGCCGGCGCCGGTCCGCGGCCTTGACCGACCGGGGGCGGAAACGCTCCAGGTCGACGCCCGGCTGCACCACCGTGAGCCGGGTCGGGTCGGCGGCGTAGGAGCCGACCAGGTCCCGCGCCTCGAACCGGGTGTTGGCCACCAGGCGGTCCGCCTCCGCGATGACCTGCTCCTCGCCGATGACGCGCGAATTGGGTTCCGGCCGGTCCCCCTCGGCGATGAGGCGATTCTTGACCTTGGCGAGGGTGTGCGCGGTGTGCACGTGCGGCACACCCCAGCGCTCCCGGGCCAGCCAGCCGACCTGCCCGGACATCCAGTAGTGGGAGTGGATCAGGTCGTACGAGCCGGGCGGCCGGGCGGCCTCGGCCCGCAGCACGCCGTTGGTGAAGGCGCACAGCTGCGACGGCAGCTCCTCCTTCGACAGGCCCTCGAACGGGCCGGCCGTGACGTGCCGCACGGTCACGCCGGGCGCCATCTCCACCACCGGCGGCAACTCGCTCGACGTGGCCCGGGTGAAGATCTCGACCTCGACGTCGCGCTCGGCCAGCCGCTTGGAGACCTCGACGATGTACACGTTCATGCCGCCGGCGTCGCCGGTGCCGGGCTGCTCCAGCGGCGAGGTGTGTACCGAGAGTGTGGCGATGCGCCGGGGTGTCGGCCAGCGGCCTGCGGCCCGCAGCTCAGCCACGTCGTGTCCCTTCGAAAGGCGGTAAAACGTAACGGGCAACTGTTACGCCGTCGTTCATCTTCCCCATCTCCGGGGCCCGAACCCAATGCCAGGACGCCGGGGGTGACCCAGCTCTCCCGCACGGGTGAGGCAGGATCAAAGGATGGTGCAGAAGAACATCGCAGTCGTCACCGGGGCATCCAGCGGCATCGGCGCGGCGACCGCACGCCGGCTCTCCGCCGAAGGTTTCCACGTGGTGGCCGCGGCCCGCCGGCTGGACCGGCTCGAGAAGTTGGTCGCGGAGATCGGCCCCGACGCCACCGCGGTCGCCTGCGACGTTACGTCCGACGCTTCGGCCGCGGCGCTGGCCGCCGCCGTGACCGGCCTCGGCGCCCCGGTGACCCTGCTTGTCAACAACGCGGGCGGCGCGCGGGGGATGGACCCGGTGGCCGGCGGCTCGGTCGCCGACTGGCAGTGGATGTACGACGTGAACGTGCTGGGCACCCTGCGCGTCACCCAGGCCCTGCTGCCCGCGCTCGAGGCGAGCGGCGCCGCAACGGTGGTGACCGTCGGCTCCACCGCCGCCTTCACGGTCTACGAGGGTGGCGGCGGCTACACGGCCGCGAAGCACGCGCAGACCGCGCTCGTCGGCACGCTGCGCCTGGAGCTCGCCGGGCGGCCGGTCCGGGTCGTCGAGATCGACCCCGGCATGGTGCGCACCGAGGAGTTCTCGCTCAACCGGCTCGGCGACCCCGAGAAGGCCGACGCGATCTACGCCGGGGTGCGCGAGCCGCTTGTCGCGGACGACATCGCCGACTGCGTCGCGTGGGTCGCGACTCGCCCGCAGCACGTGAACATCGACCGCCTGGTGGTGCGCCCGATCGCGCAGGCCGCGCAGCACAAGGTGGTTCGCGAGCCGAGGTGAACCCCGCCAGGAAGCCGCTCGGCGCCGTCACCCGGGGCACCACCAACCCCAACCGGCTGCGCCGGGTCGACAACTTCATCGCGTACCGGTGCGGTGAACTGCTCGCGGCCGCGGCGGCGCCGCTGGTCGTGGATCTCGGTTACGGCGCGACGCCGGTCACGGCGGTCGAGCTGCGCCGCCGCCTCGCCGACACGGTCCGGCCGGACGTCGCGGTCGTCGGCCTCGAGATCGATCCGGTCCGGGTCGCCGACGCCCAGCGGTACGCGGACCCGCCGCTGCTCGAGTTCCGCCGCGGCGGCTTCGAGCTGGCCGGCCTGAGCCCGGTGGTGGTGCGCGCGTTCAACGTGCTGCGCCAGTACGCCGAGGACGAGGTCGCGGCGGCCTGGGCCACGATGACCGGCACCGGCGCGCTGCTGGTCGAGGGCACCTGCGACGAGCTCGGCCGGATCGCCACCTGGGCGGTCGCGGACGCGGCCGGCCCGCGGACGCTCACGCTGTCCGCGCGACTGTCCGATCTGGATCATCCGGCAACGTTCGCCGAGCGGCTGCCGAAGGCCCTGATCCACCACAACGTGCCCGGTTCGGCCGTGCACGACCTGCTCCTCGCGCTCGGCGCGGCGTGGGACGCGTCGGCGACACCGTTCGGGCCCCGGCAGCGCTGGCTAGCCACGGTCGCGAAGTTCCGGGAGCGGTGGCCGGTGCTGGACGGCCCGGCCCGCTGGCGCCGCGGCGAGCTGACCGTGCCCTGGCCCGGATAGCCGACCGGGCCGGCCCGCAAATGCGGACCGGCCCGGTTTTCGGGGGGTGAATGAGGCTTACTTGCCGATGGTCACCTTGAACATCGGGTCCGACGCGACCTTCTTGAATGCTGCCAGGCTGCTGGCCGTCGAGTTCACCGAGATGTCCCGGTCGCCCTCGTCGTCCTTGGCGGTGTCGAAGTAGACGATCGCCTTGACCGCCGGGTGCGCCTTGAGCTCGGGCACCACGGTGTTGAACGCCGGCGCCTTGTCAGTGATCGACTTGGTGCGGTGGTACATGCCCCACTCGGCGACCATGATCGGCTTCTTCGGGTGGTTCTTGACCGCCCAGTCGTACCAGCCGAGGCCGCCGCCGGTGGGCTGCCGGTCGAGGATGTCGCCCATGTCGCCGTAGTGGTAGTAGCCCTTCTCGACGCTGACGTACGAGTCGAGGCCGATCCAGTCGACGTAGGCGTCGCCCGGGTAGAGGTCCTTCCACCAGGACTGCGCCATCCACTTCTCGTTACCCATGTACGCGATCACGTTGACGGCGTTGGTGACCCCGTTGGCCCGCAGGCGGGTGATCACGTGGCGGTACATCGCCGCGTAGTCCTTGGCCGTCATGCCGGACGAGGCCGAGGTGGACACGTCGTTCTCCGGCTCGTGGTGCAGCGCGAGGAAGAACTTCTGCTGGTAGTTCTTCTTGACGTACTCCGACCACTTGTCGATCCGGGCGTCCTGCGCGCCGGCCGCGACCTTGGCCCAGGTCGAGTTGTAGGCGACCTTCCAGTTGAGCAGGAGAACCCGCGGGTTCTTCGGGTCCTGCGTCATGGCGATCTCGGCCTTGGTGGGGAACTGCTCGTCGCCCTTGTGGTACGTGTGGTAGATCGACGCGGTGCGGCCGGTCAGCGCCTCCCAGTCCTTGAGGGCCTGGTCGCGCGGCGTGTCGGTGAAGCCGCCGGCCGCGGCGCCCCAGAGCACGCCGCAGGACGGCACGAGCAGCGCGTCGGTGACGCACTCGGCCGGCGCCGTCACCGGCGGGGTCGCCGGGGTGGACGGCTTGGCCGACGTCGTCGTGGTCTTCTTGGTGGTGATCACCAGCTCCGGGCCGCCCGAGGTGGCGGTGCCGTACTCCATCGAGCGCAGCCGGGTGACGGCGTTGGTCGAGGCGGACTTGAGCGCGAACGCGTACGTGCCGGCCTTGTTGACCACCTTGGACACGTTGAAGGTCAGCGTCTTGTCGGTGGTCTTCGGCTTGAGCGAGGCGACCAGGGAGCCGGTCTTCGGTGCGTTGGCCGCGGTGACGGTCTTCTCCGACCACGAGTTCGGCACCGAGAAGACGTTCAGCGTCGCGGCGACAGGGGTGCCGTCCACCGGCAGCCGCAGTTCCGCGCCGGTAACGGTCTCGCCGGCCGCCACCTTCGGCGCGAACTTCAGGTAGGACATCCGGGTCTCCCCCGACTCCTTGCCCACCACCAGCTTGTCGGCTGCGCCGAAGTTGACGGTCTTACGCGTGCTCGAGGTGTACGCGTCGTCGCTGGTGTAAGTGGTCCTCGTGCCGGTCGTGGTCGTCGTGGTCGCCGCGTTCGCCGGGGGAGTCAGCGCGAATCCCCCGCCGGCGACAACGACGCCCGTCAGTGCGATTCCGATGGTCCCTCGCCTGGCCCCCACGTAGATCCCCCCTGAGTGTCAAACATTCGCTGTCTGACATTCAGGTTCGAGGCGGACGGGTGCCGGCCCGGGAAGCGGACGGGTGCGTGCCGGTTGCCGTCCGCCGGGGCGGAGGGTGGGCGGCACCGGGCCGGGACACTGAAAGGGTTTTCGGCCGGTTCGACCCGGCCGATCGGCCGTAACCGGTACGCGAGAGCGCCGCCGGACCCGGTCCGGCGGCGCCCTACACGGCGGTCGTCACATGCTGGGTGCGCGGTCGGCGAGTACCGCCCGCAGCGCCTCCAGCAGCACGTCTGAGGTGAACGGCTTCATGACCAGCCGGGCGTCCTCGGCGATCTGGCCCTTGGCCACCGCGATGTCCTTGGGCAGGCCGGAGATGTAGACGACGCCCATATCGGTACGCATGCCGGTCGCGGCGCGGGCCAGCTCACCCCCGCCGACGCCCGGCAGGCCGAGGTCGGTGACGAGCACGTCGATCGCGCCGGCGTGGTCGCGGCACACCTCGAGGGCCTGGTCAGCGTCGGCCGCCATCAGGGTCTCGAAGCCCCGGCGCTCGAGCATCCGGCGCACGATGTCGCGCAGGTCCTCCTCGTCGTCGACGACGAGGACCGTTGGACGCTCCTGCGGAACCTCCGGCATTGGGGCCTCCTCGATGCTTGTCACAACACGCTATCGGCGGGCGGGCACACCGGTGCCGCTTTCCGGGCTTTCGGAGCACCGGCCCGCGTACCGGCGTCCGCTTGCGGCGACGGGCGTACCCGACGCGCCGATCGGGTGGGTCTGAGACGGATCGGCGCTCGTGTCCGGCCCGTCCGGCCCTGGGTTGCCGGCGGGTAGCAGGGTCCCGGCACGGAACCCTCGCGCTAAGCCGCCCCGGCCGCGGACCGAAGTGACCCCTGACAGAGACCGCCGCACTGCCACTCAGCCAGGAGAGAGCGATGATGACCACCATGCTGTCGCCCGAGATCGTCACCGTCCCGTCCCTGGTCGACCGCTGCGACAGCTGCATCGCCGCCGGAAAGGCGGAGATCGTACTGACCACCGGCGGCACGCTGGTGTTCTGCGGACACCACGCGAACAAGAACGCGGGCAAGCTGAATCCGGTCGCCGCCCGGATCACCGTCGGGGACGGCTTCGAGTGGGCGATGCAGTCTCCACCGGCGTGACCACTTGATCACATCCGCCGCGATATGATCGCTCCCTCGCACTTGGGCCGAAACGCCCATATTTAGAGGGGTTCCACCGGTGCAGATCGCGGCGCTCGACGTGGGCAGGCTGTCCCGGATCTTCGCCGGGTGCGCCGGGATCACGGTGGTCGTCGCCGGCGTCTTCAGCCTGTCGACCTCGCCGGTGCCCGCGGGAGAGAACGTACTGACGTCGAGCCCGGCGGCCGCACTCGTGGCCGCCGGGCTCGCTCTCGTCCTGCTCGCTCCGGAACGCGGCGGACCGGCGCTGCGCGGCGCCGGCTACCTGCTCGCGCTCCTCGCCGCGGCGCTCGGCGGCGCCACCCTGGAGCGCCACCCGGCCGCCGGGGTCGCCACCATGCTCGCCGGCCTGGCCCTGGCCTGCATCGACATCCGGTTCCGGCGCTCCGGCGTGCAGACCCGGTTCCGGGTCGCCGACCCGCTGCTGGCCGGCACCGCGATCATCGCCCTGGTCGCCATGGTCCCGCGGATGTTCGCGCCGACGTTCCCGGGCGGCGGCGGACCGGACAGCGTCATGGCGCCCTACCACGGCGGCACACTGCTCGCCCTGGCCGTCGGCGCCATCCTGGCCCGCCCGGAGGCGGGCCCGCTGCGCACCGGCGCGGCCGCGGGGGCCGGCAGCAAGATCCGGCACACGCTGCCCGTGCTCATCGCCCTGCCGGTCGTGGCCGCCCTGATCAGCGCGTTCGCGGTCCGTACCGGGATCAGAAGCCCGGCGGGCGCGATCAGCATCGGCGTGACCCTCGCCGCCCTCGCCGTGCTGGCCCTGATCGCCCTGCTGGTGCGCTCGCTCGAGAGCGCCGACCGCCAGCAGCGCGAGCTCGTCGCGGAGCTGCGGGAACGCCGGGAGTTCGCCGACACGCTGCTCCAGTCGATGAACGAGGCGGTGATGGTCCTCGACGCCAACCACCGGGTGATCGACGTGAACCGGCGCTGGCGGGAGCTGACCGGCAACACCCGGCCGCCCGGCCCGGAACCGGCCGAGGTCCCGCCCGCCGGCACCGGGGACTGGGTGGTGCGGCACGCCGACGGCACCGACATCCCGGTGCTGGCCACCATGGCGGCGATCCCGGACGCCGACGGGCGTGCCCGGGCGTACGTGGCGACCTACGTCGACATCGCCGACCGCAAGCGCGCCGAGGACAGGCTGAGCGAACGCGCCGCCGAGCTGGAGCGCAGCAACGAGCGGCTGCGCGAGTCGAACAGCCGGCTGGAGGCGGCGCTGGCCTTCAAGAACGACCTGACGTCGATGCTGACCCACGACGTCGCGCAGCCGATCAGCTCGATCGCCAGCCTCTCCGAGCTGCTCTCCGCGGACTGGTCCGAGCTGGGTGAGGACATCCGCCTCGAGCTGGCGACGAAGATCGACAAAAACACCCATCGGCTCATCAAGATGATGAACGACCTGCAACTGCTCTTCCGGCTGGACACCGGCACGGTCACCGCGCGGCGCACCCCGGTGCCGGTGCTCGACGTCGTCACCTCGGTCGTCGAGGAGCTGGGCTGCGCGGACGGCGTGGAGATCGTCATCGACGACGACGTCTCCTCGCTGGCCGACCGGCAGCACCTCTGGCACGTGGTGCGCAACCTGCTCAGCAACGCGATCCAGTACGGCGAGCCGCCGCTGGAGGTCCGCGCCGAGCGGCACGCCGAGTCCGTCGTGCTGACGGTGCGCGACAGCGGCGACGGCATCCCGGAGGAGCTGATCCCGCACCTGTTCGACCGGTTCATGCGCGGCGCCGGGCTCGGGCTCTTCATCGTGCGCCACCTCGTGGAAGCGAACGGGGGCTCGGTCCGCTATGAGCGGGCCGAGCCCCACGGCGCGGAACTGATCGTGACTCTCGAGTCGGCGTCCCTCTGACCGCTACCAGTCCTGGGAACTGCCGCGCTCCTCCTCGTTGACGGCCCCGTCGGTGCGGCCGTCGCGGGCGCTCATGGCCTTGCCGCCCATCGGCGCCGCGCCACCCGCCGCGCCGCCGCTCATCGAGAGGGTGCCGCCGATGCGGCGGCCGGGTGCGAGCACGTCGTCGAGGTCGGCGGCGCTGCTGATGCCGGGCGCCGAGGTGATGTCGACGTCGGTGCCGCGCTCCGCGTTGCTGAACCCGCCGGCGCTGGTGCCCCAGCCGGCGCCGGGCTGCGGGCGGCCGCCGCGAGCGCGGGTCGCGACCGAGGCCGGCGAGGCCGGGTCGAGCATCTTGCCGCCCATTCCGGAAAGGTCCTTCGAGCTGGCACCCAGGTCGGCGGCGGCGGGCCAGCCGGCCTCGATCAGGCTCTTGAAGGTATTCAGGTCGGACTTGAGCTGACGGCTCAGCGACGCCTGGCCGTGCCGGTCGCTGGGCATCAGGTACGCGACGTCGGCCTCGAGCTGCGCGACGATCTGTGTGCGCATCTCACCCATCGGCCGCAGGGTGATCGTCTCCGCGAGCATCGGCCCCTCGGTGGTCGTCCAGGAGACCCTTTCGTCCAGGGTGCACTCGGTGATCTGTGCGTCGAACTCCCGGCGGTGACCCTCGACCTCCATGACCCAATGCGTCTGATCGTTGCCGATCCGGGTCACCTGCTGCACACCGGTCATGAATTGCGGATAGTTCTCGAATGCCTCGAGTTGTTGGTACACCGTGTGCAGCGGGGCACCGATCTCGACGGCCTGCTGGACCATACTCATGGCATCTCTCCCATGCTGAAGTGCTGGCATGACCGAGAGTACGTATGTGATTACGCTACGCGTTTGATTTCGGATCAGACCCGGCGCAGGTACTGCCAGCGGCCGACCTCGCCCGCGTATCGGGCGTCACTCGCCGCCAACAGGGCCACATTCGCCTCACGCAGCATGGCCACCAGCCGGGGCGCCGGGCTGCGCCACGCCTCGCTGATCTCGACCGCGGTTCCGGTGAGCCGGCAGGCGGCGGCGAGCGCGTCCACGAGCTCCGGGGTCAGCACGGCGTCGTCGATGCCGACCTGGGCCAGCAGGCTCAGCGGGCGGGCCAGCTGCGTCGGCGCGTACCGGGAGGCACGCTCTATGCCCTTGATCGTCGCGGCGACGGTGGCCTCGGCGACCTGGTCCGGGGTGAGCCGCCCGGCGGCGATCATGGCCCGCACGTCGCGGGGCGCGATCAGGCCCTCGGCCAGCGGCAGCCGGGACACCGACACCGACACCACCTCGAGATGCCCGAGATCGGCCGGCCAGGCCAGCCAGCCGTCGGGCTGGACGACCTCGACCTCGGCGCCGACCCGCAGGCTGAGCTCGGTGCGCAGGCGGGCGCGGCGGATGGTGTCCGCGTACGCGGGCAGCCAGGCCGTCTCCGGCCCCACCTGATCGGCGAACGTGACAGTCGTCAGCCCGGCCTTGTCGGCGGCCGAGACCACGACGCCGACGCTGTCCCGGCCCGCGGCGAAACCGGTGTGCACGTGCGCGTCGGTCCGCAGGTCGAGGGCGGCGACGGGCGCGGCAAGGGTGGTGCCGTTCATGACCGATTCGTGTTCTGCAACCACGAAGACTCCCGAGACACGTCCGTATGACGAGCCCATCTCGTCCTGGAATACGGTGCTGCCCCGGCGTTGTCGACGGGGGCCGCGCCAGGTGCAGTCAGGGTGCGCCGTGCTCAGAGCTTGAACGCGCCGACCAGGGTGCGCAGCTCCTCCGCGGTACGCGCCACCTCGTCGCTGGCCTGCCGGCTCTGCGTGACGCCGTGCACCGCGGTCGAGCTGGCGGCGGAGACGTCGGTGATGTTCTCCGCGATCCGGCTGCTGCCCGAGGCCACCTCGCTGATGCTGCGGCTCATCTCGGCCGTCGTCGCGGTCTGCTCCTCGACCGCGCTCGCGATCGCCGTCTGGAACTCGTTGATCTTCGCGATAACCTCACTGATCCGGCCGATCACCTCCACCGCGCCGCCGGTGTCGTGCTGGATCGCGCTCACCCGCGAGCCGATGTCCTCGGTCGCCCGGGCGGTCTCCTGCGCCAGGTCCTTGACCTCGGAGGCGACCACGGCGAAGCCCTTGCCCGCGTCGCCGGCCCGGGCGGCCTCGATCGTCGCGTTCAGGGCGAGCAGGTTCGTCTGCTCGGCGATGGAGGTGATCAGCTTGATCACGTTGCCGATCTCCGCGGACGACTCGCCCAGCAGGCGGACGGTCTCGGTCGCGCGTGCGGCCTCGGCGACCGCGGCCGCGGCGATCTCGGCGGCCTCGCTGGTGCTGCGGGAGATCTCCCGGATGCTCAGGCCCATCTCCTCCGACCCGGCCGCGACGGTCTGCACGTTGCGGGAGATCTCCTCGGCCTCGCTGGACGCCGAGGTCATCCGCGCATCGGTGTGCTGAGCCGAGTCGGCGATCTGTGCGGCAACCGCCGAGAGCTCGGTGGCGGAACTGGCGAGCGTCTCGGCGTTCTGTTCGATCGTGCTGAGCGAGTGGTGGATCGCGGACAGGGCGCTGTCCAGCCCGACCGCCATGCGGCCGATCTCGTCGCGGCTGGTGATGCCGCTGCGCCGGGTGAGATCGCCGGCCGCCAGGGCTTCGATGACCTCGCCGAGCCGCCGCACCGGGCCCAGAATCGATCGCGCCAGCGGCACGGCCAGCCCGATGAGCAACACCATCGCGACGATGCCGACGATCCGGGCGGCCCAGGTCGTGGCCCGCACGGCGCTGTCCATGTCGGCACGCTCCTGCTTGACGGCCGCGACGACCTTCTCGTTGAGGGCGCCGAGCTGGTCGTCCACCGCGCTGTTCCGCTCGGCGATCTGGGCGATGTTCGCGTGCGCGGCGGCGCCGCCGGCGCCGGCCTGCGCGACGAAGTCCGCGATGAAGGCGCCGAAGCTGTCCACGGCCGGCCGGATCTGCGCGAACTCGGCGGGCAGGTCACCGGGCATGCCGACCGCCTCGACCGCGTCCGCGGCCTCGTCGGCCGAGGCGACGTCGTCGGCGACGTCCTGGGTGACGTCCTGGCCGAGGGCGGCGCGATAGGCGTCGACCTTCAGCTCACTCTGCCGGGTGTCCAGGTGGTTCAGCGCACCGAGGCCGGCCTCCAGCCGGCGCACCGTGTCGGCCTGGTCCACGACCTTGTTCTGGCCGGTCACCGCGATGTACCACATTCCGGCGATACCCAGCGCGCCGACGGCCACGATAACGCCCAGCCGCTTGGCGATCCCCAGTTCCATCAATCGCGACACGTGTGTCCCCCCGAAAGCCAGCATTGCCCCTGCGGACCTCTGCTCCGGCGGTCCATGATCGCGCCGCAGCGACTCAGGACCATCCTTCAGCCGGATCCGTGCGCCCGGGGCCGAACCCCTTGTTTTGACGCAACCCGTTCGAAGGGACCACGCGTGAAACGCCGACATATTCGCATCGCCGCAGCCCTGCTCACCGCCGCCGGCACGCTCGGCGCCCTACCCGCCGCGGCCGCCGTCACCAGGATCGCCGGCACCGGCCGGGTGGTCACCGCGGGCACCCCGCTCAACACGCGCAGCGGCCCGTCCGCGAGCAGCGCCAAGACCGGCACCCTCAGGAACGGCGCGACCGTCTCGATCGTCTGCCGGGTCGCCGGCGAATTCATCCGCGGCACCGTCCGGAACACCGGCTACTGGGACCGGCTCGCCGACGACAGCTACATCTCCGACGCGTACGTCCGGCGCCGCAACTTCCCGATACCCAGGTGCAGGAAGACCGCGCCGATGCCGGCCGTCACCGGCTCCTGGATGCTTCCCGTCACCGCCGGCCTGGTCAGCGGCTTCCGCCCCCCGGACCGCCCGGTGCACGACGGCGTCGACCTCGGCGCGACCCGCAACACCCCGATCCGCGCGGCCAGCGCCGGCAAGGTGATCAAGGTCGTCTGCAACGTCTCCGCGGGCAGCTGCGACGTCGACGGCAAGCTCACGCTGACCGGCTGCGGCTGGTACGCCGAGGTCCGGCACCCGGGCGACATCGTGACCCGGTACTGCCACATGGTGCGCCGCCCGGCCGTGACCGTCGGCCAGACCGTCACCCGCGGCACGATCCTCGGGTACGTGGGCAGCTCGGGCTCGTCCTCCGGCCCGCACCTGCACTTCGAGGTACACACCGGCAGCCCCGCGACGAGGGCGAACGCTATCGACCCGGTCGCCTTCATGCGCGCCCGCGGCCTGTACATCGGCTGAAGCCGGCGCACGGCATGATGCTCGTCGTGGATCTGACGGGCAGCGGAGCCGGAGACATGCACCCCTGCTGCCGGCGGGCGCTGCGGCACGTCGCCGCACGGGCCGCCGGCCGGCCGGTCGAGGCATCCCTGCGGATCAGCCTCAACTTCCATCCCGACCGCGTCGCCGCCGGCCGGCCGATCCTGCGGGCCCTCGCCACCGACGGGAGCTACCTGTCGCAGTTCGCGACCGGCACCAGCAACGGCGGGCTCACCGCGCATCCCGGCGGCGACCGCTGGCGCTGGGAGCAGAGCATGTTCGGCGGCGCGTACGACGACGCGCCAGCCCACGTCCGACCCGTTTACGGCGGGCTGAACTTCCGCCACAAGGTCGTCGGCGCGGCGCCCCGCTTCGGATCGGCGCACCTGCGGCTGACCGCGGCGGCCCTGGCCAGGGCGACGTTCTGTTATCCGGACAGCGTTCTCGAGCCGACCGCCTTCGCGGTCGCCGAGCGGATGTCCCTGATCGACCTCGCCACCGCCGATCGGCAGGACGAACTGGACGACTACATCGAGGCGCACGTCCACGGCGGCGTCCGGCTCGACCGCGACGTCGAGGCCCTGGTCCTCGACCCGAGCTACCGGAACACCGAGGTCGAGACCGCCGCCCGGCGGCTACCCTGCCCGCTCGAGTGGCACCCGGGATTTCGGCTCTCCGTCGCCGAACTGCACCGGCACCCCGGCTACCGCGGCCCGCGCTACGTCGACCTCGGCACCGCGCTCGCCGACGACGGCCACCTCACACCCCGGCTGATCGGCGACGCCGCCCGCAGCGGGAACCACGACCAACAGGACCTCAAACGGGTCTGGCACTACCTCGCGAGATTCGGCGCACCGGCCGGTCCGCCCACTTAGGAACGTCACACCGACGAGATCGCGGACGCCACCCCGGGTGCGAGCGCCCGCAGCTCCTTGAGCACCGCCCTGCTCTGGTCGTCGGGCACCAGGGCCAGCGCCTCGGAGAGCGGGGGGAGCGCCGCCTGGTCGCCGAACAACTCCAGCGCGGCGGCCGCGGCGAGCGCCCGATCCCGGGCGGAGCGGTCGGTGGCGGCCGCCAGGGCCAGCAGCGGGCAGTACCGCGCCAGCCCCTGTTCGCGCATCCGGCCCGACCATCGGATGGCGCTGTTCACCGGCAGCCGGCCGGCCAGCCAGACCACCACGCCGAAGAGCTGGGGATCGCCGGGGAAGCGTTCCCAGAGGGCCTCGACGACGGCCTCGGCGAGCGGCGGCGCCTCCGGCCGGGTGGCGTACAGCACCTCGCGGACGGCATGCTCCGGGATCAGCCTGGCCAGCTCGGCCACGTCGGAACCCGCGCCCTCCAGCACCTTGGCGATGTCACCGAGCGGCAGTACCAGGCGCCCGGCGCGCAGCTCGGCCCGCAGCAGCTCGGCCGCCTCGGCCGGCCGGCCGGTAGCCCTGAGGCTGATGATCTCGAACGGCCTCAGCCTGCGGCGGCCGGCCTCGACGCCAAGGTCGTTGAAGGCGTTCTCGGGTATGCCCCGGAGCAGCTCAAGCACCCGCTCGTGGTTGCCCTCGGCGGTGCGCACGACGATCTCCGACTGGTCGGTCGTCACCTGCTCGCGGGCGGCCGTGCGCAGCTCCGCGAGGGCCTCGTTCGCCTCCGGGAAGCGGCCCGTCTCCGCGCAGCACCGGATCAGGATGCTGAGCAGGCCGACCCGGATGAAGGCCTCGGGGTTTGCGGCGAGACCCGATCTGCAGGCGTCGATGGCGCCGGCCGGGTCGCCGGCGTCGCGCTCCGCCCGGGCGAAGTTGTAGAGCGCCTCCGGCCCGTCGGACTTGGCAAGCGCGGCGAGCCGGTGGTTGCGCCGGACCTTGTCCTTTGTCGCGACGGTGGCGCCGAGGTAGCCGGAGTGCGCCAGTGAGAGCGTCTCGGTGCGTTCGTTCTGCGGAACCTCGCCGGTGATCCGGTGGGTGACCTGTTCGTGCAGGCGGCCGCTGTAACGGTATTCGGCGGCCCGGAACAGGCGCGGTGACCAGACCGAGACGCTGCCGGCCCCGGTCGGGCTGTCCACATGCACCAGAAACGCGTCGAGCGTACGGCCGGCCGTTTCGAGCTGCTGCCGCAGCGCCTTGGGGTCGCCCCCGACGACCTCGTCGGCGTCGACGGTGAGCGCCCATCTGCCCCGGCAGTGTGCGAGGGACCGGTTGCGGGCGTCGCCGAAGTGGTCGTCCCAGTAGCCGTCGATGACGCGGGCGCCCATCTCACGGGCGATCTCCCGGGTCCGGTCGGTGGAACCGGTGTCGTAGACCACGATCTCGTCGGCCACCGCGCGCAGCACGTTCAGGCAGGTGGCGATCACCGCCTCCTCGTCCTTGACGATGAGGCTCGCCGACAGCAGCGGCGCGTCCGCCGGCGGCGCCGGCCGCAGCGCGCACTGCCTGCCGCCGAGGTGGGCGATCAGCGCGCTCTCGACGAGCACTAGCCGGCCCTGCTCGCGCAGTTCGGCGTACGGCATGTCCAGTGTGGGCCCGCCGGCGCGCTCCAGGGCCTCGCGGCGGACGGCGACGCAGACCGGGCCGAGCCGGTCGACGTCGGTCAGGCCGCGGTGGTCCTGGCGCCACTGCCGGGCGTACGCCTTGAAGACGGGGATGCCGGCCGCGGCCTCGGGCGGCAACCTGACCCGCTGCGGGCCGAGGCTGCGGTGGCACCGGGGCCCGGCGGCGACGACGGTGGGGTCGTCGAAGGCCGCGGCGATCGGCTCCAGCCAGTGCGGCGTCAGGACGGTGTCGCCGTCGAGCAGCACGACCACCGGGTTGGTGGTGGCGGCCAGCCCGGCCGACCAGCGGGCGGCGTGCTCCGGCGGGGTCTCGTCGACGACCGTCAGCCAGCGCTGTGTGCGGGCCTTGACAGCCAGGTCGTGGCGTTGCGGTGGGAGCACACAGACGACCTCGTCGCGCAGCCCGAGGGTGGGCCGCAGCCCGGACAGCAGGTTCTGGAAGTCGGCGGTGGTGCCGCCGGCGGTGACGATCACTGATACGGGCACGCGCATCACCTCTGGCCGATCAGCAGGCCGAGAGCCGGCTTCCTGTCGGGAACCGGCTCCGGCCTGTCGAAATCCTCGAATCGTCGTCGTCAGTCCGGCTTCGCGGCCGGGCGGAGACTCTCGGCCAGGGCCTGTACCGCCTCTTCGTTCGGCGACGCCGCCTCGCGGTTGGCGGCCTGTAGCTCCCGGTAGACCTCCTCGCGGTGCACCTGCACATCGCGGGGAGCCTGGATCCCGATCCGGATGAGGTCGCCCCGTGCCTCCAGCACGGTCACGATGACGTCATCGCCGATGATCACGCTCTCGCCGGCTTTCCTGGTCAGCACCAGCATCGCGGCCGCCCTTCGCCATCCGTGGACAGGACTTCACGCACCGTAGCCGCCGAGAGCGGTCGTTGCCGGGTGACCGCGCCGGACGGGTGTCACGCAGTGCGGTGCATGACCGCGCGGACCGGCATGCCGCTGTCCTGGAGGATGACCTGCATGGCACGGCGGCTGTCGCGGTCGACGATGATCGGGGCGAGCAGGTTGGCCGTTGTCTCCTCGACCCCGGCGGTGATGACGACCATGACCAGTAGCCGGTCCGGGTCCTTCGTGTTGAGGGCGGCGAGAACGTCGTTCTCGATCTCCGGCGCGTAGTCCGGGAAGAACGGCTCGGGCGGCGCCACCAGGAACCGGATGTTCGGGTCCTGGGTGGAAGTGAACGCGTAGAGCAGGCCCTGCTCGTTCAGCCGGACCAACACGAACTGCCGGTGCGCCGGGAATCCGGCCATCGGCGAGGCCATGTCGATGGTCGGCATGTCCAGCCAGGCGTCGGTCATGGTGGCCCCAATCAGTCGGGACGCGGTGCTAGTACTCATGGTCACCTCAGGAAGTCGATGAGCGAAGGCTGTTCGCCCTGGCCCCGGCGGCCAAGGCGGCCTGATACGACGCTACAGAGAGATATCGTCGATATCGGACAGTCGCGATGCCACAGACAACATTTGACCCTCAGTGAAGTCCCTCGTCTGCGTAATCCCACTCTACCGGGATCGAATCTCCGAATACCTGGAATCGGCGTTTTGCCAGATCACGGCAAGAAGGGATTGAAAGGCGGCGGCCGCCCTTCAATCCCTTCTTCACCACTAATACCAGGCCGTTCACAAAGACATCAGACGACCCTTACGTCACTCAGCGCAGATAGTCGAGGAGCGACGGCTGGATAACCTTGGCGGTCGCGGACAGCGCGGCCTGATATGCGGTCTCCTGAAGCTGCATCTCCATGATCGTCTGCGGCAGGTCGATGTCCTCGACATCCGAGATCTGGGACTTCAACGTCACCAGCCGGTCCAGCGCGGTCTCGCGCATGTTCTCCACCCGGTTGTAACGCGCACCAACGTCCGACAACGTCTGCTTGATGAGCGCGCTCGCGTCACCCAGCTTGTCCTGACCGTCGCGCAGCGCCGTCACATCGTTGGAGCGCAGGCTCGCCGAGAGTCCCTCGAGCACCGCGAAGAGCTGGTCGGGGCCGGTACCGAAGACGTTCGGACCCACCTCGGCGACCCGCACCTGCGCGTTGCTGCCCACCGTACGCAGCACCTCGCCGTTGTCGCCCAGATAGTTGCCGCTGCTGTCGTACGCCGCGTTGCCCGTCGTGGTGCCGCCGAACACCGGCCGGCCCAGGTACGTGGTGTTCGCCGAGCCGATCAGCGACTGCCGGATGTTGTCGATCTCCACGGCCAGCGCCTCGCGCGACTGCTGCGTCGAGGTACCGCTCTGGCTCTGGATGGCCAGGTCCCGCGCCCGGTTCAGCTGGGTCAGCGACTGGGTGAGCGTGTTGTCGACGGTGTCGAGCCAGCCCAGGCCGTCGTCGGCGTTGCGGGAGTACTGCTCGTTGACCCGCGACTCGCCGCGCAGCTGCATCGACGACACCGTGCCGGTCGGCGAGTCCGACGGCCGGTTGATCTGCTTGCCGCTGGACAGATGCTCCTGGATCTTGGCGCTGCGGGCGACGTTGCGCTGCAGGTTGGCAAGCACCCGGGTGGTGATGCTGCCTTCGGTGACCCTCAACTGCATGTCGTCCTACCTACCTTCCGACCAGGCCGGTGCGATTGATCAGCTGGTCGAGCATCGAGTCGATCGTGGTCAGGACCCGGGAGGCCGCCTCGTACCCACGCTGGAACGTCAGCAGGTTCGTCATCTCCTCGTCGAGGTTGACGCCTGCCTCCGCTTCCCGGGCCGAGTCGATCTGCAGGGCGATGTTGCTCTGAATATCGGCACGGCGGCCGGAGGTCTGAGAGGCGACGCCCAGATCGGCGATCATGTTCTGGTAGGCCTTGTCCGGACCGTCGGTACGCTCGCCGGTACGCGACAGCAGATCGGCGACCGACCCGTCGAAGGTGCCGGGGGTCGGTGCCGCGCCGACCTGCTCCGGCTTGTCCATGTCGAGAGCGACGGCGATGGTGCTCGCGCTGTCACCGGAGAAGAACGGCCGGCCGCCGACCCCGTCCAGGCCGTACGCCGTGGTGTGCACGGCGTTGACCGTGTCGGCGAGCTTCTTGGCCACGTCGTCGAGCTTGGTGGCCATGCCCGGGATGACGGTGCTGAGGGCGTCGATCATCGCGCCCATCCGCCCGCCCGAGGTCGCCGTCGTGCCGTTGTCCTTCCACGTCAGCTGCACGGGGTCGCCGGCCTGGTCCTCGAGCCGCGCGGCACCGTTCACCTCGACGGTGCGCGTGTTGAACTCGCTGACCAGGTTGGCGCCGCCGACGAAGACGTCCATCGCGCCGTTGGGCCGCTTCGAGGCAGTCGCGCCGACCATCTCGGCCAGGTGCATGACGTGCAGGTCGCGCTGGTCCTCCAGCTCGTTGACCGTCGCGCCGGACGCCTTGGCCAGCACGATGCTCTTGTTCAGGTCGGCGATCGCCGTCGCGGTCTGGTTGACCTCGGCGGAGAAGGCGGCCGCCTCGCCGCGCAGGTCCTTCCAGTGCGAGGCCAGCGAGCCGTACGCGTTGTGCAGGCCGTCCACCACCGTCGCGCTCTGCTGCAACAGCGCGGAGCGGGCCGCCGGGTCGTTCGGCGCGTTCGCGACGTCGGCCCAGCCGCCCCACATGTCGTGGAACTGCGCCTGGAGCGCGGTGTCGCCCGGCTCACCGAAGACGTCCTCGATCGAGTTGTAGATCGCCGCCTGGTTGGTCAGGTACGAGCTGCTGGCGTGCTCGGTGCGGCCGCGCTCCTCCAGGAACTCGTTGCGCAGCCGCTGCACGCTCGTCACCTCGACGCCGTCGCCGAGACCGTCGGAGCGGGCGTACATGGCGGCCGAGCTCCCGCCGACCACCGACTGCATGTTCACGCGCTGCCGGGAGTATCCCTGTGTGTTGGCGTTCGCGATGTTCTGGCCCGAGACATCAAGCCCGCGCCGGTTGGCGTAAAGGCCGGTCAGTGCGGTGTTCAGGGAACCAAAGGAACTCGACATCAGATCGCCTCATCTACCAGGCTCGGACGGCGTGCGCCGCCGAATACGGTTTTGCCCTGCGGGTCATAGGTCTCCACGTTGCCCGCGAACGCGAGCATCGTGTCGCGGGTCGCCCGCTGGCCCGCGGTGAGCAGCTCACGGTTGGCGCCCGCCATGCCGCTGATCTCGGAGGTCAGCGTCAGGAACGCCTTGCGGTGCTGCTGCAACAGTTCCGACCAGGGTGCCGGGGCCGCATCGGCCAGCTCGCCCAGCGACGCCTCCGCCGACAGGCCCAGCTCCAGCGCGACATCCTGCGAGTAGGCGGCGCGGGCGATCTCGGTCTGCCGCATCTGCTCCAGCACCACCTCGACCTCCCGGGTGGCGTGCGGCAACCAGCGGTTCCGGCCCGCGGCGAGGATGAGCTGCTCCTCCTCGAGCTTGAACAGCAACAGTTCCAACAGTTCACGCGAACGCCACAGCACGCTGGAAAGGTCGGTCAGGCTCACCCGCGGCTCCTCCCTATCGGCTCGGGCGGGATCGGCCTCACGCGGCCGTTCCCCTGCACTCGGACAGGTCGGCACGTTCTCTGGGCAACTGAGGGGTTCCGGCCGATTGGGGAGGCCGGCGGGCGCCGGTGCCCGGTTGCATATATAAGGCATCCCGCGAGCGGGCCGGCGACCTCAAAAAATATTCAAGAATTCCGGGGCGCTCTCCTCATCACCGGCGGGGCCCCGCCGAATAGTCATGGCGTAACACCCCGGCTCACGGATGAGTCGAATCGGGCCCCACTCAAGGAGGAAATTCAAATGGGTCTTCGCATCAACCAGAACATCGCCGCCCAGAACGCCTACCGGAACCTGTCGGTCACGGACACGCAGATGGGCAAGTCGCTCGAGAAGCTGTCCTCTGGCTTCCGGATCAACCGGGCGGCCGACGACGCGGCCGGCCTCGCCATCAGCGAGGGCCTGCGCAGCCAGATCGGCGGCCTCAAGGTCGGCGCTCGCAACGCGCAGGATGGCATCAGCGTCGTGCAGACCGCTGAAGGTGCGCTCACCGAGGTTCACAGCATGCTGCAGCGCATGAACGACCTCTCGGTGCAGTACAAGAGCGGCGTCCAGGGCACCGACTCGCAGGCCGCGCTGGCCGGTGAGTTCACCGCCCTTCAGTCCGAGATCACCCGTATCGCGGACAACACGAAGTTCAACGGTGTCACCCTGTTCAACGACGCTGACCTGGCCTTCCAGGTTGGTTACGACACCAACGACACGATCACGGTCGACGGCGCCGCGGCGCTGAAGAAGATCGACACCAGCGCTGCCGTCATCACCGACAGCACGACGGTGCAGACCGCGATCACCGGTATCTCGACCCAGCGTGCCTCGCTCGGTGCGCTCCAGAACCGCTTCGAGCACACCGTCAACTCGGTGAACGTCGCGGTCGAGAACCTGTCCGCGTCGGAGAGCCGGATCCGCGACACCGACATGGCGCAGGAGATGATGTCCTTCACCCGGTCGCAGATCCTGTCCCAGGCCGGCACCGCCATGCTGTCGCAGGCGAACCAGTCGCAGCAGGGCGTGCTTTCCCTGCTCCGCTGATCGGCGTTCCTCACAACCGCATAGCGAATCTGCCGAGCTGAAAAGCTCAGTCAACTGAATAGACAACCGAAGAGACGGGCGGTCGGCATCGCCGACCGCCCGTCCCTGTCCCGCACCACGGGCGAACAGCGAAGGGGGGAACGCTGCGATGGGCATGACCGTTGACGGTCTCGTTTCCGGTTTGAGCACCACGGACACCATCAATCAACTGATGCAGGCCGAGGCGCTCCCGCAGACCGCGCTCAAGAACAAGGTCACCACCCAGAACAAGGTGGTCTCCGCGTACCAGTACGTGAACACCAAGATGGCCGCCCTGGCGTCCGCCGCGAAGGCGCTCGGCGACCCGGCCTCCTGGGGCGCGATGAAGGCGACGAGCAGCTCCGACGCCGCCGTCGTCACGGCCGGCGTCGGCGCCTCCGCCGGCTCGGTCAGCTTCCGGGTCGAGTCCGTGGCCGCGACACACACCATGACCTTCACCGGCCAGACGGTCGCCTCCCCCACCGACGCCGTCGGATCGCCGGTCCTGAGCGGCAGCACGTTCGACATCACGCTCAAGGACGGCAGCACCAAGACGCTCACGCCGGCGGACCAGTCGCTGCAGGCGATGGTCGCCGCGATCAACGGTGTGTCCGACTCGATGTACAAGGCGTCCGCCGTGCAGATCGGCTCGGGCCAGTACACGCTGCAGCTGACCGCCAAGACGAGTGGCACCGCCGCCGCGTTCGACGCCACCAAGCTGCCCACCGGCCTGAACCTGGGCACCGCGTCGACCACCGTGCAGGGCAGCGACGCCATGCTCCGGATCGGCGAGGACGCGGTGGACGCCAACGGCGACCCGCTCCTGGACGGCAACGGCGACCCGGTCTCGCAGTCGTACACGATCAGCTCGGCGACCAACACCTTCGCCAACGTGCTGCCCGGCCTGACCATCACGGCCACCCGGAAGCAGTCCGCCACCGACGCGCCGGTCACCGTCAGCACCACCGCCGACGCCGACGCCGTCGCCGCCAAGGTGCAGTCGCTCGTCGAGAGCCTGAACTCCGCGCTGACCGAGATCAACATGCAAACCAAGATCAAGACCGCTACCACCGCGGCCGGCGCGCTGGCGGGCGACTCCACCATGCGCGCGCTCCGGCAGGACCTGCTGAGCAGCGTCTCCGGCGGCGTGACCGGCGTCGATCCGCTCAACCCCGGCGTCACCAACAGCTTCGCCGACATCGGCGTCACGCTGAGCCGGGACGGCGTCATCACGTTCAACAAGGAGACGTTCCTCGCCAAGTTGGCGGCGGACCCGGAGAAGACGCAGCGGTACTTCGACTCCTACACCGAGACCGACTCCAAGGACCCCGTCAACAACCCGGGCGGCCTCGGCACGGAGGGCAAGTACCAGGCCGACTTCGACGTCGCCCGGGGACTCGGCCGCAAGCTGGAGAACCTCTCGCTGCTGGCCACCGAGGGCGTCATCCGCCCCGGCGATCCGGCGAGCAAGGCCAAGCAGGGCACGCTCCAGGCGCTGATCCAGCGCCGCAACGACAGCATCAGCGACCTCAACGACCAGGTAAGCAACTGGGACGACCGGCTGGCACTGCGCCGGACCGGACTCGAGCGCCAGTTCGCCACCCTCGAGACCGCTCTCAGCAAGATGAAGCAACAGTCCAGCTGGCTCGCCGGTCAGCTGGCCAGCCTCGGTTGATGAAATGAGCCGTCGATGACCTCTCCAACACCAGCCATGCGCGAGCGCTACCTCGCCGACTCCATCGCCACGGCATCCCCGGCGAAGCTGCTGATGATGCTCCTCGACCGCCTCGTGCTGGACCTGACCCGCGGCGAGCAGGCCCTGCTCGCGGGCAACCGGCCCGAGGCACGGGAGAACCTGCTGCACGCACAGGACATCGTCATGGAGCTGCACACCACGCTGGACGTCAACGTCTGGGAGGGCGCCGCCGACCTGGCCCGCCTGTACGCCTACGTGACCACCGAGCTGATCAACGCCAACGTGCAGGGCGACGCGGTAAAGGTGCGCCAGTGCCGTGACCTGATGGAGCCGCTACGCGACACCTGGCGCGAGGCGGCACTGGCACCCAGCGCGGCGGGCTGATCACGATGGCCGCCTGGCGGGAGGAATGGGTCGCCGCGCTCGACGCGCTGGAGGCCGACGTCGAGACGATCGAGCGACTGATCGAGGACGAGCACCGCGTGCAGGCGCTGCCCGCCGCGAATCCGTGGTCACCGCCGGCCGAACTGAGCGCGCTGCCGCTGGACCTCAAGCCGCGCGCCGACCGGATCCTGGCACGCCAGATCGCCGCGGCCCACGCGGTCAGCACGGCGATCACCGGAAATCGTCGGCAGACGGCGTACGCGGCCAAGATCGAGGTCGGCACCGCCGGCAAGGCGATACCGGCATACGTCGACTGCAACGCCTGACCCACCAGTGTCAGCGAAACAAAGAGCCCGGGACCCACAAGGTCCCGGGCTTTTTTGTGCAACCGACAGGCAACCGTTTGTCCCTCAGCGGACCGCCGGGCAGGCCGAAGCGATATGTACGAGCAAAGGACTGCTCTTTGACAACTGCCACGGACCGGCGCGCTTTCTACCCCTGGAAGGAATACTGCCGTGTTCGACGACGTCGCATCGTCCTCGCTCCGCGTCGCGGTGGCCGGCCTGTCCGCTCGGCAGAACGCCATCGCCAACAACATCGCCAATATCGAGACCCCGGGCTACCAGGCTCGTAAGGTCAAGTTCGAGGAGGCACTGAGCGGCGCCGTCGCTTCCGGCCGGTCGCCCTCGACCGTCACGCCGAGCGTGCAGAACTCGCTGGAGCCGACCCGACTGAACGGCAGCAACGTCAACCTCGACGAGGAGACGCTGTCGCACATCGACACGACGATGCGCTACCAGCTCGCCATCCGCGCCCTCGACGGCAAGTACAGCCTGATCCGCGACGCGATCAAGGGGGCGTGAGGTAGATGAGCACCTTCAACGCGATCGGCACGGCTGCCACCGGCGTGACCGTCTACCGCAAGTGGCTCGACGCGGTCTCCGACAACATCGCCAACATCGACAACGTCAGCAAGACGTCCGAGAACGCCTTCCAGGCCCGCTACGTCATCGCCCAGGAGGCGCAGGACGGCAACGGCGCGCAGGTGGGCGGCATCGCCCTCGGCAGCGCGGAGGGCATCCTCTCCTACGACCCGGACAACCCGATGGCCGACACCGAGGGCTACGTCCGCCGGCCGGACATCGACCTCGGCAGCCAGATGGCCCAGCTCATGATGGCGCAGCGCGCCTACCAGGCGAATCTCTCGGTCGTCGACCGAGCCCGTGAGTCCTACAGTGCCGCAATCCAGCTCGGGAGGGCCTGATAATGACTTCTCCGATCGGCGCGATCAGCGCACTCAGCGGTCTTTCCGGCGTGGGCGGTGTGGGCGGTGTTGGCGGTGTCTCCGGCATCGACGGCCTGCCCGGCGCGAGCGCCGCCAGCGCCGTCACCGGCCCGAACACCGACTTCGCCGGCATGCTCTCCAAGGGTCTCGAGAACGTTCAGGCCTCGCAGAACAACGCCGCGGACCTGGCGGTCCAGGTCGCCAACGGCACGCTGCAGGACCCCGCGCAGTACACGATGGCCTCCACCGAGGCCGCGCTCGGGCTCCAGCTCACCATGGCGATCCGCAACAAGGCAGTGGAAGCCTTCCAGGAGATCATGAGGATGCAGGCCTGATATGACGGATCGTCTTCCCGCGCCCGTACGCAAGGTAGGCGAAACCTTCAAGTCCTTCACCACGGGGCAGAAGGTGGTCACCATCGCCGCCGTGCTCGCCCTGCTCATCGGCGGATACTTCTTCGCCACATGGGCATCGAAGCCGTCGTACTCCGCGCTGTTCAGCAACCTGTCGAGCAAGGACGCCAGCGCGATCGTCGAATCGTTGCAGAAGTCCGGCACACCCTACGAGCTGTCCAACGGCGGCAGCACCATCATGGTCCCCCAGGACCAGGTCTACGACCTGCGGCTACAGCTCAGCGGCGAGGGCCTGCCGGGCGAGTCGGACACCGGTTACGCGCTGCTGGACGAGCAGGGCATCACCACCAGCGACTTCATGCAGCACACGAACTACCAGCGGGCGCTGGAAGGCGAGATCTCCAACACCATCAAGTCGATCGACGGTGTCGAGGCGGCCACGGTGCACCTGGTGATGCCGCAGAAGGACGTCTTCTCCGACGACCAGAAGAAGACCACCGCCTCCGTGCTGGTGCAGTCGAGCCCGAACGAGCCGCTCACCACCCAGCAGGTGCAGGCGATCGTGCACCTCGTCGCGTCGAGCGTCGAGGGCCTCGAGCCCGAGCAGGTCACCGTGGCCGGCGCGGACGGAAAGATCCTGTCCACCGGCGGCGGCGCCGCGGTGGCCACCGGCAGCGAGAGCGGCTCGGAGTCGCAGACGGTCGCGTTCCAGAACCGTATGAACGCCTCGTTGCAGCACATGCTGGACAGCGTCGTCGGCCCCGGCCACGCCGTGGTGACGACCACCGCCCAACTGGACTACGACCAGACCGAGACCACCACCGAGTCGTACACCTCGGACCCGTCCGTCGCCGCGCTCTCGGAGAGCATCAGCCGCGAGGCCTACAACGGCAACGGCACCGGCAGCGGCGGCGTGCTCGGCCCGGACAACATCCAGGTGCCGAACGGCACGACCAGCACGGCCGGCACCGGCCAGTACGAGCAGAGCGACGTCGTCCGCAACAACGCGGTCAACAAGACCACCGAGGCTCGCAAGAGCGCGCCGGGCAGCATCGAGCGGCTGAACGTGGCCGTGCTGCTGGACAGCACCACCGCCGGCAACGTCAACCAGGCCGACGTGCAGGCGCTGGTCAGCGCCGCTGCCGGCATCGACGCGACCCGCGGCGACACCGTGGCCATCAGCGCGATGCCGTTCGACACCAGCGCCGCCACCGCGGCGCAGGACGCACTGGCGCAGTCCGCGGCCGCCGAGAAGTCGGCGAAGCAGACCTCGCTGATCAAGACCGCGGCGATGGCGGTTGTGGTGCTGTTCCTGATCTTCCTGGCCTGGCGGGCCAGCCGGCGCGCCAAGAAGCGCAAGGCGCTGTCACCCGCCGAGCTCAAGCACCTCGAGGACATGCAGGCCGCACTCGAGCAGCAGCGCCTGGCCGAGCTGAACGCGGCGATCCCGTCGCCGGCGATCGAGGCCGCCAACGCCGACTTCGAGGCCATCGAGGAGCGGCAGCGCGAGATCGAGCGGATGGTTCAGGAGCAGCCCGAGGAGATGGCCACCCTGCTGCGTGGCTGGCTCAGTGCACGCTGACCCGGCTCGCTACCGCCCCTGGTTCAAGGAGGACACGCGTTGACCACACCGGCGCTGACCACGACGTCGATGACCGGCCTGCGCAAAGCCGCCATCCTGCTGGTACGCATGGGCAAGGAGCACTCCAGCCGGGTGCTCGGTGCGATGAACGAGAACGAGGTCGAGGAGCTCTCCGCGGAGATCGCCCGGCTCGGCAAGCTCGAGGCCGAGGTGGTCGTCGACGTCATCGACGAGTTCTACGCGATGGCGACGACCAAGCACGCGGGCTCGGGCGGCATGGCGTACGCACGCGAACTGCTCGAGGCGTCGCTGGGCGCCGAGCGGGCCCAGCTGATCCTGGACCGGCTGCAGGCGTCGATGACGGACATGCCGTTCAACTTCCTCAGCCACGCCGACCCGCGCCAACTGCTCTCCTACGTGCAGCACGAGCACCCGCAGACGATCGCGCTGGTGCTGGCGCACATCCCTTCGGCGCTGGCCAGCTCGATCCTGTCCGGGCTCGCGCCCGAGGTGCAGTCGGACGTCGCGCACCGCATCGCCGTCATGGACCGCACCTCGCCGGACGTGATCCGCCAGGTCGAGGTGGCACTCCAGCGCAAGCTCTCCACGGTGCTTCAGCCCGACGAGCTCTCCACGGTCGGCGGCCTGGACCCCCTGGTCGACATCATCAACCGGGCCGACCGCACCACCGAGCGGCTCATCCTGGAGGCCCTCGAGGCCCGCAACCCGGAGATCGCCGAGGAGATCCGCCGGCGGATGTTCATGTTCGAGGACATCACCAGCCTCGACGACCGCTCGGTGCAGCTGGTGCTGCGCCAGGTCGAGCCGGCCGACCTCGCCACGGCGCTCAAGGGCGTCGCCGAGCCGGTCCGCGACAAGGTCACCGGCAACCTGTCCGAGCGCGGCCGGGAGAACCTGCTCGAGGAGATGGACCTGATGGGCCCGGTCAAGGTGAAGATGGTCGAGGAGGCCCAGCAGAAGATCGTCTCGGTGATCCGCCAGCTCGAGGACTCCGGCCAGATCGAGATCCAGCGCGGCGGCGAGGCCGATGAGCTTATCGCCTGACGACCCGATCCTGCGCGGGAGCGTGGCCGAGGCCGCCATCGCCGCCCGGTTCGGCGTGGACCTGCGGCGTGGCGTGCCGCCCGACAGCGAGCCGGTCGAGCGGGCGAAGCAGGAGGCGCGCACCGCGGGGTACGCCGAGGGCTGGGCGCGGGGCCAGCGGGCCGCCGCGGTCGAGGCCGAGGCCTCCGCGGAGCGGGCCCGGGTCCGCGAACAGGCGCACGACCAGCGCCGCGCGACCGCTCTCGCCCAGGCCGTCAACGCACTGGGGCGGGCCGTCACCGGCCTCGAGGACCAGATGCAGCCGACGCTGCACGACCTGGAGGACGCCGTGCTGGCGCACGCCTTCGAACTGGCGGAGGCGATCGTCGGGCGGGCCATGGACGATCCGGAGGGGCGGGCCGTCGCGGCGCTGCGCCGGGTCATGAACACCGCGCCCGAGCAGGGCCGGATCGTCGTGAGCCTGCATCCGGACGACTTTCTCAATCTGACCGGTACCGCAACCGACGCCGACTACAACTACGAGGGTCGGCCGGTGCACCTGCGGCCCGACCCGGCGCTGAGCCCCGGCGACGCGGTGGCCGAGACCGGCACCACGACCGTCGACGCCACCATCGCCACCGCCGTGGAGCGCGCCCGGGAGGCCCTGAGACTGTGACCGACGTCTTCCGAAACCGCATCGACGCCGCCGTGAGCGCGGCGCGTCCGCTCAGCCGGGGCAAGGTCACCGGCGCGGTCGGCCTCCGGGTCACCGTCAGCGGGCTGGACGCGCGGGTCGGAGAGCTGTTGCAGATCGGCGAGGGCGCCGACGCCGTGCTCGCGGAGGTCGCCGCGATCGACGGCGAACGCCTGTCCTGCCTGCCGCTCGGCCCCATCGCGGGCATGAGCACCGGCAGCCCAGTGGTCTCGACCGGCGGCCCGCTGCGCGTCGCCGTCGGCCCGGACCTGCGCGGCCGCATCCTGGACGGCCTGGGCCGTCCGATGGACGGCGGCCCGCCGCTGCGGGGTGAGCTTGTCGGCATCGACGCCGCCCCGCCCTCGGCGATGGAGCGCCAGCTTGTCGACGCGCCGATGCCGCTGGGGGTACGGGTGCTGGACACGCTCGTGCCGTGCGGGCGCGGGCAGCGTATCGGCATCTTCGCCGGCTCCGGCGTCGGCAAGTCCACCCTGATGTCGATGATCACCAGGGGCACCACCGCGGAGCTCAACGTCGTCGCCCTGGTCGGCGAGCGCGGCCGCGAGGTGCGCGAGTTCATCGAGCACGACCTCGGCCCCGAGGGCCTGGCCCGTTCGGTGGTGGTCATCGCGACCTCGGACACCCCGCCGCTGGTACGGCTCCGGGCCGGCTCGGTCGCCACCCGGATCGCGGAGTACTTCCGCGACGAGGGCGGCGACGTGCTGCTGATGATGGACAGCGTCACCCGCGCGGCGATGGCGCAGCGCGAGGTCGGCCTGTCGGTCGGCGAGCCGCCGGCCACCCGCGGCTATCCCCCGTCGGTCTTCGCGATGCTCGCGTCGCTGCTGGAACGGGCCGGTCCCGGCGCACGGGGCAGCATCACCGGCCTCTACACCGTGCTGGTCGAGGGCGACGACCACAACGAGCCGATCGCCGACGCGGCCCGCTCGATCCTCGACGGGCACATCGTGCTCGACCGCAAGCTGGCCACCGCGGGACACTTCCCCAGCGTCCAGGCCCTCGACTCGATCTCCCGGGTCGCCAACCGCATCACCAGCCCCGAGCAGCGCAGCGACGCCACCGAGCTGCGCCGGATGATGGCCGCGCACCGCGACGTGCGCGAACTGGTCGAGATCGGCGCCTACGTGTCCGGCACCAACCCGGACGCCGACCGCGCCACCGCGCTCTGGCCGCAGATCACCGCGTTCCTGCGCCAGGGACTGGACGAGAAGGTCGTCGCCGCCGACGCCTGGCACGACCTGCGGCAGCTCATCGCCGCCGCGACCTGACAAACCGCACGGGTGCAGGTCGGGTGCAGGCGCTAAGCCGTTCCCGGACCGGGCCGACCGGACTTGGTGAGGCAGCCACGTCTAGGTCCTCGGGAGGTCCTGTGAATCGCCTGTTCCGGCTCGGTCCAGTGCTGCGCGCCCGCAAGGCTCAGGAGGACGCCGCCCGCGGCGCCGTCCTCCAGTCCCGCCAGGAGATCGTCCACGCGCAGGCGCTGGTCAAGCGCCGCCAGCTGGACCTGGCCGGCGCGGACGCGCCCGACGAGGGCACCGCGCGGGCCATGGTCGCCTCCCTGGTCGCCCGGCAGTCGATGGCGGCGACCCTCTCCGGCGCGCACCGGATGGTGGCCGACGCCGAGGCGGCGGCCCTGGAGAAGCAGCTCGTGCTCGCCGACGCGGCGAAGCGGCGCCGGGCGGTGGAGTCGATGGCCGAGCGGCACGCCGAGGCGGTCCGCGCACACGACCTGCGCACCGAGCAGAACAACCTCGACGAGATGGCGGTGACGGCGAAGGCCCGCAACGCCGCCCGCGGCGTCGACGCGTCCAGCGAGCAGCGCGCCAACGCGCTCCGGCACGGCAACGGCACCGCCTCGGACCGCGAGGACGCCGCCCGCCGGACCGCCGGCGCCGTCGCGGCGCAGCGCACGGTCGTCAACCTGGGCGACGCGCGCCAGTCGATCGACGCCTCCCGGTCCATGCTCGCGCTCGCCGCTAAGCGCAACGCCGGTCACGCCGAACTCGATGACGAAAGCACCACCGACGAGATCACCGGGGGCCGCGCATGATGGGTGTTCAGGGCGTCATGTCCCGCATCACCGAGCTCAGGACCCAGCTCGGGATCGTGCCCCCCACCAACGGCACCGCGTTCGCCAGCGCCCTCAACGAGGCCGGCGGCAAGATCGGCAACACCGGCGGCACCGGGGTGACGGGTCAGGCGGTGGTCGACGCCGCCAAGAAGTACCTCGGCACCCCGTACGTCTTCGGCGGCACCGATCCGGCCAAGGGGCTGGACTGCTCGGCGCTGGTGCAGCGGGCGTACAAGGATCTGGGTATCGACCTGCCGCGCACCGCCGCGGAGCAGGCGAAGGCCGGCACCAAGGTCGACAGCCTGAAGGACGCCCGGCCCGGTGACATCCTCGCCTTCGACTCGCCCGTCGACCACGTCGCCATCTACCTGGGCGACAACAAGATGATCGCGGCGCCGAAGCCCGGCGACCACGTCAAGATCCAGTCGGTCTACGAGACGCCGACGCACATCCGTCGCGTCGTCGGCACCGAGGCCGCGGCCGGCGTCGACGCCGCCGGTGCCGTGCGCCCCGCCAGCCTCCAGAACTCCGCCTCGCTGGCCGGCGTCCCGTACGCGGACATGTTCCTCGCGGCCGGCGCGAAGTACAACGTGTCGCCGAAGCTGCTGGCCGCCGTCGCGAAGGTCGAATCGGGCTACAACCCGAAGGCCGTGAGCCCGGCCGGCGCGCAGGGCCTGATGCAGCTCATGCCGGGTACCGCCCGGGGCCTCGGCGTCGACAACTCGTTCGATCCGCGGCAGGCCATCAACGGCGCGGCGAAGCTGCTCTCCAGCCATCTCAAGGAGTTCAAGTCGCTCCCGCTGGCGCTGGCCGCGTACAACGCGGGCGGCGGCAGCGTGCACAAGTACGGCGGCATCCCGCCGTTCTCCGAGACACAGGCATACGTGCCCAAGGTCCAGAAGGCCTTGGCCGCGCTCGGCTGAGCACCGCACACACGAGGGGAACCATCGTATGACGAGCTCCGTGACCGGGCCTGGCAGGCCGACCATCGACTCCGGGCGCCGCCCGGACGCGCGGGCGACCGACGGCGCCGAGGCCTTCGGCTCGGCGCTCTCCGCCGAGCTGGAGCGCCCGGCCGAGCAGGCAAGGGAGCGGGCCGCGCAGGACCGCAGGGCCGACGACCGGGCCGATCAGGGCCGCGCTGACGACCGGGCCGATCAGGGCCGCGCCGCGCTCGACCGTTCGGTCGCCGAGCGGGCCGCCGCGTACCGTGCCGCGCAGGGGCGTCTCGACCGGGGACAGGCGGAGAACCGGGCCGCCGACGCCCGGCTGCGGCGCACCGCCGAGAACCGGGCGGCCCGGGACGAGGCCGCACAGGACCAGGCCGCGGCGGACCGGATGTCTCAGGCACAGGGCGCGGACCAGCGCACCGACGCCCCGCGCGCGGAAGTCCGGCCGAGCGACGACGGGCGGCCGGCGAGCGGCGTGTCCGACGAAACGGCTGCGGCGGACGCCCGGCCCGTCACCGACGACGACGCCGCCGCCGCGGTTCCGGCCGCGGAGGAGACCCTCGCCGCCGCGAGCGCGCCGATCGCCGGGCTGGCGTTCCAGGCCGCCTTCGCCGCGACCGCCGTGATCACGCAGGGCGTCGAGACCACGCCGACCGGCGCTGCCTCGACGACGGCGATCACACCGACCACATTGGCCACACCGGCCACACCCGCCACGCCCGTGACCGCGACCGCGCCTGCCACGCCCACCACCGCCACCGCGACCGCGCAGGCCGCGCCGACCCAGGCGGAGCCGACCCAGGCAGAGCCGACCCAGACGGACACACCGGCCACCCCGGCCACCACCGTCGCCACCGGCGTGGCCACCGCATCACCGGCCACACCCGCGACGGCTACCGCACCTGCCACGCCCACCACCGGCACCGGCACCGGTACCGGGCCGGCCGAGTTGAGCGGGGCGGACCCGCAGGCGGCCACCGTCACCGGCGGGGCGACCGCACCCGCACCGACCACGCCCACCCCGGCCGCAGCCACGACCCCGACCGCGACCCAGACCGGCGAGGTGAGCGCACCCGCACCGGCCGCAACGGCACCGAACCCCGGGCAGGAAGCAGCCCCGCAGGCCGCGACCACGCCGACCGTGCAGAACCAGGCCGCGCCGGCGCAGACCGGTGCCGACGACGCCGGGACCGTCCCGGCCGCTCCCGCCCCGGGTACCGCACCCGTCGACACCGCCACCAACACCAACGCGACCACGGCCACCGCCGCGCCGACGACGGACGCCGCGACCGCCGCCGCGACCGCGGATGCCGACGCGCAGGCCGCCACCCGGGCCGAGGACGCTCAGCCCGCCGGCGACCGGCCGGCCACCGCCGCTACCGCTGCCACCGGCGACAACCGGGCCGCGACCACCGGCGGCGGCACGGGCGGCGACGGGCAGCCGACCGGGCAGGGCTCCGGCGGGCAGGGATCGGCCGCGTTCGCGCCGTTCACCGCCCCCGCGGCGGCACCCGGCACCGAGGCTCCTTTCGGCCTGCCGTCCGTCAGCGGTGTCTCAACGACCGCTCCGGCCGCCCCGGCGGCACCGGTCGCGGACACCCCGAGGCCCACGCCGCCGATGCCCGGACCGCTCGCGACCCAGCTCGCCGCGCGGATCACGCCGCTGCGGCTCGACGCCGACGGCGTGCACCGGCTCACCGTCAACCTGCACCCGGCGGACCTCGGGCCGGTGCAGGTCATCGCCGAGATCCGCAACGGCGAGATCAGCGTGCAGCTCTCCAGCTCGACCGACGCGGGCCACGACTCGCTGCGCAACGCGATGAACGACCTCCGGCGCGAACTCCAGCAGGCCGGCTTCTCGAACACGTCACTCGACCTGCGTCAGGGTGCTCAGCAGGATCAGGCGCGCCAGCAGTTCGCCTTCATGGGCGAGCGGGGCGGAGCACACGCCGGGAACCGGGCGGCGGGCGGCGGGTCCGAGCCACCCGCTCACGCGGCGCCGAGCCACCCGGTGAGCACCGGAGACGGCCGCCTCGATGTTCAGGCGTAAGCACCCGAACCGCAACTAAGCGAACCGGCGGAGCGGCCGAACCTGAAGTGCGAGGGCAACCGACCTAAACCAGGAGGACTTGTCAGATGACGTCACCGATCGGCGGATTCGTCAGCCGGGACTTCGATGTCGCGGGCAAGACCCCGACCTCGATGTACACGAACAAGACCACCACCGACGGCGGCAGCAAGTCCGTCGCCGACCAGGACACCTTCCTGAAGCTGCTGGTGGCTCAGCTCAAGTACCAGGACCCCAGCAACCCGGCCGACTCGACGCAGTTCCTCGCGCAGACCGCGCAGTTCACCCAGGTCGAGAAACTCGGGCAGATCGCGGACATGTTGCAGGCGCAGCAGCTGATCGGCGCGAGCTCGCTGGTCGGCACCACGGTCACGTACCAGGACGAGTACGGCATGACAAAGACGGGCGTCGTCACCAAGACGAAGCTCAACGGAGACAGCGAACCGATCCTCGTGGTCGGGAACATGGATGTGCAGCTGTCCAGGGTCACGGAAGTTCAGCAAACCCCGCCGGCGGCGCCGGTCAAGACCACCTGAACCGACCCGCCTCACCACATCCGATGATCCCGCTTACCACGAAGGACAACTGACTCTATGCTGCGTTCACTTTTCTCCGGCATCAGCGGCCTGCGGGCTCACCAGCAGATGATGGACGTCACCGGCAACAACATCGCGAACGTGAACACCACCGGTTACAAGTCGAGCCAGACGGTGTTCCAGGACACGCTCTCGCAGATGGTCAACGCGGCCGGCGCTCCCCAGAACGGCTCTGGCGGCACCAACCCGGCCCAGGTCGGCCTCGGTGTGCGCACGGCGAGCGTCAACGCGAACTTCAGCCAGGGCGCCGCGCAGACCACCGGCAAGGCCGGCGACATGATGATCCAGGGTGATGGCTTCTTCGTCGTCAAGAGCGGCAACGAGTCCGTCTACACCCGCGCCGGCTCGTTCACCTTCGACGCCAACGGCTCGCTGACCACCCCGAACGGCCAGATCGTCCAGGGCTGGAGCGCCGACACCAACGGCATGGTCAACACCGCCGGTGCGCCCGGCGACATCAAGCTGCCGATCGGCATCAGCCTCGCGCCGACCCAGACCAAGAACTTCACGCTGACCGGCAACCTCTCCTACGAGGCCGCGGCCGATGCGACCTCTGCCAAGGTCATCCCGATTCCGGTGATCGACGCGAGCGGCGCCTCCAAGACCGTGAACGTCACCCTTCAGATGAGCGTCAAGGGCGACCCGTCCGTGCCGACTGATCCGGAGTGGACGATGACCGACGACCTCGGCAACACCGTGACGCTGGTCTTCCCCGGCGGCAAGCCTCAGGACACGGCCAACCCGGGCGTCCCGGCCACCACGCTCACCTTGGGCGGCTACACCGTCGACGTGCACGACCTCACCTGCTACAGCGGCGGCACCGAGGCCCGGGTCAGCGCGTCGGACGGCTCCGCGGCCGGCATCCTGAGCTCGTACACGGTGTCGAACACCGGTCAGATCGTCGGTATCTTCAGCAACGGCCTCAAGCAGACCCTCGGTCAGCTCGCGCTGGCGAACTTCAACAACGTCAACGGTCTCGAGAAGATCGGTGACTCGATGTTCCGCAGCACCGTGAACTCGGGCCTGGCCCAGATCGGCTCGGCCGGCACCGCGGGCCTCGGCCTGATCACCAACGGCGCGCTGGAGATGTCGAACGTCGACCTCGCCCAGGAGTTCACCAACCTGGTCATCGCCCAGCGCGGCTTCCAGGCCAACAGCCGGATCATCACCACCTCTGACGAGATCCTCCAGGAACTCGTCAACCTCAAGCGCTAGTAGTCGATAACGCCGGTGTGAAGCCGGGACGGGCCTGACAGCCCGCCCCGGCTTCGCCGTGTCCGGGCCGCGTCGCACCCGTAATGCGACCGAGTCACGCTCATCGGCAACCGGCGCAGGGCCGAAATGACATAGGACAGGCCACGGACGGCTCCACCAGCCAGATGATGCCCCAAGGACGGATGTCTTGATCCTCGTAACCCGCCTCAACGGCGCCGTGTTCGCACTCAACCCGGACCTGGTTGAGCGAGCGGACTGCACGCCCGACACGGTCATCACGCTGGTGGACGGCACCAAGTACGTCATCGCCGAGTCCGTGCCCGAGTTCATCGACTCGGTGCGCCACTACCGCGCCTCGCTGATCGCACAGGCGAGCCGCATCGAGTCCGAGCCCGCCCTGCTGGCCGGCAACGGTACCGCCGACAACGGAACCGCTGACAACGACGACCAGGCCGCTGCCAACGTGCTGCAGCTCCACAGGAAGGACCGCTGATGGACCTCGCAGCCATCATTGGCGTAGTCGCCGCGTTGATCATCGTTTTCGTCGTCCAGATCTGGGAGGGCGGCAGCCCGACCTCCATCATCCTGATCCCGTCGATGCTGCTCGTCTTCGGCGGCGCGTTCGCCGCGGGCATGGCCGGCGGGGTGCTCAAGGACGCGATGGGCGTCGGCAAGCTGTTCCAGAAGGCGTTCCTGGCCAAGGTGACGCCGCCGAACAAGCTGGTCGAGGACGTCGTCAAGCTCGCCGAGCGTGCCCGCCGCGAGGGCCTGCTGGCCCTCGAGGACGCGGTCAAGACGGTTGAGCACCCGTTCCTGAAGCGCGGCCTCCAGCTGGCCATCGACGGCACCGACCCGGAGGAGCTGCACGACATCCTCCACGCGGAGGTCTCCGCCAAGAAGAAGGCCGACAAGGCCGGCAAGAAGTTCTTCGAGAACATGGGCGGCTACGCGCCGACCATCGGCATCATCGGCACGGTCATGGGCCTGGTGCACGTGCTCGAGAACCTCAACAAGCCGGAGACGCTCGGCCACTCCATCGCCGCGGCGTTCGTCGCGACGCTCTGGGGCGTGCTCTCCGCCAACCTGATCTGGCTGCCGCTCGCGGCCCGCCTGGACCGCCTCTCCAACCTCGAGGCCGAGGAGATGGAGCTGGTCATCGACGGCGTGCTCGCGATTCAGGCCGGCTCGAACCCGCGACTGGTCGCGCAGAAGCTCCGTAGCCTGCTGCCGCCGGACGCCGCCCGGGCCGCCGAGGCCGCCGCCTCGAACAAGAAGGCCGCGTAGCCGTGAGCGCGGGAGGCGGGACGCGCCGGAAGAAGGTCCGGCACGAGGAGCACGAGGAGCACGTCAATCACGAGCGCTGGCTCGTGTCGTACGCCGACATGCTCACGCTGCTGTTCGTCCTGTTCGTGGTGCTGTACTCGATGAGCAGCGTCGACCAGAAGAAGTTCTCCGAGCTGGCCACCAGCCTCTCGCAGGGCTTCGGCTCGCAGAACGTGGCGATCACCGGCAACGTCTCGAACCTCGACGGCGCCAGTCAGACCACCGACATCGTGCCCATCGACCCGGGCAGCACCAACCCGGGCAACGGCGAGAGCGGCACGGCCGGCATGACCAAGGAGCAGCGCTCGGCCGTCGACCGTGCGCTGCGGGCCGTCGACCGCAAGAAGGCCTCGGAGCAGGCGAAGGCGGCCACCAAGGAGGCGGAGGACATGAAGGCGATCGAGCACAAGATCGCCGACGCGCTCGACCGGGCCAAGCTGCTCAACCAGGTCAAGTTCACCATCGACCGGCGCGGCCTGGTGGTCACGGTCGTCACCAACGAGGTGGTCTTCGCGGGCAACCGCGCCGATCTCCAGCCCGGTGGCGAGAAGATCCTCGACGCGATCGCGCCGACGCTCGCCAAGCTGCCGAACAACATCGAGGTCGACGGCCACACCAACCAGCTCAAGGCGCCGACCACGTTCTACCCGAGCGGCTGGGAACTCTCCGCGGCCCGGGCGTCCACGACGGTCCGGTACCTGATCGGGCACGGCCTGGCGAAGAGCCGGATGAGCGCCGCGGCCTTCTCGGACACCATGCCGCTGATCGACCCGAAGGACCCGCGGGCGGTGACCATGAACCGCCGGGTGGACGTCGTCGTACTGACCATGCTCAACCCCGAGCAGGCCGCGCTGCTGCCGGCCGCCGCGGGCCCGGACGCGAAGCTGCACACCGGGGTGACCTCCGCGCAGGCGGCGGCCGCCAAGGCGGCCGCGGCTAAGGCGGCGGCCGCCGCGACCGATTCAACCGGCAAGCCCGGCACCACGCACAACTGACCACGACAGGAGGAGTTCCGATGAGCAAGGACGACAAGGACACTGCGGCGGATGCGCCGAAGAAGTCCAAGAAGAAGCTGATGATCATTGTGCTCGCCGTCGTGCTGCTCGGCGTCGGCGCGGGGGCGGGCGGGTTCTTCTTCCTCCAGAGCCGCGCCAACGCCGCGGCCGAGGAGCCGGCGCCGGAGCGGGGCGTGGTCGTTCCGATCGAGAACACGATGACCATCAACCTGTCCGACGCGCACTACCTCAAGCTCGGCTTCGCGCTCCAGATGACCAAGGAGGCCGGCGAGGAGGAGGTCGACACCGCCGAGGCGCTCGACCTGGCCATCGACCAGTACACCGGCATGAAGATCGGCGAGCTGGAGACCGAGAAGGGCCGCGCGACGGCCAAGGAGGAGCTCCTCGCGAAGATCGAGAAGGCCTACAACGTGGATGACAAGCACCTCGTGATGGGCATCTACTTCACCACCTTCGTCACTCAGTGACCACGGGGATGGGCAGGTCCGTCCGGCACGGATCTGCCCATTTCTCGTAAAACGAGATAAAACACCCTCCCCCGCTCAGCGGTTGCGCAACCGAGCCGATGAGGACGACGTGACAACGTCTCCGACCCGTTCCCCCGGGAAGATGTCCCGGCGCGGCAACACCGGCCCCACCTCGTACGACTTCCGCCGGCCGATCAAGCTGTCCCGCGAGCACATCCGCACGCTACAGATCGCCTTCGAGACGTACGCCCGCAGCTGCGGCACCCTGTTCACCACCCGGCTACGGGTGGTCAGCAGCGTCTCCCTGGTCTCGATCGAGCAGCTCAACTACGACGAGTACGTCGCCACGCTCGCCAACCCGACGGTCATCGCGGTGGTCTCCATCGAGCCGCTGCCCGGCACCGTGCTGATGGAGATCTCCTCCCCGGCGGTGATGACCGCGATCGACCACATGCTCGGCGGCCCCGGCGGCCCACAGCCGGAGCGGCCGCTCACCGACGTCGAGATGCCGCTGCTGCGCGGCCTGCTGGAACGGATGCTCGGCGAGCTGCGGTACGGCTTCGAGACCCTGGTCGACATCTCCCCGAAGCTCCGGGAGATCGAGTACAACGCCCAGTTCCTGCGCACCCACCAGCCCGGCGACGCGGTCGTCATCGCCTCGCTCGAGGTGAAGATCGGCTCCGAGGAGTGCGTGGCGAGCATCTGCCTGCCGTTCAGCACGATCCTGCCGGTGCTCGAGCAGCAGGAGACCATCGAGCTGACGGCGGCCGAGCGGATAGTACGCGACACCTCGTTCCGCAACCTCACGGCCGGACTTTCCGCGGCGCCGATTGACGTAGCTGTCCGATTCCAGCCCATTCAGATGCGTACCGATGACATCGTGGATCTACGACCCGGCGACGTGCTGCCACTGGGGCACCCGATCAGCGTGCCGCTCGAGGTCACCGTCAACGACACCGTTTTCGCACACGCAGTACCCGGTAACCAGGGTGCCCGGCTCGCCTGCCTCGTCGTGCCGTCACCCAAGGAGGAAGAGCGCCGATGACCGCGCCCACGATCACCGAGCCGCAGCTGGTGCTGGTCCGCAACGCCGCAACAGCCGCCCTGGCAGTCCTGCCGACGAGCCGGGAACTCCAGGTCGGCGCGCCCGTGACGGCGAGCGCCGACATGCTGGCCACCGGGCAGGCCGTCACCGCGAAGTTCAGCGGCGCGGCCACCGGCGAGGTCGTCGTCGTGGTCGGGCAGGACCTGGCGGACGCGCTCAAGGAGAGCCCGCTCGGCGAGCTCGACCTGACCGCGGCCGTACGCCCGGCGCTGGAGGCCGCGGCCCGCGCGTTCGGCCCGGTCGTCCTCGACCCGGGGCAGCTCATGGAGCCGGTGGTGGCGCTGAGCGCGATCGCGGCGAAGGACGGAGCGATCGCCGTGCCGCTGCTCGACGGCGGCGACGTCCGCGCGGTGCTCGCGATGGCGCTCGCGCCGTGGCCGGCCGACACGGCGCCCGGCGGTGCCGGCCGGCGCGAGGGCGCGGCCGTGACCATCCGCGGCCTGGACATGCTGCACGACGTCGAGATGGAGGTCTCCGCCGAGCTGGGCCGGACCCGGATGAGCGTGCGGGAACTGCTCTCCCTCATCCCGGGCGCCATCGTCGAGCTGGACCGGGCCGCCGGCAGCCCGGCGGACCTGCTGGTCAACGGCCGGCTGATCGCCCGCGGCGAGGTCGTCGTCATCGATGAGAACTTCGGAATCCGGATCACCGAAATCGTCTCTCCCGGCAGCGAACGGGAGTAGGCCTTGTTCGAGCTCGTCCTGCGGATCGGCTTCTCGCTGCTGGTCGTCTTCGGCCTGCTCTGGGGACTGGCCAAGGTCGTGGGGCGCGGAGGCATGAGGCGGCGAGGGTCGGGCAGCCTGTCGGTGCTCAACCGGCAGCACCTGACCCGCAGCTCCTCGGTCGCGGTCGTCCAGGTGGCGGACCGCGCGCTGATCCTGGGTGTCACCGACAACCAGGTGAGCCTGCTGGGCGAGACCGACCTGGACGCGTTCGGCGCCGAGCAGCGGCCGGTGCAGCAGAAGCAGGACGCGCTGCCGGTGCTGCCGGTGGCGCCCGAACACGGCGGCAGGCTCGACGGGTCGGTCCTGTCGCCGCGGACCTGGAGCTCGACGCTCGACTTCCTCCGCGACCGGACGACGAGGCGCTGACATGTGGCGGCGTACCCTGCTGATCCTGCTCTTCGCGGCGACCGCGCTGGTGCCGGCCGCGGCGGCGCGGGCCGCGCCGCCGCAGCCGATGCCGCAGCCGGCCCAGGTCGCCGTGCGGTACGAGCTGCCGAGGGCGCCGGGACCGACCGCCCCGGTCGCGCCGACCGTGTCGCCCACCGGCGGCAGCATCAGCGTCAACATCGACGGCACGAACCCCGACGGCAGCAAGCCGTCCACCGCGCTGGTGATCGTGCTGGGCCTGACCGTGCTCTCGGTGGCGCCGGCGGTGCTGCTGCTCTGCACGTGCTTCACCAAGATCTTCATGGTCCTCGGCATCACCCGCAACGCGATGGGCCTGATGAGCATGCCGCCCAACCAGGTGCTGGCCGGGTTGGCGCTCTTCATCAGCCTGTTCATCATGACCCCGACGCTCACCCAGATGAACGAGGAGGGCCTGCAGCCCTACCTGAACGGCGACAAGACCCAGTCGCAGGCGTTCGAGGACGGCATGGTGCCGCTGCGCGAGTTCATGTTCAAGAGCACCCGCCCCGAGGAACTGGCACTGCTGATCAAGGTGTCCGGCGAGGAGAAGCCGGCGAACCCCGACGACGTGCCGACGACCACCCTGATCCCCGCGTTCGTCCTGTCCGAGCTGCGGGCGGCCTTCATCATCGGCTTCGTCATCTTCATCCCGTTCCTCATCATCGACATGGTCGTCTCCGCGTCGCTGATGTCCCTCGGCATGATGATGTTACCGCCGGTAACAGTCGCACTGCCGTTCAAGCTCCTGCTCTTCGTACTCGTCAACGGCTGGGGGCTGATCATCACGGCACTGGTGGGGTCATACGAATGAGGCCCGGGTGAATTGGGACGTCCCAATCTCGGAGATCCTCGCGGTCATGCTCGGCGCCACCCGGTGCGGGGCCTGGCTGATGCTCTGCCCGCCGTTCAACTCCCGGCTCATCCCGACACAGATCAAGGTCCTGCTCTCGATCGGGCTGGCACTGCCGATGGCGCCCTTCCTGACCGCCAGCACGCCCTCGCTCGAGACCTCGGCGATCATCGGTAGCGCGGCCCTACAGGTCTTCGTCGGCGCGGCGCTCGGCTTCATCACCTACCTCTACTTCGCCGCCATCCAGGCGGCCGGCGACCTGCTGGACCTCTTCGGCGGTTTCGCCCTGGCCTCCGCGTACGACCCGATGTCGCAGAACCAGAGCTCGATCTTCGGCCGCTTCTACAACCTCCTCGCGGTGACCCTGCTCTTCGCCAGCGACGGACACCAGATGATCCTGCGGGGGTTCCTGCACTCGTACGAGACGCTGCCGCTGGACGCGACCTTCTCCCTCGAGACCCTCGGCAAGGTGCTGACCCAGGGCATCGGCGAGATGTTCCTGGCCGCGTTGCAGATCGCCGGCCCGCTGATCGCCGTCCTGTTCCTCACCGATGTCGCGTTCGGTCTGCTGAACCGCGTGGCGCCCGCGCTCAACGCGTTCCAGCTCGGCTTCCCGGCGAAGATCCTGCTGACCCTCACCCTGTCCGGCACGGCGATCGCGATCCTGCCCCGCGCCCTGGACGAGCTGGTCGACCAGGCGGTCGTCGCGGTCGTCAGGCTGAGCGGGGGGTGATCCGTGGCCGGGGAGAAGACCGAACAGCCGACACCGCAGAAGCTGAAGAAGGCCAAGAAGGAAGGCCAGATCGGGCGCAGCCAGGACATCGGCGCCTGGGTCGGCATGCTGGCGGCCAGCATCATGCTGCCGCGGACCCTGGGTTCGGCGATGGACCACTCCCGCGAGCTGATGGCCAAGGTCCCGGACGTCATCGCCGACCCGGACCCGCAGATCGCGCTCGACATCCTCAAGGACGGCCTGATGAGCGCCGGCTGGGCGGTGCTGCCCCTCGCGCTCACGATGATGGTGGTCGGCATCGCCGCGGCCGCCGCGCAGGGCGGAATCCGGGTCGCCACCAAGCTGTTCGTCCCGAAGTTCAGCCGGCTCAACCCGCTGCCCGGCATCAAGCGGATGTTCGGGCCGCAGTCGCTCTGGGAGGGCACCAAGGCGCTGATCAAGACCGCCGTGCTGGCCGGCGTCCTGTACATGACGATGAAGGACATCGTGCCGGTGCTGATGACCGCGGGACGGTTGCAGATCGGCTCGCTGCTCGGCGTGATCAACGACGCCGTGCTGTCGCTGATCCGGGCCGCGGCCGTCGCCGGCATCGTGATGGCCGCGGCCGACTACTTCGTGGTCCGCCGGCGCACCAACAAGCAGCTGCGGATGAGCAAGGAGGAGGTCAAGCAGGAGAACAAGAACACCGAGGGCGACCCGCACGTCAAGGGGCAGATCCGGGCCAGGCAGATGGCCATGGCCCGCAACCGCCAGATGGCCGACGTGCCGACCGCCGACGTGGTGCTGGTGAACCCGACCCACGTCGCCGTCGCCCTGCGTTACGACGCCGAGAAGGGCGCGCCGCGGGTGATCGCCAAGGGCCAGGGCGCGATCGCCCTGAAGATCCGTGAACTGGCCAGCGAGAACCGGATCCCGATGGTCCAGGACGTGGCGCTGGCCCGTGCCCTGGAGAAGAGCGTCGAGGTCGGCATGGAGATCCCGGCGGAGTTCTTCGGCGCGGTGGCCAAGGTGCTGGCGTTCGTGATGAGCCTCAAGGCGAGGGGCTCGGCGGCCGGTCTGCACCGCAACCCGAACCCGACGGCGGCCGCCGCCTGACCCGCCAATTCGGTTGCCACTGCGGATTAGGGCGGCATGCTCCCAATCTGGGAGATTTCCTCACATCATACCCATCGCTGCGGGAGTATCAGCAGGTGGAGGGGGTGCTGTGAAGAACCGCAACCTCAGCAAGCTCGCCGTGCCCATCGGGGTCATCGGCATCATCGTCATGATGGTCGTACCCCTGCCGACCTTCCTGCTCGACATGCTGATCGCGCTCAACATCACCGGCGCCCTGCTCATCCTGCTGATCGCCATGTTCGTTCAGCGGCCCCTCGACTTCTCCATCTTCCCGGCCCTGCTGCTTGTCGCCACGCTGTTCCGGCTCGCGCTCAACATCAGCGCCACCCGGCTGGTGCTGCGCGACGGCGACGCCGGCAAGGTCATCCACGCGTTCGGCAGTTTCGTGGTCGGCGGCTCGCTCGTCATCGGCCTGGTGATCTTCATGATCCTGATCATCGTGCAGATCGTGGTGGTGACGAAGGGCGCCGAGCGCGTCGCCGAGGTCGGTGCGCGCTTCACCCTCGATGCCATGCCCGGCAAGCAAATGGCGATCGACGCCGACCTGAACGCCGGGCTGATCGACGAGGCCGAGGCGAAGCAGCGCCGCGCCGACGTCGCCGCCGAGGCCGACTTCTACGGTGCGATGGACGGCGGCTCCAAGTTCGTCAAGGGCGACGCGATCGCCGCGATCATCATCACCGTCATCAACCTGGTCGGCGGCTTCGCGATCGGGATGCTCCAGGAGGGCATGTCGCCCGGCGAGGCGATGAACCACTACAGCCTGCTGACCGTCGGCGACGGCCTGGTCTCCCAGATCCCGGCGCTGCTGCTCTCGGTCGCGACCGGCCTGATCACCACCCGCTCGGCGACCTCCGGCGACATGGGCAGCACCGTCACCACCCAGCTGAGCCAGAACAAGCTGGCGCTGCGCATCGCCGGCGGCGCGGCGCTCGCCATGTGCATCATCCCGGGCCTTCCCCCGGTGCCGTTCCTGGTGATCGGCGCCGTCGTGCTGCTGGTGGCCCAGCGGATACCGGACCCGGTGCCCGAGGGCGCGGGTACGCCGGTCGCCGAGGTCGAACGCCCGTCGCCGGACTCCCCCGAGCAGCTGATCGGCGAGATGCGCGTCGACCCGCTCGAGCTGGCTCTCTCCCCCGACCTGGTCGACCTGGTCGACACCAACGGCGGTGACCTGCTGGACCGGGTCCGCGCGCTGCGCCGCAAGATGGCGCTCGAGCTGGGCCTGGTCATGCCGCCCGTGCGCACCCGCGACGACCTCGACCTGCCGCTCTCCTCGTACGCGATCCGGATCAGCGGCGTCGACGCCGGCACCGGCCAGGCGCCGCCCGGCACGGTGCTGGCGATCGGCGACGGGTTGCAGGCGCTGCCCGGCCGGGCCGGCGTCGAGCCGGTCTTCGGCCTGGCCGGCAAGTGGGTACCGGCGGAGCTGCACTACCAGGCGGAGCTCTCGGGCGCGACGGTCGTCGACCGGGCATCCGTGATCATCACGCACCTGGCCGAGATCGTCCGGCAGAACGCCAGCCGACTGCTCGGCCGCGAGGACGTGCGCTCGCTGAGCGAGATGGTCAAGCGCACCCACCCGGTCGTGGTCGAGGAGCTGACCCCGACGTTGCTGAGCCTCGGCCAGATCCAGCGGGTGCTCCAGGCGCTGCTGGACGAGGGCGTACCGATCCGCGACCTGGTCCGGATCTTCGAGTCGCTGTCGCTGCGCGCCAAGGTCTCCGTCGACCACGACGGCCTCGTCGAGGCGGCCCGCGCGGCGCTGGGCCCGGCCATCGCCGCCCAGTACGCGACCGGCGGCCGGCTGACCGTCATCACCCTCGACCCGATGCTCGAGCAGGGACTGCTCGAATCGCTGCGGCCGAGCGAGACCGGTGCGTTCATGGCGATCGACGGCATGCGCGCCGAGGCGATGGTCACCGAGGCCGGCCGGCTCGTCGAGGCCGCCGAACAGCAGGGCATCACCCCGGTGCTGGCCTGCTCACCGCAGCTACGGCTGCCGATGATGCGTCTCCTGCGCGCAGGTTCCCGCCGCGTGCAGGTGCTGTCCTATTCCGAGATCTCTGGTTCTTCCGCACAGATCGAGACCATGGGGGTGGTGAACGGTGCCTACGCGGGTACTGCTTGAGGGGCCGGCGATCGAGCCGTTGCTGGCCCAGGTGCGCGATGAGTACGGCTCCTCCGTCCGGATCATCTCGGCCGACAAGGTCCGTACCGGTGGCTTCGGCGGCTTCTTCGCCAAACAGCGCTACGAGCTGTCGGTCGAGGTGCCGGACGCCGATGAACGCGGCGAACCGCCGCCGAGCCGGCCGGCGCCGGCCGAGGAGCCACAGTCGCTGGAGCAGCTGCTGGCCCAGGCCGAGTCCGGCGACCGGATAGCGCCGGACGACGACCGCCGGACGGGTCGCGACGCCGGCATGGGCGACGCCGCCTCCGCCGTCGGCCGGCCGGTCCGCGAGGGCGGACGGGAGGTCACCGACCCGGGGGCCGCCTTCGCCGAGCTGATGGCCGGCCTCGACAAGGCGGAGGACCCCGCGTGGTCCCGGCCCCGGCCGCACGCCGCCCAGGCGGAACAACCCGACGACGGCCCGACGGTGCGGCCGTTCCGCCCGGCGAAGGCCACCGGCTCGCCGGTCAACGGCGGTGCCACCGGCGGGGTGCGGCCGCTGCCGCCCGTACCGTCGCTCGCCGAGCTGATGGGCGGCCTGAACGTGAGTGGGGATCCCGCCGCTGCCGCCGCCGCGGGCCGGCCCGGGCCGAACCCGGTGTCGCGCACGGCGGCCGCGGCTTACGGCCTCGCGCCGGTACCGGCCGCGACGACCGCGGCCGACCTGGCCGAGACGCTTGCCGGCCTGGGTCTCGGCGGGCCGGGAACCACGCCGCAGCCGCCGGCCATGCTGCGGCCCATGCACCCCGATCCGGTGCAGCGCAACCTCATGATGGTGGGCATGCCGGAGGAGATGGTCGCGCAGATCGTCGGCGGCGACACCTACTCGGGCGTGCTCGGCGTGCTGGCCTCGCGCCCCGCCGCGCCGGGCGTTCCGGACGCGCCGGGCGAGATCCTGGTGCTCTGCGGCGACCTGGACCACGCGCTACCGCTCGGCCGCAAGCTCTGCGAGCAGGCCGGCATCGACCAGGCGCACCTGCTGCTCGGCGGGCCGACCGCGGCCGGAACCGGCCTGCACTCGTCGAAGGTGCTCGGCGATCCGCCGGCCGCCGCGACCAGGGCGGAGCGGCTACAGAACGCCGACCACGCCTGGATCGTGGTGGTCGACGCGAAGGTCGGCGGTACCGACCCGATCTGGGTCAGCGACATGTGCGAGGCGCTCGGCGCCACCGCCGTCTGGGCGGTGGTCGACGCGACGCGCAAGACCACGGACACGGCCCGGCACCTGCGGATGCTCGGCGACGTCGAGGCGCTCGTGGTGCACAGCCTCGACCTCACCTCGGACCCGGCCACCGTGCTCGGCCTGGAGCGGCCGGTCGTCTCGCTGGACGGCAAGCCCGCCACCCCGCACGCCTGGGCCGCGATGCTGTGCGCGCGGATCGCCTCGGACGTGGTCCCGATGCCCGCCCTTCCGCGGCGGCCGGCCCGGGGCCGGTAACCGTGATCCGGCCCTCCGTTCTGCTCTTCGCGCTGCTCATGAGCGCACCGGCGCTGTACCGCTACGTCACCGACGAGATCGACATCAGCCAGGTGCTGATCCGCTTCCTCATCGCCGTGCCGATCGCCGCGGTCCTGCTCGCCGGGCTGCGCTTCGTCACGGCCGGATACGGCAGGACGGAGGAGCCGGGCACACCGACGTCGCCCACCCCGGCGGAGCCGGAGCCCGACCCCTCGTCCTGATATATCCGGTTCAGCGACATACGTTGACAGTTCGTTAATAGTTTCCGTTTAGTGCTATATGTTACCTCTGGTGTGCGGCTGCCCACCGGAGGTGAACGGTGACCACTGATCGTCCGATCATCGTGGTCGGTTGCCCGCGGTCGGGCACGACGATGCTCCAGCTCATGCTGCACGCCCACCCGCGGATCGCGATTCCGCCCGAGACGCGGTTCACGCTCGCCGCGTACTGGGAACGGCGGATCTTCGGCGACCTCTCCGAGGCCGCCAACCGGCGCGCACTGGCCCACTGGATCATCCACCGGCGCGAGACCCGCTTCTGCGACCTGGGACTTCCCGCGGAGGACATCGCCGAGCGGATCACGGCCGGCCCGGGCACGCTCGGCTCCGCGCTGGGCACGGTCTTCCAGCGGTACGCGGCCCGCTTCGGAAAGCCGCGGTGGGGTGACAAACGCCCGGCGTACCTGAACAACGTCGACATCCTGCTGCGGCTCTTCCCGGACGCACAGTTCATCAACATCGTCCGGGACGGGCGGGACTGCGTCGCCTCGCTGAAGGAGATGTCCTGGCACCGCAAGGACATCTACGCGACCGTCGCGGCGTGGTCCCGGGCCGTTGACGACGCCCGCCGGGCCGCCCGGCGCCTCGGCCCCACGCAGTGGCACGAGGTGCGCTACGAGGACCTGGTCGCGGACCCGCACGCCGGCCTCGCCAAGATGTGCGCCTACCTCGGCGAACAGTACGACCCGGCGATGGCGGAGCCCTCGGCCGTCGCGGATGTCGCGGTGCCGTCCTTCAAGACCTGGCATGCGCGTACGCACGCGCCGGTGACGACGCAGCGGATACAGAGCTGGCAGACGCGGCTGACCTCCGAGGAGATCGCGCTCTGCGAGGCCGCACTCGGATCCCGCCTGGAGGCCTGCGGCTACGACCTGTCCGGCACGGGCCGCCCGGCACCGGCGGCGCTGCTGCGGTACGGCCTGACGGCGGCGCCGCAGCGGTTCGTCCCGGCCCGCCGCGGCCTGAGCCGGGCGGCGAACCGCCTGCGGCGCGGCGACGACCTCGCCTACCGGCCGACGGCGATCCTGCCCCAGCGAACCGGCCCCGGACCGCAGGGCACAGCAAGCGCCCCGCGGAATCTCAGCGGGGCGCCAGGGCCGGCGGCGTGTCAGACCAGCGAGAGCGAGAGCTTGCCCTTGCCGTAGCGGGCGACCTCGACGGTGAGGTCGAGTCGCTTCCCGAGTGCGAGCAGGTGTGCGCGCGCGTCGTTCGGCAGGTCCATGCCCGGGTAGATCACCTGGTAGAGCTTGATGTGCGGTGCGCCCTCCCGGTTGAGCAGGCTGGTCAGCACGTTGCAGAGCTCGAAGACGTTCTCGGCCAGGTTCGGGAAGAGCTTCCCCTCCTCGATGCTGTCCTCGGCGGCACCGACGGGGAGCAGGCCGAGGGCGGCTCCCGCGTTGGCCGCCAGCGGTAGCTGTAGGCCGAGTACCGCGTACAGCTGCTGGGAGGTATCCGTATACAGGGCGATCACGCCGGTGGGCAGATCCTCCGCGGTCATCGGGTCGCCCGAGGCGACGTTGACGTCCCGGCCGAGCAGATCCTCGAAGAGATTGCGGACGGCGATGGAGGCGGGGATAACCGAGGTGTCAGACATAGCTATATCATCCCAAAATAGGTGAGAAGACCTCGTCAAAACGTTCGGCGGTGAAGGGCTTGACGATGAAGAACGCCGCGCCTGCGGCCTCCGCCGCCTGCTGCATCTCCGGCGTGGACTCCGACGTGACGAAGCCGAACTTCACCTCGTTGCCCGACGCCCGCAGCTTGCGCAGCACCTCGATACCGGTCAGCTCCGGCATGTTCCAGTCGGAGATGACCAGGTCCGGCTTCTCGGCGACCGTCTTGTCGACGGCCTCCTGACCGTCGGCGGCCTCCACCAGGTCGTGATCCCCGAAGCCCGCCTGCCGCAGCGTGCGGGTCACGATCTGCCGCATGACCCGGCTGTCGTCAGCGATCAGGATCTTCATGCGCTCGCCTCCTGCTTCACGCTCTGCCACATCGAGATCGAAACCGGCTCGCCGTCCCAGACGCCGTAGAGGCCGGTGATCCGCTCGGCCGCCGGGTAGTACGACGCCGTGTCCGGCGCCAGCACCACCGTGGGCAGGGACAGGTAGCACCCGGCCGGCAGCATCGCCTTGACGTTGCCGCCGACGATGTTCGCCAGCTCGCCGAGCACGTCCGACAGGTCGTCCTGGCTGACCTCTTCCGGCTCCATGGCCAGGAACGCGGCAGCGGCCTTCTCGGCGGCCTTGCGCGACGACGCGTAGACGAGATGTCCGTGCCAGGTGCCGGTGATGGACACCGTCGAGTGCACCTCCGACAGCTGCGTCGCGTCACCGTTGAGAACCAGCGGGCTGATTCCCTCGGGATCGAGATAGGAGACCCAGACCTGCTCCACCATCTCGGCGAGGTCGTCCTCGCCTACAAGGTTTTCTCGACTCATGAGTTCGCTCCGGTCGGGACTAGGCCCAGCAGGGCCAGCTTTTCGATCATTGCGCCCTCCGTGAAGGGCTTGATCACATACTCGTGTGCTCCTGCGGCTAGTGCGCGGACGATCTGGCTCTGTTCACTCTCCGTCGTGACCATTACCAGCGTCATCTCACGCAGACGCGGTTCGGCACGGACCTTGGTCACGAACTCGAGCCCGTTCATGTTGGGCATGTTCCAGTCGATGAGGGCCAGCTCCGGCACCTCGGTCATCGTGGCGAGCAGGTCGAGGGCCTCCTGGCCGTCCCCCGCCTCGATCGCCTCGAAATTCAGTTTGGCGACGATGCGCTTGAGAATCATGCGCATCGCGCGGGAGTCGTCGATCACCATGGCTCGCACCGCGGCTCACCCCTTCCTGACGGCGCCGGCTGGCACCGCGCTCCGCACTCGATAGGCAGAGGTCCGGCCGGCCGCTACCCGTTCATAGTTTTCGTCGATTCCGATGGTCGTCTCGGCCGCTCCGAGGAACAGCCAGCCGTCCGGTCGCAACAGCCGGGCGACGTTGCGCAACACAGACTTCTTCGTCGCGACGTCGAAATAGATGAGCACATTCCTAAGAAAGATCACGTCGAACGGCGGCATCGACGGCAGCGGCGCGGTCAGGTTCATCAGCTTGAACGAGACATTGCGCCGCAGGCCGGGCGTGACCCGCCAGTGCGCGCCCGCCCGCTCGAAGTACTGGACCAGCTGGCTGGCGGGCAGCCCGCGGTTGACCTCGACCTGGCTGTACTCGGCCGCCTCGGCCCGCTTGATCATCTCGGTGGAGATGTCGCTGCCCATGATCTCGTACGACCAGCCGGCCGGCAGGTTCTCCTGAAGCGTGATCGCCAGGCTGTACGCCTCCTGGCCGCTGGAGCTGGCCGCCGACCAGATCCGTACCTTGCGGGTCGACGCCCGGGTGCGCACCAGTTCCGGCAGCACCACGTCGGTCATCGCCGTGAACGGCTCGCGGTCGCGGAACCACGAGGTCTCGTTGGTGGTCAGCGCGTCGATGATCCGCCGCTGGTCCGCGGGGTTGGGGCGGCGCTGCAAGTTCGCCAGAAAGGCGGCGACGCTTTCCGCGCCCACCTGCCGGGCCACCGGGATGAGGCGCGCCTCGACCAGGTACTCCTTGCCGGGTGCCAGCACGATCGCCGCCTCCCGCCGGACCATGGCCGAGACGAACGCGAAGTCGGATGCGGAGAGAGTCACCGGCTCACCGCCGTCGGCCGGGAGACGCGGCCCGTCTGGACCCGCTGGATCAGCGCGGGGGCGATCCGGTCCAGGGGCAGAATCGCGTCGGCGAGGCCGGCGCCGACCACGGCGCCGGGCATGCCCCACACCACGGAACTGGCCTCGTCCTGCGCCATGATCTCGGCACCAGCCTCACGCAGCACCTTTGAACCACCTCGTCCGTCATATCCCATACCGGTCAGCACCGTGGCGAACGCCGAGGCCCCGAAGAGCGCGGCAACCGAACGGAACATCACGTCGACCGCCGGGCGGCACGAGTTCTCCGGCGGCGCGCCACTGAGCTGGATCAGCGTCGAGGTGTTGCGGCGCTGCAACACCAGATGCTTGTCGCCCGGGGCGATGTAGACCGTGCCGGGAGTCAGTTCCATGCCGTCGGCGGCCTCGACCACCCGCAGCGGCGTGCTGCGGTCGAGGCGCTCGGCGAACATCTTGGTGAACACCGGCGGCATGTGCTGGGTGACCACGATCGGCACCGGCAGGTCCGACGGCATCGCCTGTAGCACCTTGGTCAGCGCGTCGGGGCCGCCGGTCGAGGATCCGATCGCGAGGATGTCGACGCGCACCGGCGGGCCGCGCCGCACCGGGCGGGGCGGGCCGGCGATCCCTGGCCGGGCGGGCGCCAGGCCGGGGCGCCCGGGCACCGGTGCACCGGGGCGGCCTCCGGGCGGCGGCGCCAGCCCCGGCCGGCCGGGCGGCGGACCGGGCCGGGTCGGCGCACTGGCCGACGACCGGCGCCGGGCCAGTGCATGGATCTTGGGAATGAGCTGCTCGCGTACGGCAGCGATCGACTCCTGGATCGAGCCGACGTTGCTCGGCTTGGTCACATAGTCGGTGGCGCCGGCGGACAACGCCTCCAGCGTCGCGCTCGCACCCGCCGCCGACAGCGTGCTGAACATGATCACGGGCAGGTGCTTGTGCCGCTTGCGCAGCTCGCGAACCGCGGCGATGCCGTCCATCTGCGGCATCTCGATGTCCATCGTGACCGCGTCCGGCTTGAGCTGATCGATCTTCGCCTGGGCGAGCAGACCGTTCGCGGCGGTGCCGACCACCTCGATGTCCGGCGCGCCGGTCAGCGAGTCGACGATGAGCCGCCGCACGACCACGGAGTCGTCGACGACCAGAACTCTGATCATGGATTCACCCGGCCCTTCACCCGAGCCACGCCGGGCCGAGCGCCGCGACCACCGGTGCGAGCAACCGGTGTGCCGTGGCGGTGTCCAACAGGTCACGGACCACCAGCGCCTGCACCGCGCCGCTGAGCATGTTCCAGACGCCGCCGGCGCGGTCGGCCACCGGAATCGCGGCCGTGTCCATCGCCTGCACCAGCAGCATCTGGGCCGCCGCGGCGGTGCGTACCCGGTCCGACAGGTACGCGGCCCAGGACGCCGAGTGCACGGCCGGTGACCACCCGCCGGCGTTGCGCCGGGCGTCCTCGGCGGACTGCAACAGCCGGGTCAGGTCGTTCGCGCGCAGCGACCGGAGCCGATCCAGCAGCGCGGAGACCGCGTAGTGGTGCGGGCCCAGGTCGATCGGCTTGCCGACGGGCAGCTTGCGCACCGCCGCCACCCAGCCCGCGCCGAGCATCCGCCGGGTGGTGTCGTCCAGCACCTCACGCAGGTAGCTGGCCACGGCCGCGTCACAGAGCAGCGCGGTCGCCGCGGCGGCGTCCTCGCTCTGCGTCGCGTCGCGGCCGGTGCCCTGCCAGGTCCAGGCCATCACGTCGTAGCGCAGGCAGGTCAGCAGCGCGTCCACCGAGCCGATCGGCGCCCTTTCCACAAGCGCCAGGGAGCTCGCCGGGTCGTCCGACTTCATGCCTTTCAGGCTGGGCATCCGGCGCGCGGCGCTCTCCACCTCGACCCAGAGCGGGCCGCGCACCCCCTCGTCGGGCAGCCGCTGTGCGAGCACCGGCAGGTCCCCGACGCCCAGACGCAGGGCGCGCAGCAGCACCTCGGCGGTCGCCGACCCACCACCCAGACGGGTGAGGTCGAAGCCGAGGACGGGGGCACTGACGAGGCTGTACATCAGGTAGTGGCTCGATAGGTGTCGACCGCCTGGTTGACGTCGAGGGCGAGCATCAGCCGCCCGTCAAGCTTGAAGGTGCCGACCACCAGCTCCCGGGTCGGGCCGCTGAGCGTGTCCGGCGGCGGCTCGAACGCCTCGTCGTCGAGGTCGACGACCTCGCCGATCCGGTCGACAAGCAGGCTGACCGGCTCGCCGTCACCCCGCAGGATCACGTTCATCACCGGCCCCTCCATGGCCTGCCGGGCCAGGCCCAGCTGCACCCGCAGGTCCACCGCGGCGATCACCTGGCCACGCAGGTTGAACAGCCCGCCGACCGCCGGCGGCGCGAGCGGCACCGGGGTGTACTCGTTGTAGGAGAGAACCTCCTGAACGGTGTCCACCTCGACGCCGAACAGCTGGTCTGCCACCTCGAAGGTCGCGAATTGACGGCTTGCCATCTCAGGCCTCCACCAGCATCTCGTCGGCCGACTCGGTGTAGAAGTTCGGATCCGCGGCGAGGATGGCCCGGCGTACGTCGAGCAGTTCGGTCACCCGCTGCTGGATCACCGCGGTGCCGACCAGGCCGTCCTCCTCCGCCTCCCGGCGCGCCGTCGTCGAGTTCTCGGCGATGTCGACGATCCGGTCCACGACCAGGGCCACGCTGCGCTGGCCCTCGCTGTACACGACAACGGACACCGTCTCACCCTCCTCCATCTCGCTGTACGCCCCGAGCAGGTGCGACAGGCGCACCAGCGGCAGGATCTGTCCCCGGTACTGCACGACCTCGCGCGAACCGGCGTGCTCGATGCGGTCCCGCGGGAACTCCTCGAGCCGGGTGACCGCGTCCAGCGGGATCGCGACCCGGCGCTCGCCGACCGCGGTGACCAGCAGGCGTTCGCCCGTACCGGCACCGGCGCCGGCGCGTGACGTGCCGACCAGGTTCTCGCGGTCGGACTCGGCCGTCAGGTGCGAGCGGCGGGCCAATGAGGAGATGTCGAGGATGAGGCCGACCTTGCCGTCGCCGAGGATCGTCGCGCCGGCGTACAGGCCGATGTCCTTGAAGCGGCTGTTGAGTGCCTTGACCACGACCTCCTCGGTGTTGAGGACGCGGTCGACGACCAGCCCGAAGCGGCGGCCGTCGGCGTGCAGAACCATGATGTAGACGCCCTGGTCGCCGCCGACGTCCAGGCCGAGGGCCCGGTCCAGGCGGACCAGCGGCAGCAGCTTGCCGCGCAGCCGGTACACCGGCGCGCCGGAGGCGTACTCGATCTTCGTGGACTGGCCGTCGATGAAGACCAGCTCGAGGACCGCGACCTGCGGCACCACGTAGCGCTGGTCGCCGCAGTCGACGGTCAGCGCCTGGATGATCGCCAGGGTCAGCGGGATGGTGAGGCGCCAGACCGTGCCCTCGCCCAGCGTCGAGTCGACGCTGACCGCGCCGCCGATCCGCTCGATGTTGGTCTTGACCACGTCCATGCCGACGCCGCGGCCGGACACGTTCGTCACCTTCGCCGCGGTGGAGAAGCCCGGCTGGAAGACCATGGCCATGATCTCGCGCTTGTCCATGGTGGCCACCTGCTCGGGGCGGAGCAGGCCCTTCTCGATCGCCTTCTCGGCGATCCGGTTCACGTCCATGCCGGCGCCGTCGTCGGCCACGTCGACCGCGACGTGCCCGCCCTCGTGGTAGGCCCGCAGGGTCAGCGTGCCCTCCGGCGACTTGCCGGCGGCGACCCGCTTGTCCGACTCCTCGATGCCGTGGTCCACGGCGTTGCGCACCAGGTGGGTCAGCGGGTCCTTGACCGCCTCCAGCAGGCTGCGGTCGAGCTCGGTCTCCTTGCCCTCCATGACCAGCTCGACCTTCTTGCCGAGCGACTGGCTCAGGTCACGGATGACCCGGGGAAGCTTCGACCAGATGTGCTCGATCGGCTGCATCCGGGTCTTCATGATGCCCTCTTGCAGCTCACTGGTGATCATGCCGAGCCGCTGGGCGCTACGGACCAGGCCGGAGTCGCCGGTCTCCATCACGCCGCGGACCAGCTGGTTGCGCGCGAGCACCAGCTCGCCGACCAGGTTCATCAGGCCGTCCAGCAGGTCGACGTCGACCCGGATCGCGCTGTCGGCGACGCTGCGCTTGGGCGTCTGCGCCTGAAGGGCCTCGTTGACGGCGGCCGGTGCGGCCTTGCCCTCCTCCAGCAGGATCGCGCCGAGCTTGCGCTCGTCGCCCTCCAGCTGCTGCTGTAGCGCGGAGCCGACGTCACCGGGCGCGGCGGCACCGGACTCGACGAGCATCTCGCCGAGCGGCCTGCGCTGCCCCTCGACGGGCTCGGGCGCCGTGCGTACGGGCAGCTCCTCGAGCGGCTCCGGTGCCTCGGTGTGCGCCGCCGGCATGGCCACGACGCCGGCCTCCGCGCCGGTCACGTTCATCTGGGCGTGCACCGCGGCGATGATGGCCTCGACGTCGACTTCGCCCTCGTTGCCGTCCTGCTCGATCGCCTCGAGCAGCGCGCGGACGCCGTCGATCGTGGCGAGCAGGGTCGTGATGGTGGTCGGCGTCACCGGCTGCACGCCGTCGCGCAGGCGCGACAGCAGCGACTCGCCGGCGTGGGCGAGCGTCTCGAGCCGAGTGAAGGCCAGGAACCCGCTCGTGCCCTTGATCGTGTGGATTGCCCGGAAGATGCGTGAGATCAGGTCACGCGATCCCGGCTCCTGTTCCAACGCGACGAGATCCCGGTCGATCTGGTCCAGGTTCTCGTGGCTTTCCATGAGGAACTCGCCGACGATCTCACCAAGGTCTTCCACGACTTACCTCCTGCTCGTTGCCCACTGCCCTCATCGACCCACCGGCTCCTCATCTGAGGACACCAGGACTGCTACCTCGCCCGGCTCAGGTGTCGCCTCCAGCACGCCGGTAGCGGTAGCCGAATCCGCGCACGGATTCGATGGGTGACTCATCGGGGTCCGACCAGCCGAGCTTGCGGCGTAGCCGCAGGACGGCGAACTTGACCCGTTCCTGGCCGATGCCGGTCGGGTCGTCCCAGGCCTGGGTAAGCAGCTGGTTCGGGCTCAGCACCGCGCCCGCGTGCCGAACAAGGGCGTTGAGCAGCCGGAACTCGGTGGGTGTCAGGCGCTTCTCGTCTCCCTTGACGTAGACCCTGCGCTTGGTCGGGTCGAGGTGCACCAGCCCGTCGTCGTAGATCTGGCTGGCCCAGCTGTTCTGCCCGCTGGACGAGCGGCGCAGCAGCGCCTCCACCCGGGCGAGCAGCTCGTTGTTGGCGAACGGCTTGGTGAGGTAGTCGTCGGCCCCGCCGCGCAGGCCGCGTACCTTCTCGGCCTCCTGGCCGTGCGCGGTGAGCACCAGCACCGGCACGTCCGAGACGTCCCGGAGCCGCTCGAGGACCTGCCAGCCGTCCATCTCCGGCAGGCCGACGTCGAGCACCACCAGGTCGGGGTGTTCGGCGTAGGCCTCCTTGAGGCCGGCGCGGCCGTCACCGGCGTGCGCCACCTCATAGCCGGCCCGGCTGAACAAGAGCCGCAGGGCCAACGCGATGTCCGGGTCGTCCTCGACCACGAGCAACCTGCTCATGCTCTAACCACCGTGACCCCCAACCCTGCGTCGCCAGACGCGGCTGCCCGGCCGCCGCGGCACGGTGGCTGCATCGGTCAGCGTCTTGCCTGCGTCCCCCGCTGACGCGGAGGGCGGAAAGATGAAATGTCCAAAACCACGATAGCGTGACGTGTCGGTTCATATACGGAAAGTTATAGTTCAGCGTGCGCTTCCGCCGCCGGGCCGATCGGTGAGGGTTCGATGACCCCCGAACCCGGTACGCCGCCGCGGGCACCCGAGGGCGGAGCCCAGCAGGCCCGGTTCCTCGCGGTCGTCTCGCACGAGTTGCGGACGCCGCTGACCACCATCGCGTCGTTCACCGAGAGCCTGGACACCGACAGCCTCGCGCCGGCCGAGCGCTCCGTCGCGCTGGCGGCCGTGCGCCGCAACACCGAGCGAATGCTCGCGCTGGTCGAGGACCTCATGCTGGTCGGCCGCCTGCAAACCGGCGACCTCGAACCGCGGCGCACCGCCGTCGACCTACCCGCGCTGATCACGGAGGCCGCCGAACTGCTGGCCAGCCGGGAGCCCTACACGGACGCGACCGTACGGGCCGACTCCGGTCCGGCACTCTCCGCCGACGGCCCGCTGCTGCGGGATCTCCTCTACGCGGTGATCGGCACGGTGGCCAGCGGCGCGGCCGACCGGTCCGCCACGGTCCAGGCCTCGGCCGGGCGGCAGGGCTGGACGGTGCGGGTGACCGCCCGGCAGTCCGAGCAGCTCACCGACGAGCAGCTGATGGCCGGGATGCTGGCCCTTCCCGAGCCGCCGCACCGCCGCCGCAGCACGGCGGTCTGGATGCTGCTGGCCGAGGCGATCGCGGCCGCGCACGGAGGTTCCGTTCGGCTGACATATACCCCGGAAGCGGGGGCAGGTGCCGAGATCGGGCTTCCGCCCACCATCCCCACAGGTTAACAGCCTTGCCGGTCGATACGTTGTAAACGGGCAAAGAAGGGACATACCGCTAAAAAGCCGATCCGATAGCCATGCCGGGCGAACACGCGCCCAAGGCGGATCGGGAGGCAGAAAGTGTTCGGTTCCGTACGACGTCTCGCCCTGATCGCGGCCGCACCGGTCGCGCTGATGGGGGCCGTGGCGGCACCCACGCATGCCGGGACAACGGTCCCGGTGACCGTGGCGGCCAGAGGCGGCGCGCCGACCACGAAGCCGAGGCTCGGCGACGAGGTGTTCGAGTCGACCAACCAGGTGCGGCTGCGACACGGCTGCCCCGCCCTGACGCAGGACGAGGAGCTGACCGTCGCGGCCGTCCGGCAGAGCCACTACATGGCCGCCACCGGGGACTTCGGCCATTTCGGCTGGAACGGCTCGACGTTCCGAAGCCGCTCGCACGCCGCCGGCTATCACGCCGTTGCGGGCGAGAACGTCGCGCACGGCTACTCCGGCACCGACGAGGTCATGGCGGCCTGGATGGCCAGCCCGCCGCACCGGGCCAACATCCTCAACTGCGGCGTGAAGGCGCTCGGCACGGGCGTGCAGCGCGCCGCGAACGGCACCTACTACTGGACCCAGGTCTTCGGCTGGCGGTAATGAGGCGCCGCTCAGAGGACGCAGTTCACCAGGACCGGTTCGGGATGCAGGACGACGCCGAACCGGTCCCGCACGCCGTCTCGGATCTCCCGGGCCAGGTCCAGCAGGGCCGTCGTCGTGCCGCCGCCGCGATGGGTCAGCGCGAGCGTGTGCTTCGAGGAGATCGCCACCCCGCCGGCGCCGGCGTAGCCCTTGCCGAAGCCCGCCCGCTCGATCAGCCACGCGGCCGGGACCTTGACCGTCCCGTTCGGCGCCGGCCAGCTCGGCGGCTCGCCCGCGTCGGCGAGCCGGTCCTGCACCGCGACCCAGTCCTGCGCCGACAGCACCGGGTTGGTGAAGAAGGAGCCCACCGACCGGGTGTCCGGGTCCTCGGGGTCGAGCACCATGCCCTTGCCCGCGCGCAGCTTCAGCACCGTCTCGCGGACCCGCGCGACGCCCGTACGGTCGCCGACCTCGACGCCAAGGTGACGCGCCAGTTCGGCGTACCGGACCGGGGCCGACTGCCGGGCGGCCTGGAGGCGGAAATCGACCTCGAGCACGACCCAGCGGTCGCTGTGCTTGAAAATGCTCGACCGGTAGGCAAAACCGCATTCCGGCAGCGAGAGCACCCGCACCTCGTCGGAGTGCCGGTCGTAGACGTGCACGGCCTCGATGGTGTGCGCGACCTCCTGGCCGTAGGCGCCCACGTTCTGGATCGGGGTCGCGCCGGCCGAGCCGGGGATGCCGGAGAGCGCCTCGAGGCCCGAGAGGCCCCGCTCGATCGTGTCCGCGACGAATTCGTCCCACGGCTCCCCCGCGGCGACCCGCAGGAGCACGCCGCGCGAACTGTGGTCGACCACGCGCACCCCGCGAGTACGCAGCAGCAGCACGGTCCCGGGGAATCCCGCGTCCCCGATCACGACGTTGCTCCCGCCGGCGAGGACGAGCAGGGGTTGCCCGGAATCGGCGGCGGCCCGTACGGTTGCCACCACTTCATCCGTTTCGGACAGCACGGCCAGAGCGCCCGCCGGCCCACCGAGGCGTAGCGTCGTGTACGCCCCCAGCGAACTGGCATGCGCTGCGGGTGCGGAGGTTGGGTGGTCAGCACTAACGTCAGGCACGACGTTCACCCTAAGCCGCGGGCCCCGGGTGGATTCCGGTGGTCCTCCTCGAGTGGGAGAAGGCTGATGAACAGGCTGCACGCGACGAAGGACTTCTGGCTCGCCGCCCTGCGCGCGGACGGGCCCGCGTTCCAGGACGCGGTCGCCGAGACCGGCCCGGAGGCCGCGGTGCCCTCGTGTCCGGGATGGACGGTGGCCGATCTCGTCGAGCACGTCAGCGCCACCCTGCACTGGGTGCGCGAGCTGGCGCCGCGCGGCGTGATCGACCGGCCCGCCGACCCGGTGATCCCCGATCCCCGCCCCGATTGGCCGGCGGCGCTCGACCATCTGCGCCGGGAGATGACCGGAACGATCGAGACGCTCGACGCGCTCGACCCCGACCACCCGTCCTGGACCTGGCCGGCACAGGCGCGCAAGGCCGGCTTCTGGCAGCGCCGGATGGCGCACGAGATCTCGGTGCACCGCTGGGACGCCGAGGCCGCGGCCGGCCGCGCCACCCCGATCGAGACGAAGCTGGCCGCGGACGGCGTCAACGAGGTGCTCGACACCTGGCTGCCGGCCGGCCGCCGCAAGGGCCCCACCGATCTGTACGGCGTCGTGCACCTTATCGCCACCGACGCGAGCTATGAGTGGTTCGTCCGGTTGCGCGGCGCCGGGATCGCACTTTTGGACACCGGGACGATCCTGGATTCGGACGACCACCACCCCCGCGCGGAGGCCTCCGGCACCGCGAGCGACGTCCTGCTAGCACTTATGGGACGGATCGATCCGGACAATCTGCTCTTGACCGGCGATCCACGCCTGTTCAGCCCGCTTCGGGCCGGGTGAGGCGTCCCATAATCCGGACCGCGTTCCGCAACTTTCGGATGGCTCCCGAGAAGACGATTGGCTCTACGCTGTACCGGTTAAGGGCGGTCGTTTCCGGCCGCCCGCCACAGTCCCGCCGCTGATCAAGCCGGTCGGCGCGGCCCGGCACGGCAGCGGCGGATCACGCAGGGAGCGGTGAAGGATGACGGCAACCGTCTCGGTGGAGTCGAGCGACAGACCACTGGCATCGGGGGCGCGGTTCCCGGACGGCTTCATCTGGGGCGCCGCGACGGCGTCTTACCAGATCGAGGGCGCGACGCGCGAGGACGGCCGCGGGCCGTCCATCTGGGACACGTTCAGCCGCACGCCCGACCGGGTGTACGCCGGGCACACCGGCGACGTGGCGTGCGACCACTACCACCGCTACGTCGAGGACGTCGCGATGATGGCCGGCCTCGGGCTGGCATCGTACCGGTACTCGATCGCCTGGCCGCGCATCCAGCCCGACGGCACCGGGCCGGTCAACACCCGCGGACTGGACTTCTACGACCGGCTCACGGACGAGCTGATCGGCAAGGGCATCGACCCGGTCGTCACGCTCTACCACTGGGACCTGCCGCAGAGCCTCGAGGACCGTGGCGGCTGGACGGCCCGCGCCACCGCCGAGGCCTTCGCCGAGTACGCCCAGATCGTGCACGCCCGCCTCGGCGACCGGGTACGCACCTGGACCACCCTGAACGAGCCGTGGTGCTCGGCGTACCTGGGCTACGGCAGCGGCCGCCACGCGCCGGGCGTCCGGAACCCGGCCTCGGTCTTCAAGGCCGTGCACCACCTGCTCCTCGGCCACGGCCTGGCCGCACGCGCCCTGCGCTCGGCCGGGGCGCAGAGCGTCAGCATCACGCTGAACCCGGCCTCGGTCCTGCCGCTGGACCCGGAGAACTCCGCCGACCTCGAGGCCGCCCGCATCGTCGACGGGCTCAACAACCGGATCTTCCTGGACCCGCTGCTGCGCGGGGCGTACCCGGACGACATGCGCGAGCACATGGCCCGCTTCGTCGACCTGTCGTTCATCCAGGACGGCGACGAGGCGATCATCAACGCGCCCATCGACGTGCTTGGCGTCAACTTCTACACGCCGACCTACGTCTCGGCGAAGCCGGGCACGCCGGCCGCGCTGGACGCGCCGGGCACCGAGGGCGTCGCCTTCCGCGAGCCGGTCGGCCCGGTCACCGACATCGGCTGGCAGATCGAGCCCGCCGCGCTGACCCGGCTGCTGGACCGGATCCACCGCGACTACCCCGGTACCCCGATGATGATCACCGAGAACGGCGCCTCGTACTCCGACGGGCCGTCCGAGGACGGCGCGGTGCACGACACCGACCGCATCGAGTATCTCGACGGGCATCTGCGCGCGTGCCTCGATGCCATTTCCCACGGCGTTGACCTTCGGGGATACTTCGCGTGGTCTCTGATGGACAATTTCGAATGGGCCGAGGGGTACGCCAAGCGATTCGGTCTCGTGCACGTGGACTACACCACGCAGCAGCGGGTGCCGAAGGACAGCGCGCGGTGGTACCAGGAGGTGATCCGGCGAAACGGTCTCACCGACCAGGGCCGGATCGGGGAGTGAGCTGATGGTGACGCGGGAGCGACCGACTCTGGAGGCCGTGGCCAGGCGGGCCGGTGTCTCGAGGGCGACCGTCTCCCGCGTCGTCAACGGGTCGACCACCGTCGCGGTGGCGATCCGTGACGCGGTGAACCAGGCCGTCGAGGAGCTGGGCTACGTGCCCAACCAGGCCGCGCGCAGCCTTGTCACGCAGCGCACGGAGTCGATCGCGCTGATCCTGCCGGAGACGGCGAACCGGGTCTTCTCCGATGACCTGTTCTTCCCCGCGGTGATCCGCGGCGTGAGCATGGAGCTCGACGCGGCGGACAAGCAACTGGTGCTGATGATGGCGGGCTCGGCGGCCAGCCACGACCGGGTCGAGCGGTACGCGATGGCGGGCCACGTCGACGGCGTCATGTTCGCCTCGATGCACGGCGCCGACCCGCTGCCCGGCGCGCTCGCCCGGCTCGGCATCCCGGTCGTCTGTAGCGGCCGCCCGATGACCCCGGCCGAGCTGCCGGTCCCGTACGTGGACGTGGACCACGTCGGCGGCGTCGGGAAGGCCGTACGGCACCTGCTGGGCACCGGGCGGCGGCGGATAGCCACCATCGCCGGCCCGCAGGACATGATCGCCGGGATAGACCGGCTGACCGGTTACCAGGACACGCTGCGCGAGGCGGGGCTGCCCGAGCACGTCGCCGTCGGCGACTTCACCCGCGAGTCCGGCCTCCGCGCGATGCGCCAGCTGCTCGCCGACGACCCGGGGCTGGACGCGGTGTTCGTGGCCTCCGACATGATGGCCCACGGCGCGCTACAGGCGCTCAAGGACGCGGGCCGCCGGGTCCCGGAGGACGTCGCGGTGGTCGGCTTCGACGACTTCGAGATCAGCAGGCTCAGCGACCCGCCGCTGACCACGGTCCGCCAGCCGATAGTCGACATGGGCCGGACGATGGCACGGCAGATGCTCGGCCTGGTCAACGAGCGACCGCTGGAGCCGGACGCCGTCGTCCTCCCCACCGAGCTGGTGGTCCGGGCCTCGGCCTAGCGGATCAGAGCGACCGCACCGTCGTGATCTCGATGGGCAGCCCCAGGGAGCGGCGGGCGAGCAGGGTGCCGCCCACCACGGCGGCCGGCATCACCAGCACGGCGCCCAGCGGGATCAGGAAGCAGGCGAAGACGGCCACCCCGAAGCCGAGGGCGAGCGGGCGGTTGCCGCGCAGGGCGGCCCGGCGGTGGCGCAGGCGCTGACCACGCCGCTGGAACGGCACGCCGGTCAGCTCGACGGCGAGCAGCCAGCCGCCGATCGTCGCGCCGATCACCGGTACCACGGTCTGTCCGACCACCGGGATGAAGCCGGCCAGGAACAGCGGGATGCCGAAGAGGATGGACAGCCCGATCAGGCGCAGCGAGTCCACCAGGCTGCGGGCCAGCGAGCGGCCCAGCGACACCTCGACCTCGTCCGGCACGCCGCCGTAGCGGGCCTCGACCAGGCCGGAGATCTTCTCGTAGAACGGGTCGCCGATCAGCAGGGTGACCGCGGTGAAGGTGAGGACGCCGAACAGGCCGCCGAGCCCGATCAGGGCCACGCCCGCCAGCACCCGGGTCAGGTCCCGGTAGAAGGTCGACCAGTCGTCGGCGAACCAGGTGACCGTCGCGGACAGGTCGTCGACGTACGCGATCAGGGCGGCCAGCGCGGCCGCGTAAAGGATGCCGACGATCAGCGCCGGGAGCAGGCCGAGCCCGAGGATCCTCGGGCTGCGCAGGACCAGGACCAGGCCGCGGCCGAGCAGGCCCGCGCCGGAGGCGAACTGCCGCACGGCGCCGCCGGTCACGGCGGCACCCTGCACGGCAACGGACCGCAGTTGATTCGAATTGCTCCCCACGGTCAGGGAGCTTAGGACCCCTGGGCCAGTTGGGGCTCGCCGAGGCCGGAGACCTCCGGATCCGCGCTCGCGCTCGGCGCCGTCGCGGACGGGCTCGGCGGTGCGATGACCATGGTCGGGGTCGGCACCGGCGGCTGCAGCAGCGTGAAGGCCGGCGAGGGCGCACCGGAGACCACGGTGGACGGCGCGGCGGCGGCGCTCGGCGCCACGATCGCGGCCCGGTCGGCGACGGCCAGGGACGATGCCACGGCGACCGGCGTGGTGGCGGGCGGCGACCACGCGACGTTCGACTCGGACGCCGGCTTCGCGACCCGCTCGGGCGCGTGGCCGATTCCGCCGGCCCCGCCGGGCGCGCTCAGCACCGGCTCACTGGGTGCCGGCGTGCCGAGCGTCCAGCCGACCGTGACGGCGAACGGAAGCCCGAGGGTCACCAGGCCGAAAAAGATGGATTTGGGGGAAAGCGGCACGCCATGAACACCGCTTCAGTGCCCGAAAAGTTACGGCTCGGGCGATCTACCCACTTGATCGGGGGTCGCGATCAGGCGTTCAGGAAGGCGGAGACGCGTTGGCGTAGCTCGGTGCGCTTGGTCCAGAGCACCGCCGGCCGGTCGTAGACGTGCAGTTCGGCGTCGGGCAGCAGAGCGGCGAGCCGCTCGGCGACGGGCACGGGATGCACGTCGTCCCCCACGCACCCGATCACCAGCGCCCGGCCCGGGAACGACGCCAGCGCCGAGGTGTCCGGCACCGCGGGCGCCCGCCACAGGGTGTCGAGCTCGGGGGCGAGCCCGTCGGTCAGCAGCTGCTCGACCCGCTGCCGCAGGTAGCTCCACCCCGTCGGCGTGTTACGCACCGACGGCGGCAGCTCGGGCTCGACGGCGTCCGCGACCAGCGCGGCCTCGCCCGACTCGACCGCGGCGAGCAGGCGGGTCAGTCGCGCCTCGGCCTGCGGCGGCCGCACGCCGTCCAGCGGCGCGGGCAGATAGAGCACGATCCGTTCGAAACGCCCGGGCGTGTCCGCGAGCAACCGGCACAGCGCGCCGGCGCCCATGCTGACACCCAATGCCCGGGTGGCGCCGGACCGGTCGGCGACGGCACGCAGGTCGTCGGCGAGATCGGCGAAGCTCCACGGTCCGGGTGGCGCGTCCGAGCGGCCGTGCCCGGCGAAGTGGAAGAAGACCCGCCGGCCGGTGACGCCGCTGCCGAGCGGGCGGGTGCCGGAGATGTCGCCGGCCAGCCCGTGCGCGAAGACCGTGACCGGCTCGCCGGCGCCCGTGACGAGCTGCTCCAGGCGTACGCCGGGACGGGCCTCGATCAGTTCGGTGGGCGGCGACGGCAGGGTCGGCCGGCCGCCCCGCGGCGCGCTCGGGCCCGGGCCGGGATTCCGCGGGCCGCCGTCGGGAGGCGGCGGCCAGCGGAGACCCTTCACCAGAAGCCCTTGCCGTCCGACAGGTCGCGCAGGCCGGGCCGGACGTCGAGCAGGTAGATCAGCGCGGCGGCCACGCCGATGAGGCCGAACAGGCCGGTGGCACCGCCGCCGACGCCGAGCAGCGTCAGGATGATGCAGACGGCGAGGATGGCCAGCCAGGCACCCTTGGGCAGGGTGCCGATCGCCTGAAAACCATCGCCGCGCTGGGTCACGCAGTGGATGAGCGCGACAGCCTGCACGACCAACGACAGGATCGAGACGGCGAGGGCGATGAGACCCGCGACGTCGTCGTAGAAGATGGGTGTCGCGCTGTAGGCCATGACCGCCAGTCTATGCCGCGGGCCCCGGCTGACGCCGAGGCCCGCGGATCAGAGAGTTTCCGTGGTTACTTACTTGGCGGCCGGACGGGTCGGGCGCTTGCGCGGCTTCGGCGCGCTCTGCTCGGCGGCGGCCTCGACGGCCTTCGGCTCCACGGTGGTCACCATGTCGGCGTTGACCGCGTCCGCGGCCTCGACGACACCGGTGCCGACCACGCGCTCGCCGTGCGCGACAAGCGAGGTGTAGACGGCGACGGCACGCTCCTGCGCGGCGGCGGCGAACGCCACGGCGCTGGCGGTAGCGGTCTCGCGCAGCTTGTCGAAGTCGGTGCTGGCGGCGGTCGACTTGAGCGAGGCGGCCTTGGTGCTCGCCGTGTCGTTCGCGACCTTCAGCGAGGCGGCGGCGCGGTCGCTCAGGTCGGTGATGACGGCCGGCAGCTTGCGGAGCTGCTGGTAGGCCAGGTCACCGGCGCCGGCGGCGGCGTAGAGGGGCGCGGGGATACGGGTCTTGGTCTGCTCGGTGGTCACTTACTTCTCCTCGGGCTGGGTGGTCCTGGGTGGGGGGGCTGCACCGTCCTCGGCGACAGCCACGTCGCGGATGACATTGCTGAGCGCGTCATCCGCATCGGGAGCCTTGGCGGGCTCTGTCGCCGCCGGCGCCTGCCGGGCGGTCTCGTTTCGGAACGTCTCGTAGATCTGCGACAACGACTGCTTCTGGGCGATCGTCAGCTCGGGATCGACCGCGATCGCGGCCAGCACGCCCTGCTGGCCCTCCCCGTCGAGCAGGCCGGCACGCAGGTACATCGCGGGCGTCGACACCCGCAGCGCGCTGGCCAGTTGCTGCAACACCTCGGCGCTGGGCTTGCGCAGGCCACGCTCGATCTGGCTGAGGTACGGGTTGCTCACGCCCGCCTTTTCGGCGAGCTGCCGCAGCGAGATCTTCGCGGTCTGCCGCAGGTCACGGATGAATCCACCGATGTCCTGGGGCAGGTCCTTTGGCGTGGCCATGCATTCGACGGTAGCCCGAGGTGCTAGCTCCTGCAAGCACTTGCTTGCAGGAGCTAGCGTGAGTCGTGTCACCAGGCGGTGCGGACCTCACCGATCCGTACGCCGCCGCCCAGCACCGGCACCGTGGCCAGGTCGTCCAGGATCGGCGCCGCGACGCCGAGCCGGCGCAGCGCGGACATCAGGACCGGCATCCGGGCCCGCATGGCGCCGTCCTCGATCTTGAGAGCGACCGCGCCGACGTCCTCGATCGCCACCGCGACCACGCCCTCGGCCCCGCCCTTGGCCAGCAGGCCGGGCACCCCCCGCATCAGCCGGGTGTCGTCCTCGCCGGTGCCCGCGACCAGCTCCGGATCGGCGCGCATCGTGTCGGCGACCAGCCGCTCGTACGACTGCGGCGGCGCCTGCACCAGCCGCTGGAACCCGCGGGCCAGGGCGGTCAGCGAGAATCCGAACACCGGCGCGCCGCAGCCGTCGATCCCGGTCGCGGCGATCGGCTCGCCGACCAGGTCGGTCACCGCGGCGGCGATCGCCACCTGCAACGGATGCTTCGCGTTGCGGTAGTCGTCCAGCGACCACCCGTTCGCCACGCAGGTGGCCAGCATCCCGGCGTGCTTGCCCGAGCAGTTCATCAGGATGCGCTCGGGGCCGCGGCCGTCGCGCAGCACGATGTCCCGCTCGTTCTCCGACAGCGGCAGCGACTCCGGGCAGCGCAGCGCGCCCTCGTCCAGGCCCGCGGCGCCCAGGATCTCGCGCACCCGGGCGACGTGGAACGGCTCGCCGAAGTGGCTGCCGCTGATCAGCGCGAGATCGGCCGGGTCGGCGGTGCGCAGCCCGGCCCGCAGCATCCCGACCGTCTGGAACGGCTTGTTGGACGAGCGGGGGAACATCGGGGCGGCTACCTCGCCCGCCGCCGCGACCACCAGTCCGGCCGCGTCGAGCACGACCACCGAGCCGTGGTGCACCGACTCGACGAAGCCCGAGCGCACCACCTCCGCCAGGATCATCGGGCCGGGACCCCGAGCAGCTCGCGGGCCTCGGTCGTGGTCAGCGGCGGGCGCTGGGCGAGCTGCGCGAAGCCGAACGCCCGGGCCACCAGCTGCATGTTCGACTCGACCGGCTGGCCCTTGCCGTACGTGATGGTGTCCTCCATGCCGACCCGCAGGTGCCCGCCCGCGGACAGCGAGGCGAGCATGACCGGGATCGTGCTGCGCCCGATGCCGGTGGCCGAGAACGTGGTGCCCGCGGGCAGGTCGCGGATCGCCTGCTCGCACGCGACAAGCGCCGCGGCGGTGCCGGGCATGCCGCCGGGCACCCCCATCACCAGGTCGACGTGGACGTGGCCGCCGAACGGAAGTCCGTGCTTGCCGAGCAGGCGTTGCAGGGTGGTCAGCTGACCGAGGTCGAAGATCTCGTACTCCGGCACGATGCCCCGCTCCTGCATCCGGGTGTGCAGGTCGACGATGAAGTCCCAGCGGTTCATGAACACGCCGTCGCCGAAGTTGACAGTGCCCATCGTGCAGGACGCCATCTCCGGGCCGGCGTCGAGCACGGCCAGGCGGGCCGCCTCCGGGTCGGTCACGGCGCCGCCCGAGGAGAGCTGAATGATCAGGTCCGTCGCCTGCCTCAGCGCGGACACCGTGGCGCGCAGCCGGCCCTGGTCCAGGCTGGGCTCGCCCGCGTCGTCGCGGATGTGGACGTGCACGATCGAGGCGCCGAGCGCCTCGCACTCCTTGGCGGTGGCCACGAGCTCGTCGATCGTCACCGGCAGCGCGGGTACGGCTGCCTTGCTGCTCTCCGCGCCGGTGGGCGCGACTGTGATGAGTGTCCCGGTCATGTCCGCGATCCTGCCATGCGGGACGGGCCTACGAGACGTCGATGGCGGCGGCCGACTCCCCGACCAGCAGTGACGCGTCGTCCGCGACGTTGCGCTTGAGCACGGCCAGGGCGATCATGCCCAGCTCGTAGTGGCGGACCGCGGTGCCGACGAAGCCGACCGCGCGCCCGTCCAGCGTCACCGGGGTGCCCTGCGCGGGCGGCTGGTCGGTGGCGATCCCGTCGAGGTGCAGCAGCACCGCGCGCCGGGGCGGCCGGCCCAGGTGGTGCACCCGGGCGATCGTCTCCTGGCCCCGGTAACAGCCCTTGTCGAGGTGCACGGCGGGCGCGGCGAAGCCGGCCTCGGCCGGAATGGTCCGGTGGTCGGTCTCCCAGCCAAGCCGCGGCAGCCGGTTGGCGACCCGGACGGCCTCGTAGGCCCACAGCCCGGCCCTTGGCACCTCGGCCAGCCGCCCCAGCACCTCGTCGAGGGCGGGCCGGGGCACCAGCAGGTCGACGCCGAGCGGCACCCGGCGGGCGAGCGCGCCGTCGCCGAACGGCCGTACGTCGTAAAGGGCGGTCGGCTCGGGCGGCACCGAGCCGGCGGCGAACTTCGGACCCGGCACCTCGAAGATCCGCGGCTCGGCCAGGTCGACGCCGAGGTGCGCCCGCGCGGCGTCGGCCGCCTGCGGCCCGACCAGCGACAGCACGGCCATCTCGCCGGTCGCGTCGCGCGGCTCGACCCGGGTGAAGAAGCGCATCATCTCGAGGTACTTCAGCAGGCCGGCACCCGCGCCGGGCTCGGTGTCCAGCCAGGTGGTCGTGCCGTCCTCGGCGACCAGGGCGTGCTGCTCGACGTGGCCGTGCGGGGACAGCACCAGGAACTCGGTGCCCTGCCCGGCGCGCAGCCCGCTCAGGTGCTGGGTGGTCAGGGTGTGCAGCCAGCTCGCGCGCTCGTCGCCGGGCACGGCGATGACGTCGCGGTGGGAGCGGTCGACCAGCCCGGCGGCGGTGTCGAGGACGCGCTGCTCGCGCATCGGATCGCCGTAGTGCGCCGGCACGCCCGCGTCGGCGGAGCCGGAGTCGAGCTCCTCGATCAGTACCTTTGTCACGCCTGTGCCTCCCGGCAGTCGCCGCACTCGCCGAAGAGCGAGACGTGGCCGACGTCGACCCGGAAGGCGCGGTCGGCGTTCAGTTGTTCGGTCACGGGCAGCATCACCGCGGGGTCGACCTCGTCGACCGAGCCGCAGTTGCGGCAGACGAGGTGCACGTGCTGGTCCTCGCCCGCCGGGTGGTAGGTCGGCGAGCCGTGCGACAGGTGGGTGTGGCTGACCAGGCTCAGATCCTCGAGCAGCTCGAGGGTTCGGTAGACGGTGGTGATGTTGACGCCGGCGGCGCGTTCACGCACGGTGTGGTGTATCTGCTCCGGAGTCGCGTGGCCCAGCTCATGCACGGCCTCCAGGATCAGCTGGCGCTGCGGCGTGAGGCGCAGGCCGCGCTCCCGGAGCATCTCGGCAAGCGATGTGGCGGACACGTAACGAGCATAGTTCGCGCGGCTATACCCTCCGCGGCGTGAGCGAAAGCATTCTGGTGATTCCGGGCTCAGGCGCGGTGACGCCGACGGACCGCGGCCTGCTGTACGGCGAGGGCGTCTTCGAGACCCTGCACCTGCGCCCGTCCGGCCCCTGGCTGCTGGACCGCCACCTGGACCGCCTGCACCGCTCGGCGGCGCTCCTGGAGCTGCCGCCGCCGCCCCGGGCCGAGCTGGCCGAGCTGGCCGGGCGCGCGGCCCGGTCCTGGCGTGACGGCGAGGGTGCCCTGCGGCTGATCGTCACCGCCGGGCCGGCGGGCGGCCGGCCGGCGACCTACGCGACCGTCGGCCCGATCCCCCCGGCCGCGCTCCGCGAACGCCACGAGGGCATCCGCGTGATCACCGCGGATCTGGGCGTCCGCGCGCGCCCGCCGTGGTCGCTGGCCGCGGCGAAGACGCTCTCCTACGCGGAGAACCTGGCGGCGCGGCGCTGGGCCGTACGGCAGGGCGCCGACGATCTCCTCTGGCTGGACCCGGACGGCCACGCGCTGGAGGCGCCGACCGCCAGCCTGGTCTGGCTCACCGGCGACACCCTGTGCACCGTCCCGCCGGAGCCGACCGGCATCCTCCCGGGCACCACGGCGGCCGAGCTGCTCGACCGGGCGCCGGCGCTGGGCCTGCGCGCGGAGGAGCGCATGATCACCACCGGCGGGCTGGCGGCGGCCGACGCCGTCTGGCTCGCGTCGTCGCTGCGCGGCCTGGCCGAGGTCCGCACGCTCGACGGGGCGCCGCGCGCGGGGTCGCCCTGGACCCGGCGTCTGCTGGCGCTGCTCGGCTTCGTCTAGCCGCCGATGCGGAGCAGCCGCGCGGACAGGTGCGGCCGCAGGGAGTGGCCCATCGCCGACATCTCCTGCGCGTAGAGCAGCGCACCCTCGACGATGCCGAAGAGCCGGTGCCCGGCGGTCACCTCCTTGGAGGACGGCGTGCGGACGACCGCGTCCGTCGCCATCTCCAGCCGCGTGCCGCTCACCCGCCCGAGGTACAGCTCCATCACCCCGGTCGGCGTCATCATCGTGGCTTCCATCTCGTCGCCGGGCCGGTCGTCGACGAGCACCGGCCGCCACCAGCCGATCTCACGGCCGGCCATCCGGATCGGCTTGGAGTCCGCGTCGAGCAGCCAGGCCCGCGACTCGTACGCCAGGAAGGGCCGGCCGTCGTGGCTGATCCGGACCTCCTGCGCGAAGTCGAAGTCCTCGATCTCGGGGAATCCGCCCTGGCCACGGCCGCGCCAGAGTCCGATGAACGGCAGCAGGCCGAGCAGCGCGGGGTGCAGGTCGGGACCCTGCCGCAGGTCGTGCGTGTCCTCGTACGGGTACGCGTCGACCGGCGGCGCATTCATCCACGGCGGCGGGCCAAGCGGATTTTCCGTCTCACTGCTCACCAGCGTCCCCTTGCAATGCGCATCGCCAGATAGCCCAAACCGCCCGCCAGCCCGCCGAACCCGGCGACCAGCAGACTCACGAACCCGACCTCGGTAACCATGACACCGTCATCCTATGCTGACCGACATGGCCCGTTTGCTCGTCGTCAAGGCAACCGCCGGAGCGGACGCACCGGAGCGTTGCTCGCAGGCGTTCACCGTGGCCTCCACCGCGGCCGCGTCCGGCGTGGACGTCTCCCTCTGGCTCACCGGCGAGTCGACGTGGTTCGCGCTGCCCGGCCGGGCGGCCGAGTTCACCCTTCCGTACGCCGCTCCCCTGCCGGGCCTGCTCGAGCTGCTGCTCACGTCGGGCCGGGTGACCGCCTGCACGCAGTGCGCCGCGCGCCGGGAGATCGGCCCGGACGACGTGCTGCCGGGCATCCGGATCGCGGGCGCCGCCGTCTTCGTCGAGGAGATCATGTCCGACGGCGCCCAGGCGGTCGTGTACTAGCCCGGCACGATCCGCCAGCGCTGGTTCGCCAGGTTGAGGTCCGCCCACTGGGTGACCGGCGCGCCGTCCGCGGTCGACTGGCCCGAGACCTCGAGCAGCTTGCCGCTGTGCCGCGCGACGATCTCGAAGACGCCGGCCGAGACCCAGGACAGCCGCCACTGCTGGTTGGTCCCGCCGGCGTAGTCCCACTGGGTCACCCGCGCACCGTCCGCGGTCGAGGCGCCGCCGACGTCGACGCACTTGCTGGTGAGGTTGCTGACGATCCGGAAGTGGCCGGCGCCCGCGTCCTCGAACCGCCACACATGGTCGGCGGTGCCGGTCGGCGGCCACTGGGTGAGCTGTGCGCCGTTGGCCGAGGACATGTCCTGGATGGCGAGCACCTTGCCGGTGTGTGTGACCTGAAGCTTGACGGTGCCGTCGGGGATCAGCCGCCAGTTGTGGTCGGCCGTGCCGTTGTCGGCGTACTGCACGACGTTCGCGGAGTCGGCCGTGGACATCCCGGCCACGCCGAGCACCTTGCCGGAGTTGCGGTTGCGGATCCGCAGGTAGCCGGTGCCGTTGTCGATCATCTGCCACAGATGGTCGGCGGTGCCGTTGTCGTCGAACTGCACGACCTGCGCGGAGTCCGCCGTGGACATCTGGTCGACGCCGAGCACCTTGCCGGAGTTCACGCAGCGGATCCGCACGTAGCCGTCGCCGTTGTCGACGATCTGCCACAGGTGGTCGGCGGTGCCGCTGTCCGCGAACTGCACGACCCGGGCGCTGTTCGCCTGCGACATCTGGTCAACGCCGAGGACCTTGCCGCTGTGCTGGTTCTGGATCCGGAACGCCACGCCGGGCGGCACCCACGGCCGGCCGGCGCCGATCGTGGGGAACGACGTGATCCGCAGCCGGGCCGCGCCCATCGGGATCAGCGTGACGGTCTCGGCCGGCTCGGCCGACGGGGTCGGGCTGTCCTGCAGCGGCGTCACGATCTGGTCGGAGTCGGCGGTCCAGGCCGGGATCTTCCGGGCCGGCGTGGTGATCCGGATCGGCGCGGTGGCGGGCGTGAACGGGTCGTTCGTGTTGCCCAGCCCGGTCGTCACCGCGAACGACGTCGCGCCGTCGAGGCCGTAGTTCCACGCCGAGCCCGGCCGCACCTCGCTTGTCGGCCAGGCGTCCGTGCCGCCCGCGCGTGACCAGTTCTCGGTGATCGCCAGCGAGAACGTCAGGGCGCCGAAGCCGACCGACACCGCGTTGTGGTTGCCGGCCCAGGTCTTCACGGCCGCCCGCATGGGCAGCCGCAGGACGACCCGGTCACCGTTCGCCCAGGTCCGGCTGATCTTCGAGTACGCCGGCCCGGGCGCGACGGCCGCGGCGGCGCCGTTGACGGTGACGGTCGGCGACGGGCACCACCCCGGTATCCGCAGGTACAGCGGGAAGGCAAGGGCCTTCGGCGTGCTCACCGTGTACGTGATGGTCTCGGAGAAGGGGTAGGACGTGTCGGCGACGATCGTGACCGCCGTACCGTCGGCGACCCGGGCGGTGACCCGCGACGGGCCGTGCAGGTTCGCGACCAGGCCGGCGTCCGGGGTGGCCGCCCACATCTCCTCGACGTAGTAGGGCCAGCCCATCCCGTAGTTGTGCGGGCAGCACCGGTAGTTGTCGATGCCCAGCATGTACGCCTGCATCGGGAACCCGTTCTGGAACTGCGCCTGCCGGCCGGTGCGGTCCAGCTGCGCGATGCTGTTCGCGCTGGTGATGTAGTGGATGCCCTTCTGCTTCTGGTCCAGCGAGGCGGGCAGCGAGTTGAACGCCAGGTCCTCGACGCGGTCGGCCCAGACGGGGTCGCCGGTGATCCGGCTCAGCATCTCGTGGCTGGCCATGAACTCGACGATGCCGCAGGTCTCGAAGCCCTGCCGCGGGTCGCCGAAGCCGGGCCGGGCGTTCTCGTCGCCGGCGAACCCGCCGCCGGGGAACTGCCCGTACGCGTTCATTATCGCGTTGTAGTCCTGGTAGCTGGCCTGCCGGTGCGCGGCGTCGCCGGACAGCACGGAGTAGACGGCCGGCTCGCGGAAGCCCTGCGCGAGGTTGACGTTGTGCGGCGACGGCAGGTTGTTCAGGTAGTTCGCCGAGTTCGCGTGGATCTTGTGGGCCAAGTCCAGCAGGAACGAATCACCCGTGCGGTTGTAGGTCCAGAACACGACCTCGAGCGTGTCCGCCCAGCGGAAGCTGCCCCAGCTCTGCGAGAAGACGCTGGTGGGACGGCCGTTGACGTACTGGAAGAAGCGGGTCAGGAACGGCACGATCCGGGTGTCGCCGGTGAATTCCTGGTACGTGCGGATGGCGTGCAGCATCGGCATGTGCGGCCAGAAGTCCGGGCCGTTGTTCAGGCTGGTGCGCAGGCCGGTCGGCCCGAAGAAGCCGTCGGACGCCTGGGTCGCCAGGACGCCGTCGATCCAGCGCTTGGTCTCGTTGATGACCCGGGTGTCGCCAGTGACGTAGCCCAGGCTGCTGAAGCCCTTGAGCCAGTACGGCAGCTCCTCCCAGCCGCCGAGGTTCGGACGGATCCAGCCGGTGTTGTCGTACTGGAGGAAGTGGGAGATCTCGGTCATCCGCCCGTTGATGCCGTCCAGCTGGTAGCCGAGCTGGGTGGCGAGCCATCCGGCGGCCCGGGTCTGCCCGGGCGCGAGCCGGATGAAGGCGTCCGGTCGCAGCGGCGACCGGTTGACCACGTAGCCGGGCGCGGCGGCCCGCGCCGCCGATCCGGTGATCAGTTCTGTTACCGCCGCGACGGCGGGCACGGCAACGGTTCCGGCCAGGAAGGTACGACGGTCCACAGCAGCCTCCGGGGGCGCGCCAGGGCGTGCGCTCATGGTGGATTATGTTCGAATCCTTGCGTTAAAGGATCGTAAAACATCGATTCACGCATGTAAATGGATTGGCCGCCCGGATCTGGCAGGCTTGTTAACGACAGCCGGTGGTGGCGGTGACCCGCGCCTTCCCGTCGCTGTCGGAGACCACCACGGACACCGCACCGTCCCGGTACGCCAGCACGTGCGGGTCGGCCTGCACGACGGCCGTGCCGCCGGTCACCACCCGCAGCGCCCGCCCGAGATCCGCCGGGGCCGTCAGCCCGTCCGCCGTCACGGTCCTGGCCGTACCGCCGCCCGGGCAGGCCACCTCGCTTGCCGTCACCCCGGCCCCGCCCGCGCCGAGCGCGCCGAGCGCCGCGCCGAAGGCCGGCGGCGTCTCCACCGCGGCCGGTGGCGACGGCGCGAGGTCGACGCCGGGTGCCTGCGGACGGCATCCGGTGGAGACCCGCAGCGTCAGGACGGTGGCGTCGGCGCCGGCCGTGGCGTCCACGCCGACGAACTCGCCGGCGTCGGCCCGCAGCGCGTACCGGGTGCGGGCGGCGTTGCGCCGCACGGCGGCGTCGTACTCCTCCGGCATCGCCCCCGCGATCGCCTCCAGCGCGGCCGGCGCCTCGCCGGGGCGCACCCGGACGGTGATGTCCCGGCCGGCCTCGACCCCGGCCCACACCGGGGTGAGCGCGCAGCCCTTGTCGAACTCCACCGGGCCGAGCGTGACGACCCGGTCGGGTGCGTCGGCGGCGGCGAACACGGCGCCGGTGGCCCGCTGGAGCACGGGCAGCGCCTCGGCGATGTCCCGCTGCTCCGCCACGGTCGGCGGGTCGTGACGCACGGACCACACCCCGAATCCGGCCAGCGCCAGCGCCCAGGCGACCACGATCGCGGTGAGCCACCACCGCCGCTTGGGCCGCTCGGCGGCGGGCGGCGGGGGATATTGATACCCGGGCGGCTGACTCACGGCGCCAATGCTCGCATGCGCAGGGAAAACGAGGGCGGGGCCCCGGGTGGGGTCCCGCCCTTCGTCAACAGAGCGTGGGTCAGGCGGCGACGCCGAGGCCGACCTCGTTCACGCCGCGGGCGGCGTCGACGACAAGGTCGCCGTTGCCGTGCCGGGACAGCGCCCGCAGCGTCCAGCTACCCGGCGCCGCGAAGAAGCGGAAGACGCCCGCCGGGGAGGTGACGACCTCGGCGGTGAACTCACCGGTCGAGTCGAGCAGGCGGACGTACGCACCGCCCACCGCGTCGCCGTCGGCGTTGGTCACGATGCCCGTGATCACGGTTTCCTTCTCGAGGTCGACACTGGCCGGGATGGGAGCCGACTGGTCGGGCGCGGCGCAGCCGTCCGCGATGTTCGAGGGAGAGGTCATGGTCACGCCTTTCCGGGCTCGTCGCCGAGGGCGATCGGCACGCCGATGAGGGAGCCGTACTCGGTCCAGGAGCCGTCGTAGTTCTTCACGTTCTCGTGGCCGAGCAGCTCCTTGAGCACGAACCAGGTGTGCGAGGAGCGCTCGCCGATGCGGCAGTAGGCGATCGTGTCCTTGCCACCGTCCAGGCCGGCCTCACCGTAGATCTTGGTGAGCTCGGCGTCGGACTTGAACGTGCCGTCCTCGTTGGCCGCCTTGCTCCACGGCACGCTGAGCGCGGTCGGGATGTGGCCGGCCCGCTGCGACTGCTCCTGCGGCAGGTGCGCCGGCGCGAGCAGCCGGCCCGCGAACTCGTCGGGGCTGCGCACGTCGACCAGGTTCTTCACGCCGATGGCCTTGACGACCTCGTCGCGGAAGGCGCGGATCTCCAGGTTCGGCGCCTTCGCCTGGTACTGCGTCGCCGGGCGCGACGGCACGTCCTTGGAGTACGGGCGGGCGTCGAGCTCCCACTTCTTGCGGCCGCCGTCGATCAGCTTCACGTCGCCGTGGCCGTAGAGCTTGAAGTACCAGTACGCGTACGCCGCGAACCAGTTGTTGTTGCCGCCGTAGAGGATCACGGTGTCGTCGTTGGCGATGCCACGCGCGGACAGGAGCTGGGAGAACTGCTCCTGGTTGACGAAGTCACGGCGGACCGGGTCCTGCAGGTCAGCCTTCCAGTCGACCTTCACAGCACCGGGGATGTGGCCGCCGTCGTAGGCGGTGGTGTCCTCGTCGACCTCGACGAAGACGACGCCTGGTGTCTCGAGATTCTTCTCGGCCCAGTCGGCAGACACGAGTGCGGTGTCGCGACTCATCGGTTTACTCCCTTGGTCAGGTGAGATGGGGGTGAGTCGACGCGCGGAGGAATTTCGGTCGCACCCCGCGCGGGACCCTTGTTGGAACGGATCACGTTGGGTTGGGTGCGACGGCGCCACTGCCGGGCGGAAGGTCAGATCCTGCGCAGCTTGAATGGCCCCGTCAGATGACAGGGCGACACAGGCAGGCGGCCACGCGGCACAGGTCGACCGCGCGCCTCTTGGTGAGCAACAGGCTCATGCCGGTGACCCTACCAGCGGTTACAGAACCCGGAACACCGTCGACCACCATCCGGGAACGAGTCCGCGGTCACAGTCAGCCGGTACTCAACGGCACGTCGCTCGCGCCGGCGGTCACCACGAGACCCTCGGGGGTCGGCTCGACCTTCTGCACCTTCATGCCGAGCGGCAGGGCCGGCACCTTCAGGTCCACGGAGATCTGCCGGACCAGGCTGTCCACCAGCCCGCGCACCAGCGGGAGGTTCGGCAGGCCCTCGGCGGTCACGTCGGCGAAGGTCACGCTGACCACGCCGTCGTTGACCGCGAGGTTCACCGTGCCACTGGCGTTGAAGGTCTGGCCGAGCGCCTTGATCGGCGCGGTGCCGACCAGCTTGCCGTCGCGCTCGCTGAGCGTCAGGCCCTCCCGGCCGATCAGGTCGGCCAGGTTGGCGTACGTGATCGTGCCGGCGCCGGTGACCGTGCCCGCGACGATGTCGCCGGTGCCGCTCCGGAGCGTGTCCACCGAGGCCTGCACGTCCTCGGCCCGGATGTCGAGCACCTTCATGTCGATCTTCTTGCCGTTGCCGGCCGGCCCGGAGAAGTCGTTGAGCAGGATCCCGATCTCCTGGTAGTGCCCGGACAGCACCTGGGTCAGGAACGGCACGCCCTCGATCGTCACGTCCGGCGGCTGCGCCGTGGCGTCCTGCGCGTCAAGCTGCGAGACGACCCGGTCCGCGATGAGCCGCTCCGCGGCGGACTTGCCGGCCCGGTCGGCCACGAACAGCAGGACGAGGAGCAGCACAAGGAGCACGCCGACGACGATCATCAGAGTTCTGCCCCGGCGTTTACGCGGCTTCTCGGACCCGTACACCTGCGCCACTGCGGCCTCCCGGTCACCTCAAGTGGCACGGTATATGCCCAGCGCCCGGATTCCGACACCAAGCCGCTCTCCGACACCGCATCAGGTGAGGACGAAGACCGTCATCACGTACGCGGCCGGCAGCGCCAGGGCGAACGCGCCGAGCGGGCCCTGCATGTGCCGGGCCACCCAGAACGTGGGCGGCGACCCGGCCATCCGCCGGCCCGCCTCGGAGTAGTTGACCGCCAGGTCGACCAGCTCGGCGATGCCGGCGACGATGAAGCCGAGCACCGCACCCTTGGCCGGGGTGAACGGCAGGACCAGCACGCTGCCGAGCACGGCCGCCGCGAGCGTGCCGAGCATCGCGCCGACGATGATGCCGGTCGCGCCGCGCGGCACCTGCGGCGCGATCCGCGGCTTCGGGAAGACCGCGTCGATCAGGTGCGAGGCCAGCACCGCGACGGCGCAGGCGGTCAGGCAGACAAGCACCGCCTGCGTGCCGACGGGCTTGCGGGTGAGGACGATCAACTGCGCGAACGACACCACGCCGACGACGATGAGCAGCGTGCCGCTCAGCGAGTCGCGGAAGCGCAACCGGTCCTCGGACCGCAGCTGCTGGCCGACGACGGCGAGCAGATAGCCGATCGCCGCGACGGTCAGCAGCGGCAGGATGCCGGCCGACTCGCGGGTGACGGCCAGGTAGTCGGCGGCGGCCGCGGCCGCCACGCAGACCCCGGCGACGGTGCCGGAGGCCGGCGGCCGGATCGCCATCGTGAACGCGAGGATGTAGAGCAGCTGCACACCGAAGACCACGATCGCGTACGACAGGCGGGCGTCCGGCCCGGACGTCTGCGCGCCGAGGATCAGCCCGATGCCCAGGAGCCCCGCGAAGCCGGCGACCGCCACCGAGAGCTGGCGGCGCACCGGTACGACCGGGATCTCCTCGTCGAACTCCTCGTCCTCGTCTTCCTCGGCCGGCTCACCGGCGCGGCTGCCGATCCGCGAGGCGGGCTCGGGCGCGCCGGCATAGAAGCCGGAGGAGGATCGGCCCGGCGCCGAACGGGCGATCTCCCGGGAGACGTCGTCGTCCCAGGAGTCGTTGTCGCGGGGCGCGGAAGGGTGCACGCCTGCGATCGTGCCAGACCCGGGGCGAGTAGTACGCATCGCGGCCGGGTCATCCTGCCCGTCATCCGGTCGAAACGCTGGGGGATCGACTCGGATGAAAGGCTGGTTACGATTCGGCCGTTCGGTTACCTCAGGGGCGTAGTTCACACCACTTGGTGATCCGGCCGGGGTCCATGAGCTGGCGAATCGGATAAGGTACTCCCAGCCCACCCGTCGGTGACGCCGGGGATAAGTCCTTCCGGTGACGCAGCCATGAGCTGTGCAGACCGGGTCACCCGTGCGGCCTTCGTGCCGCGAGGATCGAGGTGAGTGTGGAAATCCTCCTGTTGGTGACGACGCGTGCCGGTGAGCCTTCCGCCGTGTTGCCCGCGCTGGACCTGCTGCCCCACTCCGTGCGCACCGCCCCCCGGGACGTGCGCACCCTGGTGTCCGGGCCGAGCCCGGACGCCGTGCTCGTCGATGCCCGCTCGGAGCTCTCCGAGGCCCGCGCGACCTGCCGGATGCTGCACGCCACCGGCATCGGCGTCCCGCTGATGGCCGTGGTAACCGAGGCGGGCCTGATCGCTCTCAACGCTGACTGGGGTGTCGACGATGTCATCCTGGCCACCGCCGGTCCGGCCGAGGTCGAGGCCCGGCTACGCCTCGCGGTCGGGCGCCTGACGAACGCCACCGCCGGCGCCGGCGGCTCGATCCGCGCCGGTGAGCTGAACATCGACCCCGACACCTACGCCGCCAAGCTCAAGGGCCGGCCGCTCGACCTCACCTACAAGGAGTTCGAGCTGCTGAAGTTCCTGGCGCAGCACCCCGGCCGGGTCTTCACCCGCGATCAGCTGCTGCGCGAGGTCTGGGGCTACGACTACTTCGGCGGCACCCGCACGGTCGACGTGCACGTGCGGCGGCTGCGGGCCAAGCTCGGCTCGGAGTACGAGTCGATGATCGGCACCGTCCGCCAGGTCGGCTACAAGTTCGTGGTTCCGCCGAGCGGCCGCAAGCTGCCCGACAACGAGCCCGTCTCGCTGCCGGTCTGAGCGCTTCCGCATGATTGAAGTCCGGTCGCTGGACCGGCTCTCCCCCGCCGAGGCGGCCGACGTGCTCACGTTGGCCGCTGCGGCGGCCGAGGCCGACGGCGTCCGCCCCCTGTCCGAGGACGGCGTTCTCGGCCTGCGCGGCACCGACCGGACCCACCTGCTCGCCTACGACGACGGATCCCTGGCGGGCTACGCCTATCTCGACGACCTGTCGGGCGAGCTCGTGGTGCATCCGAAGCACCGGCGGCGCGGTCACGGCACCGCGCTACTCGCGGCCGCCGGCCAACGGGCGCGGCGGTTCTGGGCGCACGGCGACGAGGAGGGCGCCCGCGCCTTCGCCGCGAAGTCGGGCTTCACCCGATCGCGCGTCCTCTGGCAGATGCGGCGCGGCCTCGCCGGCCTGCCCGCGATACCGCTGCCCGACGGCGTGGACCTGCGCGCCTTCGTGCCCGGCGCCGACGACGAGGCCTGGCTGGCGGTCAACGCCCGTGCCTTCGCGCACCACCCCGAGCAGGGCCGCTGGACCGCGGACGATCTGCGGCTGCGCCTCGCCGAGCCCTGGTTCGACCCGTCCGGATTCCTGCTGGCGGTCGACCCGGCCGACGACCGGCTGCTCGGCTTCCACTGGACCAAGGTCCACCCCGCCGAGGGCGAGGAGCCCGCGATCGGCGAGGTCTACGTGCTCGGCGTCGACCCGGGCGGCCACCGCCGGGGCCTCGGCGCCGCGCTGAGCGTCGCCGGGCTGCGCCATCTCGCGGGCCTCGGCCTGTCGCACGCCCTGCTCTACGTCGACGAGTCGAACACCGCGGCGGTCGCGCTCTACCGCCGGCTCGGCTTCGAGGTTTACTCCACCGACGTGATGTACAGCCGCTAGTTACCGCCGCTATGGCGGCGCGTGTCCGCGTGATCACTGTGTGTCCAAAGAGAACGCAGGATAACGCCCAAACCGGACGCGAAGCGCTCAGTTCACTTAACGGACAGCCCCCCCTTGACCAAAGGCCACCGCCCGGCGTCTACGTGTTCACCCTGCGTTCACTCTTGGCCGGGGAGCCGGTCACCTGGCGCTCTTAGCTTTCCGGGTGTGCCGATGAAAGTTCGGCCGGCCGGGACCTCGGAGCCCGGATATGCGTTCAATTGAAGGGACACCCGTGAAGCTCCAGCGGTACTACGTTGCCGGCATTGCCTTGACCGCCACGCTCGCACTCACCGCGTGCGGCTCTGACAACACCGACTCGCCCGCCGGGGACGCGTCTGTCGCGCCCGGCAGCTGTACGGCGGGTCAGCTCACCGCGCAGGGCTCGTCGGCACAGAAGAACGCCATGGACGAGTGGATCAAGACCTACCAGGGTCAGTGCGCGGACACGAAGATCGGATACGAGGGCACCGGCTCCGGCGCCGGCATCCAGGCGTTCATAGCCGGGACGGCCGACTTCGTCGGCTCCGACTCGGCGCTGAAGGAGGAGGAGCAGCCGCAGGCCGACGCCAAGTGCCCGGGCGGCCAGGCGCTCAACCTCCCGATGGTCATCGGCCCGATCGCGGTCGTGTACAACCTCGACGGCGTCGACAACCTCCAGCTGTCCTCCCCGACCCTTGCCAAGATCTTCTCCGGCAAGATCACGAAGTGGAACGACCCGGCCATCGCCGCCGACAACTCCGGCGCGAAGCTGCCCGACACCACGATCGCGTCGGTGCACCGCTCGGACGAGTCGGGCACCACCGACAACTTCACCAAGTACCTCAGCAAGACCGCCGAGGCGGACTGGACCCTCGGCAACGCCAAGGCGTGGAAGGCGCCCGGCGGCACCGGCGCGGCCAAGTCGGACGGCGTGACCACCGCGGTCAAGAGCACGGCCGGCTCGATCTCCTACGTCGAGCTCTCCTACGCGGAGAACAGCGACCTGAAGAAGGCCAAGATCAAGAACGGCGCGGGTGAGTACACCGAGCTGACCGGCGAGAGCGCCGGCAAGACCATCGCGGGCGCCAAGGTCGCGGGCACCGGCGACGACCTGAAGCTCGACATCGACTACGCCACCACCGAGCCGGGCGCGTACCCGATCGTCCTGGTGACCTACGAGATCGCTTGCAGCAAGGGCAGCGCCAAGGCGGCCGCGATCAAGGGCTTCCTGACCTACACCTCGAGCACCGCCGGGCAGTCGGCGCTGGGCGACCTGGGCTACGCCCCGCTGCCGGAGGCCGTCCGCAGCAAGGTCGAGGCGTCGGTCGCCAAGATCTCCTGACCCGTTCGCACCGCAATCCCATTCCCCCTCTACACGACTGCGAGCGCGCGCATGGGTGACTATCCCTCCCGCTCGGCGAACGCAAGCGCCGGCGGAACGGGTGTGACAGCACGTCACGCCCGGTCCGCCGGCACCGGCGTACCGCCGATCCCTCCCGATGACTTCGACGGACGCCGTTCGCCGCTCGGCGGCGGGGGCGCCCTGCCCAAGAAGTCCCGGTTCTCGGTCGAGACCGGCTTCCGGGGAGTCAGCAAGGCATCCGGCGCGATGGTGCTCGTCATCATCGTCGCCATCGCGATCTTCCTGATCTCGGAGGCGGTGCCCGCCCTCCAGGCGAACACCGAGAACTTCTTCACCTACAAGGCCTGGTTCCCCAACGACGCCGAGCCGAAGTTCGGCATCGCCGCGCTGGCCTTCGGCACCGTGCTGACGTCGACCATCGCGCTCATCCTGGCGGTGCCCATCGCCCTGGGCATCGCCCTCTTCCTCTCGCACTACGCGCCGCGACGGCTCGCCACGCCGCTGGGCTTCACCGTCGACCTGCTCGCCGCGGTGCCCAGCGTCGTCTTCGGCCTCTGGGGCCGCGACGTCCTCATGGAGCCGGTGCAGGAGCTCTCGGTCTGGCTGAACAAGTACTTCGGCTGGCTGCCGATCTTCGGCGGGGACGGCCCGTTCGGCCGCTCGGTCCTGCTCGGCAGCCTGGTGCTGGCGATCATGGTGCTGCCGATCATGACCTCGCTGTCCCGGGAGGTCTTCCAGCAGACCCCCGCCATGAACGAGGAGGCGGCCCTCGCCCTGGGCGCCACCAAGTGGGAGATGATCCGCACGGCCGTCCTGCCGTACGGCAAGCCCGGCGTCATCGCCGCGGTCATGCTCGGCCTGGGCCGCGCGCTCGGCGAGACCATCGCCCTGGCCATGACCCTCGGCATCGTCTTCAACATCTCGTTCAACCTGATCGAGAACGGCGGCAACAGCATCGCCGCCAACATCGCCAACACCTTCGGCGAGGCCAACGAGACCGGCCGCGGCGCGCTCATCGCCTCCGGCCTGGTGCTCTTCGCCATCACGCTGGTGGTCAACATGGCCGCGCGGGCGATCATCTACCGCCGCCGCGAGTTCCGGGACAGTGCGGCATGACCGAGCGCAGCGCGGACATGCCGAAGGGGAGCCGAGCATGAGTCTGCTGGAGAGCGAAGCCGCCGGCGTGGCGATGACGCCGGAAAACATTCGGAGCAGGCGGCTTCCGATCGCCACCAACCTCGGCGTCGCCGTCGCGGCGCTCGCCGTCGCGGCCGTGATCGTGTACGGCTTCGGCATCGGCGGCTGGGTCCTCGTCGTCGTGCTCGGCACGGCGTTCTACCTGGCCGGGCTCTACGCCGCGGCCACCCGCGTGGAGGGCCGCCGCTCGGCCCGGGACCGCTTCTGGAAGACGCTGATCTACACGGCCTGCATCCTGGCGGTCCTGCCGCTCGCCGCGGTCGTCTGGACGCTGGTGACCAAGGGCATCGCCCGCCTCGACGGGAACTTCTTCGGCACCTCGATGAACAACATCGGCGCCCGGGACCCCGACGGCGGCGCGTACCACGCGATCGTCGGCACGATCATGCAGGTCGGGCTCGCCACCCTGATGGCGGTGCCGCTCGGCGTGCTCGGCGCGATCTACCTGGTCGAGTACGGCCGGGGCCGGTTCGCCCTGACGGTCCGCTTCTTCGTCGACGTGATGACCGGCATCCCGTCGATCGTCGCCGGCCTCTTCATCCTGTCGTTCTGGGTACTGAAGGTCAGCCCGATCTTCAACGACGGCACCCCGCGCTTCTCCGGGTTCGCCGCCTCGCTGGCGCTGACCGTGCTGATGCTGCCGACGATCGTGCGGTCGACCGAGGAGATGCTCCGCCTCGTGCCCGGCCCGCTGCGCGAGGGCGCGTACGCGCTGGGCGTTCCACAGTGGAAGACCATCCTCAAGGTCGTACTGCCCACCGCGCTGCCCGGCATCGTCACCGGCGTCATGCTCGCCGTCGCCCGCGCGGCCGGCGAGACGGCACCGGTGCTGCTCGTCGCCGGCGGCGCCGCGGCGATCAACTTCGACCCGTTCGCCGGCAACCAGTCCTCGCTGGCGCTCTTCGTCTACCAGCAGGCCGGCGACGCGTCCAAGTACGCGCCGCAGCGGGCCTGGACGGCGGCGCTGACGCTCGTCGCCCTCGTGCTGGCGCTGACCGTCGCCGCCAAGCTCCTCGCCCGCCGCAACCGGCTGTCCTGAAAGGTGTCCCCCATGGCCAAGCGCATCGAGGCGAGGAACGTCTCGTCCTACTACGGCTCGTTCAAGGCGATCGACAACGTCTCCATGACCGTGGAGCCGAAGACGATCACCGCCCTGATCGGCCCGTCCGGCTGCGGCAAGTCCACGTTCCTGCGGTCCGTCAACCGCATGCACGAGGTACTGCCCAACGCCCGCATCGAGGGCAGCCTGACGATCGACGACCAGAACATCTACGACGCCGACGTCGACGTCACCGCCGTGCGCCGCATGATCGGCATGGTCTTCCAGCGCCCCAACCCGTTCCCCACGATGTCGATCTACGAGAACGTGGTCGCGGGCCTCAAGCTCAACGGCGTGCGCAAGAAGTCCCTGCTGGACGAGGCCGCCGAGAAGTCGCTGAAGGCGGCGAACCTCTGGGACGAGGTCAAGGACCGCCTCGCCCGCCCCGGCGCCGGCCTCTCCGGCGGCCAGCAGCAGCGCCTCTGCATCGCCCGCACCATCGCGGTCGAGCCGCAGGTCGTCCTCATGGACGAGCCCTGCTCGGCACTCGACCCGATCTCGACGCTGGCGATCGAGGACCTGATGTTCAAGCTGAAGGACCGCTTCACGATCATCATCGTCACGCACAACATGCAGCAGGCCGCCCGAGTCAGCGACAAGACCGGCTTCTTCTCGATCGAGAAGACCGGCGACCCCGGCCGCCTCATCGAGTACGACGACACCCAGAAGATCTTCAGCAACCCGTCCGAGCGCAAGACCGAGGACTACATCACCGGCCGCTTCGGCTAGGCCGACGCGGCAGACGGACGAGGGCCTCCGGTTGTGAAACAGCAGCACCACACAACCCAGGAGGCCTTCGCCGCGGCGCGGCTAGGGGATGTGCAGGATGGCGCCGTCGGGGGTCAGTTCGACTCTGGGCATGACCGGTTCGGCGGCGTCGCGGCCGGCCGAGGCCGCGACGACCTCTTCGAGGCTTCCGTACGCGGACAGATCGTTCAGCATCACCCGCGTAGGTGGGAGCATGGCCAGGCCGTTGGCGGCCGCCGGGCTGATCCAGGTGGTCCGGTCGGCCTCGCCGGACACGTCGCGCGCCGACTGCCCCGCCGGCAGCAGGGCGACGAAGAACCAGGTGTCGAAGCGCTTGGGCTCGAACTCCGGCGTGATCCACCGGGCCCAGGGCAGCAACAGGTCGTCGCGCAGCCGCAGGCCCCGCCTGTCCAGCAGGTCGGTCATCGTCAGCTCGCGGCGCTGCACGGCCGCGCGTTCGGCCTCCCACTCCGCCCCGCTGACGTCGCCGACGGTGCGGTCCGGCTGCTCGTGCGGGCCGGCCAGCAGGATGCCGGCCTCCTCGAAGAGCTCGCGGGCAGCCGCGCCAACCACCGCCCGGGCCTCGGCCTCCGGCAGGCCCAGCCGCCGCGACCAGTCCCGCTTGAGCGTCTCGGGGCGGTCGGCGGCGTCGACGCCCCCGCCGGGGAACGCGTACACGCCGCCGAAGACCATCGTGGTCGCGCGCCGCAGGACGTACACCTCGAAGGCCTCGTCCGCCGGGCGCAGGAGCACGACGGTGGCCGCGGGGCGCGCGGGTGCCGGGGTGCCGCTGAAGTCGCGGGCCCGTTGCAGCATGGCCGCCGGTAGCGGCATGGATTCGCTCACCGTTCGATCCTGCCACCCGGGCCCGGAGGGGGATACGGTGCGATCATGACCGAGAAAGCTGTCCGCTGGGGCATCCTTGGCACCGGCGGTATCGCCTCGACATTCGCGACCGACCTCCTCCTCGTGCCTGGCGCCGAGCTCTCGGCCGTCGGCTCCCGCACCCCCGAGGCCGCGGCGGCGTTCGCCGGGCGGCACGGCTTCGCCCGCGCGCACGGCTCCTGGGCCGAGCTCGCCGCCGACCCCGACGTCGACGTGATCTACGTGGCGACACCGCACGCGGCGCACTTCGACGCGGCGATGACCTGTCTCGAGGGCGGCAAGGCCGTGCTCTGCGAGAAGCCGATGACCCTCGACCTGCCCTCCTCACAGGCGCTGGTGCAGGAGGCGCGCACCCGCGGCCTGTTCCTGATGGAGGCCATGTGGATGCGCCTCAACCCGGCGATCCGCCGCATCGTGGAGCTGATCGGCGAGGGCGCGATCGGCGAGGTGACAAACATCCACGCGGACTTCGGGCTACAGGGCCCGTTCGAGGCGACGCACCGGCTGCGCGACCCGGCGCAGGGCGGCGGCGCGCTGCTGGACCTGGGCGTCTACCCGCTCAACCTCGCACACCTGATCCTCGGCCGGCCGGCGGTGGTGCGAAGCTGGGCGCGGCTGACGCCGGAGGGCGTCGACGACAACACGGGCATCCTGCTGGGCTGGGACTCCGGCGCGCTCGCGGCCCTGTCGTGCAGCCTGGTCGGCGAGACCCGCACCGCGGCGTCGATCACCGGCACGCTGGGGCGGATCGACCTGCCGCAGGGCTTCTTCGTGCCGCGCGGCTTCGTGCTGCACCGCGTCGGCGAGCCGACGGAGGAGATCTCATACCCGTTCCCGGGCAACGGCTATCAGTACGAGGCCGCGGAGGTGCAGCGCTGCCTGGCCGAGGGCCTGCTGGAGTGCCCGCTGATGCCGCACGCGACGACCCTGGAGATCATGGGCCTGATGGACTCCATCCGCGCCGAGCTCGGCGTCGTCTACTGAAGGCGGCGGGGCCCGGCCGCGGTGCGGCCGGGCCCCGCCTCTCAGCTCAGCTACCGAAGATCGGCCTCACGATGAAGTAGACGACGCAGGCGATCCCGGCCGCCGCCGGGAACGTGGTGATCCAGGCCATCACGATGTTGCCGGCCATGTTCCAGCGGACCGCGCTCAGCCGCTTCGTGGCGCCGACACCCATGATCGCCGAGGTGATCGTGTGCGTCGTCGAGATCGGCGCGTGCAGGACCAGCGCGTTGAAGAACAGCACGGAGCTCGCCACCATCTCGGACGCGAAGCCCTCCGCCGGACCCAGGTCGATGATCTTGCGGCCCAGCGTGCGAATGATGCGCCAGCCGCCGGCGTAGGTACCGGCCGCCAGCACCGCCGCCGACGTCCAGAACACCCACCACGGAATCTCCGTCGCGCTGTCCTGGAAGCCGCCCGTGTAGAGCGCCAGGACGATGATGCCCATCGTCTTCGCGGCGTCCTGCATGCCGTGGCCGACCGACATGAAGGCCGCCGAGATCGTCTGCGCCACCCGGAAGCCGCGGTTGAGCTTGCCGGGGTGGCCGCGACGGAAGATCCACATGATCGCGACCATGACGATGAAGCCGAGGATGAAGCCGACGAAGGGCGAGGCCACCATAGGGATCAGCACCTTGTCGACGATGGTGCCCCACTGGACCTCGCCCTGTGAGGCGAACAGCGTCGCGCCGACCAGGCCGCCGAAGAGCGCGTGCGACGAGGAGGAGGGCAGGCCGAAGTACCAGGTGATCAGGTTCCAGGCGATCGCGCCGACCACGCCGGCGAAGACCACGCCAAGGCTGGCGATGCCGGGCGGGAGCTTGACCAGGCCGTCGCCGACCGTCTTGGCCACCTCGGCGCCGAAGTGCGCGCCGACGAAGTTGCCGACCGCGGCCATCGCCAGCGCGACGCGCGGGGTCAGTGCCCGGGTGCTGACGCTGGTGGCGATGGCGTTCGCCGCGTCGTGGAAACCGTTTGTGTAGTCGAAGGCCATCGCGGCGATGATCACCGCGAGCACGGCTATGAGCTCGGGGGACAAGGCCTAGGACTCCTTGACCGTGATGGTCTCGACCGTGTTCGCCACGTGCTCGAAGGCGTCGCACGCGGCCTCGAGCTCGTCGGCGACCTCCTTCATCTTCAGGACCGTCAGCGCGTCGTACTCGCCGGAGAAGAGGCGGACCAGCAGCATCCGGTATGCGCGGTCGCCGTCGTTCTCCAGGCGGTTGATCTCGATCCAGTACTCCTCGAGATTCTTCATGCTCTTGAGCCGCGGCATCGCGTCCGCGGTGATCTTGGCCTGCTGGTCGAGCACGGTCACCAGCTCGTGCATCTCGCGCGGCAGCGACGGCAGCTCGGTGAGGCCGTACAGGTAGAGCAGGTTGCCGACCGCCTCGAGGTGGTCCATCACGTCGTCGAGGTGCGAGCCCAGCTGGTAGATGTCCTCGCGGTCGAACGGCGTGATGAAGGTCGAGTTGATCTTCTTGTACAGGGTGTGGGTGATCTCGTCGCTGTCGTGCTCGACGTCCGACAGGCGGTCACTGACCGACTGCACGTCCGCGCCGGGCAGCGCGAGCTCGTTCAGCAGCCCGGTGCCCTTGACGAGGTTCTGGGCGGCCTTGCTGAACAGCTCGTAAAAGGCGCCCTCGGTGGGGCGGAAGGAGAACTTCACGGCGCGAACCTCGATCGAGGAGTGGACGAGACGGAGGAATGCTAGGTAACCCCTCCCCCGTTGCCGATCCCGCCCACCCCTGCTTAGCGGCAGTTCAAGGCGCGTTCACTTGCCGTTAACCTGGAATGCCGCCTATCTGGTTCTTTCAGACAGTCTGGGCGATGTCCGGTCGGGGAGCGGTCGGCCGCGGGGTCGGCGTATGGCGGCGCCCGGCCGGCGCGGACGGCAGTCGCGGCGGGGCGGGCCGGGTCACCGGATGCCGGCGCAGGTGCCGGGCCAGGCCGGCCTGGTCGGCGTCGGCGATGACGTCGACACCGGCGGCGCCGAGCTCCGCCCAGACCGCCCGCCGGGCCCGCCGGGCGCCCTCGGGCAGGCCCGAGAACCGGACGGTACGCCCGTCCTCGTGCGCCGAGCGCACCATCGCGTGCAGCAGGTGCCGCTCCTCGGCGGAGATCGGCTCGCGCCCGTCCCAGCCGAACCGCCGGTTCCACGCCTCGCTGACCATCGGCACCAGCGTCGGCGGCGCGGACGCGGTGCCGAGGTCGTCGAAGGTCCCGTCCGCGAACGCGTACCGGCGGCGCTGGCCACCGAGCAGCTCGCGGACGTCGACGATGCCCGTGATGACCACGGTGACCGCGCCCGGGTCGAGCCGGCCGTCGATGCAGCGGCTCAGCAGCGGGGCGTGGTCGCGCAGCTGCTGGTCGAGCATCCGGTACGCCCGCAGCAGCGTGTCGGCGTCCCGGTTCGGCCCGGTGAACTCGACGACGAGCCGGAACGGCACCCGCTGGTCACGGCAGAGCCGCCCGCCGCGCGCGTGCGCGCGGGCGAAGAGCGGGGAGAGCACCAGCCGGCGCAGCGTACGGCCGGGCTGGGGAGTCCCGGGGCCCATGAACAGCTCGCCGTGCGGCCCCGGCCGCACCGGCACCGTGAGGCCGGCGAGCCCGCGCCGCAGCACGTCGGGCAGCGGGTCTATGACCTGGTTGCCGACGAGCGCATGCCCGGCCGGCAGGTACGCCCGCGGACGCCGGGCCACCGCGGCGCCGACGGTCGCCGCACCGGCGGCACCCGCGACCCCGGCCAGCCCGCCCAGGAGCGCCGCCACGTCGTTCGTCATCGCCTGCCCCCGCCCCGAAAAACGCGAAATAGGACTAAATGGTCTTATAGCGCTACCACTGTGTCACATCAGACAGGCGTTACAGGGCAATGTCGCGCAGAATTCCTTCATGCCGTCTGAGGATTTCGAGGCTGAGCGGCCCCGGCTGCTCGCCCTCGCGTACCGGATGCTGGGCAGCCGGGCCGAGGCCGAGGACGTCGTGCAGGAGGCCTGGCTGCGCTACCACGCCGCCCGGGCCGACGGGATCCGCGACCCGCAGGCCTGGCTGACCACGGTCACCGGGCGGCTCTGCCTGGACGTGCTCAGGTCGGCCCGGGTACGCCGCGAGGCGTACCCCGGCCAGTGGCTGCCGGAGCCGGTCGTCTCGCACTTGGACGACCCGGCCGAGAAGGTCGCGCAGCGGATGGAGGTGAGCCTGGCGCTGCTCGTCGTGCTGGAGCGGCTGACGCCGGAGCAGCGGGTCGCGGTGGTGCTGCACGACGCGTTCGCGATGCCGTTCGACGAGGTCGCCGCCGTGCTCAACACCAGCGCCGGCGCGGCGCGCCAGCACGCCTCCCGAGGCCGGCGCGCGGTGGCCGACGGTCAGTCCCGGCACACCGCGGACGTCGCCGAGCAGCGTGCGGTTCTGGAGGCGTTCCTCAAGGCGGCGTCCTCCGGCGACCTGTCCGCCCTCGCGGCCGTGCTCGCGCCCGAGGTCGTGGCGGTCGGCGACGGCGGCGGCGCGGTCAACGCGGGCCGCAGGCCGGTGTTCGGGCCGGACCGGGTGGCCCGCTTCTACGTGGGCACCCTCGACCGGTTCGCCAGGTACGGCGTCGACGTCACGATCGAGCCGGTCCTGGTGAACGGCGGCGCCGGCGTGCTGCTCCGCGGCGCGTACCCCGACGGGCGCCGGCTGCTCGCCGTGCTGGCCGTCGCCGTCGCGGACGGCCGCATCACGGCCCTCTACAACCAGCTCAACCCCGCCAAGCTCGGCTCAGTCGACGACCGCTGACAGCCATTTCCGGTACGCGGAGGCGAACGGCTCGGAACCGTCGCCCAGGGCCGTGAACAGGCGCCGGGCGGCGGCGTTCGCCTCCGTGACGACCTCGTCGGTGTAACCGAACGCGACCCGGTGCTCCTCGAACTCGTCCTCGTCCCGCAGCTCGACCAGCCCGGAGTCCCGCCGTCGGGAGACATCGAGGTCGAGGTCGACGATGTGCACGGTGTCGCCCTCCCAGCGCGCGGGGGTGGCGACGTCGCAGTAGACCTCGCTGGTGCGCGGCGGCGGGTTGAACATGCCGGTCCACCAGGCGTGGTGCGGGATAAGCAGGACGAACGGAATCTGCTCCACGGACGGCTGGCCGTGGTAGACGGAGACCGTGCCGCGTGTCACACCGACCCAGACTCCCAGGTCGTCCTCGTTGAGCCGACGGGCGGGATAGTCCCGGTGAGCGGTGCCGTCGTACTTGGTGTAGACGACCCGGACAATCTCGCTCGGCATGACAAGACACTAACGGTGACATGGTTTCGTCGGTGGTGGCGGGTACGGTCTCCGACGTGACTGCCGCGACCCGCAAGAAGGCAACCGCGTCCCAGCTTCTCGCCGCCGCCGTCGGCGCGGTGCCGGGCGGAGCGTCCCGGCCGGGGCAGGAGGAGATGGCCGCGGCCATCGAGCGGGCGGTCAAGCAACGCGAGCACCTGTTGGTGCAGGCCGGGACCGGCACGGGCAAGTCGCTGGCCTATCTGACCCCGGCCCTGCTCGTCGACGGCCCGGTGGTGGTCTCGACCGCGACGCTGGCCCTGCAGAACCAGCTGGTGGAGCACGACCTGCCCCGCCTGGCGGACGCGGTGGAGCCGGTGCTGGGCCGCCGCCCCACGTTCGCGGTCCTCAAGGGCCGGCACCACTACCTCTGCGCGGCCAAGCTCGAGCACGCCGACGAGGAGGCCCCGACCGACACCCTCTTCGACGACGCGCCGCCCAAGGCGACCCAGTGGCTGGGCGAGGTGGGCCGGCTGGGCAAGCAGATCCTCCGCGTGCAGCAGTGGGCGGAGAAGACCAAGACCGGCGACCGCGACGAGCTGGATCCCGGCGTGGACGAGACGGCCTGGCGCCAGGTCTCGATGCCGGCCCGCGACTGCGTCGGCGCGGCCCGCTGCCCATACGGCGCGGAGTGCTTCGCCGAGGCGTCCCGGGTCCGTGCCCGCGAGGCGGACATCGTGGTGACCAACCACAGCCTCCTCGCGGTCGACATGCTGGCCGAGCGCAATATCGTGCCCCCGCACAAGCTGCTGATCGTCGACGAGGCCCACGAGCTGGCCGACCGGGTCTCCTCGGCCGCGCAGGCGGAGCTGACCCCCGAGGCGGTCGAGCGGGCCTCGAAGCGGGCCCGGCCCCTGGTCTCGCCGGCCGCGGCGGAGTCACTCGCCGAGGCGGCCGACTCGCTGACGGTCGGCCTCGCCGACATCCCGGCGGGGCGCCTGACCACCGGCCTGCCCCCGCTGCTGCACCAGGCGGTCCTGCTGATCGACTCGGCCACCCGGGCGGCACTCGACGCGATCGGCGACGTCAAGAACGACGACCCCGACCCGGTGCGCAAGCAGCAGGCGAAAGCCACCCTCGACGACCTCTCGACGACCGCGCAGCGCCTGCTGGAGGAGTCGCAGTTCGACGTGGCCTGGGTGGAGAAGTCCGACCTGGGCAACGGCCGCCGGGCGCTGGTGGTGGCGCCGCTGTCGGTGGCGGGCACCCTGGCCACCAGCCTCTACGACGAGCGCACGGTGGTCGCCACCTCGGCGACGCTGACGCTGGGCGGCCGCTTCGACACCGTGGCCAGGTCACTCGGCCTGCCCCTGGCGGCACCGGTCCCGGCGGCCCGGGCGGCCGCGGCGCCCCCGGTCTCGGGCGACGGCTGGAGCTCCCTCGACGTCGGCTCGCCCTTCGACTATCCCCGCCAGGGCATCCTCTACGTGGCCGCACACCTGCCGCGGCCGGCGGCGTCCGGCCTGCCGGACGCGGCCGGCGAGGAGCTGGTCAAGCTGGTGTCGGCGCTCGGCGGCCGCACACTCGGCCTGTTCTCGTCCCGGCGCGCCGCGACCCAGGCGGCGGAGCTGCTCCGGGCCCGCTCGGACCTCCCGGTGCTCCTACAGGGCGAGGAGTCCCTCCCGATCCTGGTCCGCAAGTTCCGGGAGCAGCGGGAGAGCTGCCTGTTCGGCGTGATGTCCCTCTGGCAGGGCGTCGACGTGCCGGGCGACGCCTGCCAGCTGGTCGTGATCGACCGCCTGCCGTTCCCCCGCCCGGACGAGCCCCTCGCCGCGGCGCGCGCGGCCGCGGTCGACGCCGGCGGCGGCTCGGGCTTCGCCGCGGTGAGCGTCCCCATCGCGGCGGTCCGGCTGGCACAGGGAGTCGGCCGCCTGATCCGTTCCACCGGCGACAAGGGCGTGGTGGCCGTCCTGGACTCCCGCCTGGAGACGGCCCGCGGCTACGGCGCCTTCCTACGCCAGTCCCTACCCCCGTTCTGGTATACGACCAGGCCGGAGGTGGCGCTCGGCGCCCTGGAGCGCCTGGCGAAGACCTGAGTCAGGTCGTCTGCTCCTCCGCGGTGACGATGACGGCGTCCGGCGGCACCTCGGGTCTGCTCCGGGCCAGCCGCCGGACACCCGTGTTCAGGACGGCGATCAGCGGCACGGCCACCAGCGCCCCCATGATTCCCGCCAGCACCACGCCGGAGGCGATTCCGATGATCACGACGAGCGGATGGATGGCGACCGCCCGACCCATGATCAACGGCTGGAGGATGTGGCCCTCGAGCTGCTGCACCAGGATCACCGCGCCCAGCACCACCAGCGCGATCACCCAACCCTCGTCCACCAGCGCGACAAGCACCGCGACGGCGCCGGAGATGCTCGCGCCGACGATCGGGATGAACGCGCCGAGGAACACCAGCGCCGCGAGCGGGAACGCGAACTCGACGTCCAGGATCACCAGCGCCAGTCCGATGCCGGCCGCGTCGATGAACGCCACCAGCACGGTCGCCCGCACATAGGACCCGAGCGTGGACCACGACGCGTCGCCGGCGTCCGCGACGTTCCACCGCACGTTGACCGGGAGCAACCGGACGAGGAAACGCCAGATCTTGCGGCCGTCGCGCAGGAAGAAGAACGTCGCGAACAGCACCAGCAACGCCCCGGTCATCACCTCGAACAGCGTCGTCGCGGTCGCCACGCCGGTCGCCGTCAACGACGACGTGTTCTCGTTGAGCCACTTCTGCGCCGAGGCGATCGCCTGTTCGACCTGGTCGGTCGACAGGTGCAGCGGCCCGGTGCGTGCCCAGTCCCGGATCTGCCGGACGCCCGCGACGGCCTTGTCGGCCATCTCCGACGCACCGGCGGCGAACTGGTTCACCACCAACGTCAGCGTGCCGACCACGGCGCCGATGCCGCAGATCAGGACCAGGAACGTCGCGAACGACGGCGGGAGCCGGAAGCGGCGCAGCCAGCCGACCGCCGGCGCCAGCAGCGCGGACAGCAGCAGCGCGATGGCCAGCGGGATCACGACGATGCTGATGATGCCGATGAAGCGGAGCAGCACCCAGCCGACGACCCCGACGACGATGAGCCGCCACGACCAGGCCGCCGCGATCCGCAGCGAGTGCGGCACCTCGCTGTCGTCGCGGCTAGCCGTCGACTGGTGCTCGTCCCGCGCCTCGGGCGGGGGTGCCTGAAATTCGATGTCTTGATCGTCCGGCGCACCGTCGTCCTCGGCGCGCGCCGTTCGCACGGACTCGCGGCCCGACTCGTACGCCCGGCGAAGGTTCTCCTGGACCCGTTGCAAGCGGCTCAACCCGCTGACCCCCTCGTCCGTCGTCACGCGGTTCCACCGTAGTCGAGACCGACTCATCCGCACGTCAGGCTCGGGCGTACCGTCCTCTCGTGAGCACCAACACCCGCACCGAGGCCGGGCTGCCGATCCGGATGTTGCACGACCGCGTCCTCGTCCGGCTCGACGGGGGCGACGGCGAACGCCGCTCCAGCGCCGGCATCGTCATCCCCGCCACCGCCTCGCTGGGCCGCCGCCTGTCCTGGGCCAAGGCCGTCGGCGTCGGGCCGAACGTGCGCTCCATCGTCCTGGGCGACCGAGTGCTCTTCGACCCGGAGGACCGCGCCGAGGTCGAGCTGCACGGCAAGGAGTACGTGCTGCTGCGCGAGCGCGACGTACACGCCGTTGCGGCGACCCGCGTCGAGGCCGACGGCACCGGCCTGTACCTGTAGCCGGTCACCGGGGCCGTCATGATCGGGCGGCGACTCCCGCGGTCCGGAGCAGCGCGAACACGCCCCAGCCGAGGTATTCGCGCCGGTAGCGCACGTAGACGAGCGGATCGTCGGCCAGCTCGGCCCGCGGCCGCGTAGCGGTCCGGCTGTGCCGCCCGGGCCCAGGCTGCGCTCGAGTAGGCGGAGGGTGCCGGGCACGCCGTCGCCGATCCAGGTCGCCCCGATGCAGGCGGCGGGCCATGTCGGTGGCCACGGTGCTGATGTCCACGCCGGTGCCGGAGATGCCGTGGTCGCGGGCCCACGTGCAGAGCATTTCGCCGCGGCCGCCGGCGAGGTCGAGCAGGGTGTCGCCGGCGCGCAGCTTAATCGCCTCGCCGAGGGTGGCCAGCTTCCCTGGCGTGAACGGGTTACAGATCCGAAGATCGCCCTCGCGGATGGTGTGATGACGCGGAGGGTCCACTGTGGGTGCTCCTCAAGTCCGAGGATCGAAGTGGGTATGCCTGAGGCCGGTCATCCCGGACCGGCACACTCGACCGCGGCATCGCGCATCAACCCACTTCACTGTTCGGACCGGCACTCCGGGAGCGGCCAGGCCAACCGCCCGAAACCCAAGGCCAAACCGATTTCCGTACGTCCACAGCGGACGTTCGCGTCAGCCGGCGCGCGGCGTCCCGTCGGCGGGACCGGGTTCGGGCCGGCGGTAGTCCGGTTCGGGCGGGTTCGCGGCGTCGTGCCCCTCGCGGGTGTAGTCGATCCACGTCTCGCCGGGGGCGGCGGGCCGGATCGGCGTGTCACCGGCGGCGGCACGGGTCTCCCAGGGGTCGTTTCCGGCGGCCGGGTAGCCGCCCCCGGACGCCGGACCAGGTACGGGGGCTCCGGAGCCGGGCGCCGCGCCGTCGCCGGAGGCGAACCCGGGCCGGATGTGACCGGCGGCCGGTGCGCCGTAGCCGGGACCGGGGCTCTCGCCGTGGCCGTAGCCGGAGGTGTCCGAGCCCGGCCCGCCGTGACCGGCCTGCCCATACCCCTGCTGTCCATACCCCGGCTGACCGTGACCGCCCGCGCCGTAGCCGGGCTGCCTCTGCCCGGGAGCACCGTAACCAGGCTGACCACCATAACCAGGCTGACCGCCATAGCCGGGCTGACCGCCGTAGCCAGGCTGACCGCCGTAGCCAGGCTGACCGCCGTAGCCAGGCTGAGCACCGTAGCCAGGCTGAGCACCGTAGCCAGGCTGGACGCCATAGCCCGGCTGAGCACCGTAGCCAGGCTGAGCACCGTAGCCAGGCTGGACGCCATAGCCCGGCTGACCGCCGTAACCAGGCTGACCGCCAGAGCCAGGCTGACCGCCGTAACCAGGCTGACCGCCAGAGCCAGGCTGGACGCCATAGCCCGGCTGACCGCCGTAACCAGGCTGAGCGCCATAGCCAGGCTGACCGCCAGAGCCAGGCTGGACGCCATAGCCCGGCTGACCGCCAGAGCCCGGCTGGGCGCCATAGCCCGGCTGAGCGCCGTAACCAGGCTGGACTCCGTAGCCAGGCTGAGCGCTGTAACTCGGGGGGCCATAGGCCGGAGGGCCGTAAGCCGGGGAGCCGTAAGCCGCCGCGCCGTAGGACGGGGTGCCGTAGAGCGGGGAGCCGTAGCCCGGGGCGCCGGCCATCGCCGGGTACGGGTTCGGGGGCAGGCGGACCGGGACCGGCACCACCGGTTCCTCCGGCGCGCTCACGGTGCGCGTCACCCCGTCCGGGAAGGCGATCTGATAGGCCGTCCCGTCCCAGAACGCCTGCGGCATCTGCGGGTCCCGGCCGACGAAGATCGACCGGTAGTCCGAGATCGCCGTCAGGAGCCGGCGCTCCTCCTCCATCGACTTCCACTGCTCGGCCGGCGTGCGGTCCAGGCCGCGCTGCATCCCGTCCCGCAGCAGGGCGAGCTGGGTTCCCGCGAGCTGGAAGCCGCGCATCGCCTTGACGCCCGCCTCCCCGGCCACCCGCTTGGCCCAGCGGCGCGCCGAGTGCCGGCGGCCCAGGCTGCCCAGCGTCGCCACCTCGGGCGGGGACAGCCAGCCCGCGCGTACGTAGCCCGGCAGGATGCGCTCGGTGAGCCGCCCCTCGTAGCTGCGCAGTGCGATCGCGAAGCCGACCACCAGGAAGAAGAACGGGACCATGAAGCCCAGGTAGCCGTACAGCATGATCAGGGTCTCGCCGGTGGCCACCGAGAGCGTCGGCAGCAGGTTGAACGTGCCGTGCAGGATCATCGCGGCGAGCAGGCCCGCGATCGGGGCCAGCCACTTCACCCGGCGGTCCGCCGAGCGGGCGGCCAGGCCCATGCCGATGCCGGTCATCGAGGTGAAGAGCGGGTGCGCGAAGCCGGTGAACAGGATGCGCACGATGAAGATCAGGAAGAGATTCTGGATGCCGGTCGCCGGGCCGTACTGGTCCACGCCCGAGGCGTAGCCGTGACCGCCCAGGTAGAGCACGTTCTCCACCATCGCGAAGCCCAGCGCGGAGAGGCCGCAGTAGACGATGCCGTCGGTGATTCCAGACCACTCCCGGCGGCGGCGCCAGAGCAGCAGGAACGGCCCAAGCGCCTTCATCGACTCCTCGATGAACGGCGCGACGAGCACCGCCACCAGCGCGTCCGGCAGGCCGAGCCGGTCGAAGCCCCAGGACGCCAGCGAATTGACGCCGATCGCCACCAGGGTCGCCACCGCGGAGCCCCACGCGAAGCAGAAGATCAGATAGCGGGTCGGTTCCGGCTCGTACCGGTCCAGCCAGAGGAAGCACCCGACCAGGACCGGTACCGGCAGGATCGCCGCGACCAGGCCGACCGCCAGGCCGACGGGTCCGTTGCTGAAGCCCAGGATGACCAGCATCGCGATCGCGCAGGCCGCGATGAAGGTGATCACGCCGGCCAGCGGCAGCCAGCGCCGCCATCCGGTCTGGCGCCCGGACACCTTGCCGACCGCCACCGGGTCGGGCACTCCCTGCGGCGCGACGGCGCCGGAGAGCGACCCGGGCCCGGCATCCGACGAGACCGGGAACAGGCCGGCCGTCGGCGCGGCGTCGGTGGGAGACCCCGCCCCAGCGTCCGGCGCAGCCGGGAACAGGCCGGCCGTCGGCGCGGCGTCGGTGGGAGACCCCGCCCCAGCGTCCGGCGCAGCCGGGAACAGGCCGGCCGTCGGCGCGGCGTCGGTGGGAGACCCCGCCCCAGCGTCCGGCGCGGTCGGGAACAGGCCGGCCGTCGGCGCGGCGTCGGTGGGAGACCCCGCCCCAGCGTCCGGCGCGGTCGGGAACGGGCCGGCCGTCGGCGCGGCGTCGGTGCCCGCTTGCGCGGGCGAAGGCATCGACGGGTCCGACTCCGGAGCGAACGCGAAGGGGAACGGCGCGGCGGGATCCGGCGCCGGCCCGGGCGGCGCGGCGGGATCCGGCGCCGGCGAGGCCGGAGTCGCGGGGACGGGTGCCGGGTCCGGCGACCCGCCGGGAGCTACGTCGGCCATCCCGTCAGCGTAGCCACCTCGCCGCACCCCGGCGGTCCCGCGGCGGCGCAAAGGGATCAAGGACGCGAAATCCCTAGCCGGAGGGTCCGGGCCGTGATCGCCCGGTGTGCTTCCGGACGCCACGCGCCTGCCTGTGCCGCCCGAATGCCCGCCGCACCAGGCGGGGCGCCTCCTCGTACTCGACGCCGGTCGCCCGGAGCAGGTCGGAGACCGTGGTGCGGATCTGTGCGATGACGACCCCGCCGGAGAAGCCGACTCCCTCGTCGTAGGCCCGGCCGGACTCGGCCACCGCCCGCAGCGCGCGCTCCCGGGTCGCGACCGGCTCGACGCCCTTTCTCCACTCCGCGCGGAGCAGGTCGACGGCGTCGGCGAGCAGCGACATCGACGTGGCCAGGGACTCCGGCGCCGGCTCCTCGTCGTTCAGCCCGGTCAGCACGCGCCGGGCCAGCACCCGGACGTTGCGCAGCGCGTGAGTCACCTCGTCGGCGCCCTCCAGGTACCGGCTCAGCCGGTCGCGGGAGCGCCACCGGGCCGGCGCGAAGGCCACGTTCTCGCTCGCGGCGGCCGCCGCCTGGTCGAAGGCCGCGAAGTCGCGCTCCGCGGCCCGCAGCCGGTCGAGCGCCTCGCGCACCGCATCGGCCTCGCCGACCCGCAGCCCTTCGGCGATCCCCCGCAGGCCGTCGGCGAGCTCCCCCAGCGCGGGCTCGGCGGCGCGGCGCACCACCTTCACCGGGTTGAGTGGCAGGAGCGTCATCACGGTCAGGCCGACCGCGCCGCCGATGAGGGCGTCGAAGAACCGGCTGAACGGCTGGCCGGGGACCGTGGCCAGCGTCACGACCAGCACCGCCGACGAGGCGGACTGCACGACCAGGGGCGCGGCGCCGCCGACCGCCGTCGGTACCACGATCGCCAGCACGACGACCAGGGCGATCTGCCACCCGCCGCTGCCGATCAACAGGATGAGCGCGTCGCCGACGCCGATGCCGACGGCGACGCCGACCACCAGCTCGCCCGTGCGCCGCGCCCGCTTGCCGGCCGAGGAAGCGAGCGTGATGACGGCGGCGACCGGCGCGAAGAACGGGCTCTGCCTGCCGAGGACGTCGTTCGCGATGAACCAGGCGAGCCCGGCCGCGACTCCGGCCTGTAGCGCGAGCGGCAAGATCGCTTTTACCCGGGAATAGCCGGCCCCGGCCCCGGAGCGGGACCGGCTCGGCAGGCGGGTGAGCCCGGCCGAGAGCCGGGCACGCACGCCGACGTGCGTCATGTCTCCAGACCCTAGCCGCGCACATGCCAGGATTGCGGCCGTGAGGACACATGTTGACCGGTGGGTGCTGGCGGCGCGCGGTGCCGGCGCGAGCGCCGACGACACGGACCTGGCCGCGGCCGGCGAGTACCTGCTGACCCGCTGGTCAGAGCCGCAACGGCAGTACCACACCGTGGCGCACCTGACCGCCGTACTGGATGTGATCGACGAATTCGCCGGCCTGGCGACGGACCCGGACCGGGTCCGGCTGGCCGCCTGGCTGCACGACGCGGTCTACGACCCGCGTGCGCTCGGCGACGCGAACGAGCGCGACAGCGCGGAGTTCGCCGAGGGGCTGCTCGCGACGCTCGGGGTGCCGGCCGCGACGGCGGCGGAGGTCGCCCGGCTGGTCGGCCTCACGGCGGGGCACGCGACGGGCGAGGACGACCGCGACGGTGAGCTGCTCTGCGACGCCGACCTGGCGATCCTGGCGAGCGCCCCGGACGACTACGCGGCGTATACGGCCGCGATCCGCCGGGAGTACGCGCACGTGCCGGACGACGCCTTCCGCGGCGGCCGGGCGCAGGTGCTGAAGGCCCTGCTGGAGCTGCCCTCGATCTACCGGCACCCGCCGCTGCGGGCGGCCTGGGAGGACCGGGCCCGGGCGAATCTCGAGGCCGAGCTCAAGACCTTGGGCTGAGGTGCTTCGGACGGCGCAGGCCGGCGGCGCGCAGGCGGGCGGAGAGGTCGCGGGAGCGGACCAGGGTGGCGCCGAGCCAGAGCGCCGCCGGGAAGCGGGCGGCCGGGATGTCGTAGTGGTCCCGGTCGAACGCCCGCCGGGGCACGCCCAGCATCTCGGCGAAGACGTGCAGCTCGGCGTAGGAGAGGTCGCTGGCCAGGTGGGACCAGAGCCGTCCCCGGCCCGGCCAGCGCGGCTCGTCGACGAGTATCAAAGATCCACTTCGAGCAGCTCGGTGCCCCGGTCGGCCGCGTAGCCCCGCACGTCGGGCACGCCGAGGCGGGCGGCGTCGGCGGTGAGGTCGTCCGGCATCTTCTGCGACTGCCGCTCGGCCTCGACCCGGGCCAGGTAGTGCTCGATCTCCCGGTCCTGGACCGCCTTGTCCCAGCCCAGGGCCTCGCCCATGACCGCGGCCGCGTGTGCGGCGGTCTCGGCGCCGCGGTGCGCTGTCTCGATCGAGATCCTGGTGCGCCGGGTCAGCACGTCGTCGAGGTGCAGGGCGCCCTCGGCCTGTGCCGCGTAGGCGATCTCGGCCGCCAGGTATTCGGGTGCGCCGGCGAGCGGCGTGGCCAGCTCCGGCTTCGCGGCGATCATGGCGAGCAGGTGCACGGTGAGGGTGCCGTACCGCTCGAGGAGGTGCTCGACGACGCCGGCGGTGACGCCGTGCCGCCGGGCGATGTCCATCCGGTCGCGCCAGGCGGCGGTGAAGCCGTCGGCGCCCAGCAGCGGAAGCTGGTCGGTGCGCGACGGCCGTGCGGGCCCGCCGAGCCGGCGCACGGCCCGGTCGATGACGTCGGCGGCCATGACCCGGTAGGTCGTGTACTTGCCGCCGGCGACGAGCAGCAGCCCGAGCATCGGCTCGACGACCGCGTGCTCCCGCGACAGCTTCGAGGTGGAGTCGGCCTCGCCGGAGAGCAGCGGCCGCAGCCCGGCGTAGACGCCCTCGATGTCGTCGGTGGTGAGCGGCCGGTCGAGCACGGTGTTGACCTGGTCGAGCAGGTAGCTGATGTCGCGCGCGGAGGCGGCCGGATGCGACCGGTCCAGCTGCCAGTCGGTGTCGGTGGTGCCGATGATCCAGTGCCCGCCCCACGGGATGACGAAGAGCACCGAGGTCGGCGTGCGCAGGATCAGCCCGGCCTCGCCGGTGATCGCCGAGCGGGGCACCACGAGGTGCACGCCCTTGGAGGCACGGACCCGCAGGCCCGGCCGCACGCCGACGTCGCTGAGCATGCGCGACAGGTCGTCGCTCCACACGCCGGTCGCGGCGACGACCGTGCGCGCCCGGACCTCGATCTCGGGCGAGTCGGGCGCCTCGAGATCGCGGACCTTGACCCCGACGACCTCCCGCGCCTCGCGGACGAAGCCGGTGACCCGGGCGCTGGTGACGACGGCGGCGCCGAGGCTGGCGGCGGTCCGGGCCAGGTTGACCACGAGCCGGGCGTCGTCGACCTGGCCGTCGTAGTAGCGGATGGCCCCGGCGATCTTGTCGGCCCGCAGGCTGGGGAAGAGGTGCCGGGCGCCGTCACGGGTCAGGTGCCGGTGCAGCGGCATGCCGCGCCCGCTGCCGAACACCCCGGCGAATGCGTCATAGGCGGCGACGCCGAGCCCGTAGTAGGCCCGCTGCCAGACCCGCGCGGGCGGCGCGGCGGCGGGCAGCGGAACGAGGATCGGCACCGGCCGCACGAGGTGCGGCGCGAGGCGGCTGGTGAGCAGGCCGCGCTCGGTCAGCGCCTCGTGCACGAGGTGCAGCTCGAGCTGTTCGAGGTAGCGAAGGCCGCCGTGAATCAGCTTGCTGGATCGGCTGGACGTGCCGGCGGCCAGGTCGCGGGCCTCGACGAGCGCCACGCTCAGGCCGCGCGAGGCGGCATCCAGGGCGGCGCCGGCGCCGGTGACCCCGCCGCCGATGACGAGGACGTCGAACTGCTCGTCGCGCAGCCGTCGCAGATCGGTGACGCGGCGGATCGGAGAGAGCCGGCCGGCGGCATATCGGGAGACCGAGGGTGAGCGCACAACCCCCACGTTAGCGCCGACGTGTATCACCCCGGCGGATGAATATGGCGGGTGATCCCGCCGTATACGTCAGGTGACGAGTGCGCGAACCTGGTCGAGCATCTCCGTCACCGATGCCGCGGGGTCCGTCACCGGGAACTGGACCGCGCGGATCGTCGCGGTCGGGTCGGCCAGCAGGGTCACGCGCTTGAAGCGGTCGACGCCCGCCACCCGGAACGTCGGCAGCCGCAGGCCTGCGGCCAGCCTGCCGTCGACGTCGCAGATCAGCGGGAACGGCAGCCCCGCGTGCGTGGCGAACGCCGCCAGCTGGTCCGGCCGCTGGGTACTGACGCCCTTGATCTCGGCGCCGGCCGCGGCGAAGTCGGCGGCGCGGGCCGCGTACGTCATCGACTCCAGGGTGCAGCCGGGCGCGCCCGGGATGTCGGCCCAGCCCGGCGGGTAGTCCGGTGCGCCCGGCGCGAAGGCGCCCGGGAAGAAGTACAGGACCGTCCAGCCGGAGATCTCCGCCAGCACCTGGCGACCGACCAGGGCGTGCACGCGATGGTGTTCGGCGGACGCCGGCCGCGCCGATGCCGTAAGGGAGCCGTCGCCGAGCACGTGCCGGGTGCCCCAGTCCTGGAGCGCGACGAGGACCGGGAGCAGCCCCTCGCCCTTCGGGGTCAGCAGGTAGTCGTAGCGGGGCGGGTGCTCCGAGTACGCGACCCGCCGCAGCACGCCGTGCTCGACAAGCGCCGACAGCCGTTCGGTGAGCGCCCGGCGGCTCACGCCCAGCGTGCGCTGCAACGCCTCGAACCTGGTCACCCCGCCGGCGACGTCGCGGACCACCAGGAAGGTCCACCAGTCGGTGAGCACGCCGAGGGCCTGCTCGATGCCGCAGTCGGCATCAATGAACTCGACCCTTCGCACGCCCTCCACTATAGTCCGTTCCAAAATGAAACTGACTGGAACGGGGGTCGGGGACCGTGAGCGTCTTCTGGCGGTGGTGGGCGGCCGGGACAACCAGCGATCTGGGCTCGGCGGTCGGCGGGGTGGCGCTGCCCCTGACCGCGCTCACGGTCCTCGATGCGACGCCGTTCCAGATGGGGATGATCGCCGCGTCCGGCTATGTCGCCTGGATCGTCATCGGCCTGCCGGCCGGGGTCATCGTGCAGCGGCTGCCCCTGCGCGGCACCCAGCTCGGCGCCGACCTGATCCGCGCGGTCGCCGTCGCCTCGATCCCGGTGGCCTGGTGGTTCGGCCTGCTGACGATCGCCCAGCTGGTCCTCGTGGCGCTCGTCCTCAGCTTCGCGCACGTCGTCTTCTTCGTCGCCAACACCACGTTCCTGCCGGAGATCGTCAGCCGCGACCAGCTACAGTCCCGCAACAGCCTGACCTCCGGCACCCACGCGACCACCCAGCTCGCGGGGCCCTCGCTCGGCGGCTTCGCGGTCCAGTTGCTCGGCGCGGTGCCGACCCTGCTCGTCGACGCCGCCAGCTACCTCGTCTCCGCCGCCCTGCTGCGGACCCTGCCGGCCCGGCACGGCCGCAGGCCCGACGAGCCGACGCCGATGGGCGCGATGATCCGCGAGGGCTGGGCGTTCGTGACCCGGCACCCGATGATGGGACCGGCGATGTGGTCCGCGACCGCGTCGAACTTCGTCAACGGGGCGTACCTGGCGCTCTTCCCGCTCTACCTGGTGCGGGACCTGCACGCACCCGCCGCCGTGGTCGGCGTGCTGCTGGCGGTCGACGGCGTCGGCACCCTGATCGGGGCGGCGCTGACGACCCGGATCACCAACGCGCTCGGCACGGCCCGCGGACTGATCATCCTGGGCTTCGTCGAGGCCGCCGGCGCGTTCGTCATTCCGGCGGCCACCGGCTGGGCCGCGTACGTGACCTTCACCGCCGGCGTGCTGATCTTCGCCGGCACCGGCGTGGTCTTCAGCGTCACCACCCGCACCTACCGGCAGATCGCCAGCCCGCCGGAGCTGCTGTCCCGGGTGATGGCGACGGTCCGCTTCGTCTCCTGGGGCGCCATACCCCTCGGCGGCCTGGTGGCGGGCGCCCTGGCCGGGCCGCTCGGCACCCGGGCCACCCTGCTGGTCTTCGCGGCGGCCGCGGTCCTCGCCCCGCTGGCGCTCTACTTCTCACCCGTCCGTGGCCGGCGGGACCTGCTCGATCCGGCCGTTACCGAACCGGCGGCGGTCGCCGGGTAGGTTCGGCGGTTGTGGACAGCGAGTTCTGGATCTCCGAACTGACCGACGACGACGTGCCCGCCGTGGTGGCCCTCTGCCGGACCGCGCTCGATCTGCCCGAGGACGCCGCCGACGCCGCCGAGATCGTGCTGCGCCTGCGCGAGACCACCGGAACCGGCGGCTGGTCCGACGCCCCGCGCCGGCTGGCGGGCTTCATCGCCGTCCGGTCGGCGGGCCCGGGACCCACCGCGGCCGGCGCCGCGCTGTCGGGCGAGCCGGTCTCCGTCGCCGGTGGCCGGGTCATCGGGGTGGTGCTGGGGTCGGTGTCGCACCGGGACGCCTCGATCGGGCACGTGGACCTGGTCGCCGTCGACCCGCAGGACCGTCGCCGGGGCGTCGCCCGGGCGCTGATGGCCCGGATCGAGGGCGCGCTGGCCGGACTCGGCGCCGGCGACGTCGTCATCGCCGGTAACGCGCCGTACTACGCCTGGCCCGGCATCGACGTGCGGTACACCCCGGCGATCTGCGCCGCCATGGCGTTCGGCTTCGAGCAGGACCAGCCGGCCTGGAACATGACCGTTGACACCGCCGCCGCCGGGCTGGAGCCGACCGCCGACCACGAGGCGCGGCTGGCGGGCGACGGCGTCGTCGTGCGGCGGGCCGGCGCCGAGGACGTGCCGGCGCTCGTCGGCTTCGCGCTGGCGAACTTCGGCACGGGCTGGGCCGGGGAGATCACCCACTCGGTCGGGCGTGACCGGGCGGGCTGCCACCTCGCCCTGGCCAAGGACGGGTCCATCCTGGGCTTCGCCGCGTACGGGTCGTCGCGGCCGGGCTGGTTCGGGCCGATGGGCACCGCCACCGCCGCACGCGGCCTGGGCATCGGCGCCCTGCTGCTGCGCCGGTGCCTCGCCGACCAGCGGGCGGCCGGGCACGACCGGGTGCAGATCGGCTGGGTCGGGCCGCTGCCGTTCTACTCGAAGGCCGTCGGCGCCCGCGTCGAGCGCGTCTTCCTGCTGTACCGCAAGCAGCTCTGACGACCGCCCTCCCGGTACGCGAAAAGGGCGGGCCGCCGAAGCGACCCGCCCTCTCTACGAGCTGGACTCAGAAGTCCATGTCCCCGCCGCCACCGGGGCCACCGGCCGGGGCCGGGTTCTTCTCCGGCTTGTCCGCCACGACCGCCTCGGTCGTGAGGAACAGAGCGGCGATCGACGCGGCGTTCTGGAGCGCCGAGCGGGTGACCTTGGCCGGGTCGATGATGCCCGCGGCCAGCAGGTCGACGTACTCGCCGCTGGCGGCGTTCAGGCCCCAACCCGCTTCGAGGTTGCGGACCTTCTCCACCACGACGCCGCCCTCGAGGCCGGCGTTGACGGCGATCTGACGCAGCGGCGAGTCCAGCGCGACCTTGACGATGTTCGCGCCGGTGGCCTCGTCGCCCACCAGGTCGAGCTTGTCGAACGCGGACTTGCCGGCCTGCACGAGCGCGACGCCACCACCGGGGACGATGCCCTCCTCGACGGCCGCCTTCGCGTTGCGAACGGCGTCCTCGATGCGGTGCTTGCGCTCCTTGAGCTCGACCTCGGTGGCCGCGCCGACCTTGATGACCGCAACGCCGCCGGCCAGCTTGGCCAGGCGCTCCTGCAGCTTCTCGCGGTCGTAGTCGGAGTCCGACTTCTCGATCTCGGCGCGGATCTGGTTGACCCGGCCCTGGATCTGCTCGGCGTTGCCGGAGCCGTCGACGATCGTCGTCTCGTCCTTGGTGATGACGACCTTGCGGGCCTGGCCCAGCAGGCTCAGGTCGGCGGCGTCGAGCTTGAGGCCGACCTCCTCGCTGATGACCGTGCCACCGGTGAGGATGGCGATGTCGTCCAGCATGGCCTTGCGGCGGTCACCGAAGCCCGGCGCCTTGACGGCGACCGACTTGAAGGTGCCGCGCACCTTGTTGACGACCAGGGTGGCAAGGGCCTCGCCCTCGACATCCTCGGCGATGATGATCAGCGGCTTGCCGCCCTGCATGACCTTCTCGAGGACGGGGAGCAGGTCCTTGACCGCGGAGATCTTGCTGTTCGCGATGAGGATGTACGGGTCGTCGAAGACGGCCTCCATACGCTCAGCGTCGGTCATGAAGTAGGCCGAGATGTAGCCCTTGTCGAAGCGCATGCCCTCGGTCAGCTCGAGCTCGAGACCGAAGGTGTTGCTCTCCTCGACGGTGATGACGCCTTCCTTGCCGACCTTGTCCATGGCCTCGGCGATGATCTCGCCGACCGTGGAGTCACCGGCGGAGATGGAGGCGGTGGAGGCGATCTGCTCCTTGGTCTCCACGTCCTTGGCGAGCTGCGACAGGGCCTCGGAGACGGCCGAGACGGCGGCCTCGATGCCCCGCTTGAGCGCCATCGGGTTCGCGCCGGCCGCGACGTTGCGCAGGCCCTCGCGGACCAGGGCCTGGGCCAGGACGGTCGCCGTCGTCGTGCCGTCGCCGGCTACGTCGTCGGTCTTCTTGGCGACCTCCTTGACCAGCTCGGCGCCGATCTTCTCGAAGGTGCCCTCGAGCTCGATCTCCTTGGCGATCGACACACCATCGTTGGTGATGGTGGGAGCGCCCCACTTCTTCTCGAGCACGACGTTGCGGCCCTTGGGGCCGAGCGTCACCTTGACGGCGTCCGCGAGCTGGTTCATGCCACTCTCGAGGCCGCGACGAGCTTCCTCGTCAAATGCGATGATCTTGGCCATTCGGCTGTGTCCTCCTGGACATTCGCGGCGCCGGGCCGGTCCGGCCCGTGTTCCGCACGTTGAGAACGCTGCGGACGTCACCACCTGGCGATGTGACGTCCTCAGGTCGAGCCGGAAAGCCCGCGACGACCGGTCCCGTGCCCCGGCACCGATGGCGGTGCCGCTGCCGTGACCCCACCGCCCCGACCTGCTGGCACTCACGTGGCGCGAGTGCCAATCACTTGTTTAGCACTCTGATGGGTCGAGTGCAAGCAGAACGGTCGGGGGCCGGGTGCGCCCGGTTCGTGCACACGAGGTCGATATCCGCGTCCTACTTGCCTCGTGCCGGGTGACCGGGTAGCAAGGCACCATGACCAGCACCCTGGCGCCACCCGTCACCGTGCACCGGGTCACGCCCGGCGACACGGCCCGGATGCGGGCACTGCGGCTGGAGATGCTGGCCGACAGCCCGCTCGCGTTCCTGGAGACGGTGGCGCAGGCCGCGGCCCGGCCGCACGCCGACTACCGGCGGCGCATCGTGCAGGCCTCCTCCGGCAGCCAACTGGCCCAGTTCGTCGCGGACCCGGGCGGGCGGCTGATCGGCCACGCCGGCGGCACGGTGCTGCCCGAGGAGCCGGACGCGACGGTGATCTTCGCGGTCTACATCACACCGGCGCACCGCGGCAGCGGCATGCTCGGCGAGTTGATCGAGGCGGTCGCGCAGTGGTCGGCCTCGATCGGCCGGCACGAGCTGATGCTCGAGGTGGTGGTCGGCAACGACCGGGCCGTCCGGGCGTACGAGCGGCTGGGCTTCCGGGACGCCGGCAAGCGGGTGCCTCACCCGGTCATCCCGGCCCTGACCGAGCTGCAGATGCGCCGCCGGGCCTGAGGCGCGTTGAGGTGGGCTGGGCCACGATCCGGACCGCGCTCACCGCGGTCAACGGCACCACGCTCGTCGGCCTCGGGCTCGCCGTGCTCTGCGGCACCAGGATCCGCCGCGGGCCGGGCGGGATCCTGATCGCCGAGGGATACCGCCGCAAGATGCCGCCCGCGACCTGCTTCACGGTCGGCTCGGTGATCATCACCAGGCGCACGGCCGACTGGCTGCTGCACGAGAGCCGGGCCGGCCTGCTCGCACACGAGAGCCGGCACGCCGGGCAGTACGCCGTGTTCGGCCCGCTGTTCTGGCCCGTGTACTGGGCCTGCTGCGGCTACTCCTGGGCGATGACCGGAACGGCCGGCACGCGCAACGCGTTCGAGCGGCATGCCGGGCTGGCACTGGGCGGTTACCGCGAGGCGCCGCTGCGGCCGGGCCTGCGGCGACTGAAGCGCTGAGGCGGAAGAATTTGGTCGGGAGGACGCACGCACAGCGCCTCCGGCACTGGGTCGTTGGGCCCCTAGGAGATTGTCGCCAAGCTCAAAGGTGGGGCCGCGTACGGCGTCACGTCCTCCCGCGTAGAGCATCCTGCCGAGCCTGCGATCCTTCCGCAAGTCCTCAGGGGAAGGAATTCTCAACGTTGGGCAGAGGTTTGACTACTCTGTGTTATCCGAGGAGGCCGGCGTCCCGGGCGCCGCGCAGCGACGGCTTGATCCGGTGAGTGGGTCCGACCTGCCCGGCGACGGCGTCCAGTGTCTTCAGTCCCTCGCCGGTGTTGAAGACGACGGTCTCCTTGTCGGGGTCGAGCCGGCCGCTCGCGACGAGCTTCCTGAGCACCGCGACGGTGACTCCGCCGGCGGTCTCGGCGAAGACGCCGGTGGTGCGGGCGAGCAGCTGGATGGCGTCGCGGATCTCGTCGTCGCCGGCGTAGTCCATCCAGCCGCCGGTGCGGGTCACGGCCTCGATCGCGTACGCGCCGGCGGCCGGGTCGCCGATGTTGAGCGACTTCGCGATGCCGGTCGGCTTCACCGGGATGATCTGGTCGGTGCCGTTGTGCAGGGCCGTGGCGATGGGGTTGCAGCCGGCCGACTGTGCACCGAAGACGGTCCAGCCGCCCTCGGGCGCCTCGACCAGGCCGATCTCCACCAGCTCGCTGAACGCCTTGTCAATCTTGGTGAGCAGCTCGCCGCTGGCCATCGGCACGACCACCTGTGCGGGGATGCGCCAGCCGAGCTGCTCGGCGACCTCGTAACCCAGCGTCTTCGAACCCTCGGCGTAGAAAGGTCGCACGTTCACGTTGACGAACGCGGTGTCCTCGAACTCGTCGGTCTCGACGAGCTCGCCGCACAGCCGGTTGACGTCGTCGTAGGAGCCGTCGATCGCGACCAGGTCGCCGCCGTAGACGGCGGTGGTGATGACCTTGCCCTGTTCGAGATCGCCGGGGATGAAGACGATGGACGGCACGCCGGCGCGGGCGGCGTGCGCGGCGACGGAGTTGGCCAGGTTGCCGGTCGACGCGCAGGCGAACCGGGTGAAGCCCAGCTCGCGGGCGGCGGTGAGCGCGACGGAGACGACCCGGTCCTTGAAGGAGTGGGTCGGGTTGGCGGAGTCGTCCTTGACCCAGAGCGGCGCCCGCAGCCCGATCTCGGCGGCCAGGGCGGCGGCGCCGACCAGCGGGGTGAGGCCGGGGTCGAGGGTGACCCGGGTTGCGGGGTCCTGCCCGGTGGGCAGCAGGGCGGCGTAGCGCCAGATGTTCTGCGGGCCGGCCTCGATCTGCTCGCGGGTGACCGCGGCGAGCGCGGCGGGGTCGTAGGCGACCTCGAGGGGGCCGAAACACTCGTAACAGGCGTGCTGCGCGACGAGCGGGAATTCGGCGCCGCAACCACGGCAGACGAGCGCGCGGGCGGGGCTGAGGGACTTGCTGGGGGCGTCGACGGCCGACGTCATAATGAGGCCTTCCTCTCATCTTTCCCCGGGCGTCGTGCGACGCACATGGGGACGGAATTAGCACCTGCCGCACGCGGCCTCGTCATCGAGACATGCGCGGTGGTTGCCGGGGCGTCATCGGGCCGTTCCCTCAGCCCCTCTGGATGAGGTATTCAGTTGTGTTTCCAACACCTTACGACGCGGGCGGCGAAATCGGAGCAGACCGTCCCGAGGTGTGAGCGACGTCCTTCCCTCTTGATAGATGATGGTCGATTGATTCACAGCATTCTCTGAGGTTGGTTCCCGGGCCGGGACCCTAGTCTCCATTGAAAGTCATGGATCTGTTGCCGGATGTTCACCCGGCCGCCACTCCGAATGCCTTGAGGGAAGGGCCCCGTCATGCCTCGGCTCGTTCTGTTCGCGATCGACCTCGTTGCGGTCTGCCTGCTCGTCTTCGGGCTCTACTTCCCGCGTCACCGCCGCCGAGATCTCGTCGTCGCGTACCTCGGTGTCAATGTCGGGGTGCTGGCCGTTGCCGGCTCGCTCAGCGCGAGCACCGTCGGGGCCGGGCTCGGGCTCGGGCTCTTCGGCGTGCTCTCGATCATCCGGCTGCGCTCGACCGAGCTGGACCAGCACGAGGTCGCCTACTACTTCTCCGCGCTGGCCCTGGGCATCCTCGGCCCGCTCGGCGGCGGCTCGGCCTGGCTCGCGCCCGGGATGATGGCGCTGATCCTCGCCGTCATGTACCTCGGTGACCACCCCCGGCTGTTCCGCGGCTACCGGCGCCAGGTCCTCGTCCTCGACTCGGCGATCACCGACGAGGTGGCCCTGGTCGCCAAGCTCGAGCAGCTGCTCGGCGCGCGGGTGCACGCCGTCTCGGTCGAGAGGGTCGACCTGGTCAGCGAGACCACGGCGGTCGAGGTCCGCTACTCCCGCCGGGCCGGCGCGGCGCCCGCGGCCACCGCCGGCCGTCCGGCCGCGACGGCGGGCGCGCAGCGGTGACCACCACGCCCGCCCGGACCGTCGGCGACCGGCTGGACGGGCTCGCGGGGCTGGGGCCGATCGGGCTCGACGAGCTCACCGCGCAGGCCGAGCTCCAGATCAGGCGGGACCGCAAGTACGTGCTCGCGCTGGACGACCTGGCCCGGCTGCTGCCGGCCATCGGCCGCGACGCGCGGATCCTCGACATCGACGGCCTCCGGCTCTTCCGGTACGGCTCGGTCTACTTCGACACCGCCGACCTCGTCTGTTTCCGGCTCACCGCGCTGCGCCGCCGCCGTCGGTTCAAGATCCGGACGCGGACGTATCTCGACTCCGGGCAGTGCTGGCTCGAGGTCAAGACCGAGGGCGTGCGCGGCGGCACGGTCAAGACCCGCCTGGCGTACGAGCAGCGGCAGCAGGGTGACATGGCACCCGGCCGCTGGTTCGTCGAGGCCGTCCTCGAGGACCTCGGCGGCATCGCCGGGCTGGCCTTCGGGCCCGTGCTCACCACCAGCTACCTGCGCAGCACCCTCTATCTCCCGGCCACGCAGAGCCGGGTGACCATCGACGTCGACCTGTCCTGGGCCGATCTCGGCCGGGCCGGGCTGAGCCTGCCCGCGCTGGCCGTGGTCGAGACCAAGACGCGGGCCGCGGCCTGCGAGGTCGATCGTCTGCTCTGGGCCCGGGGTCACCGCCCGGCGTCCATCTCCAAGTACGCGACCGGTCTCGCCGCGCTGCGGCCCGGCCTGCCGTCCGCGCCGTGGCGCCGCCTGCTGCGCCGCCATTTCCATCCCGCTGCCCCGGCCGGCCCCGCGCCGGCCGCCGACCGAAGGACGTGAGATGCACCGTTCCCCCCTCCTGATCGCCGCCGTGGCCGGCACCCTGGCCGTCGCGCCCGCACCGTGCCGGGCCGCGCCCGCGGCGGAACAGGCCCTGGCCGCCGGCCCCGCGGCGGCGCAGGCGCTGGCCGCCAACGCCCCCGACCACGACGAGCCCGCCGACCACACCTGGAGCGAGCAGAGCGTCGCCGCGGTGACGCTGACCGGCTCCGGCGCCACGTCCAGCGCGAGCGGCGTCTCGATCAGCGGAAGCACCGTCACGGTCACCGCCGCGGGCACGTACCGGTTCACCGGGTCGCTGACCAACGGCAGGATCGTCGTGAACAGCGCCGGCACCGGGATCGTGCGCCTGATCCTCAACGGCGTGACCATCGCCAACACGACCACCGCGCCGCTGTCGGTGACCGCCGCCGACGAGGTGATGGTGGTGCTGGCCGACGGTACGACCAACCGGCTCACCGATCCGGCGACGTACACGACCGCGGTGAACCCGGCCGCGGCGCTGTCCAGCGCCGCCGACCTGACCATCACCGGCAACGGGTCGCTGGCCGTGACGGGCAACGCCGCGGACGGCATCGCCAGCGACGACGGGCTGGTCATCGACTCGGGCACGATCACGGTCACCGCCAAGGACGACGGCGTACGCGGCCAGGACTACATCCTGCACACCGGCGGCACGCTGGGCGTCACGGCCGGCGGCGACGCCCTGAAGTCCGACGAGGACGCCGACGCCACCGAGGGTTACGTCTATCTGGCCGGCGGCGCCCGTACGCTCACGGCACCCGGCGGCGACGGGGTCAGCGCGACCACCGACGTGATCGTCGCGGGCGGCAGCCTGACCGCGACCACCGGCGGCGGCAGCACGACGACGCCGGGCACCACCTCGACCAAGGGGCTCAAGGCCGACGTCAGCGTGGTGATCAGCGACGGACAGGTCAACCTCAACGCGTCCGACGACGGGATCAACTCCAACAACCTGATCACCGTCGACGGCGGCGCGCTCACGGCGGCCAGCGGCGACGACGCGGTGCACGCGAACACCGCCCTGACGATCTCCGCCGGCACGGTGACCGTGACCAGGTCGTACGAGGGCCTGGAGGCCATGAAGACCACCCTGGCCGGCGGCACGATCAACGTGACGGCGACCGACGACGCGGTGAACGCCGCGGAGGAGGGCGTCGACGAGAGGCAGGTAGCGCCGAACGCGTTCATCAGGGTCACCGGCGGGACGGTCACCGTCAACGGCGGCACCGACGGGCTGGACTCCAACGGCACCCTTGCCGTCTCCGGCGGCACGGTGATCGCCAACGGCTCGCCGACCCGCGGCGGCGGCGAGGGCGGCCTGGACTCCAACGGCGCGCTCACGATGACCGGCGGCTCGATCCTGGCGACCGGCATCACGGCGTCGACGAGCACGCTGCCGACCAGCGGCCAGGCCTGGGTCGCGTACTCATTCAGCGCGAACCAGCCGGCCGGCACGGTCGTGCACCTGGCCACCGCGTCGGGCACGCAGCTGGCGTCGTTCCAGAGCACCCGGGTGCTCAAGGGCGTGATCTTCGATCTGAGCTCGCTGACCCGGGGCACCTCGTACCGGATCTACACGGGCGGCTCGGTGTCGGGCACGGCGGCCGGCGGCGGGCTCTACACCGGGGGCACCCTCTCCGGCACCCAGGTCGGCACGGTGACGGCCGGCAGCGGCCGCGCCTGACCCGCGGATCGGCCGTGACCCCGCTTCCGCCAGGGTCACGGCCACCGACGGTGGAACGACCTGGGACTTGTGGCGCCGTGTGCGTAGGGTGACCAAGGTCATTTCACCCAGCGCGGGGAGGTTCGGCGTGAGCGCCGTCCTGGAGATTCAGGGTCTCGAGAAGACCTATCGCAGTCGGAAGGGGGTGCGGAAGGCTCTCGACGGCTTCGACATGGTCGTCGAGGCGGGGCAGGTGCACGGCTTCCTCGGTCCCAACGGCTCCGGCAAGACCACTACGCTGCGTACCCTGCTCGGACTGATCAAGCCGAACGGCGGCCGGATGTCGATCCTCGGCCGCGAGGTACCGCAGGCCCTGCCCGAGGTGATCGGCGCGATCGGCGCGATCGTGGAGAGCCCGCAGTTCTTCGCCAACTTCACCGCGCAGGAAACCCTCTCCCTGCTGGCCGAGGCGGGCGGCGTCGACCAGGCCCGGGTCACCGAGGTGTTCGAGCTCGTCGGGCTGCGTGACCGGGCGAAGGACCGCGTCAAGACCTACTCGCTGGGCATGAAGCAGCGCCTGGCCGTGGCGTCCGCCCTGCTCAAGAACCCGACGCTGCTGATCCTGGACGAGCCGGCCAACGGCCTCGACCCGGGCGGCATCCGGGAGATGCGCACGCTGATGCGCAATCTGGCCGACGTCGGCATGACGGTGGTGGTCTCCAGCCACATCCTCGGCGAGATCCAGCTCATCTGCGACTCGGTCACGATCATCTCGGCCGGGCGCCGCGTGGCCGCCGGCACCGTCGCCGACGTGCTCGCCCAGCACCAGGCCGCATCGGTACGCGTGCGGGTCGAGTCGCCCGGCGACCTCGCCGCCGCCGCGGACACGTTGCGGGAGATCGGCGCCCAGGTCGTCGTCGAGCCCGATCACCTCCTGGTCAGCGGCGTCGCCCAGCCGGGCGCGATCACCCGTGCGCTCGCCGCCGGCGACGTCTTCGTCAGCGAACTGGCACCGGTCGCCGTCGACCTGGAGAGCGTCTTCCTCGAGCTCACCGGCACCACGCCGGTCGAGGGCGTGTACCGCCAGATCGACGAGTCCGTGACGGCCCCGGCTACACCGAACGGCGGGTGGGGACAGTGAGTCTCTTTCTGGCGGAGACGCGGCGGCTCGTCAAGCGCCGCTTCGCCCGGTTCCTGGTCATCGGCACGCTGCTCGTGCTGGCCGCGATCCTGGCCGGCACGTTCGTCACCAACCACTCGACCTCGGAAAGGGCGCTCGCGGCGGCCCAGGCCCAGGCCGACCGGGACTACCAGGGCGCGCTGACCTCGGCCGCCGAGGAGATGCGGACCTGCCTGGCCGCCCGCGGCACGGCGGCCGCGGCGAACCACCCGCCCGGCTGCGACATCTACCAGCCGTCGCGGCGGGACTATCTCGCCGAGTACTACCTGGAGGAGACGTTCAACTTCCGGGTCGAGTTCGGCGACATGATCATCACGCTGGCGGCCATGCTGGCGGTGATGGCCTTCCTGGTCGGCGCGACCTTCGTCGGCGCCGAGTGGAGCAGCGGCGGCATGATGAATCTGCTGCTCTGGCGCCCGCAGCGGCTCCGAGTGCTCGGCACCAAGCTCGGTGCCCTGCTGGTGGCCCTTACCGCGCTGACCGTGCCGATATCGGCCGCCTGGACCGGGCTCTTCGTGGCGCTCGCGACCCAGCGCGGGACGATGTACTCGATGACGTCCGGCGCGTGGCAGTCCTTCGTGCTCATGGAGCTGCGCGGGCTGGTGCTGGTGCTGGTCGCGGGCGCGATCGGCTTCGCTCTCGCCTCGATCGGCCGGCAGACGGCGATGGCGCTCGGCTCGGCGATCGGCGCCGTCATCGTGCTCCAGGTCGGCCTCTACTCGTTGCTGAGCCTGTCGGGTGCGCCGTTCGCCGAGGCGTACCTCGCACCGCTCTGGATCCTGGCCTGGATGGACAAGTTGGCGGAGGTGACCGACTGGGACACCTGCGTCTACTCGAGCGCGACGGGCTGCGTGACCGACACGTTCACGATCACCTGGCCGATGGCGGGCGGGGCGCTGCTGGCGCTGGCCGTTCTCGTTGTAGGTGCAGCCATGTGGACTATGCGTAGCAGAGACATTACGTAAGGTAGTTTCGGCTGGGTCAGGCACACACTCGGACGGCGGGGATCGGCGGCTGCCACTATGCTGGCGATCCCCTTCGTACATCTGTGCGTGCTCTCCCACCGCCCAGGAGCGCCATGCAGCCCGACGCCGAACTCAACCAGCAGGTCCCGGTGCCCCGCGAGGCCGAGACCGCCCCCTCGCCCGCGCTCACCGACCGCGAGGTCGAGATCCTCGCGTTCGAGAGCAAGTGGTGGAAGCACGCCGGCGCCAAGGAACAAGCGATCCGGGACGCGTTCGGACTGTCGTCCACGCGCTACTACCAGCTGCTCAACGCCCTGCTGGACAACCCGGCGGCACTGGAGCACGACCCGGTCCTCATCGGCCGGCTGCGCCGCCTGCGCTCGACCCGGGCCCGCACCCGCCGGCGCTAGCCCGGCGCGTGCGTCGAGGCGTACGCCTCCAGCCAGGCGACCTGCACCGGGTCCAGCGAGGCACGCACCCGGCCGCGGGCGATGCCGACGTGCGCCGCGGTCACCGTCGAGGCGTCCAGCGACTCGCGCATCGCGGCGAGCGCGGCCTCGCGGATCAGCGCGGCGCAGTCCGCGGCCGAGTAACCCTCCAGCGCGGCGCCGAGCTCGTCGAGATCCACCGCGCCGTCGAGCGGCACCGACCGGGCCGACGCCCGCAGGATCGCGGCACGCGCGGGTGCGTCCGGCGGGGGCACGAAGACCAGGCGCTCCAGCCGGCCCGGGCGCAGCAGCGCCGGGTCGATCAGGTCGGGCCGGTTCGTCGCGCCGATCACCACCACGTTGCGCAGCGACTCGACGCCGTCCAGCTCGGTAAGCAGCGCGGCGACCACCCGGTCGGTGGTGCCGCCGTCGGTGGCCTGGCCGCGGGTCGGCGCGAGCGCGTCGACCTCGTCAAGGAAGACAAGCGTCGGCGCGGCCTCCCGGGCACGCCGGAACAGCTCCCGTACGGCCCGCTCGCTGTCGCCGACCCACTTGCTGAGCAGCTCGGCGCCCTTGACCGAGAGCACGTTCGCCTTGCCCGTGCCGGCAATCGCCTTGACCAGGTACGTCTTGCCGCAGCCGGGCGGGCCGTACAGCAGGACGCCGCGCGGCGGCTGCACGCCCAGCCGGGCGAACGTGTCCGGATAGGTCAGCGGCCACAGCACCGACTCCGTGAGGGTCTGCTTCACCTCGACCATGTCGCCGACGTCGTCAAGGGTCACCTGCGCCACCTCGAGCGTCGAGTCGGCCATCGAGGTCGGCCGGACCACGTCGAGCGCGGCCTCGAAGTCGGCCATCGCCACGGTCGGCGACTCGGCGTCCTTCTGGCGCAGGGCCGCGCGGACCCCGGCCTCGCGGGCCAGGGCACCCAGGTCGGCGGCGACGAACCCGGGCGTACGCCCGGAGACGTCGTCCAGCCGCACGTCCTCCGCCAGCGGCATGCCGCGGGTCAGCACCCGCAGCTGCTCGAGCCGCATCGCCGCGTCCGGCAGCGGCACGGCGAGCTGGACGGCGAGCAGATCCGGCGCACGCAGCCCGGGATCGACCGCCTCGGGCCGGCTCGTCGTGCACACCACGGCGCCGCCCGACTTCAGCAGCTCCGCGAGGACCTGGCGGAAGACGGTCGCCAACGGGCCCGGGTCGTCGCGGGGCGCGAGCGCTTCGACGTCGGCGATCAGCAGCACGGCCGACCCGGCCTCGCGCACGTCACGGGCCAGGCCGCGCAGCCGGGTCGCCGCGGAGTCGTTCGTCAGCGCGGCCAGCTCCGGCCCCCAGACGGACCGCACGGTCGCGCCCACCTCGGCGGCGACCGCGCGGACCAGCGCCGACTTGCCCGAGCCGGCCGGCCCGCTGACGAGCACGCCGAGCGAGACGGTGGTGCCGAGCCGGCCGAGCACCTCGCGGTGGTGGAAGCCGAGGTCGAGCAGCTCGACGAGCTCCTGCGCCTGCGCCCGCAGGCCGGGCAGGTCGCCCAGGCTGGGCGGGGGCGTGTCCGGGTCGGTGGACGCCGGCCGGCCCGCCGCCGCCACGGGCGCGGCCTGATCGCGTACGGAGGAGAACTGCCCGTCCTGCCAGCCGACCACCGTGTCCATTGTGACAAGCGCGGACTCGCCGCCCTCGAGCGCGACGACGGTGAGCAGCGTGCTGGTCCAGGCGTAGCCGACGCGGTTCGCGAGGCTGCGCCGGGCGGCCTCGACAAGCGGCCGGTGGCCGGCGTCGGGCAGCACGTCCTGTGGCAGCAGCGAGACGTCGTCGCCAGCGGTGACCACCTTGCCGAGCAGGGCGAGGCGCAGCATCTCCGGCGAGACCACCGCGACGATCTCGGCCGGCCCGGCGAGGGTGACCCGCCGCGCCTCGACCACCGGAATTGGCGTGACCATCACCTGGCCGCCGTCGCGCAGGCCCAGATTGCCGAGCACCAGGTCGTCGGCGTAGAGCAGGGCCCGGCTCGCCGTCGACTCGGCCCGCGCGGCGATGCCGGCCGTGGTCCGGCGGCCGGCCAGCCGCAGCGGATCGCCCGGATTGACGGCGAGCGCCGCCATCACCTCGGGGTGCAGCCGGACGATGCCGCGGCGCGCGTCGAGCGCCGCGGGCCGCTGGGTGACGGTCAGCGTGAGGTCGTCTGGCACCGCGGGGGCCTCCATTTGGACGAGGGGGACTAGGTTGACACGCTAGCCGCCGTTCGCTGCCCCGGGAGGCATCACCGCGATGAGGTTCCGTCACGCCACTTTGGCCGTTGCCCTGCTCACTGTGCTCGGTGTCGCCGGGTGCGGTGACGATCCGGACGACCGCGCCCTCGGCGCGTTCACCGATGGCGCGCCGGGCGGGCCGAGCGCGTCGGCGGATCCGGGCGCGGCGCAGGTCGAGAGCACGTCCCAGGCGCGGCCTGTCGGCTCGCCGGACGTGCTGACGGCCGCCGGCATCGGGCCGTACGCGATCGGGTCGCCGCAGGGCGAGCTGAAGAAGGCCGGCCTGTTCGGCAAGGTCACCACGAAGGCGCCCTGCGCCACCACCAAGGGCCTCGGCAAGTACAACACCCCCGCGCTGGCGTTCACCGGCGGCAAGCTGGAGCGGCTGACGGTGACCAGCACCAAGGTCGCCACCCCGACCGGCGCGAAGGTCGGCACGAGCTACGCCGCCCTCAAGGGCATGTACCCGAACGGCAAGCAGCTCGACGACTGGGTGGGCGCGAGCGCCTGGTACACCCTCGACGGCGGCAACGCCCTGCTCTTCCGGATCAAGGACGACAAGGTCGCCTCGATCGACGCCGGCGCGGGCCAGACTGTGCGGTTCTTCTACACCGACAAGCAGGGCTGCTAGCACCGGCGGCCGCCTTCACAGCTCCTGCTCAGGCGCCCGCGGCTAGCGTGGGCGCATGCCTGCCCTGCCTGCCCGGCTACGCCGTGCCCTGCCCAGAGCGACACGGCGCCGGGTGGTGTCCGGTTCGGTGGTCCTCGTCCTGCTCGCCGCCCTGGTGGGCTGGGCCGCCCTGCCCGAGCGCAGGTCCTGGACCGCCGTCGACAAGCGCCTGACCGTGCTCTCCGGGCCCTCGGGCACCGAGCCGGTCGACCTCGACACCCGCTTCTACCTGCCGTCCGGCGGGGACGCGAAGGTGCCGGCGGTGCTCCTGGCGCACGGCTTCGGCGGCACCAAGAACTCCGTGAGCGACGACGCGGAGTCGCTGGCCGACCGCGGCTACGCCGTGCTGACCTGGACCGCCCGGGGCTTCGGCGCCAGCGGCGGCGAGATCCACCTGGACAGCCCCGACTACGAGGTTCGGGACGCGCAGCGGCTGCTGGACTGGCTGGCCGCGCAGCCCCGGGTGCTGACCGACGCGACCGGCGACCCCCGGGTCGGCGTGGTCGGCGGCTCGTACGGCGGCGCGCTGGCGCTGCTGCTCGCCGCCCAGGACCCGCGGGTCGACGCGATCGTGCCGTTGATCACCTGGAACGACCTGGGCCGGGCGTTCTTCCCGCAGTCGGCCGCCGCGGTGACCGCGCCGGGCGTGTTCAAGAAGAGCTGGGCCGGGCTGTTCTTCGGCAGCGGCTCGTCGTCGGCCGGTGGCTTCCCCGGCGGTCCCGCCGCCGCGCCGCGGCCGGCCGGCGCGGACCCCGCCTGCGGGCGCTTCGCCGCCGACGTCTGCGCCGCGTACCTGAAGATGGCGACGACCGGCACGCCGGACGACGCGACGACCGCGCTGCTGCGGCGCTCCAGCCCGGCCTCGGTCATCGACCGGGTCAAGGCGCCGACGCTGCTCATCCAGGGCGCGGTCGACACCCTCTTCCCGCTGTCGGAGGCGGACGCCAACGCCCGCGGCATCGCGGCGACCGGCACCCCGGTCCGGGTCGCCTGGTTCACCGGCGGCCACGACGGCGGCTCCGGACCGCAGACCGACCAGGACCGCACCAAGTTCCTGACTGTGCAGTGGCTCGACCACTACGTGAAGAAGAGCGGCGACGCGCCGGCGAACAGCTTCACCTACTCGCGGGTGGCCGGCTTCAGCGCGCTGGACCGCGGGCTGGTCACCAACGGCTACTCCGACCCGACGTACCCGGGGCTGACCGGGACGGGCCGCGCGGACGTCGCCGTCGGCGGCCGGGCGCAGCAGATCGCCAGCCCGCCGAACGGCAACCCGGGCGCGCTCTCCTCGCTGCCCGGCATCGGCGGCCAGGTCAGCTCGCTGCTCGGCAGCGTGGCCGGCGACCTGCCCGGCCAGCACGCCGAGTTCGACTCGGCGCCGGTGCCGAGCGCGATCGAGGTGGTCGGCGCGCCGACCGTCCGGCTCCGGGTCGCCTCACCGACCGGCTCGGCGACGGTGTTCGTGAAGCTCTTCGACGTCGACCCGAACGGCCTCGCCACGCTCAGCGGCGGGCTCATCGCCCCGGTCCGGCTGACCGGCCTGCCCGCCGACGTCGCGGCCGCGCCCGCGGTCACGGTGACGCTGCCGGCGATCGTGCGCCGGATCGACGCGGGCCACCTGGTCCGGGTCACGGTGGCGACCTCGGACCAGGCGTTCCTTGGCCCGGTGGAGCCGGTGACGTACACGGTCGCGGTCGAGCCGGCGGTCACCCTGCCGACGGTGGTCGGCACGCCGATCGCGAACCCGCAGGTGATCTGGCGCTACGTGCTCGCCGGCCTGATCGCGGTCATCGTGGCCGGGCTCGTCGTGGTCCTTGCCGTGCGCCGCCGCCGGCTGCGCCGCCAGGAGGCACCCACGATCGACGAGTACGCGGAGACGCCGCTGGTGGTCCGCGGGCTGCGCAAGGCGTACGGCGACGGCTTCGTCGCGGTGGAACGGGTGGACTTCACGGTCGAGCGTGGCCAGGTCGTCGGCCTGCTGGGGCCGAACGGCGCGGGCAAGACGACGACGCTGCGGGTGCTGATGGGCCTGACGATGCCGACCGAGGGCGACGCGCTGGTCTTCGGGCACCGCCTTGAGCCGGGCTCGCCGGTGCTGTCGCGGGTCGGCGCGCTGGTCGAGGGCCCCGGCTTCCTGCCGCACCTGACCGGCATGGAGAACCTGCGGGCGTACTGGCGCGCGACCGGGCGGCCGGAGCAGGACGCCCGCTTCGACGAGGCCCTGGAGATCGCCGGGCTCGGCGACTCGATAAACCGGCGGACCAAGAACTACAGCCACGGCATGCGGCAGCGGCTGGCGATCGCCCAGGCGATGCTCGGACTGCCGGAGCTGCTGGTGCTCGACGAGCCGACGGACGGCCTCGACCCGCCGCAGATCGCGGAGATGCGGCAGGTGCTGCGGCGCTACGCCACGGACGGCCGGGCGGTGCTGGTCTCCAGCCACCTGCTCGCGGAGGTCGAGCAGACCTGCACGCACGCGGTGGTGGTCAACAAGGGCCGGATCGTGGCGAACGGCCCGGTCGAGGACATCGTCGGCGACTCGCCGTCGGTGCAGCTCGAGGTCTCCGATGTGGACGCCGCCGCCGCGGTGCTCGCCGGCCTGAACGTCCGCTCGGTGACGCCGGACGGCGCGTCCGGCCTGATCATCGACATGAACGGCACGCCGCGCGCCGAGGTGGTGGCCTCGCTGGTGCGCGCCGGCGTCGGGGTGGACCGGGTGGTGCCACGCCGCCGCCTGGAGGACGCGTTCCTGGCCCTGGTCGGCGACAACTCACGAGGAAGTGGAGACCGATGAGCGCGGCCGCTACCGGCTACCGGGCGACGAAGACCCTGCCCCTGATGGCCGAGGTGCGCCGGCAGGCGTCGCGCCGGCGTACCCAGCTGGCACTTGGCTTCATGGTGCTGTTGCCGATCATCATCCTGCTGGCGTTCGAGTTCGGCGGGGACGGCGACGACGACAACGGCCGCGGCGCGTTCTCCAGCCTGGTCGAGCTGGCCACCTCCGGCGGCCTGAACTTCACCCTGTTCTGCATCGCCGTCTCGGCGGGCTTCCTGCTCGTCGTGGTGGTGGCCCTGTTCTGCGGCGACACGGTGGCCAGCGAGGCGAGCTGGGGCAGCCTGCGCTACCTGCTGGCGATCCCGGTGCCCCGGGCCCGGCTGCTCGGCGTGAAGCTGATCGTGGCGCTGGGCTACTCCCTGGTGGCGCTGCTCACGCTGGCCGGCACCGCCCTGCTGATCGGCACGCTGCGGTACGGCTGGCACCCGCTGGGCAGCACGGTCGCCGCGGAGATCCCGTCGGGCGAGGGTGTGCTGCGCCTGCTGGCCATCCTCGGTTATCTGGCGGTGGTGCTGCTGGTGGTCGCGGGCCTGGCCTTCCTGCTGTCGGTGCTGACCGACGCGGCGCTGGGCGCGGTGGGCGGCGCGGTCCTGCTGTGGATCCTGTCGAGCATCCTGGACCAGATCACCGCGCTGGGCTCGATCCGCAGCTTCCTGCCCACCCACTTCAGCGACGCGTGGCTGGGCCTGCTGTCGACCCCGATGCAGACCGACGACGTGGTGCGGGGCGCGATCTCGGCGATCTGTTACGCGACCGTCTTCTGGTCGCTGGCGTTCTACCGCTTCACCCGCAAGGACATCACCTCATAGCCCGCGCGGTCAGCTGTTCATGAGCTTGAGCATCTGGCGGATCTGGTCCGTGCGCGACAGCCGGACCCGCTCCGCCAGTGCCTTCGCCTCGGTGTTGCTGCCCTGGGTGGTCTCCATCTTCGCCATCTCGACCGCGTTGTGCTGATGCGCGACGAACAGGCTCAGGAACGCCGTCTCGAACTTCGCGCCCTTCGCCTTGCGCAGCGCCGCGATCTCCTCCGGCCCGGTGGCCGGCAGGCCGCCGTGGTCGGCGTGCGCGCTCGGCGCGTGGTCCACAGTGGTCGGCTTGGACCACTGGCCCAGCCAGCCGGTCATCAGCTTCAGCTCGTCGGACTGGGTCACGTCGATCGCCTTGGCCAGGGTCTTCAGCTCGGCGCGGGAGGCGCCCTTCTCGGCCAGGCGCACCATCTCCAGGCCCTGCTCGTGGTGCGCCACCATCATCTGTAGGTACATCACGTCGGTGTCGTTGTGCGCGCCACCGGCCTGGAGCGCGGCCTCCGTCGCGACGACCGTCGCCGGCGGCGCGGCGGGCGTGGTGCCGCAGGCGCCAAGCAGCAGGGCGGCGGCGATCACGACCGCCGCGTGGCGCGGCCTCACAGCGGGAGCCAGAGGGCGAGCGTGAAGATCGACGGCTCCCAGCTACGGATCGAGGAGTGGCCCTGGCGGCACCGGTATCGCACGCCCTCGTAGGTGACCTCGTCGCCGGTGCGATAGGTGACGCCGGGTGCCCACGCCTTGCCGTCCTTCGCCGGGGCGGGAGCGCCGGTGGTGGGCGCGGCGGTCGGTGCGGTGGTGACGGCCGGAGTGGTCGGCGCGGGCGCGGTGGTGGGCGGCGTGGTGCCGGAACCCGCGCCGCCGCCGACATTGAGGTCGATGCAGCTGTAGAACGCGTTCGCGGTGTCCCCGATGTTCCAGACCGCCAGGACCTTCTGCCGGCCGGGGAACGCGCCGAGGTCGATGTCGTGCGTGACCACCGCGTCCGGCTGGGCGTTGCCGCCGTCGACCGTCGCGACCTTCTTGCCGCCGATGAAGTATTCCCAGTTGCTGGTGCGGTGGCGCGCCGTCATCACCCAGGTGAACGACACCGTCTTACCGACCGCCTTGGCCGGCCAGTTACGGCTCTCGTCGGCGAGCACGGAGAAGCCGGCCACGCCGCCGTCGCAGGACTTGAGGCCCTTGGGGCCCTCGACGCTCTGCGGCTCGAACTGGATCTGGCCGCAGTTCGCCACCGCGCCCGACGCGCAGAGCGCCTGGCGGCTCGGCGGCGAGGAGACGTAGCCGTGCGCGAGTGCGGGCGCGGCGACGAACAGCGTCGAGCCGACCGCCCCCAGCGCCACCAGCGGATATGCGATCGACCTGCGCATCGTGGTCTCCCAACGTGTCGTAAAGACTGTTTACGACGGGGACCGTAACGACGCGTTCCATAAGGCAGCCTTAACGGCTCCAGAAGGGATCATGAAGGTCCGCGGCGCCGCCGCCCGGCCACCCGCGGGCCCTGCTGCGCGGGCCCGGCCTCCGGTACGCCGAGCAGCATCGCGATCCTCGCGCCCCCGAGCGGGCTGCGCTCGATGGTCAGCCGCCCGCCCGCCGCCTCGGCCACCCGGCGCACGATGTCGAGCCCGAGGCCGGAGGAGCCGGCACCGCTGACCCCGCGCTGCACCGCGTTCGCCGGATCGCTGATGCCCGGGCCGGCGTCGTCGACGAGCAGGCCGGCCTCGGAGACGGTCACCCGGAAGGCGACTCCCTCCGGCGTGTGCGCGAAGACGTTGCCGAGCAGGGCGTCGACGGCCAGGATCAGCTCGCTGCGGGGCAGCGCCACGGCCACCGGCCGGTCGCCGCCGACCACCCTCCACGGCCGCGCCTGGTCCTCGGCCAGCGCTGACCAGAAGGCGAGCCGCTCGGCCAGCACCTCCACCAGGTCGGAGCGCTGCGCGCCGCGGGCCTCCACGCCGAGCCGGGCACCCGCGATGATCGCCTCTAGCTCCTCGTCGAGCATGTCGCAGGCCTGCCGCATCCGGTCCGCGATCAGGCCCGGCGGCATGGTGTCCGCGTCGAGCCGCAGGGCGGTCAGCGGCGTGCGGAGCCGGTGCGACAGGTCCGCCGCGAGCTCGCGTTCGGCGTCGAGCAGCCGGCGCAGGTCACCGGCCATCGCGTTGAAGGCCAGCGCGGCGTCGCGCAGCTCGGGCGGCCCGGACGGCCGCACCCGGACGGCGAGTTCACCGGCGCCGAGCCGGCGACTGGAGTCGGCCAGCTCCCGGGTCGCGCGGACCAGGCGGGCGCCGAGCCGGTCCGCCACGAGCACCGACCCCACGACCAGCACGACGGCGAGGCCGCCGAGCGCGAGCCAGGCCGGCCAGACACCGCGGGTCATCTCGTCGTCAGGGACGAAGACCTCGATGACCACCGCGCGCCCGTCGCTGAGCACGCTGGGCTGGAGGTAGGCGATCCCGCCGGCCGCAGCGGCGGTCACCGGGCGGCGGTAGCGGTTGGCCGAGGCGACGTCGGCGCCGGTGACGTGCGTGGCGCCGACCGGCGCGATGCCCGGCAGGTGCACGGCCAGCCGGCCGGCCTCGCCGGCGGCGGTGCTGGCGACCGCGCTGGTCAACAGCTGCGGGTCGGCGTCGACGGCGAGGGCCGCGACCATGGCCGCGGCCTGCTGGCGTGCGTCGCCGATGGCCCGGTCGTGCGCGATCTGCCGGGTCGCGAACGTCAGCGGCACCAGGAAGGCCAGGGCGACCATCGACGTGATGGCCAGCGCCAGCCGGTTCAGCTCCCATCTCACTTCGGTTCGGCCATCATCACGCCGACACCGCGCACGGTGTGCAGGTAGCGCGGCGCGGCCGCGGTCTCGCCGAGCTTGCGGCGCAGCCAGGAGATGTGCACGTCGATCGTCTGCTCCTCGCCGATCCGCGACTGGTTCCACACCTCGGTCAGCAGCTCGCGGCGGCTGATCACCTGCCCGACCCGCTCGGCCAGGTAGGTCAGCACGTCGAACTCCCGCCGGGTCAGCTGCAACGGCCGCCCGCCCAGCGCGGCCCGCCGCTGCCGGGGCTGGATGACGAGCTCACCCACCGTGATGGTGTTGGGCGCCATGTCGGCGGACGCCCGCGTCCGGCGCAGCACCGCCGCGATCCGGGCCAGGATGTGACCCGCGGAGAAGGGCTTTGTCACGTAGTCGTCGGCGCCGGCGCTGAGCAGCGTGATGATGTCGGCCTCGGCGCGGCGCGCGGTGGCGACGATCACCGGCACCTCGGACACGGACCGCATCATCCGCAGGGCGTCGGCGCCGTCGATGTCGGGCAGGCCCAGGTCGAGGATGACCAGGTCCGGCCGCTCCTCGGTGAGGATCCTGAGCGCCTCCGCCGCCTGCGCGACCGGGCGTACGACATGGCCGGCGTCGGTCAGCGCCCGGGTCAGGGCGGCCGAGATGTTCCGGTCGTCCTCGACAAGCAGAATCAGCGCCATGGGACAACAGTAGGGGGAAGTGGGATCATGGCCCACGTGCGATCTACCCGAAGCGTTGTCCCGGTGCTCGGCTGGTGCGCCGCGACCCTGACCAGCGTCGCGCTGGCCTCGGTGGCGATGCTGCCGGTGCTGCGCGCCGCGACGCCGGACGAGAGCGCCGTGGTCTCCGTCGATCAGCTACGCGACTCCGGCGTGGTGGAGCCGTCACCGCTGCCGGGCAGCCCGCCGGCGGCCACGACGGAGCCGGAAGCGACCACCACCCCGCCGCGGACCAAGAGCGCCCGGCCCGGCGCCACCCCGGCCCGGACCTCGGCGACGCCGACGCCGAGGGCGACGACCTCCGCCGCGCAGACCACGACCACCACCGAGGACGGCTGGACGGTGACCACGGACGGCGCGGGCGAGAAGACCTACGTGCGCTCCTTCCGGGTCGAGGGCGGTCAGGCGGTGATCCGGGTGACCGAGGGCGAGGTGCGGGTGGTCACCGCCACGCCGAGCGACGGCTACTCGGTGGCGACGGTGCAGAACAGCCCGGACAACCTCGCGGTCTACTTCAACGAGGTCAACCACAGCTTCGTGATCCACGCGGTGTGGAACGTCGACCGGCCCTTCGCCGAAGTCAGCGAGATCGGCTGAACAGCCGACGGCCGACCGTCGCCTCGATGACCGGCGGGATTCACCTGGGCGCCGCCTCGCCTGTCTAGCGTCCGGCCGATGACCTACGCGCCAGAGGTGAGCGTCGTCATCCCCACCCGCTCACGACCCGACCTGGTGACCCGCGCCGTCTCCGGCGTGCTGGCACAGACCATGGACGATCTCGAGGTCATCGTCGTCGTCGACGGTCCCGACGAGGGCACCGTCACCGCCCTCGCGGCGATACCCGACCACCGCCTGCGTGTCCTCGTGCAGCCGTCGAAGGGCGGGGCGCCGCACGCCCGCAACACCGGCGCCCGCGCCGCGCGCGGGCGCTGGACGGCCATGTTGGACGACGATGACGAGTGGCTGCCCGCGAAGCTCGAGGTGCAGCTCAAGCTCGCGTACTCGGCCCGGGCGGCGACGCCGATCGTCGCGAGCCGGCTGTTCAACCGCACACCGCGGGCCGAGTCGGTGATGCCGCGCCGGCTGCCCGGCCCGGACGAGCCGGTCAGCGAGTACCTGACCGTGCGCCGCGGCCTGTTCTACGGCGACGGCTTCATACAGACCTCGACGATCCTGGCGCCGGCCGAGCTGTTCCACCGGGTCCCGTTCACCGTCGGGCTGCGCCGCCAGCAGGAGCTCGACTGGACCCTGCGGGCCGTACGCCACGACGACGTCGAGCTGGTCGTCGCGCCGGACCCGCTGGTCATCTGGCACCAGGACGAGGACCGGGAACGCATCAGCCTCGAGATGCCGTGGCGTCAGCAGCTCGAGTGGCTCCAGCGCAGCCGCGACCTGTTCACCCCGCGGGCGTACGCGGCGTTCACGATGAGCGTGCTGAGCTCGATGGCCGCGCCGACCCGCAGCCCGAAGGTCTTCGGTGAGCTGCTCCGCGAGGCCCGCACGCACGGCCGCCCCGGCGCGATCGACTACCTGACGTTCCTGCAGATCTGGGGCCTTCCGCCGGAGGTCCGGCACCGGCTCCGCGACAGGGTTCTCGGCCGCGGCCGCACGAACCGGGCCGATGCCGCACGCTAGGGGGTACCCACCGCCCGGCCGCGTCGTGATCTGGCGCAGCGCGATGCTCTCCGGCTCCGAGACGTTCGTCCGCAACCACGGCCAGGCCCTGGCCCGGTGGCGATCGGTGTACCTCGGCGCCACCAAGGAGGAGTCGGCGCTGGCCGAGGAGTCGGACCTGGTCGTATATCCGGACAGCGCGGCCGGGCGGCGCGCCTTCCTGCGGCTGCGGCTGACCGGCTCGTCGCCGCGGCTGACGCGGATGCTCGCCCGGCTGCGGCCCGACCTGGTGCACGCGCACTTCGGCGGCGACGGCTGGCTGGTGAGCCACGCCGCGGCGCAGGCCGGCGCGCCGCTGCTCGTCACCGTGCACGGCCACGACGTGACCCGGCAGCCGGACTCCTCCGGGATCCTCGGCGGCCGTTACCGCCGCAACCTGCGCACGATGTTCGAGCGGGCAACGGTCGTGCTGGCCGTCTCGGAGCACATCCGCGGCAAGGCGATCGCGCTCGGCGCCGACCCGGAGAAGGTGCTCGTGCACCACACCGGCGTGCCGGTCACCCCGGCCCTGGCTACGCCGAAGAGGTGGGACGTCGTCTTCGTCGGCCGGTTCGTCGAGAAGAAGGGCGTCGACGACCTCATCGACGCCCTCGGCGCGCTGCCGACGCCGCGACCGCGGTCGCTGCTCATCGGCGACGGGCCGCTGCGGGACAGGATGCGGGCGCGCGCGGCCGAGCTGCGGCTGGACGCCACCTTCCTCGGCGCGCAGACTCCCGCGCAGGTGAGCCGCCACCTGGCCGAGTCCCACCTGCTCGCCGCCCCGTCCAAGACCGCCGCGGACGGCGACTCCGAAGGGCTGCCGACCACGATCCTCGAGGCGGCCGTGCAGGGCGTTCCGACGGTGTCGACCCGGCACAGCGGCATTCCGGAGGCCGTGGTGCACGGCGAGACCGGCCTGCTCGGCGCCGAGGGCGACAGCACGGCGATCGCGCACCACATCCAGAAGCTGCTCGGCAACCCGGGCCTGCGGGAGAGGCTCGGCCGCCAGGCCCGCGAACGCGTCGAGACCCGGTTCGACCTGCGGCGGCAGTCCGACCGGCTCGAGGAGCTGTACGACGCTATCCGCGCGGGCGCAGCACCCGGCGTGCGGTCCGCCGTGCCGCCCGGGCGCCGCTGAGCAGCGCCCGCGCGGGTGCCGTCGCGCCGAGCACCAGGTTGATCCGCTGCACGCGTTTCAGCTCCGCCTCGCGGTCGACGAGCATCCGCTCGTACCAGAGCTGCTTGGCCCTGGCCTGCGCCAGCTCGTCCGCCAGCCGGGACCGGGCGACGAGCAGTTCCCGGACGTCCGTGCCGGGGCGGCCGCCCGGCGGCTCGGGCGGGTCGATCTCCCGCCCGGTCATCGCGGCCAGCGTGACGGCCAGCTCGGCCGCGCTCTGCGGCGCCGGCCACGGGTGCGGGTAGCCGCCGTCGATCAGGTCCGCGGCGAAGCGCGCCAGCGCCGCGGCGGGATCCTGTGCCGGGGCGAACGCGGTGAGCTCACCGGCGGGGCCGAGCACGACCTGGTCGGCCGGCACCCCGGCCGCCGGTCCGTCCAGCCAGGTGCCGAGCAGCTCACGCACGGCGGGCAGGTCCCGCCCGAGCGCGGCCCGCAACAAAAGATCATGGAGGGTACGCCCGGACGGCAGCGACCGGTGCACGTCGGCACCGCCGTCGGCGTCGGCACCGGCCGCGAGGATCCAGGCCGGCGCCAGTGCCGCGGCGGCGCCGTGCCGCAGCGCGCTGACCGCCAGCCGGCGCGGATCCGTCAGCACGTCGCCGAGGGGTTCGACGGCGCGGGTCAGCAGGGCCGACAGCGCACCGCTGACGTCTTCGCGGTCCAGCTCGGCGGCCTCGAGCACGAGCGTCGGCGCGAGCGGGTCCGGGTAGGCCGCGTAGGCGACGGCCGCCCGGCCCAGGCGGTCACGCACCCGGCCGAGCCCGGCGGGCCGGCTCGGGTCGTGCTCGCCGGCGACGGTCCAGTCCGCGTCGGCCGGCCGGCCGGGCAGCGCGACCAGCCGGTGCAGGCCGAGGTGGTTCTCGACGGTGAGCAGCAGGGTGCCGCCGGGCCGGAGCAGATCGAGCAGCAGGTCGAGGGAGTCGCCCCAGGACGTCTCGACGCCCTCGGCCGAGGCGAGCGCCTCCAGCCCGGCCAGCGCGATCACGGTGTCGAACGGGGCCTCGGCGCCGAACTTGGCGAGGCCGCCGACGCACACGGTGGCCGCGGGGAAGCGGGCCGCGAGCGCCTCGCCGTCGGCGACGCCCCGGACCAGCAGCGTCAGGTCGTCGGCCGGGGCCAGGTCGATGAGCGCCGGGTCGTGCGGACCGGCGAACAGGGTCCGGCCGCGCGCCGCGGCCAGCAGTGGACCGAGCGCGGCGCCCCGCGCCGGCCCGGGGCCGTGCGCGCCGTCGAGATCCGACCAGCGCAACATCTCGTCGCCGAGCAGCCGCGGGTTCATCGGGCACCGACCTTCGCCGCGTGCCAGCCGAGGATGCGGGTCAGTTCGGCCGGCGGGAGCAGGCGGTCGGCGCCAAGTTCGGCGACGGCGGTCTCCCGCGCCGCGTCCGGGTCGACGAACGGACCGTGCAGCTCCGGCCATTGCCGCCGGATCCGCTCCGGCCCGCCGAACGCGAAGTCCTCGCCGTCAAGCTGCATCGGGTCGCCGTACACCGCGGGCTCGCAGCCGGCCAGGGCGCCGTAGAGGACCGCGCTGCACAGGCGGTTGGACGCGACCCGGCGGTGCCGGCGCAGCTCGGCGGCCTGGCGCCGGAGGAACTGCGGGTCGAGGCGCTCCCACCTGCCGCCGCGGTAGCCGTGGCAGATCACCCGGAAGCCGGCGCGCTCGTAGCGCCGCCGCACGCTCGCGGTGCGGTACTCCTGCCAGTACAGGCAGACGGTGACCGGGCCGGGCTCGGTGTCCCGGATCTGTTCGATCAGCCGGGCGTGGTCGCCGAGGACGTGCTGACCCTCCCAGCCGTGGAACGGGTACCAGATCGTGCCCTCCCGCCGTACCCCCGGATCCTTCTCCATCCGCAGCAGGTACGCCCAGGGCGAGCCGACGACGTAGGTCTCCCGCCGGCCCAGCGACCAGGCGCGCCGCCGGGTCCGCTCCGACCAGAGCAGCACCGGGGTGCCGGCGACGAACTCGTGGTCGGCGGCGAGGCCGTCACCGATGTTCCAGCCGTGCTGAAGGTAGCCGTGCAGGCGCGGCGGGTCGGCGTCGTCGAGGCCGCAGTAGCGGGCCAGCACGTGCGCATGCCCGTAGTAGTGGTTGGCGTGGTGCACGCCCCATCGCACACCGCGCGGGCGTCCGGCACGACAACGCCGGTCGTCCGCCAGGTGTCCGGCAGCCGATCAGGCGCAGACGACCTGCACGCCCGCCTCGCGGAAGCTCTCCAGCAGCTCCGGCGGCGCCCCCGAGTCGGTGACCAGGGTCTCCACCTTGCCGATCGGGCAGATCCGGGCGAACGCGTGCCCGCCGAGCTTCGACGAGTCGGCGATCACCACGACGCGCTTGGCCCGGGCGACCATCAGGCTGTTCATCGCGGCCTCGCCCTCGTGATGCGCCGCGGCACCGAGCTCGACGTCGAGCGCGTCGACGCCCAGCAGCACGATGTCGAGGGTGACCTCCTTGAGCAGCGCACCGCCCAGCGGGCCGACCAGCTCGAACGACTGCGGGCGCACCACGCCGCCGGCCACCACGATTTTCATCCGCGAGCGGACCAGCAGCTCGTTGGCGATGTTGAGCGCGTTGGTGACCACGGTGAGCTGGGCGCCCTCGCCGCTGGTGTTGAGGTCGGGCCGCACCGCGAGCGCCCGGGCCACCTCGGTCATGGTGGTGCCGCCGTTGAGGCCGACGACCGTGCCGGGCACGACCAGGTTCGCCGCCGCCTCGCCGATGCGCTGCTTCTCCGCCGAGTGCTTGGCGCTCTTGTAGCGCAGCGGCAGGTCATAGGAGACGCCGTTGGCGACCGCGCCACCCCGGGTCCTGGTGATCATCTGCTGCTGGCCGAGCTGGTCGAAGTCCCGGCGGATGGTCGCCTGCGAGACGTCGAGCTTGTCGGCCGCGTCCTCGACGCTGACCCGGCCGCTCTCCGCGAGCAGCTCAAGCAGCGCATTCCACCGCGCGTACCGGTCCACCCGAGCTCCCTGCTGCACGTTTCGTGATAAGAGTGTGCACATTAGTGCGCGAAACGTCGCGAAGCAAAGAGAGTGCCTGCGCGAACACGCTACGGTGGTTGCGAACCCGCGGAGCTTCCAAGCAGAATAGCGCTCGAAATAGCGGTGAACCGAGCGCATCTGCGCAGGCGATTGAGGGAATACTGCCATGAGTCACGTCAAGGTGGAGATCGCCAGCCAGCCCGATTGCTGGCTTCAGGCGGCCAAGCTGGCCGGCTCGCCCGGCCTGCCCGCGGCGGGTGAGCGGGTGGCGGTCGCCGGCTGCGGCACCTCCTGGTTCATGGCCAAGGCCTACGCCACCCTGCGCGAGCAGGCCGGCCTCGGCGAGACCGACGCGTTCCAGGCGTCCGAGTTCCCGATGGGCCGCGACTACGACCGGGTCGTCACGATCAGCCGCTCCGGCACCACGACCGAGGTCATCGACCTGCTCGACGCCCTCGACGGCCGGACGCCGACCACGGTGATCACCGCCGACGGCGCGGAGGCGGCCGCCGCGGTCGCCCGGGACGCGATCGTCCTCGACTTCGCCGACGAGCTGTCGGTGGTGCAGACCCGCTTCGCCACCAGCGCGCTCGCCCTGCTCCGGGCCCACCTCGGCACCGACATCGACCCGATCGCCGCGGACGCCGAGGTCGCGGTCCGGCTGCCGATGCCCGTGCACCCCGCGCTGGCGCAGCAGATCACCTTCCTCGGCCGCGGCTGGACCATCGGGCTCGCGGAGGAGGCGGCGCTCAAGTGCCGCGAGGCCGCGATGTGGTGGGCCGAGGCGTACCCGGCGATGGACTACCGGCACGGCCCGATCTCCATCGCCGGTCCGGGCCGGGTGGTCTGGGCGTTCGGCGACATCCCGGCCGGCCTGGCCGACGACATCGAGGCGACCGGCGCCGCGTTCGTGCACAGCCGCTACAACGGCGGATACGCCGCCCTCGGAAACTGGCGCGGCGGCCGGGCACCGCTCGACCCGATGGCCGACCTGGTCGTGGCGCAGCGCGTCGCCGTGCTGCTCGCCACCAGCCAGGGCCTCGACCCCGACCACCCCCGCAACCTCACCCGCTCGGTCGTCCTGCCGTGACCGCACGACAGTGAGCGACGACGTCGTGGTGGCGCTGGATGTCGGCGGCACCGGAATCAAGTGCGCCCTGGTACGGCCCGGCGGCGCGGTGCACCACGCCGAGCGGCACCCGACGCTGGCCGCCCGGGGACCCGAGGCGGTCACCGCGAACATCCTCGACATCGCCGCCGGCCTGGCCGACCGGGCCCGCGCGGACGGGCTGCGGCCGGTCGCCGCCGGGGTCGCGGTGCCCGGCGTGGTGGACGAGGAGACCGGCACCGCCGTCTGGTCCAGCAACGTCGGCTTCCGGGACGTGCCGCTGCGCGACCTGGTCTCCGCCCGGCTGGGCGTGCCCGCGGCGCTCGGCCACGACGTGCGCGTCGGCGGGATGGCCGAGGCCCGCCTCGGCGCCGGCCGCGACGAGCGGCACGTGCTGTTCATCGCGATCGGCACCGGCATCGCGGCCGCACACGTCGTCGACGGCACCGCGTTCGGCGGCGCACACGGCGCGGCCGGCGAGGTCGGGCATGTCATCGTCCGGCCGGGCGGGCCGCTCTGCGGCTGCGGCGCCCGCGGCTGCCTCGAGGCGGTGGCTTCGGCCTCCGCGGTCGGCCGGCGCTACGTGGAGCTCTCGGGCATACCGGAGGTCACCGCGTTCGACGTCGCCACCCGCGCCGCCGCCGGCGAGGAGCTGGCGAACTCCGTCTGGACCGAGGCGGTCGAGGCGTTCGCGGACGGGCTGCTCACCGCGCAGGCCCTCTACGACGCCGGGATCGTGGTGCTCGGCGGCGGGCTGGCCGAGGCCGGGGAGGCGCTGCTCGCGCCGCTGCGGGTCGCGCTGGACGCCCGGATCACGTTCCACCGGATGCCGCGGATCGTGCGGGCGGCGCTCGGCGACACCGCGGGCTGCCTCGGCGCGGCCCTGCTCGCGCTCGACAGCCTGGGAGCACCCTCTTGACGGAGAAGATCAGCGGCCGCGTCGTCCGGCCCGGCGCCGTCGTGCCCGGGTACGTCGAGGTGGACGGGCCGACGATCCTGTCCGTCTCCGCGCGGGACGACGCGGGCGACGACATCATCGTCCCGGGCTTCGTGGACCTGCACTGCCACGGTGGCGGCGGGCACACCTTCACGCTGGGCGACCCGGCCGCCGCACGCGCCGCGGCCGCCTTCCACCTGCGGCACGGCACCACGACGATGCTCGCCAGCCTGGTCAGCTCCCCGTACGAGCTGATGCGCGACGCGACGGCGGCGTACCTGCCGCTGGTCGCCGACGGCGCGATCGCCGGGCTGCACTTCGAGGGGCCGTACCTGTCGCACGCCCGCTGCGGTGCGCAGAACCCGGCGTACCTGCGCGAGCCCTCGCTGGATGAGCTGACCGCCCTGGTCAAGCTCGGCGACGGCGCGATCCGGATGGTCACGATCGCCCCGGAGCTGCCCGGCGCCCTGGCCGCCGTCGAGTTCCTGGCCGGCAGCGGGGTGGTCGCGGCGCTGGGGCACACCGACGCGACGTACGAGCAGACCCTGGCCGGGGTGGCGGCGGGCGCGACCGTCGGCACCCACCTCTTCAACGGCATGCGCCCGGCCCACCATCGCGAGCCGGGCCCGGTCGTCGCGCTGCTGAACTCCCCCTCGATCGTCTGCGAGCTGGTCGCCGACGGCATCCACCTGCACGACGGGATGCTGCGTCTTGCGGCACAGGCGGCCGGTCCGGACCGCGCGGCGCTGATCACGGACGCGATGGACGCGGCCGGCATGCCCGACGGCGAGTATGAACTGGGCGGCCAGGCCGTCGCGGTGGCCGACCGGGTGGCCCGGCTGGTCCGGGACGGCTCGATCGCGGGCAGCACGCTGACCATGGACGAGGCGTTCCGGCGGGCGGTCTGCGCCGGCCTCGACCTGGCGACGGCGTCCGCGATGGCCTCGACGACGCCGGCCCGCGCCCTTGGCCTGGCCGATCAGGTCGGCGCGCTGGAGGCCGGCCTCCGCGCGGACCTGGTCGTGCTCGGCCCGGACCTGACGGTCAGGCGCGTGATGCGCGCAGGCGCCTGGCTCTGACCGCCCGCACACCCGCGGCCACCGGGTCATCCAGCCCGGCGGGCCGGTCGATGCCGTTCGGCAGGCGCGGCAGCGGGATGGCGTCCCACGGAATCCGGGTCAGCACGCGGGCCAGGATCAGGCCGAGCAGCAGCCCGGCCACCGAGTCGGTGATCCAGTGGAAGGCCAGGTAGGTCGTGGTGAAGAACACGATCACCGGGGGCAGCACCCGCAGGGCCGCGTTGGCGCGCGGCGACAGCGGCGGCCGGTCGAGCGACCGCAGCAGCGCGCTGAGCAGCACCGCGATGACGGCGTACCAGGCCAGCGCGTTGGCGACGTGCCCGGACGGATAGCTCATCGCCACCGGGCCGTCGGCGGCCGGATTGAACAGGATCTCCCGGTCCGGGCCGGCGAAGTGCGGTGCCGCGCGGTCCAGCCAGACCTTGAGCGGGCCGATCGTCACGAACGTCACCAGGAATGCGACAACGATCACCAGCACCGGCCGCACCGATCGCCGCCGCCAGGCCACCAGCCCGGCCAGCAGGATCGAGGTCGACATCAGCACCTGGCCGCCCTGGCCCAGGTAGTTGAGCACCCGCGACATCCAGTACAGCGGCGCCGGACGGTGGGCGTCGACCCAGTCGGCCACCTGCACGTCGAGCGCGAGCAGGTGGCCGCGGGCGAGCGCCACGGTCAGTGCGACGAAGCCTGCGAGCAGGGCGGCGTCGAACCACCAACCCCGGGGCCGTACGGGCATGAGCATGGCGCACACGGTACGTCAGAGATACGACTTGATCCTGCTGTTGAGCAGGTCGGCGCGGACCCCCGAGTTCGGGCAGCCGCCGAAGTGGTGCAGCGCGACCACCCTGTTGGTCTTGCGGGAGAGCACCGGGCTGCCGCTCGATCCGCCCTCGGTGTCGCAGTAGTAGGACACGTCGGAGTTCTGCGCGTACCCGTCGAAGGTCGGGTCGACCACCGCGCAGGTGCCGGCCGGCTCGCCGCGGCGCCCGGCGATCCGGGTCGGCTCGCCGGCCGGGTGCTGCGGCACGTAGAGCTCCTGGCCCCGGGCCGGCGGGACGGTGTCCAGGTTGAGGTAGCCGAACTTCTCCACCGCGGCGAAGTTGCCCACCGTGAAGAGCGTGTAGTCCAGGACGTGCTCGGTGGCGAGCACCTTGTCACCCCAGACCTTTGTCGGCTTGAAGACGTCGTAGCCGCCGCACTGCGCGCACTGGTAGTTGAACCAGACCTCGGTCTCGTACGCGGCGGCCGAGTTGTCGAAGCAGTGGTTGTTCGTCAGCATCCGGTTCTTGGTGCCGACCCGCCAGCCGGTGCAGAGCTCGGTGCCGTTGATCAGCAGCCGGGCGATCGACTTCGACCGGGTGTACGCCACCGGGTCGGCGGAGCGGTAGCAGACCGCGTCGGAGCTGGTGTCGGCGCCGCAGACGGACTCCTCCGCGCCGGTCCGACCCGGCCTGGTGAGGCTCTCCGACGGGATCCGGGCCTGCTCCTTGCGGGAGTAGCCGCGGGCGACCTGGTCCACGTTCACGCCGAGCCCGCCGAGCAGCGAGCCGACCAGGTCACCGCCGGCGCGGTGCATCTCGACCACCGCGGTGTCGCCGGTGATCGACATGGCCCACCTGCCGGAGTCCGTGACGCCCTCCAGCAGCTTCGGCGCGTCGTAGCGGTAGGACTCCTCGCCCTCCGGGTCCGAGACCGTCACATAGTCGCCCGGCAGCATCGCCATGCGGCTGAAGTGCACCTTGACGTACGAAGCGGACGGGTAGTGCAGAACCTCGCGCTTCGGCGCACCGTAGCCGAGCAGCTTGTCGATCCGCAGCAGCTCGCCGACCTTCTGCCGGCCGTCGCCGCCCCCGGAGGCCGCGGACTCGGGCACCACCGGGCCGGCCGCGCCCGGCGCGGGCGACGGGGACTTCGCCGCGGGCTTCGCGGACGACGGCCCGGGCACGGGCGCCCCGCCAGTCGGGCCGTTCCCGCCGGTCGCGGCCGCTGGCTGCCGCACCGCGGCGGGGTCGCCGACCGGGCCCGCCGCCTCCTGCCAGGAACCGACCGGGCGAGCCCCGTCCACCGCCGAGAACCTCCATGCCGCCGCACTGGCCGTGCCGGCCAATGCCAGGGCAGCACCCGCCCCGACGACGATGCTCACCACGCGTCGCAAAATTCGCTCCCGCCACTCTGATCCGGCTGTCTCGCTTCTGTGTAACGAACCACGTGCGGCAGCGACGCGCCGCCCGGAGCGTGCACACTGGCTTCGTGCGAATCACGTCCGCCCTCGTCGACCCGGCTCTGCTGGACCTGCCGTGGAGCGTGCCGCTCGAGGAGTGGCCCGCGTCGCACCTGGTCGCGCTCCCGCAGGGCATCTCGCGGCACATCGTCAGGTTCGTCAAACTCAACGAGACGGTCTACGCGCTCAAGGAGACCCGCGAGCGGATCGCCGAACGGGAGTACGACCTGCTGCGCGCCCTCGAACGGATCGACTTCCCGGCCGTCGAGGCCATCGCCGTCGTCACCGACCGGGTGGACGACGCGGGCGAGCCCCTCGAGACGGTGCTGATCACCCGGCACCTCCAGTTCTCGCTGCCGTACCGGGCGCTCTTCTCGCACACGCTGCGGCCCGAGACGATGAACAGGCTGCTCGACGCGCTCGCCGCGCTGATCGTCCGCATGCACCTGACCGGCTTCTCGTGGGGCGACTGCTCGCTGTCCAACACGCTGTTCCGCCGCGACGCGGGCGCGTTCGCGGCCTACCTGGTCGACGCGGAGACGGGCAACCTGCACCCCCGGCTCTCCGAGGGCCAGCGCAGCGAGGACATCGAGATCCTGCGGCTGAACATCTTCGGCGAGTGCCTGGACCTGGAGGCCGCGGGCCTGCTGCACGAGGCGATCGACCCGGAGGCGGTGGTCGACGACATCGTGGCCCGCTACGAGCGGCTGTGGCACGAGGTGACGTACGAGCAGGAGATCGCCCGCGACGCCCGGCACGACATCGAGGGGCGCATCCGGCGCCTCAACGACCTGGGCTTCGACGTCGCCGAGGTCGCGATGTCCACCGTGGACGGCGGCTACCGGGTCCGGCCGAAGGTGGTCGACGCCGGCTACCACACCCGCCGGCTGCTGCGCCTCACCGGCCTGGACGCCGAGGAGAACCAGGCCCGGCAGCTGCTCAACGACCTGGACACCTACCGCGCCGAGTCGGACCTGACCGACGAGCAGCAGGCGGCACACCGCTGGCTCACCGAGGTCTTCGAGCCGGTGGTCCGGGCGGTGCCGACGCACCTGCGCCGCAAGCTCGAGCCGCAGGAGATCTTCTCGCAGATCATCCAGCACAAGTGGCTGCTGTCCGAGCAGTCCGGCCGAGACGTCGGCATGGCACCCGCGGTCCAGTCGTACCTGACCGACGTGCTGGCACACAAGCCGGACGAGCAGGCCGTACTCGGCCTCGAGGTCAGCGCGCTCTAGGCACCCGGCTCCTCCGCCAGGCCGGGCGGCGGGCTGGCCTGCTCCACCAGGGCGCGCAGGCCGGCGCGACGAGCCACGATCATGATGCGGTCGCCCGCCGCCAGCACCCGCCGGTGGTCCGGCGCCCAGTCCACCCACTCCGAGCCGGCCGCCGACAGGCCGATCACGCGGGCGCTCAGCGGCCGGTCGGCCTGGCTCAGCGTCAGCCCGTCGAGCGGGGAACCGGCGAAGACCCGCACCGCGGCGACCAGCAGCGCGTGCCGGTCGACCGGGATGGTGGCGAGCACCTCGCGCTCCAGCATCGCCGCCGCGAAGGTCGGCGCCGCCAGCCGGGACACGCTGCGCGAGATGTCGATGTTGAAGGCCGTCTGCACCCGCTGGGCGAAGTCGTCGTCGAAGAGCCGCAGCACGACGCGCAGATCCGGGCGGACCGCGCGGGCGTTCAGCGCGGCCTGGAGGTTGGTGACGTCGTCGGTGGAGACGACCACCAGCGCCCTGCTCGTCGCGATCGAGGCCGCGCGCAGCGTCTCCTCCCGCGCCGCGTCGCCGACGATGAACGGCACGCCCAGCTGCTGTGCGGCCTTCGAGCCGCGGGCGTCGGCCCGGCGGTCGATCGCCACCACGTCGACGCCCAGGTCGTTGAGCTGGCGCAGCACCCGGGTGCCGACGCTGCCGAGTCCGACGACAACGACGTGGTCCTCGTACTGTGCGGCGACCCGGCCGCTGTTGAGCTCGAGCCGGGCGTTCACCATGCCCTCGACCACCGCGGCGGTGACCAGCGGCAGCAGCGCGAGCCCCGCGATGGTCAACACCAGCTGGGCGGCCTGCGCGACCTCGTTACGCTGAACCTCCACATCGGACGATCCGACGACGGTCAGCAGCGTCACGTAGATCGACTGCCAGAACCCGTCGACCGGGTCGGCGTGCACCAGCACCGCACCCGATACCACCGTGATGATCAGGGTGACCAGCACGGCTACGCCCAGCTTGCGGCTCAGCGCGGCCCGCAGCGCCCGGCCGACGACCCGCACCGGCCGGCGGCGACGGCGGGCCCGGATCCGGCGCTGCGCGTCGACCACCGGCGCGGCGGACCGCCCGGACGCCTCGGCCAGCACCAGATCCGTCGGCTGTTGCGCCGCCGGCGGCGGATCCGCGGGCAGGACGTCGATGCGCCCGGCGCCGTCCGCGGCGGTCAGCGCGCAGACCAGCCGGTCCGGGCTCACCTCGCCGCGGCGTGCCACGTACAGGGTGCGGCCGGCGACGCGGAGGTGGGTCGGCGTCACCTCGCCCAGCGAGGCCGCCACGAACGCCGGTGCGGCCATCGCCGCGTCGGAGAGGACCGCGCAGTCGGCGAAGAGCCGGCGGACGCCGTATCCGAGGCCGGTGTTGAACATCCTGATGACCAGCCGCAGGTCCGGCTCGACGGCCTGCGCGCAGAGCGCAGCGTGCAGGTTCACCACGTCGTCGGGCATCACCAGGCCCAGGGCGGCCGCGCCGGCCAGCCCCGCGGAGCGGAACGTGCGCTCGTCGAGCCGGTCGGCGCGGATGATCCGCACGCCGCGCAGGTTGGCCAGATCGGGAACGTCGCCGCGCAGCGTGCTGGGTACGACCAGGGTGAGCCGGATCCGGTGCCCGGCGTTCGCCAGCTCCTCGGCGACCGTGTAGACGAGCGAGTCCGCGCCGCAGATCACGAAGTGCGGCCGGCCGTCGGCGTTGCGCCGCAGGCGGGAAACGAACGCGCGGCCCGGAGGTTCGCGATTGGGGTCGGCGGCCATGGTCCGCATCGTGCCAGGCGATCATCGGCGCCGTGTGAACCCATCGGCCCCCGAACCCTCCACGGAGGCCATTCGTTGCCCTTTCCGAACGATTCGTCCGAGTTTCCGCAGGAGAAGATCAATGCGCAAGTGGTTCTACGCCGGGGCGGTGGTCGGCGGCGTCCTGCTGCTCGGCGCTGCACCCGCGCAGGCTGATGTGGTCCCCATCCAGACCGACGGGTTGCTCCAGGCGACGAACGGCCGGGGTGTCGGACTGGACCCGGCCGGCGGACTCAACCTGGAGAGCCCGCTGGGCGGCGCCTCCCAGCTGCTGAGCTTCCGGCCGGGTCAGAACGCCGCCGATCTACAGACCTCCGGATCGTCCCTTTCGGACATGCTGCCGCAGGACGGCCTGCTGCCGAAGGACGGTCTCATGCCGGACGAGGGCCGGCGGGTCGCCCGGTCGCAGGGCGCCGGCCTGGTTCCCGCGGGCTGGTCGGTGGCCGGCAGCGGTGCGTCCGTCGGCGGAGCGGCCGGCCGCCGGGTGGCCGGCAAGGCCGGTCAGGTCGGGCGGGCCGGCGGCGGCCTGCCGGGCGGCAACCTGACAAGCATCATCCCGACCGGGCTGCTCGGCGGGAGCCTGCTCGGCGGCGGGCTGCTCGGCGGCGGCCTGCCGACGGCCGGTTCGCACAGCGAGTCGGCGCTGTTCGACGGCGGTCTGCCGCTGCTCGGCGGTCTCGGCGGCCTGATGCCGGTGAACGTGACGCCGGAACCGGACACGGACGCGGACAAGGACAAGGACAAGGCCGGCGACAACGCCGACACGGGCGCCGACACGGGCGCCGGCACGGGTACCGACACGGGTGCCGACCGGGACGCCGACGACGTCGTCACCACCATGCCGGTGGGCGGCACGGTGGTGGACCCGGCGACCGTCGACCCGGCCATCGACGAGCCCGTCCGGGACCCGCGGCTGCACGAGGAGCCGATCGACGACGAGGCGGGCGGCGACAAGCGGGCCTTCACGGGAGGCGGCCGGCCGATCGCGGGCGAGGACGAGGACTTCAAATAGGTCGTAGCGCGTCGTCGAGCCCGCCCCGGTCGTATCCGGTGCGGGCTCGACGCGTCTTCGCTACCCGGCCTCCGCGATGAGGTCCCAGTTGAGCAGCACGAACGGGGCCTCCTCGGTGGCGCCGGCCCGGCGGTAGGTGGCCTGCGCGGCCTCGTTGTCGGTCTCTGTGCCGACCCACATGCCGTAGCAGCCGCGCTCGCGGGCGAGGTCCGCCAGCGCCCGGACGAGCGCGGCGCCGATGCCCTGTAGCCGGGCGGCCGGCGCCACGCCGAGCTCGTAGACGAACATCTCCGTGCCCTTGTCCGGATGGGTCATCTCGACCCCCGAGATCATGCCGACCGCGCGGTCGCCGTCGTAGGCGAACAGCAGATGGTGGTCCGGGCTCGCGAGGAACCTCTCGGTCGCCGCCGCCAGCGGCGGCTCGTCGAAAAGGTCGGCGGCACTGTGCACGGCCGCGGCGTCCTCGACCCGCTCGATGCGCATGGCGACACCCTAGGCGGAACGGCGGAGAAACTCTCGCCGCATCGATCGAGCTTTCCTTCGTTGGTGATGAAACGGTACCGTTCCATCGCCGATCAAGATCTTGGAAGGATCACCATGCCCCGAATCGCCTGGCCGGCGGCCGCCTGTGTCGCCCTGTCCACCATGGCCGCGGTCGGGACGGTCGCCTCTCCCGCGCTGGCGGCCACCAGCGGGGTGGCCTCGGTGACCTCCGCCACGAAGGTCCAGTACAAGGCGGCGAGCGGCAAGCAGAACAAGGTGGTGATCACGCGCTCCGGCAACACGATCACGATCGACGACAAGGTCGCGGTCAGCGCCGGCAAGGGCTGCAAGAAGGTCAAGGGCGACAAGACCAAGGTCAGGTGCACCACGAAGAAGGCACCCACCCGGGTCACGATCTACACCTACGGCCGCAACGACGTGATCGTCAACAATTCGGACGTGCGGATGAGCGCGTACGGCGGAAGCGGCAACGACACCATCACCGGCGGCTCGCTGGGCGACCGGATCCAGGCCGGCAGCGGAAACGACAAGGCCGACGGCCGGGGCGGCAAGGACACCCTCTGGGGTATGACCGGCAACGACACCCTGCGCGGCGGCACCGGCGGCGACCAGCTGTGGGGCCTCGAGGGCAACGACAAGCTCTACGGCGACGCAGGTGGGGACGACCTCACCGGCGGACTGGGCCGGGACCACCTCGACGGCGGCGCGGACACCGATTGGCTGTACGGCGACGACGAACTCGGGGTCGCCGCGGACGTCCTGCTCGGTGGATCCGGCACCGACGTGGCCAGCTACACCAGCTCCACCAAGGCGGTCGTCATCGACGCCGACGGCGTCACGGGCGACGACGGGCAGGCCGGTGAGCACGACACCATCGGCGCCGACGTCGAGTCCCTCTTCGGCGGCCCGGGCAACGACCGGATCACCGGAGGCGCCGGAGACGGCTCGTTCATGGGCGGCGACGGCAACGACGTGATCCACGGCGGCGTCGGCAACGACTGGATCGTCGGCGGCGAGGGCCAGGACAAGATCTACGGCGATGCCGGCGACGACTCCCTGGACGGCGGCGACTACGACAAGCACGTCGTCGACCTACTGAACGGTGGTAGCAACACCGAATACGGCGACCACTGCGAGAAGGCGAAGAAGGACACCCTGGTCGGGTGCGAAAACTGACCACATCGATAGACATAAGGCCCTGACCAGCGTTTCTGCTGGTTAGGGCCGTTCTCGGAGCCCCCGGTCGGAATCGAACCGACGACATCCTGTTTACAAGACAGGTGCTCTGGCCAACTGAGCTACAGGGGCGCGCGAACAGCATACCGGCTGACCATCGGGCAGGCTGAGCACCCTTTGCCGGGTGCGACCTTGGCAGTTCCGGAAAAAAGACTTACGGTGGCGGTCGTGTGGCTGGCCACACTGTTCCTCCCACTCGGATCGTCCGGCACGTTCCTGCCGGTGGAAAGGAAGTCGATTCACCATGGCTACGGTCACCTACGAGAAGGCCTCCCGGATCTATCCCGGCCAGGAGCGCCCCGCGGTCAACGAGCTCGACCTCGAGATCGGCGACGGCGAGTTCCTGGTTCTGGTCGGCCCGTCCGGTTGCGGCAAGTCCACCAGCCTGCGGATGCTCGCCGGCCTCGAGGACGTGGACCGGGGCCGCATCCTCATCCAGGGCAAGGACGTCACGAACCTCCCCCCGAAGTCCCGCGACATCGCGATGGTCTTCCAGAACTACGCTCTGTACCCGCACATGTCGGTGTACGAGAACATGGCGTTCGCCCTGAAGCTGCGCAAGACCCCGAAGGCGGAGATCGACCGCCGGGTCAAGGAGGCCGCCGCGCTGCTCCAGCTCGACGAGTACCTGAGCCGTAAGCCGAAGGCGCTCTCCGGCGGTCAGCGCCAGCGCGTCGCGATGGGCCGCGCGATCGTGCGTGAGCCGCAGGTGTTCCTCATGGACGAGCCCCTGTCGAACCTCGACGCCAAGCTCCGCGTGCAGACCCGGTCGCAGATCGCGACCCTCCAGGCCAAGCTGGGCATCACCACCGTCTACGTGACCCACGACCAGGTCGAGGCCATGACGATGGGCCACCGGGTCGCGGTCATGCTCGACGGCGTACTCCAGCAGTGCGACACCCCCCGGGTGCTCTACGACAACCCGGGCAACGTCTTCGTCGCCGGCTTCATCGGCTCCCCGGCCATGAACCTCAAGACCGTCCCGCTGATCGAGTCGGGTGCGGCGTTCGCCGAGCTCGCCGTGCCGCTGACCCGCGAGCAGGTCGCGGCGGCCAAGGACGAGGGCGGCAAGGTGACCATCGGCTTCCGGCCCGAGGCGACCGACCTGGTCTCCCCGACCGCGGGCGGCCTGCCGATCGTCGTCGACCTGGTCGAGGACCTCGGCTCGGACGCCAACGTCTACGGCCACGCGGCCCTCGACGGCGGCCAGGAGCGGTTCGTGGTCCGCACCGACCGGCGCTCGATGCCGACCATGGGCGAGACGGTGTTCATCAAGCCGCAGACCAACCAGGTGCACGTGTTCCACGCCACCACCGGCCAGCGGATCTGAGTCAGGCGTCAGGAGAAGGGCGGCCCCACGCGGGGCCGCCCTTCTCCGTGTCCGGCGTCAGCCGGCGAAGCGCTGGATGACGAAGTCCTCGTCGGCGACGCAGGCCAGATGGCTCGCGTCCCACGAGCAGGTCGACGACCGGACCCCGTCCAGCGAGCCCAGCGGCACGGGGTCGTCGCCGAGGTGCTCGCCGGCGAGCCCCGGGTCGTCGGCCGAGGTCGAGAGCGCCTTGGAGAACTGCAGCATGTTGCCGCCGTCGAGCCGGCCGACGACACCGCCCCGGGTCCATGCCACCCGGCCGTCGGCGTCGAGCAGGCTGGTCTGCTCCGGCGACGTGTTCCGGGTGGCGAGCACGGCCTCGCCGACGGGTACGAGCCCGTTGACGTCCGCGACCGTCCGGCGCCACACGGTGCCCTTCCCGGTGGCGTCGACCGCCACCACCTGCGCGGTCTTGGCGTCGGATGCCGTCGTCTCGACCACGCAGATCCGGTCGGCGCCGCAGGCGGTCAGGTGGTCGAACCGGGTGTTCGCGTTCGGCGCCGTGTAGAGCACCCGCGGCTCGTCGAGCTTCGCCAGGTCGTAGGCGACGAGCCGGTGCGAGTCGCCGGACTCGGACACGACGAGCCGGCCGTTGTGCGCGACCACCTCGTCGTCCGGGTCGGCGACGCTCTGCCGCGGCCCGGCCGACACGTCGCCGGTCGACGCGTCGATGACCTGGGCGGACCGGTCGGCGCCGATCTGCACGATCCGATCGTCGTCGTCGAGCGGCTCGGCGAACGGCACCCCGGCGCCGGTCGCGGGCCCGTCCAGGTCGGCCTCGGTGGTCGCCACGATGACCTTGGTGGTCGTCGTGCCGTACTCGGACTTGGGGCTCTTGTGCTCCCAGCCGACCTTGCCCTGGTCGCCGACCTCGAGCCCGACGAGCCTGTTCTCCGTCCGGTCGACAAGCACGACCTTGTCGCCGGCGAAGACCAGGCCGTCGTCGCGGCCGACCGTGCGGTCCCACAGCTTGCCGCCCTTGCCGGGGTCGAGCAGCACCATGCGCCGCGTGCTGGTGACCGAGTCGGTGTCGGTGATCGCGACCACCGCGTCCGGCAGCGTGAAGAAATGCTCCCAGCGGGCGGCGGTGCCGGCCTCGACGCTGCTCCAGGCCTTCTCGCCGCTGTCGGTGGCGGCCGCGACGACGCCGAGCGTCCCCTTGTCGTCGGCGCTGGCGAAGTAGGCGCGCCCGCCGCGCAGGGCGGTCGCGTTGAACGCCGAGCTGATGGGCGCGACCGGCTTGATCCGGTGCTCGTCGGTGAGCGGCCGGTAGTCCAGCGCGGGGTAGCCGGGCCAGAACCGCACGACGGCGGTCGCGGCGATGCCGAGCACCGCGACGGTCCCGGCCGCGACGATCCAAAGACCCTTCCTCCGGTACGCGGGGAGCTTCGGCGCCGGCTCGGGTTGCGTCGAGGCCAGCCACGGCGCGGCCGGGGGCGACACCGGGTCGGCGGGGGTGTGCGAATGCGGTGCGCCGGAGACCGGGTGCAGCACCGGCCCGCCCGCGTTGCCGAACGCGGCCGCCTCACCGGTGGCCCACGGGTCGACGGGCTCGGCATAGTTGGGCTGGTCCCCGGCGGGCCGGGCCACCGGCGGCGCCGCGCCGTTGCCGCTCGCGGGCGGGGCCGGGGCGACCGCCTCGGGTTGGCCGCCGGGTGCCATCGTGTCCGTCGCCGGGGGAACCGCGGCCGCCCGCATCGGCTCGGCCGGCGTCCGCGCCGCCTCCGCGGCCACCGCGGCGGCCGGTGCCGCGCCCGCGGCCGGGGCGGGTGCGGCGTCCGAGGACGGTGCCGCGCTCGCGATGATGGCGCCCTCGGCAACCGGCAGCTCGGGCTGCTCCAGCACCGTCGGCGCGATGCCAAGCTCGCTGTGCAGCAGGCGTGCCACGAGTGGCACCCGGGACGAGCCGCCGACCAGGAACAACCCGGCCAGGTCGGCCGGGTCCAGGCCCGCGGCGCGCAGCACCGAGCCCGCCTCGGCCACGCCGCGGCGCAGCAGCGGCCCGGCCGCCGCCTCGAACTCCTCGCGCGTCAGCCGCACCGCCTGCTCGACTCCCGGCACCGGAACCGGGGCGAGCGCCGTGCGGGACAGCATCTCCTTGGCCCCGCGTACGTCTTCCCAGAACTGGCGCCGGGCCCGCCACTGTGCGAGCGTGACCGGCTCGGTCAGCGCGGCCCAGGCGGCGGGCTCGTCCTTCTCCAGCGTCGTGCCGAGGTGCGCGACCAGGGCCGCGTCGAGGTCGAGGCCGCCGAGGTCGTCGACGCCGCCGGAGGCCGCGACGGCGAAGCGCGGCTGCCCCTGCGGCGTCACGCCCTCGTTGCGGACGACGGCGATGTCCAGCGTGCCGCCGCCGAAGTCGAAGACCGCGAGCGCCGACCCGACCGGCACCGGGCGGCGCAGGACGTCCGCGAAGTAGCGGGCCGCGGCGATCGGCTCGGCCACCAGCCGGGTCGTCGACGGCCAGCCCGCGCGGGCCAGGGCGGTGGTCAGCACCGACCGGCGGCGCGACCCCCACGCCGCCGGATAGGTCAGCACGGCGGGCGGCAGGAAGCCCGTCGCGGCGACGGCCTCGCGGGCCACCGCGCCCAGCAGCGCCGCCAGCAGGTCGGCCGTCGGCACCTCGGCGCCGCCGAGCAGCACCGTCTCGGCGTCGACGTGCCGCTTCGGGTTCGGCTCGAGGCGGCCCGGCTCGGCCTGGCCGAGGCGGACAGCGTCACGGCCGACGTGCAGCCGGCCCGTCGTGTCGAGATAGCCGGCCGAGGGCAGCAGCGGCTGGCCGTCGAAGAGCAGCGGCCGGGTGCGGCCGTCCGGCCAGCGCAGCATCGCGACCGTGTGCGAAGTGCCCAGATCAACGCCGAGCACAAAGCCGTCGGTCATGCTCCCCTGCACCTCCGCCACCGGTCACCCGGCCCGTCACGTTACAGGCAGTGCGCGCCTACCCGTATACGCGGCGGCGGGCGACCTCGGCCAGGGTGACCGCGGCGGCGACGCTGGCGTTCAGCGACTCCACTTCGGACATCATCGGGATGCTCACCCGCAGGTCGCAGGTCTCGCCGACCAGGCGGGACAGGCCCCGGCCCTCGGAGCCGACCACGACAAGCAGCGGGCCGACCGCGGCCTCGAGCTGGTAGAGGTCCGTCTCGCCGTCGGCGTCCAGCCCGATCGCGGTGAAGCCGGCCTGCTGGGCCGCCTTGATCGCCCGGGTCAGGTTGACCACCTGCGACACCGGCACCCGCGCGGCCGCGCCGGCGCTGGTGCGCCACGCGGTCGCGGTGATGCCGGCCGCCCGGCGCTCGGTCATGAAGACGCCGTGCGCGCCGAACGCGGCAACCGAACGGATCACGGCGCCCAGGTTGCGCGGGTCCGTCACGCCGTCGAGGGCGACGAGCAGCGGCGCGGTCTGCTCCATCGCCGCGGCCACGAGGTCGTCGAAGTTCTCGTACGCGAACGGCGGCACCTGGAGGCCGATGCCCTGGTGCAGGACTCCGCCGGTCATCCGGTCGAGCTCGAGGCGGCTGATCTCCAGGATCGGGATGCCCCGGTCACCGGAGGTCCGGACGATCTCGGAGACCCGGTCGTCGATGTCGATGCCGTGCGCCACGTAGAGGGCCGTCGCCGGAATCCCCGCGCGCAGCGCCTCGGTCACCGGGTTGCGCCCGAGCAGCAGCTCCGGGCCCTCCTTTGTCGGGTTCGAGCGCCGCCCGGGTGCGATCCGCGGCCCGCTGCGGCCCTGCACCCGGCCGCCGCGCTGCGGAGCCGGCCGGCCGGCGGCACGGCCGCCGCCCCGGCCCCAGGTGGTGTCCTTGCTGCCCGGGATGCCGACCTTGGGCGCCCGGCCCTCGGCAGCGGCGGCGCGCCGCTCCTTGTCCTGCTTGCGGGCGGTCTTGTCGGGGAGCTTCTCGGTGCCCGAGTAGCCCTTGTGCCACGGGCGCTCGTCGGCGGGCAGGGTCTTGCCCCGGCCCTTGAGGCCCGCCCGGTTCTTGCCGCCGGAGCCGGCCGCCGCGCCCTTCTTGGAGGTGACGCGCTTGCTCGCGTTGAAGGAATTTCCGGGCATCAGTGCTGCTCTCCTACCGTCCAGCGCGGACCGGCCGGAGTGTCCTCCACCTGAACTCCCGCGTTCTTGAGCTGGTCGCGGACCGAATCGGCCGCCGCCCAGTCCTTGCGTGCCCGCGCCTGCGCGCGTTGATCGAGTGCGAGGGAGACCAGCGAGTCGACGACCGGCTTGAGGTCGCCGCCGCCCTCGCCCTCGTGCCACGCGGCGTCGAGCGGGTCGAGGCCGAGAACGCCGAGCATGGCCCGCACCGCGGTCAGCGCGGCGCGGACGCCCGTCTCGTCGTTCGCGGCCAGCGCGGTGTTGCCCTCGCGGATCGTGTCGTGCACGACGGCCAGCGCCGCCGACGTGTTGAGGTCGTCGTTCATCGCCGCGGCGAACTCCGGCGGCACCGCCTTGGGGCGCCCGACGCCGACGACCTCGACGGCCCGGTGCACGAAGCCCTCGATCCTCCGGTACGCCGTCGCGGCCTCGCGCATCGCGTCGTCGGAGTAGTCGATGCGCGAGCGGTAGTGCGGCACGCCCAGGTAGTAGCGCAGCTCGACGGGCCGGATGCCCATGGCCAGCACGGCCTGCACGTCGATGACGTTGCCCAGCGACTTGCTCATTTTGGCCTCGCCGAGATTGAGCAGCGCGTGGTGCACCCAGTAGCGGGCGAACGGCAGCCCGCCCGAGCGGGACTGTGCGATCTCGTTCTCGTGGTGCGGGAAGGTCAGGTCGAGGCCGCCGCCGTGGATGTCGAACTCGGCGCCGAGGTAGCGCCGGGCCATCGCGGAGCACTCGATGTGCCAGCCGGGCCGGCCGCGGCCCCACGGCGAGGCCCAGGAGGCGTCGCCGGGCTCGTCGTCCTTGACGCCCTTCCACAGCGCGAAGTCGGCCTGGTGCCGCTTGCCCCGCTCGGGGGTACCGCCGGCGGACAGCATGTCCTCCGGCCGCTGACCGGAGAGCGAGCCGTACTCCTTGAAGCTGGGCACGTCGAAGTAGACGTCGCCGTTGCCCTCGGCCGACTCGTAGGCGTGCCCGCGCTCGATCAGCTCGGCGATCAGCTCGTGCATCTCGGTGATGTGCGCGGTGGCGAGCGGCTCGTAGGTCGGCGGCAGCACGTTGAGCGAGCGGTAGTCGGCGTCGAGGACGAGCTTGTTCGCGTACGCGATCGCCCAGTAGGGCCGGCCCGTCTCCAGCGACTTCACGAGGATCTTGTCGTCGACGTCGGTGATGTTGCGGATGAAGGTGACCTCGAAGCCGATGTGCAGCAACCAGCGGCGCAACACGTCGTAGTTGACGGCGGAGCGCAGGTGCCCGATGTGCGGTATCGACTGCACGGTGAGGCCGCACAGGTAGATACCGACCTGACCGGGCGTCATCGGGACGAAGTCCCGGACGGATCGGGTCGCGGTGTCATGTAGGCGGAGCGTCACCGTACAAGGGTACCGACCGTCGCGAGCGGGCGACGTCCCGGCCGAGCGCGGGTTATCCACAGGCTCATCCACAGCCCCCGGAGGGGTGGGTCTGGGTCAGGGCCGGGTCATCCGCAGCACGTCAAGCGTCGCGTCCAGCTCCTCCTCGGTCAGGACCCCGCTGGCGACGTGACCACGCTCGATCACCACCGCCCGGATGCTCTTCTCCTCCTTCAGCGCCTGCTTCGCGATCGCGGCCGCCTCGTCGTAGCCGAGGTACCGGTTCAGCGGCGTGACGATCGACGGCGAGCCCTCGGCGTACCCGCGGACGACCTCGTGGTTGACCTCGAGGCCCTCGATGCAGCGGTCCGCGAGCATCCGCGCCGCGGCGGCCAGCAACTTGATCGACTCCAGCAGGTTACGGGCCATCACCGGGAGCATGACGTTGAGCTCGAAGTCACCCTGGCTGCCGGCGAACGCCACGGCCGCGTCGTTGCCGATGACCTGCGCGGCCACCTGGCGCACCGACTCGGGCACCACCGGGTTCACCTTGCCCGGCATGATCGACGAACCCGGCTGAAGGTCGGGCAGGCGCAGCTCGCGCAGGCCGGCGCGCGGCCCGGAGCCCATCCACCGGATGTCGTTGACGATCTTGTAGAGGCTGACCGCGACGACCCGCAGCTGCCCGGACGTCTCGACAAGCGCGTCCCGGGCGCCCTGTGCCTCGAAGTGGTTGCGCGCCTCGCTCAGCGGCAGCCCGGTCACCTTCTTGAGCAGCAGGATGACGGCGGGCGCGAAGCCCGGCGGCGTGTTGACCCCGGTGCCGACCGCGGTGCCGCCCAGCGGCAGCTCGGCGAGCCGCGGCAGGGCGTCGGTGAGCCGGTCGATGCCGTTCTGCACCTGCGCCGCGTAACCGGAGAATTCCTGGCCGAGGGTGACCGGCGTCGCGTCCATCAGGTGCGTCCGGCCGGCCTTGACCACCTCCGACCAGTCGTTCGCCTTCGCGCTCAGCGCGACCACCAGGTGGTCCAGGGCCGGGATCAGGTTGCTGGTGACGGCCTCGGCGGCGGCCAGGTGAATCGACGACGGGAAGACGTCGTTGCTGGACTGCGACGCGTTGACGTGGTCGTTCGGGTGCACGGTCCGGCCCAGCTCGCGCGACGCGATCGTCGCGATGACCTCGTTGGCGTTCATGTTCGACGACGTGCCCGACCCGGTCTGGAAGACGTCGATCGGGAACTGGTCGTCGTAACCACCGTGCGCGACGTGCGCCGCCGCGGTCATGATCGCCATCGCGACATCGCCATCCAGTACGCCCAGGGCGGCGTTGACCTGCGCCGCCGCGCCCTTGATCTGGGCAAGCGCCCGGATGTGCGAGGGCTCGATCCCCCGCCCGGAGATCGGGAAGTTCTCCACCGCCCGCTGGGTCTGCGCACGCCACAGGGCATCGACCGGCACCCGGACCTCGCCCATCGTGTCGCGCTCGATCCGGTAACCGCTCTCGTCAGTCGTCGTCACGATTCCATCCTGCCCCCGTCGCCCGGGGACCGCAGTCGATCCGTGCCACTCTCCAGCGCCGCCGGCAGGCATTTCGCGTAAGGAGGATTACTCCCGGTTGGACGTCGCCCGGGGTGGAACGTATCGTCGCGAAGGGTTTGGACCCCCCGACGAACAGGACTCTGTCATGCGAAGCGCCCTCCTCGGCGTCACCCTGTGCGGCCTGCTCCTCACCGGAGCCGCCTGCGGCAGCGGCGGCGACAGCGGCACGGAGCCCATCGCAGAGGCGCCCGCGGTGGACGTCACCACGCCGGCGACCGCCATCGCGGCACCGAACTACTACGAGAACACCCGCACGGTCTGCGCCGCGCTCGACAAGATCTTCGACGCGGACGTGGCCCAGTTCGGCACCGCGATGGGCCGGATGATCGCCTACAAGGAGGCGAAGCAGGCCGACGAGGCCGAGCTGGCGCGCAAGGCGGCGAGCAAGGAGCTCAAGGAGGTCGGCGAGAAGATCCGCAAGGAGACCTCGAAGGCCGAGGATCCCGACCTCAAGGAGGCGGGGCAGGTCTCGGCGACCAAGTTCTCCAAGAGCGCCGCGGACAAGGGCCTCTTCGACAAGGTCAAGACCACGACGGATCTGAACAAGACCCTGCTGGCGAAGATGCCGGACTGGATGGACCCGGTCGCGGGCCTCTGCGCCACCTGAGCCCCGCCCGGCTACCCGGCCTCGACGCCCGCGGAGCGCAGGATCCGGCGCACCTGTTCCCGGGAGTAGCCCGACGCCGCCATCACGTCTACCTGGCGCGCGCCCTCGAGGGTCGCCCGGACGATCTCCTGGCCCAGCCGCTCCCGGGCGGCGGGAACCTCCGCGCGGGCCTCGGCAACGCGTTGCTGTGCCTCGGTCACGGCGTCCTGCGCGGCCTGGTAGGCACGCGCTGCGGCCTCAAGGTCACTCAGCACGTCAGCGAGTCAAGCACCCGTCGGTGTGAGGCCACGCGAGAACCGGCGCAGATGGCCTCCCACGGGTTACCCATGAGGCCACATGGCACTACGGTGTGGGGCACCCCTTGGCAGCCCCGACCGACCCCGGGAGGTCCACCAGCCGTGACCGCATCCGACCTGGCCGTCTCATTCCGGGACGGGGACGCACCCCGCGCGCTGGCCGACCGGCCGCTGGCCTTCGCGCACCGGCACGCCGGGGGCTGGACCCTGAACCTGGCCGGCGCGGGCCCCACGGAGCACCCGACCTTCGACGCGGTGGCCGACACCGTCGTCCGCGCGACCAGGGTCCGCCGTCTCCTGATCGTCTGGCCCGGGCCGGACGCGTCCTGACCTATGGCCGGTTGCCGACCTGAAGAACGTTCTTGGGGCGGGTGACGTCGGCGAAGAAGTCGTTGCCCTTGTCGTCCACGACGATGAACGCCGGGAAGTCCTCGACATCGATCTTCCAGACCGCCTCCATGCCCAGCTCGGGGTACTCCAGCACCTCGACGTGGCGGATGCAGTCCTGTGCGAGCCGGGCCGCCGGGCCGCCGATCGAACCGAGGTAGAAGCCGCCGTGGCTCTGGCAGGCCTTGGTCACCTGGCCGGAGCGGTTGCCCTTGGCCAGCATCACCAGCGAGCCGCCCGCGGCCTGGAACTTCTCCACGTAGGCGTCCATCCGCCCGGCCGTGGTCGGCCCGAACGAGCCGGACGCGTAGCCCTCGGGCGTCTTGGCCGGGCCGGCGTAGTAGACCGGGTGGTCGCGCAGGTACTGCGGCATCGGCTCGCCCGCGTCGAGACGCTCGGCGATCTTCGCGTGCGCGATGTCGCGGGCCACGACCAGCGAGCCGGTCAGCGACAGCCGGGTCTTGACCGGGTACTCGCTCAGCTGTGCGCGGATCTCGGCCATCGGCCGGTTGAGGTCGACGCGGACGACCTCGTCGGTCTCCAGCGTGTCGTCCGTCACGTCCGGCAGGAAGCGCGCCGGGTCCGGCTCGAGGCGTTCGAGCCATACACCCGAGGGGGTGATCTTCGCGAGCGCCTGGCGGTCGGCCGAGCAGGACACCGCGATCGCCACCGGGCAGGAGGCGCCGTGCCGCGGCAGCCGGATCACCCGGACGTCGTGGCAGAAGTAGCGGCCGCCGAACTGCGCGCCGATGCCGAAGTCGCGGGTCAGCTCGAGGACGGCCGCCTCCAGCTCGACGTCGCGGAAGCCGTGCGCGGTCATCGAACCGGCGCGCGGCAGGTTGTCCAGGTACTTGGCGCTGGCCAGCTTCGCGGTCTTGAGGGCGTACTCGGCGCTGGTGCCGCCGATGACGATGGCCAGGTGGTACGGCGGGCACGCGGACGTGCCGATGAGCCGCAGCTTCTCGTCCAGGAACTCCATCATCCGCGCCGGGTTCAGCAGCGCCTTGGTCTCCTGGTACAGGTACGACTTGTTGGCCGAGCCGCCGCCCTTGGCCATGAAGAGGAACTTGTAGGCGTCCGGCTGGCCGCCCGGGTCCTCGGCGTAGAGCTCGATCTGCGCGGGCAGGTTGGAGCCGGTGTTGCGCTCGTCCCACATCGTCAGCGGCGCGAGCTGCGAGTAGCGCAGGTTCAGCCGGGTGTACGCCTGGTAGACGCCGAGGGCGATGGCCTGCTCGTCGGCGCCGTCGGTCAGCACGTGCCGTCCGCGCTTGCCCATGACGATCGCCGTGCCGGTGTCCTGGCACATCGGCAGCACGCCACCGGCCGAGATGTTCGCGTTGCGCAGCAGGTCCCGGGCGACGAAGCGGTCGTTCGGCGACGCCTTCGGGTCGTCGATGATGGCGCGCAGCTGCGCCAGGTGCGCGGGGCGCAGGAAGTGGGCGATGTCGTGCATCGCCTCGGCGGTCAGGAGCGTCAGCGCGCTCGGGTCGACGGTGAGAAACCGTCGGCCGCCGGGCCCCTCGACCACGTCGACGCCCTCGTCCGAGAGCAGTCGGTACTCGGTCAGGTCGTCGTTCTGCGGCAACAGCGGCGAATACGAGAAAGCGGCGGCTCTGCTCATGACGGGCAAGCCTAGGCCAGCGTGTGCACCACGCGCGAACCAACCGGGTCACACCCGGATACCGGTTCGATCAACCCGCCGGCGAGCCGCCGAACGGGAGGTAGGCCATGTCCCTGCCGGAGACCAGGATCATGCCGCCGCGGCCGACCGCGAAGACCTTCGCATCGGTACGCGCCTCGGTCAGCACGGCGCCAGTACCCGGGCTCACCGCGACCACCCGGTGCGGCTTCGCCTCGGCCACCACCGCCGCGTACGGCGTCAGCGCCGCCTGCGCGCCGGGGCCGACCGCCCGCCGCCAGCCGACCCGGCCACGGCCGAACGAGCGGGCCGCCAGGGTCGCCTGGTCCGAGCTGCGGATCAGCGCGTACGAGTCGTCGACGGCGAGCACGGTCTGCCCCTTGTCGCCGTGCCAGAGCACCCGCCCGTCGTGCGCGGCGATCAGCTCCTGCCGGCCGACCGGGTCGACGCCGAGCACCACGTCCTGGCCGCCGGCCGGATCACGCTCCTGCTTGCAGGCCGAGCCGTTGTCGGCGGTACGCAGGTTGAGCCCGTCGCGCTGCCACACCGCCTGCCCGTTGGGCGGGTCGTGCGCGACGACGCCGTAGTAGCAGGTGCCGTCGCGTGCCTCGCCGGTGACCGTGAGGACCCGGCCGCCGACGACGGTGACGCGCTGGTCCCGGCCCGGCGTCCGGGTCTGCACGACCCGGCCCTGCGCGGTGTCGATCACCTGGATCCGGCCGTCGCCGGGCAGCCCGAGGAGGGTGGGCAGCGGCCTCGGCCCGGCCGCGCCCTCGGCGAACTGCGACGAGGTGAGCGGCTGGGTGTCGGGCAGGTCGGGGTTCGACGCGTTGAGCACGAAGCCGATGCCCGGCGCGGCGATCGTCCACATCGGCCGGCTGCCGCGCGGTTCCCAGGCGCTGAGCTCGCAGTCGCCGGCGCCGGGGCAGCGCAGGTCGAGCACCGCGTCGGCGTACGTCCAGACGGCCGTCGCCTCGGTGTCCCGGCGGCGGACCGCGCCGGTGGCCGGGTCGAGCACCTCGTAGCCCTTGGTCAGCAGCCGCCCGACGACCACCACCGCGTCGCTGTCGCCGCCGGCGACGCCGGCCCAGTCGGCGTCCGACTTCCAGAGCTTCACCCCGGCGGTGATCCCGTACGCCTCGATGGAGGTCCGGTACTCGACGACGACCGCGCCGCCGCTGATCGTGATGCTCCGCGGTGAGCCGCCGATGGTCGTCTGCCAGCTGGACACGCCCTCGGCGATCGGGTCGCTCTGGTTGATCCAGGACCAGATCTTCGGGAACGGATTCCACACCCCGGTGGTGGCCAGGACGATGACGACCACGACGCCGACCAGCGCGTAGCCCTTCGCCGACCCGCCGGAAGCCACGCCGACACGGTAACGAGATCGACATGGCTCGACGACGAGCCCGAAAAGCCCGTGTCGAGTGCCTATGCCCCGCTTGCCGCCTTCACCAGCGGCATCGTGCGATAGGGAATCTGCTCGGCCAGCGCGATGATCGTCGACGCCCGCAGGATCCCCTCGTACGCCAGGATGGTGTCGATCACGCGCTGGAGGTCGGCGTTCGAGCGCGCCACGATCCGGCACATCAGGTCGCCGCTGCCGGTGATCGTGTGTGCCTCCAGGACCTCGGGGATGTCGGCCAGGTGGGTGGTGACGGCGGTGTGGCCGTACCGCTGGCTGATCTCCAGGGTCACGAAGCTCATCACGCCGTAGCCGATCGCGGCGGGCGAGACGTCCGGGCCGAAGCCGCGGATCGCGCCGCGCGCGGTCAGCTTGTCGAGACGGGCCTGCGCCGTGCCGCGGGCGACCGCGAGCCGGCGCGACAGCTCGAGCACGCCGATCCGCGGCTCCTCGGCGAGCAGCGCGAGCAGGCGGCCGTCGAGGGCATCTAGTTGAACATCTTGTATAGCCATGTTGCCTCAGCACTCTACCGAATGCGCATACTGACCAGCAATTGTTCCCACTATTGCCCACACGCCGGTGACGAGCAAGCCTCTGCACATGACGCAGGTGATGGAAAACGCCCAAGAGACCGTCGACGTATTCCCCGTCAAGGGCGTCGACCATCTCCAGTTCCTGGTCGGCAACGCGAAGCAGGCCGCCCACTACTACTCGACCGCCTTCGGGATGACCTGCGTGGCCTACCGCGGGCCGGAGCAGGGCTACCGCGACCAGGCCGAGTACGTGCTGGTCAGCGGTTCGGCGCGGTTCGTGCTCACGGGCGCGGTGCACGCCGGCGCCCCGGGCGCCGAGCACGTCACGAAACACAGCGACGGCGTGCGCGACATCGCCCTCGCGGTGCCGGACGTGGACCGGGCCTACGCGCACGCGCTCTCCGCCGGCGCCCGCAGCATCGCCGAGCCGCACGACGTCTGCGACGAGCATGGGATCGTCCGGATGGCCTCCATCGCCGCGTACGGCGACACCATCCACACCCTCGTCGACCGGTCGAAGTACGACGGCCCGTTCCTGCCCGGCTTCGTGGCCCGCGACCCGATCGTCGACCGGCGGCCCGCGATCGACGCCGGCCTTCAGCCCAAGCGCTTCTTCCAGGCCGTCGACCACGTCGTCGGCAACGTCGAGCTCGGCAAGATGGACGAGTGGGTCGAGTTCTACGGCCGCGTGATGGGCTTCACCAACATGGCCGAGTTCATCGGCGACGACATCGCCACCGACTACTCGGCGCTGATGTCCAAGGTCGTCGCCGACGGCACCCGCAAGGTCAAGTTCCCGCTCAACGAGCCCGCCGTCTCCAAGCGCAAGTCGCAGATCGACGAGTACCTCGAGTTCTACGGCGGCCCCGGCGCGCAGCACATCGCGGTGGCGACCAACGACATCCTGGCCAGCGTCGACGCCATGCGCGCCGCCGGCGTCGAGTTCCTCGACACCCCCGACTCGTACTACGACGACCCGGAGCTGCGTGCCCGGATCGGCGAGGTCCGGGTGCCGATCGAGGAGCTGAAGAAGCGCGCGATCCTGGTCGACCGCGACGAGGACGGCTACCTGTTGCAGATCTTCACCCGGCCGGTGCAGGACCGCCCGACGGTCTTCTTCGAGCTGATCGAGCGGCACGGCTCGCTCGGATTCGGCAAGGGCAACTTCAAGGCCCTGTTCGAGGCCATCGAGCGGGAGCAAGAGCTGCGCGGAAACCTGTAACACTGTCTCCGTGACGCAAGCGAACGACGACGCCGTGGCCGTGGGCCACCCGCCTATCGGTGGGCCGGTCCGCGCCCCGGTGCCGCCGCAGGCCGGTGGCCCGCCGCCCCCTCAATACGGTTACTACACGCCGCCGCCGCGGCAGCCGTACCGGTGGCAGCCGCCGCCGCTGGCGCCGGACGGCCGGCCCCTGGCCGACTTTGCCACGAGGCTGCTGGCGTACCTCATCGACTACGCCATCATGACCGGCATCATGTTCGTCGTCCTCCTGCCGGTGGCGGTCGTCTTCATGTTCAAGGTGATGCCGGACCTCACCGAGCCTGTGGACAGCTACGCGCCCGGCGCACCGGTCGCCCTCGACTTCACCGAGGTGGTGGTGCCGTTCCTGCTGCTCGAGCTCGGACTTCTCGTGCTGATGCTGGTCGGCTACTACGTCTACAACGTCGAGATGATGTTCCGCACCGGCCAGACCGTCGGCAAGAAGCTGATGAAGATCAGGGTGATCCCGCTCGCACCCGGCGCGGCGCTGACCCGTGGCATGGCCGCGAAGCGGTACCTCATCGAGTACATCTGCGGGGTGTTCGTGCCGTTCTTCCCCTACCTGGACGGCCTGTGGCAGCTCTGGGACAAGCCCTTCCAGCAGACCCTGCACGACAAGGTCGCCAAGACCGTCGTGGTAAAGGTTGCGCCATGACTTCGCTGCCTGCCGGTTGGTACAAGGACCCGGCCGACCCGTCGACCCAGCGCTGGTGGGACGGCGACGGCTGGCTGGGCAAGGCCATACCGGCCGACGCGACCCCGCCCGACGGGCCGCCGCCCGCCGAGGAGGAGGACGAGACCCCCGCACCGCCCGCTCCGGCGTCGGCGCCGACCTCGCCGGCTCAGCCCGCACAGGCCACTCAGCCCGCTCAGCCCGCCGGGCCGCCGCCTGGCCCGGGTACGCCGGGATCCAGCGCGCCGATCGCGGCCGGTCCGCCGCCGGGCTATCAGCCGCCGCCGGGCTATCAGCCGCCGCCGGGCTATCAGCAGCCGCCGCCGGGGTGGACCCTGCCGCCACCGGGCGGGGCTGCCCCGCCGCAGGGCTGGCAGCCGCCGCCCGGATATCCGTCCCCGCCGCCCGGCTGGGTGCCGCCGCCCGGGTGGGTGCCGCACGCCTACGCGTACAACGTGCAGGCCCGTCCGCACGGCCTACCGCTGGCCGGCGTCGGCCAGCGGTTCGTCGCCAGGCTCGTGGACATCATCGCCCTCCTGATCCTGAACGTCCTGGTCAACGGCTGGCTGGCGTACCAGTGGTGGCTCGAGGTCGAGCCGATCCTGCGCAACGCGGCGGGCAAGCCGTTGTTCGACACCACCCCCGAGCCGGTCCCACCGCGCGCCAGCTACCTGCTGCTCACGATCTTGCTCGTCGCGACGGCGCTCTGGTTCGCCTACGAGGTGCCGGCCCTGGCCAACAGCGGCCAGACCCTCGGTAAGCGCCTGCTCCAGGTCAAGGTCGTGAGACTGGAGGACACCGAGCCGCTGGGCTTCGGCCGGGCGTTCCGGCGCTGGTTCCGGTTCGGCATGTGGACGCCGCTATGGAGCTGCTACGGCGTCGGCTTCCTGGTTCAGCTGGCCATCTCGGCATCGGTGCTCTTCGACCAGAAGCTGTACCAGGGATGGCACGACAAATCGGCCGCGACGGTGGTCGTCGCGGTGCCGCCGGGTCGGCCGGAGCAGGCAAAAGCGGCGCCCGACCACGCCGACGACTCCACCGGAGGACAGAGATGAGCAGGTTGACCCGCGCCGACCTGGAGGCGCTGCCCGCGTACGTGCCCGGGCGCAACGTCGCCGACCTGGCCCGCGAGCTGGGCATCGCGGAAGCGATCAAGCTGGCCAGCAACGAGGTCCCGTTCGGCCCGCTGCCGGGCGTCGCGGAGGCGGTGGCGAAGGCGGTCACGGAGTCGCACCGCTACCCCGACATGGGCGTGGTCGCGCTCCGTGGCCGGCTGGCGGAACGCTACGGAGTCGACCCCGACCGCATCGTCACCGGCTGTGGCTCGGTGGCGCTGGCCGAGCACCTGGCCAAGGCGACCTGCCTGCCGGGCGACGAGATCGTCTACTCGTGGCGCTCGTTCGAGGCCTATCCGATCATCGCGGCGGGCGTCGGCGCGACGAGCATCCGCGTCCCGAACACCCCGGAGCACGGCCACGACCTGCAAGCGATGGCCGACGCGATCACCGACCGCACCCGCCTGGTGATCGTCTGCAACCCGAACAATCCGACCGGCACGAGCGTCCGCAGGCAGGAGCTGGACCGCTTCCTGTCCCGGGTCCCGTCGGACGTGCTTGTCGTCCTGGACGAGGCCTACCGCGAGTTCGTGACGGACGAGCAGGTGCCGGACGCCCTGGAGACCTACGGCGACCGCGCGAACGTCGTCGTCCTGCGCACCATGTCCAAGGCCTGGGGCCTGGCCGGGCTGCGGGTGGGCTTCCTGGTGGCCCAGCCCGAGGTCGCCGCGGCGATCCGCAAGGTCCTGACCCCGTTCTCGACAAGCGCGGTCGCGCAGGCCGCGGCGCTCGCGGCGCTGGACGCTGAAGCCGAGGTGACCCGCCGCTGCGCGCTGGTCATCACGGAGCGCGAGCGGGTCACGGAGGCGCTCCGCAAGCTCTACCCGGACGTACCGACCAGCCAGGCGAACTTCGTCTGGCTCCCGCTGGGCGACGGCGCGCTCGACTTCGGCGCGGCCTGCGAGAAGCAGGGCGTGATCGTGCGCCCGTTCGCCGGCGACGGCGTCCGCGTCACGATCGGCACCCCGGAGGAGAACGACGCCTTCCTGGCGGCGGCCGAGGCGGCCCGGTAGCCGGAGCGGCCTGAGCGGCGCGAGCATCGCCTCGCGCCGCTCTGCTGATCCTGAGCCTTGCAGGCCGCGCCGGCGGAGCGCAGATCGTCAGATGGGAGGTACTGGCCGCAGCCAGGAAGACGGACACGGCAGCAACGGGTGCAGCCCACCATCGATGCACAAGACCCGCCTTCATGTCCGAGGATGTCGATCATGAAGATCGACCGCCGGGAATGATAGACAGTCGAGGCGAGCACCTGGGCGAGGGCCGCTGCCCACTTCTGACCTGCGGGGACGCCCTCAGGCCGATGCGGGGACCTCCTCGGGCGCCGGCAGGTGTGCCGGGAACGTGCGCCGGGACGCCAGGACCACCAGGACCGCCGCCAGGGCGAGCAGCGCGGCCAGCGCCGGCAGCCAGGCCAGCAGGCCGGCCCGGACGAAACGCTCGCCGAGCAGCGCACCGCCGCCGATGCCCACCTGGAACGCGACGACGTAGACGGCCGAGGCGGCGTCGCGGGCATCGGGCGCGACGCGCAGGATCGCGGCCTGGAGGATCACCGGCGTCGCCGTGAACACGCCGCCCCAGGCCAGCGCCGCGAGCACCGTCGGCGCCGCGCCCAGCGCCGGGATCAGCACCACCAGCGAGGCGATCATGATGCCCGCCAGGGTGACGAGCAGCGTCCGGGGATGCCGGTCGACGAACCGCCCGACGATCCAGTTGCCGAGCAGGCCGGCCGCGCCGTACCCGAGCAGCAGCGCGCTCAGCCCGGCGCCCTCCAGTCCGCCGTCGCGCCGCACCAGCGGCGCGATGTAGGTGTACGCCGCGAAGTGCCCGGTCACCAGGACCGCCGTGACGAGGCAGATCACCGCGACCGGCCCCCGGCGGATGATCCTGATCGACGCCCTGAGCTGCGCGCCCGCGCGGACGGCCAGGTCACGCGGCAGCGCAGGCAGCCTCGGCAGCACCGCGACGACCGCGACCGCGCAGATCGCGCCGGCGCCGGCGAGCACCGCGAACGCGACCCGCCAGCCGAGCCACTGGCCCAGCGCGGTGCCGAGCGGCACGCCCAGCACGATCGCCAGCGAGTTGCCGAGGAACACCAGCGCCGTGGCCCGGCCGGCGCTGCCCGGCGGCACGAGCCGGGCCGCCACCGGGGCGATCGTCGACCAGAAAACGCCGTGCGCCATCGCGCAGATCAGGCGCGACAGGGTGAGGATCGTGAACGTAGCCGCGAAAACGGCGATGAGCTGGGAGATTGCAAAGATCGCCACGGTCGCGGCGATGAGCAGGTGCCGGGGTACCCGCATGGTGAGCGCGGTGAGCGGAATGGTGGACAGCGCCGCAACGACGGCGTAGCTGGTGAGCAGCAGACCGACGTCCGCCTCGCTGACCGACAGGCCGTCCGCGATCTGCGGGAGCAGCCCGACCGGGATGGTCTCCGCGGTGACATAGACGAAGCAGGATGCGCCGAGGACGAGCAGCGCGCCGCGGTGGTTCATCGACCGACAATAAACTCCTGTTCCGAGCAAAAGAAGGGGGAACGCTGTGACGACGCGCGCAACCGAGCTGTTGCGGGTGGTGCACGCCCGACCCGGCGTCACCCGGGCCGACGCGGCCCGGATGATCGGCGTCGGCACCGGCGCGGCCACGGAGCTGGTCGGCCGGCTCGGGCAGGCCCAGCTACTGGCCGAGGGCCCGACAGCGCCGAGCGGCGCACGGGGCCGCCCGACGACCGCGCTGATCCCGCACCCGCGTGGTCCGCTGATCGCCGCCGCCTCGATCACCCACGAATCCTGGCGGGTCGACGTGGTCGAGCTGGGCGGCAGCGTCCTGGCCACCGCGGGCGAGAACCTGGCCGGCCGCGGCGGCGACGAGGTGGTCGCGGCGCTGGGCGCGGCGGTGCAGCGCCTGCGCCAGGAGCACGGCGACCGGATCCGCGGCATCGGCATCTCGGTGCCGGGCACGGTCTCCCGCGATCTGATGCTGGACGCGAGCCAGCTCGGCTGGCACGACGTCGACCTCGCGGTCGCCTGGCCCCGGGCCGAGACGTTCGTGGCGGGCAACGACGCCACCCTCGCCGCGTCGGCCGAGTCCCGGCGCGGCGTGGCCGTCGGCGCGTCGGTGGCGCTGCACCTGCGCATCGAGGCTGGCCTCGGCGGCGCGGTGGTGGACGGCGGCAAGGTGCTGATCGGCGCGCTCGGCGCGTCCGGCGAGTTCGGCCACATGCCGTTCGGCGACCCGGCGGTCCGCTGCCCGTGCGGCGCGTACGGCTGCTGGGGCACCGCGGTCGACGGCTCGGCGCTGGCCCGCCTGCTCGGCCACGCGGCGCCGCGTGACCCGGTCTCCTACGCCCGCCGGATCATCAACTCGCCGGAACCGGGGCCGGTTGCCGCGACGGCGGCCGTGGCGACGGCCCTGGGCCGGGGCATCGCGGGCCTGGTCAACGGCCTGGACGCCGACCTGGTGACGCTCGGCGGCCTGGGCGTCGACCTGCTGGCGGCGGCGCCGGAGCAGATCGCCGCGGCGTACGGCGCCGGCCTGATGGATTTCCGCCGGGCGGCGCCCCCGCCGGTGCTGCCGGCCCTGCTCGGCGACGACGGCCCGATCGCGGGCGCGGCCGAGGAGGCCTGGACGGCCCTGCTGACGCGCCTCGTGTAGCTACAGCGCGGCGATGATGACGGGGTCCATCGTGTAGTAGTGGTTCGGCTCGTCCGGATCGGTGCCCGCCGCCGGCCGCAGCCGCTCGATCGCCACGAAGCCGTCCGTGAGCTGCCACGCGTGCGGCTTCCACGCGTCCACCCGCTCCTTCGCCACGAACAGCGGGAACTCCGCGCGCTGCGCCCCGGTGGCCGCGTCCACGATGACCAGCCGGTCGTCCGGGGTGAGCAGCACGGCCTTGCCGGCGCGCACCCCGAGCACCCGCGCCGCACCGTCCCGGCGCCACAGCTCGCGGCCCGCGCGCGAGGCGGTCACCGCGCCGCCGGACGCGGTGAGCACCAGGTCGCCCGCGGCGGTCGCGGCGGGGTCGTCGAGCGCCGGTGCGCGTTCGGGCAGTCGGCCGCCGACCAGCCAGCCCTGCCCGGACGCGTCGCGCAGGCCCGCGCACCCGGAGCGGGCCACGTCGCAGCCGGTCGCGGTCGACGGGCCGGCGGGCCAGCCACGCACCGCGCCGCCGGAGATCACGTCCCAGGCACCCGTGCCGCAGACGTACCGCCCGCCGGCCGTCACGAAGCCGTCGCCGCAGCCCGGTGGCAGCTCCGCCGACCAGCGCTGCGCGCCGTCCGCGACCGCCCGGGCGATCAGCCGTCGCCCGTCGGTGACCAGCACGCTCGTGCCGGCGATGTGCAGCCCCGGCGGCGCCCAGACCGCGGCCGACCCGGTCCGCCCCTCGAAGCCGTCCGCGGGGGGCCCGCCGGCCCGCCACACGAGCGTTCCGGTACGCCCGTCGAGCGCCACCAGGTCACCGTCCGACCACCGGGTGACCACCGTCGTGCCGGCCGCCACCACCCCGGTCAGCCGCTCCGGCCAGCGCCGGTACGACCACCGCGGCGTGTACATCGTCTTCGCCTCGACCGGGGCGTCCGCCTTGACCAGCCGGTCGGCCGCGTAGACCCGGATGCGGTCGTCGACGATCAGCGGCGCCATGGTGGTCTTGCCGGTGACTCCCGCCGGCAGCGTCGCCGCGACCGGGTACGGGTCGACGGCCGGCTCGAGGACCTCCGCCGGCGCCAGCACCCGCCAGCCGACGACCACCGCGGCGAGCAGCACGGCCAAGGCGGCGAGGGCGTACGGGAGCTTCCTGATCACCCAGCGACGATAGGTCAGGCGGCGGCGGCCAGGTCGTCCAGGTCGCGCCGCAACGCTCCCTCGACCGTGCGCGCGGCCAGCCCGCCGAAGACCAGCGCGAGGAACCGGCCCGCCGGCGCGGTGGGTGTGCCGTCCTGCACGACCGCGACCATCGTGCCGCCGCGATGCCGGCCCGCGGTGATCGCGACGAACGTGTACGTCATCCGGTATTCCGCGCCGATCCCCGGCGAGGCGACGACGAAGCGCTCGGGGACGACGCACTCCTCGACGTGGAACTCCTCGGTGATCTCCCCGCCGTCCGCCATCGTGCGGGTCTCACGCCACACCGTTCCCGCCCGGAAGGGGCCGGGGGTGAGCACCTCGACGGCGCTCACCGTCGACAGCCAGCCGCGACGACCGGGCAGATCGGTGAAGACCCGCCACACGGCGGCAACCGGCGCCTCGACCAACCGTGTCACCTCGACCGTCGACATTGCGTAACCTCCCGGATACAAGGTACGGGCAGTTTCCGGTCAGCGACAGACGGTTCCGCTTACCGCGCCGAGCCCGAGTGGCCTGCCGTCCGGGCCGGGCGCGGTGGCGCTGATCGTGACGGTGTCGCCGTCCAGCAGGAAGCCGCGGGTCGAGCCGTCGTCGAGCTTGACCGGTTCGGAGCCGTTCCAGGTGAGCTCGAGGAACGAGCCGGCCTCCCCGCGGGCCGGGCCGGAGACCGTACCGGAGGCGTAGAGATCCCCGGTCCGCACGCCCGCACCGTTGACGGTCAGGTGCGCGAGCTGCTGCGCGGGGGTCCAGTACATCTGGGCGAACGGCGGCGAGCTGACCGGGGTGCCGTTCCACTCGACCGTCAGCGACAGGTTCAGCCCGTCGCCGGGCGGCGTCAGGTAGCCGGCCGGCGCGGGATGCCGCGCCGCGGCCGGCACGAACGCGCCGGCGAGCGCCTCGAGCGGCACCACCCACGGCGACACAGACGTGGCGAACGACTTGCCGAGGAACGGCCCGAGCGGCAGGTACTCGAATGCCTGGATGTCGCGCGCCGACCAGTCGTTGACCAGGACCACACCGAAGACGTGCTCGGCGAAGTCGGTGGTGCGGATCCGGCTGCCCGGCAGGCCGACCACGAAGCCGACCTCGGCCTCGACGTCGAGCCGCCGGGTCGGGCCGAAGTCGCCGGGGCCGAGCTGCCCGGCCGGCCGGCCGATCGGGGTGCCCGAGACGACGACGGTGCCGGCGCGGCCGTGATAGCCGACCGGCAGGTGCCTCCAGTTGGGCTGTAGCCCGGGCCGGTCCGGCCGCAGGATCCGGCTGACGTTGGTGGCGTGGTGCTCGGAGGAGTAGAAGTCGGCGTAGTCGGCCACCTCGAACGGCAGGTGCAGCTCCACCTCCGTCAGCGGCACGGCCGGCAGCGTCGGCGCCAGCTCGACGACCCGCGCCCGGACGGCCGTCCACTGCGGACGGCCCAGGGACATCAGCACGTTGAGCGAGGGCTGGCGCAGCGCGCCGCCGGCCAGGATCAGCTCCGCCGACTCGGCCCGGGACAGGTCGAGCACGGCGTCGCCGAGCCGGACGCCGATCCGCCGCACCCCGTCGGTGCCGCTGAACACGCCGTACGGGAGGTTGCGCAGGTCGAAGAGGGTCACTCGTAGCCGCCGTTGATCAGGCCGAGGCGGATCAGCTCCGTCAGCGGCTCCAGCACGTTGGGCGCGCCGAACCCGACCCACAGCGGCCGCGGCTCGTCGCGGCGGACCCGGGTCGGCTCGATCAGCGGCACCGGATGCGTCGCGCCAAGCACCTCGGCCACCTCGGCCACCTCGGCACCGTCGGCCGCCGCCGCGGACGCGACGAGCACGTTCAGGAATCCGTGGTGGGTGAAGCCGGTCTCGGGGTCGGTGTGCCGCAGCGCGTGCCGCAGCCCGGCGGCGAGCTTGAACGGCAGGTCGCGGTCGCGGCACGCGCAGATGACCGCGGCGAGCTCGACGGGGGTCGGGAACAGCTCGGCGGCGAGCCCGCCGACCCGGAACTTCGGCGCGATCCGCAGCCCCTCGGCGCGCTGCCCGGCCACCGTGTCCAGGCCGGCCAGCAGGCCCCAGCTCAGCGGGATCTCCGCGTACACGTCGAGGTCGGGCTCGGCGGCGGCGAGCCTGCCCAGCGCGCCGAGGCCGGGCTGCGGGTCCTCGCCGCGGCGCGCGACCGCCGCCTCGACCCTGCCGACGACGGCACCGGCGGACCGCAGCTTGGCGACCACGGCGGGCAGGGCGCTGAGCGCGGCGTCGTTCACGACACCGACCGCGAGGCCGCCCGGGGACAGATCGAGGTCGACCACCGAGGACGGCACCAGCAGCGCGCCGATAAGCCCGGCGTACCAGGCATTGCGGTGCTTTCCGTGCGCCTCGAGGACCTCGCGGAACCCGGGGACGCCGGGTGGCAGCAGGGACGCGTCGTCGACGAGTCCTGCGAACAGCGGCGGCACCAGCATGGACACGAATACTGAACCTAATGGACGTTTCGTGAGCCGGACAGCACCGTCCGTATTGTCAGTTTTCTTGAGGTGGTGGCCGGAACGTGTCCGGCCACCACCTTTCCTCCCCCGGAGCAGGTCGTCATCCGATGTGGTACCGGTCTCCGTAGATCGAGAAGTCGAGCGGGGTGTTCAGGTCGAGGTTGCCGTTGCGCAGGAACACCCGCTGGGCGGTGTCGATGCGGGTGACGTCCTCGTGCGCCGCCTCCTTCTTCATCTCGACGACGCGCTCGTCCAGGAACGCGTTGAGCCACGTCGTCTCGTTGCCGCCCTGCGCCGGGGGCCGGGCCCGGCCCAGCGCCCGGCTGCGGATCGAGCGCATGCCCTCGTAGCCGTGCACGACCGCGGCGTCGTAGTACGCGAACTGACCCAGCGCCCGCACGCCGTCGGCCTTGCCGTCGCGCACCGACGGGTTGAAGTAGACCCGGTCGCGCTCGGACTCCTGCGCGGCCCGGAACACCGGGTCGGCCGCCGCGGTGCGCCAGTCGCCGGTGAAGCCCGGGTCGAGGCCCGCGTGCGACGAGGAGCCGTTGACGTTGCGCAGCGCCGGCAGGTACCTGGCCAGCACGTTGCCCGGCTTGGTCGCCGTGTACGCCTGCACCAGCTCCAGCATGTCGCCGGTGCCGGAGCAGAAGCCGATGATGCCGGCGGTGTAGCCGCGCCCGTCGCCGATGTCCTCGATGTAGGAGAACTGGGCGCGCCAGTCGAGCGAGGAGTTCTCGGCCGCCGAGACGATCTGCATCGCCACGTCCTTCTTCGCCGGGTCGTCCAGGTTCACGCCGCTTCCCGGCGGGGCGGTGGTCGGTGGCGTCGTGCCGCCGGGCAGCGTCCACCGCTGGTTAGCGCCCGTACCGCAGGACCAGATCTGTAGCCGGTTGCCGTTGGCCGAGCTGTTGTTCGGTACGTCAAGGCACTTGCCGGAGCCGGCGTTGACGAGCGTGCCGTTCGCCGCCGCGGTCCACCGCTGCGCGGCCGTACCGTTGCAGTCGTACAGCTGAATCTTGGTGCCGTCCGCGGTACCGGCCGCGGTGACGTCCAGGCACTTGCCCAGCGCCCTGATCGAGCTGTCGGCGTTGCCGACGGTCCACGTCTGCGCGCTGGTGCCGTTGCAGTCGTACAGCTGGACGGCGGTGCCGTTCGCGCTGCTCGCGGCGGCGACGTCGACGCACTTGCCGGCGAGGCCCCGGATCGGCCCGGCGGCCGCGGCGCTGGCCGGCAGGAGCCCGTAGGCGATGCCTGCGGCGGGGATCAGCACGCCGCCGAGGGCGTAGGCGATCGTTCTCTTCCGACGCGGTGGTTTGGGGATGGTCATGGCGCTCCTCGAGGGGTTGAGGCGGTGGCGCGCAGGGTGAAGCCATCGATGACCGGCATTGGGGGATCCGTCATCGCGGCGATGAGTGGTCACGCTAGGTCAGTTAAGTTGATTAATCAATAGCCGTCGATTGATCGCTTAACGACGCTTGGCGACCGATATGACCGGCGGTCGGGGCCGCATTGGGGGGTCCGCGCACCTCGAGGGGCGAACGCAGCGCAACCAGGTATTGACAGCACAGTGGAGCGGCTCTACCGTCCAGCTAATTGTTAGCTGACTTTCCTATCGTCTGGAGGGGCTCCGTGCCGAGACTGGCGGGATCGTCCAAGCTGCTGCGCGCCATGAACGAGAGCGCGGCGCTGGCCCACCTGCTCGAGCCCGGCATGCTCACCCGCGCCGACCTGCGCACGCTCACCGCGCTGTCCACCCCGACCATCTCCGAGGTGCTGCGCCGGCTCACGGACGCCGGGCTGGTCAGCGTCGTCGGCCACAACAGCGGCCGGCCGGGGCCGAACGCGGAGATCTATGCCGCGAACCCGGACGCAGCGTACGCCGCCGCGGTGTCCGTACGCGACATCGGCGCGAGCGGGGCACCCTCGGTCGTCGCGGCGCTCTGCGACCTGACCGGAGCCGTGCGGGCCCGGATCGAGTCGCGGATCGACTTCCTGCGCACCGACCCCAAGACCGCCCTGGTCGAGGTGGTCGCCGAGCTGCGGGCGGCGGCCGGCGTACCCGCCGAGCGCGTCAGCCACGTGCAGATCGGCGTGGCCGGCTCCTACGACGGCGGCGCCGAGACGATCCACCACGTCGACGTGCCGGGCTTCGGCCGCGCCGGCCTGGTGCCGGAGATCGCCGAGGCGCTCGGCACCCACGTCGGCGTCGACAACGACGTCAACCTCGCCGCGGTCGCCGAGCGCCGCCGCGGCGTCGGCCGGGAGGCCGACGGCTTCGCCCTGCTCTGGCTGAGCCAGGAGGGCCTCGGCCTGGCTATCGACATCGGCGGCACCCTGCTGCGCGGCGCGCGCGGCGGCGCGGGCGAGATCGGCTACATGCCGCTGTACGCGCCCGACTCCACCCACCGCAAGGTCGACCTCCAGGACCTGGTCGGCGGCGCGGCCATCCTCGCGCTCGGCCAGGACCACGGCGTCGCCGGCCGTACCCCGCTCGAGGTCGTCCTCGCCGCCGCGGGCGACCCGGGTGCCGGGGAGTTCATCGCGCACCTGGCCGACCGGATCGCGGTCGGCCTGGCCGCCGTGATCGCCGTGCTCGACCCGCCGCTCGTCGTCCTGGCGGGCCCCGTCGCACAGGCCGGCGGGCAGACCCTGCTCGACGCGGTCACCGGCGCGCTGCACCGCGCCGCCCCGCTGGAGAGCACCGTCGCCGTCACCACGATCGACGACGACGCCGTGCTGCTCGGCGCCCTGGACGCCGGGCTCACCGCCGTCCGCGAGGCGCTCATCGCCTCGATCCGCGACAACCAGACCTGAGACCGGGTGCTCAGGTGCGCTGCGTCAGCACCAGGAGTTCCGCGATGCCGGCCAGGACCATCGCGATGACCAGCGGCACCACCCCGCCGAACACCGTGAACCCCAGCAGCCCGAGCGGCGCGAGGAACATCGCGTAGCAGGCGACGGCGAGCCGGCGCGAGGTGCCGGAGACGCGGTGCAGCGCGGCGCCCATCGGCTCCGGCAGGGCCCGGGCCAGCCACCAGCCGACGGCAATCAGCACCGCGACGCCGATGACTCCGGCCCACATCCGGGCGACCCCGGAGCTGGCCAGCGTCATCACGGCGGCGAGCACCGCGGCGACCAGCACGCCGTTGCTGCCGTACAGCACGGCCTGGCGGAAGGCGTCGAGCGTGACCGACGAGCTGTCCAGCACCGGGCCGCGCGGAAGGTTCACGTCGGGCGCGGGCGCCGACGGATCCGCCGGCGCCGGCACGGGCATCGCCGCGTCGGCGATGCCCTCCAGGGCCAGCGCCCAGCGCCGCCGCTCGAGCCGGACGATGCCGACGTCGCGCTGGGCGTCGCCGATGACGGAGTCCAGGTCGAGGGACTCGCTGTAGGCGCGCTGCGCCAGGGCGAAGAGCCGCAGCCGGGCGGCGACCACGGCCAGCACCAGGTGCGCCTCGGCGTCGGTCGGCGCCAGCCGTACCCCGTTCCAGGCGGCGTTGAGCGCCTCCTGGCCGTTGCGCGACTCGCTGAGCAGCGCCGCGCCGGTCCGCTGCGCGTACGGGTCCTCGGGCCAGGTCGACAGGATGGAGATCGCCACCTGGGCCGCCTCGGCGAACCTCCGGTCGTCGGCGAGCGCCATGGCCCGCACCACCAGCGGACCGACCGTCCCGGGCGCGGCGGCGACGGCCCGGTCGGCGGCGGCCAGCGCGTCGGCCGACTGCTCCGCGATCACGTGCACCCGGGCCAGGGTGCTCAGCAGCGCGGGATCGTCCGGCGCGGCCGACAGGCCCGCCGCGATCTCGCCCACCGCCTCGTCGTAGCGGCCGAGATCGGCCATCAGGAGGGCCCGCTGCCGGTACTCCTCGGGCGTGGTCTCCGGCTCGGACTGGGACGTGGGCTCACTGGACACCCATCGAGGGTAGGGCCTCCGCCGTGAGTTCAGCGTGTGCGGGCCTCAGGCTCCCGGCGACCCGGCGTCGGTGGCGATCTCGTAGACGAGCGCGGTGGCGATGGCGGCGAGGCCCTCGCCCCGGCCGGTAAGGCCCAGCCCGTCGGTGGTCGTGCCGGAGACGGTGACGGGCGCGCCGACCGCCTCGGAGAGGATCTGCTGCGCCTCCGCGCGGCGCATGCCGATCTTCGGACGGTTGCCGATGACCTGGATCGAGACGTTGCCGACCGCGAAGCCGCCGACCCGCAGCCGCCGTACCGTCTCGGCGAGCAGGGTCACCCCGGCGGCGCCGGCCCACTCGGGTTCGTCGGTGCCGAAGTTGCTGCCGAGGTCGCCGAGCCCGGCCGCGCTCAGCATCGCGTCACAGGCGGCGTGCGCGGCCACGTCGGCGTCGGAGTGCCCGGACAGCCCGGACTCGCCGGGCCACATGAGGCCGGCCACCCAGCACACCCGGTCGGGATCGAAGGCGTGCACGTCCGTGCCGATGCCGACGCGCTGACTCAGAGGGCTCACCGCGTCAGGCTACGTGCAGCAGCGCCTCGGCGATCACCAGGTCCAGCGGACGGGTGATCTTCATCGCCAGGTCGGACCCGGGCACGCAGGTGACCGGGATGCCGGCCTTCTCCACCATCCCGGCGTCGTCGGTGTGCGCGGCCAGCCCGGCGGCGTGCGCCGCGGCGAGCACGTCGCGCCGGAAGCCCTGCGGCGTCTGCACGCTGCGCAGCACGGCTCGGTCGACGGTGCCGAGCACCACCTCGGCCGGCCCGCTCGGCCCCTCGGCGCCGGCGGATCCGACCTCCTTGATGGTGTCCACCACGGGCAGGACCGGGATCACCGCCGCGCACCCGCCGCGGACGGCGGCGGCGACGGACTCCACCAGCTCGGGCGGCGTGAGTGCGCGGGCGGCGTCGTGCACGAGCACGACGCCGACGTCCTCGGGCACGGCGGCCAGCGCCGCGGCGACGGAGTGCTGGCGCTCGGCGCCGCCGGCGACGACGGTCACCGGCGCGACGGGGGCGAGCAGGGCGCGGACCGCCTCGACGTCCGCGGCGGGCGCGGCGACGATGATCAGGCGCACGGAAGGTGCCGCCGCGACGCGGCGGACGGCGTGCACGAGCAGGGGCTCGCCGGCCAGCAGGCGCAGCGCCTTCGGCCCGCCCGGGCCGAGGCGCAGGCCGGCGCCCGCGGCCGGAACGAGGACCGCGACGTCACCGCGAGCATTAAGCTGCGCGGTCACGTCGCGGTCCTGTTCGGCTGATAACACAGGTGGGGGTGGTGCACAGAGGTGGTGGGAACGTCAGGCCTCGGTGAGAACCTTGTCGAGGAGAACTTCCGCCTCGTCCTTGGTGCTCTTCTCGGCGAGGGCTACCTCGCCGACGAGGATGTCGCGGGCCTTGGCGAGCATGCGCTTCTCCCCAGCCGAGAGACCACGCTCACGCTCGCGACGCCAGAGGTCGCGGACGACCTCGGCTACCTTGAGCGGGTTGCCGGAGGCGAGCTTCTCAAGGTTGGCCTTGTAACGCCGCGACCAGTTGGTCGGCTCCTCGGTGTGCGGCGCGCGGAGGACGTCGAAGACCTTGCCCAGGCCTTCCTCGCCGACCACTTCACGCACGCCGACGATCTCGGCGTTCTCAGCGGGCACGCGGACCGTCAGGTCGCCCTGGGCGACCCGAAGGACGAGGTAAAGCTTCTCCACGCCCTTGATAGTTCTAGTCTCGATTGCCTCGATGAGTGCGGCCCCGTGGTGGGGGTAAACAACGGTCTCGCCGACACTGAAAACCATAGGTTCGAAACCCCTTTCGCTGTGTCTAGGGTAACACGCTCAGGCAGCGATGTCCCACCCCGGCCGTGACTGTTAGTGCAGCTCAGAGGGCCTGTGAGCCGTCTTTCTACCGCTTGACATGCGAGCGAAGACCTGCCTCGGTAACCGAGGGTGATCGCAGCGTAACGACTCGAACCAGCGAGTCGGAAATTCCGGACCTGAAGCCTTTGCGAGGTCAAGCTTATCGCTTGGGACCGGGAGCGCCCACCACTGGCGGTCGGCCCCTCGGGTGGGGGAGGCTGGACGAAGGTCCCCGGCCACGCGAGACTCGTCGGCAGGGGGGAGGGTGAATCGTGGGCAGTTTGAGCGACAACGGTGGCAACTGGCCGCCAGACGGCGGTTCCCCTGACGGCCTGCCGGACCTCCCCGAGGAGTGGGGCGTCATCGTCATCCCGGACGACCTCTCCGAGCTGTCTGACGAGGTCACCGCCGTCCGGGACGAGCTGCGCCGGTCCCAGCGGCAGAGCCGCTGGCAGCGGTTCGCCGAGCGCCCGGGCATGCGCACCCTGCGCCGCGCCGGCGCCGCCAGCCTCCGCGCCCCGGTCCTGATCATCTCGATGGCGGTCCTGGTGACCGTGGCCAGCCTCTTCGCATCCGCCTGGCCCGGTCCGGCCCGCTCGCCCGCGACCCAGCGCACCGCCACCACGACCGACGACCGGGGCGACACGCTGCCCGCGCTCGAGCTGATCGGCGCGGACGGGCGGACCGTCCCGCTCCGGGGGCAGTTACCGGCCGTGGTCCTGCTCACCGACGGTTGCGAGTGCGACCGGCTGGTCGCCGACACCGCCGCGGCGGTTAAGCCCGAAATCGCCGTTGTGACGGTTGTCTCCGGCGCCGCTCCGGGACAGACCGGCGGCGCGCCGCCCACCGGGGCGACCCCGCAGCCGCAGGGCACGGCGGTCCGCGCGCTCCGGGACCCGACCGGCGAGCTCCGGGCCGGATTCGAGTTCGGCCCGCCCGACGGCACCGCGGCGGCGCTGCTCGTCAACCGGGGCGGAGAGATCGTCCGCAAGGTGCCCCGGACCGTCTCGATCGAGGACCTCCGGCCGGACCTGGCCCGGCTCTGACGCCGCGCGACGGCCGCCGGGCGTCCGGTCAGTAGGCGCGGGTGCGGACGACCCGCCAGCGGAAGACCGCCGGCCCGGCCGTCTCGGCCGAGACCGCCATGAAGAACTCGTCCGCCAGCCCCACCGTCAGCTCGACAGGCTGCGGCTCGGCCTGGCCGCACCGCACCGCCCGGCCCGAGTCGACGCCCTGCGTGCTGAGCCGGACCCGGATCTGCCCGTCGCCGACGCAGAGCATCGCCAGCGCGTACGAGCCGCCGCTGACCGACGTGCTGCGCTCGGTGCGCACGCCGGCGCCCAGCACCATGGTCTCCGCCTCCGACTGGAGGGACAGGTCGGGCAGCAGCCGCTCGACGGTCGCGCGGCCCGCCGTGACCGCCGGATCCTCGCCCGTCTGCGGCGCGGCCCGGACGAACCACAGGACCCCGGCGAACAGCATGGCCCCGGCGAGACCGTAAATGGTCACGCTCCTGGCCCGATCCCCCGTCACGCCTTAAACACTAGGCGTCTCCAGCAGGACGCCATACAGCGTCAGCCCGGGCCCGAACGCCAGCATCACCACGCGGTCCGGCGGCGCCGGGCGGCGCCGGAGCTCGTCCAGCACCAGCAGCACGGTCGGCGACGAGCAGTTGCCGCGGGTGGCCAGCACCTCACGGGAGGCGGCCAGCGCCTCGGCCGGCAGCCCGAGCTGCTCCTGGACCACGTCGAGGATCTTCGGGCCACCGGGGTGCACGGCCCAGCCGTCGACGTCGCCGATCGCCAGGCCGTTGCGGGCGAGCAGGTCGTCGACCATGGCCCGGACGTGCGCCGACAACACCTCAGGCACCTGCGGCGAGAGGCCCATGCGGAAGCCGAGGTCCGTGACGTCCCAGGTCATGTACCCGGCCGTGGTGGTGTCGGTGAGCGCGATGACGTCGCTCACCGCGTACCCGCCGGGGGTCGTTGCCGGAATGAGCACGACGGCGGCCGCGGCGTCCGAGAAGAGCGCGTGGGAGACGATCTGCTGAATGTCCGCCCGCGGATCGCTCGGCTGGAGATGCAGGCTGGTCAGCTCGGCGCAGAGCAGCAGCGCCGGGCGGCCGCGACCGGCGACGAAGTCGGCGGCCGTGCCCAGGCCGGGCAGCGCGGCGTAGCAGCCCATGTGCCCGACGAACAGGCGCTGGAGCGACGCCGACATGCCCATGTCCCGGGCCAGCAGGATGTCGATGCCCGGTGTCGCGTAGCCGGTGCAGGAGCAGACCACGAACAGGCCCAGCTCGTCGGCGGCGATCCCGGCCTCGGTGAGCGCCCGGCCGACCGCCTCCTTGGCCAGCGGCATGGCCTCGACCTGATAGCGGCGCATCCGGCGCTCGGTCGACCAGCCGGAGATGTCCTCCAGCAGCGGGCTGACCGCGGCCTGCCGGGTCCGCACGCCGGAGTTGGCGAAGATCCGCTCGGCCAGCCTCCGGCGGCCGCCCGTGTAGCGCTCGGAGAAGAAGCTCTCCCACAACTCGCTCTGCGTCGCCGACGGTGGCAGCGCCGTGCCTAGCCCGGCGATCGTCGCCGGACGGATTCTCTTCACTTGTGCCTCCCGGTGCCGCTACGCACGCCGCGGATCACCACCGCGGGGCCGATCCTTGCGAGTCCGGATCACCTCCGAGCGCCTCGACGCCGAGCCAGTCCGCGCACACGTCGGACGTCGCGGGTTGCAGGGAGCCGGCCCGGGCGTCGCGGTAGATGCGCTCCAGCGGATGCCCGCGCCGCATCGCCGACGTGCCGGCGGCCTCCAGCATCGACGCGGCGACCTCGGCGGCGGTGGTGCCCGCGACCAGCTTGGCCCGCCACACCCAGCGGTTCGTCGCCGTGTCGCCGGGATTCTCGTCGACGCGCCGGGCCGCCTCCATCACCGTCAGGTGCGCCGCCGCGACCGCCGCGTCCGCCCGGCCGATCCGGGCCCGCACGGCCGGGAGATGGCCCAGGTTGCGCGCGTTGACGTGCGCGACCGCCGCGTCGATCGCCGCACGGGCGACGCCGACGTACACGGCCGCGTAGCTGGCCACCATCCACTGCGGAGCGAGCTGGGCGATCACCACCGCCAGCCCCTCCACGCCGCCGAGCAGCGCGGTCTCCGGCACTGTGACATCGACGTGCACGTCGTGCGAGCCGGTCGCGCGCATGCCGAGCGCGTCCCACGTCGGCTCGACCGTCAGCCCGTCGCCCGCGGCGACCAGGAACTGCGACACCTGCGCCGGGTCGGCGGCGCTGCGGGCCGCCACCAGGTACGCGTCCGCGTGGCCCGCGCCCGAGCAGAACGTCTTGGCGCCCTTGATGTGGAAGCCCTCGGCCGTCCGCTCGTACGTGGTGGTCAGCTGCGACAGCCGGGAGCCGGCGCCGCGCTCGCTCATCGCCACCGCGTACCAGCTGCCCTCGGCGGCCGCCCGCAGATAGCGGTCGCGGGCCTCGAGCGCCTCCGGCGGCAGGCCCAGCGCGTCGCCCAGCTCGTCGGTGACGCCGCTGAGCGCGCCGGTGACCGACGCGTGCATGTTGAAGATCAGGGCGGTCGCGCCGTTGCCGCGGGCCAGCTCGTACGCGATCGCCGCGTAGTCCGCGAAGCCCGCGCCGGCGCCGCCCAGGCGCTCCGGGACCATCAGTCCGAACAGGCCGGAGCCGCGTAGGTCGGCGAAGTCGTCCGCCGGGAACGAGCCGTCCCGATCATGATCGGCCGCCCGCACCGCGAACCTCTCCGCGAGCCGTCGTGCCTCCGCTACGGTCACCTGAGCTCCTCATCCTGTTTACGGCCCATGCCCTGATAGACCACCGCGGTGGACCGGGACGGGATCATCCGGCCCAGCGGCCGGCGCCGGGTACCGGCCGGCAGGAACAGCCACCGGAACAGCCCGGCCGTGCTCGGGCGCAGGCCGCGGACCCGCAGCCGGACGCCGTGCTTCGCGCACTCGGTGGTCAGCTCGCCCGGGTCGACGAACAGGTCGGGATCGTGGATGCCGACCGGCGCCGCGCCGAAGTGTTCGCCGAGGGTCACCGTGACGAACCGGCTCACCGCGGTGTCGTTCACCGTGTCGAGCACCAGCAGCCCGCCCGGGCGCAGCACCCGGCACAGCTCGGCCACGGCGCCGGACAGGTCGGTGACGTGCTCCAAGATCTCGCCGGCGACCACCACGTCGGCCGCGCCGTCCGCCAGCGGCAGGGCCGTCACGTCGCCGGTCACCGGGATCACCCCCCGGTCCGCCGACTGCTCCAGCCCCGAGCGGCGCAGGTCGACGCCGACGTGCCGGTAGCCGAGCCGCTGGACGTGCGGTGCCAGCAGGCCGCCGCCGCAGCCCGCGTCGACCAGGACCGCGCCGGCGCGGCCGGCCGGGGGCACCAGGGCGCCGCGCGCCGCCGCCAGCCAGTGCAGGAGCTCGAAGGTGCCGCCGGGACGCCACCACTCGCCCGCGAGGTCGTCGTACTGACGGGGGTCGTTGCGTGGCAGCAGACGCATGAGGTCGAGCGTGGCATGCGCGGGTCAGAACCACCACACTGCTTTCATGTCCGGACCGGTCGCTCTGCTCAAGGCCTCCCACCCCGAACCGGGCGGCGCCGTCACGCTGGCCATGACCCTGCTCGCCGTCGGCGTCGGGCACCGGGGCTGGAGCGTGCTCGGCGTCGCCGCCGCGATCGGCGCGACCCAGCTCTCCGTCGGCTGGGTCAACGACTGGCTGGACGCCGATCGGGACCGGGTGGCCGGGCGCACCGACAAGCCCGTGGCCTCGGGCGCCGTCTCCCGCCGTACCGTGGGAATCGCGGGCCTGATCGCCTCCCTCGCCGTTCCCCTGCTGGGTCTGCCGTTCGGTCCCGCCGCGACGGCCTGCATCACCCTGGTCGGGGTGTTCGCGCTGCTCTACGACTGGCCGTTGAAGTCGACGCCGCTGTCGGTGCTGCCCTACCTTGTCGCGTTCGGCCTGATGCCCGCGTTCGTCGTGATCGCGCTGCCCGGCCACCCCTGGCCGCCGGCCTGGCTGGTCGCCGCGGGCGCGCTGCTCGGCGGCGGCGCGCACTTCGCCAACGTGCTGCCGGACCTCGACGACGACGCCGCGACCGGCGTCGTCGGCCTGCCGCACCGCATCGGCGCGACCGGCTCACAGGTCGCGGCCGGTTGCCTGCTGCTGGCGGCGACCCTCACCCTGGTGCTCGGGCCGCCCGGGCCGCCGTCGTGGGCGGGCGTCGCGGCCGCCGCGGCCGCCGCCGTGGTCCTGCCCCTCGGCTGGTACGCGGGCCGGCGCGCCCAGCGCAGGGGCGCGCGGCAGGTGGCGATGTTCCGTTCGGTGATCGTCGTCGCCCTGCTCGACGTGGTCCTGCTCGTCTTCAGCGGCCGGGTGCTGTGAATGGACGGGTCGGCGTACGCGCCGGATCTACGCCCTCTAGGCTGATCGCGGAGCCTTACCTGAGATTGCCGCGTTTCTTGGAGGACTGTGATGCGCTCGCTGGGATCCCGCCGCGCCGCCCTCGCCACGGGTGTCGCCGCGGTGGCCGCCGTCGCGCTCGCCGGTTGCAGCGCCGGCCAGGTTGCCGAGACCGCGAACAAGAGGCCCTCGAACATGGGTGTCAACGCGACAAACTCCAACGGCACCATCCTCATCCGCAACCTCGCGGTGCAGTACCCCGGAACGACGGGCTACGCGGCCGGCGAGAACGCGCCGCTGGAGCTGGGCCTCTTCAACCAGACCAGGCAGACGATCACGGTGCTGGTGAGCAGCCGCCCGGCGCCCTCCGGCGCCGCCGAGACCGAGGGAAGCGCCGCGATCGTCTCCGCGCGCTCCGTCGGCCTGACCGGCGGACCCGCCGGTTCGGCGAAGCCCTCGCCGGCCGCGCCGACTCAGGAACCCAGCGCCGACCCCAGCGCGAGCGCGTCGCCGTCCGCGGCGCCGCGACCCGCCGGCCCGGTCTTCCGGCCGGCGCGGATCGAGGTCGCGCCGCTGGGCGCGGTCACGTTCCTGCCGGGTGACATCGTGCAGCTACAGGCCATCGGCCTCACCGGCAAGCTGGCACCGGGCCAGGCGCTGAACCTGGTCTTCGAGTTCAGCAACGGCGCCGACCCGCTCGTCCTGGAGGCCCCGGTCGGCATCCCGCTGACCCCGGCCTCGCGCGGCCCGGGCCTCGAACCGCACGAGAACTCCGAGGAGTAGTCCCGGTTTGTCGTACCGCCCGGCTAGCGTGACCGCGTGACGACTTCCCGCACCCCGTCCCGCGCCCGCTCTGAGCCGCGACCGGCCTATCAGTGCGATGCCTGCGGCCACCAGCCTCCCAAGTGGCTCGGCCGCTGCCCGGAGTGCAACGAGTGGGGCTCGGTCATCGAGTCCACGATGACCGGTCCGGTGGTCGCCGGGCGCGTCGTCAGCTCCCGGCTGCCGTCCGAGCCGGCCCGTCCCATCGCGACGATCAGCGCCGCACCCGCCAAGGCGGTGCCCAGCGGCGTCAGCGAGCTCGACCGGGTCCTCGGCGGCGGGCTGGTGCCGGGCGCCGTGGTGCTGCTGGCGGGCGAGCCCGGGGTCGGCAAGTCGACGCTGCTGCTCGACGTCGCCCAGCAGTGGGCGGCCGGCACGAGCACGCCGTCGCTCGTGGTCAGCGGCGAGGAGTCGGTCAGCCAGGTCCGGCTGCGCGCCGAGCGGCTCGGCGCGCTGCACGACAACCTCTACCTGGCCTCCGAGAGTGACCTCGGCGCGGTGCTCGGCCACCTCGACGCGGTCAAGCCCGGCCTGCTCATCATCGACTCGGTGCAGACCATCTCCGCGCCCGGCACCGAGGGGGTGCCCGGCGGCGTGACCCAGGTCCGCGCCGTGACGGCCGCGCTGGTCAGCATCGCCAAGGAGCGCGGCGTCGCGACCGTCCTGGTGGGGCACGTCACCAAGGACGGCTCGGTCGCCGGTCCCCGGGTCCTCGAGCACCTGGTCGACGTGGTGCTGCACTTCGAGGGCGACAAGCACTCGTCGCTGCGCCTGGTCCGCGGCGTGAAGAACCGCTACGGCCCGGCCGACGAGGTCGGGTGCTTCGAGATGCACGAGAGCGGCATCGTCAGCCTCGCCGACCCGTCCGGGCTGTTCCTGACCCGCTACAACGAGCCGGTGCCCGGCACCTGCGTCACGGTGGCGATGGAGGGCCGGCGTGCCATGGTGACCGAGGTGCAGGCGCTGATCGGCGCCCAGGTGCAGGGCTCACCCCGGCGCACGGTGTCGGGCCTCGACAGCGCCCGGCTGGCCATGGTGCTGGCCGTGCTCCAGCGCCGGATGGAAAAGATCAAGCTGCACGACCGGGAGGTCTTCGCGGCGACCGTCGGCGGCATCCGGGTCACCGAGCCCGCGGCCGACCTGGCGATGGCGCTCGCGGTCGCGTCCGGCGCGCTCAATCTGGCGATGGCGCCGCACCTGGTGGCGATCGGCGAGGTCGGGCTCACCGGTGAGGTGCGCCGGGTCGGCGCGGTGGGGCGGCGGCTGGCCGAGGCGGCCCGGCTCGGGTTCCGCTTCGCGCTCGTCCCGCCCGGCTGCGGCCCCGCCGAGGGGGACAGCCCGCCCAAGGGCATGCGCGTCGTCGAGGTCGGCGACCTGCAAACCGCGGTGCAGTGGGCGGCCCGGGCATCAGCCGAATGATGCTCGCCTTACGATTACGTGCAGTGACGCCAGATAACGCTATGGAGCATCGACCGAACCGCGACTCGTTGACCTGGATGGCAGTTCGTAGAATGTACAGGTGCCGCTCGACCGCGAGGCCTCATCCCACCGCTACACCAGCGGCGCTGCTGCCGCCGGCGTCAACGGTTCGGCAGCCCGTCCGATGAACTCGACGGCGCCGGGCCTCACCGGCGGTGGAGTCAGCGGCGATCCGTTGCGCGCCAACCTCGCGCTGATGGCGCCGGGCACCGCGCTGCGCGACGGCCTCGAACGCATCCTCCGCGGCCGCACGGGCGCGCTCATCGTGCTCGGCTACGACGCGACGGTGGAGACGATCTGCACCGGCGGCTTCCCGCTCGACGTCGAGTTCTCCGCGACCCGCCTGCGCGAGCTGTGCAAGATGGACGGCGCGGTCGTGCTCTCCAGCGACGGCACCCGCATCGTCCGCGCCGCCGTGCACCTGATGCCCGACCCGGGGATCCACTCCGAGGAGTCGGGCACCCGGCACCGCACGGCCGAGCGCGTCGCCAAGCAGTCCGGCTTCCCGGTGATCTCGGTAAGCCAGTCGATGCACATCATCGGCCTCTACGTGAACGGCCAGCGCCACGTCCTTGACGACTCGGCGGCCATCCTCTCCCGCGCCAACCAGGCCCTGGCCACCCTCGAGCGCTACAAGCTGCGCCTTGACGAGGTCTCGGGCACGCTGTCGGCGCTCGAGATCGAGGACCTGGTAACGGTCCGCGACGCGGTGGCGGTCGTGCAGCGCCTCGAGATGGTGCGCCGGATCGCCGACGAGATCTCCGGCTACGTGGTCGAGCTGGGCACGGACGGCCGGCTGCTCGCCCTGCAACTCGACGAGCTGATGGCGGGCGTCGACTCCGACCGCACCCTGGTCATCCGCGACTACCTGCCGACCGGCCGCAAGGCCCGCACGCTGGACGAGGCGCTTGTCGAGCTCGACCTGCTGACCGCCACCGAGATGATCGACCTGGTCGCGGTGGCCAAGGCGATCGGCTACCCGGGCGCCTCCGACGCGCTCGACGCCGCGGTGAGCCCGCGTGGCTTCCGGCTGCTGGCCAAGGTGCCCCGGCTCCCGGCCCAGATCGTCGAGCGGCTGGTCGACCACTTCGGCAGCCTTCAGCGCCTGCTCGGCGCGACGGTGGAGGACCTGCAAGCGGTGGAGGGGGTCGGCGACGCCCGGGCACGCGGCGTCCGCGAGGGCCTCTCCCGCCTCGCCGAGGCCTCGATCCTCGAACGCTACGTCTGACGGCCGGCGCCGGGGCGCCGGCCGTTCAGACAGTGCGGGTCAGGCCGTGATATCGAGTGCGACGCCGGTGCTGACCTTCGCACCCAGGCGCCCGCGCACCTCGTACTGGCCCGCGGGCGGCGCGGTGCCGGCGGCCAGGCCGGCCGAGCACCTGTTCGACTGCCGGCCGTTCCAGGTCACGTTGTAGGTGCGCTCGTCGTTCGGCGAGAACGGCCGGACCTCGGAGCCCTTGACCGTGCTGCAAGTGTCCGACGACCAGATCTTCTTCGCACCGAACTCGATGTAGAGCTCCTGGAGGTCGGCGCCGACGTCCCGGGAGCAGGTACGGGCCGAGATGTTCTTGATCTTCAGACGGATCGCCAGCGGCACGCCGCGGCGCACCGTCGCCGCCTCCGGCACCGGGATCACGGACATCTCCGCGTCCGTGCAGGCGCCGCTCGCGGCCGCGTTGACGTTCGTGTCGTCACCGGTGTCGGAACCGGTGCCGGTGCCGGCCGAGGGTGCGGTGCCCGCGCCGGTGGCGGTCAGCTCACCCGGGTCCGGCAGGGACGGGTTACCCGCGCCCGGGCCCGGGTCGGTGAAGGAAGGCTCCTCGTCCGGCGTCGATGCCGCGGGAGCCGGGGACGGCGCCTTGGATGACGCCGAGCCCGTGCCGCGCCTGTTGTCATCGTCCCCGCCGGAGCAGGAAACGAACAACACGATGACGCCGAGCAGCAGTGCACCGAGCACCACAGCACGACGCCGCCAGTACACGGCGGCAGGAAGGGGACCAACCGTCGCACGCATGATGGGTTGCACCGTACGCCCAGGCGCCCTTCACGGCGCCGCGACGCGCCGGTCCCGCGACACCGACTCGCCTACAGATCGTTAGAGATAGACCTTGCGCTGGTACACGGCGTGCGCGCCGGCGACCCGGTCGAGGAAGAGTTTTCCGGCACAGTGATCGATCTCGTGTTGCAGGGCCCGCGCCTCGAACGCGTCGGTGGTCAGCAGGACGGCCTCGCCCGTGCCCGGCAGGACCGCCTCCACCACGACGCGGCCGGCGCGTTTCACGTCGCCGGTCAGGTCCGGCACGGACATGCAGCCCTCCCGGCCCAGCCGCCATCGGCTGGCCTCCACGACCCGCGCGTTGCACAGCACGAACGTGCCGTGCGAGGTCGCCGTCTTCGGGTGCTGGGTCACGTCGACGGCGAAGACCTGGACGCCGACGCCGACCTGCGGCGCGGCGAGGCCGACGCAGCCCGGCGAGACCCGCATGGTGGCCACCAGATCCGCGGCGAGCTGCACGACCTCGGGATCCTGCGGGTCGACCTCGGCGCCGACGCCGCTCAGCACGCCCGCCGGCGCGGTCACCACGGGCAGCACCTTGCCGTCGACGCCCAGGAGGTCGGGCTTCCAGTCGGCCAGTACGTCGCTCACAGCAGGTCCGACTCGGCGCGGCGCAGCGTCACCTCGACGCCCAGTTCGTCCGCCGCCACGGCGAGGCGCGCGGCGAGGCCGTCGGCGACGCCCGGCGGCAGGTCGACCTCGGCGATCAGCACGTAGAGCGGGCCGGTGAGCCGGGTGGTGAGATCGGTGATGTTGCCGCCGGACGCGGCGACGACCCGGGTGACGGCCGCGACGATGCCGAGGCGGTCGGCGCCGTGGACACTCACCAGGTACGGCTCGCCGGCGACCTCCGCGTCCGCCTCCTGCTCGACCACCCGGACGGTGGAGATCAGGTCGCCGAGCGGCGCCAGGGCCTTCTCGACGTCCCCGGCGGCGGGCCCGGTGCAGATCAGGGTCATGGCGAAATGACCACGCAGCCGGGTCATCGTGGAGTCGGACAGGTTCGCACCGACGCCGGCGAGGGCCTCGGACACCTCCGCGATGATGCCGGTCCGGTCGGTACCGATGACGGTGATGGCAAGCTCGTTCACCCCGGCATCTTAAGCTGGGCGGGCTATGACGCTCGCCGACTCGGTCATTCAGTGGTACGACAAAAACGCCCGCGACCTGCCCTGGCGGGTCCCCGGCACCGGCGCCTGGGCGGTGCTGGTCAGCGAGGTGATGCTCCAGCAGACCCCGGTCGTGCGGGTGACGCCGGCCTGGCACGCCTGGATGCGACGCTGGCCGACCCCGGCCGCGCTGGCCGAGGATCCCCCGTCCGAGGCGATCCGGATGTGGGGGCGGCTCGGCTACCCGCGCCGGGCGATGCGGCTGCACGCCTGCGCGGTGGCGCTCGTGGAGCGGCACGGCGGGCGGGTGCCGGACGATCTCGATCAACTGCTGGCGCTGCCCGGTGTCGGCACGTACACCGCCCGGGCGGTGGCGACCTTCGCGTACGGGCAGCGTCACCCGGTCGTGGACACCAACGTGCGCCGGGTGGTGTCCCGGGCGGTCGCGGGCGACCCGGACGCGGGCCCGGCCACGACAACGGCGGACCTGGCCGCGATGGCCGAGCTGCTGCCCCTCGATCCGGCCCGGGCGGCCCGGGCGAGCATCGCGTTCATGGAGCTCGGCGCGATCGTCTGCACGGCACGCTCCCCGCTCTGTGACAGGTGCCCGTTCGAGGCCGTCTGCGCGTGGCGCCTGAGCGGGGCGCCGGCCCCGGCGGGCCCGACCCGCAGGCCGCAGCGGTACGCGGGCACCGACCGTCAGGTCCGGGGCCTCCTGCTGGAGGTGCTGCGGCACGCCACCGGCCCGGTGCCGCGCCAGCGACTGGACGCGGTCTGGCTCGACGAGACGCAGCGGGCGCGCGCCCTTGCCGGCCTGGTCGCGGACGGCCTGGTCGAACCACTCGACTCCGACGCGGACCGCTTCGTACTGGCCGGCGACCACCCGCCCCGCTTCCCACCGCTGACCTGAGCCGCGTCGCGGTAACCCGCGCTACCGGACAGGTGGAGTGGCCGACGCGGCGATCGTCGCCACGAGGTCCGGCGTGAGGGGGTATGGGCGCTCCGGCGGGAGCAGCCCCGGGTCGCGGGTGGATCGGACCCGGTGCGCGAGTTCGGTGACGTCGCGGATGGCGACCGTCCACTCGTCCGCGTAGCGGGTGGCCGCCTCGCCGCCCAGGCCCAGCTGGAGCGACCGGTGCGGCAGCGCACCCAGCTGGATCGACCGTTCCGGGTCCCACTGCACCCGTACCGGGCTGTGCCGCAGCCGCAGTGACCACTCGGCACGGTTCTCCGCGTCGCCGTCGCCGTAGGAGCTGAGGCACGCGTGGGCGAGTGCCCACTCGAACCCGGCGCGGGTGATCTCCACGGCGAGCACCCGCTCCTGGCCGGGCTTCGTGCCCCAGCCGCAGCGGTACATCATCCACAGGAACGACGGCTTGATCCACGTCATCCGCTCGCGCTTGAACGGCGGCACGAAGCGGCCCGCGCGCACCGCGGGCTCGGCGATGTCCGGCCGGTAGGCCTGGTAGACGGTGATCGTCTCGTCGGTGTAGACCGCTCGGATCTCCCGGTGGGGTACTGCCATGCGGGAATGATCGACCAGGCCCGCGTACCGGAGCGAGCCATTTACGCGCGAAACGGCCCGGCGCCGAAGCGCCGGGCCGTTCGTCAGTCGGTGCTGCCTACTCCTCCGACGTGGCCGCGCCGAGGTCGGCGGGCACCGCGTCGGGGACCACGGCGCCACGGTCGGCGCCGGTGAAGGTCAGCTTGGACTGCTCGATGTTCTGCGGGTCGCCCTCGCAGTCCACCACCACGATCTGGCCGGGGCGCAGCTCGTTGAAGAGGATCTGCTCGGAGAGGGTGTCCTCCAGGTCGCGCTGGATCGTCCGGCGCAGCGGCCGGGCGCCGAGGACCGGGTCGAAGCCCTTCTTCGCCAGGTACTTCTTGGCGTTGTCGGTCAGCTCGAGGCCCATGTCCTTGTTCTTGAGCTGGGTCTCGATCCGGGCGGTGAAGATGTCCACGATGTGCAGGATCTCGTCCTGGCGCAACTGGTGGAAGACGATCGTGTCGTCGATGCGGTTGAGGAACTCCGGGCGGAAGTGCTGCTTCAGCTCGTCGTTGACCTTGACCTTCATCCGGTCGTAGTTGCTCTCCACGTCCTCGGAGGCCTGGAAGCCCAGCGACACCGCCTTGGCCACGTCGCGCGTGCCGAGGTTGGTGGTCAGGATGATCACCGTGTTCTTGAAGTCCACGATGCGGCCCTGACCGTCGGTGAGGCGGCCGTCCTCCAGGATCTGGAGGAGCGTGTTGAACACGTCCGGGTGCGCCTTCTCGATCTCGTCGAAGAGGACGACGGAGAACGGCTTGCGGCGGACCTTCTCGGTCAGCTGGCCGCCCTCGTCGTAGCCCACGTAGCCGGGAGGTGCACCGACGAGCCGGGACACCGTGTAGCGGTCGTGGAACTCGGACATGTCGAGCTGGATCAGCGCGTCCTCGGAGCCGAAGAGGAACTCGGCGAGCGCCTTGGAGAGCTCGGTCTTACCGACGCCGGACGGGCCGGCGAAGATGAACGAGCCCGAGGGGCGCTTCGGGTCCTTCAGGCCGGCGCGGGTGCGCCGGATCGCCTTCGAGACCGCCTTGACGGCGTCCTCCTGGCCGATGACCCGCTTGTGGAGCTCGTCCTCCATGCGCAGCAGGCGGGACGTCTCCTCCTCGGTCAGCTTGTAGACCGGGATGCCGGTCCAGTTGCCCAGGACCTCGGCGATCTGCTCGTCGTCGACCTCGGACACCACATCCAGGTCGCCGGCCTTCCACTCCTTCTCCCGCTGCGCCTTCTGCCCAAGGAGCTGCTTCTCCTTGTCGCGCAGCTGCGCGGCCCGCTCGAAGTCCTGCGCGTCGATCGCGGACTCCTTGTCGCGGCGGACCTGTGCGATGCGCTCGTCGAAGTCGCGCAGGTCCGGCGGCGCGGTCATCCGGCGGATGCGCATCCGGGCGCCGGCCTCGTCGATCAGGTCGATCGCCTTGTCCGGCAGGAAGCGGTCCGAGATGTAGCGATCGGCCAGCGTCGCCGCGGCCACCAGGGCGGCGTCGGTGATGCTGATCCGGTGGTGCGCCTCGTAGCGGTCGCGCAGGCCCTTGAGGATCTCGATGGTGTGCGCCAGCGACGGCTCGCCCACCTGGATGGGCTGGAAGCGGCGCTCGAGCGCGGCGTCCTTCTCGAGGTGCTTGCGGTACTCGTCCAGGGTGGTCGCGCCGATGGTCTGTAGCTCACCGCGCGCCAGCATGGGCTTGAGGATCGAGGCGGCGTCGATGGCGCCCTCGGCGGCACCCGCACCCACCAGGGTGTGGATCTCGTCGATGAACAGGATGATGTCGCCACGCGTGCGGATCTCCTTGAGCACCTTCTTGAGGCGCTCCTCGAAGTCACCGCGGTAGCGGGACCCGGCGACCAGCGCGCCGAGGTCGAGCGTGTAGAGCTGCTTGTCCTTGAGCGTCTCGGGCACCTCGCCCTTGACGATGGACTGCGACAGGCCCTCGACGACGGCCGTCTTGCCGACGCCGGGCTCGCCGATCAGCACCGGGTTGTTCTTGGTGCGGCGGGAGAGCACCTGCATGACCCGCTCGATTTCCTTCTCCCGGCCGATGACCGGGTCGAGCTTGCCCTCGCGGGCGGCCTGGGTCAGGTTGCGTCCGAACTGGTCGAGCACCAGGCTGGTCGACGGGGCGGCCTCGCCCGCGGCGGCGCCGGCGGCGGCCGGCTCCTTGCCCTGGTAGCCCGAGAGCAGCTGGATGACCTGCTGGCGGACCCGGTTGAGGTCGGCGCCGAGCTTGACCAGCACCTGGGCGGCGACGCCCTCGCCCTCCCGGATCAGCCCGAGCAGGATGTGCTCCGTGCCGATGTAGTTGTGGCCGAGCTGGAGGGCCTCGCGCAGCGAGAGCTCCAGCACCTTCTTGGCCCGCGGCGTGAACGGGATGTGCCCGCTCGGCGCCTGCTGGCCCTGGCCGATGATCTCTTCGACCTGCTGCCGGACCCCCTCGAGGGAGATGCCGAGGCTCTCGAGAGCCTTCGCGGCGACGCCTTCGCCCTCGTGGATCAGGCCGAGCAGGATGTGCTCTGTCCCGATGTAGTTGTGGTTGAGCATCCGGGCCTCTTCTTGGGCCAGGACGACAACCCGTCGCGCTCGGTCGGTGAACCGCTCGAACATGCCCTCGTGCTCCTCACGTGCCGTGCGCCAATGAACTGGCGGGGCCAGCGCACGGGTATCGGTGATTCCCGTGCTCTCCTACTCTATCGCCGTCGGGAGACTCTGCCGGGCCCTCGAGCCCTGTCGGGCCGCCCTGCGCCGATGTTCTCCCCAACTTCGCACGCTCAACGGCTGTTCCCCACCCTTGGGGAGTACGCGCACAGCGAAATCGAGCGCCTCGCCGGCTCCATCCACAGCCTGTGGACAACACTGTCTGCCCTGTGGATAACTTACGCAGAATCGGCGGGGAGCGAGCGAAAAGCAGCAGGGTCCGCGGCGCGGAACGCGCCACGGACCCTGCCTTGGTCGGATCGGCTCAGCGGCCGGGACCCTTCACGTGGAACTCGTCCACGATCTCCTGCGGGATGCGCCCCCGGTCGGAGATGTCCTTGCCCGCCTTCTTCGCCCACTCCCGGATCGCCTTGTTCTGCTCCCGGTCGGCGGTCGCACCGCCGCGGCCGCGGGCAGCGCGCCCGCCGACGACGACACCACCGCGCGCGGCCTTCGAACCCGCGCCCACGTACGGGGCGAAGACTTCCCGCAATTTCGCCGCGTTCTTGTCGGACAGGTCGATCTCGTACTGAATGCCGTCGAGGGCGAACTTGACCGTCTCCTCGGCGTCACCGCCATCGAGGTCATCGACCAGCTTGTGAATGATCTGCTTGGCCACGCGCCGTTATCCTCTCGAACACAGGTTCTCTATCCACGCAATCACGTGAACAATAACGCGCGTGCCGCGTGTTCCGTCAATGGCGGGTAGTCGATTGACGTGGACGCGACGCAAATCGTGTGCCCGCGGCTACTCCGGGCGCACCAACGGGAACAGGATCGTTTCGCGAATGCCCAGGCCGGTCAGCGCCATCAGCAGCCGGTCGATTCCCATTCCCATCCCGCCGGCGGGCGGCATTCCGTACTCCATCGCGCGCAGGAAATCCTCGTCGAGCCGCATGGCCTCCGGGTCGCCACCGGCGGCGAGCAGCGACTGTGCCGTCAGCCGCTCACGCTGCACCACCGGGTCGGTCAGCTCCGAGTAGGCGGTCGCCAGCTCGAAGCCCATGACGTAGAGGTCCCACTTCTCCGTACACCCCGGCGTCTCGCGGTGCGCCCGGGTCAGCGGCGTCGTCTCCTCGGGATAGTCCCGCACGAACGTCGGCGCCTGGAGCGTCGGCTGGACGAGGTGCTCGAAGAGCTCCTCGGCGAGCTTGCCCGGCCCCCACTTCGGGTCGACCGCGAGGTCGTGCTTTTCCGCGTACCGCTGGAGCTGCGCCAGATCGGTCTGCACGGTCACTTCTTCGCCGAGCGCGGCGGAGAGGGAACCGAACAGGGTGACCGTTGCCCACTCGCCGCCGAGATCCAACTCGGTGCCGTCGAAGTGGGTGACGATGTGTGATCCGGCGGTCGCTTCGGCGGCCTCCTGAATCCACTCGCGCGTCTGCTGCTGCATCACGTTGTAGTCGGCATACGCCTGGTACGCCTCGAGCATCGCGAACTCCGGCGAGTGCGTGGAATCCATGCCCTCATTGCGGAAGTTACGGTTGATCTCGAAGACGCGTTCGATGCCGCCGACGACGGCACGCTTCAAAAATAGTTCCGGGGCGATACGCAGATAGAGATCTATATCGAGTGCGTTGCTGTGCGTCACAAACGGGCGGGCCGTCGCGCCGCCGTGCAGCAACTGCAACATCGGCGTTTCCACTTCGAGATAATTGCGCCCGAAGAGCGACTCGCGCAGGCTGCGTACCGTAGTCGCCCGGGCCCGGACGATCTCCCGGGCCTGCGGGCGGACAATCAGATCGACATAACGCTGCCGGACCCGGGTCTCCTCGCCCAGCGGCTTGTGCGCCACCGGAAGCGGGCGCAGCGCCTTGGCCGTCATGGTCCAGGAATCGGCGAGAACCGACAGCTCACCGCGGCGGCTGGTGATCACCTCGCCGGCGATACCGACCAGGTCACCCAGGTCGACCACGCGCTTCCACTGCTCGAGGCCCTCGGCGCCGATCTTGTCCAGGGAGAGCATGGCCTGTAGCTCGGTGCCGTCACCGTCGCGCAGCGTGGCGAAGCAAAGCTTCCCGCCGTTGCGCACGAAGATCACCCGACCGGTGATGCCGACCTTGTCCCCCGAGGCCGTGTCGGTCTCGAGCTCCGCGTACCGGGCGCGGACCTCGGCGAGCGTCGCGGTGCGGTCGAAACCGACCGGGTACGGCTCGACGCCCTCGGCCAGCAGCCGGTCCCGCTTCGACCGGCGGACCCGCATCTGTTCGGGAAGGTCCTCGGCGGGGTCAACTGCGGGATTCTGCTCGGTCACGGCACGACTCTCTGTGGAAGACGACATCTCAGGGTTCCGGAAAGCCTACTAAGCCATCCTCAGACGTTCCGCTCATATACCATCCGCAGCCCGATCAGCGTGATCATCGGCTCGTGCGCGGTGATGGTCCGGCACTCGTCCTTGACCAGCCAGGCGAGCCCGCCGGTGGCGATGACCGAGCGCACGCCGCCCAGCTCGGCGGTCATCAGGTCGACGATCCGGTCGACCTGCCCGGCGACGCCGAAATAGAGGCCCGACTGGAGGCACTCGACGGTGTTCTTGCCGATCACCGAGCGCGGCTTGGCCGGCTCGACCTTGCGCAGCTGCGCGGCGCGCGCGGCCAGCGCGTCGAACGAGATCTCGATGCCGGGCGCGAACGCGCCGCCGAGGAACTCGCCCCGCGCGCTGATCACGTCGAAGTTCGTCGTCGTGCCGAAGTCCACCACGATCGAGGGACCCCCGTAGAGCGCGTGCGCCGCGAGGGTGTTGACCACCCGGTCGGCGCCGACCTCCTTGGGGTTGTCGATGGCGAGCTGCACCCCGGTCTTCACGCCCGGCTCGACGATGACATTGGGCAGGTCGGCGTAGTAACGCCCGAGCATCGTCCGCAGCGAGCGCAGCGCGGCCGGCACGGTCGAGCAGGCCGCCACCCCGGTGATCTCCACGGCGTCCCCGGCCAGCAGGCCCCGGAACATCAGACCGAGCTCGTCAGCGGTGGACCGGGCGTCGGTCTTGATCCGCCAGCTGTGAACGAGCTTGTCCCCGTCGAACGTGGCGAGAACGGTGTTCGTATTTCCAATATCAATGCAAAGCAGCACGGTGGGAGCCTAACCATTCGACGGTACGGGCGTTGGGGCTGGCAACCGCAACACCGATGACCAGGCTGTGCGGGTCACGGACACGCCGCGTGGGCCGCACACCGCGGGCGGCCCAAGCTCACGTGCGGGACCCGGCGGCGGTCCGACCTGCCGCCTCGCTTCAGCTCGTGCGGAGGTCGAGCGCGATGTCGAGGATCGGGGACGAGTGGGTCAGGCCGCCTACCGAGAGGTAGTCGACGCCGGTCGCGGCGTAGGCCTTCGCGGTCGCAAGGGTCAGGTTGCCGGTGGCCTCCAGCTCGGCCCGGTCGCCGACCGCGGCCACGACCTCGCTCAGCAGGTCCGGGGTCATGTTGTCGCAGAGCAGGAAGTCGGCGCCCGCCTCGACGGCCTCGACCGCCTCGGCCACCGTGGTGACCTCCACCTGGACGGCCACGTCCGGGAACGTCGAGCGGACCGAGCGGTAGGCCGCGGTGATGCTGCCGGCCGCGAGCTTGTGGTTGTCCTTGATCATGGCGACGTCGTAGAGGCCCATGCGCTTGTTCGTGCCGCCGCCGGCCCGGACCGCGTACTTCTCCAGCACGCGCAGGCCCGGCGTCGTCTTGCGGGTGTCCAGCACCGTCGCCTTGGTGCCCGCCAGCTCGTCGGCCCACCTGCGGGTGTGCGTCGCGACGCCGGACATCCGGCAGAGCAGGTTGAGCGCCGTGCGCTCGGCCGTGAGCAGGGACCGGGTCGGCCCGGTGACCACCGCGAGGACGTCGCCGCGGGCCACCCGGGCGCCCTCCTCGACCCGCTGGTCGAACTCCGCGGTGCCGCCGGAGGTCGCCGCGAAGACCAGGGCCGCGACCGGCAGGCCGGCCACCACGCCGGGTGCGCGGGCGACCAGCTCGGCGGTGTCGACCTGGCCGGCCGGGATCGTCGCCTCGCTCGTCACGTCGCGGGGCGGGTCGCCGAGGTCCTCGGCCAGCGCCGTGTAGACGATCCGCTCCACCTCGGCGAGGTCGAGGCCGCCGGCCGGTCCCGGTGCGGTGCGCTCGGTCATGCCATCTCCTCGAAGGTCTGTGTCAGGTAGCCGCCGGCGTCGATCGCGTCGAGCAGGTGCCCGCGCCATTCGTCCGCCGCGTTCGGGTAGTCCTCGCGCCAGTGGCAGCCCCGCGTCTCGCGCCGCTCGGAGGCCGAGGCGACGAGCGCGCTCGCCACGGTCAGCAGGTTTGTCGCCTCCCAGGCCGCGTTGCGGGGCACGCCGCGCTGCTCGCCGAGGCGGGCCAGCTCCTTGGCCGTGACGGCGAGCGAGTCCGCCGAGCGGAGCACCCCGGCGCCGCGGGTCATCGCCCGCTGGAGGTCGCCGCGGATCGCCGGGGCGACGACCCAGCCCGGGCCGCCGGCCTGCGGCGCCGGGTCCGCCTGCGGCGGCAGCTCGCGGGCGATGTCGTCGGCGATGCGCCGGGAGAAGACCAGGCCCTCCAGCAGCGAGTTGCTCGCCAGCCTGTTCGCGCCGTGCACGCCGGTGCAGGCCACCTCGCCGCAGGCGTAGAGGCCCGGTATCGAGGTGCGGCCGTGCAGGTCGGTGCGGACGCCGCCGGAGGCGTAGTGCGCCGCCGGTGCCACCGGGATCAGCTCGGTCGCCGGGTCGATCCCGGCGGCCCGGGTGGACGCCACGATCGTCGGGAAGCGGTGCTCCAGGAACTCCCGGCCCAGGTGCCGGGCGTCCAGGTAGACGTGGTCGGCGCCGGTGGCACGCAGCACCCGGTGGATGCCCTTGGCGACGATGTCGCGCGGCGCCAGCTCGGCGAGCTCGTGCTGGCCGACCATGAACCGCTTGCCGGCCTCGTCGACCAGGTGTGCGCCCTCCCCGCGCAACGCCTCGGAGATCAGCGGGCGCTGCACCGAGGTCACGCTCGCCGTCACGAACGACGTCGGGTGGAACTGGACGAACTCCACGTCGTTGACCTTGGCTCCGGCCCGCAGCGCGAGCGCCACGCCGTCGCCGGTCGAGACCGCCGGGTTGGTGGTGGAGGCGAAGATCTGGCCCATCCCGCCGGTGGCCAGCACCACCGCGCGGGCCAGGATCGCGCCGACGCCGTCCTCGCTGCCCTCGCCGAGTACGTGCAGGGTGATGCCGCAGGCCCGGCCGTCGGCCGCGCGCAGCAGGTCCAGCACCAGGGCGTGCTCGACCAGCCTGATCCACGGGTCCCGGCGCACCGCCTCGTGCAGGGCGCGCTGCACCTCGGCGCCGGTGGCGTCGCCGCCGGCGTGCACGATCCGGTCGGCGCGGTGGCCGCCCTCGCGGGTCAGCATCAGCGACCCGTCGACGTTGCGGTCGAACTCGGCGCCGATCCGCATCAGCTCCCGGATCCGCGCCGGCCCCTCCTCGACGAGCACCCGTACGGCCGCGGGGTCGCAGAGGCCGACCCCGGCGATCTCGGTGTCGAAGGCGTGGGCCTCCGGGGTGTCGAGGGGGTCGAGCACGGCCGCGATGCCGCCCTGCGCCCAGCGGGTCGACCCGTCATCGATATTGACCTTGGTGACCACGGTGACGTGCAGGCCCGCCTCGCGCAGGTAGAGCGCGGCGGTGAGGCCCGCGACGCCGGAGCCGACCACCAGCACGTCGGTGGTCTCGGTCCAGCCGGGCTCGGCGGCGGCCAGGCGGCGCGGGAGCACCGGAAGGTCGGCAAGATGCGACATGGGCTCAGTCAACCCTTCCGGCGCGGCGAAATCACGGCCGGGGCCCAAGAAGTGCCGGGCGTTACTGGTACTGGACGGGCGCGCCCTTCGGGCCCTTGCCCTTCAGCGAGGTCGTGAGGTTGGCACCGTCGACCCAGAGGTAGCAGCGCACGTACCGGTCGCCCAGCGCCCAGACGTCGTCGCCACCGGGCAGCGAGATCACGCCGGCCCGGTACTTCAGGTCGGCGTCGTTCGGCACGCCGACGTACGAGGCGATCAGGCCCCGGCAGCCCTCGTGGAACTCGTCCCAGTCCTTCGCCGTCTTCGGATAACCGCGGTTGCCCGCGTTCCAGACGCCGACGAACTCGGAGTTGTGCTTGGTGTCGCACGGCACGCTGGGCATCGAGGCGATCTCGCCCGCCCGGTCCAGCAGCGCGGTGTAGCAGGTCAGCAGCAGCGGGGACTTCGGGTCCTTGAGCGCGTCGCGCAGCGTGCCGACCCGCTGCACCAGCCCGCCGTCGTCCTCGATCGAGCTGCTGACCAGCACCTCGCAGCGGAACCAGCGGGCGCCGCCGGCCCAGGCGGCCGCGGTCGGCTGGGTCACGCCGACCCACAGCCGGGCGTTGCGCCACGGCGCACCCACGTACTCGGTGGTCTTGCGGTCACAGGTCTGGTACGCCGCCCGGGCGGCCGCCGAGCCCGGCGCGGGCGGCTCATCGGCGTCGGCCGCCGGGCTCGGATAGGTGCCGACGTAGACGGTCTCGGTGCGGTGCTTGAGCTTGCAGCCGACCACCTCGTAGGTGGCCCGGGCGCCGGCGGTCGAGAAGTTGGCAAGGTGGCAGGTCTGCGCCGCGGGCGTGAAACCGGTCGGTGCGCCGATCGTCGCCCAGCCGTCGGTGAGGTCACCGTCCACGCCGGCGGGGTAGCCGCAGCCGCCGGCCGCCAGGACGGCGAACAGGCTCAGCGCGGCCGCGATCGCCCAGCGCCCGCGTGACCGCCGCCGAGGCGAGTGTCGCATGAAATCCGAGCCTCCCCGGGGCCGCCGATGTCCGATTTGTCAATCATATGGCAATCGGCTCGGCGGCCAGGCGGCTTCGGCCCGACCATGCGGTTCCGGCGGTTCCGCCCAGACGTCAGGCGGCGTTTCCGAGCAGGAGCGGCACGTTGTCGATCAAGCGGGTCGTGCCCACCTTGGCGGCGACCAGCAGCCGGGCCGCGCCGTCGCGCGGGGGCGCACCCAGCAGCGGGCCGGTCAGGGCCAGGTAGTCGACCTGCACGCCGGGCTCGTCGGCGAGGATCTTGCCGGCCGCCTCCAGCGCGCTCTGCGCGTCGCTCTGCGCCGCGCCCTCGCGCAGGGCGTGCGAGAGCGCGAGCGCGGCCTGCCGCTGCTCGGCCGAGAGGTAGCGGTTGCGGCTGGACAGGGCCAGGCCGTCGGCCTCCCGGACGGTCGGCACGCCGATGATCTCCACGCCGATCTCCAGGTCGCGGACCATCCGGCGGATCAGGGACAGCTGCTGGAAGTCCTTCTCGCCGAAGAACGCCAGGTCGGCGCGGGTCAGCAGGAGCAGCTTGGCGACGACGGTGAGCATCCCGGAGAAGTGCCCGGGCCGGCTCGCGCCCTCCAGGATCGTGCCCATCGGTCCGGCTTCCAGGGTCACCTGCGGCGTGCCGCCGGGGTACATCTCGTCGCGGTCGGGCGCGAAGACCAGGTCGACCCCCTCGGCGCGGCAGGCCTCCAGGTCGGCCTCCAGCGTGCGCGGGTACTTGTCGAAGTCCTCGTTCGGGCCGAACTGGAGCGGGTTCACGAAGATCGTGACGAGCACGAAGTCGCCGCGCTCGCGGGCCTCGCGCATCAGCTGGCGGTGGCCCTCGTGCAGGGCGCCCATGGTCATCACGACGGCCACCCGGCCGGTCGCGGCGTCCCGGGCGGCGGCGAGTTCGGCGCGGGTGTGTACGAGCGCGGTCATGAGGGGCTCCCTACGGTCGCCGGTGCGGTCGCCTGTGCGCCCGCCTGAGCAAGAACGTCCAGCAGCAGCGCCGCGTCCTGCGGCCGCAGCCGCCCGGCGGCGATGGCCCGGTCGGCGGTGCGCCGGGCCAGAGCGAGATAGGCCGGCGCGGACTCCGGCGCGACGCGGTCCAGGTGCTTGCGCACGGTCCCGGCGTCGCCGCGGGAGACCGGCCCGGTGAGCGCGGCGTCGCCGAGCAGCAGGGCGTTGTCCAGCGCGGCGTGCAGCAGCGGCGACAGGACGGCCTCCGGGTGCTCGACGCCGGCGGCGCGCAGCAGGTCGGCGGCCTCGTTGACGAGCGTGACCAGGTGGTTCGCGCCGTGCGCGAGGGCTGCGTGGTAGAGCGGCCGGGCATCCTCGGCGACCCACTCGGGGATGCCGCCGAGGTCGGTGACCAGCCGCGACGCGAAGGCACGGTCCCGCGCGGTCACGCCCCAGGCGATGCCGGGCAGCCGCTCGAGGTCGGCGTCCGCGCCCGTGAAGGTCATCGCCGGGTGCAGCGCGATGCCGTCGGTGTCGCCGAGGACGGCCAGGCCGTGCGCGCCCGAGGTGTGCGCGACGGTCGTGCCGCCGCGCAGGGATCCGGTGGCGGCCAGGCCGGAGACGACCGCGGCCAGATGATCGTCGGGAACGGCGAGCAGCAGCAGATCGGTGGCGGACCGAGCGACCTCGTCCGCGGGGAGGATCGCGGCTCGCGGAAGCAGGCGGCGGGCCCGTTCACGGGAGGCGGCGGAGACGGCCGCGACGGCGACCACGCGGTGTCCGGCGGCCTCGAGGGCGGCACCGAGCACGGCACCGACCCGTCCGGCGCCGACAACGCCGACGACCAGGGCATTCGCACGCTTTCCGGCGCGCGGCAGAGCGCTCATTTACAGATCCAGTCCTCGCGAAAGGGGTACCGGTCGACCGCAATTATGCGCCGATGTAACGCGCGTGTGACAAGAGCGTGTGAACAACCGCACCGGCGATTTGCGCCTAGATTGGCGTTCGTGACGAACGTGGGTTGGCGGTCAGCGATGGCCGGGGCACTGTACGGAACCGGGGGCTTCTTCACCCGGGCGGCCGAGGGCCCCGCGGACCACTTCCGTACCAGCGTGCACGCCTCCCCCCTGTTCGCGAGCGCACTGCTGCGGCTGATCCGGCGGGTGGACTCGGCGCTGGGCTGCCCCGGCCGCCTGGACGTGGTCGACGTGGGCGCCGGGCGCGGCGAACTGCTGGCCGCCCTGCGAGCGCTGGTGAGCGCCGACCCGGCCGCGACCGTTCGCGGACTCGCCGGGCGTATCCGCTTCACCGGCGTCGAGGTCGCACCGCGGCCCGCCGGGCTGCCGCGGGAGATCGGCTGGCGGCGCGACGTGCCCGAGGGCTTCGTCGGGGTGCTGGTGGCGACCGAGTGGCTGGACAACGTGCCGCTCGACATCGCCGAGGCCGACGCCGAGGGGCGGCTGCGCCGGGTGCTCGTCGACCGCGGTACCGGGCTGGAGTCGCTCGGGCCGGACGTCGGCGCCGCCGACCGCTTCTGGGCGGCGCGCTGGTGGCCGGACGCCGGGCCCGGCGACCGGATCGAGATCGGCTGGCCCCGCGACAACGCCTGGTCCGATGCGGTCGGCGCGCTGCGGTCCGGTTGCGCGCTTGCCGTCGACTACGGACACCTGCGTGCGGCGCGGCCCCCGCTGGGCACCCTCACCGGCTACCGGGACGGGCGGCAGGTCGAGCCGGTGCCCGACGGCACGTGCGACATCACGGCACACGTTGCCGTGGACTCCGCCGCGGCCGCGGCCGGGACCGCGTACCGGATCATCGGCCAGCGTGAGGCGCTGCGCGGCCTCGGTGTCGACGGCGGGCGACCGGCGCTGGACCTGGCGCGCACGGACCCGGCGGGATATCTGCGGGCGCTAAGCGCGGCCGGCGCCGCCGCCGAACTCACCGACCCCGCCGGGCTGGGCGGGCACTGGTGGCTGCTGCACGAGGTGGGCATCGAGCTTCGTGGGACGATGCTGCCGTGAGCGAACGCAGTGAGCGAACCACCGGGCTCGGCAGGACGCACTCGTGAGCGACCTGCGGGAGATGACGGTCGGCACCGGGTCCGGGCTCGACACGGCCGACATGGTGCTCAACATCGGCCCACAGCACCCGTCGACGCACGGCGTGCTCCGGCTCAAACTCACCCTCGACGGTGAGCGGGTCACCGCCTGCGAGCCGATCGTCGGCTACATGCACCGCGGCGCCGAGAAGCTGTTCGAGGTGCGCGACTACCGGCAGATCATCGTGCTGGCCAACCGGCACGACTGGCTCTCGGCGTTCTCAAACGAACTCGGCGTCGCGCTCGCCGTCGAGCGGCTCATGGGCCTCGAGGTTCCCGAGCGCGCGACCTGGCTGCGGATGGCACTCGCCGAGCTGAACCGGGTGCTCAACCACCTGATGTTCCTCGGCTCGTACCCGCTGGAGATCGGCGCGATCACGCCGATGTTCTACGCCTTCCGGGAGCGGGAGACGCTCCAGGCCGTCATGGAGGAGGTCTCCGGCGGCCGGATCCACTACATGTTCAACCGCGTCGGCGGGCTCAAGGAGGAGGTGCCGGCGGGCTGGACCGGCCGGGCCCGGGAGGCGATCGGCAAGGTGCGCCGCCGGATGCCGGACATCGACCGGCTGATCCGCGCCAACGACATCTTCCTCGCCCGTACCGTCGGCGTCGGGGTGCTGACCGCCGAGCAGGCGGCGGCGTACGGCGCGTCCGGGCCGGTGGCGCGGGCCAGCGGCCTCGACATCGACCTGCGGCGCGACGAGCCTTACCTGGCCTACGACCAGCTCGACGTCCCGGTGGTGACCCGGACGGCCGGTGACTGCCACTCGCGCTTCGAGGTGCTGCTGGATCAGGTGTACGTCTCCCTTGACCTGGCGCAGGCCTGCCTGGACCGGGTCGACCAGATCGGCGGGCCGGTGAACGTGCGCCTGCCGAAGGTGGTCAAGGCGCCGGAGGGCCACACGTACGCCTGGACGGAGAATCCGCTGGGCATCAACGGCTACTACCTGGTGTCCCGCGGCGAGAAGACACCGTGGCGGCTGAAGCTGAGGACGGCGTCCTACGCGAACGTGCAGGCGCTGGCGACGCTGATCCCGGGGTGCCTGGTGCCGGACCTGATCGCGATCCTGGGGTCGATGTTCTTCGTGGTCGGGGACATCGACAAGTAGCGGGCCCTACCAGCGGCCGCCGGGGGCGCGGTCGTCCCAGCCGGCACGGGCGGCCATAGGGTCCGGGCCGAACTGGTCGGCGCGGCCGTTGCCGGCCGGCCGGCCGTATGCGGTCCCCTGGCTGTGAGCGGTCCCCTGGCTGTGAGCGGTCCCTTGGCCGTAAGCCATTCCCTGGCCGTAAGCCGTCCCCTGGCCATAGGCGGCCGCGTGCTCGTATCCGACGCCCTGGTCGTAGCCGCCAACCTGGTCGAAGCCCGCCGACTGGTCGTAGCCGCCAATCTGGTCGTAGCCCGCTGACTCGTCGTAGTCGCCGACGTGGTCATAGCCGGTCGGCTGGTCGTAGCCGCCCGGTAGGCCGTAGCCGGCCGCCTGGTCGTAGGCGGCCTGGTCGTAACCGGCCGCCTGGCCGTATCCAGGTGCCTGGCCGTAGATGGCTTCCGGTGCGTAGTCGGGTACGTGACCGCTGGTCGGGGCGGAGCCGCCAGGCCCCCAGCCACCGGGCGTGGCGTAACCGCCGGCCGAGGCGAAGCCGGCGTCCTGCCAACCCGCGCCGTTCGCGGCGGGCTCGGACCAACCCGCGCCGTTCGCGGCAGGCTCGGACCAACCCGCGCCGTTCGCGGCAGGCTCGGACCAACCCGCGCCGTTCGCGGCGGCGGGTTCGGAGTAGCCGTAGTCGTAGCCGCCGTTCACGGGCGCCTGGTGGCCGCCGTACAGGGCATAGCCGGAGTCCATGACATGGCCCTCGCCCGCCGCATCCTGACCGGCCGGCCATCGACCGGCGCCGCCCTGCCAGCCGGCGCCCTGCCCGATGGCGCCCTGCCCGATGGCGCCCTGCCCGATGGCGCCCTGGTGTGGCCGGCCCCAGTCGGTGCCGCCGTGGCCCGCCTGGTCGCCGATTCCGAAGCGGGCCAGGTCGGTGCCGGTGTCGGGTGCCGCGTGCCGCCGCGACGGCCGCTGCTCGACCGCCGCTCCGGACCCGGCGTCGTAGTCGTCGTCGCCGTCGTCGGTGGTCTGCCCGAACTCGGAGGCCTGCCAGTACTCGGCGCCCGAGGACCGCTCCGCCCAGGCCGAACCGGAATGCCCCAGCTCGTAGCCGGCTCCCGGCCGCTGCCCGGCCGGGGAGCCCCCGCCGCCCTGAAAGACCAGATCCACCTGGGAGATCGGACCGCCACGGGAGACCTGGGCCGCACCGTGACCGCCACGGGAGACCTGGGCCGCACCGTGACCGCCCGGCGAGTAGGCCCCGCCCGAGGCCGGCGCGACCGCGGCGGTGCGGGCCCGCGGAATCGCGCCGTTCGCCGGGCCGGATCCGACATGTCCGGCACCCGCGGACCCGGATCCAACGGCCCCGGAACCCACCGAGGCCGAACCGACCCGGGCCGAACCCACAGAGGCCGAACCCACGGAGGCCGAACCCACGGAGGCCGAACCCGCGGAGGCCGAACCCACGGAGGCCGAGCCGACGGAGGCCGAGCCGACGGAGGCCGAGCCGACCCGGGCCGCGCCCACGGAGGCCGAGCCCGCCGCGGCCTGACCAACCGGCGCGGACACGGACGCGGCGGCCGCGACGCGCACGGCCGCGCCGGCGCTGACCGTTGCCGCCGCGGTCGCCGGCACGCGGGCGCCGACCGGGTGCGCGGACCCCGGGATCGGCCCGTTCGGGCGTCCACCGGCGCCGAGCCCGGTCGGCGGGCTGAGTGGCCGGCCCGCGACCGCGGCGGCAACGGCGACACCCGCCGGCCGGGCCACGGACGGCGGTGCCGGTGGGAGGGCCCCGTGCGGCAGGCTCGCGACCGGGGAGCCCGCCGCGCGCAGGCGGGTGATCTCGTCCTGGAGCACCTGCACCCGGTGACCCGTCGCGCGGGCCGCCGCGGCGATCTCCTCGCGGAACCGCTCGCGCAGCTTGTCGACCTCGGCCGCGACCCGGTCCTCGACGTCCATGCGGTGCAGCACCGGATCGTTTCTGATCAGCATCGACGCGCCCATCAGCACGACGCAGACCGCGAGCAGCAGTACCGCGAAGCGGGCGCTGCCGCTGAGCAGCGCGATGAGGGCGGCGACCGGGGCTACGACGACGCCGGCCCAGATCAGCGCCGTGATGAGGCGAGCAGACTGCTGCGCCTCGGGGTCCCGGTCAGGCATGGTCGCAGATGCTACCGAGAGTGGTGCCGGTCACGAAACGGGTGGACGCCGGGCACCGCTATTGCGATGCCCGGCGTCCGCGACGCATCAGCCGGTGATCAGCCGGCCGCGAGGGCTCCGTCCGAGCTGAAGACGAGGCCGACGCTGATCGTCCCCTGCTTGAGGCCGGTCTTGGTCAGCGGGCCGCCGGCGTCCAGCGAGCTGAACTCGCCCGCCTTGAAGCCGTAGGTCTCGACCAGGCCCTGCTGGCACTTCGGCCGCTGCGGGCACTCCGCCGGGCCACCAAGGATGGTGGCCGCGCCCGAGCACTTGGCGGCGAGGTCCGACAGGGTCTTGACGCCGTACTTGGTGGCGAACGCCTCCGTGACGGCGAACGCGTTCTGGTCCTGCGCCGCGGAGGCCTTGCCGAAGACCAGGCCGACCTTCTCGCCGAGCGCGGTCAGGTTGGTCATCGTGGTCTCGAGCTCCGGCGAGGACGGGTCCTTGGCGTCCTTGCCCTCGACCTTGCCCGAGAGGAACGTCGCCAGGGTGGCCGCGTACTCCGGGACGACGTCGATGTCGCCCTTCTCCAGGGCCGGCTCGTAGAGCTCGCGGTTGCCGATCTGCTGCACCTCGACCTTGTAGCCCGCGGCCGTCAGGGCGATCTTGTAAAGCTCGCCGAGGGTCGCGTTCTCGCTGAAGTTGGCGGCGCCGACCTTCAGGTCGCCGCCGGGGCCCTTCTCGATGCCCGCGGTGATGTTATTGGCGGCCGCGAACTCCTCGGCCGCGTTCTTCGACGACTTGCGGTCGACGTCGACGGCCTTGTTGAGCTCGATCAGCTTGGTCGTGTCGAGCGCCGCGGAGACCTTGTCGAGCGCCGCGACGAGCTGCGGCGACGAGGACTTCTTGTGGATCGCCGGGACGATGTTGTCGGTGTTCTGGAGGTGCTTGTCGTCGGTGAGGACGACCAGGGTGTCACCGGCAACGGGTGCGCAGCCCGCGCCCGCCGCGGCACTCGGGGGCGCCTCGGTGCCGGAGGAGCCGGACTCGCCGCAACCAGCGAGGATGACGGCGGCCGTCATGAGGGTGCCCGCCGTCAGGAGGAGGTGTCGTTGCATTACTGCCGCCTTCTGTGTCCCGGCACGGCCGGATAGCCGCGCCGCGTGTCCGACGGGCAGTCGGTATGCGATGCCCGTATGGATTCGGCTGTCGGCCGCGCGAACGGCCACAGACATTCCTACCCGCCGGGTGTGACATCTTGGGTAACGATGCGGGACCGTTACCCGGCCGGCGCCGCCGCGGTGGGCCGGGCTCGCCGGCCGGTCCGCAGTGGAGGCGGTGTCACAAGCCGTTGTACGCCCGCCAGCAGCGCTTCGACCAGCAATGCGACAAGCGCCACAACGATTCCGCCGGCCACGATCTGCCCGGCACCGCCGTTGCTGATGCCGATGCCGAAGCCGGCCAGAATGATCTCGCCGAGCCCGCCGCCGTTGACGAACGCGGCCAGGCCGGCCGTGGCCACCACCTGCACGGCCGCCGTCCGCAACCCCGCCGCGAGGTACGGCACCGAGAGCGGCAACTCGACCCGGCGCAGCAGCTGGCCGCCGGACAGGCCCATGCCCCGCGCGGCGTCCTTCGTCTCGGGATCGATCTGCCGCAGCCCCGTGTACGCGTTCGCCAGCAGCGGCGGCACCGCGAAGACGGCCAGCGCCACGACAACGGGCGGCTTGCCGAAGCCCAGCGGGGTCAGCGGCAGGATGGTCAGCATGGCCAGCGTCGGTATCGCCAGGGTCAGGTTGGCCAGGACGACGACCCCGCCGCCGCCGCGCCCGCGGTGGCCGAGCCAGATGCCGAGCGGCCAGGCGACGACACAGCCCAGCAGCACCGCCCACGCGCAGACGATCAGGTGTTCCGCGAGCCGGTCGAGCAGCCCGCCGGGGTTGGTCCAGTTGAGCGGGTCGTTGAGCCAGACGAAGCCCTCTTGGAGGTAGTTCACAGCTTCCGCTCCCGCGTCCAGGGCGTCAGCACCCGTCCCAGCCCGGCCAGGAGCAGGTCGAGCACCAGGGCCAGGCCGACGCAGAGGATCGTGCCGGTCATGATCTCGGCCTTGTAGAAGTTGTTCCGGAAGCCGCCGAGGATCATGTCGCCGAGGCCGCCCCGGCCGATCAGCGCGCCGACCGTGACCAGCGCCACGGTCGACACCGTCGCGAGCCGCAGGCCGGTGAGGATGCCGGGCAGCGCCAGCGGCAGCTCGATGCGCCACAGCCGGCCGAAGCGGCCGTAGCCCATGCCGGCCGCGGCGTCGCGCACCTCGGGCGGGACCTGGGTGAGCCCGGCCAGCGCGTTGCGCACGAGCACCAGCAGGGCGTACAGCACGAGCGCGATCAGGACCGCGGTGTCGGTCGTGGTGCCGACCGCCGGGGCGAGCAGGGCGAGAAGCGCCAGCGACGGAATCGTGTACAGGATGCCGGAGAGTGCGAGAATCGGGCCGGTCAGCGGTCGCCACCAGTAGGAGACGACCGCAAGCGGCAGGGCGACGATCATCGCGATGATCACCGCGCGGGCGGTGAGACCCACGTGGAATTGCAGTGCGGAAAGGATCTCGTCGGCGTTGTCGTGGACGTAGCGCCACGAGAACCACGGATTTCCCGGCCCGTCATCAGCGGGGGCGGCCAGGGGCCACGCAGGCGCCGGGGCCCTCGAGAGGAAGGACATACGTGGACGCTACCGCGATCAAGGACTCCGGCGCTGGCCGGAGCGCGGCGTCTATCACGCTCGCGAACCTCGGAAAGGTCTACCCGGACGGGACGGTAGCGGTCGGCGACATCAGCCTTGAGGTGCCGGCGGGCGAGCTCGTCGTGCTGATCGGCCCGTCGGGCTGTGGCAAGTCCACCGTGCTCCGGATGATCAATCGGCTGATCGAGCCGTCCAAGGGACGGATCCTGATCGACGGCCGTGACGTCGCGGCGCAGGACCCGGTCGAGCTGCGCCGGCAGATCGGCTACGTGATCCAGAACGTCGGGCTCTTTCCGCATCAGACCATCCGCACCAACGTGGGTACGGTGCCGCGGCTGCTCGGCTGGGACCGCAAGCGGATCAGGTCCCGCGCCGACGAGCTGCTCGACCTGGTCGGCCTCGACCCGGCGCGGCACGGCGGCCGCTACCCGCACGAGCTCTCCGGCGGCCAGCGCCAGCGGGTCGGCGTGGCCCGCGCCCTGGCCGCGGATCCGGTGGTGCTGCTCATGGACGAGCCGTTCTCCGCGGTGGACCCGATCGTGCGGAGCCGGCTCCAGGAGGAGTTCCTCCGGCTACAGGCCACGGTCCGCAAGACCATCGTGCTGGTCACCCACGACATCGACGAGGCCGTACGCCTCGGCGACCGGATCGCGGTGCTGGCCGAGGGTGGCCTTCTGCTCCAGTACGCGCCCCCGGCCGAGCTGCTGAGCCGGCCGGCGTCGCCGGCGGTGCGCGAGTTCGTCGGCGCCGATCGGGGCATCCGCCGGTTGGCGGTCACCCCGGTCCGCGACGCGATGCGCCCGATCGGCCACGTCGAGGAGATCTCCCGGCTGCCCACGGTGGACCTGTCCGGCACCCTTCACGACGCGCTCGCGGTGATGCTGACCAGCGACTCCCTCAACGTCATCGTGGTCGAGGACGGCACGCCGGTCGGCGCCGTCTCGCGCTCGGCCCTCTTCGACATGCCCAACGAGGAGGCCACCGCAATAGCCTGACCACCCGGCCCGCGGGCCGGGTGGCGCCTGACTGGCGGGTACCTCGGCGCTAGCGGGTACCCCGGCGTCCGCCGAGGGTGGCGATTCCGATGATCCAGCCGATGAAGAGGCCGTAGGTGGCGCCCTCGCCGGCGGTACGGAACGCGCCGAGCAGCGACGGGTTGGCCAGGAACAGGGTGGTCAGCAGCGCGGCGAAGCCGGCGGCGAAGATGTACGCCGCCCAGCCGGCGAAGAACTGGCTGAGGGTGCCGCGGGCGCGGGCCAGCTGTGAGCCGGGCAGCAGGTAGAGGAAGAGCAGCGTCAGCACGACGACCAGGATCGCCCGGAGATCGGTGATCAGGATCGAGCGCAGCGAGTCGTCGGAGTCGAAGCGCCAGTGCGGCCACGCGAGCAGGCGCAGCCACCAGCCTCCGGCGGTGTCGGGGTCGGTGTTGTCGGCGGCCCAGTCGGCGTACCAGGGGCTGCCGAAGACCAGGACCAGTATCAGCGCGGCGAGCGTGCCCGCACCGGGCGCGGTTTTGTAGCGGTTGGTGAGAGCCATGAATCCGTTATTGCCCAGCGGATTCCGGTCGCCAAACGCCCGGGAGCTGATATCCGTGAATGCGTCCCTTGCGGGTAAATCAGTGCTTTTGCAGGTAGTCGATGAACGCCGCCCGCAGCAGAGGCTCCTGCTCGCCGAACCCGTGCCCAGTCAACTCGCGCCACAGCGCGACCGCCTCATCGATCGTCGGACCGACCGAGTTCGGCGCGCCGTCCAGCGATTCGGCCTCGTCCGCGTCCGGCAGGTGCCGGAACACCGACCAGAAGAACTTGAGGTCGTGCCGCTCCCGGGCCCTCGCGAAGGCGCGCTCGCGCAGTTCCTCGGTCGGCAGGGCGTCAAGCTCGGCGAAGGTCGAGTCGGTCATGGTGTCAGCATAGGGTGGATTGCCGCTCGATCAGCGAGCGCTGCCCCACGGGCCCTCGTCCCAGCGACCCACGGCGGTCTCCGGCGGCGTCGTCGAGGTCGCCCACGTCTCCGGCATGTCGGGCGACCAGGTGGTGCCCGTCGAGGCGGCGGCGTTCCAGTCCTCGCCGATCGCGGGCACGGGCAGCGGCCGCCCGTACGTCTCGACCAGCCGGCTCACGATCAGCCCGGCGGCGATCGTGCAGCCCGCGATGGCGAACAGCGCGATGTCGAGGTCGCGCCGCTCCGCGTAGTCGATGAACAGCGTGATCCCGGCGACCGCCAGCAGGGTGCCGAAGATGCCGCCGCGCCGGCCGTACGCGCTGGTGCCGGCGAGCAGGGCGGTGCCGAACGCGATGCCCGTCCACTCCAGCCCGGTGCCGGGGCGGATCGGCGCGGTCGACTGCGCCGCCATCAGGATGCCGGCGCTGACCGCGAACGCCGAGGAGAGCACCAGCGCGGCGATCACCGGCAGCGCCGCGGCGGCACCCCGGCGCACGGCCGGATCGCCGGACGGGCGCAGCCGGCCGACCATCCGGCGGATCGGCGTGACCGTGCCGAGCGCGCCGCCGATGACCGCGAGCAGCGCGAAGCCGCCGAAGAGGTAGAACGCGTGGTCTGACGGGTCGTAGCCGCCCTGCACGGCGACCGGCGCCGTACGCAGCTGGTCGTAGACGACGACGCCCATCGCCGCGCCGAGCGACGTGATCCACCCGGGCACGTGCAGGACGATCACGAACAGCGCCACCAGCAGACCGCCGCCGGCGGCGATGATCAGCGCCGGCACGGCGGCCTGCACCAGGCCGTCGTCGCCGTTCTCGGCGAAGTGCAGCGCGCCGGCGAGCGCGATCGGGCCGAGCGCGAGATTCGGTACGCCGGCGCGCAGCGTCAGCCCGGCGCCGAGGGCCAGCAGGCCGATCGCGGCACCCGAGATCAGCAGGGTGTCCAGGGCGGGCCGGCGCAGGCTGGTGGGATCGAGCCGGTATTGCAGGATGGCGATCGCGGCGACCGCCAGCAGCAGGAGGATCTCCCAGCCGATGTGGATGCCGAGCCGGTCCCGTCCGCCGTCGTCCGATCCGTCGCCGCGCAGCGGCTCGGTCGGTGGCTCGCCGCCCCCGAGATCGACGTCTTCGGTGTCGAGGTCACGGCGGTTGGTGCGATAGTCCGCGGCCGCCACTCCGGCCCGGTACGCGGCCGGGTTGCTCTCTGCCCGGTCGCTGGTGTCACGACGATATGTCGTGTCGTCGTAGGCCATCACGCGCCTCCTTCGCCGCGGCACAGCATACGTACGCGAACCGGCTTCGGTTCAAGTACTGAACCGCTAAAGATCAGGACCGACCGGCGGACCGGTCCGACTCGCCACCGTCCTTCTGGTCGGGTCGTTCCGGTACGCGGCAGGAGCGCTCGAGCCACAGCGCCGCACACACCAGCGCCAGCGAGGAGACCACACCGGCGATCGCCGCGGGAACGTCGTCGCGGGCGGCCCGGGTCGGCTCCAGCCACAGCCAGGCCAGCAGGCCGGCGGAGAAGCCACCGAAGAGGGCGCCCGACAGCGAGGACGCCTTGGCGAGCACGGCGTAGCGCGCCACCGCGAGCGGGTCGACGCGCGCCGCGCCGGGCTTGTGCTGGATCCGGGAGCCGGTGTTCTGCGCGAGGAAGGCCTCGGCGATCGCCAGCGCCGTGAGCACCATGATCGGCAGCCACGGCAGCCGCGGCATCTGCGCGTAGAACGAGCTCAGCAGCAGCCAGCCGACCGCGGCCGCGGCCAGCCCGGCGACCACCAGCGTCGAGATGCTGGTCGGCCGCAACGACGGATCGGGCGTTCCACCGCCGGGGTTGCTGCTCACTCCAGTGACTCTAACGGCAGATCGGGCCGCGGGGTCAGTGCGTTCGCGTCGGCCGTGAGCTCGGGCGAGTTCAACAGGTCGGTGACCCAGCCGTGTCCGGGCAGCCGGGCGTACGGCTGGAGGTCGAGCCAGGGCTTGAGGACGAACGCGCGCAGGTGCGCCCGGGGATGCGGGAGGGTGAGCTCCACATCGTCGCTGAGCACCGGCGTGCCGTCCTGCTGCCAGGCCGCGATGACGTCGACGTCGAGCGTGCGCGGCCCGAACCGCCGCTGCGGGTCGCGGACCCGGTCGGCGGCCCGTTCCAGCGCCCGGGCCCGCTCCAGCCAGCCGGCCGGGTCCGCCGCCGGGTCGGCGACCAGCAGGACCGCGTTCAGGTACGCCGGCTGGTCGGCGTCGCCCCACGGCGGCGTCTCGTAGACGCCGGAGGTCAGCAGGACGCTGTCGCCCAGCCCCGCGACGGCGTCCTTCAGGTGCGCGTACCGGTCGCCGAGGTTGCTGCCCAGCGAGAGGATCGCCCGGGTCATCGGGCGCGCCGGACGGTGACCGACACGTCGGCGAACTCGTGCGGTATCGGCGCCTGCGGCTTGTGCACGGTGACGGTCGCGGCGGCGACCCGGGCGTCGGCAAGGCAGACCGTCGCGAGCCGCTCGGCCAGGGTCTCGATCAGGTTGACCGGCTCGCCCGTGATCACCTCGACCAGGGCGCCGGCCAGCTCGCCGTAGTGGACGGTGTCGGCGACGTCGTCGGTGGCCGCGGCCCGGGCCAGGTCCAGCTCCAGCTCGACGTCGACCACGAAGTCCTGGCCGTCGCGGCGCTCGAAGTCGTACACGCCGTGGTGGCCCCTGGCCTTCAGGCCGCCCAGTCTGATGCGGTCGCTCACCGCGTACCCCCGGAATCTGATCTTTGGAAACGCGGGCTGCCGGTGGCGCGCCACACGGCCAGGGCGTCCACGGTCGCGCGCACGTCGTGCACGCGGACGCCCCAGGCCCCCGCGGCGACGGCCAGCACGGACGTCGCTATCGTCGCCGCCTCGCGGCCGTCGACGCCCCGCGGCTCGCCGTCGGGCCCGGCGAGCAACCGGCCGAGGTAGGTCTTGCGGCTCGCCGCGAAGAGCACCGGGCGGCCGAGCGCGACCAGCTCGCCGAGGTGCGCGCTGAGCGCCCAGTTGTGCTCGGCGTGCTTGGCGAAGCCGAGTCCCGGGTCGAGGATCAGCCGGGCAGGGTCGACGCCGGCCGCGACCGCGTCGTCCACCCGCCGCAGCAGCTCGTCGCGGACCTCCGCGACGACGTCGGTATAGGTCGCCAGGTCGAGCATCCGGCGGGAGTGGCCACGCCAGTGCATGAGGACCCAAGGGCAGCCGGCCGCCGCGATGACGGCGGCCATGCCCGGGTCGGCCAGGCCGCCGGAGACGTCGTTGACCACCACCGCGCCCGCCGCCAGGGCGGCCGCCGCGACCTCGGCCCGGGTGGTGTCGATGCTCAGCGGCACCCCGGCGGCGGCCAGCTCCTTGATCACCGGAAGCACCCGGGCGATCTCGGTCGGGCCGTCCACGCGTTCGGCACCCGGACGGGTGGACTCGCCACCGATGTCGATGATGTCGGCGCCCTCACCGCGCAGCCGCACGCCGTACGCGACGGCCGCGTCGACGTCGGCGAAACGGCCGCCGTCGGAGAAGGAATCCGGGGTGACGTTGAGTACGCCCATCACTACCGGGTGATCTTGCTGGAGCAACCGGGCGCCACTGAACTGAACCGAAGTGGCGCTATCGCTCGTGTCGCTCACAGGAAGACGGTACCGGCCCGCAGGTTTTCGAACAGGCGTACGATCGCACATGACTCATGTTCAGTCACGCCTTTACCTTCGGTAACGAATCGGGCAGCTTGTAGGTAAGAAGTACGGCCCGTACTCTTCAGACCTGGGCATCATTGAAGGACCGAAGAGAGCAGACGGGCTTTGGGTAGGACAGGAGCGCCCCGAACAGCTCACTCGACGTGGTGAGCTGTAAGTAGCACCATATGGGCGTTGCCGTCAGCGAGGCTTTATTACTGCAGTGTGCTCGGCGCCCTCACGCCAGGCACCCGGGAGGTTTACCGATGATCGCCACAGAGCTCGTCGCGCAGGTCGCGGCAACCGTGCACCAAGGCACCCTGGCGGCCCCCGATCCCAAGGGCATCAACACCGAGGGCGTCGTCACCTTCTTCGCCAGCAACATCGCACCGATCCTGCTGGCCGTCCTCGGCGTCATCTTCATCGGCCGGGCGAGCCGCGGCGAGATCTCCAAGGTGCTGACCAGTTCCGCGATCGCCATCGTCGGCCTCGCCTTCATCGCGGGCGCCGCGACGCTGTTCTTCGTCGGCGATTTCCTCATCGACCTCATCTTCACCTGAGGCCGCGGGCGGACACATGCGGCTGCGCACCGATGACGACATCTACCGGGCACGCCTGGTCTACCTGGGCCCGCCCGGGTACACGCTGCCCCTGCACCTGCCATATGCGCAGTACGGAATGTTCGTCCTACTAGTACCTTTGTTCGTGTTTTTGCACTACATGCTGACCTGGGAGTTCGACGCCTTCCCCGCCTGGGAGATCGCCCTGGCCATGGTCACGACGTCCTACGTGTTCCGGCACGTCGACCCCGACCGCCCCGCCCGCATGGTCATCCGTACCGCGCTCACCGACTGGCGCCGCACCCGCGAGCCTGCCGTCGAACAGCGCGACCCGAGACTTGTCGCCACGCGCATCCGGGTTCGGGAGGAGTTGGTATGACCAGTTTCGCCTCTCACGCTGCATGCCCGAACGGGGCCCGTTCATGACCGCTTCCCCACCGCCCGGGCATTCCCGCGCGGACGCCCACATTACGGGCAGACAGAGTAACGGTGTGCGACCAGACCACTACTCTCCAGATGAGAATCTTGAACAGGTGCCCGGCCCGGGGCACGGCGCGGTAGCGGTGTTCCAGGCACCGCAGCCGGTCCGGCCGCGCACCAACGGCGGCCCGCAGGTCGACCCGATGGACATCGATTCGCCGTTCCTCGATCTCTTCGGCGGCACACCCGCCGCGAAGCCGGTACCCGGTCCGGCCGCGCCGGTCGAGCCGCCGCCCGACGACCCGGACGCCGACTTCGACTTCGGCTTCGACTTCGACGGCGCGGACGAGCGCCGCCAGACGTCCGCGCCGCCCGCCGCCGGCCCCGGGGCCGCCCCCGTCGCACCCGTCACCGAGACGCCCGCGCCCGAGTCACTGGTCGCGCCCCCGCCACCGGTGCCGCCACCCGGCGACCTCCGCCCCGCCGACGCACCCGTCTCGCCCTTCATGCGGGCGCCGGTCGGGCCGCAGGCCGACTTCTACGACGAGCGCGAGGCGCCCGAGTCCGACTTCGACGACTGGCCGGAGGAGGCCCGCCCCGGCGCGCTGCCCGTGGTCGCCGCGGCGCCCGTCGCGCACCGGCCCGATCCCGCACCCGTCCTGCCCGTGCAGACCCCGCCGCTCTGGCAGACCGTCTCGCCCGGCGTGACGCCGGTACGCCCGGTCGAGCCGTACGGCCCGCTGGTGCCCGGGTCCGAGGTGCACGCCGACCTGCCCGCGCCGATGCCGGAGCGGGCGCCGGCCACCCGCGAAAAGGCGCCCGCCAAGCGCAGGGGCCGCAAGAACAAGGACCGCGACGAGCCGGCGAACCTGCCGGCGGTCCGCCCGAAGGCCGCGGCGCTGCGCCCGCACAAGCTCAAGTTCAGCGACCGCGACCCCGCCATCGAGCTGGAGATCAGCGAGATCGCCGGGCACCTGACGTTCACACAGGGCACGGTCACGGCCTGGTACTCGCTGCCCGAGGTGCGCTGGGCCTTCCGGCCCGACGCCGAGCGCGAGGCGCTGCTCGCCGCGATCTCCGAGCAGTACGCGGGCCTGGCCGGCTTCCGGCTGCACCTGCGCCGCACCAACCGGCCCTTCCCGGCCGACGAGTGGGCCCGCACCGTCGACTCGCACACGGCGAAGCCGCTGCCCGACGTCTCCGGCGCCACCTCGTGGTCGGACCACCTCGTCTCGGCGCAGCGCCACCTGCTCTCCGTCAACCACGCCGAGGGACAGACCTACCTCGGCGTCACCTTCGCCCGCCGCTCGCTCGGCGACACGTTCTCCGAGCGCATCCTGCGGATGTTCGGCAAGGGCACCTCCGACTCCGAACGCCGCAAGCTCGGCCGCACCGTCGAGCAGTTCGACGAGGTGCTCAACGCGTTCGGCATGCGCGGCCGCCGGGTCACCCCGCCGGAGCTGGAGTGGCTGCTCTTCCGCTCGGTCGCGCTCTGCATGGCCCCGCCCGGCCCGCTCTCGCCGATCTCGAACGGCCACTGGGAGCGCGGCGACCTGCTGGCCCTGACCGAGCAGGTCGAGCGCTACCGCACCCCGTACGGCTCGACCGTGAAGCTGGTCAACCGGATGACCGGCGAGGAGCGGCACGTCGCCGTCCTCTCCGTCGGCCGGATGGAGCCGCTGGAGATCCCGGAGAAGCACGAGCCGTGGATGCACTTCCACGAGCGCCTGCCGTGGCCGATGGAGCTCTCCTCACGCATCGACATCCTCGGCTCCAACAGCTCCTTCAAGAACCTCGAGCACCGGCTCCGGATGATCCGCTCCCAGCAGCTCGACTACGCGGAGCACGGCATCGACGCCCCGCCGGAGCTGGAGCGCCTCGCCAAGCGCGCGCTGGTCATCGGCGACGAGATGACCACCGGCCTGCCGGTGGAGTCCGCCCGGGCACACGGCTGGCACCGGATCGCGGTCGGCGGCCGCAGCCGCGAGGAGTGCCTGGAGCGGGCCCGGCGCCTGATCCAGCTCTACTCCCGCGAGCTGCGCATCTCGCTCCAGCACCCGAAGAACCAGGACCAGCTCGCCCGCGAGTTCATACCCGGCGAGCCGATCGCCAACACCGGCTACGTGCGGCGGATGCCGGTCAAGCTGCTGGCCGCGGCGCTGCCCCAGGCGGCGTCCAACGTGGGCGACCGGCGTGGCGACCTGATCGGCCGCACGTCGGGAACCTGCCGGCGCCCCGTCTTCCTCGACCTGCACTTCCCGATGGAGGTGCGCGAGCGCTCCGGCCTCGGCGTGCTCGTTGCCGAGCCCGGCGGTGGCAAGTCGACGCTGATGGGCGCGCTGGGATACCTGAACGCGCGCCGCGGCGTCCAGGTGACCCTGCTCGACCCGTCGGGCCCGCTGGCCCGGCTGTGCGCGATGCCGGAGCTGCGGCCGTACTCGCGGGTGCTGAACCTGACCGGGTCGGAGCAGGGCACGCTGGCGCCGTACTCGTTGATCCCGACCCCGGTCCGCACCGAATTCCCGACCGGCCCCGCCGGCGACCGGGAGTACGAGATCGCGGTCTCCAACGCCCGCGCCGAGCGCCGCATGCTGGTGCAGGACATCTGCTCGATGCTGGTGCCGCCGCAGGTGGCCAAGGAGGCGACCACCGCGACGCTGCTGCGGCACGCGGTACGCCAGGTCCCCGCCGAGGAGACCTCGACGCTCGACGACGTGGTCGCCACCCTGCAAACCCTGGACGAAAACGGCGCGGAGCTGGCCAACCTGCTGCTGGACACCGCCGAGATGCCCCTGGCGCTGCTGTTCTTCGGCCGCCCGCCGGAACACCTGCTCGGCGCCGACTCGGCGCTCACCGTCATCACGATGGCCGGCCTGCGCCTGCCGGACCTGAAGATCGAGCGCGAGTACTGGTCGGCGGAGGAGTCCCTGGCCCTGCCGATGCTGCACACGGCACACCGCCTCGCGGTCCGGCGCTGCTACGGCGGCTCGATGTCGGCGCGCAAAATGGTCGGCCTGGACGAGGCGCACTTCATGGAGGGCTGGCGCTCGGGCCGCTCGTTCCTGGTCCGCCTCGCCCGCGACTCCCGTAAATGGAACCTGGCGGCGTTCGTGGCCTCGCAGAACCCGCGCGACATCCTCGGCCTCGACGTCCAGAACCTGGTGTCGACCGTCTTCGTCGGCCGCATCGCCGAGGACCAGGAGATCGCCTCCGAGGCGCTACGGCTGCTCCGGGTCCCGGTGCACGACGGCTACGAGGCCACGCTGGCCTCGCTGTCCCAGGCCGACGCCTCGTCGTCGACCCGCCTCGGCTTCCGCGAGTTCGTGATGCGCGACGTCGACGGCCGGGTCCAGAAGGTCCGCGTCGACGTGTCGTACGTGGACGGCCTCCTCGAGCACCTGGACACGACGCCGACGGCGGCCAAGGCGACACCGACAGCCCTTCCGTCCCTGACCGACCTGGAGGTCTGACAATGGTCCGGCGGGGGTGCGCACTGGTGCTGACAGTGCTGGTGGCGCTGGTGGCGAGCGTGGCGTGGGCGGTGGCCGCGCCTTCGCCCGCGACGGCCGGACCCCGCCAGGCCCCCGGCGGCGCATGCAGCACGGACGAGTGGAAACAGGACTTCAAGGCCTGCGTCAACCGGCTGACCGACGTAGCCAGCGACCGCGCGGAGTGCCTCAAGCCCCCCACGCCGAGCGCGCCGGACTCGGGCCTGGCCGGCTGGTTCGCCGAGCGCCCGGAGTCCTCCACCCTGCCCGGCCCGCAGGGCATCTACAGCCAGTACGGATACGCCGGCTACAGCTACACCACCTACGACCTCGAGGGCGGCTGCGCGTCCACGCTGATCGACCCGGAGTTCAAGTTCGAGACGACGGTCGCCAACGGCGAGTTCATGGTCGCGACGGCGGTCATCGGCGCCTCGAACGCCCTGCGCGAGCGGGCCTGGGACCCCCAGGAGCTCTGGGGCTGGGCCGACCCGCTGGTGGATCAGGCCACCAAGGCCGTCTACGAGAAGGTCTTCAGCGTTTTCGGGATCGTCACCCTCGCCGTGGTCGGTCTCTACCTGATCTGGCGGTCGCAGCAGGCCGACATGGGCGCGGCGACGACGACGGCGGGCTGGGCGATCCTGGTCATGGTCGCGGTGACGGCCATCGCGGCGTGGCCGGTCAAGTCCGCAAACATCGCCGACCAGAGCCTCGTCACCTCGCTGGGCGTGGTGCACGACGCGGTCGGCCCGCGTCCCCAGGACGGCGATACCACCATCGGCTGCAAGCTTGGCAAGGCCGATGCCTGCAAGGACAACCGTCCACCGGCCGTCCGCGCCAGCGACACCGCGACCGACACGATGCTCTACCGCAACTGGCTTCGCGGGCTTCTCGGATCGGCCGACAGCGTCACCGCGCAGAAGTACGGGCGCGCCCTGTATGACGCGCGCTCCTTCACCTGGGACGAAGCGCAGAAGATGCGCGACAACCCGGACACCCGGACACCCACCATCGCCGCCAAGAACAAGCAGTGGGAGAAGGTCGCCGAGCAGATCCAGCGGGAGGACCCGGAGGCCTACGAATATCTCCGCGGCGTCAACGGGATGGACCGGATCGGCGCGGGCTTCATCGCGGTGCTGGCCTCGGTCATGTTCGCCATGTTCGACCTCACGGCGTCGCTGCTGGTGCTGCTCGGCTTCCTGATCTTCCGGTGGGCCGTCATCGCGGCACCGATCCTCGGCACCATCGGCCTGCTGCGGCCGGCGAGCTCCGGGATCCGGCGGCTCGCCAACGCCGTCGTGGCGGCGCTGTTCAACATCGCCATCTTCGGAACGGGCGCGGCCATCTACCTGTTCGCCGTCGACCTGATCATGAATACGGCCAGCCTGGCCGGGTGGCTCCAGGTCGTCCTGGTCTGGCTCTGCGGCATTGTCGGCTGGCTGCTGCTCCGGCCCTACCGCCGGATCACCCAGCTCGGCGGCAAGGACAGCACCTCGGCGATCACCTCGGCGGGTTCGTGGCACCGCAAGTTCTTCCGCGACGTGCGGGAGGCCGCCAAGCTCGACGTGGCCGACGCCGGCGGCACCAAGGAACCCGTGATCGGCAAGGGCCGCGGCGTCTACGTCGAGCAGACCAACCTGCGTCCCGAGGCCCGGTTGGAGGATCCGGCGCACGCCGCGATCGGCCGGGGCGACACCGCGCCGGCACCGGCCCGGGAGGGCACGGTTCCCGCGACCCGTCCGGACGGCAACGAGTCGCCGCACGACACCCCGGCGACGGACAACCGGCCGGTACCGGTCGCCGGCGGCAAGCAGCGGCGATCACCCTCATGGACGGAGCCGGACGTGGCCGAGCGGCCCGCCTCCTTCGCGATCTACCGGCCGGAGACCGGCAGCACCACCCGCGAGCCGGCGTCGCCGCGCGTGCGCTCCGAGGCGAAGTGATAAGTGATGTCCGGAGCTCTCGAACGCGGCCTCACCGGAATCTTCCGGTCACGCTGGGGTGTCGCCCTGGTGATCGCGGTGCTCGTGCTGGCGGTGGTCGGCATCGGCCGCCTCTTCAACGGTGCGAATCCCCAGCCGCCGCTCACCGACGCCGTTCCGACCGCACCGACCGTCAGCGTCGATCCGAGCCATGATGACGACGGGGTCATCGCCGACGACGACCCCCCACCGTCGCCCACCACCCGGCCCGGATCGGCGGAGCCGGAGGCCGTGGCCTACGCGTTCGCCGCGGCCTGGGTCGACCACAAGAAGGTGTCGGCCAAGACCTGGCACGACGGCCTCGTGCCGAACGCCACGAAGGATCTGTCGGAGGAGCTGGAGGGCGTCGATCCGGCCGACGTGCCCGCCGACCGGGTGGTCGGCAGGCCGGCCCTGGTGCCCATCGGTGACGGCCTGGTCAACGCCGTGATCACCGTCGACTCCGGCAAGCTCACCCTCCAGTTGGTGGCGCCGGACGGCAGATGGCTGGTGGACGGCGTCGACTGGGAACGGCCGTGAACGTGCCGCGGCCCCGCCGGGCGGCGCTGCTCGTCGCCCTTGTCGCGGCGCTCGCGCTGCTCTGCTGCGGCGGCAGCGTGAGCGCGCTCCTGCTCGGCAGCTTCTCCGACGGCGACGACCAGAACCTGTACTCCGCGGGGTGCGGCGCCGGCGGCCCGATCGACCCCGAGTCCAAGCTGCCGCGCGTCCGCCCCTACGGACCCGTGCAGATCAAGAACGCCGCGATCATCATCAACGTCGGCGCCGAGATGAAGCTTCCGCCGCGGGCGTGGGTGATCGCCGTCGCCACCGCCATGCAGGAGTCCCGGCTCACCAACCTGGGCGACCTGGGCGACCGCAACGACCACGACTCGCTCGGCCTGTTCCAGCAGCGCCCGAGCAGCGGCTGGGGCACGCCGGCCGAGGTCACCGACCCGAGGTACGCCGCGAAGAAGTTCTACGAGAAGCTCCAGGAGGTCGACGGCTGGGAGAGCCTGCCGCTGACCCGGGCCGCGCAGCGGGTGCAGATCAGCGCCTATCCCGACGCCTACGCCAAGCACGAGCCGATCGCCACGCGGATCGTGAACGCGCTGGCGGACGGCGCGGCCAACGCCGTCGGCGACTCCCTGGCGATGGTCTGCGCCTCGGCGGACCAGATCTCCGCCTCCGGCTGGACCAGCCCCCTCTCGGCCAAGGGCACGGGCAAGCAGAAGATGGTCGTGGGTTCGGGGTTCCGCACCTCCAGCAGGCCCAGTCACCAGGGCGTCGACCTGATCGTCGGCACCGGCACCCCGGTCCGGTCGGTGGCGAGCGGCGTCGTCTCCCGGATCAAGTGCGACGAGACGTTCCGGGGCGTGAAGGACTGTGACGTTCCCGGATACCCCGGCAAGGGCGGCTGCGGCTGGATGCTGGAGATCCGGCACGCCGGCAACATCATGACCCGCTACTGCCACCTCGTCGAACGGCCGAACCTGCGCCCAGGGCAGAAGGTCGCGGCCGGGCAGGTGGTCGCCACCAGCGGCACCAGCGGAAACTCCTCCGGGCCGCACCTGCACTTCGAGGTGCACCTCAACAACGACCGGTCCAGCAGGAGCGCGGTCGACCCCGTGCAGTTCATGGCGGAGCACAGCTCGCCGCTGGGCGGTGCGGGATGACCGGCGGTGCGATGCCAGATCCGTTCGCGGGGTCCGAGTGGACGCCGGAGCCGCCGCGGCCCGTCGTGCCGACCCCTGCCATCATGGGCGGGCGGCTGCGCGGCCGCCGGGTGCTCATCGGGTTGCCCGGCCACGGCTGGCGCGGCGACCTGCGCGCCGACGAGAAGGTCGTGCAGGGCAGCCGGACCTATGTGCCGGTGATGCCCGAGGCCGAGTGGTACCGCGCCGAGGCCGAGCAGACCGAGGTGTTCGCCCCGCTGGTACCGGTCGAGCGCGTCTGGGTCGAGGAGCTCGGCATGGCCGGGCTGCCCGGCGGGCCGGCGGACGTCCTGTCGCGGATGGTGTCGCTGGACGAGCCTCCGCGCCGCAATCCCGTCGCCGCCCTGGACGCCGACGCGCTGACCGGCCGCCGGGTCGTGCAGCTGCTCGAGGACGGCGGCGAGCGGCGTGATCTACGCGCCGTGACCGAACTGCACACCAGCCACGAGGGCGACATCTGCGCGCGGGTCACCACGGAGCTGGACTGGTATCGCTGGGGTTGGAGCGGTCAGGCACCCCGGACCCTGGAGGTGCCGGTGCACCTGCTCTGGATCGAATGATCGTCCTTCAGGGCAGCTGAGTCGCCCCGCAGACTCGCCATCCGTCCTCGTCGACCATCGCGAGTTGCCAGGTATCGGTCGTGCGTTCACTGCCGTCCGCGATCATCCGACGAACATCGGTGGTCACCATGGTCGAGCCGCCCTCGTTGGTGATCTTGAGACTCGTCCAGTCAACCCGGATAGCGATGGTGAACCGATCCTCCCGGCTCTCGATGTCCGTCCTGAAGGCGTTCAGCTCCGACAGTTCTGGGCCGGCCTTGCAGGTGAACAGCGACACTTCCTTATCGTCCCGATTCACCAGATATGCGCGCAGGAACTGATCCGCCACCGCATCCGGTTTGCTTCGTTCGATCTTGGTGGCCTCGTCGTAGAACGAGATGAAGACGCCTACCCCGCCCAGGCACAGCAGCGCCAGAATGCCCGCCCCCATCGCCAGGAAGAGCCGCAGCCTGCGATTTCGTGACTTTCCCTGCGGGCGCGCCGGCCCCGGCTGCGAGGGCGCGGGCTGCGGGGGCGAGTTAGGCGGCTGCACCCTTCCACACTAATGCGTTCCGCCCCGCCGTTTCCGCTGTGGACTTCCGGCCCCGGCCCGCCCCGGACGCTCTCTTTCGGGGGTATCCCACCGGCCGGCAGAGGCCCCGCACCCCTCCCCGACCCGCCCCCAACCCGTCCACCGCCCGTTCACGGCCCGTTCTCTCCCCTCAGGAGTGGCTGAGGCCCGCCGCACCCGTACTGGGAGGATTGAGCCACGACCGGTGCAAGGTACGGTTTGAGCGCACACACGGAGGTGAGGCGGTGGAGTCGACGGGGCGCATCGATCAGGCCGCTGCCCTGCACCGCCAAGCGGAGGCCGCCGCGCAGGCGGCCGCCGCCGCACTGGAGTCCGAGGCACCCGCCGCGGCGGACCCGCTCGAGCAGCACCACCTCGCCGAGGAGCTGCGGGCCGCCGCCAGCGAGCTGACGCCGGGCTGGCTCGGCGCGCCGCTGGACGCCCAGTCCGCGAATACGCCGCTCGGTGGCGAGTTCCCGCCGCAGTTCGTCCGGCTCGGTACCGCGCAGCCGCTCGACGACGCCCGTTTTCCCGCCGTCATACCGCTGCTCGGCTCCGGTCACCTGACCGTCGACGCCGACGCCCGCGACCCGCGGGTCGCGGGCCTGCTGCGCTGCCTGCTGCTGCGCCTGCTGGCCGCGGCGCCCGCCGGCTCGCTGCTCGTCCGCGCCGTCGACGGCACCGGCGGCGGGACGGTCTTCGCACCCTTCTCGGCGCTTGCCGACGCCGGCCTGTTGTCGCCGACGGCAACCGACCGGGTCGCGCTGCGCGAGATGCTGACCGAGGCCGAGAAGTGGCTGCGCCCGGTGCGGGGCGGCGCCGTCCGCCGCAGCCGGCGCGACCGGATGATGCTGCTTGTCATCGCCAGCCTGCCGGAGCTCACCGAGGGCGCCGACCTGGTCCGGATCGCCGCGCTGGCGCAGCAGGGCCCGGAGTCGGGCCTGCACCTGATCGTCGCCGGCTGGCCGCCGCCGCCGCTGACCGCCGAGACCACCCAGGCGCCGCTGCCGCGCACGACCCAGGTGTCGCTCCGCAACCCGTACGCGGTGATCGGCAACCCGCCCGGCGCGACGTTCGGGTCGATCCCGGAGGCGGTCTGGCTCAACGCACCGGTCTTCCTCGACGAGGATCCGCCGCCGCACCTGGTCGACACCGTCTGCCGGGAGCTGGCGGCCCACTCGGCCGCCGCGTCGCAGGTGACGCTCGCCGACCTGCTGCCGGAGCCGTCCGAGGAGATCTGGAGCGGGGACGCCGCGGACGGGCTCGGCACCACGATCGGTCACGACGGCGACACCCCGGTGGTGTTGCGCTTCAACGATCTGACTCCGCACTGGATGGTCGGCGGCCGGTCCGGCGCCGGCAAGACCGCCCTGCTCATCAACGTCCTGTACGGCCTCGGCACCCGTTACAGCCCCGACGAGCTGGGCCTCTACCTGCTCGACTTCAAGGAGGGCGTCTCCTTCGCCGAGTTCGTGCCGACCCGGCGGGACCGCACCTGGCTGCCGCACGCGCGGGCCGTCGGCGTCGAGTCCGACCGGGAGTACGGCCTGGCCGTGCTGCGCGAACTGGACGCGGAGATGACCCGCCGCTCGGTGGCGTACAAGCGGGCCGGGGTGACCCGGTTCGCGGATCTGCGTGCGGTCGCCGCGGAGGAGGGCCGGGGCCGGCCGATGCCGCGGATTCTGTGCGTCATCGACGAGTTCCAGGTGCTGCTGGCCGGCAACGACCCGATGGCCAACGAGGCGGTGCAGCTGCTGGAGTCGCTCGCCCGCAAGGGCCGCTCGTACGGCATCCACCTGATCCTGGCCAGCCAGACCGTCCTCGGCGTCGAGGCGCTGTACGCGAAGCGCGACTCGATCTTCGGCCAGTTCCCGGTCCGCCTCGCGCTGCCGGGCGGCGGCGACGTGCTCGAGCCGACGAACGACTCCGCGGCCGGCCTGCCGCTTGGCACGGCGGTCGTCAACACGGCCGGCGGCCTCGGCGGCCCGCGGGGCGCGACCCGCGGTCACGAACGCATCGTGCGCTTCCCCGACCCGCACGCCGACCGCGAGGTCCTCAGCGACCTGCGGCACCGGCTGTGGGGTGCCCGCGACCCGGAGTCGCCCGCCCCGCGCATCTTCGCCGGCTACGCGCACCAGCATCTCGCCGACGACCCGACCTACCGGGCGGCGCTCGCGGGCCGGGCCGGGCGCCCGGCGGCGCTTGTCGGCCGGGTCATCGACGTCAACCTGTCCACCGCGACGTTCCCGCTGGACGCCTCGCCGGGGCGGCATCTGGCGATCTTCGGCTCGCGTGCGGACGGCGCCCAGGTGCTGGACGCGGCGGCCCGCAGCGTCGCCGCGTTCCACTCACCCCGTACCGCCAGGTTTGTGATCTCGTCGCTCGTCGCCGAGGGTGACGAGCTCGCCAAGGATCTCGCGGTCGAGATCGGCCACCGCCAGGAGGTCGTCGTGGTTCCCGCGGCCGGCCTGGCCGCGGAGCTGAACCTGGACCGGCCCGGCTATCTGGTGGTGTTCGGCATGGACGCGGTCAGCCCGGGCAGCCTGCCGGGGCTGCGGCAGCTGCTGCGGGACGGGCCGGGCCGGGGCGTGCATCTGCTGTCTTGGTGGCGCGGGCTGCGCCGGTTCAACGAGGAGACCGGCGGCAGCGCCGGACGCGAGGACGTCGCCGGCCTGGTCTTCCTGAATTGTGCGGGGCAGGACGTGTCGCTGATGCTCGGCAAGCCGCTGGACTGGCAGCCGAGGGAGAACCGCGCGCTGCTGCACGACCGGCACGCCGACCGCACGGTGACGATCGTGCCGTTCGTGCAGCCGGAGAGCGACTCGGGAGGGCCCGCATGACGGAGTCGCAGGGCGCCTGGGCCGACTACGTTGCGGCGGCGCAGCGCCTCGACGCCGTGCGGCGGGCCGCGAGCACCGCGGCGGGCGCGCAGGCGGCGACCGTCTCGGCCGCACGGCAGGAGCTGGCCCTGGTACGCGCCCGCCTGGCGCCGCAGCGCGCCCGCCTGGTGCAGGATCTCGGCGTGCCGGAGCAGGCGCTGTTGCCGCACCCGGCCGAGCGGGCGCTGGCGGCGCAGGGCGTCGCCGCGGGCCCGGAGGCGATCCTGGCGACGCTGCGGCAGGCGCGCGGCACTGCCGACGCCGCCGACGCCGCGATGGTGCCGTCGAACGCGACGCCGTGGCGGCCGTGGGCCCGCAACCTGCTGGTGTACGGCCCGTTCGCGGCGGCCGTGCTGATCGTGCAGATAGTGCTCTACCTGATCGCCCCGTCCGGCTCGGTGCCCACGTACGCGCTGCTGTGCGGGCTCAGCATGCCGGTGCTCGCGTTCGGGCTGGGCTGGCTGACGATCGGTTTCGTGTACGGCGGCGGTTCGGCCAAGGTGGACCGGACGCCGATCGTCGGCGCGATCGCCTGCCTGACCCCCGTGCTGCTGACCTGCATGGGAGTCGGCCTGCTCGCGTTCATCAGGTGAGGGAGCCGCATTGACCAGCGTCGAAGAGATCAAGGCCAACGTCGCCGCGTCGGTCGACGGCACCCAGCGCGCGGTGTCGGGCATCCAGCAGGTCGCCGACCAGCTTGATGAGGCGCTGACCCGGCTGCGGCTGACCGCGGTCGGCTCGTTCCACCCGTCGATCGCGGCGGCCGTCGCGCAGTTGGAGCAGGCGCGGACCCGCCTGGACGAGGCGCAGACGCTGGCCCGGTCGGCGATGGACAGCGCGGACGCCTACCGCATGATCGTGTGATTCGGTGAGCCTTTTTCAACCTGGCGCCGGGCCGTAGGTTTGCGCGCCGTTGGCCTCCGCCGGGAGCTGCCGCCCTGGCCAGGTTGAAAAAGGCTAATCCGGCAGGGCCGCGGTGAGGTCGATCTCGATCAGCTGGCCGGTGTAGCCGAGCGAGGCCACGCCGAGCAGCGTGCTGGCCGTGGTGAAGGCGGGCGCGAGGGCGGAGGCCATGAGCCGCTGCCACACCGCCGCGAGGACGCCGCTGTCCGGGCTGACGACGTAGACGATCGAGCGGGCGACGTCGGACGGCTGTGCGCCGGCGGCGGCGAGGACGGCGAGGCAGTTCGCGATGACCTGGTCGGTCTGCGCGGAGAAGTCACCGGGGCCGACGACCTGGCCGGAGAGGTCGAGCGGGCACTGTCCGGCGAGGTGGGCTAGGCGGCCGGCCGAGGTGATGGTGACGTGGCTGTAGCCGGCCGGTTCGTGCACGGTGGACGGGTTGAATCTCTCGATCATCGCGCCAGTATGGCGAAGCCGGCGCGGTTCAGCGTGCGTTTATCAAGGCCATCGCCTCGGCGCGGACCTTGCCGTCGGTCTGGAACGCGCCGCGCACCGCGGAGGTGACCGTGCGGGCGCCGGTCTTGCGGATGCCACGCATCTCCATGCACATGTGCTCGCACTCGAGGACCACGATGACGCCGCGCGGGCCGAGCTTCTCCATCAGCAGGTCGGCGATCTGCGAGGTGAGCCGCTCCTGCACCTGTGGCCGCCGGGCGAAGACCTCGACGAGCCGGGCCAGCTTCGACAGGCCGGTGATCCGGCCGTCGGCGCCCGGGATGTAGCCGACGTGTGCCACGCCCTTGAACGGCAGCAGGTGGTGCTCGCAGAGGCTCATCATCTCGATGTCGCGGACGAGCACGAGCTCCTCGTGGTTCGCCTCGAACGACGTGGTGAGCACCTTCGCCGGGTCGACCCGCAGGCCGGCGAAGAGTTCCGCGTAGGCCCGGGCCACCCGGGCCGGGGTGCGTGCCAGACCGTCGCGGTCCGGGTCCTCACCGATGGCGATGAGGATCTCCCGAACCGCTTTCTCGATCCGCGCGAGGTCGACGGCGTGCTCGACCGGGGTACCGGTGAGCTTGCCGTCGACCAGACGCGCGGCGAGGTAGTCGGGCTCGTCGTCGGAGTCGCTGGGCTCCGTCGAGCTTGCGTCGGCGATCAGATGCTGCCTTCCACCGAGCCGTTCGGCGTCGAACCCGCGCTCGGGTTACCGCCGCCGACAGCGACCTGACCATCGGCCTCGGCCTGCGCCTTGAGCTGGTCGCGCTCGGCCGGAGTGAGGACCGGGGGCGCCTCCGACGGGAGCCGCTTGCCGAATCCGTTGAACGGGGACATGGGCGGCCGCTTCGCCACGCGGGCGCAGATGCGGTTCATGTCCTCCTGAGTGATGGTCTCCTTCTCCATCAGCTCCAGGACCATGCTGTCGAGGACGTCGCGGTACTCGACCAGGATCTCCCACGCCTCGTCGTGCGCCAGTTCGATGAGCGCACGGACCTCGCTGTCGATCTCGGCGGCGACGGCGTCGGAGTAGTCCTTCTCGTGGCCCATGTTGCGGCCCATGAACGGCTCGTCGCCGCTGGTGCCGTACTTGACCGCGCCGAGCTTCGAGCTCATGCCGTACTGGGTGACCATGGCGCGGGCCAGGCCGGAGGCCTTCTCGATGTCGTTGCCGGCGCCGGTGGTCGGCTCGTGGAAGACGAGCTCCTCCGCCGCGCGGCCGCCGAGCGCGTACGCCAGCGTGTCGATCATCTCGGCCCGGGTCTGCGTGTACTTGTCCTCGGTCGGCAGAACCAGGGTGTGCCCGAGCGAGCGGCCGCGAGGAAGGATCGTCACCTTGTGCACGGGCGCGGAGTGCGGCAGCGCGTACGCCACCAGCGCGTGGCCGCCCTCGTGGTACGCGGTGATCTTCTTCTCGTTGTCGCTCATCGCGCGCGAGCGCCGCTCCGGGCCGGCGATGACCCGGTCGATCGCTTCCTCGAGGAAGAAGTTCGAGATGGCCCGCTTCTCGTTACGGGCCGTCAGCAGCGCGGCCTCGTTGATCACGTTTGCCAGGTCGGCACCCGAGAAGCCGGGTGTGCGCCGGGCCACCGAGTCGAGGTCGACGTCGGGCGTGAACGGCTTGCCCTTGGCGTGCACCCGCAGGATGGCCTTGCGGCCCTCCATGTCCGGGTTGTCGACCGGGATCTGGCGGTCGAAGCGGCCCGGGCGCAGCAGCGCCGGGTCGAGGATGTCGGGCCGGTTGGTGGCGGCGATGAGGATGACGCCGCCCTTGGTGTCGAAGCCGTCCATCTCGACGAGCAGCTGGTTGAGCGTCTGCTCGCGCTCGTCGTGGCCGCCGCCCATGCCGGCGCCGCGGTGCCGGCCGACCGCGTCGATCTCGTCGACGAAGACGATGGCCGGCGCGTTCGCCTTGGCCTGCTCGAAGAGGTCGCGGACGCGGCTTGCGCCGACGCCGACGAACATCTCGACGAAGTCGGAACCGGAGATCGAATAGAACGGCACGCCGGCCTCACCCGCGACGGCGCGCGCCAGCAGGGTCTTGCCCGTGCCGGGCTGGCCGAAGAGCAGCACGCCCTTGGGGATCTTGGCACCGAGCGCCTGGTATTTCGCCGGGTTCTGCAGGAAGTCCTTGATCTCCTGTAGCTCCTCGACGGCCTCGTCGGCACCCGCCACGTCGGCGAACGTCGTCTTGGGCATGTCCTTGGTCAGCATCTTGGCCTTGGACTTGCCGAAGTTGAGCACCCGGGAGCCGCCGCCCTGCATCTGCGACATGAACAGCAGCAGCAGGATGACGAGGATCGCGACCGGCAGCAGGCTGAACAGCAGGTTCAGCAGGACGCCGTCGCCGGAGACCGTGGTGTCGACCGTGCCGGTTACCCGGCCCGCCTTCTTCGCCTCCTGGGCGTCGTTCCAGATCTCGTCCCCGACCTCGTAGGGATACTGGGTCTCGATCTTGTCCGTGGTCTTGCTGTCGAACCGCTCGGGCGTCGCCAGTTCGAGTTGGAGCGTCTGCTCCTTGTCCTTCTGGATGACGTTCTTGATGCCGGGCTGGTTGAGTCGCTCGAGGACCACCGAAGTGTCGACTCGCTGGTAGCTCGGACCATTGGTGAAGAATGTGCTCAGCGCAATCGCACCGATGATCACCAGAATGATCCAGACCACCGGGCGGCGGAAGAAACGCGTACGTTCCATACTGTTGTCGGGCGCCTGATGCGCCCGGACCCTCCTGATCGGCGTCCTGGTCACCTGGGTTGACGTGTCTCCGCAACCGGCTACCGTGTCAAGGCATCCGGGCCGCGGAGACGCTGCCGGATCGATGACCCAGGGCCACACCGGCTGAACACTCCGGCCCGACCGTGGGCGATCCGACCCTCCGACGCTCGTGACACTGCGCCATCGGTCACTCGACCGTACACCGTGGGTGCCTCTTGCGGCTCCGTCAGCCCAGCCCGTGCGACCCCCGTGGTCACGGCGGTTCCGCGCGAAGCGGCCGGATTAACACGAACAAATCCGGACAATACAGCGCAGCGATGGGTCCGGCATCCGATTCCTGAGAGTCGGCTGGGAGTACGTTCAGCTACGGGCGTAGACCTCGGGCTTGAGCACTCCCACGTACGGCACCTCGCGGTAGCGCTCCGCGAAGTCGAGTCCGTAACCGACCACGAACTCGCTCGGGATGTCGAAGCCCACGTACTTGGTCGGCACCGGCACCTTGATCGCCTCCGGCTTGCGGAACAGCGCCACCACCTCGACGCTCTCCGGCTGGCGCGACCGCAGGTACTTCATCAGCCAGGACAGGGTCAGGCCGGAGTCGACGATGTCCTCGACGATCACCACGTGCCGCCCGGTGATGTCGCGGTCCAGGTCCTTGAGGATGCGCACCACCCCGGAGGACGTGGTGCCCGAGCCGTAGGACGAGACCGCCATGAACTCCATCTCGGAGGAGGGGCCCTGCCGGCCCAGCGCACGCGCGAAGTCCGCCATGAACATGACCGCGCCCTTGAGCACGCAGACCAGGAGAATGCCGCCCTCGGCGTCCGCGTAGTCCGCGGCGACCTGTTTAGCGAGCTCTTCGGTCTTCTCGCGGATCTGATCCTCAGAGATGATCACGCGGTCGATGTCGGCGTCGTACCAAGAGCCCTCTGCCATTCGCCTAGCGTGCCGTATGAAGGTGGCCTCGCGTGGGCGGGGGCGGCGGTAAGGCCCCGGCCAATGGCTGGTTATGGGGCGATTCGGCCCGTGTGTCCGAACCGGTGCCACATACCGTGAGTACTGTCACACGTCGACCCGGACGAGGTCACCCGCCCGGCGGCCCACGACGATCCCGCCGGGCAGCGCGGTCGGCCCCTGCCCGTGCCAGCCGGTGACCAGGGCGTCGAGGGCCACGACGTGCCGGTGCGAGAGGGCAGCGCCGGGCGCGCCCAGCTCACCGGCCCAGGCGTGCAGGACGCGGGTCCGGATGGCCGGCGGCAGCTCCGACAGGGCCGCGACGGACAGTCCGGCCGGCGAGCGGCAGGCGGACAGCGCCGCCCGGGCCACCCCGTCGAGGTAGGCGACGTCCGCGGCGACCAGGCCCGCGGTCCGGGCGAGGTTCGCGACCACGCCGGGCCCCAGGGTGGCGATCAGCGCCGGCAGGGCGTCCGCCCGCACCCGGGACCGGGTGTACGCGGGGTCGGTGTTGTGCGGGTCCTCCCACGCCACCAGGCCGAGCGCGGCGCAGGCCTTGCGGGTGTCGGCCCGGGAGACGTCGAGCAGCGGCCGGACGAGGATCCCCCGCCGGTACCGCATGCCGGACAGCCCGCGCGGTCCGGCGCCGCGGGCGAGCGCGAGCAGCACGGTCTCGGCCTGGTCGTCGCGGGTGTGCCCGAGCAGCACGGCCGACGCGCCGGTTCGCCGCGCGACGGCGGAGAGCACCTCGTAGCGCGCGTCCCGCGCCGCCGCCTCCGGCCCGCCGGGGCGCCCGGTCACCTCGACGACGGCGACCTCGACGGGATCCAGCCCGGCGGACCGGCCCCAGCGCGCCACGTCGGCGGCGCGGGCTGCGGAACCGTCCTGTAGCCCGTGATCGACCGTCACCAGCCCGGCGCGTACGCCCAGGCGGGGTGCGACGAACGCGGTCGCCGCCGCGAGCGCCATCGAGTCGGCCCCGCCCGAGCAGGCGACCAGGACGAGCCCCGGCGCCGCGACCGGCCGCAGTGCGCGCCGGACGGCGGTGCGGACGGTCGCTACCGGAGGCGGGATCCTGGCCATCCGGTCACGCTATGACGGCAGGCCGACCGGGCCGTGGACCCGGGCCACCCAGGCGTCCGGGTCGCTCAGTTCGTCGAGCCGGGGCAGGGTCAGCGGCGAGCTGAAGATCTTGTTGAAGCCCGCCATGCCGACCCGTTCCACGACGCCATGCACGAACTTGTGGCCCTCCGCGTACTGCCGCATCTTGACCTCGATGCCGAGCAGCCGGCGGATCGCCTTCTCCAGCGGGTTGCCGCCCGCGCGGCGCTGGTTGAACTTCGAGCGGATCGACTCGACCGACGGGATGACCTCGGGGCCGACGCCGTCCATGACGAACTCGGCGTGCCCCTCCAGCAGCGTCATCAGCGCGGTCAGCCGGTCGAGGACCGCCTTCTGCGCCGGGGTCTGCACGATGTCGAGGACCGATGACCGGCTGTCCGGGTCGCGCAGCGCGTCGGAGAGCGTGGCAACGCCGCGGCGCAGCCGCTCGATGATGTGCTCGCCGCTCTGCGACGCGTCGACGAACGCCTGCACCTCGCCGAGGAAGTAGCCGCGCATCCACGGCACGGCCGTGAACTGGGTGCGGTGGGTGACCTCGTGCAGGCAGACCCAGAGCCGGAAGTCGCGGGGGTCGGCGCCGAGCTTGCGCTCGACCTCGACGATGTTGGGCGCGTTCAGCAGCAGCTGGCCCGGTTCGGAGGAGAACACCTCGTACTGCCCGAGCACCCGGCCGGAGAGGTAGGCCAGCACGGTGCCCGCCTGCACGCCGGTGACCCGGGAGCCGATCGCGTCGGCGACCCCGCCCGGCTGCTTGCCGCCGGAGAGGCGGGTGACCAGGGGAATGATCACCTCGCGGAGGCCGGAGATGTTGACCGCGGCCCAGTCCTTGCGGTCGACGACCCGCACCGGCGGGGCCTCGATCTGGGGCGTGAGCCCGGTGTAAGCCGCGACGTGGCCCGCGGCCTCGTCGGTCAGATCGCGCAGTTGGGCGACCACCTGCATGGCTTCCTCGTAGGACACCGCGGGTCCGGATTTCGACAGCGCGCCCGCGGTGGCGGCGGCCAGATCCCAGTCAACGAACTGCGCCATGCAGACCACCGTACTCGGGCGTTTCCACCGCGCCGCCCTGAGAAAGCCCCCGGGCGGCCCGGAGAAAACCCCTAGTTACACCCGCAGGTGACAAGCTTCGCCGCAATCTTGTCGAGCGCCTGACGTGCGGCGACGGACTCGCCGGTGGCGTCCGCCAAGATCGCGAAGACCAGCAGCCGGCCGTCCTTGGTGACCAGTTCGCCGGAGATGGCATTGACACCGGTGAGCGAGCCGGTCTTGGCCCGGACCAGGCCCTGCCCGACCTGGTTCGCGGACGGCACGACGAAACGGTGCTGCAGCGTGCCGGACCAGCCGGCCACCGGCAGGCCGCCGAACATGGCACTCAGCTCGGGGTGCTCCCCGCCGGCGGCGAGGTTCAGCACGTCGGTGAGCAGCTTCGGGCTGATCTTGTTCTGCCGCGACAGGCCGCTGCCGTCGGAGAGCTTCACCTCGCCCGTGGACAGTTCCAGCTCGCCGAGCTTGGCGATCATCGCGGTGGCGGCGCCCTCGAACGACGCCTCCGCGCCCGCGGCCAGCGCGACCTGCCGCGCCATCGCCTCGGCGATCACGTTGTCGCTCTGCTCAAGCATCCAGTCGACCACGCGCACCAGCGGCGGCGACTCGACCTTGCCCAGCTCGGCGCCGGCGACCAGGGTGGCGGCGGCCGAGGGCGCCGCGGAGGACGCCGCCGGTGCGCCGGCCGGGGGCGCCGTGCCCTTGCTCACCGCGCTCGCCGGCAGGCCGAGGTGCTTGGCGAAGGCCCGCCCGGCCGCGCCGGCGGGGTCGGCGAAGCGCGGATCGCCGCCGAACTCGTTGTGCACGGGCTTGATCCGCCCGGCGTTGGTCATCAGCGGCTGGATCCGCGCGACCTGGCCACCCCCGATGACGTCGCCGTCCCAGCCCTTGGCGGTCAGCGGGCCCTCGTACAGCGAGGTGTCGACGATGACCTTGGTGATCGGCCGGGCGCCCATCGCCTTCTCGACCTGCGCGGCGAGCTTGTCGAGCCGGGCCGCGCCCGGGAACTGCCCCTTGGCGTCCACCGACAGCGTCGGGTCGCCGCCGCCGACGAGCACGACCTCGCCGGGCTCCGCGCCGGCCACCACGCGGGTGGTCAGCCGGTGGGCCGCGCCCCGCGCGGCCAGCACGGTCGCCGCGGTCAGCAGCTTGGTGGTGGAGGCGGGGACGGTGCCGGTCTCGGCATTCTGCGCAAAAAGCGACTCACCGGTCACGGTGTCGACCACCGAGACGTTGACCCGCGGTCCGAGCACCGCGGCATCGACAAGCGGCCCGATCGCAGCCTTGACGCCTTCGGCGGTCGGCGCGGCACCGGAGGTGCCGACGGCAGCCAGCACGGGCGTCGGCGTCGGCTCAGGCGTCGGCGCGACCGTGGGCGCGGTGGTCGGGTCGGCAGCCAGCCAGCCATCCACCGGGCCAGGCCGGACCACGAAGGCGGCCGCCACGACAGCCAGAAGCAAGACCACGGAGAGAAGCGAAACCATTACGGTACGCCGCTGCCCAGCACCCGGCTTCGCCGCTACCGGCGTTTGATCTGAGCGATCCCCAAGGCCGTGGGATTCGCCGCCGGGCTGATCCGATGATCCGGCCACAGGCACCTGGGCCTGCGCCAACCCCTGTGGCGACTGAGTCCCCTGCGCCTGCGGCGCGGAGATGTTGAGCGGGACCGAGGCCCGACCGTAGGTGTTCCCGGCAGCGCGCGGCGCCGCCGACCCCGGCCCGGCAAGCGCCCCGGGCGGCAACGCGGCGTGCGGCGCACCAGCGTGCCCAGAAGGCAACGCGGCAGGCGACGCGGCACGGAACCCGGAAGACGACGCGGCAGGCGGCGCGGCAGGCGGCGCGGCAGGGAACCCGGAAGGCGACGAAGCCGGCGGCGCGGCGGGAAGCCCGGGAGGCCCATCCTCCGGCCTGGCAGGCGGAGCGGCAGAGAACCCGGGCGGAGGCCCACCCGCCGGCCTGACGGGCGACCCAGGCGGCAGAACAGGCGCCACAGCCGCCGACCCAACGGGCGGCACAGCTTGAGGCCCGGCGGCCGAGGCAGCCTGAGACCCGACGTGCGGGGCGGCTTGAGGCCCGACAGGCGGGGCAGTCTGAGGCCCAGCGGGCGGGGCAGCAGGCGGCCGGGCTACGGACCTTGCAGGCGGCCCGACCCACGGCCCGACCAACGGCCGAGCGGGCGGTCCGGCAGGCGTCCCACCAGGCGATCCAGACTCCTGCCCAGCAGGCGACCCGGGATGTCCGGCAGACGTTCCGGGCTGCTGCCCAGCAGACGTCCAGGGCTGCTGCCCGGCAGGCGACCCAGGCTGCTGCCCGGCAGACGTTCCGGGCTGCTGCCCAGCAGGCGTCCAAGGCTGCTGCCCAGCAGGCGTCCAGGGCTGCTGCCCGGCAGGCGACCCAGGCTGCTGCCCGGCAGACGTTCCGGGCTGCTGCCCAGCAGGCGTCCAAGGCTGCTGCCCAGCAGGCGTCCAAGGCTGCTGCCCGGCAGGCGACCCAGGCTGCTGCCCGGCAGACGTTCCGGGCTGCTGCCCAGCAGGCGTCCAAGGCTGCTGCCCAGCAGGCGACCCAGGCTGCTGCCCGGCAGACGTTCCGGGATGCTGCCCGGCAGACGTTCCGGGCTGCTGCCCAGCAGGCGACCCAGGCTGCTGCCCGGCAGACGTTCCGGGATGCTGCCCGGCAGACGTTCCGGGCTGCTGCCCAGCAGGCGACCCAGGCTGCTGTCCGGCAGACGTTCCGGGCTGCTGCCCGGCAGGCGTCCAAGGCTGCTGCCCGGCAGGCGACCCAGGCTGCTGTCCGGCAGACGTTCCGGGCTGCTGCCCGGCAGGCGTCCAAGGCTGCTGCCCGGCAGGCGACCCAGGCTGCTGTCCGGCAGACGTTCCGGGATGCTGCCCGGCAGGCGAACCGGGCTGCTGTCCAGCAGGCGGCCGAGCGGGCGACACGGCCGACGACCTGAGCGGCGACACGGGCGGGGCCCCAGCGGGCGGCCTGAGCGGCGACACGGGCGGCAGATTGGCCGGCGTCCCAGGAGGTGGGACAGGAGGCGGCCCGGCGAGCCCTCTGAGCGGCGACACGGGGGGCGGACCGGCAGGCGTCCCAGACGGCGGGACGGCGGGCGGCCTGAGTGGCGACATGGGCGGCGGGCCGGCGGGCGACACGCCAGGCGGCCTGGTGGGCGACCCGGGCGGCGGGCCGACCGGCACCTCGGCCTGCGACTCAGCCTGCGGCGTGGCCGGCGGCACACTAGCCCGCCCTACCGGCGATCGACCCTTCTCCGGCTCGGACACGCCGTCGTACTCGGGAGTGTTCTGTGAATCTTGCCTCCCCACGAGCCCCTCCTCCGTACGTGGCGTCAGACTTAGGGGAGACTACAAACATCCGGCACACCGGCGCGCGCGGATCCTGTGGGGGCTCTGTCACGCCCTCGCTCCGTCGCCGCGTCCCACCGGGTCCGACTGCGGGGCTGAACAAGGGAGCGAACCATGGATTTCGACGTTTTGGTTGAGATCCCCAAGGGTCAGCGGAACAAGTATGAGGTCGACCACAAGACCGGCCGGATCCGGCTGGACCGGACGCTCTTCACTGCGACGCAGTACCCGGCCGACTACGGGTACATCGAAGGCACCCTGGGGCAGGACGGCGACCCCCTGGACGCCCTGGTCCTGATCCAGGAGCCGACGTTCCCGGGCTGCCTCGTGCGCTCGCGGGCGATCGGCATGTACCGGATGACCGACGAGAAGGGCCGCGACGACAAGGTCCTCTGCGTGCCTTACGAGGACCCGCGCCAGGAGCACCTGCGCGACATCCACCACCTCGGCGAGTTCGACCGGATGGAGATCCAGCACTTCTTCACGGTCTACAAGGACCTCGAGCCCGGCAAGTCGGTCGAGGGCGCGACCTGGACCGGCCGGGTCGAGGCCGAGGAGGAGATCCGCGCGTCGTTCAAGCGCGCGCAGGCCGCCGAGCAGCACGAAGAGGGCCACTGACGTTCACGGCGACGCGGCGGTAGGGCGGGAGCCCGGCCGCCGCGTCTGTCGTTCGCTCAGGGTCTGTCGTTCGCTCAGATGCTGATGTTGCTGGCCATGCCGTAGAGGCCGACGACGGCGCAGGCCACCGGGATGACCGCCACGACGGCGAGGGTGTCCAGCACGTCGGCGAAGCGGCCGAGGTACGGCGACGGTGCCCGGCGGGTCCAGGTCGCGCCGGCGGCAACGGTCGCCAGCGCCATCAGCAGCGTGGTCACGACCAGGCCGAGCAGCATCGCCTCGCCGGCGCCCCAGAGCAGGTCCAGGCCGAGCACGAAGAGCCCGAACAGCCCGGCCGAGATCAGCGGCAGCCGCTGGCGCAGCGTCACGAAGAGCCGCGAGCGCAGCAGCAGCGCCGCCACGGCAAGGCCCATCAGGATCCGCGCGGAGAGCCCGCCGGACGAGGCGAGCACCACGAACGTGCCCGCGCAGAGCAGCGCGTGCCCGATCAGCAGGCCGGTGAGCAGCTCCTCGGTGCGGCTGACCGCGGCGAAGACCCGGGCCCGGTCGGGGCGCTCCCGCGCGGCGTCCAGGGCGGCGTTGCCCGCCACGGCGCCGGTGAAGCCCTGCTCGGCCTCGCTGCCGGTGGGCAGGGTCACCGGCGGCGTCGGCATCTTGCCGAACCGGATGGCCAGCAGCGGCAGCGCGCCGATGCCGCAGACCAGCGCCGACAGCAGCACGGCCGCGGCGCCGGCCGCCGAGGTGACCAGGCCGGTCAGCGCGGCGAGTGCGCCGAACAGGCCGACCATGATGCCGGCGGCGAAGACCCGGAACGAGGCGGCGACGCCGACCCCGCAGAGCGCGGCGACCAGCAGCAGCGCCATGGACCCGGCGAGCAGTTCGGGGCCGCCGATCCAGGGCAGCAGGGCGAGGACGCCGACCGGGTCGCCGTCGCCGGAGGAGACCAGCGCGGCGCCGCCCGCGAACGCGTACGGCAGGGCGCAGCCGCCGAGGACCGCACCGGCGCGCGCATCGCCGTACGCCCGGGAGGCCGTGATGCCGGCGAGCGCGAGCAGCAGGCCGACGCCGAGCCCGAAGAAGGCCGCGCCGCCCAGGGAAGGCCCGGTCACCAGCACCGCGATCAGGCCGAACGAGAGCAGCACCGCGCAGCCGGCCAGCGTGGCGGTCCGGGTGGCGGCCGGTGTCCAGATCGTGCCGCGGCGCCGGGCGCCCTCGGCGATCGCCTCGACGACGTCGTCGTACTCCAGCTCGGGCCAGTTGTCGCGGGCCGGCACCAGGTGCAGCACCTCGCCGTCGCGGACGCCCTGCGGGAAGAGGCCCTGCGAGGTGGCGAGCGCGACGCCGTCGGTGCGGCGCAGCAGCCAGCCGCCGTGCTTCTCGCCGTCGTCGGCGAGACCCTCGCCCGCGTGCCGCAGCACCTCGGGCAGCAGCTCGGCGAGCGGCACGTGCTCGGGCAGCGCGACATCGACCCGGCGCTGCGGTGCACTGATCGTGACCCGTGCCAAACCAACGGTCATGCTGAACCCGCCCTTCGCATGCCCGCACGCCCCGGGCCGTGATCCAGCGCGGCTGGGTGGCGCCCGGTGCGATCGATCATGGTGTTTATTTCCCGTCGACGATGCCGAGGCTGCGGAACCAGGGCGACTTTACCTACCATGGGGCCTGCGCGGTGACCGGTCGCCGGTCCTGTGGACGGGGCATGCCACCACCCGCCTATGTGGATCTAACACACAAGGCTCGTGGTTGCGGATGAAGGGGATAGTTCGGAATGAGCACGGTGGTGATCAAGCGAGCGGCTCGCCGGCCGGCGCCGGAGATCCCGACCGGTGAGCTCGCCGTCGACCCGCCGCCCGAGATCCCGCAGGCGGTCGGCGGCCGCTGGACGCAGGCGATGATGGTGCTGCCGATGCTCGGCGGCTCGGTGGCGATGGCCATGATGATGGGCCGCGGCGGTGGTGGCGCCTTCTCCTACGTGGTCGGTGGCCTCTTCGGCGTCTCCTCCCTCGCCATGCTCGCCACCTCGTTCGGCGGCGGCGGCGCGCCGAAGAAGGCCGAGATGATGGCCGCCCGCCGCGAGTACCTGCGCCACCTCTCCAGCCTGCGCCGCCGGGTCCGCGACACCGCGAGCCGGCAGCGGATCGGACTCTTCTACCGCCATCCCGACCCGGCGCAGCTCTGGTCGACCGCCGACAGCCACCGGGTCTGGGAGCGCCGCTCGGCCGATCCCGACTTCGGCGTCGTCCGGCTCGCCGTCGGCCCGCAGACCCTGGCCACCCCGCTGATCCCGCCGGTGACCCGGCCGCTCGAAGACCTCGAGCCGATGACCGCGGGCGCGCTGCGCCGGTTCCTCGACGCCTACTCCGTGGTGCCGGACCTGCCGGTGGCGGTGTCGCTGCGCGGCTTCGCGCGCGTCTTCATGCGCGGCCAGGGCACCGCCGGCGCGGCCGACGCGCGCGCACTGACCCGGGCCGTGCTCACCCAGCTCGCCGTCTTCCACGCGCCCGACGACCTGATCATCGCCGTCTGCGCCGGCCCCGAGCGCCGCGCGATGTGGGAATGGGTCAAGTGGCTGCCGCACAACCTGCACCCGTCCCGGACCGACCGGCTCGGCCCGGTGCGCCTCGTCGCCAGCGCCGGTCCCGACCTGGAGAAGCTGCTCGAGGACGTGATCGGCAACCGGCCCCGGTTCAACCCGGCCGGCGTGAGCACCAGCGGCCCGCACGTCGTGATCGTGCTGGACGGCGCCGACCTCAAGGGCGCCACCCAGCTCGACGACGGCATCGACGGCGTCACGGTGCTCGACCTCGACGACGTGCCGCCGCGCCTGCTCGACCGCTCGCTGCTCGTCCTCGAGGTGCGGCCGGGCGGCGCGGGGCGGCGCGAGCTGCACACGTACGCGATGGACCACGCGGCCGACGTCGGCACGCCGGACCGGCTCAGCGAGGAGCAGGCAGAGGCGGTCGCCCGGCGGCTGGCGCCGCTGCGCCTCGCCGCCATGTCGAAGTCCTCCGACACCCCGCTGGCCGCCGAGATGGGCCTGGCCGAGCTGCTCAACCTCGGCGACCCCGACTCGTTCAGCGTCGCGCAGGCCTGGCTGCCCCGGCCCAACCGGGACAAGCTGCGGGTGCCGATCGGCCTCGGCGCCGACGGCGGCGCGATCGAGCTCGACCTCAAGGAGTCGGCGCAGGACGGCATGGGCCCGCACGGCCTGCTCATCGGCGCCACCGGCTCCGGCAAGTCCGAGCTGCTGCGCACGCTGGTGCTGGCGCTCGCCGCGACGCACTCCTCCGAGACACTGAACTTCGTGCTCGTCGACTTCAAGGGCGGCGCGACGTTCTCCTCGCTGGACCGGCTGCCGCACACCGCCGCCGTCATCACCAACCTCGCCGACGAGCTCCCGCTCGTCGACCGCATGGTCGACGCCATCGACGGCGAGCTGATCCGGCGCCAGGAGCTGCTGCGCAAGGCCGGCAACTACGCCAGCCTGCGCGACTACGAGAAGGCCCGTGCGGGCGGCGCCGCGCTGCCGCCGCTGCCGTCGCTGCTGGTCATCTGCGACGAGTTCTCCGAGCTGCTCTCGGCGAAGCCCGACTTCATCGACCTGTTCGTCCAGATCGGACGGCTGGGCCGCTCGCTCGGCGTGCACCTGCTGCTGGCCAGCCAGCGCCTCGAGGAGGGCCGGCTGCGCGGCCTGGACACCCACCTGTCGTACCGGATCGGCCTGCGGACCTTCTCGGCGCTGGAGTCGCGGGCCGTGCTCGGCGTGCCGGACGCGTACGAGCTGCCCCGCTCGCCCGGGCACGGCTACCTCAAGTTCGGCACCGAGCCGCTGATCCGGTTCAAGGCCGCCTACGTGTCCGGCGCGGTCCGCAAGGCGGGCGGCCTCGGCGCCGGCGCGGCCGGCGAGGGCTCGGCACCGCAGGTGCTGTCCTACTCCACGCACTACCTGCCGGCGCCCAAGCCGGTGCGGCCCGCCCAGCCCGAGCCCGAGGAGACCCCGGAGGGCGAGAGCCTGCTGGACGTCATGGTGGGCCGGCTCGGCGGCCAGGGTCCGCCGGCGCACCAGGTCTGGCTGCCGCCGCTGAACACGTCCGTGGCGCTGGACGAGCTGCTCGGCCCGATCACCATCGACCCGGTCCGCGGCCTGGCCTTCGCGAACCCCGAGCTGCACGGCGCCCTCCAGGTGCCGATCGCCCTGATCGACAAGCCGCGCGAGCAGGTGCGCGACGTGATGTGGCTACAGCTCGGCGGGGGCGCCGGTCACGTCGCGGTCGTCGGCGGCGCGCAGTCCGGCAAGTCGACGGCGCTGCGCTCGCTGATCTGCGGGCTGGCGCTCACGCACACCCCGGCCGAGGTGCAGGTCTACTGCCTCGACTTCGGCGGCGGCTCGCTGGGCACGCTCAAGGACCTGCCGCACGTCGGCGGCGTGTACGGCCGGCTCGACTCGGTCGGCGTCCGGCGCACCGTCGGCGAGGTCTCCACCCTGCTCAACGACCGGGAGCGGCTCTTCGGCGAGCTCGGCGTCGACTCCATGTCGTCGTACCGGCGGCGGCGGGCGGCGCAGGCCGGGCTCAACAACGGCGCGGACACCGACCCGTTCGGCGACGTGTTCCTCGTGGTCGACGGCTGGTCGACGCTGCGACAGGACTACGACGAGCTCGAGGGCGTCATCACCGACATCGCCACCCGCGGCCTGTCCTACGGCATACACGTGGTCACCAGCGCGCCGCGGTGGATGGACTACCGGCCGGCGATCCGCGACCTCTTCGGCTCCCGGGTCGAGCTGCGCCTCGGCGACCCGAGCGACTCGATGGTCAACCGGCGGTCCGCGGTGAACGTGCCGGAGAAGCCAGGGCGTGGCCTCGTCGAGCACCCGACGGACAAGAACAAGAGCCTGCACCTGCTGACCGTGCGCCCCGAGCTGAGCGCGACCGGCGAGACGGCCGAGCTGGTCAAGCTGATCGCCACCAACTGGTCCGGTGCGCCGGCGCCGCGGGTGCGCCTGCTGCCGCCGTCCCTGCCGTACGCGGACATCGACCTGGCGCGGTCGACCGGCCTGCGCCTGCCGATCGGCATCGCCGAGTCGGACCTACAGCCCGTCGAGATCGACTTCGCTGGCGACCCGCACTTCCTGCTCTTCGGCGACGCCGAGTGCGGCAAGTCCTCGTTCCTGCGTGCGCTCGCCACCTCGGTCATGCGGCGGTTCGCGCCCGAGCAGGCCCGGCTCATCCTTGTCGATTACCGGCGGAGCCTGATGGACCTGCCCGAGTCCGAGCACCGCATCGGGTACGGCATCCAGGCGCAGAAGACGCTCGAGCTGATGGAGTCCGTCGCGGGCTACATGGAGCGCCGCCTGCCCGGCCCCGACGTGACGGCGCAGCAACTGCGCGAGCGGTCGTGGTGGAACGGCCCGGAGCTGTTCGTGCTCGTCGACGACTACGACCTGGTCGCGTCGGGCCCGACAAACCCGCTCGAGCCGATCATGGAATACCTGCCGCAGGCCCGCGACGTCGGCCTGCACCTGGTCGTGACGCGGCGGGCCGGCGGCGCGAGCCGGGCGATGTACGACCCGGTCATCCAGCGGCTGCGCGAGCTGTCCTCGCCGGGCCTGGTGATGTCGGGGCCGAGCGACGAGGGCACGCTCATCGGCCCGATCCGGCCCACGCTGATGCCACCTGGACGTGGTCGGCTGATGACTCGACGTGAAGGTGTGCGGCTGATTCAGCTGTCACACCTGCCGCCGTACTAACCTGCGTGGCGGATCCGTCACACATTCGGTGCGATCTGCATCGACAGACCTCAGCAACAACGCTCGGATTCGGAGTAACCTCCCTCCATCGACCGTCCCTCACCAGAATGGTCATGCCGCCAGTGAGCGCAGTGAGCGAAGCAACGAGCACGTCCCGCCGACCAGGGCGCGACGCTTCCACTCGTCCCCCGGCCTGCGGTGGTGCCCGTTGGTGAGGGCACGGGGCCTGCCGCTGAGGCTGGCCGCCGCGACCGCCGCCGCCGGGCTGTGCGCCGGCCTGAGCGCGACACCGGCACTGGCCGGGCCCGCGGCACGACCGCTCGCCGCGCCGCCGCTCGCCAACCCGCTCGCGGATCCCCTGGAGAGCCCCGAGCCCTGGATCGGTGACTCGGTCCGGGCCGAGCAGTGGCACCTGAAGACCCTGAACGTCGCCGGCGCCTGGACGTATTCGGCCGGCGCGGGCGTCATCGTCGCCGTGATCGACTCCGGCGTCGACGCCGACCACGTCGACCTGCAGGGTCAGGTGCTGCCCGGCCTCGACCTGGTCGATGCCGGCGGCGACGGCGACACCGACCTGGTCGGCCACGGCACCACGGTCTCGGCGATCATCGCGGGCCGCGGCGACGACGACGCCGGCGTGGTCGGCATCGCCCCGAAGGCGAAGATCCTCCCGATCCGCGTCCTCGACCGGGAGAACCGCTACGACGACGCGATGATCGTGGCGAAGGGCGTCCGCTGGGCCGTCGACCACGGCGCCCGGGTCGTCAACCTCTCCCTCGGCGGAAACGGCAGCAGCCCGGCCCTGGCCGCAGCGCTGGACTACGCGTTCGCCAAGGACGTGGTCGTGGTGGCCTGCACGGGCAACGCGAGCGCCTCGGCCTCCTCCACCACCGGCGTCTGGTACCCGGCCCGTGAGCCGGGGGTCATCGCGGTGGCGGGCATGGAGAAGGACGGCGACGTCCTGTGGTCGGGCTCGATCACCGGCAAGGAGACGGTCGTCTCGGCACCGGCGACGCAGCTGGTCGGCGCCCGGCCGGACGGCTACTGGCGGGTGCAGGGCACGAGCTTCGCGGCGCCGATGGTCTCGGGCACGGCGGCCCTGGTCCGCTCGCGCTGGCCGACCATGTCCGCGGGTGAGGTGGTCAACCGCATCGTCAAGACCGCGAAGGACCGCGGCCCGAAGGGCCACGACTCCCAGTACGGCTACGGCATGATCGACCCGACGGGCGCGCTGACGGCCGAGATCCCGACGGTGCTGCGCAACCCGCTGGACACGACGGCCTCGCCGGGCATCGCACGCTTCGGCAACGCCCCGGTGTCGGGCCAGGCCCAGTCGGCGCCGGACACCGCGGCCGCGGTGGGCACCAAGGCCCCGGGCGCCGACGCGGGCTCCGCGGCCCGGGCCGGCGACATGAACGTCACGGCCGCCGGTCGCGGCTGGTGGGCGGCCGGCGTGCTGTTCCTGGTGTCGGTGGTGGCGGCCCTGCTGACCTTCCGCCGCTTCGCCAGCCTCGCCTGACCCCACCCGACGAAAGAAATCGAGCCAGACCGCGCCCGACGAAGGAAGCCGACTCGGACCACGCGGGGCCACGCCCAACCAAAGAAGCCGAGCCAGACCACGCGAGGCCACGCCCAACCGAAGAAGCTGAGCCAGACCGCGCGAGGCCGCGCCCGACGAACGAAGCCGAGTCGGACCGCGAGGCCGCGCCGGGCAGACCCGGGCGGTTCTGCCATCCACCGCCGCGGGATCCGGGAGCGCGGTCAGGTAGCTGCTACCGGGCGCGGCTACCGGGTCGGTCTCAGGCGCAATCGCCGGTCTTGACGCCCCGGGTGCGTGCCACGCCCAGGTTGGCCGTGCCCGCTGCCTCCGACGCCGTCAGCGCGAAGCCCGTGGTCTGGTCGTCCGCAGCCGCCGCGAAGATCACGCCGAGCACGTCGCCGTTCGGGGCGACCAGGGGACCGCCCGAGTTGCCGCTGCGGACCTTGGCGAAGATCGTGTAGATCTCCCGGGTCACGTCGCCCGAGTCGTAGATGTCCGGGCCGGTGATGTTGCTGACGTCGCGGACCCGCGCCGACTGCGCGTTGTAGGGGCCGTCCAGCGGGTAGCCGAGCACGATCGCGTTCGCGCCGGTCGCCGCCTGCTTCTTGACGAAGGGCATCACCGGCGCGCGCAGGCCCGGCACGTAGATGACCGCAAGGTCGCGCTCCGGGTCGTAGACCACCACCTTGCCGTCCAGCCGGTCGTCGGCGGTCTCCACCTGCACGTTGCGGGTGCCCGCCACCACGTGGGCGTTCGTCATGATGCGCTCGTCGGCGTAGACGAAGCCCGAGCCCTCGATGCGGCGCGAGCAGCTCGGTGCGGTGCCCAGCACCTTGATCACCGAACGCCGGGAGTTGACGACCACCTGCGACTTCGCCAGCGCCGGATCCGGCGCCGCGACCTCGCGGGCGTTGGTGCGGGCCAGGCCGCCGAAGACGTCCGGGAAGCCGTTGGTGTTGAGCGACTCGCGAAGGCCGGCCGAGAGCGCCTGCGCCTGCTCCGGCATCAGCGTGTTGATGCCGTTCAGCACGGCGCTGCTGCGCACCTGCTTGTTGATGGCCGGGAACGGCGTCGAGCCCAGCGGCACGGCGATCAGCCACGCGACGAGCAGCACGGCCACCAGCGAGACCACCGCGCCGCCCGCGTCGTCCAGCCGCTGTAGCGGCGGGCTCGAGATCGAGTGGCGCAGCCTGGTGCCCAGCCAGCCCGCCAGGGTCTGGCCGAGCACGGCCAGAGCGAATATCGAGACCAGCGAGACGACCAGCCGCACGGTGTCGTCGGTGAACTGGTTGGCGATCAGCGGGCCGACCTGGAGGCCGATCAGGGCACCACTGAAGAAGCCCCCGAAGGAGAGCGCCCCGATGACGAAACCCTGCCGGTAGCCGCTGATGGCGAAGACCAGCATGAGCAGGATCAGGAATCCATCGACCACATGCACTCGCTCAGAGTAGAAGTGACAGTCACGTAACCACCTCATCCGAGGCGGACGGCACCGCGACCGGGGTATCGGGCAGTCTGATGAGCCGGCCGGGCTCCCACGGCCGGGCCCAGCCCGCCATGTCCAGCAGGGCCGAGATGACGCCGGCGGTGAAGCCCCAGACGAGCATCCCCCGTACCTGGAAGGCGGGTCCCACCCAGCCGCTCGGGTGCCGTACCCGGATCCGGTTCTCCGGGTCGACCAGCTCGGCGATCGGCAGCCGGGCGACGTGCGCGACCTCGGCGGGCTCGCGCGGGTGCACCGGGTGCGGCGCGTGCCACCAGGCCAGCACGGGTGTCACCACGAACCGGCTGACCGGGATGTAGAGCTCGGGCAGCTCCATCAGCACGGTCGCGCTCGCCGGGTCGAGGCCGACCTCCTCGTCGGCCTCCCGCAGGGCGGTGGCCGCCGGGTCCCGATCCGCCGGGTCGGCCGCGCCGCCCGGGAAGGCGGGCTGGCCGGCGTGGTTGCGCATGGTCGCGGCCCGCTGGAGCACCAGCAGGTCGGGCTCGCCGGGGCGGTCCTCCCCCAGCAGCACCAGCACAGCGCTCGCCCGCCCGCCGCTGGCCGGAGTGCGCAGCGGGGTGAAGTCCTCGGTACGCGCGGAGTAGGCCCGGGTCAGCAGCGGCTCCCACCAACCGGGTAGTCCTTCCGGGCGCTCGATCAGCGAGCCTTTGTCACCGTGGCCCGGTCGGCGGCTCCCGGCAGCGGTCGACGCCCCGGAATCCTCTGGTTGGGAATTGCTCACCCGGTCACCGTCACACCGGTGTGTTCGCGCACCAGGTCGCCGAGGGCCGGCCGGTCGAGGGCCTTGCCGGCGTAGACGAAACGACGGCCGTCCGCGCCGACGAAGACGGTGACCGGCAGGTTGACCTTGCCGAGCCCGGTGAGCAGCTTCTGGTCCGGGTCGAACAGCGTCGGGAACGACAGCCCCCGGCCCGCGGCGAACGAGGCGCCGGCGTCCCGGCTGTCGCGGGTGTCGACGCCGACCACGTGCAGGCGCCCGGCCGTCAGGTCGGCGAGCTCCTGCATCAACGGCAGCTCCTCGCGGCACGGCGGACACCACGAGGCCCACAGGCTGATCACGGCCGGCCCGCGCAGCCCCGCGAGCGCAAAGCTCTCCCCACCCGTGAAACAGGGCAGGGAAACCGGCGGAAGGTCCGCAGCGACGGCCGGGGCGGCGGCGGCCGGGGCGGCCGCAGACGGGCCGCTCGCGGAAGGGGCAGTTACGGAAGGGGCGGTCCCGGAAGGGCCGGTCGCGGAAGGGGCGGTCCCGGACGGAGACGGTGGCTTGGTGAGCGCCGCGCAGGCGGCGAAGGGTGATGCCGTGCCCTCGTCGTCCTGCCGCGGCGGTGCCTCCGTCGCCGTGCACGCGGCGAGCAGCAGCGCCAGGGGCGGCGTGAGCCACCGCGCAGGCCGGCTCCGGGCTCGGCTCACGGCGCTTCCGGCGTCGTGATGGCCGCGGCCGGCACCAGCCCGGGGTCGACGCCCGCGTGCGCGGCCAGGTCCCGGGCGCGCGGGCCCTTGAGCAGCTTCGCCGCCGGCGCCGCCTCGGTCGGTCCGGTGCCGTAGGAGGGGCAGAGCTTCGCCAGGGTGCACGCGCCGCAGGCCGGCTTGCGCGCGTGGCAGACCCGGCGCCCGTGGAAGATGATCCGGTGCGACAGCATGGTCCAGTCGCGCTTCTCGACCAGGTCGGCGACCAGGAATTCGATCTTGACCGGGTCCTCCTCGTCCACCCAGCCGAAGCGGTTGACCAGCCGCCGGAAGTGGGTGTCGACCGTGATGCCCGGTACGTCGAAGGCGTTGCCGAGGATGACGTTGGCCGTCTTGCGGCCGATGCCCGGCAGCGCGACCAGCTGGTCCAGCGTGCCGGGCAGCTCGCCGTCGTGGCGCTCGATCAGCGCCTGGCCCAGCTTGATCAGTGAGTCGGTCTTCGCCCGGAAGAAGCCGGTCGGCCGGAGGATCTCCTCGAGCCGGCCGCGGTCCGCGGCGGCGTAGTCGGCCGCGGTCACATACTTGGCGAAGACGGTCGGGGTGACCTCGTTGACCTTCTTGTCCGTGCACTGCGCCGACAGGATCGTCGCGACCGCGAGTTGCAGCGGCGTCTCGAAGTCGAGCTCGCAGTGCGCGTCGGGGTGCGCCTCGGCCAGCTCTCTGGCCATCTTGCGGGCCCGGCGTTTACGTCCGATCGGGGTCTCGTTCGCGAAGCGCTTTGCCGACCGGGCGAGCAGGGCCGCACCGGCGGGGGCGGCGATGACAGGACGGCTCACGCGAGCAAGAGTACGTCGCACCACCGACCGCATCGGGTCATGTACCCGTCAGCTCGGCGGCGCGATGGATCCGTCCTCACCGATGGTCGCGGCGGTGTCACCGAAGTCGGCCGCCGTGAGGTCGCGGACGCGGGCGAGGCCGCGCTCGTTCTCGCTGTCCCGGACCGGCTTGCCGGCCGAGTTCATGAAGGTCGACAGGAACCTGCCGCCGGCGAACTCGCCCTCCCGGGTCAGCGAGACGTGCAGGACGCCGCCGTACTTCAGGACGCCGCCGCTGTTGAGCGTCCTGCCGCCGCCCGCGAAGTTGCCGAGGCTGTAAGCGATCAGTTTGCCCTTGTAGAACTCCATGCCGCGCAGCACGTGCGGCCCGTGCCCGACGACCACGTCCGCGCCGGCGTCGATGACCGCGTGGGAGAACTTGATCGGATCGCCCCGGTTCTCGTGGAAGAAGATCTCGTTGCCCGGTTTCACGTGGCCCTTGTCCGAGCCCTCGGCGCCCATGTGCACCTGCACCACGACGACGTCGGCCTGGCCCGCGGCCTCCTTGATCACGGCTCGCGCCGCGTCCAGGTCGTTCAGGTTGTTCGCTCCCGCGTACGGCGAGAAGCCCACGACCGCGACCCGCACGCCCTTGACCTCGGTGACGGTGATCTGGTCCTGCGCGCCGGTGTGCTTGAGCCCGGCCTTCTCGAGCGCCGCGACGGTGTTCCGGTAGCCCTGGGTGCCGAAGTCCTTGGAGTGGTTGTTCGCCGTGTTCATCAGCTCGAAGCCGGCGTCGACCAGGTGCTCGGCGTACGCGGGCGGCGAGCGGAACGCGTAGCAGTTGTCGCTCGGCGGCGTGCCGCACTTGGAGGTGCCGGTGTCGTCGGTGAGTGGCTGCTCGAGGTTGCCCATCACCAGGTCGGACTTCAGGGCCTCCTTCACCGAGTCGAAGAAGCCCTCGCCGTCGCCGGCCGGCAGCTTGTTCGGCGCGCTGCCCATGATGATGTCGCCGGTCGCCGAGAACGTGATCGACTCACCGACCGCCGCGGATTCCGTGTCGGGGGCCTTGGCGGGCGCCGAGGCGGGGGCCGAGGACGGGGGGACCTTCCAGACCGGGGCGGCGACCTCTCCGGATCCACGATCCGCAAGGGCTACGCCGCCGAGTGCCGCGCTCGCGAGGACGGCGGCGGCGATGGTCACGGTGAGAATCGGGCGGCCGAACAGACCGCGCCGCGGGGGCTGGGCATTCATCGACGGGAACGATACCGTCGGCTGGCGGGCGGGGGCGACCATCGAACGGCCGGTCATTGCTCACCGGGAGCGACGATTCTTCGGACCCGGGCGGCGCGACCGGTTACGCTGCGAGATCTTGATTGAGGGGTGCCCGCCCGGTTGAGGCCCGCGTGCGCCTAGACTGATCGTGCGCGGCGAAAACGCGTAGTCGGAGGTACAGCGATGGATGAGGTACTGGCTCGCAGCGGGATCTTCCAGGGCGTTGACCCGGAGGCTGCCGAGGCGCTCGCCAAGGAGATGGAGACGATCGAGTTCCGCAAGGGCGACATCGTCTTCAATGAGGGCGAGGCGGGTGACAGCCTTTACATCGTTCTCTCCGGCAAGATCAAGCTTGGTCGCCGAGCGGCGGACGGACGGCAGAACCTGGTCTCGATCATGGGTCCGTCGGACATGCTCGGTGAGCTGTCGCTGTTCGACCCCGGTCCGCGGACGGCGACTGCCACCGCGGTAACCGACACGCGCCTGGCGCGACTGAAGAAGTCGTCGCTGCGCCCGTGGTTGAACAACCGGCCGGAGATCGCCGAGCAGTTGCTGCGGGTGCTCGCCCGCAGGCTGCGCCGGACGAACGACGCGCTCGCGGACCTGATCTTCACCGACGTGCCCGGCCGGGTGGCGAAGAACCTGCTCCAGATGGCGGGCCGGTTCGGCACCCGGGACGGCGGCGTCCTGCGGGTCACGCACGACCTGACCCAGGAGGAGCTGGCGCAGCTCGTCGGCGCCTCGCGGGAGACGGTCAACAAGGCGCTCGCGGACTTCGCGTCCCGCGCCTGGCTGCGGCTCGACGGCAAGAGCGTCATCATTCTCGACCCGGAGCGCCTGGCCCGCCGAGCGCGGGTCTGACCCGCCCGGCGGAGCCTTCCGGTTCCGCCAGGCGAGACGAGGTCCAGCACGACAGGGGCCGTCCTTATGGGCGGCCCCTTGACTGCGTGTACGCACACCTGATCAGGGGACAAAGCCGCCACACCATGATCCGTGTCGCACCCGGTCGGCCGCTCGTTACGGAGGTGGTCGAGAGGCACTAGACGGGTGAGAGGGCGCGGGCTTTGAAGATGGTGGCGGGCACGCAGCGCAGCGAAAGCCGTGCGGGCACGGCAGAGGTGACCCCGTGACCGTGCTCGCCACCGCGATCGACCCGCGCACGCCGGCCTACCTGGAGAGCCGCAGCGCGATGCTGGAGCGGCTGGTCGAGCTCGAGGCCGCGCTGGAGGCGGCGCGCGCGGGTGGCGGCGAGAAGTGGGTCACCAGGCATCACGCCCGCGGCAAGCTGCTGCCGCGGGAGCGGGTCGAGATGCTCCTCGATCAGGACAGCCCGTTCCTCGAGCTGTCGCCGGTCGCCGCGTGGGGCTCGGAGTTCCCGGTCGGGGCGAGCGTGGTCACCGGCATCGGCGTGGTCGAGGGCGTCGAGTGCGTGGTCATCGCCAACGACCCGACGGTGGACGGCGGCGCCGTCAACCCGTACACGGTCGAGAAGATCAGGCGGGCCGCCCGGATCGCGTCGGTGAACCGCCTGCCGCTGGTGAATCTCGTGGAATCGACGGGCGCGGCCGCGCCGGCGGGTCCGCCGCCGGGCGGCGCCATCGCCCGCGACCTCAGCCAGCTCACCGCGGACCGGGTGCCGACGGTCTGCGTGGTCTTCGGGGCGACGACCGGGGACGCGGCCTACCTGCCCGCGCTCTCCGACTACACGATCATGGTGCGCGGGCACGCGAAGATGCTCACCATCCACCCGCAGCCGGTCCGCGTGGCCGGGGCGAACGGGCGGCCCGCGCCCGAGGTGCGCAGCACGCCGACCGTCCCGGCCGGGGTCACCGGCCCGGCCGACCAGCTGGCCGAGGACGAGCGGGACGGTCTGCGGCTGGCCCGGCAGTGCGTGCGCCGGTTCAACTGGCGCAAGCGCGGCCCCGCGCCGCGGCACTGCATGCCGAACCCGCCGAAGTACGACGCCGAGGACCTGCTGACCATGGCCGGCGCCGACCCGGCGACGGTGTTCGAGCCGCGCGAGGTGCTCGCCCGGATCCTGGACGGCAGCGACTTCGACGAGTTCAAGCCGACGCAGGGCACGGCGCTGGTGACCGGCTGGGGCGAGCTGCACGGCTACCCGATCGGCGTGCTCGCCAACCTGGGCGGGGCGTTCTCGCCGGCCGAGACCCAGAAGGCCGTGCACTTCATCCAGCTGGCCAACGCCACCGCGACCTCGCTGCTGTTCGTGCAGTACACGGGCGCGCAGGCCGCCGAGGCGCACGAGGCCGCCGACGTACGGCACGGTGCCCCGCTGGTGCACGCCGTCGCGAAGTCGACGGTGCCGCACCTGACCCTGATGATCGGCGGCACCCCCGCCGAGGAGGCCGGCGGCATCTACGGCCGGGCCTACGAGCCGCGGTTCCTGTTCAGCTGGCCGGTGGAGCGACCCGTGGAGGGTTCGGGCCCGGGCGGCAAGCTGCCCGACGACGGCGTGATCGACCCCCGTGACACCCGCACGGTGCTCGGGCTCTGCCTGTCCGCGGTGCACAGCGCGGCCGTCGAGGGCGCCGAGCACGTCGGCGTCTTCCGACCCTGAAGTAAGTCCCTGAAGTTCTGAGAGGCAGACCCGTGATCCGACGTCTTCTGGTGGCCAACCGCGGCGAGATCGCCCGCCGGGTGTTCTCCACCTGCCGCCTGGTCGGCATCGAGACGGTCGCCGTCTACTCCGATGCCGATTCCGATGCCCAGCACGTCACGGAGGCGGACTACGCCGTCCACCTCTCCGGCGGCACCGCGGCCTCGACGTATCTGCGCGGCGACCTGATCATCGCCGCCGCCCGCCGGGCCGGCGCGAACGCCATCCATCCCGGCGACGGTGCGCTCGCCGAGGACCCGGAGTTCGCCGCGGCGGTCGCGGACGCCGGAATGATCTGGGTCGGCCCGCCGGCGAAGACGCTCGGCATGCTGCACAGCAAGATCGAGACCAAGGCCGTGGTCGCGGAGGCCGGCGTCCCGGTGCTACCGACCGCGACCGACCCGGAACAGATCACCGACTTCCCGGTGCTCATCAAGCCGGACAGCGGCCGGGGCGGCCAGGGCATGCGGGTCGTGCGCGACCCGCACACCCTCGCCGAGGCGGTGGCCTCGACCCGGCAGGAGATCGGCGACGAGATCTTCTGCGAGCCGTACGTGGAGAACGTCCGGCACATCGAGGTGCCGATCATCGCGGACACGCACGGCGCGGTGGTGCCGTTCGGCGAGCGCGAGTGCTCGGTGCAGCGCCGCTACCAGAAGATCATCGAGGAGACGCCGTCGCCGGCGGTCGACCCCGCGCTGCGCGAGGAGCTGTGCCGGGCGGCGATCATCGCGGTCCGGGCCATCGGGTACGTGGGCGCCGGCGCGGTCGAGTTCCTGCTCGACTCCGAGGGCGACTTCTGGTTCCTCGAGCTGACGCCGAGCCTCCAGGTGGAGCACGCCGTCACCGAGTGCGTCTCCGGCTACGACCTGGTCCGCCTCCAGCTACTCGTCTCCGAGGGCGGTCACCTGCCGATGCCGGGGCCGCCGCCGATCCGCGGGCACGCCATCGAGGTGCGGATCTGCGCCGAGGATCCCGCGTACGCGTGGCTGCCCGCGTCCGGCACCCTGCACCGGTTCGGCGTACCCGATGTGGCGGGCTCCTTCCGGCCGCTGCCGCAGCCGGGGCTGCGCCTGGACACCGGCGTGACGGACGGCTCGGTGGTCGGCCTGCAGGGCGACTCGATGCTGGCCAAGCTGGTGGCCTGGGCGCCGACCCGGCAGGAGGCGGCGCGGATGCTCGCGTCGGCGCTGACCCGGACCCAGCTGCACGGCGTCGTCACCAACCGGGACCTGCTCGTCCGGGTGCTGCGGCACCAGGCGTTCCGGGCCGGCGACGTGGACACCGGCTTCCTGGACCGGCACCCCGAGGTGTTCGCGCCGCTGCTCTCCTCCGTGGACGCGGTGCGGATCTCGTGCCTGGCCGCGGCGCTCGCCGGCGCCGCCGCCCGGCGGGCGATCGCGCCCGTGCTCGCCTCGCTGCCCTCGGGCTGGCGCAACGTGCCGTCCGGCTCGCAGACCGCCGTCTACGACGGCCCGGCCGGCCCGGTCGAGGTCGGCTACCGGATGAACCGGCACGGCGAGCTGGCCGGCTGGTGGGTGCGCTCGGTGGACCCGGAGGAGCTGGACCTCGCCGGCCTCGGCCAGGCACCGACGCTCGACGACCATCCGCCGACGATGGTCGTGCACGCCGACGGCGGCCGGGTCGACCTCGACGTCAACGGGATCCGGCTGAGCCTCAAGGTGCACCGGGTCGGCGACATCTCCTACGTGGACAGCCCGGAGGGCTCGGTGACGCTGCGGGAGCTGTCCCGCTTCCCGCTGCCCTCGCCGGAGGCCACCGAGGGCTCGCTGATCGCCCCGCTGCCCGGTGCCGTGCGCCGGGTGCTGGTGGTGCCGGGCCAGCGGGTGCGGGCCGGCGAGCTGCTGCTCACGCTGGAGGCCATGAAGCTCGAACACCCGGTGCACGCCCCGTCGGCCGGGGTGGTCGCCTCGCTGCCGGTACGCCCGGGAGCGGAGGTCGACACGGGCGAGCTGCTGGCCGTCCTCGACCCCGAGTAAGCCCCGAGTGAGGCTCAGCCGCGGGCCAGCACCGGCCCGCGTAGCTGGTCGGCGCCCTGGCCGGCCAGGCACCGGAACACCCGGTCCGCGGCGGTCGGCGGCAGCACCGACAGCGCCCACTCGGAGCTGTCGGTGCGGGTCGTGGTGCGGCGGAACGTCGCCCGGCTGCACACCTTGCGCACGGTCCGGTCGGCGGTGACCGCGATCCGGTCCTCCGCTCGCACGCCGTTCGGCAGTTCGCCGATGGCGAAGACCTCCCAGCTGTGCGGCAGCGAGCAGGCGACCCGCCGCGCGATCGGGCCGCTGTCGGTACGCCGGGTGTAGCACTCGACCTCGTCGGGGCAGTACGCCTTGCCGACGGCGCAGCCCGGCAGGCGGGACAGCGCGACCGGCACGGTGGAGGCGGCGGGCCCCGAGAGCCGGCCGGCCAGCGAACGCATCTTCGGCCCCTGCGACGAGGCCAGCAGGGCACCGCCGACCGAGGCCGCCAGCAGCAGGAACACCCCGAAGCCGCCGAACAGCCACTTCCGCTTGCCGCGCTTGCGCGGGTCGGTGTGCACGGTCGGCGTCTCGTCCTCGCCCTGCACGTCGCGGGTCGGCGACACCGGCGGGCGCGGCCGCGGATCCAGCGGCATGGGCCGGGGCACCGGCGGCTGGAACGTCGAGGCGCGGTAGATCGTCGGCGCCGGCTGCCCGCCGGCCGGCCCGAGGTGCAGCCCGGTGAGCAGCTCGCGGAGCTGCGCCGCCGTCGGGCGGGCCCGGGGATCGTTCGCCATCCCGTACCGGAGGATCTCGGTGAGCGCGCGCGGCACGCCCGGCAGCTCCGGGATCGGCTGGTGGAAGAGGTCCATCAGCGTGATGAGGCTGGGGCTGCGTTCGGTGTCCCAGCGGGGCGGCCGGCCGTGCATCACCGCGTAGAGGGTGGCGCAGAGCGCGTAGACGTCGACCGCGCCGGACGGGTCGGCGTGCGAGAACATCTCCGGCGGCGCGTAGGCCGGGGTGAGCACCTCGAGGGTGACCGACGAGTCGCGCATCTCGCCGAGCACGGCCAGCCCGAAGTCGGCGAGCACGGCCGGGTTGAAGTGCGAGTACAGGATGTTGGCCGGCTTGACGTCGCGGTGCAGCACCCCGTTGGCGTGCGAGTGCACCAGGGCGTCGGCGATCTTGACGCCGAGGTCGCGTGCCTCGGCGGCGGCGAGCGGGGAGACCCGCATCCGGTCGAGGTACGACCCGTCGCAGAGCTCCATGATCAGGTACGGGTGCTGGTCGACGGTGACGCCGACGTCGAAGAGGTCGACGACGTGCGGGTGCGAGGACATCCGCCCGGCGGCCTTCGCCTCGCGCAGGAACCGTGCCTGGTCCCGGGCGTTGTCGAGGGTCCGGTTCTCGACCTTGATGGCGACGTCACGGCCCACCGAATCCTGAGTGGCGCGGTAGACGGTCACGTACCCACCTCGGGCCATTACCGACAAGCCGGACATGCCTGGCACGTATGGCGCGGGCAGACGGCCGGGCGGAGTGTCGGTCACGGATTAGAAAATACGCGACCGTTGGTCGGGTTCATCCGGGCACGTCAGACGCGTACGCGACAGATTCCGGCGGTTCCACCGTGGAATGTGCCAACGCGTCGCGAAGTTCCTCGGCGGAGACCCGCTCGCTCAGCTGCTCTGTCGAGTGCGCGAGCAGCACCGCCTCCTCCGCGGCGACCCTGGCCTCGGCCATCGCGCCGGCCGCCGCATTCACCCGGGCGAGGACCATCGCCGCGATGACACCGCTGCGCACATCCTCGGCCGGAACCTCCCGGGCGCGCCGGATCCACGTCGCCGCGTCATCGATCCGCCCGTCGGCGAGCAGCGCGGACGCGTACGACACGAGCGACTGCCGCCGCGAGAAGAGCAGCGAGCCGCCGGTGTCGCTAGCGATCGGCGCGAGCAGCCCGACCGCCGTCGCGGCGTCGCCCGCGCGCAGGCGCGCCTCGGCGAGCAGCACCCGCGGACCGACCTGTGCCGGCGCGAGCGGATTGTGCGGCTCCACCGCGATCATCACCCGGCGGGCGTCGGCCTCGGCCGCCTCGACGTCGCCGCGGTGCAGCGCCACGAAGCCGCGCAGCGTGCCGGCCATGCCCAGCAGCAGCGGGTGCCCGGTGCGGGCGGCGAACTCGAGCGCGTCGGTGAGCAGGTCCTCGGCGTGCTCGGGCTCGCCGAGGCCCCGGGCGATCGCGCCGCGCACGACGAGCGCGAGCCCGCGGCCCCAGTCGTCGGAGACGGCCGCGAAGTCCCGGTACGCCCGGCGCGCCTCGGCGTCCGCCTCGGACAGGTCGCCCAGCTCGGCGGCCGCGTACGCCTCGACGGCCCGCAGCGTGCCCACCGCCCAGCCCTCGCCGACGCGGTCGCCGAAGGGCAGGAAGATCCGGGCCAGCCGCCGCGACTCGTGCAGCCGGCCGGCCAGCAGCCGCGCGAAGGCGGTCGTGCCGCGCAGCCAGGACCGCCCGACCGGGTCGCCCAGCTCGGCGAAGAGCCGGGCGGCGCGGCCGAGAACGGCGTCCGTGCCCGCGAAGTCGCCCCGGGTCGTGGTCACCCAGGCCAGGTTCTGCAGCGCCCAGGCCTGACCGTGCCGGTCGCCCGCCGCGAGCGTCACCTGGTAGGCCGCCGCGAACCGGCTGCTCGCCTGGCTCAGCTTGCCGGCCAGGAAGTCGGCCATGCCGAGCCGGCGCATGGCGTTGGCGCGCTCCGGCGCCAGCTCGGCCGCGGTGGCGACGTCCAGCGCCTGCTGCCAGGCCGCGATCGCCCGCGAGGTGTCGCCGAGCGCCTCCTCCGCGCGGCCGACGACCAGCAGGGCCTCGGCGCGGCACACCGGCTCCTCGTCCGCGCTCGCGGCGATCTTCTCGCCGTATGCGAGCGCCTCCGACGCCCGGCCGAGCCGCAGCAGCGCGCGGGCGTGCACCAGCTGGTCGGAGAGGGGCAGGCCGTCGCGGGCGATGGTGGCGGCGCGCTCCGCGTACTGGATGGAGGCGGCCGGTTCGATCTTGGCAAGCGCCCGCCGGGCCATCCGGCCGAGTGCGGCGACGCCCAGCGGGATCACGTCGCGGGCGGCGGCGTCGGGGCGCAGCCGCACGGCGTCGGCCAGCTCGACCGCGCACTCGGCGTGGGTGGCGACGAACGCGTCCCGTTCGTTCTCGCCGAGGCTGAGCCGCCCGGCGCCGTCGTAGCCGAGTGCCGTGACGGTCTCGGGCGCCGCCCAGCGCGCCAGGTACGCGTGCCGGTCGGCGAGGTCGGCCTTGCCGAGCCCCGCGTACGCGGCCTCGCGCATCAGCGGCGTGCTGAAGGCGTATCCGCCGCGGACGCGGTGCAGCATGCGGCGCTGCAACAGCTCGTCGACCGCGCGTTCGAGCTCGACGGCCGCGACCGCACCCGGCCGGGCGTCGGTGGGCGCACGCCGCTCGCGCAGAGCCTCGATGACGCCGGTCGGCACGGTGTCCCCGACGACGGCCGCGTCGCGCAGCACCGAGCGCGGCTCGGTCGGCAGCGCGTCGATGCGGGCCGCCAGGACCGCGGCGAGGTCGCGGGAGAGCAGCTGGCTGCCCATCGAGCCGGCCGCGAGGTGCCACTTGCCGGCCGCGTTGGCGCCGACGGCCGGCGTCAGCGCGCCGCGCTCCATCAGCAGCGTCACGAGCTCGGCCAGGTAGAACGCGTTGCCCTGCGCGGTGGCGAGCAGCCGGTCCGCGTCGGGCTGCGGCAGCTTGCCGCCGTTGAGGTATGAGGTGAGCAGCCGGGCCGCGTCCGCGCCGCGCAGCGGCGGCAGCGTGTGGATCTCGGCGTCGGCGAGCCGGGTCAGCGCGCCGGCGGTGCGCACCAGCTCCGGGCGGCCGAGCAGCAGCAGGACCACCGGCCCGTCCAGGCGGGAGAGCACCGCGCCCAGCGCGTCGATCGTCTCGGCGGTCGCGTCGTGCAGGTCGTCGACGATGACGACCAGCGGCGCCTCCCGGGCCAGCGCGCTGAGCAGCCCCGCGACCGCGATCGGGATGGTCTCCGTCTCCGGCCGCGCGCCGCCGGTCGGCTGGTACTCCGCCACCGCGGCCGGGCCGACCGGGTTGACCGGCGTCTCGCCGTAGCCGAGCAGCGCGAGCAGCCGCTCGATGTCGATCTCGGGAGCCCCGCCGTCGCGGCCGAGCCGGGTGGCGAGCTTGCGCAGCCGCTCCTCGACGACCGGGCGGGTGATCGTCGACGCCACGTCCTTCGGCAGGCCGACGGACTTGCGGACCAGGTCGGCCAGCGGCGCGAAGCGGCGGCGCTCGCCGAACGCGCGGCAGCGTGCCCGCAGCACCCGGGCGCCGGTGTGCCCGGCGAACCGGCCCGCGCCGACGTCGTAGCCGGCCGCGAAGCGCTTGACCTCGGCCGCGAATCGGGTCTTGCCGATGCCGGCCTCGGCGGTCATCACCATCACCCGGGGCGTGCCGGAGTCGACGACCTCGGCGAGCCGGCCGGACACCCGGCCCAGCTCGGTCTCGCGGCCGACGAACGGCGCCTCGTCGCCGAGGCCGGACCGGGTGCCGGGCGCGTCGTGCAGGCCGAGCAGCTCGTACGCCGGCACCGGCTCGCGCTTGCCCTTGAGCCGCAGCGCACGCAGCTGCCGCCAGGAGGCGACGTGCCGGGTGCCGGCCGAGGTGCGCGATCCCGCGTAGACCGCGCCGACCGCGGCGGCGTCGGCGAGGCGTGCGGCCGTGTTCACCGTGTCGCCGATGACCGTGTACTCGATCGAGGCCTGGATGCCCGCGACGACCTCGCCGGTGTTGAGGCCGACCCGCAGGCCCAGCGGGGCGCCGCCGCCGCGCTCGTCGTCCAGCACCCGCCGCACGGCGCGCTGCATGCTCAGGGCGGCCCGCACGGCTCGCTCGGCGTCGTCCTCGTGCGCGACCGGCGCGCCGAAGACGGCCATGATGCCGTCGCCGGTGAGTTTGTCGACGTGGCCGCCGAAGGTCTTGACCGCGCCCGCGAGCGCCGCGAGCACCCGGTCGGTCACCGCGCCGACCCGCTCGGGGTCCAGATCCTCGGACCAGGACGTGAAGTCGGAGAGGTCGCCGAAGAGCACGGTGACGATCCGCCGCTCCGCCGCGGGCAGAGTGGCGGCAGCGGGCAGCGCGGCACCGCAGTTGTGGCAGAAACGGGCACCGGGCACGGCGACGGTTCCACACACGGGACAGGTCACAGCGGGTCCAACTGTTCCAGGGGTCGCTGTGATTCCCGCCTCAGGTACTCGAGTTGCGCGCGCACCGACCACTCGGCCGCGAAACGGACACCGGGTGCGATGTCGGGGTACACGGCGTCGACGACCGCCGCCGCGGAGCCGGCTCCGGCCGCGACCGCGGCTCTCACCTGAGCGAGCCGCTCACGGCGGTGGTCGAGATAGGACCGCGCGACCGCCGCGCAGTCGGCCCGCGCCGGGCCGTGCCCGGGCAGCATCAAGATCTTCTCGTACGCCGTGAGCGCACCGAGGCTCGTCAGGTACGCGGCCAGGTCGCCGTCCGGCCACGCCACCACCGTCGTGCCGCGGCCCAGAATGGTGTCGCCGGTGAACACGACGCGCTCGCCCGCGCAGTCCGCCACGAAGCACACGGAGTCGGCGGTGTGCCCGGGCGTGTCCAGCACGCGCAGCTCCAGGCCGCCGACGCCGAGCGTGCCCGCGCGATCCAGCGGCTCCGCGGCGACGCCGTGCCGGGGGTCGGCCGCCAGCACCGGGACCCCGCCCAGGATCTCGGAGAGGCGGGCGGCGCCGTCGACGTGGTCGTGGTGACCGTGTGTGACGAGAATGAACTGGAACGGTCCGT